>JAJYHX010000001.1 GCA_021784575.1 Nitrospirota bacterium
GAAAATATCGTTCCAAGCCTGGGCATGGCCTAAACCTCCTTGCTGGTAACGGGTTCTCGCAAACTCCATTATCCAACAAATCGAGGTTTACGGCCATGCCTTTTTAACTTTTACCGGACAGTAGTGACAATTATAGTTAAATCGAACGATGCGGAAATTCCAAGCGATTTCATCAGAACCGAATACATTGAGTATAACGATGCTTTTGCAGAAAACTTCCGTAAATATCTCGATGAGCTGGATGCGCAAGCCAATTATTATGAAGATGTTGCCAATCAGTTAGAAAAAAACCCAATTTTATCTATTGATTATCTCAAGCGCGCGTTCTTAATCACAGGCGATGAGCGCCTGCGTCAAAAAGCTCTATCTCTTTTAAACGAGGCTGGGGTAGATGCGCGAGCCAAGAACAGCGTCGAATATATTGCGGCAAGTTTTTGACAGGATTTCCCCGGCCCGCATTATGTGGGCGTTCGTCTTTTTCGGCTCCTTCATTGTATACCTGATTACCCTTGCGCCCACGGTAACATTCTGGGACAGCGGCGACCTCATCTCCGCGTCTTGGTGTCTCGGAATTTCGCATCAGCCGGGCTATCCCGTCATGGGCATGATCGGTAAGCTCTTCTCCTTCCTGCCGCTCGGGAACATCGCGTACCGGGCGAACCTGCAAAGCGCTTTTTTCTCGTCGCTCTCCCTTCTCGTCCTGTATTTTATACTGCTTGAAATCTCCGACCGTCCGCTGCTCTGTGCAATGGCCGCGCTTCTGCCCGCGTTCGTAAAGCCGCTCTGGTCCCAGGCCGTCGTGACCAAGCCGCTTGCGCTGAACGGTTTTTTCATATCGGCGCTTGTTTATGCATGGGCGCTTGCCGCTCGCGGGAAGCTCTCACCGGAGAGGTATTTCGCGCTGTCCGGGTTCCTCTTCGGCCTGGGGCTTGTCAACCACGAGTCCCTTGTCCTGTATGCCCCGGCATTGATAATCTCGTGGGCCGTTCTGCCCCTGCCCGATTCAGCCCGCCGAATCGAACTCGCGCTCCTGTCCATATTCTTCATCGCTCTCGGTCTGTCCGTTTATCTCTATCTGCCGCTCCGCGCGGCGGCCCTGCCCGTGATGAACCTGGGGCATCCGGACACCTGGCGCCGTTTCGCATGGACGGTGAAGTGGGGCGAATACTTCCGCGCCGGGATACCATACAAAAACCTGCCCATGATATTCAAAAGCATAAACCTCAAAGACCCGCGCATATTGCTCGGCCTGGCCGCCGCGCTCTTCCTGGCGTGGCGCGCGCTGAGGCGGGAGCCGCGGCTTTTCCTGCCGGTTGTCGTATTCATGTTTGTTTATGTATTCGGCATCGCCATGCAGACGACGGGCGGCGCGGGCAGCCGCTTCGGGCTTGCCGCGAAGTTCTATATCCCGGCGTTCATCATGGCCGTCCCGTTCATTTATGCCGAGAGCGCGGAGCTTGCGGGGGCGTCGCTGAACCCTCTCCCCCGACCCATCTCCCATAAAAGGGCGAGGGGTGAAAGTAGTGCTATCCACGCAAGCAGGGAACAGAATTTTAACCCTCTCCCCGGCGCGGGAGAGGGCGGGGAGAGGGGGACAAACATCTGGAAATGGTTAATATCCGCCCTGTTCGCCGCCGCCGTCGTTATACTTCTCCTGCGGAACTTCCATCGGGAGGACGCATCGCGCCGCTTCTTCGCGTTCGACTACGCCGAAAACAGCCTCAAGAGCGCCGGAGAACATGGCGTCCTCTTCACCTGGGGGGACAACGGCGCGTTCCCTCTGTGGTATCTGCACGACGTGGAAAAATACAGGGACGACGCGGCCGTAATACACACGCCGCTCATGACATACCGTTGGTATTTAAGCGACGTGCAGAGATGGCTTGGGAAGAAGATTGATTTCCTGGACCCGTACTACCTGGGCGAGAACGTCTACAGGGTGCTGAAGGCCGTTACTCCGGCGCGGACGGTCGCATACGACTACTCCACCGTGAGGTTCCTGAACCTGAACACAAATACGCTTCATGCGCGGGGCCTGGTATATTACGAGGGCCGCGTCCCGCCGGGGAACCCGTGGAAGTTCTACGTCTTCCGGGGCGTCGATAACCCGAAAACCTACAAAGGCCCGATGACAAAGAATATCATACAGATTTACAACTACCAGAGGCAGGTGACGGGGAATTAATAAAAAGCAGATTCTTCGCTTCGCTCAGAATGACAAGACCTTTGGCGCGCCAGAGGCGACTGCCCTACTTATACCGTTTTCAGCACAGGCGCAAAGACGGGGTCTACCCTGGCGAGCGCGGCGAGGACGAATTTCTCGAGACCCTTGTTGTCCGTGAGGAGGAGGCCGTTCGGGAGGCTCTTCTGCGGGATGTTCGCGCGGCCCATTGACTTGTGCCCGCCGGCGCTCCCTATCTTCCCGAATGCGGTGCGGGAGAGATAGCCCGCGTCCTTTTTCACGCCGTCGTTACGGAACACCACGACAAGCTCCGTCCCGACCACGCCCGTGACAAGCGCCCACTCCACGTGTTCCACGCGGATCAGGAAGTCCGCGACCTGCACGCATACGTCGTACGTCGGGACCGGGCCCAGGTGCGCAAACATCACGCCCTGGACGAACCGCCGCCGCACGAGCGCGATGGAGAAGTAGTCGAGCGACTCGCGTGAGAACTGGGAGAACTCTATGCGCTTTACGATGTCGCGGTCGGACTTCGTCCGAAGCCACCGAAGCGCGTCCACGTCTCCGGGCGAGAACTCGGACATGAAGTTCCTCGAGTCCGTCTTTATGCCGTAGAGGAGCGCGCTCGCAATGCCGCGCGTGAGGCGTATGCCCGCGGCGCGCATATATTCCGTCATTATCGACGACGTGGAGAGGTAGCCGGGCCTTATGTCCGAAAAAGGGACGGGACGGTCGATAAGCGCCGGGTGGTGGTCGATGACGATGTCACAGCGAGGGAGGGCGAAGTCCGCGAAGAACTGCGGCTGTGAGTCCACGAGGGCAATCCTGTCCGCGTCCTTTGCCTCCGCCTCGGAAACGGGAGATACCGGGATCTTAAGCTGGCGTATCATGGAGGCGTTCTCCGGCCTGCCGACGGCGCCGGTGTAGTTCATCTCCACCTTGAGCCCGCCCTTCGTCTTCTCTTCCAATACCTGCTTCAAGGCCATGGCCGAGGCCAGCGCGTCCGGGTCCGGGTTCCCGTATATCAGCACGCGAAGGAGCCTTGCCCCTCCCGCCGTGTCGAGCATTTCCTTAAGAAGCGCGGCGGGGGATTTGGCCTGTATGGGCCGGTTTGCCATAGGGATTATTATAGCAAAACAACTGCGGAAAGGGGAAAAATCGCGCGATTATGTAACCCAGGCGCGGGGCGGGCCGTCTTTTTGTTTATGGCGAATACCCGGTGTCCATACCTGCTTGAGAGGGTCGCTTATCACTGCTGTTCTGCGAACAAGCTGTATTGCCCGAGCAACCTTTACCTTAAAAAATACTGCATTACGGACTTGTGCAGGACATGCCCGTTCTTTCTCGGCTATCACTTGAAACAAACCGGGAGGGAAGGCACGGCGTAAAAACCATGACGGCCTCCTCGAAGAGTCTCATTTTTCTGAAGCAAAAATCCGCTCAATCTCTTTTTCAAGCAGCGGAAGCTCCTTGGTCGCAACAAGCCAGACAACCTCTAAATCGACTCCGAAATACTCATGGATAAGCTTGTCCCTCATGCCTGACATTTCTTTCCAAGGTATGTTTTTGTATTTTATCCTGATGTTCCTGGGGATTTTTTTTGAAGCTTCGCCGATTATTTCGAGGCTTCGGATTACGGCATTTATGGTCTTTTTATCGGAGATGAATTCTTTGTAGTCGTATCCGGACGTGAATTCTTCTATGTTTTTTATCTCGACAAAAATGTCCCGGAGAAAGTCGAGAAACTCATCCCTAATATATTTACGGCTTCTTTGAGTATGTTTTTGCCTATCCGCGGTTTCAAGGCTTTTTTTGTAACGAGGTCAACTCTATGGCCGAGAAGACTTGCGAGCTCGTTTTCCAACTTTAAAAATTTCAAAAGACCGACAGGCCTCGAAAATTCCACCAGTATGTCTATGTCGCTGGTTTTCTTCTGCTCGCCCCTCGCATAGGAGCCGAAGATGCGCAGGCTCTTTATCGGGTATTCGCGCCGGAGCTCGTCTCCATGAAGGGAAAGCAAAGACCTTATATCGGAAATATTTTTTACCATATGACTTACACCATCACAATATCGTACTGCTCCTGGTGGAGCGTGGCGTCGGCCTTGATGATGAGTTTCTTCCTTGTCTCCTGCTCCAGGTCCTCGACGCCCTGGCGTTCCTCGTCGTAGAGGAGGTCTGCCACTTCCGGGTTCACGGAGACCATAATCTTCTTCTCCTTAGAGGAGCGGGAAGTCCTGCGTATCTCGCGGAATATCTCGTAGCAGACCGTGACGCTGCTCTTGATGAACCCGCGGCCCTCGCAGTAGGGGCACGGCTCGCAAAGGCTCCGCCCGAGGCTCTCCCGCGTGCGCTTCCTGGTCATCTCAATCAGGCCCAGGTCGGAGAGGTGGTAGATGTTCGTCTTGGCCTTGTCGTGGGAGAGGTATTCCTGGAGCGAGGTGTATACCTTGCGGCGGTTCTCCTCTTTTTCCATGTCGATCAGGTCGAGGATGATTATGCCGCCTATATTGCGTAGCCGGAGCTGGTAGGCGATCTCGCGCACCGCTTCCAGGTTTGTTTTTAGTATCGTATCCTCAAGGTTACGCTTCCCTACGTACCGCCCGGTGTTGACGTCTATGGCCGTGAGGGCCTCGGACTGGTCGATGACGATATATCCTCCGGACTTGAGCCACACCTTCCTGCCCAGGGCGCGGGAGATCTCTATCTCGACGTCGTAGGCGTCGAATATCGGTTCTTCCTTGTCGTAGAGCTCCACCTTTTCGGTCAGCTGCGTCAGGTATGAATCCGCGAACTCCCTCACCCGCTGGTATTCCGAGGGGCTGTCTATCACGAGCCTTTCCACGTCCGGCGTGAAGAGGTCCCGTATTGTGCGGAAGACGAGGTCGAGGTCGTAGTGCAGCACGGACGGCGCGGAGAGCTTTTCGTTCTTTTTCAGAATCCTCTGCCAGAGAAGCTCGAGGAAATCCATGTCCCGCTTGAGCTCGGATTCGTCCTGCCCTTCGGAGACCGTGCGGACGATGTACCCGGAGCCGTTTTTCTTGAGCGAGCTTACAATGTCTTTTAAGCGCTTCCTCTCCGTCTCGCTCTCGATGCGCCGCGAGATCCCGACATGGTCCACGGTCGGCATGTATACGACGTACCTTCCGGGCAGAGTGATATAGCTCGTTACGCGGGCGCCTTTCGTGCCGATAGGCTCCTTGGCCACCTGGACTATTATCTCCTGGCCCTCCTGGAGAAGGTCTTCAATCGTCAGGGACGAAGGGCGTCTGCGCCTGGGCCTTGCCTCGTCCTCCAGCTCGATCTCGTCTTCCTCCGTCATGTCCTCCGCCATCAGCCGGGCGTATTCTTCCGTCGAGTTGTATACGTCCGCGACATACAGGAAGGCGGACTTCTCAAGGCCGATGTCCACGAACGCGGCCTGCATCCCCGGAAGGACCTTGACCACGCGGCCCTTGTAGACGTTGCCGGTATTGCCGCGGTCTTTGGCGCGCTCGATGAAAATCTCGGTAACGAGCTTGTTCTCCAAGAGCGCCACGCGGGTCTCCTGGTTTGTGGCGTTTACTATTATCTCGGTTGACATTTATCCCCGTTATCCGTTTTCTTCGGGGAGAGCGTTCTCTCCGAAAAATTATTATTCACAATAATGCCCTGGCGGCAGTAGTTTTATCTTACGTTCAAGATAATTTTTCTCGGGAACACTCTCCCCTCGTTCCAGCGAATCCCTTATCCGTTTTCTTCGGGGAGAGCATTCTCTCCGAAAAATTATTATTCACAATAATGCCCTGGCGGCAGTAGTTTTATCTTACGTTCAAGATAATTTTTCTCCGGGAACACTCTCCCCTCGTTCCAGAGTCTTCTAATACATTCCCAGCCGTTTTATCCGCACGGCCTTCGACTCCTCACGCGAAAGTCCGAATATCGCCTGCACGGCCTCGAAGGGCTTTGCGCTTTTGCCGTTTGCTTCGGTCAGGGTAAGGATAACCGTCTTCCCGTCCCGAGCCGTCTCCAGGCGGCTCACCATCGGGCGGATGTCTATTTCTCTCGTCCCTTTATCCGAGACGCGCGTTATGACGGCGCTGTCCTTTGCGAGGAAAGCCAGGACTGCCGCTTCGGCGTCGGCTCCCGCCGGGACTTCCGCTTCATATTCAAAAAAGGTGATTGACGCCCCTGCCGGGGCCTCTTTCGGCGACAGGTAACGGACCTCGGAAACCTTGACGCCCGACGGCAGGGCCAGGTTCAGGGCCTTCGCGGCCATATTCAAGTCTATAGCATAACTTAGCTCTATGTCAAGGATTTCCGCCTCGGACTCCACGCCCGTGGCGAGCGCCGGGCCAAAGGAGAGCTTCGGGTGCGGATTGAAACCCTCCGAGAATGCGACAGGCAGACCCGCGCGGGAGATCGCCCGGAAAAAGAGCGTCATCACCTCCGTATGCGAGAGCATCGCAAGCGGCATGAGCTTCGAGTATTTGATGCGCATCTTCGCAGGCCGGCTGGCCGGCGGCGGGCTTGTAAAGGGCGCGGGCGTCGGACAATCCTCCCGGGGCGCTCGGTCCGGCGGCTGGTTAACCGGCGGCGGTTCGGACGGCCTCGCTGCCGGGCACCCCAGGCCGCAGGCAAGGCATTTGTCCATGCAGCCGGCGCTTGTCTCGCCCTTGAGGGCTTTTTCGAGCTCGCGTCTGAAGAATTTCTCCGACACGCCGCAGTCGATGTGGCTCCAGGGCAGTATCTCGTCCGGCGCGAACTCGCGCGCCGCCACGGCCTCCACGTCCAGACCGGCTTCATGGAACGCCTCGCGCCAGGTCTGCCATTTGAACGCCTCCGTCCAGCCGTCGAAACGCGCGCCCTTCTTCCATGCGTTATGGAGCGCGTCTCCAAGTTCCCTGCCGCCCCTTGCGAACGCGGCCTCGAGCGCGCTCATTTCGGCCAGGCCCGTCTTCATGGCAAAGGGCTTTCTGCCGATGACGCCTTGCAGGATGTCCTTCCTCCTGCGCATCTCGGAAACCGGTATCTGCCCCATCCTCTGAAACGGCGTGTGCGCCTTCGGCACGAACACAGAGACGCCTACGTTGACGCCGGCAGAGCCGGCAGACCGGCCCCGGGCAGCGCCAACGGACCGGCGTCTGTCTCTGCCGACATTCAGCACCTTGCGCGAGAGGTCGATTATCCCGCGCAGGTCTTCGTCTGTCTCGGTGGGCAGGCCCACCATGAAATAGAGCTTTATGAGGTTCCAGCCGGACGAGAACACGGCGGACGCGGTTTCCATGAGGGCGTCTTCCGTGATGTTTTTGTTTATCACGTCCCGCAGGCGCTGGCTTCCCGCTTCCGGCGCTATGGTGAAGCCCGTCTTCCTCACCCGGCCTATCTCCCGGCAGATTTCAGGGGTGAGCGTCCCGACACGGAGCGACGGAAGCGATACGGAGACCTTCCCCGGCTCGTATGCGTCCATAAGGCCCTTCAGAAGCGGGAACAGGTTTGAGTAATCCCCCGCCGAAAGCGAGGAGAGGGACAGCTCGTCGAAACCCGTCGATGAGATTGCGCCGTCCGCAAGCGCCGTCACGCGCTCAGGGCTTCTTTCACGCGCCGGACGATAGACATACCCGGCCTGGCAGAACCGGCACCCGCGCGGGCATCCGCGCGAGATCTCGAGCGTGACGCGGTTATGCACGGCGGCCATGTACGGCACCGGCGGACGCACGGGAAAGGGCGCCGAATCAAGGTCTTCCACAATTCGCCTTTTCACTCTGTCCGGGCCGCCGTTTATGTTTTTTATCGCCTTTATCTTCCCGTCGGGGTATTTCGACACCTCGAAATGAGACGGGACATAGACGCCCTCTATCTTCGAGAGCGCATCGAGCATGGCGGACTTATCCTTTACGCCCCTGTTTTTGAAATCCAGCAAGACGTCCGAAATCTCCAGCACGGACTCCTCGGAGTCGCCCGTGTCGAAGACGTCAATGAAATCGGCCAGGGGTTCCGGGGAGAGCGCGCACGGCCCGCCCGCGATGACCAGCGGATGCGAAGGCCCGCGGTCTTTCGCGTATACCGGGATGCCCGCCAGGTCGAGCATGTTCAGGACGTTCGTGTAGGACAATTCGTACTGTAGCGTGAAGGCGACGATGTCCATCTCGCCAAGAGGCGTGAAGCCCTCCAGGGCGTAGAGCGGCAGGTTATGCTCGCGCAGCTTTTCCTCCATGTCCGGCCACGGCGCGAACGCCCTCTGCGCCCATATCTCCGGGCGGGAGTTCAGTATCTCGTAGAGTATCTTGACGCCCAGGTGGGACATGCCGACTTCGTAGGCGTCCGGGAAACAGAGCGCCCACGCAAGCCTTACGGACGAAGGGTCCTTCACGACGGCGTTTATCTCGGAGCCGATATAGCGCGAGGGCTTGGAGACAAGTGGGAGGATTTTAAAGATTTGTTCTTTCATTAATAAAATAGTTTGAATCTCCGCAGGTTCACGCTCGCAAGAAGTCCAAGCGCGATGAGAGTTGTGAGCGCGGAGGTGCCGCCGTAGCTGACAAGCGGGAGCGGAACTCCGACGACGGGCATAATCCCGACGGTCATGCCGATGTTTATGACGATGTGGAAGAATATCATAGCAACGGCCCCGACGGCGAGGAGCGCGCCGAAACGGTCCTTAGCCTTGTGCGCCGTTTCTATGCCCCAGAGGACTATGAAGAGGTATACCGCGAGCACGGTAATCGAGCCTATGAAACCCCATTCCTCCGAGATGACCGCAAAGATAAAATCGGTGTGGTGTTCCGGCAGGAAGTTAAGCTGGCTCTGGGTTCCGTGCAGAAAGCCCTTACCGAATATCGAGCCGGAGCCGATGGCAATCTTGGACTGTATGATGTGGTAGCCCGCGCCGGACGGGTCTTTCTCCGGCGAGAGGAACATGGTGAGACGCTCCCTCTGGTAGTCCTTCAAGTGCTTCCAGAAGATGCCCCAGGCCGCGGGCGCCGAAATTGCGGTGGCGGCGAGCAGCAGCAGGAACGACTTTATCCTTATGCCGGCGACAACAACGACCGCGCAGAATATGAAAAGGAACATAAGTCCGGTGCCGAGGTCCGGCTGTTTTACGACAAGCCCAACCGGGAGCATCACGAGCAGCAGGGGCTTTACAAGCTGGCGGAGCGTATGGCCCTTCGTTATCCCGTCCTCGGCGAAATACTTTGCAAGCGCGACGATTATGAAAAGCTTCGCGACCTCCGACGGCTGGAACGTGAAAGGCCCCAGGTGCAGCCACCTCTGCGCGCCCATGCCGGAATGCCCCATGGCGAGCGTAGCGAGCAGGAGCAATAGCGCGGCGGCATACAGGACGTATCCCCATCGTTCCAGGCGGCGGTAATCGAAAAACGCGAGGGCGGCCATCGTCGCCAGCCCGAAAACTATCCAGAGGAGCTGCTTTTTGAACAACACGTGCGTCCCGCCGCCCATGCTGTATGTGGCGGAATAGACCGCGGTCAGCCCGATGGCTATAAGCAGGCCGACCGAGACGAGAAAGCTCACGTCGAAATTGTATATTATTCTTTTGTGTCTGTTCGCCATAATTATATTTTCATAACTCCCCCGGCTTTGCCTCCCCCTCTTAGTCTTAAGAGGGGGACTTAAGGGGGCGTTACTTTCCCAGCAACATACGTGTCTTCGCGGCGCCGGTCATGGATTTAAACGCTCTCAGCCTGCTGCCGGTGAAATTGCCGAACCGCACCGCCGCCCGATGGAGAATCGTGCCGGTAAGGTTCCCGAATCCGTTCTTCTCGGCTATGGACTTGTCGTCTATCCTAAGATACGCCTTTATGACCTGCTTCGCCAGAGGCCCGCAGGCGGAGCCGCCGTGACCGGCGTGCTCCATAAGTATGGCGACGGCTATCTTCGGGTTGTAAAGAGGCGCAACGGCCACGAGCCATGCGTTGTCCTTGAACTTCAGCCCGCGCCCCCTGCCCAGTCCTATGACCTGCGCCGTACCGGTCTTGCCGCCTATGACGACCTTTTTCGACTGCGCCAGGCGCGCGGTGCCGCCCGGCTCGTTTACGACGCCGTACATCCCGTCCCTTATGATGTCGAGGTTCGACTGCTTCACCGGGAGCTTCCAGAGTACATCCGGCGGGAACTTTTTTACGCTGCCGTCCGCGTATCTTATCGCGCTCACGACCCGGGGCCGGTAGAGCACGCCGCCGTTGGTTATCGTCGCCGCCATCCTTGCAAGCTGTATGGGCGTTACATTGACGTAGCCCTGGCCGATGGCGCAGGATATGGTCTCGCCGGGATACCACTTGCAGTGGCGGTATTTCAGCTTCCATGCTGTGGAAGGGATAAGTCCGCTGTCCTCGCGAAGGCCGATGCCTGTCTTCATCCCAAGCCCCAGGTAGTTCGCGTATTTTGCGATGTTGTCTATCCCCAGCATGTTGCCGAGGTTATAGAAATAGATGTCGCAGGACTGGACGATGGCCTTGTGGAGCGTGGTGCGGCCATGCCCGCGCTTCCTCCAGCAGTGGAATACCCTGCCGCCGAACGGCCAGCCTCCCGTGCAGAATATCACGGGGGAGTCAATCGTCGCCTTTCCCGTCTCGAGCCCCGCCAGGGACACGGCCAGCTTGAATGTGGAGCCGGGCGGGAACTGCCCCTGGAGCGCGCGGTTGTCGAGCGGCTTGCCGGGGTCGGTCGTGAGATACCGCCAGTCCTTGCCCGTAAGGCCCACGGTAAAGATGTTCGGGTCGAAGGAAGGTTTCGACACCATCGCCAGGACATCGCCGCTCCTCGGGTCCAATGCCACAAGCGCGCCGGTCTTGCCCTTCATGCCCTCCTCGGCCGCCTGCTGGGTTTTGAAGTCCAGGGTTGTGACGAGGTCGTTTCCGGCTATGGGTTTTGCCGTATACAGAATCTTTTTCTGGTGTCCCGTCGCGTCCACTTCCACGGCCCTCTTTCCCGGCACGCCGCGTATGTATTTGTCGAATGCCTGCTCCAGGCCGTACTGGCCTATGAGAAAATCCGGCGGGAGGTCTGCGTATTTCGCCAGGTTGTGCTGCGCGGGCGTTATTTTCCCGATGTAGCCTATCAGGTGTGAAGCGAAATCCCCGTAGGGATAGTATCGCCTGAGATCCACCTGGACCGAGACGCCCGGCAGGTCGTCCCTCAGGGCCTCGACCTCGGACACCTCGGCGAACGACGCGTTTTCCCGCACGCGGATGGGCTGGTAGGGGTTGCGGAACTTCTCCGATTTTATATAATCCTCCAGGTCTTCGGGCGTAACTCCGAGCAGGGCCGCGAGCTTCCGGGTTACCTCCGGTCTGCCCTTCGCGTCTTCGGGGGTAAAGGTTATGGTGTAGCTTGGCGTATTGTCGGCAAGGGGTATGCCGTTCCTGTCGTAGATTATGCCCCTGGGCGGGCGGATGCTTATGATGCGGATGCGGTTGTCCTCGGAGAGTTTCCGGTAGTATGCGCCCTTTATAACCTGCAGATACCACAGCCGAAGGACAATCACGGCGAAAAAGACAATTACGCACACGGAGAGCAGCCACAGCCGTTTTTTAATGTCGCCCGCACCCTCCGCCTCGCCATAGAACCCGTTTCTGTCAGACTTCATTGAAACCTATATCCGAACCCGCATCTGCCTAATGCTCTTAAGCCAGGGCGCTCTCCTGGCCAGGCGAGACCTGAAAAGCCACAAAAGGAACGCCCCCGCGAACGCATTGTACAGCGCCTGCGGAAGTCCGAACCGCAATATCCTGAACAATATCCCGCCATCGCCCCGGACGGTCTCCACGAGCGCGGCGGTATAGATGCCGTTTACCAGCGAAAGCACAAACAGCCCGGCGAAGTTCGCGGACTCGCCGATATTGAACCACTTCCTGCCCGCACGGCTCGCAAGATACCCTACAAGCGCGTAACCGGAGGCGAAAAGCCCGATGTAGCCGCCGGAGAGGCAGTCGTCGAGCAACCCCGCGAACGCCCCGTATATTATGCCGGATGAGCCGCTTTCCGTGATGGAGAAGGCATAGACCGCTATGAGCATCAGGCTCGGCTTTATCCCCCATACGGAAAAGGAGTCGCCCAGGACGGCCTGGAGCGCGGCGATTATTATGAACGTAACATATACGGAGACGTTCAGCTTCATTACCGTACGCCCTTCTCGCCCGGCGCCGGCTCGGGCGGAAGCGGCCCTGGCCTGTAGAGGAGTATCGCCGCCGCCGCGAATCGCTTTATGTCCGCTGCGGGACGCACTTCTATGTCCTGGAAGTATCCCTGGCCCGCCTTCGAGACCGAGACGACCCGACCGACCGGCATACCCTCCGGAAACACCCTGTCCAGCCCGGAGGTAATCAGAAGGTCGCCCTTTTTGACGTCCGCGCTCTTGCCCACGTACATGAAACGGCAAAGGTCGCCGCCTTCACCGACGAGTATCCCCGGCTCCCGCGAGCGCCGGGTTATACAGGACACGGCGCTTGCAGGGTCGGTTATGAGCGTGACGCGGGACGTCCAGCCGCTTACCGTGGTTACGCGGCCAACGATTCCGGCCATCGTCGCGGCGGGCATATTGCGGGTTATTCCGCTTGGCGAGCCCTTGTCTATCCATGCGGTCTTGAACCACGACGAGGCGTCCCGCCCGATAACATGCGCGGTTACGCGCGGGCAGCCGAACCCGCCGAGGGCCGGCCCAAGCGCCGCCGTATCCGCGGCCCTTAAAAGCGCCTCCTTAAGTCTCAGGTTCTCAAGGTAAAACTCCCTGTTCTCTTTCCTTAACCTTGCGTTTTCGTCCCTCGCGCCTGCCAGCCCGGCGTAATTTTTCCAGGCGTGCCTGAAGACGTTTTTTACCGCCAGCGCCCCCTCGGCGAACGGATAAAGAGTTGTTGATACAATCCGCTCCGGGAGCGAGGCGTTCCGGAGCCTTCTCACCTGTGAAGTAATTATAAGGAAGCTCACAAGGATTATGAGGACAAGGAGCAGGATGCTCCCGTTCCTGGCAAGGTAGCGAAACATCTTATACCTGGGAAAGTGTTACTTTTCTTCCGGGCGAAATAAAAGCAACCAAAAGAAAAAACCGGGCAAAATTCCTGGATTCCCGCTTTCGCGGGAATGACGTTTCAAATGGCCCCGCTTTTCTTTGGTTACTTTCTTTTCCCGTAAAAAGAAAGCAACGAATGTTACGTCCTGACGGAGACCCGTCTTAAGAGGTCGAGTTCATCCAGGGCCTTGCCCGTTCCCATGACGACCGCCGAGAGAGGGTCTTCGGCGATTACTATCGGCAGCGCGGTCTCCTCGCGGATCAGCACGTCGATTCCCTTCAGGAGCGCGCCGCCGCCGGCCAGCACGATTCCCTTCTCCACAATGTCCGCGGCAAGTTCCGGAGGCGTGTTCTCGAGGGTGACCTTTATCGTATTCACGATTGTAAGAACCTGCTCCATCAGGGCCTCGCGGACTTCCTCGTCGTCGATTATGAGCGTCTTCGGGATGCCGGACACGAGGTCCCGCCCCCGGACTTCCATGGTCTTTCCCTCGTCGTCTATCTTGTATGCGGAACCGATGGACATTTTTATGTGTTCGGCGGTGCGCTCGCCTATTAGCAGGTTATACTTCCTCTTTATGTAGTTTATTATGGCCTCGTCCATCTTGTCGCCGCCGGTCTTCACGGTCTTGGAATAGACTATGCCGGCGAGCGATATGACCGCGACGTCCGTCGTGCCGCCGCCTATGTCCACGACCATGTTCCCGGAAGGCTCGGTAATCGGAAGCCCCGCGCCGATAGCCGCCGCCATGGGTTCCTCGATGAGATATACCTCCCTCGCGCCCGCCTGTTCCGCGCTGTCCCGGACGGCCCTCTGCTCCACCTGCGTAATCCCGGAGGGCACGCCGACGATTATCCGGGGCCGCAGGAAAGTCTTCCGGTTATGGACCTTCTGGATGAAGTAGCGGAGCATCTGCTCCGTTGCGTCGAAGTCCGCTATAACGCCGTCCTTCATCGGGCGGATGGCGATTATGTCGCCGGGGGTGCGCCCAAGCATACGCTTGGCCTCCGCCCCCACGGCCAGCACGCGCCGGGTGGTTTTATCTATCGCCACGACGGAGGGTTCGTTGCAGACGATTCCCCTGCCCTTTGCATAGACAAGCGTGCTCGCGGTGCCGAGGTCTATGCCCAGGTCGTTCGAGAACATGCCAAGCAGTGAATTTATGAACATGGACTACTCCTGAAAATTTTATTCTTCGTCCCTTACGACCGTGAGCGCAATCTCGTCTCCAAGCCTCATCCCCTCCGGACTGCCGATGATGAGCAGAAGCTCGACGCCCAGGCCCAAAAGCCCTGCGGCCCAGCCGACAAACGGGATAAGCGACAGGCAGTAGAATACGCCTATGGTCGAGTTCCTGAGTATGGAGAGGCGGAAGTCCGCCCTGTTACCGGTCTTTTTGGAATATACCCTTAAGCCTGCAATCCTCTTCCCGACGCTCCTGCCTTTCATTACCCCGTCGGCTATGCCGATATACAGAAGGCCGGAAAAAAACCCGATATAGCCCGGAAGTCTTGCCAGAAAGAGTGCGATGAGGATGTCGATAAACCTTGCGATGCACCGGTTCAGGGTGTTGGCCTTGACCGCCGCATCCGGCGCGCCCGCGCCCCGGGCAGCCTCTGCCTCGCCCGCGCCTGTCTCCGCGTGTGTATTTATGCCCTCGATACCGCCCTGGGCAGCCGAACCTCCCTCGTCCTCCTCCTCGTCGAGTTCGGAAGGGAGGTCCAATCCTTCCGGATCATGCCTGACCATGCTCTAAGCGAGACCTCCGGATAGTGAAAACGCGTGTTTTGCCCCTTACAAAAAGTTTGTTTATTATATCAGAGGCGGGGGAATAGTTCAATAATAAAAAGGAATTTCAGGGCATAGCGGGCCCTTGTTTACGACGTGCCGAAAACCGCCGGGATAGATAACTTGGAGGGCGCGTTCTGCCGGAGCCGCGACAGGTCCGGCCCGTTTTCCATCACCAGCCTCAAGAATACGTCCGAAACGTCCGGCGCGAACTGCGTCCCGGTGCAGTAGCGTATCTCCTGGAGGGCGTTTGTCACCCCTATCGCGGGGCGGTACGGCCTGTCCGCGGTCATGGTGTCGAATGAATCCGCGATGGTGAGAATCCGTGCCATAAGCGGTATGTTCTCGCCGCGAAGCCCATGGGGATAGCCGGATCCGTCCCAGCGCTCGTGGTGGTGCCGGACTGCCGGGAGGATGTCCCGGAACTCCGTAATCGGTTCGAGTATCTCGCAGCCCCTGTCCGGATGAAGCTTGATAAGCTCCCATTCCTCCTGCGTAAGCTGGCCCGTCTTGTCCAGCAGGACATCGTAGGTGCCTATCTTGCCTATGTCGTGCAGAAGCCCGGCCAGCCGCAGCCGCTCTATGTCGCGCTTCGGCATACCCATGCGCTCGGCGATGGCCATGGAGTAATCCGACACGCGCTCGGAATGGCCCTTCGTCCAGGAGCTTTTGGCGTCGATTGCGGATGCGAGGGCGTGGATGATATTTACCGACATCTCGTCAAGGTCGTATATCAGGCGGACGTGTTCGAGCGCGAGGCCCATCCTCGACGAGAATATCACGGCGGTGTCCACGTCGTCCTGGTTGAATGCGCCTTCCCTGAAGCAGCCGAGGAAGAAAATGCCGACTGTCTTGCCCTTGCGCATTATGGGCGCGTAGAGGTCCGATTTCACGCCCATTTCGTGGAGGAGCTTGTCGAACGGAGAAAGCATGACTTCTTCCTCTATGTTCCTCCTCACCATCGGTTTCCCGCGGTTCAGGATGGGGCTGCCCAGCCAGTCCGCGGTCTGGAGAATCTCGCGGTTTTTTATTTCCATACCCCAGCCGCCGATGTAGCGATAATCCCCGGTGTCCGGGTCGCAAAGCGCGACTCCGCCAAGGTCCGCCGGAACGAGGCTCCGTATCTGGACGCCGACCTTGTGCAGCATCTCGTCCCTGTCAAGCGTGGAAAGGATAATCCTGTCAACCTCGACAAGCGAATTAAGCTGGGCCACTTTCCTGGCGAGGGTCTGGCCGCTTCTTGCCATGTCTTCCGACGCCACCTGGGCCTGGCCGGAGAGGATGAGGTTCTCCGCGGCGGAGCATATCCTGGATGCGGCGGCGGAGAGGATCCGCGCGTCCTCGTACGCGGGCGCGGCGCCCGGCGGCAGGTAATAAACCATAACGCCGAGGATATTATAGGAATCTTTTAACGGGACGACGACGTATCCCCTCGGTTCCCTGGAACGACACCGATCGTCCCTGGAACCGTCCGGGCAGACAATCATCTCTCCGGTCTCGGCGGCAATACCGCAGAGGCATTTCCCGGTCTCTATATCTTTTTCGAAGCCGCCGGGCCGGGCCTCCCTGTCTATTTTCGCGGCGAGCCTCAGGCGCCCGGTCTCAGTGTCTTTAACAAAGGCCGCGCATTTCAAAAGCCCGGCCAGGAACGGAAACTCGACCGTTTCCCGGAGCGCCACGTACAGGAGCGAGTCCAGGTCTTTCGTGCTCGACATCGCGTCGGAAAGAGAGTCCAGGACAGTGACTTCCCTGGCCCTGAGATCCATCTTGCGGCGGAACTGGAGATCCCTGTCCCGGAGGCGTCCAAAGAGAAAACCGCCAAGTCCGAGCGCGCCGGAAGAGCAGGTTATGAACCCTGCCGTAAAAAGCGCGCCCTGGCCTTGAATGGAAGGCTGTAGAAGGATAAAAAAAATGGGGACTGCGGCGCCAGCCAACGCGCCTATTAGCCCCCACTTGAATTTTTCGCTTCCAAGGAAGCTCAAGAACATCAGTAACACCTTAGAAGATCTATTTCTCGACTGACTCCCCCCGGACTTGAGTGTTGATAATACCGCAGTGTTCATCTCCTGTCAAGATTTTAAGTCGTTCCGCGCGCCATTTTGATATAATTATTTATGTGGCGTCCTTGCGGTTTTCGGGCACGTGAGGGGAGGTATGGAAATGAAATTCAGCGTCTTGAAATCCAGAGAAGATTACATACGACATGCCGCATCGGAGGTTCGCATGATTGACGAAACGATAGACAGGCTTCGGGAAAGCTCCGAAACAAAAGACGCGGCAGGCAATCTGCGCGAAAGGCAGAGGATAAACGAGCTTAAGGCGCGCCGCGACCAGGCTGTAGTCATGCTCGGCAGACTGCACGAGTCGTGCGACGAGTGCTGGGAAGAGGTAAAAAGGAGCGCCGACCGGCTTTTCAAGGCTCGCCGAAAGACTCTCGGCAAGGCCGCGTAGCATCTGTCCGGCGGGCAAAAGGCACGGTATGGTTTAAAAACGACAGGGGGCGGAAAATTCCCGCCCCCTGATTGTCTGTCGAAACAGCCGGAGCCTGTCCGGCTTTCTTTTGGCTGCCTTTCTTTCTCCCGAAAGAAAAACGACTACTGCACCACGAAATCGTCTCTCCTGTTCTTCGCCCATGCGGTCTCGTTATGGGCGGGATCGACAGGCTTGCTCTTGCCGTAGCTGATGGTCTTCAGTTCCGATTTTTTTATGCCGAGCGACATGAGGTATTTCTCGGCGGCCACGGCCCTTCTCTCGCCCAGCGCAAGGTTATACTCGACAGTCCCGCGCTCGTCGCAGTTGCCTTCGATAAGCACGACACCCGGCTTGTTGGCCTTTATCCACTTCGCGTTTGCCTGAAGGATGACGCCGTCACTGGGTTTGATGTTATACTTGTTGAAATCGAAGTGTATCGTCTTAAGCTTCTTCTCGGCCAATCCCGCCTCCTTGGGCTGGGTAAGCCCTTTCTGGGCAGGCGGGGCCTCCGTCACCTTTTTCTCCGGCGCAGGCGGGGCCGTCTTGGCCTGCGTTGACGGCTGCTGGGACTTTATCTCCCCGCCGCTCGTCTTGGCCTGTTTGCTGGCGCAGCCGTAAAACCCGGCGCTGACAAGAAGCGCCGCCGTCAGAACTATTAAACCTCTCTTGAACTTCATGGATTAAACCTCCTCGTTTGTTATTGACCTGTTGATGTTTATTTTAATCCTGAACGGCCGGTTCAGGAGATATAAGGCGGGGGCCGCTCTACTATATGGACTTCTATTCCCTGCGGATTATATCTCGGCGCCTCCGGTTCAAAGGAGGGGTATTCCTCCTCCGGGATATAATAGAGGCAGTTCTTTCGGAACCCTATGTCCGCAAGCGCGCCGCGGGAACAGCCCCGGGAAGACCCCACGAGGCTCTTGAATAACGGCTCCGTCCCTGGGCAAATACCGGCTGCCCGGATTCCCGGGATATTCGCCCCCAGAAACACGGTTAAAAAACAGACCGGGAAGATTATAAAGGCGAGCCTCTTTGCCATATCGGGATTGTTTACCATAATTTATTAATTTTCACAAGAGATTTGTATAAAAATAAAAAAACGGTTGATTTCCGGAAACCTCCCTTATTTTAATTACTTAACGCACATCCACCGGTTTGACAGCCAATCCGGATGTGCTACACTTTCTCCCGTGCCGGGAAATCTTTCGGGGAAAACCTTAAAATCCGGGAGGAGGGCATGAAAAAACCGAATTTTGCGGCCCTGATGATGTTCGTTTTGGTCATGACCGCAGCAGCCGGATGCGCGTCGTCGCAAAGCGCGCAGTCGAGGTCTATGGGCCAGTATGTGGACGACAAGACAATATCGGCCAAGGTAAAGGCAGACCTTATCGCCGACCCGCTTACAAAGGCGCACGAGATAGATGTCACAACTTACAAGGGCATGGTCCAACTTAGCGGTTTTGTGGATACCCCGGAGGCGTCCCAAAGGGCGGAGCAGATAGCCAGGAACATTAAAGGCGTCGTGGACGTAAAAAACAACCTGATTGTAAAGTAGATTAGAGCAAAAAACCCCGCCCGCGGGCGGGGTTTTTTGAATGTTTATCTAGGCCGCCTTCCTCATCTCCTCCGCGTTTGCCTGACCGTTATACGCATAAGTGGTTACCAGCCGGCAGAGATGCCTTAACATGCCGTCGGTGTCTTTCCTTATCATGCACTGCTCGAGCATGTTCCCGAACTTCATTATGGCGGCCCTGTCCGGCAGGTCTTTCGACACCGCCATGAATACCTTGCTTGCCGGAGTGAGGGACACGTCCTCGTTCTTGTCGAAGAGCTCCTCGTAGAGTTTCTCCCCCGGCCTGAGGCCTATATACTCCACTTCTATGTCTTTACCCGGTTCGTAACCCGAAAGGACAATCATGTTCCGGGCGAGGTCCGCTATCTTCATGGGTTTGCCCATGTCGAGGACGAATATCTCGCCTCCCCCGCCTATGCTTGCCGCCTGAAGCACAAGCTGGACGGCTTCCGGTATCAGCATCAGGAAGCGCGCGATGTCCGGATGAGTTACGGTAACAGGGCCGCCGCGCTTTATCTGTTCCCTGAACAGCGGCACGACGCTGCCGGACGAACCCAGCACGTTCCCGAAGCGGACAGTGATGTATTTGGTGGACGAGTTCTCGTTAAGCGCATGCACGAAAAGCTCGCAGGCGCGTTTTGAAGCGCCCATTACGGAGCTGGGGTTTACGGCTTTGTCCGTGGAGATAAGGACGAAGCGCTCCACGCCGTATTCGCCGGCCAGGATTGCGCACTTGCGGGTACCGAGGATGTTGTTGCATATCGCCTCGCGCGGGTTCGCCTCCATCATCGGGACGTGCTTGTGGGCTGCGGCATGGAAGACGGTGTCGGGCGCATGGCAGGAAAATATTTCCTCCAGCCTGTGCCTGTCGTTTACGTCGCCCATAACGGGATAAAAGGGCGCGGCGGCGTCCCAGCGCCGGATTTCCATCTCGAGGTTGTAGAGGCTGTTTTCGTGCCGCTCGTACGCCACTACCGCCTTCGCGCCGAGGCTCAGGGCCTGGCGGCATATCTCGGAGCCTATGGAGCCTCCGGCGCCCGTGACCATTACCGTCCTGCCAGTTATGAAAGACGCGAGCATGTCCCTGTCCGCCTTGACGGGCGGGCGGGACAGGAGGTCTTCCAGTTCCAGGGGCTTGATCTGGCTTATGCCCACGCGTCCGTTTATGATGTCGCTTATGGAAGGAAGCGTCTTGATGGGAAGTCTGTATTCCCAAAGCCTCTTCATAAGCGAAACCATGGTCTCCGGTTTCGCGGATGGTATCGCAATAAGAAATTCCTCCGGCCTAAACTCGCTTATGGCCGCTTTTATGTCTTCCATGGAGCCGACTATCGGCACGCCGTGTATGGACAGGCCTTTTTTCTGCCGGTCGTCGTCTATGAAGCAGACCGGGTCGTGGAGGCGCTGGTTCTTGCGCATGTCCCGCACGATCATCTCGCCCGCATTGCCCGCGCCGATTATGAGCACCTTCTTCCCGTTCGCGCCGACGACGGCGTATTCTTTATAGACCCTTAGCAGGAGCCTTATGCTGCTTACGAACGCCACCGTCAGCAGCCAGTCAAGGGCTATGACCGAGAGCGGGACGGACGGATTTTTAAACAGCCACAGCCTCGCGAGCGCGGCATAGGCCATCGTTCCGGCGGTGACGGAAAGCACAATCCTGACGACATCGCTTATGCCTGTATATCTCCACAACCCCCTGCACAGGCCAAAGGCCTTGAAGAGCGGGAGGCGGACGGCCAGCGCGAGCAATATCGAATACTGCGCCATCCGGGCGTATCTTTCCGGCGCCGCTCCCTCGAACCGGAGCGAAAACGCGAGATACTGGGCAAGGGCCGCTGCGGACGCGTGGTATAGCAGGATGAACAGGCCCCTGTATGCGGCCACAAATTCCTTTACCCCGTGAAAACGCCTGCCGGTAGGCACGCAGGCGCTGCACGCCCTGTCGCGGAACAGCCCGCAACACCGCGAGAACCGGGAGGAGAAAAGCGCCAGGAACGTCCTGAGGATTATTTCGATGTCCCTGTGCAAGCTCATCTCGCGCACGTACCGCTTGCTCATCTCTATCTTCGCCGGGAGCACGGTGTCCAGATAATATCTTTCCGGCTCGTCCGATTTCTTGAGTAACTCCTCCTCGTTGTGATAGACGATGGATGCGTAATCTGTAACCCCCGGGCGAACCTTCAATATCTCCCGGAAATCCCCCGCGAAACGATTTACAAATTTCCACACCTCCGGGCGAGGGCCGACAATACTCATGTCTCCCTTCAGGACGTTTACAAGCTGGGGCAGCTCGTCCAGCTTTAGCCCCCGCAAGACCCTGCCGGGTCTCGTTACCCGCGCGTCTCCTTCCGCCGTGACAAGCGGGCCTGTCGCGGAGGCGTTCTTTGTCATCGAACGGAACTTGTACATCCTGAAAGGCTTAAGGCCTTTTCCGATCCTTTCCTGCACGAAAAACACGTCTCCGCCGTCCCCGAGTTTTATTGCAACCGCTATAAGGAACATAAGCGGAAAAAGGACGATAAGCCCCAACGCCGAGAATACCATGTCGAAGAGTCTTTTTGCGATTCCCATCAGGTATTGCTCCCTCAAGCGGCAAGGTTGCAGCCGGTTGCCCGGACACCGCCTGCCGCCCCCTGTTTCACATAGTTCCCATCCAACACCTCCCTTACGGCTTCTATCACATAATCCAGCTCTTCGTCGGTCATTTTAGGATAAAACGGCAATGAGAGCATTCTCTTATACTGGCTTTCGGCCCTTGGAAAATCCGACGGCGCGTAGCCGTATTTCCCCCGGTAGTAGGGGTGCAGGTGAAGCGGGATGAAGTGCACGGAAGCGAAAACGCCGCGCGAGCGGAGCTCTTCTATGAATCCGTCCCTGTCGATGCTTAACATCTCAAGGTTCAGTTTTATGATGTAGAGGTGCCATGAGTGCTCAATGTCGGATAATATCTCCGGCAGCTCTATTCCCGGCATATCCCTGAACGCATGGCTGTAGACTTCGGCATGTTTCATCCTGATGTCCCGGAGACTCTCGGAACGCTTAAGCTGGCTGATTCCTATGGCGGAGAGCACATCCGGGAGGTTATACTTGAACCCCGGCTGGAGCACTTCGTAATGCCACGAGCCTTCCTTTGAATAGCGGTTCCAGGCGCCCTTGCTGATTCCGTGCAGGCTCATGATGCGAATCCGCTCCGCGTATCCGTCGTCGTCGGTGGTCAGCATCCCGCCTTCAGCCGACGTGATGCATTTTGTCGGATAAAAGGAAAAGCAGGTAATCGGGCTTATCGAGCCTATCATCCGCCCTTTATACCTCGCCGGCATGGTGTGCGCCGCGTCCTCCACGACCTTCATCCCGTAATTTGCGGCAATCCCCGTTATGGCGTCCATGTCGCAGGGTTGTCCGGCCATGTGCACCGGGATGACCGCCTTTGCCGTTTTGCGCTCCTCCGGCGTCATGGACCTAAGCCGCTCCTCCAGGAGAACCGGAGACATGTTCAGCGTCCCCGGGTCAATATCCACGAACACGGGCCTTGCCCCCATGTATTCTATGACCTCCGCCGTCGCCGCGAACGTCATGGGGGTGGTGAGGACAATATCGCCTCTGCCGACACCCACCGCGTCCATCGCCAGATGCAGGGCCGCCGTGCAGGAATTCACGGCTATGGCGTGCCTGCACCCTATGTAAGAGGCGAAATCCGCCTCGAACTGCTTCGTTTTAGGCCCTGTCGTGAGCCAGCCGGACTTCAGCGTATCGACAACGGAATCTATCTCTTCCCTGCCGATGTATGGAACGGAAAAAGGTATAAACATTTTCTTCTTCATGGCAGACTCCCTGTGATGCTATGTATAAAATTCCTTGATCCGTTCCACGACATAACCTATTGCTTCAACATCAAGTTCCGGATACACCGGGAGCGCGAGCGTCTCTTTCGCGGCCTTCTCGCTCTCCGGGAAATCGCCCTGCCGACAGCCCAGGTAGCCGAAGCACTCCTGGAGGTGCATCGGGAGCGGATAATAAACTTCCGTGCCTACGCCTTTCTCCTTCAGAAAGCCCATAAGGCCGTCCCTGTCTTTTGCGCGGATTACGTACTGGTTGAATATATGCCGGAATCCTTTTTTGATATACGGAGTCTTGACCGGCGCGCCTGCATCTGTCAGGAGCATGTTGTAGAGATTCGCGTTCTCCCGCCTCTTTTCGCTCCAGAGGTCCAGGTGTTTCAGCTTTACCGACAGCGCCGCCGCCTGAATGGTGTCCAGGCGGAAATTCCCGCCGATTATTTTGTGAAAGTATTTCGGGCTGCTCCCGTGCGCGCGCAGCATGGCCAGTTTTTCCTTTAAGTCGTCCCTGCTCGTTACGACCATCCCGCCGTCCCCGAGCGCGCCAAGGTTCTTGCTTGGAAAAAACGAAAAACACCCTGCGTCTCCGACGCTTCCGGCCGGCCGGTCTTTGCCGTCCCTCGCTCCTATGGCCTGGGCGGCGTCCTCGACTACCGCCGCGCCGAGCTCGCCGGCTATATCCATAACCGCGTCCATGTCGCAGCATTGGCCGTAGAGATGCACCGGTATAATAGCCTTGAGCCTTCCCTTCGGTATCTTTTTCGCCGCGCCGGCTATTTTATCCGTGTCTATGTTATACGTCCTGGGGTCTATATCCGCGAACACCGGGGTTGCGCCGAGCCTTGCGACCGCGCCCGCCGTGGCAAAAAAGGTATAAGGAGTCGTGATGACATAATCTCCCTTCCCGACGTCAAGCGCCATAAGCGATACGAGGAGCGCGTCTGAGCCGGAGGACACCCCTATTCCCCATTTCGCCTCCGAATAGCGGGCCACCTGCTCCTCAAGCTCCGCCACTTTCGGCCCGAGGATAAAGCGCTGGGCCTCCAGCACCTCCATGACGGCCCCGATAATCTCCTCTCTTATCGGGCCATATTGCGCCCTTAAATCAAGCAACGGTACTTTCAATGTCCTGCCTCCTCCCGATTTTGCCGCCCCTCTTTTCATACGGCATGCCGCATGACGGGCATGCCGCTTCGTCTCCGTTGATTTCGAGCCGCGCCCCGCACTCGCACATGTATCCGGCCACCCGCGCCGGGTTCCCCACCACCAATGCGTAATCCGGCACGTCCTTTGTCACCACCGCGCCGGCGCCCACGAACGCGTGCCTGCCTATCGTATGACCGCAGACCACGGTGCAGTTGGCTCCAAGCGTCGCGCCCTCCTTTACAATTGTCGGCCTGTACTCATGGCGCCGGGATATGCGGCTCCGCGGGTTCATTACGTTGGTAAACACCATCGACGGCCCGCAGAAAACGCCGTCCTCCAGCGTTACGCCCGTGTATACGGAGACATTGTTCTGTATCTTCACGTTGTCGCCTATCTTCACCCCTTGGGAGATTACGACGTTCTGGCCGATGTTGCAGCCGCGGCCTATTTCCGAGTCCTTCATCACGTGCGAAAAGTGCCAGATGGACGTGCCTTCGCCTATATGCGCGGGCTGGTCTATGACGGCGCTCTGATGGGCGAAAAATTTTCTTTTCGCGCCGGACAGTGATATTTTTTCTCCATCTTCAAGAGACCTCTGGCAGGCCTGGAGCACCCTAAGCACCCGCAAGCCCTCCGCGCCGTCCGTCACGGGAGATTTCCTCTCCCTTACGCATTGCAGGAAGTGGGAGAGCTCGTTTAAAAGCGGCTCCGTCCCCGGAAGCTCGACGACCTCCGCGTCTTTTTTATCCGGCACGGGGATTTTCCCTTTCCAGATTATCTCGTGCGGATAGACAAGGAGCTTTCTGTCTTTCTGCGTGTCGTCGAATACCGCCATTTTACGGCTCCCGACCACCACGAGCTTCTGTTCTTTGAAGGGGTTCAGCCAGCTTACGAAAATGTGCGCCTTCGTGCCGGACGGGAAGCTCAAAAGCGCGCACGCGCTGTCGTGGACGCCGCTTTGCAGGAAGGCCCCGCCTCCGCAGAATACGTTCGACGGCATCTCCCCGGCCAGGCCGAGCGCAACAGAGACGTCGTGCGGCGCAAAGCTCCATAGCGCGTTCTCTTCGCCGCGGAACCTTCCCATGTTCAGGCGGTTCGAGTATATGTAATATATCTTTCCAAGCTCTCCACGGTTAATCATCTCGCGAAGCCTTGCCGTCGCGTCGTGGTATTGCAGGAGGTGCCCGACCATCAGCACGCGGCCAAGAGCCGCCGCCATGGATACCAGAGTCTCGCCTTCCGGTTCCGAAAGACATAGCGGCTTCTCAACGAAGACGTCCTTGCCGGCCTCGAGCGCCTGCCGTATCATCGCCGCGTGGGCTACCGCAGGGGAGGCTATTGCCACGGCGGCGATTCCCTTGTCGCCCAGCACGGCCCTGTAGTCGGTCTCCGTGCGCACTCCCACGTAAGTCTCTCTCTGCTCTTCGAGCGCTTTCTCGTCCGTGTCGCAGACGCACGAGAGCGCGCAAAGCCTGTGCAGCGTCCTGATGATGTTTCTGCCCCAGCATCCCGCGCCTATGGCCGCCACCGTCACAGGTCTCCCTGCCGCCGGATTTCTCATTTTCATGCCTCCCTATGCCTTGAATACTTTCTTTTTGGTGTCCCTTACCGCCGCCATGGCGTTCCTGGTGTCTATTATCATGTTCGAGTTCTCGTATATGAATTCGTAGTCGAAGTCGTTGTGATCTGTAAGTATCAACACCGCGTCGTACCTGGAGAGGTTCCTTTCGTTCAAAACGACGGAGGTCATGTCGAGCCTGTATTTCCTGAGCTTCGGTATCTTCGGGACGTACGGGTCGGAGTAATCCACCTTCGCTTCCCTGGCCATCAGGAGTTCGACAACCTTCAGCGCCGGGGACTCGCGCATGTCGTCCACGTTCTTTTTGTACGCCACCCCCAGAACCAGCACCTTTGCGCCTTTCAGCGCCTTGCCCTGGCGGTTTAAAGCCTGTGCGGTCTTCTCTATAACGTAGTAGGGCATGTAGGTTATTATCTCGCCCGCAAGCTCGATGAAGCGGGTATGGAAGTCGTACTTGCGGGCCTTCCACGTGAGGTAGAACGGGTCAATGGGGATGCAGTGCCCGCCAAGGCCCGGCCCCGGATAAAACGGCATGTAGCCGAAGGGTTTCGTGGAGGCGGCGGATATTACCTCCCAGACGTCGATGTCCATCCTGTCGAAGAGCACCTTCAGTTCGTTTACCAGCGCAATGTTTACGCTCCGGAATATGTTCTCAAGCAGTTTCGTCGCCTCGGCCACGCGGGTCGAGGATACGGGGACGGTTCTCTTGATGATGCTTCCGTAGAGGGCGTTCGCGGCCTTCAGGCACCTGCCGGTATATCCGCCGACGACCTTGGGTATGGTGGAGGTATTGAAGCTCCCGTTATTGGGGTCCTCGCGCTCCGGGGAAAACGCCAGGAAAAAGTCCCGGCCCGCATAAAGCCCCGTCTTTTCAAGGACGGCGCGCATCTCCTCGTCCGTTGTGCCGGGATACGTGGTGGATTCGAGTATCACGAGCTGTCCCTCTCTTAGTGTCCGTGCCGCCGCCTCGGCGGAGTTCAGGACGTATGAGAGGTCCGGTTCCCTGTATTCGTTCAACGGCGTGGGGACACAGATGATAACGCAGTCCACCTCGCCGAGCCTTTCAAAATCTGCGGTTGCGGAAAACCTTCCTGAGGCGGCAATACCGGCGACGGAGGCGTCGGAGATATGTTTTATGTAGCTTTTCCCGGCCGCGAGGCGGTCTATTTTTTCCATGTCGTTGTCAAAACCCATTACCGGGAACCCCGCCCCGGCAAAGGCCTGGACAAGCGGCAGGCCGACGTATCCCAGACCGATTACACCCACCTTTGCGCGGCGTGTCTCGATTTTTTCAAGCAGGGTCTCGAAAATATCCGCCGTTTTAAGCTTCCCGCTCTCGTTATTTTCTGTAAGAGTTTCCATTTTGACCCCCAAGGTAAATTTAAATCGTTTTCCCGGGCCGAGCCTCTCTTTTTTCCCGACAAGCGCAATCCTCGAAAGACAAGGAGCCGGAGGGACAGGGCCATGAGCATAGGCGTCAGACATGGGACGGTGTCGGGCACCCGGTACAAATTGCCTTCCCCTCCAGCTTCTCCTCTCCGTCCGCGGTAAAGACGATTTCCTGCCCGCCCCGCGAACGGATTTTTTCAAGCAGGCCTCCGCGCATGTTTTTGACCGCCTCTCCCTGCCGCCGCGTCATGTTCGCAAAACCAGACGCGCCGCGTTCTCACCGGAGACGCTCCGCATGACGTCCGCCGGGAGCCTGAGCCTCTCAAGGAGCTTCCTTTGGCCAAGGAAGAAGTTGTCCGTCCCGTAAAGTATCCTTTCGGAGTGCCTTGTAATGAACTCCCGCGCAAAGGCCGGGTCTCTCGTCATGGCGCGAAAACCCGATACGCCGGATAAATCGGCATGAAGGTTTTTATATTCCTCCATCAGCCGGACGGTTATTCCTCCCGCGATAACCGTGCCGCGCGGCAGGAGGCCGTCCACGCCGCCTTCAAGGGAAATGCCCTCCCAGAAAAGCGGCCCATGCCCTATGAACTTTATGTTCGGGAACTGCTGAAGACGGCTCTCAAGCGCCGCGAAATCCGTCATGTATCCAGGAAACTGGCGGCGCATTTTTTCTTTTTTCTCCCTCATGGGCGCATAGATTTTTCCCAGGAACGAGACCGCCTTCCTGGGATAGCCGCGGTATCTCGGGGTGTTCAGCATCTTCGCCATAAGCTTCTCGAAATTATCAGCGCCTGCCGCGGCATAACGCTCGCCCGCGCTTTCCATGTGAAACACAAGCGGCATACCCAGGGCGTTTACCTTCTCCAGCAGCCGGTCGAGTTTCGGCGAATCCCAGGGGAGTTTTGTTTTCAGCTCTCCGCAGCCGCATATTCCCTTGTCCACCCATGCCATGAACCTCTCCGCCGCATCGTCCGCCTCAGGGTCAGGCGCATACATCGGGCATACCCTTTCAGGGTGTTTCCGGTATGCCTCAAACACGTCCTCCACCGGCAGGCGAAGGTATACCGGGGTTGCCGGGTTTGACTCTTCCCAGGTCAAAAGCCAGCACTTGCCGAGCCGCTCCCTGTTCAGGTAGGAAATTATACCCTCGGCGTCCAGGCCCCTGAAATTCACGTGCATGTGCGAATCGATGTCCAAGCGCAAACCTCTCCCCTTTGCGGGTAACGTATCTCCCGCCTGTGTCGCCGATATTAAGTTTAAAAACCAATGACTCTTGGCCGGGAAACGGGCCGGAAAGGCTAAGCGCCGGACTTTGTCCTCTTTGTGCCGATATAGTCGGAATAGTTGTAGTGATAGTAGTAATCCACGGATCGGATAGCCATATCGTTCAGGACCACGCCCAGTATTTCCGCCTTTATGGTATCCATGTTCTTTTTTATTTTATGCACGGCGTCCTTTATCGTCTTGCCGCTCCGGACGACAAGCACGACTCCGTCCGAAAGCGGCGTGAGGAGCGAGGCGTCCGCGATGCCGAGATAAGGCGGGCAGTCGATAAGCACCCTGTCGAACTGCTCCCTCAGGCCCGTCATCAGGTTGAACATGGCCGTTGAACCCAGCATCTCTCCGGGATTTGAGTAAAGCGGCCCGGAAGGGATGAAGCTCAGGTTTGGTATCTTCGTCTTCCTCAAGACATCCGCCAGATCCGCCTTTTTTGTAATGAGACTCGACAGGCCCCTTGTGTTCGGCACTTCAAAGGCCTTGTGCAGTCTGGGTCTGCGCATGTCGCCGTCTATGAGAAGTATCCTCTCCCCGGCGGCGGCCATTATCGAGGCGAGGTTCACGGAGACCGTTGATTTTCCCTCTCCGTGCATCGCGCTGCATACCTGGATGACACGGGGACTGCGGTTCTGTCTTGAGAGCAGGATGTTGCTTCTTATCGTTCTGAATGATTCCGCCATCGGGGATATCGGGTCGATCACCGCGTCGATATTCTCAGGCTTTTTGTCGTCCTGCCGGGAAGACTTCGGGACAACTCCAAGCATCGGCACGCCAAGATTTTCTTCAAGCTCCTCAGGCGACGTGTAGGTATTGTCCATGTGTTCGCTTACCAGGGCAAAACCAATCCCGGTAAACAGCCCCAGAGCTACTCCCAGCAGCATGTTAAGGACTTTTTTCGGCCTTGCCGGGATTTTGGGCGGCGTGGCGCCGTCTATCAGCTGCACGCTGCTGACGTTGATGGTGCCCATGATATTTGTTTCCTGGGCCTTCTTGAGCACCTGCCCATAGATTTCTTTTGCGCCCTCGACGTCCTGTTTTCTGAGATCGTATTCCGCAGAGCTTCTGTCGTAGCTCATCGCCTCCGATTTCTGGCGGTTGAAGGCGCCCCTGAGACTTTGCTCTTCGCGGCGGGCCTCGTCGTAGTCGTTTTTTATCCCGTCGGCCACCAGCTTCACCTCGCCGTTTATCTGTTTCTTTATCTGCTTCATCTCGTTCGCAAGGCGTATCATTACCGGATGTTTATCGCCGTATTTTTTAGATTTTTCCGCCATGTCCTTGGAGATCATGGTCTCCTGGGACTGGAGGTCCTGTATCACCTTGTTGTTTAATACGTCCGGAAGACTCATCAATCCGTCGGGCACGGACGAAAGCTTCATTACCTGCTGGTATTTTATTTCCGCCTGGTATCGTCTCGCCTCTGCGGACAGGACTTTCGCGTTGAGGTCGTTCAATGCGGCGAGGGTTACATTTGAACTGCGGTCCCCGCCTATAATCCTCTCCGAGCGCTTGAAATTCTCCAGCGAATAGGCGCTTTCGTCCATCCGCGCCTTTATCTTATCCAACTCGCCGTCCAGCCACGCCATGTAGCTCCTGGCTGGAGCCGTCCTCATGTCTATGTTCTGCTCTATGAATGCCTGCACGGTCTCGTTGGCGACCCGGGCGGCAAGTTCAGGGTTTTTCGCCTCGTAACTTACATTGACCAAGTCGCTGTTCTTCACCGTCTCCACGGTAAGACGCTTCTCGAAAGCCTTTATCGCGTTTCCCATCGACGGGACTTTGCCGGAATTTCCTTTCCACGGCAGGCCAAGGGAAAAAAAGGATTTTCCCCTACGCTCAGGCCTGTCCAGATGGAGTTTTTCAATAACCTTCCTGGCTATGACTTCGCTTTTTATTATGTTCACCTGCGTCTGGAGATATGACGCCATGTCCATCTGGTTCTCTATCTGCTGGTTCTGGATATTGAACTGCAAGTTCGGCGGCTCTATATAGACCTGGGCAGTCGCCTTGTATACCGGCGTCATTGTGAAAGTTACCGCCGCAACCGCAAGAACAAACAACGCGAAGACGGCCGCGACGGAAATCCGCCGCTTGCTCAGTATCATCAGGTAATCTCGAACGCCCAAGTCTTCCCTCATAATGTGTCCCCTTCCGGTTTGATTAAAAGAAGCTCTCAGGCACCGATACCACGTCGTCCGGCTGTAGCTGGAAATCCATTCCGACCTTTATTTTTTTGTCTTTGCCGTCTATTTTTCTTATCAATGTCGTCCTGCCTGGGGCGGCCTTGTCGGTAAGCCCCTGTGCCATGGCTATCGCCTGAATCACGGTGGTTCCTTCTTTAAATTTATATGCGCCGGGCATCTTTACCTCTCCTGTCACGTAAATTAGTCCGCTCTTTGTAACGAATATGTTATCGCCGTCCTTAACGTAGAGGTTTTCGGCCATGTTCCCTTTTTCCATCAGCTCTTTCAGGTTCAGCGTAATGTATGTGCTGCCCGGGCCGGGCCCTGATGCCTTTGCTCCATTCGCCGTCTCCGGCCCTGCAATGGGCGCGGTTTCGCCCTTTTGGCTTGCGGCGGGGAGCGCATCCGGCGCGCCGGCGTCCGTGGCGGTATTTTTTGTTTTCCTTTTTATGACTATGCGGTTTCCGGCCTTGTCTGTAAGCCCGCCCGCCTTGGAGATTATGTCGAGGACCGTCGCATTCGAGGTCAGCGTATATACCCCGGGTCTTGCTACCTCGCCCAGGATGGTAACCTGCTTGCTTTTATATTCCTTGACAAAAACGGTGACGTGCGGGTCGATAATATATCCTTGGGCAAGCTTTTGGTCTATTCTCTGTTCCGCCTCGCCGGGCGTCATTCCCGCCACTTTTATTTTGCCTATCAACGGCACGCTGATTATCCCGTTGCCGCTTATCCTGGCCGTCGTCGTAAGGTCGTCGTTTTCGTATACCGTAATTTTAAGCAGATCGCCCGGGCCCAACATGTAATCCTGGGCCATTGCATAGTTCCCGGCCGTTAGCACTCCCGCCAGGGCAGCAAAGACGAATAAGACATATATCCTCTTCATAATATCGCCCCTCTCTGTGATGGAAGGCCGCGTTTTCCGGCGCGCACATTGCCGCGTAACCCAGCTTTGACACAACAAGTTATTGGGAAATCCGGCCCCGAGACAGCTTTGATTTGGAGATCCGATGGGAGTGTTTTGCAGTATCAGGTTTTGGCGGCTTTGGCCAACGCCTCTCCTTTTTCTCTTCAATCCTGCTGCACCCCCGCCGTCCCGCAGGGCCATGGCATACCTCGAGTGTTCGGATAATCTGCTTTTCCGCCAAACAAAAAGAATCGTTTTTTATGGAAGACTTCTCGGTAAGAATGCGCGCTCTTGAAGTGAATTTCTATTCTGGAGAGACGTCTTGCTTCAGCCAGTATTGCAATGAACTATATTTTAATTACTTAAATATAGCACTTAAGCGGGAGTTGTCAAACTGTGCGGGGCCTTGGGTTCCTGGCAGGGCAGAGGTGCCTTTATTTCCTTCTCCGTTTCAGTTCCTCATAAACCTCGGAAGGAGCGACGCCGGCCTCCGCAAGGGCGATAAGCGAATGAAACCACAGGTCGGCGGTCTCGTATACAAGCTCTTCCTTGGACCGGTTCTTGGACGCTATTACAACCTCCGCCGCCTCCTCGCCCACCTTTTTTAAAATAACATCCTTCCCTTTGGCAAAAAGGCCGCTTACATAAGAACCCTCGGCGGGGTTGGATTTCCTCTCATTGATTACAACGTAGAGCTTGTCGAGAATATCGCTTCCCGAATATACGTCCGAGGCGTCGAATTTTTTTTCGCCGACGTCTTTTGTGCCGTCCGCCTCTATCCTGGTATAAAAACAGCTCCTGTTTCCCGTATGGCAGGCTGCGGTATTCTGCTCGACCTTGAACAGCAGACAGTCCGCGTCGCAGTCGTAATAAGCTTCTTTGACTTTCTGCGTATGTCCTGAGGTCTCGCCCTTCAGCCAGAGTTTCTGGCGAGAGCGGCTCCAGTAATGGCACAGCCCCGTCTGAAGCGTCTTCTCCAGCGAGAGCCTGTTCATAAACGCCATCATCAGGACGGCGCCGTCCTCATGGTCCTGCACAATCGCCGGGATGAGCCCGTCCTTGTCAAATTTTAACCGCGATATGTCGAACATCATAATTTATATCCTATCATACGCAGGAACTCTTTTCGTTTTATTACATCTTCCGGCCCCTCGACGCCCTTCGGCGGGAATCCGTCGATGACGCCCATTATCCCCCGGCCCAAATCCGTCTGCGCGACTATAACCTCTACCGGATTCGCCGTCGCGCAGAAGATATTCACGACCTCGCGGCAGTTCTTTATGGCGTTCAGGACGTTCACCGGGAAGCAGTCCTTCAGCATGATGCAGAACGAGTGCCCGCAGGCGATGTTTTTCATGTTTTCCACAGCCGCGGCCTTCATGTCATCGTCCGTGCCCTCGACCCTTATCAGGCACGGCCCGGAGGCCTCCGCGAACGCTACCCCGAACTTCGGCCCCGGCATCGCGTTCACCATTATTTCGTATAAGTCCTCCACAGTCTTTATAAAATGGCTCTGCCCGATGATTACGTTGCAGTTCTCAGGGATATTGATTTTTACGGAATGGAATTCCATATACGCTCCTCTTTTAAGACCGTTACTTTATCTTTCAGGTGAAAGAAAAGTAACCAAAAGAAAGCCAGACAAGTTTAAAGCCTCACCGGCACGCCGCGTTCTTTCAGGTATTCTTTCGCCTCTTTAATGGTATATTCCTTGTAATGGAATATGGAGGCCGCGAGAGCCGCGTCGGCGCGTCCTTCTGTCAGGCCCTCGTAGATATGATCAAGGTTGCCCACGCCGCCGGATGCGATTACGGGTATGCTCACCGCGTCGGATACCGCGCGAGTGAGCTCTATGTCGTAGCCCGTCTTCTGGCCGTCCTGGTCCATCGATGTAAGGAGTATCTCGCCCGCGCCGAGCTCTTCCATCTTTACCGCCCATGCGACGGCGTCGATATACTTCGGCTGCCTCCCGCCGTGCGTGAAGACCTCCCAGTGCAGACCGTTTTTGTCAACGCCCTGGAAAAACAGGCTGCGGAATTCGTCGTCTTGTACCCAGGGAAGCTTTTCGCTTACCTCCGTAATCTGTCTTGCGCGCCCGGCGTCGGGCACGGGGACTGTCCTCTTCGCGTCGATTGCGACGACTATGCACTGGCTTCCAAACCGCTCCGCCGCGGCCTTTATGAAGCGCGGATCATATACCGCGGAGGTGTTTATCGATACCTTATCGCACCCGGCCTTCAGGAGCGCCCTTATGTCGTCGATGCTTTTTATCCCGCCGCCGACGGTAAGCGGCATAAAGACCTGTTCCGACGTCCTTTTCACGACATCGATGATTATACCGCGCTTCTCGTGCGAGGCGGTTATGTCGAGAAAGGTAAGTTCATCCGCGCCTTGAGCGTCGTACGCCTTGGCTATCTCGACGGGGTCGCCGGCGTCCCGCAGGTTGACGAAGCTCACGCCTTTTACAACGCGCCCGTCTTTTACGTCCAGGCATGGGATTATTCTTCTTGCAAGCATAAAACTGTCCCGCTTTTCTTTGCGTTACTTTCTTTTCGCGTGAAAAGAAAGTAACGGTTTAGCTTCTCGTTATTTCTATAGCTTTTTTCAGATCCAGCGCGCCGGAGTATACCGCCTTGCCGGTTATTACGCCTTCCACTCCGAGTTTTTCTATCTCCATCAGGGCCTTTATGTCGCTTAAATCCTTGACGCCGCCGGAGGCGATAATAGGGGTTTTGACCAGATCCGCGAGGTGTTTCGTTGCGGCGACGTTATGGCCTTTCATCATCCCGTCGCGGCTTATGTCCGTGTAGATAATCGCCCGCACGCACGCGTCCTCCATGCGTCTTGCCAGCTCGTCCGCCGTAACGTCCGATACCTCTCCCCAGCCGCGCACGGCAACCCTGCCGTCTCTGGCGTCTATGCCGGCAATTATCCTGCCCGGATATTTCTTGCAGGCCAGCATAAGAAGACCCGGCACCTCCAGCGCGGCCGTGCCCAATACCACGCGGCTCACACCAAGCCCAAGGAGGAAGTCTATGGTGTCCATGTTTCGGATTCCGCCGCCGACCTCAACAGGAATCTTTACGGCGGATAAAATATCCTTTATGGACGAGAGGTTCTTTTGTCTGCCCGCAAACGCGCCTTCAAGGTCAACAACGTGTATAAGCTCCGCCCCCAGGGACTCGAAATGCGCCGCCGTCCCCATAGGGTCCTCCGAATATACGGTCGCGTCCTCCATCCGTCCCTGGAGGAGCCTGACGCATCTGCCCTCCTTCAAATCTATCGCGGGTATTACTATCATTCTATTTCTCCGAATGCCTTCAGTATTTTTAGTCCCTGCTCCTGGCTCTTTTCAGGATGGAACTGCGCGGCGAAAATATTGTCCTTCCAGACGCTGGAGACAAATTCCAGGCCGTACTCCGTCGTCGTAGCCGCAATAGAGCCGTCCTGCGGGACGACATAATACGAATGGACGAAGTAAAAAAATCCGCCGTCTTCCACGCCCTTCAGGTGCGGCGGGCGGTTCCTGATTTTTATCCTGTTCCAGCCCATATGCGGTATTTTATATATCTGTTCATTGTTTCCGGGAAGTTCCGCGGGGAAGCGCACAACCCGGCCCTTTAATATCCCCAGGCCCTTGTGTACGCCGAATTCCTCGCCCTCCTCGAAGAGAAGCTGAAGCCCCAGGCATATGCCCATGAACGGTCTGCCGGAGGCGATTACCTTCCTTACCGTATCGGCGAGGCCGAGCCTGTCCAGGTTGTTCATGCAGTCCGCGAATGCGCCGACGCCGGGCAGGACTACCTTGTCCGCGTCCAGTATCTTTTGTCTGTCGGACGTTACCCCCGCCTTGTGCCCGACCTTCTCGAAACCTTTCTGCACACTGCGGAGGTTGCCCATCCCGTAATCGATTATTGCAATCATTTTGACCCGCCTACAGCTTCCCCTTTGTGGACGGTATGCCCCTGGTCCTTGCGTCAAGGACTGTTGCGTTATCCATCGCCCTGCCGAAGGATTTAAAAATCGCCTCTATGATATGGTGCAGATTGATGCCGTACGGGACGTTTATGTGAATCGTTGTCCCGGCATGGTCGGAGAGCGCCTTGAAGAAATCGTATACAAGCTCCACGTCGAAATCCCCTACCTTGCCCTTCGGGAGCTTGACGTTATACACCAATCCCGGCCTTCCGGAAATATCCACCACCATCTCCGCGAGCGCCTCGTCCATCGGCACCTTTGCAAAGCCATACCGCGCCATGCCCTTCATGTCCCCCAGCGCCTGCCGGAACGCGCCTCCCAGGACAATCCCCACGTCCTCGACCGTGTGGTGATAGTCCACATGCGTGTCGCCCCTGGCCTGCAACGTAAGGTCGAAATGCCCGTGCCGCGCCATGAGCGAGAGCATGTGGTCGAGGAACGGGACGGAGGAATCGATTTTATATTTCCCCGCACCGTCCAGATTAAGCGAGAGCTTTATATCGGTCTCGGTCGTCTTTCTCTCAACCTTTGCCCTGCGGGCCATAAAAACCTCCTTAAGGCGGGACAAAATATCAGCTATTTTTCCAATAAAAGCTCTTTTAAGTTAGCCAAAAAATCTTCGTTTTCCGGCGGCGTGCCGATAGTCACCCTCAGGCAGTCCTTCATCGGCCCCGGCGAGTCCATGTTTCGCACCAGTATTCCGCGCGCCTTCAGTTCCTTGTGGATTTTGCCCGCGCCTCTTACGCGGAAAAGGATGAAGTTCGTCTTCGACGGCCATGCGGCAATGCCGTCCATGCCGCTTAATATTTCGTACATCCGCTCGCGCTCGGCAGTTATTTTTGATACCTGTTCGCTTACCGCCGCACGGTTTTTCAGCAGATACTCCGCCGCAGCCTGGGAGAGAGCGTTTATGTTGTACGGCAGGCGGACCTTGTTTACCTCGCGGACGATGTCCCTGCCAGCCGCCATAACACCGAGGCGAAGGCCGGCCATGCCTATCTTTGAGAGAGTCCTTAGCACTGCGAGGTTCGGGAGTTCGTTTATTTTGTCAATGAAGCTCTCTCCGGAGAAGCTGAAATACGCCTCGTCCACAACGACGATGGAAAAGCAACCCTCGATAAGGCGCCGTATCCTGTCGGGGTCGAAGAGGTTCCCCGTCGGGTTATTGGGGTAGCTGATGAATATGACCTTCGGGCGGCGCACCGAGAAGAGCCTCAGCCAGCCGTCGAAATTAATCTGGAAATCAGCCGTGAGGGGAAGCTCCATGACCTCCTGCCCCATCGAGCGGGCGACGATGCCATACATGGAGAATGTCGGGGTCGGGTATGAAATTATTCCCGGCGAGCCTCCGAATGCCTGGATTATCATCCCTATAAGCTCGTCGGAGCCGTTCCCCAGGACGAGGTTCTCCGCGCCGACGCCGAGGTATTCCGAAAGAACGCCTTTCAGGCGCATCGCCTCCGGGTCGGGATAGCGGTTCAGGGAAACTTCCGCCAGTGCGCCTGCGAGCCCTGCCCTCAGCCCTTCGGGGAGCGGATACGGGTTCTCCATCGCGTCGAGCTTTATGCGCACGCCGTCGTAGTCCTCCGGCTCGTACGCCGAAAGCGATACCACTTCTCTTCTTACGAGGGGCTTGATGTCCAAGTTTACGGTATCACCTTGTTCAGAGGATATTCGACTATCCCGGAAGCGCCGGCGCGCTTGAGTTCCGGGATAAGGTCGCGCACCTTCTTCTCGTCGATTATCACTTCGAGGCTCACCCAGTCCGGGTCGGCGTGGCGGGAGATGGTCGGCGAGTGCATCGCGGGCAGGACGGACGTTACCTTGTCCAGCTTCGCGCACGGGACATTCATCTTGAGGCCCACTTTTTCCTCCGCTGCGATTGCCCCCTGAAGGAGTATATTCAAGTTCTCAAGCTTCTTTCTCTTTCCCGGGTCCTTCCACGCCTCCCTGTTCGCAATCAGGCGCGTGGTGGAAGTCAGCATCACTTCGATTATGCGGAGCTTGTTCGCCCGAAGAGAGTTCCCGGTCTCGGTCAAGTCCACTATCGCGTCGGCGAGCCCGGCGCCGGGCTTTACCTCCGTCGCGCCCCAGGAAAACTCCACCTCCGCGTTTACGCCATGCTGCCTAAGGAACTTCTTCGTGTATCCCAGAAGCTCAGTCGCAATGCGCTTCCCGTTCAAGTCCTTTACGGCCTTTATTTTAGAGTCTTCCGGCACGGCTATTACCCAGCGCACGGGACGCAGGCCCTCCTTGGCGTAATTCAGCTCGGCAACTTCCACGACCTTCGCGCCCTGCTCCATTATCCAGTCGTATCCGGTAAGGCCGGCGTCGAGCACGCCGTCCTCGACATAACGCGGCACCTCCTGCGCGCGCACCATCATGCACTCTATCTCCGGGTCGTCTATGGAGGGGTAATACGAGCGGCTTCCGACGGTGATGTTGTAGCCGGCCTTTCGGAAGATTTTAAGGGTTGAGTCCTGCAAGCTGCCTTTGGGGATTCCAAGACGCAAAACCATTTTGAAGAAAACTCCTTTCGTGTCCAATGCGTGGAATAACGGCTTCTATTCGCGGCCCTGCATCCGTTTTTCCACCATTCTCGCGTGGGCGTCGAGACCTTCCATTTTTGCTATCCGGATGACCGCAGGTGCAAGCTCTTCAAGCGCTTCCTTCGTATACATCAGGAAGCTCGACTTCTTCACGAAGTCGTCCGTGGAAAGCGGCGAGAAAAATCTCGCCGTCCCGCCCGTGGGAAGGACGTGGTTCGGCCCGGCGCAGTAATCCCCGACGGCCTCCGGCGTGAAGTGTCCCATGAATATCGCGCCCGCGTTTTTTATCTTCGGCAGAAGCTCCATCGGCCTGTCCACGGCAAGCTCCAGGTGCTCGGGCGCGATGCGGTTCGCTATGTCCGCCGCCTCGCCCAAGTCCCGCGCCAGTATAATCGCGCCGTAACTTTTAAGAGACTTTCCCGCAACCGCCCGGCGCGGGAGAACCGAGATCTGCGCCTTAAGCTCAGTCTCGACGTTCTTTGCCAGCTCCGGCGAGTCCGTAACAAGTATTGCCGAAGCCATCTCGTCGTGTTCCGCCTGGGAGAGCAGGTCTGCCGCAATGAAGGCAGGGCTTGCGGTGTTGTCCGCAACCACCAGTATCTCGGAAGGCCCGGCCACCATGTCTATGTCAACAGCGCCGAAGACGAGCCTCTTTGCCGTGGCCACGTATATGTTGCCGGGGCCGACTATTTTATCGACCCTGGGGATTGTCTTCGTGCCGTATGCCATTGCCGCGACGGCCTGCGCCCCGCCTATCTTGTATATCTCATCCACGCCCGCCATGTCCGCCGCCACGAGGACTCCGGGGCTTAGCTTCCCGACCGGAGCGGGCACGCACATCACGACCCTCGGCACTCCGGCTGCCTTCGCCGGGATTGCGTTCATAAGCACGGACGACGGGTATGACGCCTTGCCGCCGGGCACGTATATCCCGACGCATTCAAGCGGCATTACCCTCTGGCCCAGCATCGCGCCCGATTCTTCCTGCAGGAACCACGACTGGGTTTTCTGACGTTCGTGGAAGTCGGAAATCCGCCGTGCCGCAAGACGGAGCGCGTCCACGTCCTCCTCCGGCGTTTCCCTGTATGCCCGCTCTATCTCCTTTTCCGTCACCCGGAATCTTTTCGGAATTAATTTTACGCCGTCGAATTTTTCTGTGTAGGAAACGAGCGCGGCGTCTCCCGTCTTCCGGACATCTTCGATTATTCTACGGACGGTCTTCTCGACCGACGCGGGGACTTCGCCCGCCCGGCCTTCAATCTTCCTGAAGAATTTCTCGAACCCCGGCTGCCCGAACTTAAGAAAATTCATGAAACCTCGAAGAGAAAAGTCCCTGGATTCCCGCTTTCGCGGGAATAACGGCTTTAAACCTTTACCCGTTTCAAATTAACAGGCTGTCTTTCATCCGACTCTTTTTATGCGCGCCCCGATGCCCCGGAGCTTCTCTTCCATTCTCTCGTAGCCGCGGTCAAGGTGATATACGCGGGAAATCTCGGAGCTTCCCTTTGCCGCCAGCGCCGCGATAACAAGCGACGCGCTCGCCCGCAGGTCCGTCGCCATCACCGGCGCGCCGAAAATGTTCTCCGCCCCCTGCACGACCGCCGCGTTCCCCTGCACCTTTATGTCCGCGCCCATCCTCTTCAGCTCCGCAATGTGCATGAACCGGTTCTCGAACACCGTCTCCGTAATCACGGAGAGGCCGTCCGCCACGCACATGAGCGCCATGAACTGCGCCTGCATGTCCGTGGGGAAACCGGGGTACGGCAGGGTTTTTATGTCCACGGCGCGGGGCCTGTCGCAGCCCTTGAGCCTTATCCAGCCGGGGCCTTTCTCGATTTCGAAGCCGCATTCCCGGAGCTTCGTGAGCAATGCCGCCGAGTGCGCCGGCTCGCATCCGGTAATCCTCACATCTCCGCCGGTAATCGCGCCTGCGGCAAGGTATGTCCCGGTCTCTATCCTGTCCGGCATGACGGAATATTTCATGGGCCGAAGTTCGCTTACCCCTTCTATCCTGACGGTGTCCGTGCCCGCGCCCGTTATCTTCGCGCCCATGCTCGACAGGCAGGCGGCAAGGTCGGTAACTTCCGGCTCGCAAGCCGCGTTTTCCAGCACCGTCCTGCCCTCCGCCAGCGTCGCGGCCATCATGAGGTTTTCGGTCCCGGTAACCGTCGGGGTGTCGAGATAAATCCTTGCGCCCTTCAGGCGTTTTGCCTTTGCCACGACATAGCCGTGTTCAATCTCGACTTCCGCGCCCATATCGCGCAGGCCGGCAAGATGCAGGTTTATCGGACGCGCGCCTATGGCGCAGCCGCCGGGAAGGGATACTCTGGCCGAGCCGAGCCGAGCCACGAGCGGCCCAAGCACAAGCACCGAGGCGCGCATGGTCTTCACAAGCTCGTACGGCGCTTCATCCTTTGCCAGGTTCTCCGTGTCGATATGGAAAACCCCGTCCGAGGACTGGACCCCGGCTCCAAGGTTCTCAAGGAGCCTGCCCATCGTTATGACGTCCTGCAACTCCGGCACGTTGCTTACGACATGTTCGCCCGGCGCCAGCAGGCTTGCGCAGAGTATCGGCAGCGCGGAATTTTTCGCGCCGCTTATCTTCACATCGCCGCTTAAACGCTTGCCGCCTTCAATTACTATGGACTGCATGAAAACCTCGACAATCTAAAAATCGCATCAGAGCGAGCGGATATATGTATGAGCGAGCTGGAAATTCTTGGCGAAGCGAAGCGGCCATGGCAGAAACTGTCCGACGAACAAAGTGAGGAGTTTTTCTGCCATAACGGTGCAAGCCGTAGAACTTCCCGAGCGAATCCTCATGAAGCGAGCCTGGTGTGATTTTAGTTCACCAGATCCCTTGTCCCGGCTAATCCTTTACTGCTGATATTATGCGCTCGATGCCCGCAAAATCAAGGATAATTTTCTCAAATCCAAGGCCCGGCGCATCGTTTATCATCTCCCGGACGGCCCCGGCCTGGCCGAAGCCAATCTCAAGCATAAGCCTCCCGCCGGGCTTTAAATACGCAGGCGCCTCACGGATAAGCCGCCTTATCGCATCCAGGCCGTCCGGCCCTCCGTCCAGGGCGGTTTTCGGCTCGAAAAGCACCTCCGGCTGAAGACCTTGCATGTCGTCCGTCGGGATATACGGCGGGTTGGAGATTACGAGAGCGAGCCTGCCGCCAAGGCCCCTGTCCGAAAGAGGCCGCAACATGTCCCCTTCCAGAAATTCCACGCTCCCCGCCGCGCCGTTTTGTTCCGCGTTTGCCGCCGCCGTCTGAAGCGCGGCCCCGGACATGTCCACCGCATAAACAAACGCCCCCGGCGCCTCCAGCGCAAGCGTAACCGCAATACAGCCGGAGCCCGTCCCTATATCCGCCGCAAGGGGGGAATCAAGCCCCTTCAGGAAATCCGCCCCTTCTCGCGCGAGTATCTCCGTCTCCGGCCTCGGAACGAGCGTTGCCGGGTTTACCTTGAACATCCTGCCCGAAAACTCCTGCCGGCCCAGGATATATTGCAGGGGTTCCCGCGCCGCCCGGCGTTCCACGAAGCGGATAAACCGCCCCCTGGCCGCCTGTCCGGGCTCTTCCCGGAGCCTCATAAACACACCGGAGCGGCTGGTTCCCAATGCCTCCGCCATGAGGATCTCGGCTTCAATTTGCGGGTTTTCAACGCCCGAAAGCGAGAGAACATCGCCCGCCAGGGCTGCAAGGGATGCGATTTCCACGCAATCGGAGAGGCGTTTTTCTACCAAGATTCCTTCAGCCTCTCGGCGTTGTAGTAAGTCGTCAGGGCGTCGATGACTTCGTCGAGGACGCCTTCCACTATCTGGTCCAGCTTGTAAAGCGTAAGGTTTATGCGGTGGTCCGTCAGCCGGTTCTGCGGGAAGTTATACGTCCTGATGCGCTCGCTCCTGTCGCCCGTTCCGACCTGTGATTTCCTGTCCTGGGCGCGCTCCGCGTCCTGCTCCTCGCGTATCCTCTCCGCGAGCCGCGCCTGGAGCACCTTCATGGCTTTGGCCTTGTTCTTGAGCTGGCTCCTCTCGTCCTGGCAGGAGACAACCAATCCCGTCGGCAGGTGTGTAATACGCACCGCTGAATAAGTTGTGTTCACGCACTGGCCGCCGGGGCCGCTCGCGCAGAAAATGTCAATCCTTAAGTCCTTCTGGTCTATATTTACTTCGGCCTCTTCGGCCTCGGGCAGTATGGCGACGGTCGCGGCCGAGGTATGTATCCTGCCGGAGGCCTCCGTTTCCGGGACGCGCTGGACCCTGTGGACGCCGCTTTCGTACTTCAGCCTGCTGTAAACGGCCTTCCCGCTTATCATGGCTATTATTTCTTTTATGCCCCCGCCGCCGGTCACGCTGGAAGATATTACCTCCACTTTCCAGCGCCGTTTCTCGGCATATTTAGAATACATGCGGAAGAGATCCGCCCCGAAGAGCGCGGCCTCGTCCCCGCCCGTTCCCGCCCTTATCTCAAGGAATATGTTTTTTTCGTCGTTAGGGTCCTTCGGGACAAGCAGGGACTTCATATCCTGCTCCAGGGCGGCCTTTTTCGCCTTCAAGCTCTCAAGCTCGGCCTGGGCAAGTTCTCTGAAGTCCGGGTCGGATTTCTTGTCGTTTATTATCTCTTCGGCCTCGGCTATTGCCTTCTCGACGTCCTGGTATTCGCGGTATTTCTCGACCACCGGGGACAGTTCCGCCTGCTCCTTTGAATACTTCAGCATATCTGCCTGGTTCCCGTAGACGTTCGGGTCGGAGAGCAGTCTCTGGAGCTCGTCGTATTTTTCCACTACGGATTTTAACTTGCCAAACAATTTACGGCCTCCGTCCCTTTATCCTCTCCGTCCAGGGCCTCCGTCAAGGCCCTTAACGCGACCTCAAGCTGGTCGTCCGAAGGCTCCCTCGTGGTAAGTCTCTGCAACCAAAGCCCCGGCGCAACCATTATCTTCATAACCGCGTTATTCTTCCTCTTGGACGAAAACTTTATAAACTCGTACGAGAACCCGGCGATAAACGGTATAAGCACCACCCGTGATAGCGCCTTCATGTAAAACGGCGCGGACTTCGGCACAAACGAGAACACCAGGATGGAGAACACCATTACAATAAGCAGAAAGCTCGTCCCGCAGCGCGGGTGCAGCGTCGAATACTTTCTGGCGTTATCGACCGTCAGGGCCTCGCCCGATTCATATGCGTATATCGCCTTGTGTTCCGCGCCGTGGTATTCGAATACGCGCCTTATGTCCTTCATCCGGGAGATCGCGAAAATGTAAAGCAGAAACAGCGCTATGCGTATTATTCCATCGACCAGGTTGAACATCAAAGACGAGGACTGTGTAACCGGCATGACGTTCTTAAGCCCCTGGGTAATAAATAGCGGCAGGTAGAAAAACAGCGCAAGGCCAAGCCCAATCGAGAGCGTCATGGTGAGCCCAACCGCAAGGTCCGTCATTGGTTTACCGGTAGACCGGCCTCCCGACCCCTGCCCTCCGGCCCCCGACCCCTGCCCTTCCAAGGCGCAATTCGCTGAAAAATTAAGGGCTTTCAGGCCCAAGGCGAGGGAGGAAAACAGCGCTGCCGTTCCCCTAAGTATCGGCCATTTCAGGAATTTCCACTTATCGGCCATGAGCCGCAGGGGGTCTTTTTTAAGCAGAATCTCGCCCGAAGGCACTCTCACAGCCACGGTCATAGTCCGGGGCGCGCGCATCATCACGCCCTCGATTACCGCCTGCCCGCCGACACTGATTTGATTCTGCATAACACCTCTGTTTACCTCAACCCCTCGCCCTCCGGGAGAGGGGACGGGGGTGAGGGCTAAAAAAACAATAGGAAACCAGCGTATGCCGCGGGTTTCCTATCGTGTATTGCAAGACTGAGAGTAGCTAAGCCTTTTTCGCGTATTTTTTGTTGAACCGCTCGACCCGTCCCTCGGTGTCCATGAGCTTCTGCTTGCCCGTGAAGAACGGGTGGCAGGCGGAGCAGACCTCGACGGAGACGCTCTTCCTGGTGGAGCGGGTTTCCATCACGTTCCCGCATGCGCATTTTATCTTGACCGGCTCGTATTTCGGATGTATGCCTTCCTTCATCTTTCCAATCTCCCTTTCGTTATTTTATCGATACTTATACCGAAGTTGCAATTATATCAGGGTTTCGGGGAATTTCAACTACTATTTTACTCTCAAGTGGCAGGCCAGTTTTCAGTTTAAAAACAAACGGTCTTTAATTAAGGGCGTAAAAGGAAAAATACGGCGGGTTCACTAAGGCAATATTAGATATTGTTACTTATCTATCTAATTACCCGAGGAAGCGCCTGAGCCGGTTGGCTAACTTTAATTTGTTTTTCGTTTCGCATTCCCATACTACAAGCGCCTTCCAGCCGTTCGCCTTTAGGCTTCGCATTTGTTCGGCATCGCGCTCCACGTTACGTGCTAGCTTGCTCTGCCAAAAAGATACGTTCGATTGCGGCATGGTCGCTCGTTTGCATCCTTTGTGTTGATGCCAAAAACAGCCGTGCACAAATATCGCCTTTCGTTTGCCGATGAAAACTATATCGGGTTCCCCCGGCAATTCTTCCCGATGAAGCCGGTACCGATAGCCTAATTCATACACAATTTTGCGCACAGATATTTCCGGTTGTGTATCACGGCTGTGAACTGCACGCATGTTGGCGCTGCGGCGTTCGCTGGAGATTGTGTCCGTCATTCCGCGAATTTTTTCCGCAGCCACTCGAAGACTGCCCTTTGTTCATCTTGTCCGGCACGCCTGACTTGCGACAGCAGCCAAATGCCCGTCGGTTTCTCGCCCGTGATGTTCTTCGCGCCTTGATTGCAGGTCGAACAAAGCGTCCGAAGATTTGACAGATCATCTAGGCCGCCAAGGCTTTTGTCTTTGACATGGCCGACATGGAGCCTTACCTTGCGATTGGTAGCCGGGTCAATATCGCCCGGCGTGAGTCCGCACATTTGACAAGTGAAACCGTTACGGTCAAGAACTTCTGCGCGAAGCTTAGCAGATATGCCGCGCATAAACTTCACGTCCGGCTTTTCAGGCGGCTTTTCCTTCAGAATATATTCGCCCGGTTTAAGCGCCGTACTGTCATTGTGCGTGATTATCGGCCAACCCTCTTCATCACGTAATTCACGCACTCGACGTGCCCATTCACTTACGCCCGTACCTGCGGCGTTGCGAAGCTGAATTGATGTAACTACCTGTCCGATATGAGCAAGCAGAAATTGTCTGATTAACTCCTTTGATCCGGGCTTACGCATTTAAGCGCCGCATCGCTGATTCTTGTTCCAAGTCCGACATATATTGTAACAACTGCAACAATTGTTCTCCGATGAGTCGTGTATAGGCGGGCGGGATGGCTTCATTAATTTCGTTCTTGCTCATCCAGTCTATGCCCATCGCCTCTCGCGCAGCAGCGACTGTGCAGTTGCCGCCGCCTGTGACCTGAACAAAATCAACCCATTCGTTCGTCTTGCCGTAATGCGATTTTCGCTTATCAAAAGTATGCACCTTCGGGTGCTTGCCGTGCGGCGGCGTTATTATTGAAAAATTTGCCTCAAACAGCCGATGCCGAAGCACGCGAAGACCGGGGAACATTGTCCCGCATAAAACGACAGGCTCAGTTAAGGGTGCGCCTTCAACATTTTCTATTATATAAGGAAGTCCCGATTGAATAAGCAAGTCCCGCACTGGCTCAATTAGGCGCGGCCACTCATCGGCATTGCCGTTTCGTTTGGCAAGGTCTGAGTACGATTGACAAGGCGGTGATGCATGAACGGCGTCGAAAGAGGCTATGAATTTCGGATCAAGCGTGAGTGCGTCCGCCTGTATGAAAGCGAAAGGATAATTCGGTTGCGGATCAATATCGACTCCAACTACTTCAAAGCCTGCTTGGCTGTAACCTTTTCCGGCACCTCCAGCACAGCAAAAAAGATCAAGGAGCCGAAACCTCTTCTGTTTAGGTATTTTTTTCTTCGGTCTAAATATCAGGCTCATTTTGTACTCTATCGAAAATTTAACACAAATATCTTTTCAATTCAATATGTTTATTCGGCCTCCCCGCCTTCCGCCTCCGGGAGCGCGCCGCCCCCGTTCTCATCTTTTTCCGCGAGCTTGGCGATGCTAACCACCTTGTCGCCTTCGCCCACGTCGAGGAACTTCACGCCCTTTGTGTTGCGACCAATGACGGAGACGCCCTTGACGGGCATACGGAGGATTTTGCCGTTCGTCGTAACCATCATCACTTCGTCGGAGTCGTCCACGGCGGCGATGCCTATGACGTTGCCGTTCCTGCCGCCGGTCTTGATATTGATAAGCCCCATGCCGCCCCTGGCCTGGGTGCGGTATTCGCTGGCCTTCGTGCGCTTGCCGAAGCCCGTCTCCGTGGCGCATAGGATGGTCTCGTTCTCGCTTACGATAAGCTCCATCCCGACCACTTCGTCGTCTTTTTTAAGCTTAATCCCGCGCACGCCCGTTGCGCCCCGGCCCATGTCCCGCACGTCCGATTCCGCGAAGCGTATCGCCATGCCCGCTTTTGTCGCCAGCAGGACTTCGTCCTTCCCGCTTGTCTGCCGAACGTCTATTAGCCTGTCGCCTTCTTTCAGGTTAATGGCGATAATCCCTGCCGCGCGCGGGTTGCCGTATGCGGAGAGCGCGGTCTTCTTGACCGTCCCGCCGGACGTGGCCATGACAAGGAACGCGTCGTCCGTAAATTCCCTCACCGGCAGGACAGCCGTCACCTGCTCGTCCGAGGACTTGTTGATGAGGTTTACCATAGCCTTGCCGCGTGCCGTTCTTCCGGCCTCCGGCACCTGGTATACCTTCATCCAGTAGACCCGGCCCTTGTCCGTGAAGAACAGGAGGTAGTCGTGCGTGGAGGCGGTAAAAAGCCTTTCGACGAAGTCCTCTTCCTTCGTCTCCATGCCTATCTTTCCCTTGCCGCCTCTCCTCTGGCTTCTGTAGAGTGTAAGCGGGTTTCTCTTTATGTAGCCCGTGTGCGAGATGGTAATGACCATCTCCTCTTCGGCGATAAGGTCTTCGACGGTCAGTTCCGTGGACTCTTCCGCAATCTCCGTCCTGCGGTTGTCCCCGTAGGCCTCTTTTATCTTGAGGATTTCCTCCCTGATTATCTCCATAACCATCCTGTCGGAGGCAAGAACGGATTTCAGATATTCGATTAGCTTCAGGGTTTCTTTGTAGTCCGCGATTATCTTGTCGCGCTCAAGGCCCGTGAGGCGCTGGAGCTTCATATCGAGGATGGCCTGGGCCTGGATCTCGCTGAGGCCGAACTTCACCGTCAGGCCGTTCCTGGCCTCCTCCGGGCTGGCCGCGGCGCGGATAAGCTTGATTACGGCATCAAGGTTATCGAGCGCTATTTTGAGGCCTTCCAGTATGTGGGCCTTCTCTTCGGCCTTCCTAAGCTCGAAGCGCGTCCGGCGTATAACAATCTCCTTCCGGTGCGCGATGAAGAGCGTCAGCATCTGGCGGAGGTCGAGGACGCGCGGCTGGTTGTTCACGAGCGCCAGCATGATTACGCCGAAGGTGGACTGCATCGCCGTGAACTTGTACAGCTGGTTCAGTATAACGGACGCGATTTCGCCGCGTTTAAGCTCCAGGACGATTCTCATGCCGTCCCTGTCGGACTCGTCCCTGATGTCGGAGACGCCGGAGATCTTCTTATCCCGCACGAGCTCGGCTATTTTCTCAATCAGCCGCGCCTTGTTCACCTGATAGGGAAGCTCGGTGATTATTATCGCCTCCCTGTCTCCCTTGTCCATCGGGACAATCTCGGCGCGCGCGCGCACCTGTATCGACCCGCGCCCGTGCATGTAGGCTTCTTCGATCCCGCGCCTGCCGTAGATTATGCCCGCGGTCGGGAAGTCCGGGCCTTTTATCGCCTTCATAAGCTCGAAGACGGTCGCCTTCGGGTTGTCGATGAGCATCAGGACGCCGTCGGACACCTCGCGCAGGTTGTGCGGCGGGATGTTCGTGGCCATGCCGACCGCGATGCCCGTGGAGCCGTTTATCAGCAGGTTCGGGATGCGCGCGGGGAGCACCGTCGGCTCAAACATGGATTCGTCGTAGTTCGGCGCGAAGTCCACCGTCTCTTTTTCGATGTCGGAGAGCATCTCGTCCGTTATGCGCTCCATCCGCACCTCGGTATACCTCATCGCGGCGGGCGGGTCTCCGTCCACGGAGCCGAAGTTCCCCTGGCCGTCCACGAGCGGATAGCGCATGGAGAAGTCCTGCGCGAGCCGGACAATCGTGTCGTATACCGCGGCATCGCCGTGCGGGTGGTATTTGCCTATCACGTCGCCGACGACGCGGGCGGATTTCTTGTAAGGCTTGCCGCGCGTGAGGCCAAGCTCGTGCATGGCATAGAGCACGCGCCTGTGGACGGGTTTTAAGCCGTCGCGCACGTCGGGGAGCGCACGTCCCACGATTACGCTCATCGCGTAGTCGAGGTAGGAGGTCTTCATCTCCTCTTCGATGTTTACGGTCGGGACAAGTGATTTATTTTCGTCGAGTGGAGTCATTAAATTCCTCTGTATGCTTCTTTCCGATAGGCTATTCTATAAATAGTTATTTCTTTAATATCCTCGTCTATCGAATACAATATCCTGAGGCGGCCAATCCTTATCCGCCAATCATTTTCATATCCCTTTAATTTGCGGGAACCTATTGGCCGGGGATGGACCGAAAGAGTTCCAATGGCCGTCGAAACTCGCTCATAATCGGCGTTGCTTAATAATGCTATCTCTTTCTCCGCCTTTTTCGTGAGTCTTATCCTATAGCTCACTTCTTCAGGCCCCGCCGCCTGTCCTCTCTCTTCTTTACTTCTTCCCAGGAAACCGTCGGCTCGTTTCTCACTTCGTCAATCAGCTTCGCATCAATTACGTCCTGCGCGAGTTCAATCAATTCCTGATAATCTTTATACGGCAGGAGCACGCTTTTCTTCCGGCCTTTTTTATCGACAACAAATTGCGGACGCATTGTCATTTTGTTACCTCTTTTATATATCCAGATTCCGCACTTCCATCGCGTGGCCCTGGAGGAAGAGCTTCCGGGGTTCAACGTCCTCGCCCATGAGGGTGGAGAATATCTCGTCGGCGGTGTAGGCGTCTTCCACCTTCACCTGGAGTAGCGTGCGTTTCTCCGGCATCATCGTCGTCTCCCAGAGCTGTTCCGGGTTCATCTCGCCCAGGCCCTTGTAGCGCTGGATGGCCAGGCCCTTCTTCCCGGCGGCGAAGACGTACTCCACCATCTCGCCGGTGTTCTTGAACACGCGCTCCTCGCCTTTCTCGATTAAGGAGTACGGCGCGTCGCCGAGTCCCAGGGCAATCGGGGACAGGCCCTTAAGCTCCCTGAACTCCGTCGAGCCGACAATCTCCTCATCCACGACTACCTTGTGCGTATGCCCCTCTTTTACAATCTCGGCCTCGATGACGTATCCGCCGCCGTTGCCCTCGACGGGCTTTGCATTCAGGGACGACAGAAGCCCGGGGTAGGCAGCGTCCATGTAAGCTTCGGCCGACTCTGTTATATTCTTCAGCGCCGCCGGGTCTTTCAGCGTCTGGCGCGTGAGGTCGTGGCGGGAGAGCGCGCGGATTATCTCCGGCTCTTTCTTCTTGCGCTCTATCCTCCGGAGTATTTTTTCGTAGTTCGAGAGCTTCTTTATGACCGCGGCGAGCGGCCTGCCCTCCATGTCGGCCTTCCCCGAAACTTTTAGCGCAAAGTCTTCCACCGCCTGGTCGATTAAATACTCTTCAAGCTCGGCCTCGTTCTTTATGTAGCGCTCGGTTTTGCCCTTCTTGACCTTGAAGAGCGGCGGCTGTGCGATGTAGAGGTGTCCGCGTTCTATAAGCGCCGGCATCTGGCGGAAGAAGAATGTCAAAAGCAGCGTCCTGATGTGCGCGCCGTCAACGTCCGCGTCCGTCATGATTATTATTTTGTGGTAGCGCGCCTTGTCCGGGTTGAAGTCCTCCGGGCCGATGCCCGTGCCGAGCGCGGTGATGAGGACCTTCACCTCCTCGGACGTGAGCATCTTGTCGAAGCGCGCCTTTTCGACGTTTAATATCTTGCCCTTGAGCGGCAGTATGGCCTGGTCGGCTCGGTTTCTGCCCTGTTTGGCCGAGCCGCCCGCGGATTCGCCCTCCACAAGAAAAAGCTCGCTCTTTGCCGGGTCTTTCTCGGAACAGTCCGCAAGCTTGCCGGGAAGGCCGCCGCCGTCAAGCGCCCCTTTGCGCCTTGTCAGCTCCCTCGCCTTCCTCGCGGCGTCGCGCGCGCGTGAGGCCGTGATGGCCTTCTCCGTTATGCGACGGGCGACGGAAGGGTTTTCCTCGAAGAACGTCGAGAGCGCGTCGTAAACAGCGCCGTCCACAACACCCTTGACCTCCGAGTTCCCAAGCTTCGTTTTTGTCTGGCCCTCGAACTGCGGGTTCGGGAGCTTCACGGATATGACAGCCGTCAGGCCCTCGCGGATGTCGTCGCCGGATATGGACTCTTTGAGGTTCTTGGCCAGGCCGGACGTCGTCGCGTAGTTGTTCACGGCGCGTGTAAGGGCGGACTTGAAACCGATAAGGTGCGTGCCGCCTTCGTGCGTGTTTATGTTGTTGGCGAAGGAGTAGAGGTTCTCCACGTAGCCGTCGTTATACTGGAGCGCGGCCTCGAGTATCAGCGCGTCCTTTTCTTTCGCAATATATATGGGTTTCGGGTGAAGCGGGGTCTTGTTCTTGCTCAGATGCTCCACGAAAGAGACTATCCCGCCCTGGTAGAGAAACTCGTGTTCCTTCTCCGAGCGCTCGTCCTTTATGGAGATTTTCAGACCCTTGTTTAAAAACGCCAGCTCCCGCAGACGCTGGGAGAGCGTTTCGTATGAGAACTCCGTTTCCTCGAATATCAGGCCGTCCGGCTTGAAGGTTACCTTTGTCCCGCGTTTTTTCGTATTGCCGGAGGCCGTGAGCTGTGTTACAGGGGTTCCGCGCTCGTAACGCTGCTCCCATGCCTTTCCATCCCGCCAGATCTCAAGCTCCAGCCACTCGGAGAGCGCGTTGACCACGGAAATACCGACGCCGTGCAGGCCGCCGGAGACCTTATAGGACGAGCTGTCGAACTTGCCCCCGGCATGGAGCACCGTAAGCGCGACCTCGGCGGCGGGCTTGTTCTCCGTAGGGTGCATACCCGTAGGGATGCCGCGTCCGTCGTCCTCCACGGTAACGGAGTTGTCGATATGGATTATGACGTTAATATTCTCGCAATATCCGGCAAGTGCCTCGTCCACGGAGTTGTCCACGACCTCATAGACAAGGTGGTGCAGGCCCTGGATGGAGGTGCTGCCGATATACATCGCCGGGCGTTTCCTTACCGCCTCCAGCCCCTCCAGCACCTTTATCTGTTCCGCCTCGTAGCGTTCTTCCACCGGCGCTTTGGCCATTATTTATATCTCCTTAAAATCAAAATCCAAACCGTCTTTTTCTTTCACGAGCGGTCTATCTTCCGTTCCGGAAGGAGAACTTCCTTCAGTATCTCCTCCGCCTGCTCCCGGACGCCGCCTTTTCCGAGATTTTCCTTGCCGGCCATCTCCTCCACGTCAATCCTGACAATCTCCGTTCTTGCAAGCTTCTCCGGCAAATAACCGCCAAAGCCGCCTTCCGGCTGGTATTTCTCCATCAGAAGGCCAAAAGCGGCCATCCGTTCCGTCTCGTCCCACACTATCCGCGCCCGCCCTTTTGCGACGACGCTCCGGTATAGGTACCCGGCCTGGCACGGCTGATCCTTTGCGCGCTGAAAAGCCACCGGCAGGTCCGCTTCGAAGCAGACCCGACCATCTCTTTTTATGTCGTCTATCTTTTCGCCATCCCTTGCGGAGTGGAAGTATATCCGGCCCGCGCTGTAAGCGAAATTCAACGGTTTTATCATCGGCCTGCCGTCTTTGGCTATCGTGCCCAGGCGGCCAACCCTGCAACCTGCCGGAAGAGACTCGGCTGCCTCTTTTGATATTTCTTTTTCCTTGCGTCTCATCTCTATCCGCACTGAAGGCTATACCCGCATCGGCATCACGACGCACTTATACGACTCGCCGCCGGCCTGGCTTATTATGCAGGGAGATAGGTTGTCCTTTAAGAGCAGGCTTACCTTGTCCTGGTCCATAACGGAGAGCGCGTCGAGCAGGTATTTCGCGTTGAAGCCGACTTCCAGCTCCTGTCCGCCGTATTCCACCGGAAGCTCCTCCCTTGCCTCGCCTATCTCCGGGTTCTGGGAGGTAAGGGCCGCCTTTTCCTTCGACAGGACAAACTTCACGGCGTTCGTGCGCTCGCGGGAGAGAAGCGAGACGCGCCTCAGGGCCGCCGTAAGGAGCGTCTTCTCGACGGATACGGATTTGTCGTTCGACGTCGGTATGACCTGCTCGTAGTTGGGGTAGTTGCCCTCTATCAGGCGCGTAACGAGGTAGAGCGAGCCCAGGCGGAATACGACATGGTTCTTGGAGAGCGCCATCATAAGCTCCGTCTCTCCCTCGTCGAGGAGTTTTTTTAGTTCCGAGGCGGATTTTTTGGGTATTATGGCCGTCCCGGGGGCGGCCTTGGCGGAGATCCTGCGCTTCAGGACGGCCAGGCGATGGCCGTCCGTGCCCACCATTTCTATCTGTGAGCCGCCATCCTGCGAGGTTATGGCCATATAGATGCCGTTTAGGACATATCTCGTGTCGTTGTCTCCGGCGGCGAAGATGGTCTTCCGTATAAGTTCGTGCATCAGGAGCGGGTCTATCGGAACAAACTCGGCCCCTTCCATCTCCGGAAGCGTCGGGAATTCCTCCCTGGCCAGACCTGTAAACCTGAATGTCGCCTTCCCGCTCTTTATCGTGGCCCAGTTGTTCTCCGCGCTCTCCACGGAGACCTCTTCCTCCGGCAGTTCCCGGACAATCTCGAAGAGCTTCCTGGCCGAAAGCGTCACCCCGCCAGGCTCCGCCACCTCCGCCTGATAGACGCCCTTAAGGCCTATTTCGAGGTCCGTCGCGGTAATGGCGATGCCCCCGCCGCCATCGACGGTCTCTATCAGGGCATTGCTCAAAACCGGCATTGTATTGCGCCTGTCCGCCACGGACTGCACCCTCGACAGGCCCTTGAGGAACTCTTCCTTTTTGATCAGAAATTTCATTGGAGCCCCTTTCTCAGATAATTTATTAACCCTTTGCTTTTCTTTCACGAGAAAGAAAAGTAAAACAAAAGAAAGCAAAACCTTATGTCCGGACTTTCCTTTGTTACTTTCTTTTCTCCCGAAAAGAAAGTAACGACTTTATCCCTTAACCGCTTTTGCCAGAGCCTCGACCTCCGCGTCGAATTTTATGTCGTTTGCGCGCCGCTCGTCCACCTGGCGGCAAGCATGGAGAACCGTGGTGTGGTCCTTGCCGCCGAACGCCTTCCCGACCTCCGGGAACGAGCCGCCTGCGACAGTCCTGCAAAGATACATCGCCACCTGCCGGGGCTGGACGAGGTTCCTGGTGCGCTTCTTGGACTTTATCTCGGATATTTTTATCTGGAAGTGGTCCGCCACGAGCTTTATTATCTCGTCGAGGCCGATTACCCGCTCCTTTTCGGCGATGATGTCCCTTAGCACCACCCTCGCAAGCTCCAGGGTTATCTGGCGGCCCGTAAGGGATGCATATGCTCCAAGGCGAATAAGCGAACCTTCCAGTTCCCTGATATTAGACTTTATGTTGTTTGCCAGGAACATAGACACGTCATCCGGGACGGTTATCCCATCCTGCTCCGCCTTCTTGGCTACGATTGCCGCCTTTGTCTCCATGTCCGGGGGCTGAATATCCGCTATAAGACCCCACTCAAAGCGCGACCGTAGGCGTTCCTCCATGTCCGGCATCTCCTTCGGGAAGCGGTCGGAGGACAGGACAATCTGTCTGCCATATTCGTGTAACGTATTGAAAGTATGAAAAAATTCCTCCTGCGTGCGCTCCTTTCCGGCAATGAACTGTATGTCGTCTATAACCAGAAGGTCGGTATTTCTGTATTTATTGCGAAACTCCGTCATGCGGTTATAGTGAATGGCGGTGATAAGCTCGTTCGTGAACTCCTCGGAGGTAAGAAATGTTATCCTGGTCTTTGGGGAGTGTTCCTTTATATACGCGCAGATGGCCGAAAGGAGGTGGGTCTTGCCAAGACCCACGCCCCCGTATACAAACAGGGGGTTATAGGCCCTGGCGGGGTTTTCCGCAACGGCCTTTGCCGCGGCATGGGCGAACTCGTTGGACTTGCCGACGACAAAATTACTGAATGTATATTTCGGGTTGAAACCGTGTGGTTTCCTGGCCTTCTGCTGCTCGGCCCCAGGCGCGTCACGGAGGAGAGCCGGCGGGGTTTCGTCCTTTCCGTCTCCGGCCTCCGCCCCTTCTTTGCCGTAATTCCCGCCATGGCCAAAACCCTTTGATATGTGAAACGAAAGGGCTATCTCGTCCCTTTCGAGGACCTCCTTTAAGACTCGCGTCAGAATATCGAAATAATGTTCAAGCAGCCACTCCTTGAAGAACTTGTTCGGGACGTTTAAGGCGACCCCTGTCGCGTCAATGGACTTCAGTCTTACCGGGCGAATCCAGGTATCGAAGTTCTGACGGCTTACCTCCCTCGAGATAAGCTCCTGCGCCTCAGACCAGATATCCTTTGCAACTTCCTGCATAATCTTTCCTGATAAACCAAGAAAACGTTGAGAGTCAAAAGATTTTTGGATTAAAACCGCAGGTTTAAGTTACTCACACCGTTTTCCACACCTGTTGATAAACCTGATATTATTTTATTTTTCAATAACTTTAACCCCATAAACCTGCGTTTGGGGCGTTATTTTTCACAGGATTTAAGTCCTCGTTTTTTCATCGTTTTATAAGTTTAAAAAATGGCATCCAGCTGCTGCTTTTAATGCCTTGCTTCGTCTGCTTCGGCAAGAATGGCAGAATACGCCATATTAACAGAAGCGGGGTGTCTTAATCAAGATATTTCTATTATGGCCTGGAAAGTTTAAGAACCTGTTAATTCAAGAATTTTCAAAACCTTAAACGACAGTTTGAGGCCGCGCGGGAATACATAAACAACATGTTTCCACACAGGAATTTCACGTGGTCTCCCGTTGTTTTTTTAAGGGCTTACTCTCTGTTTTCACATCTTCACAACTAATGACTATTAGTGTTACTATTTCTCTAAACTTTAAATAGGGGGATAAGGAACGAATTTTTAGCCTGAATGGTAGTGTCCTAATTTGAATTCCTTAGATAAAAAGGCCGTATTTTGACGGCATTTTTCATTTTATGCCTTGACAAATGTAATTATTATAATTAATATAGTTTTTTAGAAGAAAATAAAAAACCCACGGATAAAGTGGGGAGCGGAGCTGCAAGTTTTTAGCCTACCTGCCGCACTTGGGGCCGATAGGCTTGGGGTTGGAGCGTGTATGGGCCTTGACCTTTACGGCGTTCTTTGCCCCGGTCTTCTTCACCCTTTCGGGACGACAGATGACCTTGGTTGCCATGTCTTTCTCCTTTCTCGACGGCTATGGGAACCGCCGTGCCACTATACAGCGGTTGCCGTTAGAAAAGAAAAAGGACTCCGCCCCCCGCTATATCGGTGGGCTTTATTTTGCCTTATATTCCTGAATAATTGCGGCCTTAACAGCATCCTGGGCCGACTTTATAGGGGGAGTATGAAGGACGGCGAAAAACCGCCTTTTTGAACTTCCCTCAATAGGCGAAGACCAAGCATAGCATTTCTTGGCAAGCGGATTGCCCTTGATATTAAACACGTGGACAATCCCTTGCCATACAACCTTATCTTGAAAGGTTTCTGAGACGTAAACCGTATCTGCCAGCTTCGCAGTGCATCCGTGCATCCGCTCAACGGCTTCTTTTAACTGGTCTATGTTTTCGGTCATTTTGGGAATATAGGCCAAGTTTCAATCGCCAATTTTGCCAAGTTTTTTTGCCTGTCTGTTATTTGTTCAACGTCCCACTTATCGTAACTTGCCACCTCGGACGTGAGTAGAAAGGCTGACTCTTTTAAGACCTTTTTCTTTTCCGTAAAGGGACTATTGCCAATCATTGAGTTCTTTTTCGCCTGGAGAATAACCATATTTCCGATTCTGTTGTAATATGCCCCTGCTGTTTCAGGGTCAATTCCGGGCCATTCGTTCTTAGGGTTTTCCGGCAAAATATGCTCAAGGTTTATTACGTTTTCTTCATCGGACGGCACAAACTCAGGCTCAGGGTCGTTTTTCTTTTTTAATTCCAAGGCGCGGAGATAATAACGTGCCCGGAACACCTGGGAAATGCGAGCATCGGCAAAGGCTGCCTCAAACATTGCATCACTCGGTACGACCTCAGACATAGCATTAGCAAGTTGTTTTGCGGTCTTTACCGTACCGCTCGCTACTTCTTGTGCCCGAAGAGCATAGTTGCGGTCAAGCAATCCACCACGCCCTCCGACAAAAAGAAATCTGACAGACCAAAATAGAAGCATCCGAAAAGCCAGGCGTCCTTCCTCTACGGAAAAATGGCGCGATACCGCAAACAACAACGGGATAATCTGTAATACCCGAATATCCCGGTTTAAAGTGGAAATGTTTTTCCGTGTAGTTGTGCCGTATTCGTTCCATTTCTTATGGTCAGAGTTGAAAAGCGCAGCATAATCATTCGCTCCCTCCGCAAGCTCTTCCAAAAATTCGAGAGAACGGTTTTGATTGTTTACAAGCTGCTTGATTTTATCGAAAATCTCGCGTTCCTTTGTAGGCCCATATTTTGTAATTAAAAGGTGATGTAAATATGAAACCGTAGTGTCTTCTCTTTCTAAGGATTCCAGTATACCCATCATTTGGGCCCATTTTTGCTGAGCTTCTCTTATGCGGTCACCGGAATAACCGAGAAGATGATTTTTAAGCAAATCCGCCTGGGATGCTTTAAGCCCTCTATCGTTAAGAGTTTCAAACATTAAAAAAGCGTTTAAATGGTCGGGCACTCGCAATAAAATTACCTGTGCGCCAGAACGAATAAAGCGAATCCATTCAAGAAGTCGTGCGGTCTTGAGGGGTTCTTTTTGGCCAAAAGGATCAAGAAGCTCCTGAATATATTTTGCCGCAATGTCAGATGCGGTTGTTATTCTCTTATGGGAATCCTTGGTTGGTTTTACTTTTCTGTCGGGACTGTCGGGAGAGGAGAGAATAAATTTTCGGAAAAAATCGTTATCGTCAACATTCAAGCGAAGCTGCGGGACAATATCTGTCGTTTCAATATCGGTTTTCAGCAGAAACTCCTGTTCAATAGGAGTGGCCCTTAACTTATCTCCACTATTGAAAAAATAATCTCGGATTGCCGCTATAAGTATAGCGGTTGTAGCAAGGCGTTGTTGGCCGTCGGAAACTTCCGGTATATCCCCTTCGCCTCTCGTCAATACGATAGTTCCTAAAAAATAACTTCCCTTGTTGGCCGCTATAGCGTTAGCAAAATCGGTGAATAAATCCCTGACATGCCCTTCTTCCCACGAATATTCTCTTTGGTTAAGCGGCACGGCAAGACGGTTTTGTGCCAACACATCACCAATTCCCCTGTGTTCAAACCCGATTTCTTCAGCTGGCTGTTTTGCCATTTTAGTCTCTCTTCGTTTGCAGGAAGGCCACTGGAATAGATGCCTCTTCCAACTCTTTTACGGCTGCCCGTCGTAACCGCTCTCTCGCCCACATAGACAAGGGTAGCCCTGTTATCTTCGCGGCTTGCTGGAAAGCTTCTTTTTCCTCTGGTTCAAGCATTATTAAAAAGGATTTCGTTTTTGCCATTAGATATATCTCTCCTTCCTGTTTTTGAAAATATATATCAAGTCTAATTAAATGTCAACCCCTATTTTAAAAAATACATCTATTAGATATATAAAAATCATTTTCTTATTGACATATATATCGACTCAATATATACTTTAAACAATCGAAAGGAGAAATCACGATGAACAGGTTATCTACCGAGAGGCAGGCACAGATTATAGGCGGTTTAGTGGAGGGTAATTCTATCCGCTCCATTGAACGCATGACGGGCACTCACCGCGATACAATAATGCGGCTCACGCTTAACGTCGGGGAAAAGTGCTCACGGATTATGGATGAACAAATGCGTAACTTGAATTGTGATAGGATTCAGGTTGACGAGATATGGACATACGTCCAGAAGAAGCAGAGGCGAGTTATTCCCGGTCTCGACGACCCAGGCCGTGTAGGAGACCAGTGGACGTTTGTTGCGCTCGACCCCGACACAAAGCTTGTGCCGACATATCTAATCGGCAAGAGGGATTTGGAGACGGCAACGGCTTTCATGGTTGACCTTTCAGAGCGATTAGCTAACAGGGTGCAAATATCTTCTGATGCGCTCAGGGCATATATTGAAGCAACGGAAAGGGCCTTTGGTGCGGATGTTGATTACGGCCAAATAGTTAAAGTCTATGAAGCTGAACCAGCGGGAGCCGGAAGGTATAGCCCGCCCGAAGTTATTAAGACCGAGAAGTCAACCATCATCGGCAGACCCGACAAGGGCCATATATCTACAAGCCTTGTTGAACGGCAGAATTTGACGATGAGAATGAGCATGAGAAGATTCACTCGTCTAACTAATGCTTTCAGCAAGAAGATAGAGAATTTGCGCGCGGCGGTCGCACTCCACTTTGCCTATTATAATTTCGTCAGGGTGCATCGGGCGTTGAGGATTACCCCTGCTATGGCGGCTGGCGTTACAAATCAAATCTGGTGCGTGGAGGACTTATTAGCAAATTAGGACACTACCGCCTGAATACTATTCTTGACTTTTCCCGTTTTTTGGAAGATAATACTTTTTTTGCAAATCTAACAAACAATAACGGAGAATACCATGAGCATAACATATCAGCCAAGCAAGCTCAAAATGAAACACACCCACGGGTTCAGGAGCAGAATAGCCACCGCCGCCGGGAGACTCGTCCTGAAGCGCAGGCGCGCCAAGGGCCGCAAAAAGCTGACACCGTAGGGATCCCCCTTTCTTCCTGGTTACTTTTCTTTTCTCACGGAAAAAAAGTAACGGTTTAATTATGCCTTTTTCTTTAGACAAATCCTGCCGGATAAGAAGAAGCTCCGATTACAAGCGGGTGTATGATGAAGGCGTCAGGGTTTCCGGTAAATTTGTCATAGCGGTAATCAGGCTGTCGGGAGAGCCTTTAAGGGTTGGTATAACCGTCAGCCGCAAGGTTGGAGGAGCATGTGTCCGGAATCTTGTCAAGCGCAGGATACGCGAGGCGGTGCGCTTGGAGTTTGACCCGGCCCTGTCCGGCTGGGACGTGGTCCTTGTCGCAAGAGGGCGGGTTGGACAAAAGGGGCAGGAGAAGCCGGGTAGTTTAAACGGGCCGGGAGGGAGAAAAAGGCCCGGCGGCGCTGCCGGGCCGGACGCGGCGATAAAATCGAGAGGCATAAAGAAGACAGCGTCCAATTTTCCTTCATTTTCCGGGATAGTAGAGGATATAAGGCGGGTGACCGGGAGACTCTCCGGGATACAAGGTAAGCGGCCCGCGTGCGATTTCGGGATAAAAGGCAAGTGATGATGAAGTGGATATTTATCGGTTTAATAAAGCTCTATCAGGCGGTAGTATCGCCGATAATCCCTCCGCGTTGCCGTTTCTATCCGTCGTGCTCCGAATACTCTCTTGCCGCGCTTAAAAAACACGGTCTTTTCAAAGGCTTGTTCCTGACAGTAAAAAGACTGCTTAAATGCCATCCGCTCCATCCGGGCGGATATGACCCAGTGCCGTAAGACCGCCGCTTTCTTTTCTCGTGAAAAGAAAGCAACACAAAGAAAAGCGAAACTGCCGGATTTTTTTTGGTTACTTTTCTTTCTCCCGAAAGAAAAGCGACAAAGGATTTAAATGGAAAAGAATGTAATAATAGCGATAATACTCTCCGCGGTTGTGCTTATAGGGTATAGTTATATTTTCCCGCCATTCAAGGCCGCGCCACAGGCAAAGACGCCGTTAACCGCGCAAACCGGGCCCAGGGCAATAAAAACAGGGCAGGCCGCCCCGCCACCGGCTGCCGCCCCGCCCGTGGTCTCTCTCCTAAAGGTCTCGGGCGCGCCGATAAAAGACATAACCATCAATACATCCCTTTATTCCGCCGTCATAACCACCGAAGGCGGAACCATAAAAAGCTTCAAGCTGAAAAAATACCCGGACGCAGAGGGAAAGCCGCTTGAGATGGTCCAGCCGGGCGAGAATATCATGCCGCTTACGCTCGTGCCCGCGGGAGCCACGCCTGCCCAGGCCGAGGGCGTGATTTATTCCGCCGACAAGGATACGCTCACCCTTGCAAACGGCGCAAGCGGCACGCTTACTCTTACGGCCCGGGGGCAGGACGGAAAGAGCCTGTCAAAGACGCTTACCTTTAAGGATGGAACCTACCTTATAGACGGCTCGTTTGAGCTTGACGGCTATCCTTCCGCAGTCATGTATATGGGGAGCGGCTTCGGGAATCCGGAGGAAGGCCCGTCTGAGAGCAAGGTCGGGAAGAGATACGGCTATGCCGGGCCTATGGCGCTGGTGGACGGCAACCGATACCCGAAGACGGGCCTTTTCCACTGGCTCGGAATAAAGCTTGGACTGGAGAAACCGGAAGGACCGGTTAAAGAATACGCGGGCAAAAAAGGCTGGGCGGCGGTGATGAACACGTATTTCATGGCAGCCGTCGTGCCTGCGGGGCCGATAAAGGCAATACTTGGCCAGGGGGCGTCGGAGAAGGACATAGCCGGCATACAGTCCGCGGGGCCGTTGGAGAAGTTCACGCTTTACATAGGGCCGAAAGAGTATGACCGCCTGAAGGCCGCGGATAACGGGCTTGAGCGGGCGATAGATTACGGCTGGTTCGCCTTTATCGCGAAACCGCTCTTCGTCGCGCTTAAGTTCTTCTACAAGATAGTTGGCAACTGGGGTTGGGCCATTGTCGTGCTTACGGTGGTCATAAAACTCTTCTTCGCGCCGCTTACGCACAAGAGCCAGAAGTCCATAAAGCGTATGCAGAAGCTCCAGCCGCTTTTCGCGGAGCTTAAGGAGAAATACAAGGGAGACCCTGCAAAGCTCAACAAGGAAATGATGGAGCTATACAAGAAGCACAAGGTTAACCCTATGAGCGGGTGTCTTCCCATGCTCATCCAGATACCCGTCTTCATAGCGCTGTACAGGGTGCTTGGCAACGCAATCGAGCTTCGGCACGCGCCGTTTATTTTCTGGCTGCACGACCTCTCCGCGAAAGACCCCTACTACGTGCTCCCGATAGTCATGGGATTATCGATGCTGGCGATGCAGAAGATGACCCCGACATCCATGGACCCGAAACAGAACATGATCATGATGCTAATGCCGGTTATGATGACGTTCTTTTTCATCAACCTGCCGTCGGGGCTTGTGCTCTATTTCACCGTGAGCAACCTGCTCTCCATGGCGCAGCAGTTCTACATAAACAGATATTCGAGCGATAACTGAGGATTTGGTTTTCGGCTCGCTTCAATATTCGCGGTTTTCCAGGAATAAAATCTATGGACCGGACAAGCCTGCCCGAAGCCTGTCAGGGATGGCAGCAGATACAGGATGCTCTCTCCCGCCTGACGGGGCTGGAATTCGCGCTGTATAACGGCGAGGGCATGCCGGTCGGGATGGCGAGCGGGGAGTCACCGTTCTGCCGCAGCATCAGGAGGGGCGGGACGGACGGAACCTTCTGCGAATCCCGGTGTGGAAGGCGCATCAGAGAGGCCGCCGGAGGAGAAGACGTCGTCAGCTTCAAGTGCGATTCCGGCCAGAACATATTCCTTATACCCGTGAGCCAGGGAGATTCAAGGCTTGTGATTTCCGGCGGGAAGACCTTTTCCGGCCGCGATGACTACAAAAAGGCGATACGAATGATAAAGGCCGCCGGCGGCAAGGTGTCCCTTACCGGCAGGCACCGGTATCGCTTCATCGGCAAAAGAAGGCTTGCGGATGTGGTGGAGCTGGTGAGGAACACTGCACGCCAGCATTTCAATTTATCCCTTCAAAAATCCGCCTATCAGCTAAGGTATAGCCGCCAGGCCGCACTTCTCGAAAGCGCGGGCCTGCTATACGGAGAACACGTCCTGTCGGATATTGCCGGGACGCTTCTGCGTTCCGTGGTTACGCTCTTCGACGCCGATACCGCCTCGCTGATATTTTACGGCGAGGAGGACGCCTTTCCGCAGGCGCATTATATCGCGGGCGAGCAGGCCGAAGCCGTCCGAAAGGCCGGCGAGACGCTCGAAAAGGGAGTCCTGGCCGTCCTCGGCGATTCCGGGGGCGAACATGTGCCTGTAAAGCAGGCGGGGAAGGTTGCCGCCCTGGGGCTGCCTGGCGAGATGGCGCCCATTCTGATTGTGCCCCTGAGGCGTTCCAGACATGTCCTGGGCGCCCTTTGCCTTTACGGCGCGGACCTCAGGGTGGAAGATCTCCCGGCGCTCAGGACATACGTCGCCCAGTGCGCGGCCGTAATGGAGAATCAGAGGCTTCGGGTGCGGCTTGAGGATAAGGTCGAAAAGCTGCGGACGCTCGTCGGCATAGGCGCGCGTATGAACGAACTCAAGGACCGGGGCGAGCTTGTAAACTTCATATTCGAGCAGTCCGCGGAGCTTCTTCAGGCGGAACGCGGCTCCCTCATGCTGCTAAACCACAAGACGGACGAGCTGATTGTTGAGGTCTCGCGCGGCCTGTCGGAAGAGATGGGCAGGAATCTTAGGATAAAACCGGGGCAGGGGATAGCGGGCAGGGTGGCAAAAGACGGCGCGCCGATGGTCGTGGACGATCTCGAAAAGACGCTCGCCATTTCCAAGCGGCCCGATTACCGCACAAAGTCCTTCATAAGCCTGCCGCTTAAGTCGGAAGGCCGGGTGATAGGGGTAATAAACCTGTCGGACAAGTTTTCCGGGAACGTCTTCTCGCATGAAGACCTGGAGCTTATAGCCGGGCTTATCTCGCAGGCGTCCGCCGCCCTCGAGAAGGCGCGTCTTGCGCTGTCGCTGGAGGAGCTTAAAAAGGCGCTGGAGAGCCGGGGAACGTGAAGGCGGATTTTCCGCCCCGCCGCCGGCCAGATTTTTATGTTAAACGAAAAAGACACAATAGCCGCCATCTCCACGCCGCCGGGTTTCGGCGGGATAGGGATAATCCGTATCTCCGGAACCGGTGCGGTGGGGATATTGGGTAAAATATTCCTGTCAAATGCGGGAGAAGTGGCGAATAATTTCCAGCCGCACCGCCTTTATTACGGTAAAGTGGTAAATCCTGAAACCGGCGGGCAGGTGGACGAGGCCCTGGCCGTAATAATGCGGGCGCCGAAGACTTACACCCGAGAGGATGTGGCCGAGATTAACTGTCACGGCGGCCCCGCGGCGGTAAGGAAGACGCTGGAGCTTGCCGTCCGGGCGGGAGCGCGCATAGCCGCGCCGGGCGAGTTTACGAAGCGGGCGTTTTTAAACGGCAGGATAGACCTCACCCAGGCCGAGGCGGTTATGGACATAATATCCGCGCAGACGGAGCTTGGCCGCCAGGCGGCGGTAAAGCAGCTCTCCGGGGGGCTGCGGGATAAAATCGTGGACATCCGGGCCGCCCTGACGGAGCTTCTCGCCCTGACGGAGCTGTCCATAGACTTTCCGGAGGAAGAGGTGGACTATATCCCCGCCGAAGGACTGAGAGACAGGGGAGTCCGCATCCGGGAGAGCATAAAACAACTCCTTTCGACGTTCGACGAGGGGCGTATCCTCCGGGAAGGCTTAAGGCTCGCCATCGTGGGCGCGCCGAACGTGGGGAAGTCAAGCCTTTTGAATGCCCTTTCCGGGAGCGAGCGAGCGATTGTCACGGAGGTTCCCGGCACGACACGCGATACCGTGGAGGAGACGATAAACATGGGCGGCGTGCCCGTCCGGGTAATCGACACCGCCGGGATACGCAAGAGCGACTGCCCGGTGGAAAAAGAAGGGATCCGGCGCTCGAAGACCGCGATGGAGGAGGCGGACATAGTCCTTCATGTCTATGACGGAAGCAGAAAAATCGAAGAGCAAGACCCCTTTTCTTTTGGGGAAAAGAAAGGGAGCAAAGAAAACCGTGCTATTTTTGTAATCAACAAGATAGACCTGCCTCAGGAGTTAGAGTCCAAAGTTATTTGGAGCAGCCTTTCTTTCAAGAAAGGCTGCGAAGTCAGGGTTTCCGCCAGGACCGGCGAAGGCTTGGATGTTTTGACTTCCCGCATCCGGGAGATGGTTTTCGGGCCGGGGCGGGAGCGAGTGCCGGAGACGGCGATAAACCTCCGGCACAAGACGGCGCTTGAAGAGGCGGACGCCGCGCTTGCGAGGTTCCAGGACGGCTGCGGCGGGAACCTGTCCTCCGAGTTCCTCGCGCTTGAGCTTCGGGAGGCCCTGGACGCTGTCGGCGAGGTTGTGGGCCGCACAACTCCCGAAGACGTGCTGAACCTAATATTCAGCAGGTTCTGCATAGGGAAATAAAACACCTGCCTTAAAGACCTTTCCGCAAACATACCCCACTCGGGCAAGAAACCGCGCATGATGCCCGGTTTGACGCATTTTGACTTCCGGTTATACTTTTATGTTGATTACCTTCTTTCGGAAATAAACGGCTCGGAGGCCAAAATTTATGCGTATTGCCCAGGTTTCGCCGCTTTACGAGAGCGTGCCGCCGAAGTTGTACGGGGGGACGGAGCGGGTCGTATCTTATCTTACGGAGGAACTGGTCAGGGAAGGACACGACGTAACCCTTTTCGCAAGCGGAGATTCCGTTACCAAGGCGAGGCTCGTCTCGCCTTGCCGGAAATCCCTGAGGCTTGACAAGTCCTGCAAGGACTATATCTCTCACCACGTGCTGATGCTTGAGCAGGCGGCGGCCATGCAGGACGAGTTCGACATAATACATTTCCATATCGACTATATACACTATCCCATAGTCCGGAGGAGCTCCGTGCCGATTGTCACAACCCTGCACGGAAGGCAGGACCTGCCGGATTTGAAGGCGCTCTACGACGAATTCGACGACGTGCCGCTCATATCCATATCGAACTCCCAGCGAAGCCCTTTGCCGCATGTTAACTGGCAGGGCACGGTGCATCACGGCCTGCCGCTTTCGCTTTACTCCCACAGCGCCGGGCCGGGGAACTACCTTGCCTTCCTGGGCAGAATATCCCCCGAGAAGCGTCTCGACAGGGCGATAGAGATTGCCAGGCGCTCGGGTGTTCCGCTCCGCATCGCGGCCAAGGTTGACAAGGCCGACGAGGATTACTTCCACAGGGAGATAAAGCCGAGGCTTAACCACCGGGACGTCATATTCCTTGGCGAGATAGGCGAGGACCAGAAGGAGCACTTCCTTGGGAACGCCCTGGCGCTTCTCTTTCCCATAGGCTGGCCGGAGCCGTTCGGACTTGTGATGATAGAGGCCTTCGCATGCGGCACGCCCGTAATCGCTTACCCGGAAGGTTCTGTCCCGGAGATAATCGACGAAGGCGTGACGGGGTTTGTATGCGGGGACATCGGCCAGGCGGTGGAGTCCGTGCGCAAGGCCTCGACCCTGGACAGGCTCGCGTGCAGGAGGCGCTTTGAGGAGCGTTTCTCCGCAGAGAGAATGGCGCAGGATTACCTGGGCATCTACCGGCGGCTTGTCTTTGGCGCAATGCGCGGACGGCTCGCGGGCAGGCGCAGACCCTTAAGGGCGGCTTCATGAAGGACCTTATCCGGGTCGGGGATCAGTTCTATGTGCTGGCCACCTCCGCCCTGGCGGACGACCGCACGCTTGTCCTGAAGGACGGGGAAACGTTCGCCGTATTCGACCGTTACGGCGACATATCTCCGCTTGGCCGCGGCGAGCAGGGCCTCTACCACGAAAGCACGCGTTTCCTGAGCCGCCTCGAGCTCCGTCTCGGGGCCTCCCGTCCGCTCCTGCTCGAATCCACCGTGCACTCGGACAACAGCCAGCTCACGGCGGACATGACCAACCCCGACATCAACATAAACGAGGGGTTTATTCTGAAGCGAGGCATGATACACCTCTTCCGGCAGAAGTTCCTCCTGAAGGGGACGTGTTTCGAGCGTTTCCGGCTCTTAAACCACGGCATGGACGAGGTGGAGCTGCCTTTTATTCTCTATTTCGGCGCGGACTTCTCCGACCTCTTCGAGGTGCGCGGCATGAGGCGCGAGGGCCGGGGCGAAATATTCCCGCCGGAGGTGGACAACGGGAGCGTCCGCCTCGCGTATTCCGGCGTGGACGGCGTTACAAGGACGCTGCGTGTCGAGCCGTCTTTCAGGCCGGAGGGACTGACCGGCTCGCAGCTCTCGCTTCAGGTAAGGCTTGCCCCGCAGGAGCAGACGGAGATGACGGTTGCGTATCGGTGCGAGACGGGCGGGCGGATTTTTCCGCGCACCACCTTCGGCCACGCCTTCAGGGAGGTCGAGGAGCAGGCGGCGGCGATGAAGTCCAGCTTCTGCGGCGTCGAGACGTCGAACGGGCAGTTCAACGACCTCCTGCGGCGCTCGGTTGCGGACATCCGGATGCTCATTACCGATACCCCGCACGGGCCGTATCCATACGCCGGCGTCCCGTGGTTTTCCACGGTATTCGGCAGGGACGGCATAATCACGGCCCTGGAATGCCTCTGGATAAACCCGCATATCGCCCGGGGGGTTCTGGGATACCTTGCCGATACGCAGTCCTGGACGGACGACCCGGACAGGGATGCGGAACCCGGCAAGATACTCCACGAAACGCGGATTGGCGAGATGGCCGCGTCGGGCGAGATACCCTTCGGCAGGTATTACGGGAGCGTGGATTCGACCCCGCTGTTTGTCATGCTGGCCGGGGCCTGCTGCCAGCGCACCGGGGACAGGGATTTCATATCGGGTATATGGCCGAATATCGAGCGGGCGCTTGAGTGGATGGATTCCTGCGGCGACAGGGACGGCGACGGGTTTGTCGAATATCTTCAGCGCTCGAAGCAGGGGCTTTCAAACCAGGGCTGGAAGGACTCCACGGACAGCGTAATGCATTCGGACGGGAAAAAGGCCGAAGGGCCGATTGCGCTCTGCGAGGTGCAGGGATATGTCTACGCAGCGAAACGCGCGGCGGCGGAGATTGCGTCGCTCCTTGGTTTTGCTTCCCGCGCGGAGCTTCTCCGGAGGCAGGCAAAGGCCCTGAAGCGCCGTTTCGCAAAGAGCTTCTGGGTGCCGGGTTTGAATACCTATGCGATTGCCCTGGACGGCAAAAAGAACCAGTGCCGGGTGAAATCCTCCAACGCCGGACACTGCCTGTATTCGAAAATTGCGGAGCCGGAACACGCAAAAAAGATAGTGGAAGGGATGCTTTCCGACGATATGTTCACCGGCTGGGGCATACGGACTCTCTCGTCTTCCGAGACGCGCTATAACCCGATGTCCTATCACAACGGCTCAATCTGGCCGCACGACAACGCCATAGCGGGCGCGGGGTTTGCTTATTACGGTTTCAGGGAGCAGGCGGCGGCGGCGCTTTCGAGCCTGTTTGAGGTCAGCCGGTTTACGGAGCTTTCCCGCCTGCCGGAGCTATTCTGCGGGTTTCACAAAAGGCCCGGCCAGGGGCCTGTGCGTTATCCGGTCGCCTGTTCGCCCCAGGCATGGGCCGCAGGGGCCGTATTTCTGCTCCTTCAGGCCTGCCTCGGCATGACAATAGACGCCCAGAGGGAGCGTATCCGGTTTGAAAACCCGTTCCTCCCGCAGTGGATAGAGAATATGCGGGTGAGCGGCCTGAAGGTCGGCTCAGGCGCGCTCGATTTGATGTTCGTCAGGCGCGGCATGGATGTCTCGGTTGACGTAATCTCCCGCAAAAGCCCGGTGGAAGTCGTCGTGGTGAAATAGGCTGCATAGGCGTTTTTTTCGGCGAGGACGATTTTATACTTGACAACCACGGTTATTTTAATTATCTTTCTTTTATGACTAAGTTGTCCGGGTTTGTCGTTCTCGCGCCAATATGGTAACCTGAATTACCGGGAAGGGAGGAAAGATCATGGAATTATCCGTAGCCGGGGGGAGGACAATGGGGATTTATGCCGACAACGCGCTTACAATTGGCAATACTCCGCTCGTGGAGCTGAACAGGATAGTATCCGGCTGCAAGGCGAGGATACTCGGCAAGATTGAGGCCCGAAACCCGTCCTTTTCGGTCAAGTGCCGCATCGGGGCGGCCATGATATGGGACGCCGAGGAGCGCGGGATATTGAAGCCGGGCGTCGAGATACTCGAGCCTACATCCGGCAATACCGGCATCGCGCTGGCGTTTGTCGCCGCCGTGCGGGGCTATAAGCTGAGCCTGATGATGCCCGAGACGATGAGCGTCGAGAGGCGGCGTGTGCTGGCGGCATTCGGCGCGAACCTTATACTTACCCCCGGCGCGGAGGGCATGTCCGGCGCCGTGCGGCGGGCCGAGGAGATGGCGGAGAGCGATCCTGTGCGGTGGTTTCTGCCCCATCAGTTCAAGAACCCGGCGAACCCCGCAATCCACGAGAGGACGACAGGCCCCGAGATATGGGAAGATACCGGGGGCGCGGTGGATGTTTTGGTGTCCGGAGTGGGGACGGGCGGCACGATTACGGGGGTATCGAGGTATATAAAAGGCGCGAAAGGGAAAAAGATTCTCTCCGTCGCCGTTGAGCCTGCGGCCAGCCAGGTGATAACACAGAAGCTCTCCGGGCGGGAGCTTAAGCCCGGCCCGCACAAGATACAGGGAATAGGCGCGGGGTTTATCCCGGAGACGCTCGACTTAAGCGTCGTGGACAGGGTGGAGACGGTCGAGGACGCCGAGGCTGTCGAATACGCCAGGAGGCTGATGAAGCAGGAAGGGATACTGTGCGGCATATCCTCCGGCGCGGCTGCGGCTGTCGCGGTGCGGCTTGGCCGGATGGACGAGTTCGAGGGCAGGACGATTGTCGCGGTGCTCCCGGACGCCGGGGAGCGGTATTTATCGACGATGCTCTTCGAGGGAATGGGAGCATAGAGGAGGCAAAAACAAAGGGCCGACACATGTGTCGGCCCTTGTTTTTATCGCCCCGGCCGCCCAGCCTCGCCGCCCAACGTTGGACGTGATACGACGGGTCGCCGTGCTGCTCCGCCTGCAATAAACTAATGTCGCCGGTTACCCGGCCCCCCGCCTACCTGTTCTTGACAGGATTGACCCTGTCGAAGCCCCTCGGCACATGGCAGCCGACCACGCAGTGGCCGCCGTTCTTCGTCTCCGTGAAGTGTATCGGATAGCTGAGCTTGCCGAACGGAACACGCTCGCGGATATGGAACGGCTGTTTGCCGGCATGAACTTCGTGGCAGGCGCGGCATGTGCGGCCCTTGGGGCTTCTGTTGACATGCACGTAGTGCAGGTTCACGTCGCCGTTCCTGAAGCCCGTGAGGGTGGTGGTGAACTGCTCCACCGCAAGGTCTTTGTTGTGGCATTTGAAGCAGAGGCCGTACTTGGCCGTCGAGTAGGAGGTGTAGAAGTCCCTCGGGAACCGGCCGCGAAGGATCCTGAAGTGGTTGGAGCCGTGCGGGTTATGACAGGCGGTGCAGTCCCCTTTCCTGACCGGCCCGTGCTTGTCGGGGTTGGCATCCAGCCACGCCTTCATGTTTATGAGGTTGCCGAGCTGCTTGTCGTGGCACATCAGGCAGAGGTCCGCCCCGCCCTTCTTCAGGAGCGGTTCGAAGTTCGAGCCGTGCGGGTCGTGGCAGTTCACGCATGACCACTTCATCTCGATAGGCTTGTGCTGCACCTTCACCTTGCTTATGTATTCCTTCTTGTCCTTGTGGCACTTGAAGCACAAATCCGGCGGCGGCAGCAGGAGCTGGTATTTGTACGGCGAGCCGTGCGGGCTGTGGCAGTTCGTGCAACGGTCGGCCACGGGAGGGTGAATCTCCTTTACCTTCGCCAGTTCGGCTTTCTTGTCCACGTGGCATGTAAAGCAAAGCGCGTTTCCCGCGGCGATGAGCTGGTACTTGTTCGGGGACGTATGCGGGTCGTGGCAGGCGATGCATTCGCCCGCAGCCGCCGGGCCGTGGACGTATTTCTGCTTTATCTTGTTGTCGTCGTGGCACTGGAAGCAGAGGTCGGAGCCTTCCGCCCGGAGCTGAAACTTGAAGGGAGAGCTGTGCGGACTGTGGCAGGCCGTGCAGTCCCCCGAAGCGACCGGCCCGTGCACGTGCGCCATCGTGTTTTTCTTGCTGTGGCACTGGTAACAGAGGTCGGCGCCCTTGGCGACCAGGCTGAACTTGTGTTTCTTGCCCTTGATTGCCGTATGGCAGTCCTCGCACTCGAACGCGGCGGTAGGGCCGTGCACGAACTTGTTCGCTATGATTTTTGCGTGACAATTCGCCGCAACACAGCTCTGGTCGGCATGCGCCGCGTATGCCATCCCGAAAAACATTGCGGCGGACAGGGCAAGGACGGCCAGTTTTCCCTTCATTTTGATACCCCCTTTTTAACCAAAGGAAAAGCCCGGAAACAAGACTCGGGCCAAAGGCATTGTAAAGTAAATTATTTCTCGCTGGCCACCTGATGGCCTGCGGATTTCCTGGAGCCTGCGTCGAGGATCCAGCACACTCCGACATACGCGGCGAAAAAGGCCGCAAATATCAAAAGGAACGGTATCGCGGTCTTGTCTATCTGTCCGCCCGTCGAGCCGTAGGAGTGGAGCCCGGACAGGAGGAGATTGACGCCCAGGTATGTAAATATGACGGAGAAGAACCCGAAGACAGACAGCACGGAGGCCCGTCTGCCGCGCCAGCCGAGGGTAAGGCGGGCGTGAAGGTACGCGGCATAGACAAGCCACGTGATGAGAGACCATGTCTCCTTCGGGTCCCAGCCCCAGTAAGTGCCCCACGCCTTGTTGGCCCATACCGCTCCGGTAATTATGCCCACCGTAAGAAGCGGGAAACCCATCGCGACCGTCTTGTAGCCTACTTCGTCGAGCAGGTCCGAGGAGGTCTGGAACTTGCCGAGCGCGGACTTCAGCCTTATGCCGAACATGTAAATCAAAAAGAGTATAACGGCGTATCCCGCCCAGCTTAAGGCCTGCACGCCGGCAGAGGGGTTCCTGAACGTGGCTTCGAGCATGTGTTTCCCCTGTATGTCGGGGAGGGTTGCCCAGTCCGCGGCGATGGCCAGGACTATTACCGAGAGCGCGCCCAGACATGCCGTCCAGAAGCCGTAAAACGAGTCCTTTCTCTGCGTGTTGATTATAAGATACATCAAACTCACGCCGAAGGAAACCGCGAACGCCGCGTAGCCCAGGAAGGAGGTAAGGACGTGGATGTAGAGCCAGTAGCTCTTCAGGGCCGGGACGAGCGGCTCGATGTCCTTCGAGACGTCCGGCGCGACGAATATGTATGTCATGGCCAGAAACGTCACCGGCATGACAAAGGCGCCGAATGTCCTGTTTTTATAGCGCCATTCGACGATTATGTATATGAGGACGATTGTCCAGGCCCCCAGCGACATGGACTCGAATAGGTTCGTGATGGGGACGTGGCCTATGCCCGCGCCCATCTGGTAGGACTCCCACCACCTCGTGCCGATGGATGCGGTGTGGCACAGGAAGCCGAGGTAGGTTATCCCGGAGGCGATCTTGCCCACCGCCTGGTTCCGGAATGCCAGGTAGCCAAGATAGAATACCATTGCGAAGAGGTAGGTCAGGGTCGCAATCTTGAAAAAAGTGATATTCAGTTCGTAATTCATTTTAATGCTCCTTAAGACTTCTCACAATAAAATGACGCCCCGTATCCTATTGCCTGGTTTCCAGCTTGTCGATAAGCCGCCCGAACTCGGCCTCGAATACGCTCCGGTTCTTGTTTATGCTCCCGGCGGCGGTCAGGATAACCTGGCCCTTGTCGGACCGGACAATGCGTATCCATACCCTTTTGTGGAATATGAAGAAGGCTATCAGTATGCCGAGGACGAGCATGGTGCAGCCAAGCCAGACGATGGAGACGCCGGGGTCGTGCGTGACCTGAAGCCCCGTGTAGTACGGGCCGTTATAGCCTGTTATGCTGAAGGTGAAGGGCACGTTTTTCGGCTGGGACTGCGGCTCCTGGCTGAGTATCATCGCCTGCTCGATGGGCTTTCCGCCCGGGGCGGAAAAGTTGAGCAGCGCGGCGGCGTTGCCCCTGAACTGGTCGCTTCGGCCCACGACCTGGTTGTTCGGCCCTATCGCCACATCCGGCGAGAAATCCGAGAGGGTCATGGTTATGTTGCTGCCTTCAAGGGTGGTTGTTTCGCCTCTTTTCAGGGTATAGTCGTGGACGTTGAAAACAGGCCCTGTCGCTATCGCGCGGATTGTCATGGAGGCCTCGGAAGGCGATATGCCGTAGGAGGATTGGAAGAACCGGATTCCCTTGTATTCCAGCGGGTCGTTTACCCGGATGGTCTTCGTAAGGACGTTATTGCCGTGGTCGATGATTGTCAGGGTGCTTAAGTAGGCCGAAGGCATCTCGGTGCCCTGGTATAGCTTCAGCGTGAACTTGTCGCACCGCACCTGAAACGGGAGCGGCATTTCGGAGCCGACGTGCATGAGGAGCGGCTTGCCGGTAAGCCCTATCTTGTCGATTGTATTGCCCTCGGTAATCTGGGCATAGCCCTTGTATCCCCAGAAAGAGCCGATAAGCGCGCCGGCGAATATTATAAGAACGCTTATGTGCGCGACGTAGACGCCCAGGCGCGAGAACTTGCCCTTCTCCGCGAAATACTGTATCTCGCCGTCAGCCCTGTATTCGTTCGGAGAATAGCCCATGGACTTCATGGCGGCTGCGGCTTTCAGGGCCGCGGCGTCCATATCGCCCTTTATCTTTATCTCCTTTCGGAGCGCCATGTTTTTGATTGTGGCGTCCGTCAAGGGCTCCTGTTTTTTCATTACCATGTGGATGACGCGCGGGAGCCTCTCGATGGTGCAGATGATGATGTTCAGGGAAAGCATCAGGAGGAGAAAAACAAACCACGGGGAGTGGTACATGTCGGTCAGCTTCAGGGCTACCATGAGCTTGAGGGCCGCAGGGGCGCCTGACTGCCCGAAGATGCTCGTCAGCATGTCCATGTTCTTCATGGGATCGTCCTGCGCGACGATTGTGCCGATGATGGATACCAGTGCGAGGATTATAAGGAGAACAACGGTAAGCTTAAGCGAACTGAAGAAATGCCATACGGATTTAAAGGGCCCTCCATCGGCCTTGGCCGCCTGATGCCGGTCGATAGGCGCTTTTGTCCCGGCGTCCTTTTGCTCTTCCAATTATGCTACCTCTTTATGTTTCCGATTTTAAAATTCCCCCTTAAAGCGAAAGGGATAAACCAAGAATTTATAGCATTTATGCGGAGTTTGTGTCAAGATAATAATACTTGGGAATAACCCGCTTTAAATCTCCGGAAAAACCCGCCTTATCGCATCCTTCGAGAGCGCCCCTTCCCGGACGATACGCGGCGGAGATACCGTCGTGTCGAGGATTGTCGAGACCGGAGGCCCCGGAGTTACTCCGCCGTCCAACACCATGAAAATATTAGGAAACCAGGCTGCGACCCCTTCCGGATCCGTAAGTCCGGGGAGGCCGGAAATATTTGCGGAAGTGGCGGTTACGGCCCCGCCGAAAGCGAGCGCCAGCCGGGACGCAACCCCTGGTAAAGGCACGCGAATCGCGATTTTTCCCGTGCCCGCCGTAAGCGCGGAAGGGGCCTCCCCGGAGGCATGAAATATCAGCGTGACAGGCCCCGGGAACAGCTCTTTTACGGCCTTTCCCGCCCCTTCGGAAATCCCGGCGGCAAACCTCCCGATTAAGCCCGTGTCGCCTACAATTACCGGCAGGGGCTTCCCCGGATCCCGTTTTTTCGCCGCGAAGACCGCCCGGACGGCGTCCTCGTTCATCGCGTCCGCGCCGATGGCGTAGAAAGACTCGGCGGGATACGCCACCAGCTTCCCTTCGCGCAAGGCGCGGGCGGCCTCCAGTGTCGCTTTTTCCGGGTCTTCTTTTTTCAGGTCGATGATGCGCATGTTATTGGTTCAGAAGCCCGCATATATTGCTCCCGCTTCTCTGGAAGCGGCAGTGCGGGCAGTCGTAGTCGCACGGCTCCGGATGTATGGTCACGTCCGTGCCCGGGAGCTCCTTATCAAGCTCGGACTCAATCGCCGTGCATATTTCGTGCGCCTGGGACAGGAGTATGTCTCCCGGCATCACGAGGTGCAGGTCGATAAACCTCCTGGGGCCGCTCTTCCTGGCCCGGAGGCCGTGGTACCCCACGAACTGCCCCCCGTGCCGCGCGATGGCGTCCCGGATTTTCCCGACCTCTCTGTCCGGGAGCGAGACATCGACGAGGTTCGAGAAGGCATCCTTCGTAATCTCCCAGCCGGCCTTCAATATAAAGGCCGCGACGACGAGCGCAAGGATGGGGTCGAATATCGCCATGCCGGTCGCTTTTATGAGCAGGATGCCGCCCAGGACGCCGGCGGAGGTAAAGACGTCGGTGCGCAGGTGCCAGCCGTCCGCGGCCAGGGCTGGGGAGCCGGTCTCGTCCGCCACCCTGAAGAGCTTGCGGGAGACGAGCCAGTTTGTGGCTGCGGAGAGCGCCATCACGCCCGCGCCCCAGGAGAGCCTCTCCACGGCGTGCCCGCCGAAGAGGAGCTTCGGCATGGCCTCCTTCACGATTACGGCGGCCCCGGCTATTATCAAAAGCCCTTCGATTACCGACGCCGCGTTCTCGAACTTCCCGTGGCCGTAGAGGTGTTTTCTGTCGGGCGCTTTCGCGGCTATGCGGACGGACAGGAACGTGATTACCGAGGCGGCCAGGTCTACCGCCGAGTGCAGGCCCTCGGCCAGGACGCTGACGGAGCCGGAGGCAAGGCCGACGGCGACTTTCAGGCAGACCAAAAGCGCGTTTGAAACGATGGACAGCCTTGCCCACCGGACGCTTGAATCCATAGGGTTATTTTTTCCTCATGCTCCCCAGCACCCTGCCTCCGAAGAGGAATATCACGATAAGGAAGACGATGAGCAGTATCTCGGACGGCGCAATATCCATGAAGTTATTCCTTGCCTCTTTCGGCCTCTCTGAACCCTTTTTCCCTCAACAGGCAACTGTCGCACCTGCCGCAGGGCGTCCCGTCCGGCGCGGGGTCGTAGCAGGAATGGGTAAGCGAGTAGTCCACTTTAAGTTTCCTTCCGAGCCTGACAATCTCCGCCTTGGTCATCTTTATGAGCGGCGCGCGTATTTTGAATTTCGCCCCTTCGACGCCCGCCTTCGTGCCGAGGTTCGCCGTCCTCTCAAACGCGCGTATGAACTCCGGGCGGCAGTCCGGATAGCCGGAGTAGTCGAGCGCGTTAACGCCGATGAATATGTCGTGCGCGCCCGAGGCTTCCGCGAACGCGAGGGCAAGCGAGAGGAATACCGTGTTCCTGGCCGGGACGTATGTGACGGGGATGCCGGAGCCGATTTCTTTGGCCTTTCGGCCCTTCGGGACCGATATGTCCGACGTGAGCGCGGAGCCGCCGAATTTCCGCAGGTCTATTTTTATCACCAGGTGTTCCTTCGCGCCAAGGGCCTTTGCGACCTTCCTTGCGGCCTTTATCTCGAAGCGGTGCCTCTGCCCGTAATCGAACGTGACGGCGTGGCATTCGTAACCCTTCGAGATTGCATAAGCGAGCGTTGTCGCGGAGTCAAGCCCGCCGGAGAGAAGGACGACGGATTTTTTAATATCTTTAACCACGTGAGTTTTGCATCGCCCAAAAGCTAAGAAAAATTATAAGCCCTAAACTTGGCAACACTATTCGCCCTTCTATGAAAGAGGGGCCGGGGGAGATGGTGGTTTTTTCTTTCTCCGCCTATTGCGCTTTTTTGCCTGCTCGCCTGGCTGCCCCGCGCCGGGATTTGCGGCAGGCGGCTGTCCGCCTTCTTTCTTTGCGCCTCCTCGCCGTCCGCCGCTGGCAGCAGACCGGCCCCGGCCCCGCCTTCTCTCCTCCAGGGCGGCCCGTTCTTCGCGCCTTTGCCTATCGCGCTCAAGGGCGGCCTTTATTTCCTCCGGAGTCCGCTTTTTTTCGCGTATGAACAGTCCTTCGTCCGGCCAGACGACGGGTATCTTCATCCCGATGTATTTTTCTATCGGCTCCAGGCCGAATACGTATTCCTCGTCGGCGAACGAGAACGCCTTGCCCGTCGCGCCCGCGCGGGCCGTCCTGCCTATCCTGTGGACGTAGTCCTCCGGGTCCTGCGGGAGGTCGTAGTTGAAGACATGCGTTACGCCCTCTATGTGCAGACCGCGGGAGGCCACGTCCGTCCCGATGAGTATCGGAAGCTCTCCCGCCTTGAATTCGCTTAATATCCTGAGGCGCTTCTTCTGCGGGATGTCGCCGGAGATCATGTTCGCGGGATAGCCGTTCCGGTTCAGGCGTTCGACGAGCTTCTCGGCCTCGCGCTTCGTGTTCACGAACATCATCGAGCGCGGGGGCGCCTCCTTTTTCAGAAGCCCCAGGAGCAGGCTGAATTTCTCGTGCCGCCCGACGTGGAAGAGCGACTGTTCCACCTTCTCCACCGTGACCTGCTCCGGGTTTATCTCGATCTTGCCGGGGTTGTTCATGTGCTCGTACGCAAGCTCCATGACCCGGAAGGAAAGCGTCGCGGAAAACAGCATCGCCTGCCGCCTGTCGAACGGGGGCATACGCCTTAGCATGTAGCGGATGTCGGCGATGAAGCCCATATCGAACATTCTATCGGCCTCGTCCACGACGGCAATCTCGATATGTTTAAGCGAGAGGTGTTTCTGCTTGAAGTAGTCTATGAGCCTGCCCGGAGTCCCGACCAGGAGGTCTACGCCCTTGTCCAGCTCGTCCTTCTGTTTTTGGTAATCGACGCCGCCATAGACGGCGAGCATCCTGAGGCCCGTGTGCGCGCCGAGGATTTTTGCGTCTTCGAGTATCTGGACGGCAAGCTCGCGCGTAGGCGCGATGACGATGGCGCGCGGCGCGCGCGCCGAGGCCGGTTGACCTGCCTGGACGGCGGCGGACGGGGACGAAGGCGGGCCAAGCCTGTTGAAGATTGTAATAAGGAATGCCGCGGTCTTGCCCGTGCCGGTCTGGGCCTGGACGGCGGCGTCCTTGCCCCCGAGCGTTACGGGCAGCGCGGCCTCCTGCACGGAGGTGAGGGATGTGAACCCGGCGTCCTTTATGCCAAAGAGCACTTCGGGCCGGAGGTTTAGTTGGTCGAATTCCATAAGCAGGAATACATTTTACACGAATAGGAGATTATTGCAAGCATACCTTGAAAAAACGCCGGTTTGACCGGTATCGGGAAGCCTGATATTATATTTTATTATCTTTGGCGGGAGAAGCTGCCGGCCCCTTGCGCGTGTCGGGGCCCCTGAATCTTTGCGCTAACCACGGAATAGAATAATGTATCCCATAGGCCATTCCGCTACGGCTTTGATACTCAAAGAGAAGTTTCAGCTTTCGAGGACATGGCTGCTGTTGCTCGCGGTTCAGTTGCCCGGGTTTCTGTGGGTTGCCATGCAGTTTGCCGGGATGGAGCGCCGCGTCGGGTATCCGCGTTTCGCCCTTGCCGTGTTGGCGCTTGGTGTTGTGTCGTGGGCGGTTCTGAAGATGGCGTTTAAGAGGCCCGTGATGAGCCGGGCCTTCGGCATAGGGATAGTCTCGTATGTCGTCCTTGATTTTGTCACCGGCGTGCCGTATACGCGCATGGCGTCTTTTGGCGGGGCGGGGACAGGCCTGTATTCAGTGCCGGTTCTGGCCGCTGCCGCGGAAACGGGATACGGCGTAATATGCTGGCGTATTTGCAGGGGCCGAAAAGCCCTGCTCGCGGTGGTTATAATATTCAATCTGCTCGACATGCCGCTTGTTTTCCGCCTCCCGGCAGTTACGTCTTTCTTTGCGGTGCATCCCCTGGCGGCGCCGTCGGCGATGTTTTTGCAGATACTGGCATCGTCCTTCTTCGTGTGGCTGTTTTCCGGAAAGCCGCTCTCGAAAATGACCGCCTCGGAAATAAAGCAGGAGGTATCCAAACGCTACGGAAATGTGGCGTCGGCCCCGTCGCTGGGCTATAACTTCCCCCTGGGCCGCAAGTTCGCCGAGAGCCTGGGCTATCCACCCGAGCTTCTGGACAGCCTTCCGCCCGGCCTCTGGAAGTCCTTCACCGGCGCAGGCAATCCGCATGGGTTCGTGCGGGTAAAGCCGGGCGAGACGATTCTCGACATGGGTTGCGGTGCGGGACTCGACCTCTACATCTACTCGTGCGGTGCGGGGCCTTCCGGCAAGGTTTACGGTCTCGACATCTCCGGCAACATGATAAGGAAGGCCGGTTTGAACATGGCGGCGGTCGGTGCGTCGAACGTGGAGCTTCTGCACGCCCCGTCGGACAAAATACCTCTTCCGAACTGCTCTGTCGATATAGTCACGGCGAACGGCATATACAACCTCTCGCCGGACAAGGACGCCGTGATGCGCGAGGTATACCGGGTGCTTAAGCCGGGCGGCAGGACGACCTTCGCGGAGATAATGCTTACCGCGCCTTTCGCGCCGGGCGAGCAGAGGAGCCTTGACGACTGGTTCAAGTGCATCGGCGGCGCGTTGACGAAAGAGGAGTTTCTCCTGCGGATGTCGGGACACGGGTTCAGGGATGTCAAGCCGCTCTGGGCCGGCAGGAACGCCCGCACGGGCCACAGGCTCGCGGTATCCGCCGTTATAACAGCGGTCAAGTAGCCGCCTCGGCCCGCCGTTAAATCTCTGTTTGAAAAATGAGCCGGTTTCGTGTTATTTTGGCGTTATGACAGACTCCGGCCTCCCGAAGGCAATCACCCTCATAAAAAAGGCCGTCTCCAAATGGAAGACGCCCGCGGTAACGGAGATTGCAAAAGAGAAAGACCCGTACCGCGTCCTTGTCTCCTGCATCCTGAGCCTAAGGACGCAGGACAGGACGACCGAAGCGGCGTCCGCAAGGCTGTTTTCTCTTGCAGGCTCGCCGCTTGATATGTCGAAGCTCACGGAAGACGAGATTATGCGCGCGATATATCCCGTCGGATTTTACAGGACGAAGGCCGGGACAATACGAATGATAAGCGAGAGGCTCCTTAAGGATTACGGCGGGCGCGTCCCGGATACGATGGATGAGCTTCTCGGTCTTCCCGGGGTGGGCAGAAAGACCGCGAACCTTGTGGTTACAATGGGCTATGGGCTGCCCGGCATTTGCGTGGACACGCACGTCCACCGCATAACCAACCGGTGGGGATACGTCAAGACAAAGACGCCGGAGGAGACGGAAAAGGCGCTCCGAAAGAAGCTTCCGAAGAGGTATTGGCTGGAAATCAACGACCTGCTCGTAACCTTCGGGCAGAACCAGTGCAGGCCCGTCTCGCCCTTTTGCTCCACATGCCCGGTGAAGGCGTTTTGCGGGCGTGTCGGCGTGACGGTATCGAGGTGAAGGGCCTGGTGTGCAGGGGGGAGCGGCAGGCGGATGGATGTCGGGCGCGCGGCGCCTTACATTTCCAGGGCTATGGGGCCTTCGGCCTCTTTGGAATCCTTGAGGCGGCCAAGCTCCCTGTCGTGGTGCGGGAAAACAAGAACCCTCTCCATGGAGTGCCGGACGGCCATCTCGATTAAAATCCAGGGAGAGCCGAGCTCCTTGTCCTGCTTGTTGTCCGGGCTGACAAGATGGTAATGCGGGGGAAGGGTGTTCAGGGCGAGCGCCGCAGCATCCAGCCGGCATTGCCGGCACCGGCAGAACCTGCCGTCCTCCGCCAGGACCTTGTCTATGAAGTGCATGACCCTGCCGTAGTTGGCGTTCTCTATCATCTCGGCGGTATCGCCTTTCATGCCCATGTTTGCGGGTTCCCGGCTTTTTAAACGGTAAGTCATGGTGTTCTCGTTTCTTGCCTTTTGATATTAGCAAAAAGCATACCAGGTATTAAATCCGAATTAAATTTGATTTATCCGCTTGTATTTATAAAGATTATTGAAAAACAAGCCGAAATCGGGCAAGTTTGGCATGAGCGAAAGCGCGCACCGATACGTGGTGAGGCTGGAAGTTTTCCATCAAGGAAATTATGATATGGCTATTGCCATGCGCGTTATGATAAGATTTGTCTTTGGCAATTTTAGAGACATCGGGGGAAAACATGGACAGGCCGGAGAAGGACAGGGCGATGGACGGGCTGGCGGAATTCATGGAGAGGAAGTTCGGCGAGAACCTTATTGCGCTCTACGAGTTCGGCGAGGGCGCCTGCGTGGACTGGGAGGGCAGCGGGCTGAAGATACTCGCCGTATTAAAGACCCTCGGGACGCGGGAGCTCCGGGTTCTCTCGGAGGACAGGCGCAAATGGGAAAAGAACGGCCTGCCCGCGCCGCTCATGCTCACAAAGGAGACGCTTCTCTCCTCCACGGACGTATTCCCGATGGAGTTCCTGGAGATGAAGGAGGCGAACAGGCTCGTATACGGGAAGGAGGACGTCCTATCCGGTCTTGACATCCCTCTTTCGAACCTGCGGCTTCAGCTTGAGACGCAGGCGACCGGCAAGCTCATCCATCTCCGGCAGTCCTATATCGACGCCGCCGGGGACAAGAAAAGGCTCGCCCATCTCATCGCCGTGTCCATAGAGCCGTTCACGGAGGTTATGAGAAACGCGCTCCGGCTTCTGGGAAAGCCCGCGCCCGTGGACAAGGGCGAGATTATACGGTCTTTCTGCGCCGAGTCGGGTATCGACCCGGTGCCTTTCAACCAGGCCCTGGAGATCAGGCGGGAGATGGGGCGGTCGGGCGGCGGGAAGGTAAATCTCGACCTTGACGGCCTTGAGGAGCTGTTTTCGGGCTACATGGGGGAGATAGGCAGGATGGCGGAAAAAATTGACAGGAACTTCAGTTGAGCATAAATTACCAAAAAGATAACGGTCTATATCTTATGTTTAAATTAATAAAATATCTTCTATTCCTTCTGTTGTTTCTTCTGCCCATCACGGCGAACGCCGCCGTCGTGGGGCAGTTCCCGAAGCCCGTGGGCTTTGTGAACGACTTCGCAAACGTTATTCCTCCCGCGCAGTCGCAGTCGATGGAGCAGTATCTCCGGGCGCTCAATCAGCGCACCGGCGCGCAGGTCGCGGTCGTAACCGTCCCGAACATAAAGGGCTATGCCGGGCCGGAGGAATACGCGGTCGATCTGTTCTCGGCCTGGAAGATAGGCCGGAAGGGGAAGGACAACGGCCTGCTCGTCCTCCTCGCCATGAAGGAGAAGAAGGTCAAGATTGAGGTCGGATACGGTCTTGAGGGCGCGATAACCGACGGCGACTGCGGGATTATAATCCGGCAGGTGATGGTGCCGTATTTCCGGGCCGGCCGGTTCGGGGACGGGCTTATGGCCGGTGTCCAGGCCCTGGCCGCGAAGATTCCGCCCGGCGGGGCAAAGCCTCCTCCGCACAGGGATGCGAGGAAGATGTTTTCAGGCGTTTTGTTCCTCGCGTTCGTTCTCTTTATCGCCGTCCAGTTCCTGCTCCCCGGCGGAGGCTTCTGGGGCCGGTCGGGCGGCAGCGGGTTTACCGGCAGGCGCGGCGGCGGGGGCTTCGGCGGGCCTTTCATAGGCGGCTTTGGAGGCGGCGGCGGAGGGGGTTTCGGAGGCGGATTCGGAGGCTTTGGCGGCGGCATGTCCGGCGGCGGCGGGGCGAGCGGGGGATGGTAAAACACATGAAAGGAAATTAACTCTTGGACGACAAGAAATCAGCCGAACTGAAAAAGAAAATCGAAGAGGGGCACGAGCTCCTGATGAAGCGGGAATACAGGAAGGCAAGGCAGGCGTTCGACGAGGCGATACGCATCGACGACAAGAACGCCCGCGCGCACGCGGGGAAGGCCAACGCGCTCTTCGGCCTTGAGGAGCTTGAGAAGGCCGTAGGCGAGATGGAGAAGGCGCTCGCGCTCGACCCGGAAGACCACGAGATACTCGACAACTACGGCGCGTATCTCTTCAACATGGGAAAGCACAAGGAGGCCCTTGGCGTCGCGGAGCGGCTTGTGCAGATGGCCCCGGACGACCCGGACGCCTGGTATAAGCTGGCTTCCGTCCGCGAGGAGCTTGGCGAGATGGACGCGGCGCTTGAGGCGTATAACAAGACATTGTCGCTTTCGCCTGATTTCCTCGACGCGCTGAAGGACAAGGCCGGTCTGCTTGAGAAGGCCGGTAGGCTAAAAGAGGCGGCTGAAGCGTTTACGGCGGCTTCGGAGATAGCCCCCGGCGAGCCATATTTCTTAAACTGCGTCGGCCAGATAATGGGGAGGCTCGGGAATTACGACGAGGCGCTTTCCGCCTTTGAAAAGGCGCAGGCCGCGGACCCTGAGGATGAATACGCAAAGAACGGCTTCGCCGCCGCCCTTGCGAAACTCGGACGGCTTGAGGAGGCCCTTGCCGCCTTCGAGAAGAACATAGCGTCCAACAAGGACGACCCGTTCGCGTGGGACGGAAAGAGTTTTGTGCTGAAGATTATGGGGCGGGTCGAGGAGTCCGAAAAGGCCGATGCGGAGGCCAGGAAGCTTTTCCGCATACAGGATAGTTTGGAGAAGGGCACGTTCGGCGGCAACGCGTAAGGAGAACTCGAGATGAACAAGACCTTGATTGCGGTATTGGCCGTCCTGGGCGCGATAGTCCTGACGGCCTTGATTGCCGGCGGGAGCGTAATTTCCACGCGCAACCGGCTTGTAACGATGAACGAGGCCATAAACGCCCAGTGGAGCCAGGTGGAGAACCAGCTCCAGAGGCGAAACGACCTGATACCGAACCTGGTGAATACCGTAAAGGGCTATGCCGGCCACGAGAAGTCGATATTCGAGGACATCGCGGCGGCGAGGGCTAAGATGGCCGGGGCCGCGACAAGACAGGACAAAATGGACGGCTCCAACCAGATGACCGGGGCGCTCTCAAGGCTCCTGATGGTGGTGGAGAATTACCCGAACCTTAAGGCCGACCGGAACTTCTCCCAGCTCATGGACGAGCTTGCCGGGACGGAGAATAGGATTGCCGTGGAGCGGATGCGCTATAATAACCTTGTGCGGGACTATAACGCCTCGCTTCGGCGTTTCCCGGACAACATGATCGCCTCGATGTTCAACCTTCAGCCGGCGGCATACTTCAAGGTGCCGGCATCGGCGGCGGCGGTGCCTAAGGTGCAGTTCTGATGAAGAAGATTGCGGTATATCCCGGCACGTTCGACCCTATAACCAACGGGCACGTGGACCTTGTCAAGCGCTCCCTGACGCTCTTTGACAAGGTCATCGTCTCCGTCGCCCCGAACGCCCGGAAAGAGCCGCTCTTCTCCGCGGAGGAGCGCGTGAAGATGATACGGGAGGCGACCGCGGGCATGAGCGGGCGGGTGGAGGTGGAGATATTCGAGGGCCTGCTTGTGGAGCACGTGAAGCGGAAGGGCGCGAGCGTAGTCGTCCGGGGCCTTCGGGCGGTGTCGGATTTCGAGTTCGAGCTTCAGATGGCGCTGATGAACAGGCACTTAAGCCACGAGGTCGAGACGGTTTTCATGATGCCGTCCGAGGAATATTCATACACGTCCTCTACGGTCATAAAGGAAGTCGCCGCCCTGGGCGGAGACGTCTCCGGGCTCGTCCCGGACTGCATAATCCCATACCTCAGGAAGTCCCTCGGCCCGAAACGCCGGGTGAAGTAGCGCTGGCGTCGGCAATCGCAGGGGCTTAAGTTTATTATTACGCCCGCGCGCCCCATTGCTTCATGCAGGGCGCGGCTCCCCGGGCCCTCCGAAGTCCCTGGGTTTGCCCCGCCGCGTCACTTCATGGAATGAAGCCCCAGTCGGTTGCCCTCGCTGTCCTGGAAGTGCGCGATGAAGCCGTAATCCCCAATGGATGTCTTCGGCATGAGCGTCCTGCCGCCGTTCGATTCCACCCTGTCGAGCGTGTCCTCTATGTCCTCCACGGACAGGTATATCAGAATGCCCCTGTGCGAGGGCGCGTGGGACTCTCCCTTCACCAGCGCCCCGGAGGCCCCGTAAGCGTTTGAGGCCATCGGGAAGAAGGCCATTTTAATCCTCTCGAAATCGTTTACAGACAGTTCGACATTCAAGACCGATTCATAAAAAAGCCTGGCCCTGTCGAGATCGTGCACCGGTATCTCGAACCAGCCGGCAATATTTGTTTCGCCAGCCATTTCATAACCCTCCGCATTTATGTCCTGATTTATATTGTAATCCCTGGAGCGGGTTTAGGGCAAGGGGCGTCAGGCCGGGAAACCCACCGCCTCGCGCGCGCATTTGGCGGCACAACCCGCGCGGCCGTGTTGACGTTTTCTCATATCTGTTATAAATTAATTGCAGTAGTTCGGCCCGTTTTGAATCCACTCTATTCCGGAGGCGGCAAAATGGAACACGAGCGTAACATGAGACATTTTCTGTTTATTTTCTTTGCGGCTGCGGCGATAGTGCTCACCTCCTGCGCGCACGAGGAGATGGCGGCGGGGCCGGTAAACGCGAACGTGGTTGCGAAGACGGGCGACAAGGTGCTGCTGTTTCACGGCGGGACGGTGGAGGCGAAGAAGGTCTTCTGCCCCGGCGAGATAATCACCGCATACCGGTATACGACCCCGTATGCGCCTCAATATAGCGCGACGGAGGCGGCGACAAAGCCGGTCGGCAAGGTTCAGCTCGGCAGTTATATCGGAGAGCATTACATCGACGCGAAGGTTGTCGATGGGGACGTGAAGACGGGCGACATCGTGGAGAAGGGCTCCGCGGCCTGCCTCGTGATGCCGGAAAGATAACGGGACTCAGCGGTTAATCAACCTTTCCGTATTATGCCGCCGCCGAGGACGGTGTCGCCGTGGTAAAAGACGGCGGACTGTCCCGGCACGACGCCCGTGGTCGGCTCGTCGAAGACTATGCGCACGCAGTCCGGTGTCGGCGGGCTGCCGCCTGTCTGCCCGACGCGGCCTAAGCCGCTGTCTGCCGCCGGCCTTACGGCCTCCGGAAAGAGGGTGCATTTTACGGGTGTTGAGCGGTGCCGGAGCCGGACTTCGCAGGGCATGGGGCCGTTTATTCCGTTTGAGAATATCCAGTTCGTCTGTGCCGCCATGCACTCGCCCCGGAGCAGGTCGTCCCGGCTCCCGAGCGTAATCCTGTTCGTCTCCCGGTCCCGGTTTACGACGTAGCTCCTGCCTCCGGGCGAGGAGTAGTTCAGCCCGCGCCTCTGGCCTTCGGTATAGAACGCAATCCCCCTGTGCCGCCCGACGATATTGCCCGCGGCGTCGACGAAGTCGCCTTCCTTTACGGCCTCCGGCCTTTCGGATTCTATAAGCCCGCGATAGTCGTTGTCCGGGATAAAACATACCTCCTGGCTCTCCTCGCGGTCGGCTGACGGAAGCCCCATCCTGCGCGCCGTCTCGATTGTCTCGCTTTTGCGCATATCTCCGAGCGGGAAGACCGCGTGCGCAAGCTGGTACTGGTTCAGCCGGTACAGGAAATAGCTCTGGTCCTTCCCTGTATCCGCTCCACGCCGCAGGAGGTATCTGCCGGAAGCCCCGTCGAGCGTTACGCGCGCGTAATGCCCCGTGGCGAGCCTCTCCGCCCGGAGGAGGTCTACAAGCTTCATGAGCGCGCCGAACTTTATCGCCCTGTTGCACATAACGCACGGGTTCGGCGTGAGGCCCCGGCAGTAGCTCTCAAGGAAGTCGTCGATTATTTCTTTTTTGAAGATTTCGCGCAGGTCAAGGACAGTGTGTTTTATGCCGAGGAGGGCGCATACATCTTTTGCGGACTCTATGGCGGGGCCGGAGTCGACATCCTCGCCCCAGAGGCGCATCGTAACGCCGATTACCTCTTCGCCCCTGTCTTTGAGGAGCGCCGCGGCGACCGAGCTGTCCACGCCGCCGCTCATTGCGACGGCAACCTTCCGCTTCACGCAGAGGCCCTCTTTTAATTGGCGAAGGAGGGATGCCTCCTTTGCCCGGTGAATCAATTCGGGGGAGGGAGTGTCCTCGGAGAAAAATTATCTTGAACGTAAAGCAGAACGGCCGCCATCAGAGCGCGATTGTGAATAATAATTTTTCGGAAGAGGATACACCTTCCCCGTAAGGCATGACTTACGCGCCCAGGGATTCCTTTACCGCGCCGAGCGCCGCGGCCTCCCGTGCCTCGTTCATCGCGCACGCGCCGTTGAACGAAAAGCCTTCCTCCACCTTCAGCTTCGGTGTGTCCACGTTGCCGTCCAGCCTGCCGGGGGCGATGAAGTGCGCGGCGCGCGCGGCCTTCACATTGCCGGTAATCCTGCCCGAAGAGATGAGCGTCCCGACACTTATCTCCCCCATAACCTCCGCCGAATCGCCGATTATCAGCGTGTCCTTGGTATATATCTCGCCTTCGACACGCCCGTCGATGCGTATGGTTCCCTCGAAGTTCAGCGTCCCCTTGAAGTCCGTCCCCTTCCCCAGGAACGCGACCATCTCCTCCACCTGCGGGTGACCGTTTGCTTTTTTGAACATGCGCCCTCCTTGCTGTTTATCCCCTCAGAAACTCCAGCAATCTTTCCAGTTCGGCGTCGGAATAGAACTCGATATTTATGCTCCCGCGCCTGCCCTTGCGGCGGATTTTAACCTTCGTGCCGAGGTGTTTTTTAAGCTCGTCTTCGAGCATTGTCATCTGCGCCGAGGGGCTGTCGGCCTCTTTTTTCTTGACTATGCGCCCCGGCGCCTTCAGCTTCTTTGCGGCGGCTTCCGCCTCCCGGACGGAAAGCCCGCGCGATAATATCTCGCGCCTTAACGCCATTTGTTTCGCCGCGCCGTCGAGCGAAAGTATCGCCTTTGCATGTCCCATGCTGAGCGCGCCTTCGGCAATGTCTCGCTTCACGTCCGCCGGGAGCGTCAGGAGCCTGAGGAAGTTCGCAACCGTCGGGCGCTCCTTGCCCACGCGGGCGGAGAGGTCTTCCTGCGTGAGCCGGAACTCGCTCATAAGCCGGTCGAACGCCTCGGCGGTCTCGATGGGGTTTAAGTCTTCTCTCTGAATGTTCTCGACGAGCGCCATCTCAAGGACTTCCGCAGGCGACACGTCCTTCACGATTGCGGGGATTTTAGCAAGGCCCGCGAGCGCCGCCGCGCGGAACCTCCTCTCGCCCGCGATCAGCTGGTAGCCGCCGCCGGAGCGTTTCCGGAGGATTACCGGCTGTATGACCCCGACGGATTTGATGGATTCGGCCAAAGCGGCGATGGTGTCGTCCTTGAAGTTCTTCCTGGGCTGGTATTCGTTTGCCGATATGCGGATAAGCTCGACCTCGGTAACTCCCGCCTCGCCCATTATAAAAGTGCCCGGCGCCCCCGCCGGTATCAGCGCGCCCAAGCCCCTTCCGAGAGCCGTCTTAGACATGGGAGATTACCTCCTTGGCGAGGGAGAGATAGCTCTGCGCGCCGCGGGAGCGGATGTCGTACATGATAATCGGTTTGCCGAAACTCGGCGCCTCGGAGAGGCTTACGTTCCTGGGTATCATCGTCCGGTATACCTTCTCCCTGAAATGCTCCCGGACTTCCTTTTCCACCTGCCGGGAGAGGTTGTTCCTTGCGTCGTGCATGGTGAGCAGAATCCCTTCCACCTCCAGGGCCGGGTTCAGGGCCTCGCGCACGAGATGCAGCGTTTTAAGAAGCTGGGATAGGCCTTCCAGCGCGTAGTATTCGCATTGCACCGGTATCAATACGGAGTCCGCCGCCGCGAGCGCGTTCACGGTAAGAAGCCCCAGCGCGGGCGGGCAGTCGATAACGACGTAGTCGTAGTCTTCGAGAACGGACGCAAGCGCGTCCTTCAAAACGGTCTCGCGGCCCGGCCTTCCCGCAAGCTCCACCTCCGAGCCGAAGAGGTCTACGGAGGACGGGGCAAGCCAGAGGTGCGGAAGCGGCGCGGGCATGATTATGCCGGAGAGCGGAAGCCCGTCCGAAAAGAGGTCGTAGAGGTTGTTCCCGACAGCCTCCCTGTCCACGCCCACGCCGGAGGTGGAATTGCCCTGCGGGTCGATGTCCACAAGGAGGACTTTCTTTTCCGCCGCCGCGAGGGACGCGGACGTGTTGACCGCCGTGGTGGTTTTGCCGACCCCGCCCTTCTGGTTTGCGACGGCTATTACCCTTGCCCTAGACATGAGCGCCTCTTAAGACCGTTGCCTTCAGGTTGCTTTTCTTTCACCCGGAAGGAGAGTAACATATTGATTTTAAAGACTTTTTCGTATGTGAACCGGCTCTTTCGCCGGGGGAAGTTACGGGCATTTTACAGGGAGGAAATGTCCGTGTCAAGGATTATCGTCCCCGGAATGTTCCACGTGGAACAATCAGGCTTTCCTCAGCAGAATCAACGCCCGGCGGATGTCAGAGAACGGAAGGGTTATCTCTTCCTCTCGTTTGACCATCCAGCCCGGCGGAGGCCCCTCGTGCTCTGTCTCCAAACCCTGTGCCTGCGAGACGAGTCTGTCGCCGGTCGACCGGCTGAGGCTTTGCGCGACATAGCCGTTGTCCGCGAGGAGCGGCCCCGTGGCGGCCAGAAGATCCTCTAATCCCTTGAACGCGCGCGAGAATACTATATTGAACGGCGGGGCCGGGACGGCGAGCGGAAGTTTGTGTGTGCCGGGAGTCTCTCCGGCCCGCCGCGGGTGCAAAGACTTGCAGCGGGGACCGGCTTCCGCCGGCGAGAGAAGGCTTTCCTTGTCGCGCCGGGGCGGCAATAACTCCTCGACTCGCGCCTCCAGGACCGCCGCGCCCTTTAGCCCAAGCGTGCGGATTATGTGCCTAAGGAACGCCGCTTTCCTGCGCGCCGGTTCGATAAGCGCAATGTCCATCTCCGGCAGGACGATCTTCAGCGCCAGCCCCGGAAACCCCGCGCCGCTCCCGATGTCGCACGCGGTGAAACGCCCGACAGCATTGCCTCTGTGTTCACAGGCCCAGACAGGGCCGTTTTCTCCCCCCTGCAGTATCCCGAGGAGCGCCAGGGAGTCCAGGAAGTGCTTTACGACAACCTCGTCCGGCCCCGTGATGGCGGTAAGGTTCACCTTCGCGTTCCATTTCAGAAGTTCGGAGAGATAGACGTCGAATTTCCGCAGTTCCTCATCCGAAAGAGGAAAGCCGAGTTGTCTTGCGCCGTCTGAAAGTTTATTTTTCATAAGAGGTTACGAGAATTGTTCCACGTGGAACAATGTCGGGAACGAATACCCTTGCCTGAGCGAACGGCTGGCGGCATTGCCCTCCGTCAAACCTCGCATTCTTCTGCATTACGCGTTCGGCGATACTTGCTTGGATACATTGAGACTTAACGTCCGGTATCTGGTTTTACGTTCAAGGCAATTTTTCCATGAAAAAGCTCTCCCGCCTCGCCCGGCATTAGGCAGAGGGTCAGTTCTCGCTTCTCCTGTCCTTCTCCAGCGCGACGAGGATTATGGCCGCCGCCGCGGGCGTAATGCCGGGAATCCTGCCCGCCTGGCCGACGCTCCGCGGCCCGACCTTCGCAAGCTTCTCCCGCGCCTCGCGCGAAAGCCCCGGAAGCGAGTAATCGAACCCGCGCGGGATAAGCTTCTCGTCGTATCTCTTCAGCCGCTCCACCTCGCCGGCCTGGCGCTTTATGTAGCCCTCGTATTTCACGAGAATCTCCACCTGTTCGGCGGCGGGCTGGTCGACCGGCGTCTCGGGCGGATATGTTTCAAGCAGCCGCGCATAGGCCGTCTCCGGTCTCTTGAGCATCTCTTTCAGGGGTATTTTTGCGCCGTCGATCTCTCCGTAAGCCCTTTCCAGGCGGGCGAGCTCGCGCTCTATCTGTTCCCGCTTTTTTAAGAACTTCCGATAAACCTCATCGCTCACAAGACCCAGCGTAAAACCCTTCTCCATCAGCCGGATGTCCGCGTTGTCCTCGCGCAGCAGCAGGCGATATTCGGCGCGCGAGGTAAACATCCTGAACGGCTCATCGACGCCCTTCGTTACGAGGTCGTCGATCATCACGCCGATGTAGGCCTCGTCCCGGCCAAGGACGAGGGGCTCCTCGCCCCGGACGAACTTCGCGGCATTGATGCCCGCTATTATCCCCTGTCCGGCGGCCTCCTCGTAGCCCGAAGTCCCGTTTATCTGCCCCGCGTGGAAGAGTCCGGAGATTCGCTTTGTCATCAGGGACGGCATAAGCTCGGTCGGGGGCACGTAGTCGTATTCGATGGCGTAGCCGGGGCGCATAAGCTCTGCGTTTTCAAGGCCGTTGATAGTCCTGACCAGGGCTGTCTGCACGTCCGCCGGAAGGCTCGTGGATATGCCGTTCGCATAATACTCCGCCGTGTCGTAGCCCTCCGGTTCCAGGAAAACCTGGTGTCTCTCCTTGTCCGCGAAGCGCACGACCTTGTCCTCGATGGACGGGCAGTAGCGCGGGCCGATGCCCTTTATCGTCCCGGAATACAGTGGGGAGCGGTCAAGGTTCCCGAGTATCAGCTCGTGTGTTTTTTCGTTTGTATACGTGATGTAGCAGGGGAGCTGCCTGTTCGTTATTCTTTCCGTCGAGAACGAAAACGGAGGCGGCGGGCTGTCTCCCGGCTGAGGCTTAAGACGCCCGAAATCAATGGACTTCGCGTCAATCCTCGGCGGAGTGCCGGTCTTTAGGCGTCCTAACGGAAAGCCATACTCCGAAAGCGATTCGGAAAGCCCTCTGGCCGGGAATTCCCCTGCCCTGCCCGCCGGGAAACGGCTCTCTCCGATGTGTATAAGGCCGTTTAAAAACGTCCCGGTGGTAAGGACTACAGCCTGTGCCCGGTATTCGGTTCCAAGCTGGTCGATTATGCCGGAAACCCGCCCGCTCTCCGCCAGCAGCCGGACCGCCATGCCCTGCTTTAAGTCGAGGTTTTCCTGCCCTTCGACGGTCTCCTTCATAGCCCGCCGGTACCACGCCTTGTCCGCCTGCGCGCGCGTCGCCCGCACCGCCGGGCCTTTGCTCATGTTCAGCCTGCGGAACTGAATACCCGTCTTGTCGATATTCCTTGCCATCTCGCCGCCAAGGGCGTCGATTTCCCTTACGATATGCCCCTTTGCAAGCCCGCCGATAGCCGGATTGCAGGACATCCGGGCCACGGAGTCAAGGTTCATGGTGAGAAGCAGCGTGGACATCCCCATCCGCGCGGAGGCCAGCGCCGCCTCGCAGCCCGCGTGCCCGGCCCCGACGACGACGACGTCATATTTTTTGGAGTAGAGATACATGGGGAAACCCCGGGATTGTTATAAGGAATCCGACCGGTTAGCGGGCGGTTTTAAATGCGACAAGGGCAATTAAAAAAGCATAAATATAGATTCTTCACGGAGCCTGCTTCAGGCATGTATAAAGCCGGGGCTCAGAATGACAGGCAAATTCCTGGATTCCCGTTTTCACGGGAATGGCGGGCGGCGTCTTACGGCTTCGTTATTCTCGCCTGCTCCATTATCGCGTCGTATCTGTAGCCGAAGCCGAAGTCTTTATTAGAGGAGATGACGCCCGTCGCCGTAACGACATCCCCGGCGTCGGCATCGTCTTTCGTGGTTACGACCAAGCTGTTCGTGCCCTTCGCGGCATCGCCCGTGCCATCCTGGATATGAAGCCAGTTGCTGCCCATGATGCCCCTGGACACCTTGACCACCTTCCCCCGCACGGAAACGGTCTTCCCGTTCAGCGACGCCCTGTTTTTGTAAACCTCGGCAATCGTGCGCCCGTTTGCCCCTTTGGCTTTTGTTACCTTTATCTTCCCGGCGGGCTGCTTCGCCCTGTTCTTTGCCCTGTACGCCTTTGTGCCGGGCAGGGCGACGGGGCCGCTGGTGAACATGACCTTCCTGAAGGTGCGATTAAGCGTATCGCTGTGGAAATTCGTCATCTGCATGCCGGGATAGAAGGTAACGGTCTGGCCGGCCTTCAGCTTTGTCTGCGGCATAGCAAGCCACAATTTCTCCTTGCGGCTCTGAATCCTTGCATAGGTATACCCGCCGGCATTCATGACCTTCAGCACCTTCCCCGCCAGGACGAACAGACCCGGGTTCTTTCCGGCCGCCGGAGCGCTTCCCTGACCGAAGGCGGCAGCCGAAACAAAGAGGAAAGCGGCCATGCAAAAAGACAGAACAGGAAATTTTTTCATGGTATCTCCATTGGATTCAATACCGCATGGCTGGTATCATATCGCATTTTTTATAAATAAACAAGAAAAGACGGAGGCCCGGCCAAAATGAATGATAAATGCTATACTGGATAGAGGAACCGAGTTCCCTGATTTGGAACCCGTGAATGATTTTTATTTTACAAAGGAGCAGGAATATGCAAACAAAGGCGGCAATAGAAAGACACCCGATACACCCGATGCTGGTGGTCTTCCCAATCGGGATGTGGGTATTTTCGCTTATCGGCGACATAGTCCTCAGGGCGGGCGGGAACCCGGCATGGGCGCCCGCAGTCTATTACGCGATGGGCATCGGCATAATCGGCGCCCTTGCCGCCGCAATATTCGGCGTGATAGACCTCTTCTCCATCCCGCAGGGCGCGCGGGCGAGAAACCTGGGCTACTGGCACTTGGGGATAAACCTCGCGGTTACAATTTTGTTCATAGTCAACTTCTACCTGCGCTCTGTCGGGCCGCCGGTCAGTTTGACGCCGTTTATCCTCTCGATTGTGGGTGTCGCGGCGCTACTCGTTTCGGGCTGGCTCGGCGGCGAGATGGTCTATGTCGAGGGAGCAGCGGTTGCGTCAGCCCAGAAACCGCCCGCAAGGGAGGAGGAAGAACGGCTTAAAAAGGCGGCGTAACATAAGCCGTTTTTATGCTTAGCCTTTATGCTTGATTGTAGGGAGGGGTTTATCTTTTGTGGCCCGGCCCCTCTTTTTTTGTGCAGAGACGCTTCAGGATGTCGCTGTGCGCCACTTGTTATTTTTTGCGGCAGGCCCCTTTTATTCCCACTCTATCGTGGAGGGCGGCTTGGAGGAGATGTCGTAGCAGACGCGGTTTACTCCCTTGATTTCGTTGATGATGCGGTTGGAGATTGTCCCGAGGAGCGGATACGGGAGGTGTACCCAGTCGGCGGTCATGCCGTCTTTGGAATGCACCGCCCGAAGGGCCGCGACGTTTTCGTAGGTGCGCTCGTCCCCCATAACGCCGACGGTGCGTATGGGCAAAAGCACGGCGAATGACTGCCATATCTCGCGGTACAGCCCGGCCTTTTTTATTTCTTCCAGGACTATTGCGTCCGCCTCCCTGAGGATTTCAAGGCGCTCGCTCGTCACCTCGCCCAGGATCCTGATTGCAAGCCCCGGCCCGGGGAACGGCTGCCTCCAGATTATATCCTCCGGGAGACCCAACTCGGCGCCAAGCTCGCGCACCTCGTCCTTGAAAAGCTCACGGAGCGGCTCTACGAGCTTAAGCTTCATCTTCTCCGGGAGTCCCCCGACGTTATGGTGGCTCTTGATTACCGCCGACGGCCCCTTGAACGAAACGCTCTCTATCACGTCCGGGTAGAGAGTCCCCTGGGCCAGAAACTCCACGCCGTTGCCCGTTGGTTCGAGGCCGGTCAACCGGCCGGCCTCGGACTCGAATACCTCGATGAACGTGTTCCCTATAATCTTCCGTTTCTTTTCCGGGTCTTCCACGCCCGCAAGCCTGGAGAGGAACATATCCTGCGCGTCCGCGTATACGAGCCTCAGGCCCATCGTATCGAACGTCTGCCGGACGCGCTCCGCCTCGCCCTTCCTTAAGCACCCGTTGTTTACGAATATGCAGGTGAGCTGGTCTCCCACGGCCCGGTGCACGAGCGCGGCGGCGACGGTGGAGTCCACGCCGCCTGAGAGCGCGCAGATCACGGGCTTTTTGCCCACCTGCTTCCTGATAATATCAACAGAGTAGTCGATGAAGCTTGCCATCGTCCACGACGGCTCGCAGCCGCAAATGGCCAGGAAGTTCTTCAGTATCTGAAAGCCCTCCGGCGTATGCGCGACCTCCGGGTGGAACTGCACGCCGTAGAACTTCCTCCCGCGGTCCGCCATCGCCGCGGTCGGAGAGTTGTCCGTATGGGCGATTGCCGAGAACCCCTCCGGCATCTTCTCTATCCTGTCCCCGTGGCTCATCCACACGACGGTGGTGCTCGCGGGCGAATCTCCCGTGCCGCCGACGTATTTCAGGAGGCCGCTCTCGTCGTCGAGTTTAAGCTCCGCCCTGCCGTATTCACGCTTTGCCGCCCGCGCCACGACTCCGCCAAGCAGATGCGTCAGAAGCTGCATCCCGTAGCATATGCCGAGCACCGGGACGCCAAGCTCCATGTGGTCTTTTCCGATGAGCGGCGCGCCAGAATCGTATACGCTCGACGGACCGCCGGAGAGAATGATGCCCTTGGGGGCGAACTCCTTTATTCTCTCAAGACCCGCGTTATACGGAAATATCTCGCAGTATACCTTCGCCTCCCGCACGCGCCTGGCGATAAGCTGTGTATACTGCGAACCGAAGTCGAGGACAAGAACCTTTTGCTGATGTATGTCGGACATCTTTTCTATTTCCCTTTCATATCCAGGAGCTTTACCGCGATGTCGTCACGGCTGCCGTTTCTTATCTCGTAGATAAGCTCAAGCTCGCTTCCGGGGTAATATATCTGGACGGACTTGTTAAAAATCGACCCTGAGTTTGCGGGAATTGCAAGTTTGCCCGCGCTCAGACCCCGGCCCTTGAACTCCACCCGCATGAGGTAAGTCGCCCCGCGCGGTATGTTTCCCTTGAAATGGCCGTCCTGGTCTCCGAAGGGAAACGCATAGCTTTCCGCGCCGCTTGCGAAGACCATCTCGATGGGGCTGTTGTACCTTGTGCCGTACTCGGAGCAGTGAAGCCGTCCGCGCACCTCTGTCATTTTGGCCTTCGGTTTCGGCGCGGGTTTAAGGTGTTCCGGCGGCAGGACGGGCGGGACGGTTTCATCGGGCACATATGCGAACGCGGGCGCGCAAAACGCGAGAACCGCCAGGACAAGGAATAAGATTCTGATACGCATGACAGGTGATTTTATCAGGTAACGGGGGCGGATTCAAGGCCAAAAGCTCCCGGCTTATGGCCTCTTGCCTATTTTCGTTATCCTGTATCCCGCCTCTTTTATGTGTCCGGCATAAAGCACGGCGAGCGCCAGCGCGTTGATCTTCTCCTCCGGCGGGTCGGAGCGCGAGGTGAGGATTATCGGGCAGCCCGCCCCGACGACAATCCCCGCGCCGGATGCATTGGCAAAATGCCGAAGCGCCTTGTATATCACGTTTCCCATTTCTATGTTCGGCGAGACGAGAATATCCGCCGCGCCCGCCACGGTTCCGGTTACCCCCTTTCTCTTCGCCGCCTCCCCGGAGACCGCGAGGTCGAGCGCCAAAGGCCCTTCGACATCCGCCTCCGGGATTGCGTCTTTCGCCCATTCGGCCAACTTCCGCGCGTCCACGGTAGATTGTATCTTGACGTGCACCTTCTCGGATGCGGAGAGGAGCGCGACCTTCGGCCTGTCGATATTCAGTAGCTTCCTCGCCACGAAGACCGAGTTCACTATTATCCCCTTCTTCATCTCGATGTCCGGGGCGATGTTTATCCCGCCGTCCGTCTGGATTATGAGCCTGTCGAAACCGGGCACGTGCAGGACGCCGCAGTGGCTTATGAAAAATCCCTCCGACAGGCCGTTCTCCTTGCGGAATATCGGGTGCAGGAAGGTTGACGTCGGCACCATCCCCTTCATCAGGATGTCCGCCTCCCCCTGCCGGATCATCCTGACACCCTTCTCCGCCTTCTCGTCCTCTCCGCCTACGTCCGCAATCACGAAAAGGGCCGGGTCGGCGCCGGTCTCCCGCATTATGCCGAGTATCCGCCGCTTCTCGCCGATAAGAACCGGCCTGGCAAGCCCCAGGCGGGCGGCGGTTTCCATCGCGGTGATTGCGCTTGCGTCCTCCGCCGCGCATACCGCGACTCTCATCGGCGGCCGGCATTCCCTGGCCTGCTTCGCCGCGGCCATCAGTTCGCTGAAATTCCTAATCCTGCCCATACGAAAGAATCCGTTCCTCTCCGGAAAGCGCGGCGGCGGCATACCACGCCAGCGCCTCCATCTCCGCCTGTCCCGGATAAACGAGAACCGGCGCCAAAAAGGACACGCGCTCTTTTATCATCCCGACAACCCTCCCGGAGAACGCCACTCCGCCGGTGAGGATAATCGCCGAGGCCGAGCCGCAAAGCGCCGCCGCCATCGCGCCTATTTCCTTCGACACCTGGTATGCCATGGCGGAGAGAATCAGCGCCGCTTCCCCGTCCCCCGCGCCGATACGCCTCTCCACCTCCCGCACGTCGCTGGCGCCCGTGTATCCGGCAAGACCGCTTCCGTGTACCAGCTTTCTCTGAAGTTCCGGCTTCGTGTATTTTCCCGAATACGCCAATTCAAGCAGGTCTCCCGTAGGGAGCGCGCCGGCCCTCTGCACGGAAAAAGGCCCCATCCCCAGGAGCGCGCCCGTTACGTCGACAATCCTCCCGCGCCGTATGGCCGCGACGGTCGTCCCGCCGCCCATGTGCGCCGCTATGAAATTGACGTCCTCGATTTTTACTCCCAAATCCCGCGCCGCATGCCGGGTTTGCTCCCTGATGTTCAGGGCATGCAGGAGGCTCCGCCTTTTTATCTCCGGGACTCCGGAGACCCGCGCTATGTCGTCCATCTCGTCCACGACTACCGGGTCGGCGGTGAATGCCGGGATGCCGAAAACCCCGCTCAGTTGCAGCCCCATCAAAGGCCCCAGGCTCGAGGCGTGCTCCCGGCCCCAGATGCTCTCCGAGTTCCTCAAGTCCTCCGCCATCTCCTCCGTTACACGGTATATCCCGCTTTTTACAGGCCGCATAAGCCCGCCGCGCACGCATACGGCGTCGAGCTTGGACGGATCCACCGACCTCTCGCGCAGGGCGCGCATCAGCGTCTCCATGCGGAATGGCATCTGGGAGGCGATATCGGGAAATTTCCGAAGCTCGCCTTCAGGATGGACTATGTCGTCCTCGAATATCTTGACCCTGTCTTTGAAGAGAGCGATTTTTGTGGACGTGGAGCCGGGGTTTATCACGAGAACGGCGAAGGATGTCATGGGGCTATGATAGCAGAGGGTGCTGGGATATTCAAGGAAGGAGGTAACAAGCCTGTCATTCTTCGGCTTACGCCTCAGAATGACAGGCTTGTATGTCCGCTTTTACAGCGCGACCTGCGCGTAGAGGTAGAGCGTGTTGTTGTGCGAGGCGTCGGTGCCGAAGCCGTCGTAGTTGTCCGACGCGCCGTTGAACTTGTTGTAGATCGTATACTGCGCGCCGAGCCGCACCGTCTCGACCGGGAAATAATCCGCCTCGATTATGAAGCCGTTGCTGTTCGGACTGCCGGAGGCGCTCCCGGTGTACTGGGCTCCTGTGTTGTAAATCCCATTGTCGCTGCTCCCGGATGTGTAGAACCAGCCGAGCGTCCCGCTTACGTCGCCGAACGGCAGGCCCTTGTAGCCGTACGTCCCGTTAAGCTTTATGTTGTCCGTGTGGTCGGAGGTGTTGCCCGTAAGCCCGAGCGGCGCGCTCGCGGCCCAGTCCTGGCCCTCGTGGATGTAGGTGAACCTCCCGGAGAAATAGTTATGCTGGCCCATGAACTGATACTGGGCGTCGGCGGCAACGTCCGTGATGTGATCCGGCGAGACGTGGTCGAGTCCCGAGGGCTCGACGTCCGCATAGAGGCCGAACGTGCCGATTTCGAGGGACTGATTCGTCCAGTCGTGGTTCAGGGCGAACCGCCAGTACGGCACCGCGCCTTTCACCGTCGTGGAAGGAGGCGTGCTGCCCGCGCCGAAGGGCATCGTTATGCTGTTCTTGGTCGTGCGGTAGACGGACGCTCCGGCGTATATCATGTCGTCGAAATATCCGTATGCGCCTATGCCGCCCACCTGCGCGCCAAGGCCGCCGATAAGCGGGCTTGCAGCCGGGGTGTTGGCGACCTCGGACGCATAGTAGGGATAGCCCCACGCCGGGGAGGTGTTCCAGACGTCCTCAAACGTGGGGTTGTTGTTTACGGTAACGCCGTAGATAAGCTCCTTGCCGCCCACCTTGAGGGTGTTTGCATACCGGACCTCGGAGCTGTCCAGGGCGATAGAATTGCCCGGCCCGTCGTATGTCGCCTGTATCATCGCGCCGAAATTGTCCCATACCCTGCCGCCGTAGAAAAAGTTCAAAGCCTGGGGGAGATTCGTCCTGTCTGTGCCGTTGTCGTTGGATGAGTCTAACGGCGCAACGCCGGTTGTCGTCTGGTCGGCGACGGTATAGGAAGCCGTTGCGAGCATTGTTACCGGGATGAAATATCTGGGTTTGTCGCTCCTTGTCTTTACATAGCCCCGGAGCTTGAAGTCGCGCCCTATAGGCGTAAGCTCCGGATAAAAGGTGTGGCAGTCCTTGCAGTCCATCCCGGTCTGCCGGGCAAAGCTTGGCAGCGCATAGCTCCTCGTCGCGGAAAGCGACAAAAGCATCCCGAACGCCAACAACAAAATCTTTTTGCGCATAATCTTTTTCCTCCCCCGTTTTAAGAAAATAATTACTATCAACTAAAAAACACTCAATTTATAATAACAGGTATTCCAAATACTGTCAATCTTAGGGTGTTTTTTTATGCTTGCCACGGACTTCGAGGTGGTGTAGCATCAGCCCAATGGAAACAGTCACGCTAATCGCTTCGCTCGCTGTCCTGCTCGCCGCCGTGTTTATCCTATTGCGCCTTTCGGACAGGGTACAGGCCGAACTTAAGGCCGGACGCGAGGAGGCGTCGATGGCGAATATGGCGGCAACCGAGGCCGTCGTCAAGAGACTGGGCGAGTCCGGGAACGCAATGGAGGCGAGGATTGCCGCTCTGGAGAAGAAGACCGCAGAGTCGCTTGAGGCTATACGAGACAAGGTGGACCTACGGCTGATGGAGATTGGAAACCAGGTGCAGGCCAAGCTCGACGAGAACATAAAGGAAGGATTCGCCCATTTCGAGAAGGTGAACGAACACCTGAAAAAGGCGGAGAGCCAGCTTGCGAGCCTTTCGGCTGTGGGTGTCTCGATAAACGAGCTAAACGGTCTTCTCAAGCTCCCGCACCTGCGCGGCGGCTTCGGCGAGGCCGCCCTTGAGCTTCTGCTCACCGAGTTCCTGCCGAAAGAACTCTACGAGCTTCAGGCCCCCATCGGCGGCAACAGGGTTGATGTCCTGGTGAAACTGCCGAACGCAGCGCTCCCCATCGACAGCAAGTTCCCGCGCGAACAGGTTCTGCCCCTGTTCGAGTCGTGCGACCAGGGGCGGCTTGCCGAGGCCAGGAAGGCGCTCTCCACCGTCGTAAAGGCGCAGGCCAGGGACATTGCCGACAAGTATGTCCGCCCGGAGCTTGGGACGACGAACATGGCGCTGATGTTCCTGCCCTCCGAGACGCTCTACTTCGAGATTGTCCGGGACTCGGATCTCTGGGCTGCGCTAACGAAGCTCAAGGTATACCCTGTATCGCCGAACACGCTGGCCGTGACATTAAACGGTATCCGCGTATCTTACGACTACTACGAAATGGCAAAAGGCGTGGAGAAGACCGTCGAGAACATAAGGAAGGCCAGGAAACACTTTGCCGATTTCGAGAAGAAGTTCGAAGACGTAGGCAGGTCCATCTCAAAGGCCCAGGAAGCCTACCATACCGCCTCCACGCACATTGGCCGCTACTCAAGCTCGGTTGTCCGCATAACCGGCGAGAGCGCGGCGGAAGAGACAGCCGCCGAGTAATCGCCGCTTTGCGTTTGACAGTTTCGCATATGCCCGCTATATTTAAAAGTATAGTCTTTGGAAGAGGCGCCGGGGAGATTTTTTTAATCTATGCGAGGGGTGCGTTATGAGTCCGCATTTTTCAAGGAGCAGGCGTTTCAATGCGATAAGATACGTAAACGTCGTCCGGATGCTTACAAGGGAAATAGACAGCGGAAAGACCATTCCCGAGTTCTTCTACCTCCGCGGCAGGGCATACTCCCTTCTGTCGATGAACAAAAAAGCATCACTGGATTTCGAGAAGGCGAGCCGGCTTGCGCCGGGGTCGCTTAAATACAAAAAGGCGCTTGCCGCGTCGCTTCTTGTCTCGGAAGACTACCACGGCTGCCTGGAGATGTTGGAAGGCTGTCCCGACACCCCGCCTTTCATGCTTATGGAAGGCGCCTGCCTGTATAAATCCGGAAGGCCGGCGGAAGCCATAAAGAGCCTCGACCGCTACCTCGCCTTAAAGCCACTGGACTCCACGGGACACTACCAGAAGGCGCGCTGCCTGATGTCTCTTCAGAGGTTCCAGGAGGCCGAGGCGGGCTTCAGGAAATCCCTCCGTCTCGGCGGCGATGCGGTCGAGGGTCTCACCTGGCTGGCTCTCTCCACCGTCGCGCGGGAAAGAGAAGAGGGCGCCATCCCGGATATGCCGCTCGCGGCGTAATTTATTACTTCTTCGGACGCTTGGTATAGCAACAACTGTCATTCTCTCTGGAAGCGGGAATCCGGGAAGTTCAAATTCCCGGGCCCTCCCGGCTTTATTCATGCCGGGACAGGCTCCGTCAGGCACGGGGTGGCAGGAAAATATCCCTTTCATCAATACATGAAATCCGGGAACAACGCCCTCTTTATCGCGTTCCAGTAATCGTTGTAGACCCACGGGAGCGCCACGGCGGGACGGTAGTCCCAAAGCTCCCAGGCCGCCTGGGCCGCCTCTTCTTCCGGGCTGACATACGGGCGATAAATAACCTCCCGGCCTTCGCCCGGCAGAAGCCCAAGGTTTAAATAGAACCGGATTAGCGCCCTCTGCCTGGCCTCGTCCGGCGGACGCGCCTCCCCGGTGGAATAATTGTCCTTGAACAGCAGGTCGTAATAACCGCCCGTCCGCACCCCCATGAATACGTTTACGGACGAATCGGACGACGCCGCGACGGCAAATCCGGCTGGAGCCGCTTCGGACACAACAGTGCCGGAAGCCTGAGACGAACCGGCCGGAGCCGCTCCGGCGTTCATGGCAAGTTCGGCGAGGCCCCTGGGGGATGTCCCGGCGATGATCGTCGGCCCTTCGGAGAACGTAAGGTCTCCGTTCCCAAGGAGAATCGATAGCTTTCCGCCGAAGACGCTCGCGGCGGCGATGTCGGGCTTGCCGTCTCCGTTGAAATCTCCCGCGACTATGAATTTCGGGTCGAGCCGGGAGACGATGTTGACGGGTTTTTTAAACGTGCCGTCCCCGGCGCCGGGGAAAACGGAAATCGTGTCGGAGTTGCGGTATCCGACGGCAAGGTCGAGCTTTTTGTCCCTGTTGAAATCAGCCGCCGCGAGATATGCCGGTCCCGGGAGGGTTTTCGTTTTTCCCCCCTCGCGGAACGTCCCGTTCCCGTCTCCCAGAAACATCCGTATCGTGTTGTCCCGCTCACATGCGACGGCTATGTCGGCTTTGCCGTCCCCGTTGAAATCTCCGACAGCGAGGCCGTCCGGTCCTTTTCCCGCGCCGAGATAAACGGGCGCGGAGAAAAGCCCGCCTCCTTCGTTTAAGATTATCGCCACGTTGTTGTCGTTGAAGTCGGATACAACGAGATCTTCCATGCCGTCTCCCGTGAAGTCCGCGCTTTCGATGCAGGCCGGGGAGGAGCCGACGGGAATCTTTATCGGCTTTCCCGGAAAGTGGCCGTGCCCGTCTCCCCTGAACACGTCCACGACATCCCCGAACCAGCACGCGACCGCAAGGTCAATATGCCCGCCCCCGGTCGACCGGGCGCCGCCGGTGAAGTCTCCGGCTATGAGACTTACCGGGCCGGAGTCGGTCTTCAAGTCCGCAGTCTTCACGAAGTTCCCGTCGCCAAGGCCCTTGAATATCGTTATGGTGTCGCTCGCCAGGTTCGAGACGGCTATGTCGGGGCCGCGGCCGGTCGACCGGTCGTCGCCGTAGAAATCGGCGGAGACTATGGAATAAGGGAACGCGCTCAGATATAGACCGCCCGGAGGGCCGAAATAAACCGGTTTTCCCCTCGCGGGGGGCGAAGAAGGCGGATACGGGAGCGCCATGCGGGCGGCCTGAACAGGCCCGGACTGCGCCTGGACGCATACGGCGACAATCGCCGCAAATAATAAGTTTTTTATCACATGCCCTCCAAGCGCGCAGAAAACCTGGGAAACTCCTTAATACTCGGAGGGCACACGTAACACTATTCTATTTATAATAAGTATTATACTTAGAACGGATATTGTCAAACCGGGGCAATGGGTATTATCGTCTGTGGACGGAAAGTCATCATTTCTGATAATATGCGCGTTTATGGAAAAAGATAACGAGCCATCATTAATTGCTTTAGGGGAAAAAATCCGGGCGGCAAGAAAATTTCTTGGGTGGACTCAGGAAGTTCTTGCCGATGAGGCGGGGATAGATAGAAGTTATATTGGGGGCGTTGAAAGAGGAGAAAGGAACATTTCTTTTTTAATACTCTGCCAAATTGCAAAAGCACTGAATAAAGACATTTCTTCTTTAACCAAAGGAATACCCAGGTATGAACGATGACGAGCTAAAACGGCTGGGACAGCAGCTGGCGGAGTATTGCGAAAAATACCTTATCCCGCTCCCTTACGTCTTTGAAATTTTAAACGATCAAAAAGTCACCCCGATGACAAGGGGAAAGGCTATGGAGTACAATGCTTACCTGTTGTTGCGCGAAAAATTAAACGCAAGGGAATGGTCGATTGAGAAATTGAACTTGTGCGCCCAGCCCGGGCATCCTGACGAAGACATCAGTGTAACCCACAAAAGAACTGGCGTAATTTTGAAGGTCGAATCGAAAAGCGCGGTTCGCGGGTCAATGTCTTGCGGTACCCGGTCAAGGATTTGCAAGGAACCGCATTTTAATGTCAAATGCCATCGTAGCAGAAGTAATATCAAGCTTTCCGGCACATCGAACGACAGGTATAAAGAAGATGTGTTTGATATAATACTAACGAATCCGTTGAACGCCCTGTATGAAAAAGGCACGATTGGGGAATGTTTGGAATTAATCAGAGACAGGGGAATCCTGGAGGTTTTATACAGGCATTATAACACCGAGTCGGAAAAAGAACTCTTAACGGAATGTAATCGTGATTGGCGATTTGTCGTGCCGCCGAGTATTGCCATCGATGGCTATATTCCCAGAACGCCGGTTGTTAAATTGATAAATGACACGAACTGGTTTAACATCGCGGCGCTGGAAGACGCCATGCTGCGAATAGTAAAAGAACGGACAGGCAGGGGCAGGTTGTCAAGGCATTAACAACAGGGTTGCCTCGGATTCGTAATTTAAAATAAAAAGCTCTCTTCCTTTATATCTTTCACCTTTTCTGTCCGTCTTTGTTTTTTGGTCGTCCGTCCTGCTGATGCAATAATTCCATTCCTTGTCATGCGTTTCTGTTGCCCAATCATAAAGCCCCCGTATCTCAGGGCTGTTATCATATGTCAGGAGAAAGCTTAGACGGCCGTTATTTCGCCTTAAAACATTATTTAATCGAATATGGTCGTTTTTTGTGAACGCACAGGTATAAAATTTATCCTGGTCGGCATTAAAATAGGGCGGGTCAATAAAAAGAAATGTGCCGTCGGGGACGTTGTCTATAACCGTTTCGAAGTCTTTACAGCTTAGTTTAACGCCTTGCAACTTTTGAGAAGTCCTTCTTATGTTATTTGGCCAATTTTCGGGGCGCATAGAAAATTTATCCCCGTATCCCCAGTAGCAGTTTTGCATATTCATAATTCCGCTATACGAAATCCTGTTTAAGTAATACCACCTTCCCGCACGTTCAAGGTTGTTGGACGGCCTGAACTCGTTTTTATAAAAACGGTGTAAATCTTTTGAGGCTGGCAGGCCGTCAAGAAAATCAATAAGCCCTTCAGGATTGTCTCTCAACATAAAATAAACATTCATTAGTTCGCTATCAAGATCGTTTAATACATTTTTATAAGTTTTGGGTTTTGCAAAAAATATAGATCCGCCTCCAACAAAAGGTTCGCAATAATGGGTATGCATGGGTATGTGTTGTAAAATCAGTTTCCGGGCGTAGAACTTACCGCCTGCATAGCGGAAAGGGGAATTTATAGGTTCAAATGACATGAGTGAAAGGGTATCATAGTCATCATTGGTTTGTAAATAGTTTTTCTGCGTATTGCTAAAATTTTTTCGATGATGGAGCGTTCTGATTGCCAGGGGCAATAAAAAAAGGCGCCGGTCTGGCGCCTTGAGGTAGCTTTTGTCGCGGGTATCGAGCCCGCGTTATCCGGGGGCAGCGATTATCCCCTTATTTCTTTCCGGCCCTTTTTTTTCGGGCCTCCTGCTGCTTGCGTTTCTTTTTGACGGAAGGTTTCTCGTAGAACTTTCTCTTCTTCAGTTCCTTTAAGAGTCCCTCCTTGGCCATCTGGCGCTTTAGGATCTTGAGCGCCTTCTCGACCTGTCCGTCGTGGACTTTAACTTCCAGCCTGTATCACCCTTTCCGGATTTGTAGTTTATGAGGTTCAGAAAAATCAGGGCAGCGAATGGTTATAAGCTTTGCCTGCTTTGGTTTAAGCCTCGCCGCCCCCCGCTCTCCGGAGGAATGTCCACCCCCGGGTATCTTATCTTTCTATCACGGAGAAAAAGGCTTGTCAAGACAATTTTGCCTGCCGGCGTCATACGTCCCGTGCAGCGTTTATCTCTATGCCGAGGGCGGCGATCTTGCGGTGAAGATTGCTGCGCTCTATCTTCAATACCTCCGCGGTGCGCGAGATATTCCAGTCGTTCTCCCGGAGGTTGCGCAGGATATAGTCCCGCTCGAACGCCGCCCTGGCCTCCCGAAGGCCGGCAGACCGGCTGCCGCACATGCCGGCTTCGGCCCCGTTCTCCGGCGCGGCGCTTCGTATCGGCGGCGGGACGTGCGTCGCGTCTATTTCCTCGCCCGGCGTCATTATGACAAGACGTTCGATGATATTCTTCATCTCCCGGACGTTGCCCGGCCAGGAGTATGCGGAGAACAGCCGAAGCGCGTCGGGAGAAGCCTTTTTGGTTCTGGCCCCGCTTTCGGCGGCATACTCCTTCAGGAAATACTCGACGAGGAGCAATATGTCTTCCCGGCGCTCCCTTAGCGGCGGAACCTCTATGGGAATGACGTTCAGGCGGTAATACAGGTCTTCCCGGAAACGGCCGGCCCTGATTTCGTCTTCAAGTATCTTGTTCGAGGCCGCTATGACCCGGACGTCCACCTTTATCGTCCGCATCCCGCCGACGCGCTGTATCTCCTGCTCCTGGAGCGCCCGGAGAACCTTGGCCTGGGTGGAGAGACTCATGTCGGCGATTTCGTCCAGGAATATCGTGCCGCCGTGGGCCAGCTCGAACTTGCCTTTTCTCTGCGCCGTGGCCCCGGTAAAGGAGCCTTTCTCGTGGCCGAAGAGCTCCGATTCTATTAAATCCTCCGGGATTGCGGCGCAGTTTATCGTAACGAACGGCCCCTGCGAGCGGTTGGAATATTTGTGTATCGCGCGCGCGACAAGCTCCTTGCCCGTGCCGTTTTCGCCGAAGATTAGCACCCGCCCGTTCGTCGGCCCGGCCCGGAAAATCTGCTCCCGCAGCGCGATGATTTTGGGCGAGTTCCCGATTATCGAACACCGGCCCTCGAATCTCTCCTTTAAGCTTCGGTTCTCCTCTTCCAGGCGTGATTTCTCAAGACCGTTCTTTACGCAAAGCGAGAGCTTGTCGAGCGAGAGCGGCTTTTCGATGAAGTCGTACGCGCCGAGTTTCACGGCCTTCACGGCAGTATCGATTGTCCCGTGGCCGGACATGACGATGACGGGCAGGGCGGCCGAAACCTCGCGCAGCCTGCCGAGCGTCTCCAGTCCGTCCATCCCCGGCATCCAGACGTCGAGCAGGACCAAATCCGGCAGCGTGTCCTTCACAAACTTAAGCCCTTCCGCGCCGCTCTCCGCCGTGGAGACCTCGTATCCCTCGTCCGCCAGTATGTCGCCCACGGACTTAAGGATGGCTTTTTCGTCGTCGATTATGAGGATGTGAGGCATGATTACAACTTAAACCTTAAGTGTGTTTCCATCACGGACAGTTTCTTAAAATATTCCACAGTACCCTCGCCCATGCGGATTGTTGCCTGGCGCTTGAGCCGCTTTGCATAAGGGTTCTTCTGCGCCTTAGAAAAATCGTGTTCTTTTCTCATGCCTTATGTACCTTAATCTAATCCCAACTGTGTATTCCTCGCTAGTTATCCCCCTCTTAAGATAAGAGGGGGACCAAGGGGGCGTTATGAAATCACCCCGCCGGAAGCTCTATTACGAACATTGCGCCTTTTGGACTGGCGGATTCCGCGCGGATGTAGCCGCCGTGGTCGGAAACGATTCTGCTCACGATGGCAAGCCCCAGCCCCGTGCCGGACTTCTTCTTTGAGAAATAGGGCTGGAAAAGTTTCTCCCTGTCTTCCGGGAGTATGCCGGGGCCGTCGTCCGAGACGACTATGCGCGCGATGCGCGAAGGCTTGTCGTAAGAGGTTGCGACGCGGATCTCGCCTTTGCCGTCCATCGCCGTGACGGCGTTGTCGAAGAGGTTCAGGAACACGCGCTTTATCTGCTCCGCGTCCACCTTCACCTTCGGCATGTTCTCGTCGAAGTCCCGCACTATCCCGATGTCCTTGTGCGCGCTGTCGAATAGCCCCGCGGCCTCGTCTATTATGCCGTGCAGGTCGCTAAGCGTCGGCTGGCACTCCGGCATCCGGGCAAAGCGCGAGAACTCGTCCACCAGCGTCTTCATCCCGTCCACCTGCGTGATGATCATCTGCGTGCACTCGTCGATAATTTTCCCGTAGTCTTCCGCGCCTTCGAGATATTTCTTCCTTAGCCTCTGCGCGGAGAGCTGAATCGGCGTGAGGGGGTTTTTCACCTCGTGGGCGATGCGGCGCGCGACTTCCTTCCACGCCGCCGCGCGCTGGGCGCGGATGAGCTCCGTCATGTCGTCGAACACGACGAGCGTGCCGATATAGCCGCCCTGAGCGTCACGGAGGGGCGAGACGAAGAGCCGGAGGTTCAAGACCTTCCTCCCGACGCCTATCTGGACTTCCTTCCCGATGCCGGAGCCGTCCTCGTTCATCGGGCCGATTCTCTCGCGGATTTCCTCAAGCTGGTGAAACTCGAATACGTCCCTGTAGCCCTTGCCCAGGACGCTTCCGGCATCCATCGCGAGGATGCGCTCGGCGGCCTCGTTGAACGTGCTGATTTTGCCGCTGCGGTCTATCGTGAGCACGCCGGTATTGACGTTTTCGAGCACGGTCTCCATGAACTGGCGCCGCTGTTCCAGGAGCTCGTTCGCATGGCTCAAGGTTTCGTTTGCCTGGTTCAGCCTGTGGCGCGAGAACTTCAGGTCGCGCGTCATTCGCCTGAAGGAGTCCACGAGGACGCCGATTTCGTCGCTTGCGGACACGTCTATTTTTACTTCGTAATCGCCCTTGGATATTCTGTCCGTGGCCTCGGCGAGTTTTGTTATGGGCACGGTGATGATGCGCGAGAGATACAGACCGAACCACAGCGCGGCGAAGAGTATGACAAGAGTTATTAGTATGAAGGAGAGCATGTAACTTTCCTTCAGGGGGTTCTTGAAGGTGCGAAGGTTCCAGTAGTGTTCGTAGAACCTCGAAACATCCAGGAGGTTTGCGGACATGGCGGGCGGCATAACGTAGCTTGCGACGACAATTCCCGCAGGTCTGCCCAGGCGGTCTCTGAATACCGCCGCTCCGCTGACGACCTCGCGCGAATGCCTGACCCTCGAGCTTGAAACGGGCCTTCCCTCCTTAAGGGCCTTTTCGATGAAATTCCCGTCCGCCCGCGCCCAGGAAATACGGCTTTGTCCGGCCATGGCCAGCAGGTTCTTTTTCCTGGAAAAGACCTCGACCATGTCCGCCCCGTATCGCGCCCGCGCCTTCATGGAAAAAGCATTATAATCGACCGGCGCGCCGCTCCGGGAAAGCGAACCGGCGAGCCGGGAGGCCGATTGCAGGGCGTCGCGGGTCTTTTCCTCTTTATATGAGCGCGCGATGGAGATGGAGTCCAGCACGGCGCGTTCGATGCGCGGGCCGAACCAGTTCTTTACGCTTCCGGACAGGAGTCCGCTCGCGGCGATGAAAAGCAGGACGGCGGGCACAATGGACAGCCCGATGAACGCCGCCACCAGCTTGGTCTTGAAACCTGCCCCGAACGGGCTGTTTTTCTTCTCGAAATATATCTTGGCGATCTGGCGGCCAAGCAAAAGCAGGAGCACCAGGAGCAGGATGACGTTGACGTTCAAGAGGCCGAGCGTTATTACGTTTCCGAGGAGCGGTCTGTGCTGGCGGGATTTCAGGATTATCTCCACTGCGGTGGAGGCGACTGTCAGGAGCAGGAAACCGGCGATGGTGACAAGCGTCCTGAGACCTCTGTAAGGCCCCGGACGAGGAGAAGATGACGTCGGGTCAGGCATAAAATATGCTCATTTTTAGGTAAAAGTGTGTCGATAATACCACAACAGGGAAGAAAATGCAAGAAAAGCAGGAGGGAATCAGGCCCGTCATTCCAACGGCTTCAAGAGCCTCAGTATCTCCTCGTCCGGGCTTGAAAACCGCTCCATCGGGCATATCATTGCGGTCGGATTACGCGCCCTCAGGGCCTTTTCAAGCTCCGAAACCGCCCCCGGCGGGCAGGCTGCGGCCTGCGGATTAAGGACGACTACATCCGTTTTGTCAAGGACAGACATAGCGTCCGGCTTTATCCCGGAGAGCGCCGTGTCCGTAACAAAAAACGATATGTCCGGCTTCAAGAGCCGCGCGGCGGCGTTGCCTTCGATTATTACGCCCGGCGAGCCGGCCTTATAGACCATGTCGAAGGCGAGCGACAGCGCGTCGGAAACATCCCTCTCTCCGGCGCGAATGAGGATGACTTCTCCTGCCCCCGCCTCTTTCAGTGCCCTTGTGTCCTTGCCCTCGCGCATAATCTCCGCCAGGTCGTCCGTAACAAATACCATCAGGTCGGCATGGCTTATCTTTATCGCGGCGAAACCGGGCAGGATTTTTATCAGAAGCGTCGCCAGGAGAGTCTTTCCGACGCCGCTGTGCGAGCCGGAAACGGTGATTATTCGGGGATGACGCGGAGGGGACAAGGTTTCGTTCATGGGATTTGGAAGACCACCACCGCCTTTAGGGACTCGCGCGCCCTCGCGGTCATCCTGAAGGCGTCCCCGGCGGCCTCCAGGGGAAAGGTATGAGTGATGATTTTTTCAACCGGAATGGCCCCGGCAGATAGCAGGCGAAGCGCCTCGCGCGTGTCGTCCGGGCCGCAGGAATAGCTCTGTATTATATTGATTTCATTGAAGTAGAGCCTGTTCGGCTCGATATTTAAGATTTCGCCGGGCGGCGGGGGCGTAAAGAATAAAACCGTTCCGCCGGGCGCTGTGCAGGCTATCCCCTGCGCCATTGCAGAGGCGTTCCCCGGCCCCACAACGACTCTATCCGCCACGACCGGCGGGTAGACCCGCCTCGGCCCGGCTTCCGTCAGTGGCGTTTTGCTGACGTCAATCACCTTGTCCGCGCCCACCTCCAGGGCTTTTTCAAGGCGATACGGAACCATGTCCGCGCCGGTTATATGCCCCGCGCCCATATGCCTTGCCAGCGCCACAAACAACGCCCCCATGACGCCCAGGCCGATTATAATCACGCTCTCGCCGGGCTTCAGGCCCAGGCGCCGCATGCCCTTTACGACGCAGGCCAGAGGCTCCACAAGCGTCCCGGCCAGAAAGTCCATATCCGGCGGGAGCTTAAGCGTGTCGCGCGAGAGGTTCACGGCGGGGATTTTAACAAATTCCGCCAAGCCGCCGGGCACGATATAAGAATGTTTCCACGTCTCGCACAGGACAAAATCGCCCCGTTTGCACGCCCGGCATTCCCCGCAGGGCGCGTGGTGATGAAAGAACACCCTGTCGCCCGCCTGAAAGTCCGTAACCCCTTCTCCAACCTCGACAATCTCTCCCGCAGGCTCGTGCCCCAGGACGAGCGGCGCCTTCTTCTCGATATACCACGGCATGACGTCGCCGGAGCATATCCCACAAGCCCTCATCCTGACAAGAGCCTCGCCCGGCCCCACTTCCGGCACGGGCCGCTCCTCGATGCGGATGTCGTTAAAGCTGTATAATACGGCGGCTTTCATGTCTCACAACGTCAGTTCAAGCGAGCTTTCGATGAATTCCCTGGGGCTTACAATCTGGATTTTTTGATAGCTTCGGAACGGGAAATGCTTGTTATTTCCGGTAATCAAAAAATCCGCTTCTGCTTCTACTGCGCATTCTATGAATTTATTGTCGGCAGGGTCGCTCGTAACGAGATTTATTTTTGTGTTCGTTTCCACACGAAGCGCTTGCCCGGCCAGAGAAGATATTATTGCCAATCCCTCGTTCCGGATATGCCTGAATTTCTTCCGGTTCAGCACCGCTTCGTATTCCTCAAGTATTTCAAGGGACAGACAGAGCCGGACCATCCTGCGCCGGACAAGTGATAGAATAAATGCGGGCGGGCCGTCTCCGTTCAGCAGGGCCGATACCAGCACATTCGTGTCGAGGACGACTTTCAGCATTAAAAGAAGTTACTTTGGCTTCCTTTTCCCAACGATGGTCTTGCGGGCCGCCTGAATTTCAGCTTCTATCTCTTCGTCAATCGTTTTGTCCAGGCCGGCCTCTTTGGCTTTTAAATGAACGCTGGCCAGGACACTGTCTTTCTTCACGAAATTTTGAAGGTAATCGCTTACACTGAGCATAATCATCTTGGGCTTGCCGCGCTTGCTCACGAGAAACCGGGTATTTGTCTTTTCCACTTCGCTTATTACGGAGCCGAAATGGACCCTGGCCTCCAGCGCCTCGATTGTTTTAACTGTTGATTTTTGTTTCATATTGCCTCTATACAACTGATTAATAAACTCATCATTTAATATATAACATCTGTAAACGGCGTGTCAAATTTAATCGTTCCCGGCGGCAAAGATTTGCCCTACTCCAAGAACTCCCGGTTTATCTTGACGCCGATGTACCAGCCGATTATGCTTGCGATGAGGCTTAAGAGCAGGGCCGTCATGGTGCCGATGAAATCGCCCAGCCACCAGCCGACCCAGCCCACGAGCGTCGATGTCATTAAAGGAAGAAGACGCTGCATTTATTACTACCTCTCTTTCTGCCGTTCACTGACGGCGCGCTCCACTTCGCGGCGCGCCTCTTTTTCCTTGAGGCTCTCGCGCACGTCGTAGAGCTTCTTGCCCTTGGCAAGGCCGAGCTCCAGCTTGGCCTTGTCTCTCTTGAAATACAACTTAAGAGGGATAAGCGTGTATCCCTTCTGCGTAAGCGAACCCTGAAGACTCCTTATCTCTCGCTTGTGCAGGAGCAGCTTTCTTGTCCTTTCCGGGTCGAGGTTCCAGATATTGCCGTGGGAATATGGCGAGATGTGGCAGCCGACAAGCCAGGCCTCCTCGCCCTTTATCAGGACGTAAGAGTCCTTTAGCTGCGCCCGGCCCTCCCGCAGGGACTTCACCTCCGTCCCGGCAAGGGATATTCCGGCCTCGAAGGTCTCCTCGATGAAGAAGTCGTGGTAGGCCTTGCGGTTGGTGGTTACGGGTTTTATTTCGTCCTTCGGCATAAGGGAAATTTATCACAACGGCGGGAAATTAAAAAGGAATAAATAACAAAGCGCCCGCACGCGCGGGCGCTTCATAAGTTCTGAGATTGCCGCCAGGCAATGACAGATTCCTTTACGCAGCCTTCCTGTATTCCGTCTTCATAATCTCGGTAACGTCCTTGAAGGCCAGGACCGGGTGAATCTCGATATTGAAGTTATCAAGGAACACCCTGCCGAGCAGGGCCAGAATCTCCGCCGGCTTCTCCACGTCGAAGATAAAGTAGCCGCCCCTGACACCGAGCAGCGGGCCGCCGTCCTTCATCCTTCCGGATTTCTCGATATGCTCTATCTGCTTTGCCAACAGATCCTCCATGCCCTCGGCCTTCGCGCCGAGGCAATCCCACTTCACATAATACTTCATACTGCACCTCCATACACGGTGTTACTCTTTAATTATATCACTTCCATGCCTTCCCTGCCTATCTTCCGCCCCCGCTTGATTCCCCTTGCGCCCGCACGTGTTTAGATGTTAAAATTTATATTTTAGTCCCTTGTTTTTAATCAGGTCGGGGGGATAAAAGGCAGATGCAGGACAAGCTTGTCATAAAAGGGGCCAGGGAGCACAACCTCAAAAATATCGACGTGGAGATTCCGAGGGACAGGCTTGTCGTAATCACGGGGCTGTCCGGCTCCGGAAAGTCCTCGCTCGCCTTCGACACCATCTACGCCGAGGGCCAGAGGCGATACGTCGAGTCCCTCTCCGCGTACGCGCGGCAGTTCCTGGAGCAGATGGACAAGCCGGACGTGGACAGTATCGAGGGCCTATCGCCGGCGATTTCCATAGAGCAGAAGACAACCTCGAAGAACCCGCGCTCCACAGTCGGCACCGTGACGGAGATTTACGACTACCTCCGGCTCCTTTTTGCCCGCATCGGGCATCCGTATTGCTACAGCTGCGGGAAGGAAATCACCTCCCAGACCGTCTCGCAGATGGTGGACAGCATAACGGCCATGCCGCCGGGGACGAAGATAAACATAATGGCCCCCATCGTGCGCGGACGCAAGGGAGAATACAGGAAAGAACTCGCGCAGATGAAGAAGGAGGGATATGTCCGCGCGCGCATAGACGGGCAGGCGCGTGAACTCTCGGAGAACATCGCCCTTGACAAAAACAAGAAGCACACCATCGAGATTGTCATAGACCGACTCGTCATAAAGGAGGGGATTAATAAGCGGCTCGCGGACAGCCTCGAAATTGCCTTGAAACTCGCCGAGGGCATAGTCGTAATCTCGCAGACCGAGGCCGGCAAACCGGCATCGGAGGGCGGAAAAGACATGCCGAAACCGGCGGACCGGTTGTATTCCGAGAAGCTCGCCTGCATAGAGTGCGGCATATCGTACCCGGAGATGACGCCGCGTATGTTCTCGTTCAACAACCCGCACGGCGCGTGCCCGGAGTGCGACGGCCTGGGCGCGAAGATGGACATAGACCCGGACCTTGTCGTGCCGAACAAGGAGCTTTCGATACGCGAAGGCGCCGTAAAGCCGTGGTCCAAGCGCACCACGGTATTCTACTACCAGATGCTCGAGGCGCTGGCCGACCACTTCGGTTTCTCGCTCACTGCGCCCTGGAGGAAGCTTCCGAAGAAGGCGCAGGACGTGATACTTTACGGCTCCGGCGGCGAGGAAGTGAAGTTCTGGTTCATGCGCGAGGGCAGGAAACAGTTCTACAGCCGCGAGTTCGAGGGAGTTGTGCAAAACCTCGCAAGGAGGCACGTGGAGACCGAGTCCGCCTACATCCGCGAGGAGATTGAGCAGTACATGGGCGCGCACCCATGCCCGGCATGCAGGGGCGACAGGCTCAGGAAGGAATCGCTTGCGATAAAGGCGGGCGGGAGGAATATCTCGGAGACGACAAGGCTCTCCGTGCGCGCGGCGCGTGATTTTTTTGCAGCCCTGCCCCTGACGGAAAAGGAATCGTTCATCGCCCGGAAGATACTGAAGGAGATAAACGAGAGGCTTGGGTTCCTTGCAAACGTCGGCCTCGATTACTTAACGCTCGACAGGCGGGCCGCCACGCTCTCCGGCGGCGAGGCGGAGCGGATAAGGCTCGCCACGCAGATAGGCTCCTCGCTCATGGGCGTGCTCTATATCCTCGACGAGCCTTCCATCGGTCTGCACCAGAGAGACAACGACAGGCTCCTCGATACGCTCCTGTCGCTCAGGGACATAGGCAACACGGTGCTTGTCGTAGAGCACGACGAGGACACGATACTCAGGTCGGACTATGTAATCGACATGGGGCCGGGCGCCGGCGAACACGGCGGCTATATCGTCGCGCAGGGGACGCCGGGGGAAATCATGGAGGACGAGGGATCCCTCACGGGGGCGTATCTTTCAGGGCGCAGGAAGATACTCGTCCCCTGGACGCGAAGGCAGGCAAGGAAATACATAACCATAAAAAAGGCGCGCGAGAACAACCTGAAGGGCATAGACGTCCGCATCCCGCTCGGCGTCCTGACATGCGTCACGGGTGTGTCCGGCTCCGGCAAGTCCTCGCTCGTGCTCGAGGTGCTGTACAAGACGCTCGCCCAGCAGTTCTACCGCTCCACGGAGCGCGCGGGCCTTAGCGACGGAGTGCTCGGCCTGCACGAGGTGGATAAGGTCATAGACATCGACCAGTCGCCCATCGGCAGGACGCCGCGCAGCAACCCGGCGACGTATACCGGGCTCTTCACGCACATCCGCGAGCTCTTTGCGCAGGCGCCGGAATCCCGGATGCGCGGCTACAGGGCGGGGCGGTACAGCTTTAACGTCAAGGGCGGACGCTGCGAGGCCTGCCAGGGCGACGGCGTCATAAAGATAGAGATGCACTTCCTGCCGGACGTGTTCGTCACCTGCGACGTCTGCAAGGGAAAGCGCTACAACCGCGAGACGCTTGAGATAAGATACAAGGGAAAAAATATCACCGACGTGCTGGATATGACCGTATCGGAGGCGATGGAGTTCTTCGAGAACGTGCCGGTCATACACAACAAACTGCTTACGATAAACGACGTGGGGCTCGGCTATATAAAACTCGGCCAGGCCGCGACTACGCTCTCCGGCGGCGAGGCGCAGAGGGTGAAGCTCAGCAAGGAGCTGTCGAAACGAAGCACGGGACGGACGCTCTATATCCTCGACGAGCCGACGACCGGGCTGCACTTCGCGGACATACAGAAGCTCCTGGATGTCTTGAACAGGCTGGTGGAGTCCGGCAATACGGTTGTGGTCATAGAGCATAATCTGGACGTGATAAAGACGGCGGATTACGTGATAGACCTTGGCCCCGAGGGCGGAGACGCCGGCGGCAGGATCGTCGCCGCGGGCACGCCGGAGACGATTGCGAAGGTAAAGGAATCGTATACGGGGCAATTTTTGAAGAAGGCGCTGAACAGATGAAAAAACGACCATCATGTATAAATCAAAACATGCAGGACATGGAGTGTTATAATCCCCTATGACCCACTTCCCGAAATTCCCTGAGTTCAGGCCGATAGAGCTTGCCGACCGCAGGCATTTGGAGGCTGTATTCAAAAGCCTTCAGCCGGAGATGTCGGAGCTTTGCTTTACGAACCTCTTCATGTACAAGCACGTCCACGACTACCGCGTAAGCGAACTGCACGGAAACCTCCTCATATACGCGAGGTCGTACCAGGGCGAGTATTATTTCTTCCCGCCAATCGGCGAGAGTGAAATCCCGGAGACGCTCGAAGCGCAGACGGACTTCATGCGGGAGGTGGACGAGATGCCCGTCGTGCAGCTTGCGAACCGGGAATTCACGGAGAGATACATAAAAGACAACCCGAAATACAATTACATCTTAAGCCGCGACGACTCCGATTACGTCTACAGGACAGCCGAGCTTATCTCGCTTTCCGGCAGGAAGTTCCACGACAAGAAAAACCTGCTTAACCGCTTCCTCCGCAATAACAACCCCGAATACCGGCGTCTTACGAAAGAGTTTGTCCCGCAGGCCAAGGACCTCGTGGACCGCTGGTGCCAGGAGAAGTGCTCCGCCAGCGCCCCGTCCACATTCGGGGAGACCGAGGCGACGATGCACGCGCTGGATCACCTGGGCGAGCTTGGAACAATCGGAGGCGTCGTCCTGATAGACGGCGTCGTCGAAGCGCTTGCGCTTGGCGAGCTTTTAAACGAGCATATGGCCGTCGTGCATGTCGAGAAGGCGAACCAGGAATACTCCGGGCTGTACCAGTTCATTTCGAGCGAGTTCCTTCGACGGGAGTTTGCGCACGTGGAGTTCGTAAACCGCGAGCAGGACTTGGGCGAGCCGAACCTGAGGAAATCCAAACAGTCCTACAACCCCGTGCGCATGGTGGAGAAGTTCAAGGTCTGGCCGAAAGAGTAGCCGGGGTTTCGTTGTTTGCGGAGACTTCCGGAGGCGTTGGATACAACGCCTGAGAATAAAATTGTCGGGAAAAATTACTTGAATATCGTGAAATACGCAATTATAATCTCGGCATGAAGATTTCCGTAAACGGCGAGGCCTTCGATACCGCCCCGGAAGTGCGGACGGTTGGCGAGCTTTTGTGCTCCCTGGGGCTTTGCGACCAGCGCGTGGCCGTGGAGCATAACAGGATGATACTCCCCAAAGCCTCCTACGCGGAGACGAAGATAAACGAAGGAGACGCCCTCGAGATACTCAGCTTTGTCGGCGGCGGCTGAGGACGGCCAGGGCCTCGATGTGATACGTCTGCGGGAAGAAATCCACAAGCCTCACCGATTCCACCGCGTAATCCTTTCTTAAGCGGCCCATGTCCCTCGCGAGCGTCGAGGGATTACACGAAACATAGGCGATTACCGAAGGCGCGCACCCCAGGATTTTCCCGATACCCGCCTCCGGGATGCCTGCGCGCGGCGGGTCCAGGATTACGGCATCGAACCTCTCCCGGATTTTAAAGCCGTCCACGCCGGAGTGGATAAACTCGCAGTTATAAACCCCGTTTGCCCTCGCGTTCTCCTTGCCGTCGCGGACGGACGCCCGGTTTTCCTCCACTGCGGCGGCCCTTCGCGCAAGACGGGAAATCGGCAGGGCGAAATTACCCGCGCCGGAGTAGAGGTCGAGAACCGTTTTCCCTTCAAGCGGCTTGAGGCTTTCCAGGACGGATTTCACAAGCGCGCGGTTGAGATTCCAGTTGGCCTGGAAGAAGCTCTCCGCGGATACGGAATATTTCAGGCCGTCCAGCCCGAGGGTCAATCTGTCGCAGCCGAAAACCAAAGGCCTTTTCCCCCCGGCCTCCACGCGGACTCCCGCGAAGCCTTGGTCCATAAGCAGCCCGGAGAGGCGTTTCCAGTCATGGCAAAATGCTGCGGATGGTCTATCGGCCCCGATCTTTATCAGCGCAAGGGTAACGTCTCCACTGAAGATATGAAGCTCGCCTGCGCGCGTGTCCTTCAGGATTTTTTTTGCGCTTGTGAAGGCTTCGTTTATCTCAGGCGCCATCAACGGGCATTCGTCTATATCCACGAGCCGGTTTGAGCGCTCCATGAAATATCCGGCGCGCCCGCCGGAGAGCCTGAACTTGCCCCGGCGCCGGTAATTCCACGGCTGCCCCGTCAGGGGTTCCGACATGGGCGGCGGCTCCAGCTTCCCTATCCTTTTCAGCGAAGACCTGAGGACCTCCTCCTTCAGGCGCACCTGCATGGGATACGAGACGTATTGCAGATGGCAGCCCCCGCATGTGTAGAAATACTTGCACGGCGGCTCCACGCGCTCCGGAGACGGCTCAAGAATTTTTATCGCCGCCGCGAGCGAGTAATCTTTCTTCTCCTGGAGGATTTCGGCCTCGGCAACCTCGCCCGGCATGGCGCCCCGGAGCATTATAACCTTGCCGTCAAGCCTTGCGGCCGTATAGCCTTCATATGCCGGCGGCCCGGCTGTAAGAATAACCTTCATGGGAATTTATTGCCCGATAAAGTCTTTGGGTTGACGGGAAAAGACTGTCATTCCGAACGAAGCGAATAATCAACAGTTAATTTTAAAAGGCGGATTCTTCGGCTGCCGCCTCGGAATGACATGTCTGGAAATCGCCCGGAAAATAGCAGACGTACGGACTGCAATCCGCGCCGAATGTCCCGCGGTAGTTTTTTCTGGCGAAGTCCGTCAGCTCTTTTTCGGAGCCGGCCCGGGCAAGCGAGAGGGCCTCTTTAACCGCGCGTACCGCCCCGGCCTTCATGGCCGCAGGCCCGCCCCTGCCGACGATCTTAAGCGAATATACGCCCGCGTCAAGAAGCCTTTTGACAGCGCAGAGCCCGCAGGCGGCTCTCCTGTTCACCCGGCTCCAAGCGGCTTGAGCCGCGATTATGGAACCGGCCCGGCTGTCCCCTTGTGACGCCGTAATCTCATATTCTTCCTCGCAGGGCCAGACGAGCCCTGGGTTATTGTGCGTGAAGCCGCAGAAGCTCTCGACGTTCGGACACTTGCCGATGAATATGAAGGCGTCGAAGCGGCAGCCCGGATTGTTTTTTATCACTTCCGCGCCCTCGTGCGCGGTAAGCTCGCGCGGCAGGACAAAACGCGAGACGCCGATTTTTTCAAAGAACTTCGGCGTCATGGAGTTGAATACCGCGCCAAGCGTGCTCAAGTGTAATTCAAGCTTCGGGAACTTATCCTTAAGTCTCAGGATAAGCCCCATGTCCGCCGCGATAACAGCGTCCGCCCCCGCCGAAAGCGCGTCTTCCGCATCCTCAAACAGGAGCGCATACTGGCCCCGGGTATAATACGGCGCGTTCATTGCCAGGAAGAACCTTGCGCCTCCCGCGTGCGCCGAGCGGATTATTTTCTTCAGTTCCGAAAGGGTATTGACCTGGGCGTTCGGGAAATACCTGTGGTTGGGCGAACCCATGAGCGAGAATTTTTTTTGCCACCTCCGGGAAACGTATCCGCCGTAAAGCTCGTCCGCGCCCGCTTCCGTCAGTAGCGGCGCCTCATCCGCCTTGTCGATGGGAGAGAGTATCTTCAAGGCACGTTCTCCATGTATGTTATGCGGTCGATTCCATCGGGCAGCATCGCGGGCAGACACGGGTTCACGACAAACTGGGCGTTGCCCCGCATGAGGAGCGGGGTGTCCGAGGCCGGCCTGCCGGGATGCGCGGGACCATTAAGCTCCAGGATATTTTTATTACAGCCTTTAAGCCTGCACCCGGAGCGGCTGAAGGCCTGCCACATCCTCCCGTCGAACGAAGCCGGGCAGTAACGCGTGAGGGTAACGAATGCGTAGGGCGTATAAACAGAGGCTTTAAGGCGCGTTTCACGGAGGTCGATTTCAAGCCCCTGGAGCGGATAATCCAGTTCCATGCGCCTGATTTTATATCGCCTGAGGAGCTTTGCCGAGACGGGGTCCTCCGCCCCGGCGCGCATGTATATCTCGCGGCCTTCCGGAGGCAGATTATTTATAATGCCCGGCACGCGCGGGCATCGCCTCTGCCGGATTAATACCCGCCCCAGCACGGGCGAAAGCTCCGGGAACTCATCGCATAACAGGACAAGCGCGCCCATGTCGTTTATTACGACTTCGGATTTTGGCGCCTCGTCACGGAGCACGGAGAAAAGTTTCCCGAGTTTTTTTATCCCCGCGTCGGTGACCCACGGCGTCAGAAGCGTAAACGGAGAGCCGATTTTATCTGCTGCGGCAAGGGCGTTTGAGAGCGTCTTTGGCGAAGGCAGCCTCCACTGGCAGAACTCCGCGCCGAAATAGATGCGGAGGGGGCCGTGAGAAAGATTGTCATTCTGAGCGAAGCGAAGAATCCGCAGATTATTAAACTCGGATTCTTCGGCTGCCGCCGCGTCAGAACGACAGGCTGCGGCCGCGCGCCTTATGGCCGCGACGGACGGCGCATAATACGCGAACTCGATTTTTCTACTTCTTGCCATTTTCCCTCAGCCGCTTGTCACGGATGTCCTTGCGCTTGTCCCACCAGGACGGGTCTTCCGCGGCGGTGACGGCCTTCCCCACGACGACAATCTTGAAAGCGTCCTCGTCCGCGAACCATAAGGGATCTACGTCGTGCGGAAGTCCGCCGACGGTGGAGTAAACGATTCCCTCTCCCGGCAGAGAAATCAGTGAGACGATCGCCACGGGCGTGTCCGGCGGGTATCCCTCGGCCAGCTCTGCGGCGAGCGCGTCCGGAGATTTGTTGTTCATAAAAAGGACAAGGGTCGAGCGGTGGCGGGACAGCGCGCCGATGGTATCCGGGCTGTTGTTAATCGTCTTTGGCGATGTGGCGATGGTGGAGTGCGAAACGCCGGGGAGGTCGAATGTCCTCTTAAGCGCCGCCGATGCCGCGTTAAGCGCGCTCACGCCGGGGATTACCTCCGCGTCGGGGTAACGCGAGATTATCGACTGCACGGGCGAGAATATCGCCAAATCTCCCGGCACGAGGAACACGACGGCCCGGCCGGCATCGAGCGCGGCGTCGATTTTACCCACAAGGTCTTTGTAGTGGAAATCGAACGGGTCGTAGAACTCCTTGCCGGAAAGCTCGGCGGCATACGAGTCCCTGTAATGTCCCGGCGCGAAAACGAGTGACGCGCTTTTAAGGATTTCCATCCCCCTGAGCGTCATCAGAGCCGGGTCTCCCGGCCCCCCGCCGACGAAAAAGAGTTTGCCGCGCGTGGTGTTATCCAATTTCTTCAACGGCTTTTTCCAGTGCCTCTTTTAATTTTTTCGGTGTTTTTGGCTCTTCAGGTTTATCAACGGCAGAATTTAGTTGCACTATCTTTTTCCAATCTATCCTCTTTTCCTCGATGCAATAGTTTTTATAGAATTCAGCCGTAAACGCCATGATTATCTCGTTGTATGCTTTATCGAATTCCTCATTCTTTTCCTTAGCTCGATAACCTAAAGGCTCAATGATTTCCGTATAAAGATTTTCCTCTCCCGAAATAAAAAACCAAAACCTTTGGCCGCATAATTTCTCATAGCCCTTTTTAATTGGAACATTATCCCGGCCATAACAGCAACCATTTATAGCCTCCACCGGAAGCTTTGATCCACTTGTTTTTATGGTCTTGACAGCGCTTTCAAAATCTTCTTTCATTTTCTTAATCTGAGTGCTATTCGCCCAGCTAGGACTTGATTTTATGTTCACGATATACCGAACTCCTTTTAAATCGAACTCCAGGTCAATTCCGGGTATTCCGGACTTCCAACCGCCGTAAATTCTACTGTTAATGAAAATCGCCAGCTTCTCAAGAAAGTCTCCGAACATAGTCTCCTCTTGAGAAGATAAATGAGCGTCTAAAAGAGTGCGGACGAGTAATTCGGGGGTTAGAACATATTTGGTTTTAAAGAGATAGGGGTTTTTCCGTTTAAGAATTTTAGGAAGTTTTAATTTGGCGAGGCTTTCTAATCTTGCACGGTGAAATGACCCGATATTTTCCTCTACATACGCCCTGACTTCTTCCAAATTTATAGGCGGCATAAGTCCTCTATGGCTCGATTATAATATTCTTCCTGTATCTCAATTCCTATTGAATTACGGCCCGTTCTTTTGGCGACTTTAAGGGTAGTTCCCGAACCCATAAAAGGATCGAGCACCCAATCATTCTTTTTTGTAAACAATTTTATAAACCATTCCGGCAAAGCCTCCGGAAAAACCGCGCTATGATTTTTATTTCCACATTCGGTCGCCATATGCAAAACATTAGTTGGGTATGCTTTATCTCTTCCTATCCAATTGGAAATTTTCTTCCCAAATCCGTTTCCGACTCTTGAATTGTCGCGGCGCTTATCTGTTTCGCTAAGATTTCGCAGACGATTTTTAGCCCATTCGCCGGTTGGAACCATCACCTCTTCCTGATACATCTTGAAATTTTTTGATTTATTAAATTGAAGAAGCCTCTCCCAGGAATCACGGAATCGATTCGGCCATTTTCCGGGATAGCAGTTTTTTTTATGCCACATATACTCTTCCGTCCAAAGCCATCCCTGCTTCTTCATTTCGAGGATAAGTTCAATGACATAGGTATGGCGTTGTCCATTATGAACGCGCTCTTTAATGTTCAGGATAAAGGTGCCTGTGGGTTTTAAAACGCGAAGAAGTTCCTTTGTTATAGGCAAAAACCATTGGACATATTTATCGGGATGGATTCCGCCATAGGTATTTTTGCGCGCGTCGGCATATGGTGGAGACGTGACTATTAAATCAACAGAATTTTCATCCAGATTTTTTAACTCGTTTAAACAATCGCCTAATATGAATTTGTTTTCTATCGGATGAACATTGTGCGATATATTTCTTTTTCTGTAACTTTTATTTTTGATTTCAAACATCGGTAATATCAAATTACTATTCATACTCATTTCTCCAAAAACTCGATTAAAGTCACCATAATTTACTCATAATCAAACTGTGCGTCAATAAAAATTAGCCTATTGAAATTTTACTTCCTTCAAAACCACCTTCCCCGCCGGGCCGATTATCCTCTTTTGCGCATGTTCCATGACGCAGTTTTCTATATTGCCCTGCCCGCCGCTTGTGAACTCTAAGCCGCGCCAGAAGCCTTTGCCGTCCTTCGGGATGAATTGTATCGGCCTGTCCTTCGTCCCGACCGCGACGAGCCTTCCGCTTACGACGATGCCGTTGTTTGCCGACGGCTCGAAGCGCACAATCGTCCCCGGCTCAATCGTGAGCGTAACCCCCTTCGGAACCGTGAGGGTCTTTACGATTAATATGTCGCCGGACAAGTCCATATCCACCGGCACCTCGCCCCAGAAGCGGTTCATCGGGCTGTGCGCAGACGCGGGGACGGAGAAGCATAAAATCAACAGTAGCGCGGGTATAAACTTTTTCATCTCGTAACCAGCCAGATATACTGCCAGAGATAGCCCAGCGCAATCGAGCCGACAAGGCCCACGGAGACGTACAGGACGAATATCCTTTTCTTCATCATGCCGAGCATCGCGGCCATCGCGGGAATGGACGTAACCGGCCCGGCAATCATAAACGCCACCGCCGGCCCGAAGCCGATATGCCCGGTGTCCATCATGCCCTTGACAATCGGCACGGCGGAGAGGCCGTTTATCGGGAGCGGTATGCCGATTAGCGCGGCGTAGACGACGGAGAACCTGCCCCTGCCCGCGAGCGCGTAAATCCAGTTCGCCGGGACGAACGCCTCGATTATCCCCTGGATGACAAGAGCGATGAGCAGGAACTTCCCGACGATTAGGAGCGTGTCCTTAGCGCGGGCGAAGAAGAAGGGGACTTTCCTGTCGGAAAGGACGGTGTCGATAGGGACGGCTTTCGGGCTTGCAGGGTCGATTTTCGCGTCGCAGTAGCCCCTGCGGGACATGCCATTCCAAGGGTTTTCGCCGTCGATAACTCCAGCCTCCGTAAGCCATTTCGCAGCGAACCCGGCGAAGAGCCCCATAGCCAATGCCCCGGTTATCTTCGCGATAGTCAAGGGAATTCCGAGTTCGGAGTAGCTGACCATTATCGACGCCGGGTCTACAATCGGCGCTGAAATAAGGAGGGCCATCGCGGGGCCGAGCGGCGAGCCCGCCTCGAGCAGTGTCACGGCGATCGGGAGGATGCCGCAGGAACACAAGGGAGAAAAAACCCCGGCGGCGGCGGCAAGGAATATCACCCAGGCTCCGCCCCGGTTTAAGATTACCCAGAGCCTTCTGTCGAGCTTCCAGGTCTTGATAAGCGCGGAAACGACTATCCCGGCAAGGGCGTAAGGCCCCATCCTCAAAAGGCCGTCCCATACGACTCCAAGGACTTCGAGGATGGCGTTGTTCATATTGCTTTCGCTTTCTTTAAGCTACTGTACTATCCCCTGCACGATAAAGTCCCGGATGGGGTTTCTCGAGGAGTTCGACCGGATAATCAGCACCTCCTGATAATTGCCTTTTATGACCTTGGGACGTATCGTAACGTCAATTTTCTCGGACTGGCCGGGCTTTAGTGTCAGGGAGGTGTTGACGGTCTTGCCCTCCGCGATCTTCACGCCGCCGATGGTGGCCTGAATGCCCTGGGAAGCTGTTATCTGGTTGATTGTCAGGTCGAGCTGACCCGGATTGGAAACCGTAACCGTTCTCTTCGTGCTGCCGCCCGAAGGTATCTGGACATTGGCGAGCATGTAGATGGAAAGCGCGATATCCGGGGCGGGCTTGGCTTTTACGTTTGCGGAGAGTGTAAGGATGATGACGCCGTTGGCGGTCTTGACGTTGTTTGTCGAGACGGTTATGAACTTGCGGATCTCGCCGCTTGCGTTCGTGGAATTATAGACGGCGACAAGCGTTGCGGTTTTACCGGGGGCTATGGTCTTTGAGCTAAGGTTTGCTATGGTGCAGCCGCAGGTCGGCCTGGCGTCGTAAATGACAAGAGGCGCGCCGCCCTCGTTTTTTATAGTGAAAGTCGCCTTGGCCTTGACGCCTTCGTCGATGGTCCCGAAGTCGAAGTTCATGGGCGTTATCACCATCTTCGGCTGAGCCGCCCTGGCAAAGGGGGCGATGTAAAGAGAGAGGCTTAAAAACAAGGCCGTGACCGCACAGATTAATGCCGGTTTTTTCATGCTGATAACCTCCTGTTTATCTGTAAGCTGCAATATGGCACCCGGATAAGTTATCACAACCTGGGCTATTATGCAAGAGCCGCGCCACATCGCCGTTGACTTTCGCTATCCGAAAATGTTAACCTTTCTCATGCGTTTAAATTCCGCAAGACGGTTTTTTCTCCCGTTTTTTCTTCTGGCGGCGCTGCTTGCCCCGAAGACCGCCATATCCGATACCATAAAACCCGTCCTGGACATAAACGGAAGGCCCCCCAGGACACGCCTCGTGGAGCTCCCGCAGGAATCGATAAGGATATGGAAGGAGCGCCGCATAAAAAAGCCCATAACATTGCTCCTGATTTCCTCCGTCCCCGGCCTCTCTCCGCTTGATTGGAGAAGCTTCCGGAGGGCCGGGGCGCTCTACAGGAAGAACAGATGGAAAGAGCTTTTCAGCAAGAGCTATCCCACCGTGAAAAGCTATCCTGTCGGCCCAGGCAATTTCCTCTGGTTTGCGGCGAGGGAGCGGATTATAAGGGAGATTTACTGGGCCGCACCGGCCAAAAAATCCGTGAAAACCGAGTCGATAGCGCGATTCAGGAAGTTTTTAAAGTCCATCGGCCTCCCGAAAAAAGAAGTCGGGTCTTTCAGGCATTACGGAAACGGGATACGCGGGACGGTGGCCGGAATCCCCGTAAGGATATATTCCATAAAGGAACTCCCGAGGATAAGACGCAGGATGGTCGTGCTGGCCGACCCGAGTTTTTTTAAAGACCTGTATAAAAACGAGGTGAAGACGCCGTTTCTCGACCTATTCGGGGGCGTGATGAACCTGCTCGGCGCATCAGGCATCAGGGTATCGGACGCGACGGTATCGTATTCCAGCTCCCTTCCCCCTTTAAGCGTGAAGGACAGGTTCATAGCCCGCTACCTGTACACCTACTTTTCCGACCCCGAGAAGCTAAAAAACGGCCCTCCCGCAACGTGGAAACTCCGTTCCCAGGCCATGTACGACGGGACCTTCTATCAACTCAACCAGGAGGCCCAGTCATATGCTGACGCCATAAAAAAAGACCCGAAAGACCCCTCCCTAACGTACGACATGGCGCTCGCCCTTTTCGAGCTGAAAGACCTAAAAGGAGTCCGGATGGAGCTTGCCAATACAGTCGGCCTCGACAAGAACTACTACCCCGCATATCTCGACATGGCAAGTTATTTCTACTCCCAGAAGATGCATCCGGATTCGGAGTATTTCGCCAGGATTGCCGCCAGGATCAATCCGAAAGACCCGCGGTGCTGGGAGGCCCTTTATAACGCCCTGTATGCCGAAAAGAGATACAAGGAGGCCGCAGTCGCCCTGGAGAAAAACATGGCGCTCGGCTTCAATAACCTGTACGTGATGGGGACTTACGCCCAGACGCTCCTGCTCGCGGAGGAATACAAGAAGTCGGCGGGAGAATACGAGAAAATCCTTTCCCGCATAACTCCGATAGACCGAAAGACGAGGCCGTCCATTCTCGGGGAGCTTGCGGAGGCATATGAGGGCGAGGGCAGGATAAACAAGGCCCTTGACGCATACGACCAAGCTGCCGAGGGCATGACGGATGCGACGAAGAAGCACATCCTGCTGGAGAAGGCCAAGAAGCTGAGGGAGAAGTGGAAACCCTTCCTCACTCCCGGAAAGGCCCGGTAGAAACTCTCCGGGGACATTATGGTTTCGCCGGAGCGGGGCCAACCCCCGGCTTGAATCAAGTTTTAAATGTCATCCTGCTTCGTTTTTATACGGACCGAGCCGCTCATATGCTGGCAATAATCCGCCAGATAGACGCGTCAAGACAGTTTTCCGCCAAACCTACCCAAGCTTGCCGAGGAGCGTCCTTACCTTGTTTTTGTAGCGGTCGTCCACCGGCATTTTCAAGTAGTTTTTCAGAGCTTCCTTTACCTTGACGTCCCGTGGCAAGGCCGAAACATTCCACGCGCGAATAACCGAGCGGACGACATAGAGGTTGTTCCAGTTGATATACGGAAGCAGTATGTCGGCGTCGAACTTCATGCCGATGTCGGCAAGCGCACCCGCAACCGCGTCCACTACGTCGTCCGACTGTTTTCCTTTGTTTTTAAGCAGTTCCTGCAAAGGCAGGAGCGCCTGGGCCGCCTTGAGCGCGCCAAGCCGCCGGGCCGCCGCCGCGGCAACGGAAATGTCGTTGTCCTTAAGCGCGGCAACAAGCGGCGCCACGGCCTGCCCGTTTTCGCCGCACCTGAAGACAGCCTCCGCGGAAAGCGCCCGCACCCTGGGGTCCGGGTCACTCAGGAGCATTTCCGAAAGTATCCTGAAGCATTTGACATCTCTTAGCTTTGTTGCGAGCTGAACGGAATTCTTACGCACATCCGTATCCGGGTCCTTGAGGAGCGCCGGGAGCTCTTTTACGGAAAAATTGGGGGCCATGGCGAGGAAATATGCCGATGCGGCGCGCCGGATTTTTACGTCTTTATCGCCCAGCAGCCTTTCCATGTCTTCCCTGGCCGCAGGGTCGAGCCAGGAAAGCTCCACATCCGCCGCCGCCCGCCTTACGTAAATTCGTTTATCCTTCAGGCGATCCTTAAGTTTTTCCCGGTAATTTGGGGCCTTTATCGACGCAAGAACCGCCGCCGCCGACTGGCATCGGGACGGGTCTTCAATGGCCGCGAAGAGATACGGGACGGAGTGGCCGCCAAGGGCGAAGAGGGCGTTTTCTACGGCCTCCAGAGATTTTTTATCCTTTAAATTCAAGAGGTCGGCAAGCGGACCCGCCGAACGCTTGTCCTTTATGCCGTTTAATACGAAGACAAGCTCCGGCACATATTCCCGCTTGCCAAGCGCATGAAGGAGCGCGGGCACCGCCCGCCCGCCCATGTTTACAAGCGCAAACCGGGCCTTTGCCCTCGTCGCGAGCGATCCTTTTTCGGCAAGGTTTATCAAGGCCTTACAGTCGCCTCCTTTAGCCAGTTTGGCGACGGATACAGTGGCGTCGGCTTCGGATGCGGCTGAGACGCCCGCGGGCCTGTTTGCCAACGCATGGACAGGCGAAGGGATTAATAACGTGGCGAAAAGGAGGGCGGCGGCAAGGGCTTTCATCTTTCCTCCGGCTTTGGAAGCGCTTGATACTGTTTGGTTATGCGGATAAAAAAGGCAAGGCGCGTCCTGGATACGGAGCGCGCCTTGCGGAGAACTGGAAGCTGACCTTTTCGAGCCTCCCGCTTTAGCAGGGATGCACGCTGGAGCTCCCGACAACCTGGGGTTTGGAGTATTTTATCTTCCTCACCGGTTCACCCCCTTTCTCCTTATGAATGAAACATAAAGCAAACCGCGTGCCAGAAAAGAGAAGATAATCGCTTAATATTTTATCTCCGCATTCAGAAAAAGGCAAGGGCTATATTAAACTTAGAGCAGGCCGAACTTTTTCATGCGTCTGCGGAAGGCGTCTCTCTGCACGCCCAGGAGGTCCGCAGCCTTGCTCTGGTTGCCGCCCGCCACTGTAAGCGCCTGTTTTACAAGCTCTTCTTCTACCTTCTCAAGCGACATCCCTTCCTTGGGAATGCATATGGAAGAAGCTGCGGGGGATGCGGGCGCTATTCCGCCGACGAGCTCCACCGGCAGGTGTTCGAGCAGGAGAATGTCCTCGCTTTCCAGTATCATTGCGCGCTCTATGACATTTTTCAGCTCCCGGATGTTGCCGGGCCAGTCGTACCGGATAAGGAATTCCCTGGCTTTTTCCGAGATTTCCTTGACGGTTTTACGAAACTCCGCGTTGAACAGCTCTATGAAATATCTTGTGAGCGGGAGGATGTCTTCCTTGCGTTCCCTCAAGGGCGGCAGGTATATGGGCACGACCTGGAGACGGTAATACAGGTCTTTCCTGAACCTGTTCTCCATCATCAGCTTCTTTATGTCCTGGTTCGTGGCCGATATGACCCGGACGTCAACCTGGATGTCCTTTACGCCTCCGACCCGTTTGAAGATCTTGTCTTCCAGGATGCGAAGGAGCTTGGCCTGCATGGCGTAAGGCATGTCGCCTATCTCGTCCAGGAATACCGAGCCTCCGTCCGCAAGCTCCAACAGACCCTTTTTCTGGACTTTTGCGTCCGTAAAGGCGCCTTTTTCGTGCCCCAACAGCTCGGATTCGAGGAGGTTTTCGGGGAGTGAGGCGCAGTTTATTGCCATGAAAGGCTTGTCCGCGCGTGAACTGTTTGCGTGGACGGCCCTGGCCACTACCTCCTTTCCCGTCCCGGACTCGCCCTGGATAAGAACTGTGCTGGCGTCGGACTGGGCTATCTTCTGGATCATTTCGAGGACGTTTAAGATTGCGCGGCTTTTCCCGATTATGTTGGAGGAATGGGCGGTTGTTTTCTGCTGTTCTTTTAAGAGCCTTACCTCTTCCCGGAGCGAGACCGTCTCCAGCGCCTTCCTGATGGCAATGGTAATCTCGTCAAGGTTGAAAGGCTTGCTTATGTAGTCGTACGCGCCAAGCTTCATGGCCTTTACCGCCGTCTCAAGCATCCCGTGCGCAGTTATCATTATGATGATAATGTCTTTGTTTATTTCCTTTATCCTGCCCAGCGCCTCGATTCCCTGTATGCCGGGGAGCTGGTTGTCGAGCAGGACCAGATCCGGCGCAAGGTCAGCCGTCATCTGAAGCGCCTTCTCTCCGTCCTCCGCGGTATATACGTCGTAGCCTTCCTTGCCCAGGTGCTGCTCAAGAGTCCATCGGATTAAGTGCTCGTCGTCCACTACCAGTATCTTGGTTTTTTCCATTCGCGTAGTCCTCGTGGTTTATACGGCCGCCTCAGGCATCCTGTCTTTCGCCGCCAGCAGATAAATCGTGAAGACCGTCCCTTTGCCGGGAACGGAATCCACGGTAATGCTCCCTCCGTGCTGCTCGATTATCTTCTGGGTAATGGACAGGCCAAGGCCCGTCCCCTGCTGCCGCGTTGTAAAGAAGGGGTTGAATATCTTTTCCAGGTTCTCCGGCAGTATGCCTTTCCCCGTATCGGATATGGCTATGGAGACCGTTTCCGAATCCGGCTCGCGGAGGTCTTCGCCGGCTTCCGGATCCGTTTTTTGCGCCGCCGCGCCGGAATCCGGCTTGATGGAGGTCTCTATAAGCATTTCGCCGCCTTCCGGCATAGCCTGGACGCCGTTCAGAATTATATTAAGAAATACCTGCTGAAGAAGCTCCGGGTCTCCCGAAACGTCGGGGATATCCGGCAAAAGTTCCTTGCGCACTTTTACCCTGTTCTTCGAGAACTGCGGCGAGAGAAAGGCTATTATCTTTTCCAACAGCTCGTTTATATTCAATTCGGCGAGGTTCGGCGCCGGCGGCCTGGCAAAGGAAAGCAGGTTTTTGACGGCCTTGTCCAGCCGGTCTATCTGTTCCAGGACTTCCTTTATTATCTTGTGCCTGGAGTCCTCCGGCGGAAAGTCCCTGCCCAGTATCTGTATCACTCCAGCTATGCCCGTGAGGGGGTTTTTGATCTCGTGGGCAATCCCCGCAGCCATCTCGCCCACCGTAGCCAGCCTGTCCGCCCTCCTCATCTGTTCGTAGTGGAGCTTCTCGACCTTCCTCTTTGTCTTGTTGAGCTTTATGATCATGGAATTGAAGCTGTGGGCAAGCCTGCCAAGCTCGTCCTCGGAAACGACCTTCGCCCGGACATCGAGCCCTTCCTCGGCCTTCGCCATGGTATTCGTAAGGTCTATTATAGGGTTCGTGACCATCCAGGAAAGGAGCACGGAGAGCCCAAACGCAAGGAGCACGGTTATGGAGGCGGCCCAGATCACCATTGTCTTCTTGAGCTTGGCCACATGTCTTTCCATCTCGTCAAGCGAGACATCAACCTCCAGAACGCCGTTTATTCTCTGGCTTGCGTCGTGGCATCGATAGCACTCCGGGCGGTTCAGTATGGGACGGAGGTTCCGCAGTATCACGTCTCCGCGCTCGTTTTTATCCTGTATGATTATATTCGACTGATCTTCTATCTGCATGGAGGAAAAGTCGAGGTTCGCGCGCATGCCTATTTCCGATTCCCGCGCAGACCTCAGCACGAATCCGTCCGCATCGAGGACCCGGATTGCGTATATTTTGTTATGCGTCCCAACCATCTCCACTATCCTCTGCACGTCCTGGCTTCTGCCTTCGAGCATGGCGGTCTCCAGGGAGCGCTCTATGGTATTGGCAAGGATAGTGAGCTTGTCCTCCGTAAGCTTCCGAAGCTCCATTATCTGGAGGTCTACGATTATCCAGGTGCCAAGTCCTATGGCCAGCATGAGAATGGCGACGGTAAAGAAAATTATTTTAGTCCTTAAGCTCTTGAAAAACATTAACCACCGCTATGACTTAAAAAAACTGCCGCAAGGCCGGCCGCCCGGATTGAAGCCGCCCAAACTATTGCAAAAAGCTCTACCCTCCGCCGAAAGGACTCTGGGGGCTGACGGGAACTTGTCCTGCTTGTGGTGTTGCCGCTCCCCCCGGGGTTATTTGGGTCTGACCGGCGGCGGGAACGAGTGTCCCTCCCGGATTTATCTGGGTCGCTGTGCTCGGGCTGTAATCGAACATCCACTCGGAGTATTTGGTCTTGCCCGTGAAGCTTATATCGTCCAGATCGAAATTACTCGTTTTCAACGGTCTTTTGTCGCTGATGCTGTGCACACCGCCAATGGCTTCGCCGGACATGACTGATGCGCCCTCGATGGTGTTGGGCGCGGCGCCGGGCGGCGGCGGGGGCGGATCAAGCGCCCAGTCGGCCTTTCCGGTCATGGGGTCTTTATATATCTTTCGCAAGTCTCTTACGGGGTTAAGATACGCCGGGTCTTCCAGGAGGTCTTGCAGGGATGTCGGATATTTGCCCTTGTGCCTTGGGTCGTTGTAATACCGCTCGATAGCCAGCCGGAACTGGTTACCGCGCCAGAGCAGTTCCTTTTCCTTCTCTTCCCTGGTAAAAAGCCTCCAGGAGTGTCCGAGCGCCGCCGAGGTTATGCCGATAATCAGTATGATCATCAGCATACCCATGTAAGTGAAGCCGGCGTTGTTTTTACCAGTCCGCATAGCTCACACCGTTCGTTCCTATCTTGTCGCTCCCGCTATGGATGTCGTAAATACCGCCGGAGTCCGAGGAATCAGAGGAGTCGGAGCTGTCGCCCGTGTAATATTCAAAACGCCACGTTGTCTTAGAACCCGTCATGGGGTCGGGCGGGATGGTTCGCATGTAGCCTTTTGCGACAAGGTCGTCCAGTGTGTCCGGGTATTTGCCGTTGTCCGCGTAATACTGGTCGAGGACATTGCGGAGGTTGAAGAGGTCTTCTTTTAGTGTGGCCTCCTTGGCTTTGAGGACCGCCGTCTTGAACATCGGCTGGGCAAGTGTCGCAAGTATACCGATTATGGCTATGACCACCATCAGTTCCAGGAGAGTAAAGCCTTTTTTCCCTCTTAAAACGTTCATTTTTACCTTTCCGGCATGGATTGGATCATTTCTGGAGCGTCCCGGTCATGACGGCAACCCTCCTTTTCGCGAATACGCACGAGTGTCCTACCAGTCCGCGTATTTCGTCCCGTCCAGCGCGGTGCCGCTGGAAAGCGAGTAGACGTCGAACACGTCCTGTCCGCCCCATACCGTGCTCTCCGGATCGTCCGCGTTGCTCCTCATGCCCCATTTCGCCTTGCCGGTCATCGGGTCTACCGGGATTTTGCGAAGGAGCCTTATAGCCTTCGGGAACTGTTGTGCCGCCGCCCCCACCGCGCTTCCCCCCGCAGGCTGTGAAAGCATCGCAGTCGCGAGCGCCCCGGGCGGGACTTGAAGCGGTATCAGCCGGGTCAAAGTCTTCAGGGTTGGGGGATACCCCGTAGGGGCGTTATCCGTTACGCTGGTCTGGGTGCCGGAGGCCTGAGCAATCCGGCCTTCGTCGTAGAGCTTCTTGTATTCGTCGATTGCGTCGCGCATCTCTCTCAAGTCGGCCCTAAGCTCCGCTTCCTTCTCGCGCTTGACGGTCATGCGGATGAGCGGCATTGATATGGTAGATAGAATCGACAACACAACCATGACGACCACAAGTTCCGTCAGGGTAATGCCGCGCTCGTTAAAACATTTTGTTGCCGCCGGTTTTTTCATGTCTCACTATAACCTCTCCCCGACTACCTTACATACAGCGTTCCCGTCTTCAGGTCCGCCGGGACCGGGACGCCTTGCGCGTCCTTCAGGTCGTTCTGCTTGAACACAAGCGGGCTTATGCCCGGCGCGATGCCTTTGAAGGTCAGGGAGAATAGATTGCCTGAACCCGCAATTCCCGGTATCCTGCCGAGCCTGGTAAGCATCACATTTATCAAACCTATCTTTTCGTTTGCGCTGGACATGAACGATGTCGGCTGCTTGTCCACGTTCATATAGTTGCCCTCCGTCGCCTTTACGAACTTGACGAGCTTCGGGTTGTAGATTATCGAAAGCGGCGCCTCGAAGGTAGAGTCCAGGTTCGTCGCCATGACGTCAATAGTTACCGTCTGGCCCACGCCGACAGGCGTTACCTCCGGCGAGAAGGAAAGGGTGCCCACGCGGCCTATTTTATGGAACGCCGGCACGGATTGCGGCGGTGTTGCCACAGGCTTGTTCGCCGGGATTGTCTTGGCCCCCGGCTTTGCGGACGTTCCCGGCGTCACGGGCGCGCCGGGCTTGGCAGGCGTTTGGGGCTGGCCGGGCATGGACCCTGCGGGCGGGCCTGTCGGGGCCACTGGCGTCGGGGGCTGGCCGGGTTTGGATCCTGCGGCCGGCCCTGCGGGGGCTGCGGGTGTCGGGGCCTGGGATACCTCGGACTCAGGGGCGGGCGCCGCCTCGGGAATGGAGAGTTTGGCCTTCTTCTCCTCGAAGAGGGGCTTCGTGTCGTATGCCTGCTCCGTCCCTGACCAGAAAGATGTATCCCGTTCGCTGGGGAGCTGAAGCGGCCTGATTATGTGCGGCGTGAGCGTCATTACCAGCTCGCGCTTGCTGTTCGGGCCGACGACGTTATCCGAGAACAGCTTGCCGAGGATGGGTATGTCCATCAGGCCCGCGACGCCGGTGTTCGAGAGAGAGGTGGAGTTATCCATGAGGCCGCCGATAATGACGGTTTCGCCGTCCCTCAGGCTGAGTGTCGTCTCCGCCGTTGTGGTGTTGAATTCCGGCTCGCTCTGGCCGCCCACGGTAAGCTCTCCGCCCAGAGAGCTTACCTCAAGCGTTACTTTAAGCTTCACATCGCCGCCGATTCCAATATTGGGCACGACGGTTAGCTTTATGCCTATGTCCCTGTACTCGAAGGTGGACGTGGTTATCGCGCCCGCGACCGCCGTGCCCGTCTGGACGGGTATGCGCTGGCCTATGAGTATCTTCGCGGGCTGGTTGTTGAGCGCGCGTATCTGCGGGTTGGTAAGGGTCTCGGCCTTGGCGAACGCCTCGGAGAAGTTGGCTGTAACGGCGGGATAGCTGAAAATGGCATTAGTGTTGGCGCGCCCCGTAACCAAGCTTTTCCAGTTTGTAGTGAATGTAGTGGTGGAGGAGACCGGGTTCGGCATCGAACCAGACGCGCCCGTAGAGAGCGACAAAGAGGAAAGAGGAGACGGGATTACACCGACACCTCCCGGCGCCCATGTCCCGGTAACCGATGTCGGCCAGGAGATTCCGTACCTCGTCTCGTTCGGCCCCCTGTCCACGGACATGACGTCGCAGTTTATTATAACCTCGGAGTCCTGCCGGTCGTTCGCCTCGATGAGCCTCTCGGCGAGCTTCAGCTTCTTCGGGGTCTCCCGGAGCGTTATCGAGTTCAGGGTGTCGTTTATTATTATCCTCCTCGTCTCAAGCATCGTGCGCAGGATGTTCACCATATCCTTCGCCTGGATGTGAGAGAGGTAGAATGTCTTTATCTTGAGGTCCTGGTACTGGTCTTCCTTCGCCTTTGTCTTGGGTATGATTATTATTGCGTCAGGCGCGATCTTCTTCATAAAGAGCCTGTTCGTGGCAAGGAGCAGGTTCAGCGCCTCCTTGAAAGAAACGTCCTTTGCGAAGACGGTAACGGGCTGGTTCTTCACGTCCTCGTCGAAGAGGATGCTGATGCCGGAAATCTTTGACAGGAACTCGAAAACCTCCTTGAGTTTCGCGTCCTTGAAGGAAAGAGTTATAGGCTCATTCGACGCAAGCGTGAGCTCATCCTCCTCGTTTTCCTGCACCTTGCGTTTCGTTATCTCCTCGATATATTTCTTTGCGATCTTGTTTTTAGGCTCGATGTCGAGCACCCTGTAGAACTCGTTTACGGCCTCGCTCGGCCTTCCCGCGGCGAGATAGCTCCTGCCGTCGGCGATATACTCCTGTATTTTTTTTAGCTTCCCGGCTTCTTCGATAAGCTGATGTGCCTTGGCGCTGCCGGGGTCGTAGATATTCGCCTGCTGCGCCTCGAAGATGGCGGCGTCGGGATTATTCTGCATGAGATAATATGTGGCCCTGTCCATGTGCCGGATGGCCGCCTCCTGCTGAATTCTTGTGAGCCTTGTCTTGAAGGTTATGTTGCCCGGGTCGTGCCGGAGCGCATCCCTGTAGTATGCCACTGCCCGGTCCAGGTCTCCCTCCACGGCGTATTGTTCCCCTTTTTTGAAGGCGACGTCTCCGGCACAGCCCGCGAGGACCGCGCATAGAAGGATGAGCGCCATGGAAAGTCTGGTGAACCTGTGCATGTTCCCCCTTTCAGGAAAAGAAGCCCCGTATCTATCTTAACGAAAAATTGTTCAGAGGATTCGCCGAAGTCCTCCGCGCCGCCTGCGCGTCCGGCAGCGCGACTCCCGGCCGGATATAACCCGCAGGTCCGGGGAGTCTCCTTGCGGCGGGATTTGGATAACCTCTCATGGGAGACGGCATCCTTCCCGCATATGGATTATAGCCCATCCCGCCCGCCGGACCAATCCCCCCGTCAAGTCCGGGAGAAGGATAAATATCCGAGGAAGCGTTTTTAGAGAAATCGGTTTTAATCTTTACAGAAACGCCCGTTTTCTTGTCCGATATGGTAACGGAGTTATCGGTCACGGCCGTCAGGTAGTAATCTCTTGTTATTTTGTCGCCCTTGGCTGCTACATAGTTTTCCTGGCCGAGTGATAAGAAGACAACCGTTTTGAGTCTTCGTTTAAGAAAACCCATGACCTTCATCTTGTTTATTTCCTCGCGGGCGTTGTCCGCGGCTATTTCCGCCGGCGATTTCGGCGGCGGAGGCGGCGGAAGCGGTTTCAGGGGAGTTACGGTAATCTTTCCATTGCCGGGCCTGACATTCCCGATAAGCCTGGGCAGAGACGGTTTCACATATACCGGGGCGAATATGTTCCTCGAAGCCGTAAAATCCGCCTTCGTCCTGTTAAGCAGGGCGAGGTTTACGTTAATGGCCGTTTTGGGGATAACGGCCCTTGCGGCTCTTTTGTCCGCATGTGCGGCGGGGACGGCGGTTTTTTTCGCTGAGCCTGAGTATATCCTCAGGAATATCAATATGCCCAGGAGTGCGAAAAGCGATGCCGCGAGTATGGCTTTTTTCTTGTCCTTCATCAGGACCTCACGTAGGCGCTGAGAGCGAGGGTGACGGATATTTTGTCCGTCTTTGCGCCGCCGTTGAAGCCGAGCTGGTCTATAGTCAAAAACAAGGAAGAATTCTCCATATCGTAAATAAGCTTTCGGACGTCCCTGTAGCTGCCGGAGACGGGCATGGAAAAGACAATCTGGTCGATGTCTCCGTGCGCAACCTGTCTCTTTTCCACGCTTATTGAATTGCTTTCCACCCTGTCTTTACCGGCCATCTTGAAGAGCTCTTCGATTATAACGGTGTAATCGGATTTTGCCGGGAGCATTTTTTTGAAAGACTCAAGCTGCGCCTTACCGCGTCCGAAAGAGGCGTAAAGCCGGTACTGTGCCTGTTTTGCCAATATTGCCTGCCGGTTGGCCTGTAGCGCCGTCTCAAGGCTTGAGGCCTTCTCCGCGGCGGGTTTTGCCTTAAGCAGGTAAAATCCGCCGTTTACCAGGAGCATAACACCAAGAATAAGCGCCAGCGCCTGCGCTTTTCTGTCCCTTGTTATCAGCCGGCCCCACTCCTTCAATGCAGTCCCTCCTTGTTTACGTAAGGGCTTTTGAAGGTGTGCGACCCGTCAGGACTGTATTTTATCGCCAGGCCGAATGTCTGAAGAGTCTTGCCGTTGTCCTTGTCCGCCAGGACCTTGTTTGTATGAAAAGTCGGCGGTATCTCCTCGAAATATTTGGATGTCGTAAGTCTGTTCAAAAATTCCATCAACCTGTTGGACGAAACGGCTTCTCCGGAAATATTAATGTTCAGCGACTGGAAATCCGGGGATATATTGTTTATCCCGACCCCTTCCGGCACCACCTTTTCAAGCCGGTTTAAAAAGGTTGTCCAGGAAAAAACCCTTATGGCGATGACTCTGTTGGCAAAATTGGCCTCGCCAAGCGCCGCCTTGACGTCCGCGGCGTTGACGCCTTTTTCAATTGCCGCAAGCTTTAAGTCCATCTCGGCGGCAATTTTCTTTTGGGCGGAGAGCTGATTCGAGAATACACCCGCCTTCTGCGCAGAATTTTTGTATACCCCCAGATTATAGACAAAAACCAGGACCGAAGCGGCGATTGCGGCGGCGAGGGCAAGGTAAACCTTTCTTGCCAGCAGATAATCCCTTGAAGCGAAATTTATATTTATACGCATAATATTACCGTCATACCTCAAAGGCTGCGCCGCAGGCCGCCGAAAAACAGACCGGGAGATCCGCGGCAGACCCGGGCTGGACGGCGCTGCCAAGAGATAATACCCGCGCGTCTATGCCGGATCTGACGGAGGCCTCTTTAGCCAGGTTGTTCACCCCTCCGGTATCGCTTGTCAGATATACCGTCCGGATCGGCGCCGACGAAAAGTTCTCCTTATAATAAATCAGGGACGCATTCAGCTCCCTTAGAATCCGGATGACGTCTATGGAATTCTCCCCTGAATCATCGGACTTTCCCAGGTCTTTGAGGCGCATGAAATGCGGGGAGCCTTTCGAGAATATTATTACCGAAAGCTTCCCGGCGGACAGGTTCATTACGGCGAAATCGGCCCCTTCTCCTAATTCTCCGGCAATGTTTGCTCGGAACAGGTTCCAGATGGAAAAGGTCGCCAACCCGAGGCATTTGGCGTTCAGCCCGGCGCCGGCGAGGGCGCCCTGGTACTGGGATAATATTTCCGTTTTTATTATCGAAGCGAGGTACCGGTGCTGCTCCTTTTCATTCACGACAAATTTGCCCAGATACTGCCACCTGAGCGTAGCCTGGTCTGTCTCGAACGGCAGAGCTTTTTTAAGCCTCCACTTCAGCATTTGTTCCGCATCGTCCTTTTTCGGCGCGGAATCGAAATCCAGCACCTGCACCCTTGCAACATAATCCGGAAGCGCCACTGCTGCGCGGCTCCCGCGCGTATTGCCGTCTAAAAGGCCCCTGACGGCCGCCGTGAATTTAGGAACGTCGCGGATATTCGGCTCCGTGAAGGAGTCCTGGACAAGCCCCTCCGGGAGAGGGGCGTCCTTGAGCCACAATACCTCAAAGGCCCCGCCGTTTCTCTTCAGTTTTGCGGCCCGGAGCGCCTTCTGGCTTATCTCAAGACCCAGATTTTTTTTAAGGGGAAACATGATTACTCCACGAACGTAACCCTGTTTATCTCGCGCAGGGTGGTCTCTCCGGCTAATGCCTTTTGAAGCGCGGACTGTCTCAGGGTGCTCATGCCTTCCTCGAGGGCCGCTTTCCTGAGCTCGGAGACGGGCCGCCTCTCAAGCATCATTTCCTTTATGCGGTCGGAGAGGTCGAGGAATTCCGTTATGGCCTTCCTGCCCTTGTATCCGGTCCCGTTGCACTCCGCGCAGCCTCTGCCTTCGTAAAATACGATGCCCTTTTTTACCACGTCGTCGTAGTCCAGGCCGGAATCCGCTATAACCTCCCTGGAGAGCTTGACCGGGCGCTTGCAGCTCTGGCATATCATTCTGACCAGTCTCTGCGCCAGGATGCAGTTAAGAGAGCTGACGAAGTTATAAGGCTCCACGCCCATGTTGGTAAACCGCCCTATTACGTCGAAGGCGTTGTTCGCATGGACGGTGGTAAAGACAAGGTGTCCCGTCAGGGCCGCCGCGACCGCTATCTGGGCGGTCTCAGGGTCTCTTATCTCGCCCACCAGTATCTTGTCCGGGTCGTGTCTGAGTATTGAGCGCAGTCCTCGCGCAAAGGTAAGCCCCTTTTTTTCGTTAACCGGTATCTGCACGACGCCCGGAAGCTGGTACTCGACAGGGTCTTCAATGGTTATCATCTTGTCTTCGGTTGTGTTTATCTCGCTGATGGCGGCGTAGAGCGTGGTAGTCTTTCCGGATCCAGTGGGGCCCGTCACCAGCACCATCCCGTAAGGCTCCAGGACGGCCTTTCTGAATCGTTTCAGGTCGTTTTCGGAATAGCCCAGACGGTCGAGCCGAAGCTCGTGGAGGTCGGCGGTTATCGACTCCTTGTCCAGTATTCTGATAACCACATCCTCTCCGAATATGGACGGCATTATGGATACGCGAAAATCTATCTTTTTGTCCTTGAGCTTTATCTTGAAACGCCCGTCCTGCGGGATGCGCCGCTCGGCGATGTCGAGCTCGGACATAATCTTTATGCGGGAGATTATGTTAGTCTGGAAACGCGCGTCGATAGGGTCCATGGCCCGATAGAGCACGCCGTCTATCCTGTATTTTACGATGACGTGCATCTCGTCGGATTCTATATGTATGTCGGAGGCGCGCTTCTGGAGGGCGGAGAAGATTATAGTGTCCACCAGCTTTATAATCGGGCTTATCTCCTCGCCCAGGCGATCCATGGAAAGCGTTTCTTCGCCTTCATCGGTCTCCTTGACCAAGTGAAGCTTGAACTCCTCGGTTACTTCCTTCAGCACCCTCTGGGAACCCTCGCTCCTCTTCAGGGCCTCGGCGATGGCCGCCTTTGTCGCCACGCATATCCCCAGAGGCCGGCCCAGGAGAAGCTCCAGCTCGTCCACCATGATGATATTTGTCGGGTCGGAGACGGCTATGATTAGCCTTCCTCCCTCCTCTTCGTAGGGCACGAACTGGTAGCGATCCATAAGTTCGTAAGAGATTGTCTCGAAGAAGCGCGGCTCGATGTGGAAATTGAATAGATTTATGAACTTGACACCATGCTGGAACGCGAGGCTCCTTGCGAGCTGCTCCTCGGATATTACCCCCGCCTCGAGCAGGACCTGCCCCACCCGCTTATCGATATTTTTTGCGGCCCCCAGGACGTTTTCTATTTCCGCCGGGCTTGCATACCCCTTGGAGGTAATGACATCGCCTATCCGCTGCTTGCCTACCATCCTGGATATTTTTACAATCTCCCGGTCTTCGGCCTCAAGACGCTCCTTGCGTTCGCTCAAGGCGCGCCTTACAGCGCCGAGGAGGCTTTCCCTGTTGAAAGGCTTGGGTATATAGCCTACCGCGCCCATTTTTATCGAGTCCGCCGCAGTTGTCTCGCTTCCGCGGCCCGTTATGATTATTACCGCCGTATCAGAGCGCAGTTTCTTTATTTCCTTAAGCACATCCAGGCCGTTCATGCCGGGCATCATGTAATCGAGCAGGACAAGGTCGGGAGATGCCTCTTTCACTTTTTCAAGGGCGTCGATGCCGTTAGAGGCGGAAAGGACGGAGAAACCGCTCGATGTAAGTATTTTGGAAATCAACGCGAGCAGATCGCGCTCATCGTCTACGACGAGAATGGATGCCTTCTCGTCCGCCGTGTCCGGCGCCGGCTCAACGGACGCGCTTTTTTCTTCGTAGGTTTTAAGGTTATCTTCCATGTTGGTCCGATATGTTTTTAGTGGATTGTCCCGGCCAGATCGAATATCGGCAGGTACATTACTATAACTATGGTGCCCACAACGACGCCCATGGAAAGCATTATAATCGGTTCGATAAGGTTGGTCATTCTCTGAACCTTGACGTTTACCTCGTCTTCATAAAAAGTCGAAATATTGTCCAGCATGTTTTCGAGAGCGCCCGTTGTCTCCCCCACCTCTATCATCCTGATTGTCATGACGGGCATTATCTTGGTCTCCTCAAGCGACGCGGCCAGGCTTATTCCCTCCCGCACCCTCTCCTGGGCATACCTGAGTTTTTCTGATATATCACGGTTCGTAATGGATTTCGAGACCATCTCCAGGGCCTGGAGCATCGGGATGCCGCCGGAGAGAATCGTCGCCAATGTTCGGGTCATGGTGCTGATAATATATCCCCTGATGGTATCGCCGAGAAGCGGGAGTTTCAGGAGGTAGGAATCCGTTTTAAGTCTGCCGGCGTCGGTCCTGTACCATGCCCGAAATGCAAAGATCAGGGCGGCGCCCAGGGCTATGAAAAACAATATATATGTTTTAAGGAAACCCGTGATGTTCATCAGTATTATCGTCGGCATGGGCAATTTAGACTGTGTATTCGCATAAATCTGGGTGAAGGAAGGCACGACATATGTAAGAAGGAATATAAGGAGCAGCGCCGTTACACCAACGAGGAATATCGGATAGGTTACCGCAGTCTTCAGCTTCCTCGTCACATCGAGCAGTTTTTTCTGATATATTATAAAGCGTTCGAGCACCTCGGCCAGATTGCCCGTCCGTTCGCCCGCACTAAGAGAGTTGCAGTAAAGCTCCGGGAATAATCTGGGATGCCTGGCCATGGAGTCGGATAAGGCCTTGCCGCCCTGTATTTCCGTTTTTACGTCCACAAGGGCGTCCTTGAACGCCGGGAGTGGTGTCCTGTCCGCCAGGATGTCAAGGGACTGGACTATGGGCAGCCCCGCCCGGATGAGCACCAGCATCTCCTGGTTGAATACCAGGAAGTCCTCGGTCTTCAGGCGTTTCTTGAAGAAATCCGCTCCCAGCCCGATGGCGCGGCGTTTTACGAGATGGAGCACGAGATAGCCCTTATCTTCCAGCTCCTTCCTAAGCGCCTCCGGGCTTTCGGCTTCCGTCTCTTTTACGAAAACGCTTCCGTCTTCTCTCCCGGCCTTGTAAACAAAAACTGGCATCGATACCTTTCAGAGCGCGGCATTTGCTCATAAGAGCTTTTCCGCTCCTAAATTATATATTAACCCCCGGTTTTTATTCAAGCTAAATTTCGCAAAAATGCGCACCAGGATTCCTTTGAATTCCTTAAAAAATTTTAACTTGGAGCGCCGCGGGAAAGGGTGGTGAGCGTAAACGAGCTAACCCCGCCGACAAAGAAGCAAACGCGCAAACCATTCCCGCAGCCGATTGCCTGAAAAAGACGGGTTATTTTTTTGAAAGGGTGTTTATCTCGTCAACCACCTTCTGGGGGTCGAGATTGTGCATCAGCGAGCCAAAGCCTATCGACTCCATGTTTATGCCGGGGCAGGTGAAGCACCCGTTTCCGAAATGCTTTTCGATAACCTTTCTGATTTCCGGGTCCGCTTTGATGGCTTCGCCAATTATCGTATCCTTGTCAACTTTTATTGACATGCGCCAGACCTCCTGCGTTAGTTGAATCCTTGTTATTATTATACATTAAGATTCATTATGGGACGTCGTTTTTTTTATGAAATTAATAATGCTATTGACATTTTAATTTTTGAATAGTATTTTTATTTAATCGTCAACCTTATTAGCGTTCAAGCCGTCTAATGCTGCGAGGTATTTCTTCCTCAAGGCTCTTCAAAAAGAAAGGAGGTGAAAAAATGAAGAAACTGCTTATACTTACGATGGCGGCTGTCATAGCCCTCGCAGTCGCGGGCGTCGTCTTTGCCGCTCCCCCGGATTTCCAGCTTAAGAGCACCGGCAGTGAAGGTCCGGTCACCTATTCCCATTCCTTCCATCTGAAGCAGAAGATAAACGGGAAGCAGATAACCTGCAAGAACTGCCATATGAAGCTCTTCCACATGCAGAAGGGAGCCGACAAGATCACGATGGCGGGTATCAAGGCGGGCAAGTTCTGCGGCGCGTGCCATAATGGCAAGATAGCTTTTGGCGTCTCCGCGAAGACCTGCAACAAGTGTCATAAGAAGTAGTTATCGGTTTTTTTAAGGCAAAGGCCGCCGGAGATACGGCGGCCTTTGTTTTATAATGCCATGTCCGGGTTTTTCCGGGCGCCTGGTTTCTATTCCATGATGTCTTCTTTTTTTAAATTCGCGCTAAAGACATCGACGACAGCCGGGTCAAACTGTGTTCCGGAGTTGGCTTTAAGCTCGGCCACGGCCTCCTCGAAGCTCTTTGCCGGCTGGTAAGACTTGGTGCTGATCATTGCGTCGAATGCTTCCGCCACGCCGATTATCCTCGCGCCGAGCGGTATTTCAGTCCCGGCTATGCCCCTGGGGTAGCCGTTGCCGTCGTAGCGCTCGTGGTGGGAGAGCACGAGGGATGCAGTCGGCCCCCAGATGCTGATGGTCTTTATCATGTCGTAGCCGAGCGCGGGATGAAGCTCGAAATTCTTAAAGGCCCAGTTCTCGTCTTTGTCGAACTTCAAAAGCCCGACGTCGTGCAGGAGCGCTCCGAAGTAAACCTTTTTCTGCTCGTCCTCGCTAAGCCCCATGCCCTTGGCAAGCTTCACGGAATATCTGGCGACGCGCCTTGCGTGTCCTTTCTTTTCAGGGATGTGATAGTCCATCGCGGAGAGAAGTATCTCGGTTACCTGTATAAAATCGCTGTGCGAGGACTCGTTGGATTTCGTCCGGTAAATGGACAGGGCGGCGTGGTCTGCCAATGAGAATAAAATCTTCGTGTCCTGTTCGGAGAACTCTTCGCCGTCCTTTTTGTTCAGGACCTCCAGTATGCCGATGTTTTTGCCGTCAAGCTTGAGGGGGACGCATAGTATGGAGCGGGTCCTGAACCCCGTCTCGTTATCGTAATTGCCGGAAAAGCGCGGGTCGGAGCGCACATCGTTCACAAGGACCGGCGTCCCCTCCTGCGCCACCCAGCCGGTTATGCCCTCGCCTATTTTCACCTGTCTGCCATTCAGTGGGCCGGAGCCTATGCCAAAGAGATGCGCAAACCTGAGGGCGCCCGCGTCGTCGTAGAGGAGTATGGAGCTTGCCTCGGCGTTTAAGAGCTTCGCCGCAGAGTTTGCGATGGAATCGAGCAGGACATCTACATAAAAACCCTCCCTGAAGCCCTTGGTGAAGTCAAGCAGGGTGTCCATCCTGGTATTGAGTTTTTTAAGGGTGTTTATGGACTCGCCTGCGGCCCGGTTTGTGAGAACCAGCCCCATTACGGAAAGGAATATTGTCAGGAAGAGAAGGACGCCTATCATCCAGTTGAGGCCGAGACCGCCTTTCTCCTGCATCCTGGGCGAGATGTATGACAGGTAGAGGTATGTCATAACGGCAAGCGGGATAATGGAGGCGACGAAATAGGAGAGCTTCAGTTTGTTGCTGATTCCGGCCCCGGCGGACTGCTGTTCCTTGGAATGGCGCGGCATATGTTCCCCCTTTCGACAGAACGGACCTTAACGCCATTATCCGACAAACCCGGTCATCTTGTCAATGGGAGAAAGGGGTCGTGAATCAACCATTGGGAAGCCGGCAGGCGTAAAAGATTTTAGATCTTGCCGGCCCTTGGCGCCTGATGCATGGCCCCGCTAATTAAGGCCTGGAATTCCGGAGAGCTGCGGATGGGGTCGAAGTCATGGTCTTTCTCCGCCTGGGCCAGGACCACTTTGTTTAGCTGGGACGCCCTCTTGAGGGCGTTCACGGAGGATTTTGCGTCGCCGGAACCGGCAAACGCGCAGGCCTTGTTGTAATTCGCCGTGAAGTTCTTTTTGTCGTATCTCAGAACTTCATCAAAACACACAAGGGCCTCCTTCTCCCTGCCAAGCGAGATAAGGACGCTCCCCTTGTTGTTCAGGGCGTCAATATTAACCGGATCGAGACGAAGGACGCGCTCAAAATCCTCAAGGGCCGCCTCATACCTTTCGAGCCTCGCAAGAGATATGCCGCGGTCGAAATATATCAGGGGGTCGTCGGGGTTCCTTTTTGCCTCCCTGTCGTAAATCTTTACCGCCTCATCGTCCGCGCCCATGTCCCCCAATATGTTTGCCTTTTCGAGGGCGGCCCCGGGAAAGGCCGGGTCGAGCTCGAGTGCGCGGTCAAGCGCCATGACCGCATCTTCCCGGTGCCCCAGCCTTTCAAGCATCAATGCGGCGTTGTAGGACAGTCCGGCATTATCGGGAGTGGCTACGAGCGCCTTCCGATAGAGTTTGAGCGCATCGGCGTATTGCCCCAGGCGGCTTAGGGAATAGGCCCTGCCGCCAAGCCAGGACGGCTCGTCGGGGTCGTCCTTCAAGAGTGTCCTGAAAACCGCCTCGGCCTCCTTGAAACGCTCCGCCCGGTTTAAGGTTATACCCTTGTTGTAGAGCGCGTCTTTCAGGCCGGGATTTATCCTCAGGGCCTCGTCGTAGGCTGCGAGCGCAGCCTCAACCTGGCCCGTCTCGCCCAGCGAGTCCGCAAGAGAAAGATATACCTCAGCCGATTCCTGGTCGAGCGCAAGGGCCTCGCGGTATACCTTGATGGCGTCCCTGTGGCCGCCCATTCTGGCCATAAGCAGCCCAAGGTTGTAATAGACCTCGGGAGTTTCACCCTGTATGACCAGCGCCTGCTCGTACAGCGCCGCAGCCTTGTCGTAGTCCCCGAGCCGTGTCGCGGCTATGGCGGCGGTATTTAACGCCTCAAGGTTATACTGGTCTCTCGCCAGGGCCTTCATGGCATAATCAAAGGCCTTACGGTAATCGGAGGCCTTCAACGCCTGCCATGCCGAATCCCTGTAGTATTTGAAATAGCGTCCTTCCAAGCTATTGCCCGCCCTCTCTCAGCACCCGCTTCAGCCGGGCTTTCACGTCCTCGGAAGCGGCGCCGTCGGGCGCATAGTAGAGGTACCTGTCGTACGCGCGGGCGGCCTTGTCGTAGTCTCCCGTGTTGGCGTAAGCGTTGCCCATTATAAAATAAGCCTCGACAAGGTTCGGCTCATACGAGACCGCCTCTCTGGCCTCCGTTACGGCCTGTTCGTAATAGCCCTGCCGCAGGTATATCCCGGCAAGGTTGCTGTGCGCGATTGCCATGTCGGGTTTCTGGGCGATGGCTATCTTGAATTCCTGAACCGCGCGCGCGACGGAGCCTCGTTTGTAGAACGCGGTGCCGAGGTCAGCATGGGCCTCCGGGTAGTTCTTCCTGAGCTGAACGGCCTTCCTGAAAGAATCTATGCTCTTGTCCAGGTAATCCATGCGTTTTGCGGAGTCTGTGCTCTCCACGCCGAGCACGCCGTATAGAAGGCCCTTGTAGTAATGCGCCTGCGGGAGCCGTGGATCAAACTTCTCCGCCTGGTCAAGGTTAGCCATTGCCTTGCCGAACTTTGATTTCTTGTAATACACAAATCCGAGCATGGCATAGGCCTGCGCGTAGTCCGGCCTGAACTCAAGGGCTTTTTTCAGCTCCTCTATCGCGCCGTTGAACATGTCCTGCCGCGCGTAGGACATGCCAAGACCGAGGTGAGCCTCTTTGTCTTTCGGGTCTTCGTCCAGGGCGCGGAGGTATTTGTCGATGGCGTCGTCGTATTTTTTCTGCTCGTAGCATATATCCCCAAGACGCGTATTAACCTTAGGGTATGCCGGGTCGATCTCAAGAACGCGCATGAAGTTATACTGAGCCTCGTCATATCGCTTGAGGTATATAAGCTCGCGCCCGAGCAGGAACCTTGTCTTCGCATCGTCCTTGTCCATGCCAACAAGGGCACGGTATAGTTCCATCGCGCCCAAATGGTCGCCGTCCGCGGATATTTTAGAGGCTTTTTTCATCACCTGAAGATATGCGGCGTAGTCCTTCAGCGTCTTTTCCATGTCTATCTTCTTTTTCTGAAAACCGGTCTCCCCGCTCGGCATTTTGAGGTATACCATGTCCCCCTGCACCCTGTGGGACAAAACCTCCATCGTGGAGCCGTTCTTGAAGTAGACCAGATATGCATCGGCGGGTGCGGCGGATATAAAGAGCAGAAGGGCCGCGGGCAGGATAATGGCGGGTAATTTGCGCATCTTCATACATTTACCCTTGGTGGCTTTTTTCGTTTATTTTACCCTCGTGCCGGGGGCCGGTTTGCCGGCATCGTCCACGGCGTCGAACCCGGCGAGTTTAAGCGTATTCACGTCTCCGGCTGCCAGCACCATCCCCTGGGACTCTATGCCCATAAGTTTAGCAGGTTTCAGGTTCGCCACAACCACCACTGTGCGCCCGACAAGCTCTTCAGGAGAATACGCTTTCCCGATTCCGCCGACGATCTGACGCGTCTCCGCGCCTATATCGATTTTCATTTTTACAAGTTTGTCGGACTTCGGCACACGCTCGGCCTCCAGAATTTTGCCGATGCGGAGGTCTGCTTTCATGAAGTCGTCGATGGTTATCCGGTTATCCACGGCGGCGGTCTGCGGCTCATTGACTGATTCCTTTACTTTCTTTAACCCCTCGCCCGTTTCTGGGAGAGGGGCAGGGGGTGAGGGCTGATTTGCCGCGGCGGCTGACGCGGCCTTTTTTGCTTTTATTCTCTCAGTCTCAATCCTCGGGAACGGCGCCGGGCCGCGGACTATTTTCTGGCCCGCAAAATATCTCCAGAATGTTTTTTCTATTGGAATTTTTTCATCTGCAAGGTGTGTTGAATGCCCAAGCTGCTCCCATATAATTTCCATTTTCTCCGGCATTATTGGATAAAGCATGATAGCTGAAGCTTTTATAACTTGAGCAGACGAACCCAGAACATTGTTCAATCTTAGTTTATCTTTAGTTGCCTCACTTTTAGCTAAAGTCCAAGGAGCCTGAAGGTCAATTAAACGATTGGCGTCGGATATCATCTTCCAAACAGTTTGAATGGCATCATTAAAAGAAAAACTTTCCATTAAGTCTTTATATTTTTTAAAAAGGCCAAGTATTTCTGGCTCATATACATTGAATGGAAGAATCTTTTCGTCAACATCATAATTTGGTTCCGGTATCTCCCCTCCTAAATACTTCTCAATCATGTTTATCGTGCGGAAATGGAGGTTTCCCAAATCGTTTGCGAGGTCGGAGTTTATGCGGTTTACAAGGGCGTCTTTAGAGAAATCGCCGTCCAATCCGAACGGGACTTCGCGTAGCAGAAAATACCGGAACTCGTCCACGCCGTATTCCTTTGCGACGGCGGCGGGATCGATGACGTTGCCCTTGGACTTGGACATCTTCTCGCCCTCAATCGTCCACCAGCCGTGCGAGACGATTGTCTTCGGGAGGGGCAGTTCAGCCGCGAGGAGGAGGCATGGCCAGTAGACCGCGTGGAAGCGCAGGATGTCCTTGCCGATTACGTGCGCCGCGACGGGATTTTCCTCCGGCCAGAACTTCTTGAATTTTTCCGTATCAGTGTCCGGGTAGCCGAGAGCTGTAATATAATTCGTCAGCGCGTCCAGCCAGACGTAAATCACGTGCCTGTCGTCGCCGGGGACGGGTATGCCCCACTTGAAAGTCGTGCGCGAGATGGAGAGATCCCGGAGGCCGGTCTTTATGAAACTTACAATCTCGTTTCTGCGGGACTCCGGCCTGATGAAATCCGGATGAGTCTCGATATGTTCGAGAAGTTGTTTTTCGTATTTCGACATGCGGAAGAAATAGCTTTCTTCCTTCAGTTTCTCAACGGGTCTGCCGCAGTCCGGGCATTTGCCCCCTTCTTTTAGTTGAAGCGATGTCCAGAAGCTCTCGCACGGGATGCAATACCAGTCCTCGTATTCGCCCTTGTAGATGTCGCCCTTGTCCTGGAGAACCTTGAAGAGGTGTTGGACGGATTTCTTGTGCCGCTCCTCCGTCGTGCGGATGAAGCCGTCATTGGAAATATTTAAGAGGCGCCAGAGCTCCTTGTATTGCGGGACGATGGAGTCAACGAATTCCTGCGGCTTCAGGCCCTTCTCTCCGGCGGTCTTTTCCACCTTCTGGCCGTGCTCGTCGGTGCCGGTCAGGAAGAACACGTCGTCGCCTATGAGGCGATGATAGCGCGCCAGGACGTCCGCGGCGACGGTGGTGTATGCATGGCCGACATGCGGCGCGTCGTTTACGTAATAAATGGGAGTAGTGATGTAGAATGCATTTTTCATTGTGCGGGCGCGCCTCCGCCCTCGCCATCTCTGTCGCCGGGTTTTTTCCTGCGGCGTTTGCGCCATGCGTTGCGCTTTTTCTTCCTGTCGTGCGGCTTATCCTCCGGGGTCGTCGGTTTATCCGCGCCCTGCGAATGGACTTTGACCTCCGCTCCGGGCGGGAGCATCACCTCTTCCGTTTCGGCCTCGTTTTTATCGCAAGGCCGCTTTTGGCAGCACCTCTTTCTTTCGCCTTTTTTGGCCTCGTCGTATAGACTGTACTCGTATCCCAGGCAGCACATGAGACGCCCGCAGATGCCGGAGATCTTCGCCGGATTGAGCACCAGGTCCTGCTTCTTCGCCATACGGATTGACACCGGCTCAAAATCGCGCAGGAACGTGGAACAGCAAAGAGGCCGTCCGCATGGCCCGAAGCCTCCAAGCATCTTCGCCTCGTCACGGACGCCGATCTGCCGCATTTCTATTCGTATGTGGAAGCGGTGCGCAAGGTCTTTTACAAGGTCCCGGAAGTCCACCCTGCCGTCGGCGGTAAAGTAGAACGTCGCCTTGGAGTTGTCGAAAGCCCATTCCACTCTTACGAGCTTCATTACCATCTCGCGTTCCAGGACCCTCTGTTGGCATACCCTGAACGCCTCGTTTTCAAACTCGCGGTTTCTTTCTATTTTCCTTATGTCATCCTCGGTAGCTTTCCGGATGACCCTTTTCAGAGGCTTGTCGGATGGCCCGCGTTCCTCGGGATGAGCCTCGCTTACAACCGTCGCAACTCCAAGCCCCTGCTCCGAGTCCACGATTACCCTGTCCCCGACGGAAAGCAAAAGGGAACCCGCGTCGAAATTATAGACCTTGCAGCCCTCGCGGTAACGCACTCCGACGACGTTAAAAGTCCCCGCGCGCCCGGCGCCTGCGGGCACAGCCTTCCCCATCTGTTCCTGCGGCGCGGGATCCCCGTTCAGATCAGGACTTCCGTTTTCAGTCTCAGAAACAGGTCTTCCGCCGTCAACCGCCTGTTGAATGTCCTCGTGAGCGCCGCCCCCGTCTGCTCCAGGAGTATAATTGCCTCCTCCGACCTCCATCCGTCTATCCTCCTAACCCATGCCCTTAACTCGTCCGTTAAGTCTCGGTTTATTGCGAGCGATTCGTCCGCGCCCGCGCTTAATATCATTATATCCCTGAACCACGCGCTCCCGAAGCTCACAATGTCTTCGAGCGCGCCTCCTTCTGCGGAGGCCTTCTCCGCTTCCTTCAGGACCTGCGCGAGCGTAAGACCAGGAAGTCTTGCGATAAACTTCAGCGCGCCCCGCCTCCGCTCGACAAGCTCGGATGGCTCGACAGCCAGGGCATCGCCCGGCCTTCCACCCGTAAGCCGCGCAGCCATCAACGCCATATCGTGCGAAAGTCCATTCCGCTCCATCAGAAGGCCGGCCACCGCCTCCTCGCTCAGGGTGGAGAATCCTACTGAGCGGCACCTGGAAAGCACGGTCGGAAGGAGCGAGTCCGGCTTCGAGCTTACCAGAATCACGTGGCTTGAATCCGGCGGTTCCTCCAGCGTCTTTAAGAAGGCGTTCATGGCCTCCTCGTTCATCAGGTGCGCGTCGTCGACAATCAATGCCTTCCTGCCGCCGCCGACGGCCTTCAGCGATATAAACTCCTGCGCCGCGCGAACCTGCGAGATGACAATCTCCTGGCGCATCTTCCCGGTATCCTGGTTAATCTCCAGGGCGATCGTCATCACGTTCGGATGACAGCCGGAATCGATATTGCGGCACGACTGGCAGACGCCGCAGGAATCTGCCGGTAGAGCCGGTAGGCCGGCTTCCGACGGGCCGGCTGCCGGGTTCATGCAATTCAGCGCCTTCGCCAGCGCAAGCGCCGCAAGTCTCTTGCCGATGCCGTCCTCGCCGCGAAAGAGGTACGCCGGGGGAAGCTGTCCGGTGGACATATCCCGCCTGATTACCTCAATCTGCCGCTTATGACCGAGTATCGATGAGAAGTTCATAACGCCCCCTCGGTCCCCCTCTTAAATCTTAAGAGGGGGATGAAGGAATTAAAAATTGTCATTCCCGCGAAAGCGGGAACCCAGCGACTTTTGAATTAATGCCTGCACCTCTTCCGCCGTCCCCGACGCATCTATAATTTTAAATCTGTCGGTCTCACGCGAGGCTAAGGTCAGATACCCCTGCCGCACCTTTTTATGAAACTCATCCGGCTCTTCCTCGAAGCGGCCCTCGCTGGCCTGGTTATTGTCGCCGTTTCTTTTTCGGGCGCGTCTTAAACCCTCGGCAACCGGAATGTCGAGGAGAAGCGTCAAATCCGGCGCGAGCCCCTGCGTAGCCGCTTCGTTTAGATCCGCGATTAATTCCAGGCCAACGCCCCTGCCGAAGCCCTGATAAGCCAGTGTCGCGTCCGTGAACCTGTCGCATATCACGACGGCGCCGTCGGCCAGCGCGGGTTCTATGACTTCGGCGACATGCTGTGCGCGGTCGGCAAAATAAAGCAGAAGCTCGGCCCGGCTGTCGATACCCTTGCTCTCCGGGTCGAGAAGAATTTCACGAATCCTTTTCCCGATGACCGTCCCGCCCGGCTCGCGCGTGAGGACGACGCGCCTGCCCTTGCTTTGGATATACTCAGACATGAGCCTCGCCTGCGTTGTCTTCCCGCAGCCCTCTATGCCTTCAAGCGTGATGAAAAAACCGTTGGACATTTTTACCGGCGGCCCTGCTCCCTTATTATCCTCTTGAATATCTCCACCGCCTCCATCGCGTCGCGGGAAAAGGCCGCCGCGCCGACGGACTTCGCATAACCCTCCGTAATCACCGCGCCGCCAAGCACGACGGGAATCTTCATCCCGCGCCTGTCCCGCTCATTTATCACCGCGCCCATCTGCGTCATGGTCGTGGTCATAAGCGCGGAGAGGCCGATGACGTCAGGCTTCTGTTTCTCGGCTTCGTCCAGTATTGTCTCGGTCTTCACGTTCTTGCCGAGGTCGATTACCTCCAGCCCGTGGTTCTCAAGGAGCGTGGCGAGGATATTCTTTCCTATGTCGTGCACGTCTCCGTAGACGGTGGCGAGCAGCACCTTTCCGGCGCTCTTGCCCTGCCCTTTCATCTCTTTTTTGAGCCGCGCGAACGCCGCTTTCATCGCCTCCGCCGACTGCATCACCTGCGGCAGGAATATCTCGCCTTTCTCGTAGAGTTTGCCGACTTCCTCCAAAGCGGGAACAAGGCAGGTGTTGCTTATAACCATCGGTTCCATCTCAAATAAATAAAGGGCTTCCTCAATTAAAGAAGAAATGTTTTCTTTATCACCCTCTATAACCGCCTGAATAATTTTTCTTTGAATTGTGGGATTTTCTCTTAAGGCTGCTTCTAACATTCCTTCCATCAAAGTCTTGCCGTTCTTTTTATACTTCTTCACATATTTGCCCGCATTCCTATCCCTCCCCGTCAACACCGCGCCGGCGGCCATAGCATTCCTTATCCGCTCGTCGTAGATATTCACCATCGCGGCGTCGAGGCCGTGTCCGAGCGCCATCGCAAGATATGTCGCGTTGATAAGCGGCCTCTCCGGGAGGCCGAACGAGACGTTACTGATGCCGAGAGACGTTGAAAGGCCAAGTTTCTCCTTTATGAGCGAGATCGCTTTTAACGTCTCCATGCCCTGCGCCTGCTCGGCGGACGCGGTCATAACAAGGCAGTCGATAACCAAATCTTCTTTTGGAATTCCGTGCGCGAGGCAGGCGTCCAGAATCTTCTCCGCTATCTTAAGCCGCGCCCCGGCAGTGGCCGGGATGCCGGATTCGTCTATCGTGAGGCCCACGACCGCCGCGCCGTATTTCTTCACGAGGGGCAGGATCGATTCCAGACGCTCTTTGTCGCCCGTAACGGAATTTACAAGGCACTTCCCGCCGATTTCCTTCAGCGCGGCCTCGATTGCCTTCGGGTCTGTGGAATCTATCACGAGCGGGAGGTCGCTCGATTCCTGTGCCGCGCGGACTACCTTCGGCATCAGCGCCGCCTCGTCCGCCCCGGGCAGCCCGACGTTTATGTCTATGAGCGCGGCCCCGGCCCGGGTCTGTTCCCTTGCCTCGCGCTTTACGATATTAAAGACGCCCTTCGAGAGTTCCTCCGAGAGTGCTTTTCTTCCAGTGGGGTTAATCCGCTCGCCGATTACGGCGGGCATGAATGACGTGCCGACGGATACGAGCCTTGTCCGGCTGGTGAGGCGGGTGCCGCCGGTAGACCGGCTGCGGGCGGTTATGCCGCCGCCCTTTTTACGCACTGCCTCCGCTATTGCCTTTGTATGCGCCGGAGCGGAGCCGCAGCAGGAACCGATAAACCTTACGCCGAGTTCAAGGAATTTCCCGGCCCATTGCCCAAGCTCTTCGGGCGAGGCGGGATAGACGGTCTTCCCGTCGATAAGCTTCGGAAGCCCCGCATTCGGCTGGAAGATGAGCGGAACCGTCGCGTAACAGGACATTAGCTTGGCCACTTCGTAAAGCCCTTCCGGCCCAAGGGAGCAGTTCGCGCCCACAATATCCGCGCCTGCCGCCTCCAGGACGGCGACCGCGACATCCGGCGGCGTCCCGAGCAGCGTCCGAAGGTCTTTCTGGAATGTCATTGTTACGGCTACGGGCAGTTTAGTCGCCGCCTTAGCCGCAATCACGGCGCATCGGGCCTCTTTCAAGTCCGACATGGTCTCGATGAGCACTAAATCCGCTCCGGCGTTTGAAAGCGCCTCTGCCTGCTCGTAGAAATTGTCATATGCCGCATCGAAGGAAAGCTCGCCCACGGGTTCAATGAACTTCCCCGTCGGCCCCATGTCACCAGCTATGGCCGGTAAACCGGCTGCGGGCCGCATGTCCGATGTCCCTTTAGCGGCCTCTTTTGCCGCCTTTACCGCCGCGCGGGATATTTCCGCGACCTTGCCCCCCAGGCCGTATTCCGAGAGCTTTATCCGGCTCCCGCCGAAGGTGTTCGTGGTTAGTATATCCGCCCCGGCAAGGGCATATTTTCTGTGTATTTCCCTAACGATTTCAGGATGTTCCAGGCTCATGGACTCCGGGCACGCCCCAGGCTTCAGCCCTGATTCCTGGAGCATTGTCCCCATGGCCCCGTCAACGACAAAAACCTCGCCTTGCCCGCGGATTAATTTATTGATAAAATTGTTCTTGTCCAAATGCCGTCCCCGCCCCAACCTTAAGACGCCCAGCAAGGCGAAAAAACCGAAAAATGATAAGCAGTTGAAGTGAAAATGATACTATAAAAAGCGGAGCAAAGCAATAAGAAAAGACTTGAGATTAGAAGTGAAAAGGCTTATCATATAAAGTATTTGACGCCGCCGAAGTCTATCAACGGTCTTTCGTTGGAAGGTTTGTTTGGCGGCCAAAATTCGGACAATAACAGTTAAGTATGGCTGAGGATTATAAGAGCTCGATAAAGAAGAAGATGCTCGCGGGGCTTTTTGTCACTTTCCCGCTTGCGCTCAGCATACTCGCCGTGGTTTGGCTGTTCCGGATACTTGATGGTATACTTGGAGGAGTGCTGTACAGGCTCCTGGGCCGCCAGTATCCGGGCCTTGGGCTTGTCCTGTCGCTTTTCGTCATATATATCTTCGGGACGCTTGCCACAACCGTCCTTGGCAAGAAGATGCTTGACAGGCTGGAGCGTTTTATGCTTCGCCTGCCGGTATTTAAGAGTTTCTACAGCACATTTAAACAGCTTGGCGATGCCTTCTCTCCGGAGAACCGCTCAGCCTTCAAAAAATTCGTCATAGTCGAATATCCCCGCAAGGGCGTGCATTCGTTTGGTTTCCTTACAAAAGAATGCAGCATCGAGGGCCGGAGGGATTTGTCTGCCGGCGGCGAGGAGGGCAGGCAGTGCCATTATACCGTATATATCCCAACGAATAACCTCTATCTTGGAGACGTGAGGCTGTTCCCGAAAGACCAGGTAATACTTACGGATATAAGCATTGAGGAGGGGATAAAGATACTGCTTTCGGCAGGAATTGCCGCCCCGAACCTTATAATCAGGGAGGATATGACCCACGTAACCCATATAATCAATGCCTCCGCCCCGGGCAGAATAGCGCCGGGCTTGACCCCCGCACGCAAGACCACGCCTGATCCGGCGCCCGCCGCGGACGACGCCCCCGTCTCAGGCGAACCGGCCCATATCCTCAAGGAGAACCCTTAAGTGAAGGGTCTCTATTGCATTGTCCTTGCCGCAGGCCTTGGGACAAGGATGAAATCGGGGCTTGCAAAGGTATTGCATCCGCTGGCGGGCCGCCCGATGCTCATGCACACGCTGGATAACGTCCTGGCGCTTAGGCCCGAAAAGACAACCGTCGTTATAGGCCATCAGGCGGACAAGGTGCGCGCGCTCCTGCCGCCCGGGGTTGTCCCGGCCCTCCAGAAAGAGCGGAACGGCACGGCGCACGCCGCAGGAGCCGGCCTCGCCGCATTGCGGGGCGCGGACGGGGTTCTCCTTCTGGTATCTGGGGATACGCCGCTTTTGGACGTGGAGACGCTCAAGGGCCTTGTCTCATATCATAAACATAAAAAGGCCGATATAACCGTCCTTACAGCCGTCCTGGACGAACCGTTCGGCTACGGCAGGATTGTCCGGGAAGACGGGAGTATAAAGAAAATCGTCGAGCAGAAGGACGCAAACCCTTCGGAGCGCAAGATAAAGGAGATAAATTCCGGGACGTATTGCTTCAATATAAAGAGCTTAAAACAGGCGCTGCGGCATGTGCGTTCCGCTAACGCGCAGGGAGAATTTTATCTTACGGACGTGGTGGAAATCGTAAGGCGGAAAGGCGGCAGTGTCGCGGGAATTCCGGTGGCGGAGCCTGCAACCGCGCTCGGGATAAACTCGCGCGTGGAACTGGCCGAGGCGGAAAAGATTATACGCGCGAAGATAAACCGCCGTTTTATGGCCTCCGGAGTTACTATAATCGACCCGGAGAACACTTATGTATCCGCCGGAGCGGAGATCGCCCCGGATACGGTTATCCATCCCGGCAATACCATAACGGGCAGGACGGAGATAGGCGCAGGCTGTGTCCTGATGCCGGGGAATATCATCTCGGACAGCGTAATCGGAGGCGGGGTCAAAATCAAGGGATACTCGGTAATCGAGGACTCTGAAATCTCCGACGGAGCGCATATCGGCCCGTTCGCGCACCTCCGGCCCGGAAGCGTGGTCGGGGCAAACGCCCATGTCGGCAATTTTGTCGAGCTTAAGAAGGCCTCCCTCGGAGAGGGAACGAAGGCTTCACATCTGACATACCTGGGCGATGCCCTTGTAGGAAGGAATGTCAATATCGGCGCGGGAACCATAACCTGCAACTACGACGGCTTCTCGAAGTTCAAAACCGTCATAGGAGACGATGTTTTCGTTGGCAGCGACAGCCAGTTCATCGCCCCGGTAACTGTCGGAAAGGGCGCGCTTATCGCCGCCGGGAGCACGATTACAAAAGACGTTCCGAAGGACGCCCTCGCGCTTTCGAGGACGCCGCAAACGAACCGGGAGAACTGGGCGAAAGAGAACAGGGAAAAAAAATCAAGGACGAAGAAATAATCATAAACGCCACCTCGCTCCCCCTCTTATCTCAGGAGGGGGAAGAAGGAAAGAAAATTTTATGTGCGGCATAGTCGGATACATAGGCGGACAGAACGCGGTGCCCATACTCATCGACGGCCTTAGGAGGCTTGAGTATCGCGGATACGACTCTGCGGGAATCGCCTTCTTCAAAGACGGCGGGCTGAACGTCAGGAGGAGCGCAGGGAAACTCAAAAACCTTGAGACGTCCATACAGGGCCAGCTTTTGTATTCAAACATCGGCATCGGACACACCCGCTGGGCGACGCACGGCCGCCCTTGCGAAGAAAACGCGCATCCGCACCGCTCCGGCAGGTTCGTCGTGGTGCATAACGGTATTATAGAAAACTACGTCCCGCTTAAGGAAAAACTCAAGGAACAGGGGCACGTGTTCAAGTCCGAGACGGATACGGAGGTCATCGCCCATCTGATAGAGGAACACGCAAAGAAGGGCGGGAACCTTGCCACGGCAACCAGAAAAGCCCTCCTGGAGCTTAAGGGGGCGTATGCAGTCGGCGTGGTCTGCGAGGACGAGCCGGATACGCTCGTCGCCGCGCGGGCCGGCTGCCCTCTGGTGATTGGCATTGGAAGGCAGGAATATTTCATTGCATCAGACCTGCCGCCCATCCTAAACTACACGAAAGAGGCTATATTCCTTGACGATTTTGAAATGGCCGTGCTCTCCCGGGACGGGGTGGTGGTGACAGACCTGAAAGGGCGGCTTAAGGAAAAAGAAATATCCACGGTGCTCTGGAACCCCATAATGGCGGAGAAGGGCGGATACAAGCACTTCATGCTGAAAGAGATATACGAGCAGCCCAGGGCGATTACGGACACATTCCGGGGCAGGATATCCCCCGAAACCGGGAGCGTTTATCTCGACGAAATCGGCCTCTCGGAGGCCGGAATCAGGAAGATAAAGAAAGTTACGCTGGTTGCCTGCGGGACATCCTGGCATGCGTGCCTCATAGGGAAGGCCATGCTCGAAGAGCTTGCAAGGATACCGTGCGAGGTTGACATAGCCTCCGAGTTCCGCTATCGACAGCCCGTAATCGACAAAAATACGCTTCTTATCGCTATTACGCAGTCCGGCGAGACGGCGGACACACTTGCCGCCATGCGCGAGGCCACGGCCAGGGGCGCGAGGACGATAGCCATATGCAACGCCGTCGGCAGCACCGCGGCGAGGGAGGCCCAGGGCGTGGTATATACGCATGCCGGGCCGGAGATTGGCGTCGCCTCCACGAAGGCCTTCACCTCCCAGCTTGTCGCGCTGTTTCTCCTCTCGCTTCGCGTGGGAATATCGCGCGGTAATCTCGACTCCGGGCAGGTAAAGGAATACCTTGACGAGCTTGTGAAAATACCGGCAAAGGCGGAAAAGCTCCTTCTGGATACGGAAGACGGGATAAAAAAACTTGCCAAGGATTTCTTCAGGCATACGGACTTTCTCTATCTTGGGCGCGGCTACAGCTATCCTGTAGCATTGGAAGGGGCGCTGAAGCTGAAGGAAATTTCATACATACATGCGGAGGGCTATCCCGCGGGAGAGATGAAGCATGGGCCGATAGCCCTTATCGACGAGAAGATGCCCGTGGTGGCTCTCGCGCCGAAAGACCCGGTCTACGAGAAGGTGTCGTCGAATATCGAGGAGGTGCGCTCGCGCGGCGGGAAGGTAATAGCCATTGTTACCGGCGGGGATAAAGGCCTTAACACGAAGGCGGACTATCTTTTCCGCGTCCCGGAGACAATCCCGTGCCTCTCCCCGATACTGACGACCATGCCATTGCAGCTGCTGGCTTACCACATCGCGGTGCTGCGCGGGAGCGACGTGGACCAGCCCAGGAACTTGGCCAAGAGCGTTACAGTGGAGTGACGCAAAAGTTTTAACGGAAGGCGGCATTGTATGAAGGTTTTGGGCGACCTGAATAAAGAGCAGAGGGAGGCTGTAACCTGTTGCGACGGCCCCCTGCTGATTCTGGCGGGCGCCGGAAGCGGCAAGACCAGGACTATTACCTACAGGATTGCGTATCTGATAAACAACCTGGGGGTGCGTCCGGGGGAGATATTCGCGGTAACATTCACGAACAAGGCCGCGCGCGAAATGCTCTCCCGCGTCGAGGAACTTCTCGGCCGCTCCGCAAAGGGGATGTGGGTGTCGACGTTTCATTCCGCATGCGCAAGAATCCTTAGAGAAGACATAGGTCTTTTGGGGTACCCGAAGAACTTCACCATAATCGACGCGGCTGATTCGCTCTCGCTTATAAAGTCCTGTATGCACGACCTTGGAATAAGCGACAGGCTGTTCTCTCCCCGCGAGGTGGCGGGCAAGATAAGCTCCCTGAAAAGCACAATCGTCACGCCGGAGGAGTTCGCCGGAAGCGCCCAGCAGTTCGGTTTCGAGTCCAAGGTCGCGAAGATATATTCCCTGCACCAGGAGCGGCTGAAGAGTTCCGGGGTGTTGGACTTCGACGACCTCCTGATGCTGACCGTCTTCCTCCTGCAAAGGCACCGGGGCGCGCTGAACAAGTACCAGGACATCTTCAGATATATCATGGTGGACGAATACCAGGACACCAACACCGCCCAGTATAAACTGATAAAGCTTCTCGCGGGGAAAAGCAGGAACGTCTGCGTCGTCGGGGACGACGACCAGTCCATATACGGCTGGCGAGGCGCAGACATCAGGAACATACTGGAGTTCGAGAAGGACTACCCGGAAGCGAGAGTCATAAAGCTCGAGCAGAATTACCGTTCCACGCAGAGGATCCTCGACGCCGCATGGTCTTTGGTGTGCAATAACCCGGGCCGAATGCCGAAGAAGCTCTGGACGGAGCTTGGACATGGCGAGAAGGCGGAGCACGTCCGGGTAATGGACGAGGAGGCGGAGGCCGCCTGCATCGCCAAGGAAATATCAAAACAAATAAAAGAGGGCCGCTCCTTGAAGGACTTCGCCGTCCTCTATCGCACGAACACCCAATCCCGCACGATTGAAGAGGCATTCCGCCGCGAGGGCATACCCTACGTTGTCGTCGGCGGCATGAAGTTCTACGACCGGAAGGAGATAAAAGACCTCATAACGTACCTGAAGGCCGTCTCCAATCCCAAGGACTCCGTGAGCTTGAAGCGCATCGTGAACTGCCCGCCGCGCGGAATAGGCGAGGCTACCATGAAAAAGGCTATGGAACCGGGGCCGCACCAGAACCTGCCGCTTGTCGAAAACCTTCTGCGGCTTTCCGAAGACGAGTCTCTCGGCGCGGGGCCGAAGCGAAGGATAAGCGAGTTTCTGGCCATGCTCTCCGAGCTTGTCGAGATGAAGGCTGGGCATGGCCCGGGGTATCTGCTCGAAAAAATAATAGCAAAAACGAAATACCTTGAGCATCTGCGGGAAAGCCTGGGGGCGGAATCCCAGAGCAGGATAGACAACATAAAGGAGCTTCTGTCGTCCGTCAGGCGTTTCGAGGAGGAGACCGACGACTCATCCCTTGAGGCCTACCTGGCCCAGGTATCGCTGATTACGGACTGGGACAACCAGAAGGCCTCAAGCCAGGCTGTGACGCTTATGACCCTGCACCTTTCCAAGGGCCTGGAGTTCCCGGTGGTATTTATCGCGGGGATGGAGGAGGGGCTTATACCGCACGCACAGTCGAAGTCCGACGAGCGGGAGATGGAAGAGGAGCGAAGGCTTTTGTATGTCGGGATGACGCGGGCCAGGAAGAAGCTTTATCTGTTTTCCTCCGTGACCAGACGGCTGGCCGGTCTTACGCAGTCGAACAGGCCCTCACGGTTCCTGGAAGAGATACCGGCGGAGCTTATCCGCTGTCGTGAAATCGGAGTTTCGAGGAAACAGGCGGAATCGCGCGCGCCTGCAACCATGCCCTGCGCCTCCGAGACGAGGACAGCCGCCCCCAGTCCGTTCAAAAGCGGTTGCCAGGTGCGGCATCCGTTATGGGGATGCGGAGTGGTGGAGAAGTCCGAGGGCAGGGGGGAAAGCCAGAAACTGACAGTGCTCTTCGCAAGCGTCGGTAAAAAGAAACTCCTTGCCAGGGCCGCGAACCTAAAGCTGACTTGAGAGCGCTTTATCGGTAGAGCCGGCAGGCCCGCGCGACGCGCCGGGAACTACGAGTTGGCGCTCGTTATTGAGGGATTCAATATTATCTTCGCGCGCGCTCTCAGACCTTCCTTGAACGTCTCCACCTGCTTTTCCTGCATTATCAGGGTCAGCATCCCGGAAAGGTTCTTCTTCTGCGCCTGGAAATCCTTCTCGTCGAACGGCTTGTTCTGCATGGCGAGCTGGGACTTGTAATAGTCCCTGGCCTCGTCTTCCGTAACATAAACGGAACTCTTTACCAGATCCTGCAATTTCTCCGTCAGTATTTCGTCCCTGAGACGCCGTTCATATATCGCGGGCGTCATCCCGTTCTGCTGAAGAGCCTGGATATAGAGCTTCTTGTTGAACCTGCCGTTCTCATCCTGAAAGGACTTGCTCTGGACTACGACGTCCGAGATTTCCCTGTCGGATACGGAAAGACCTTCCCTTTTCGCCTCCGCCAGAAGGAGCCTTCTGTCTATCATGCCTTTTATTGTATTCATACCCAGCTGCTTGGATATATTGTCGGGTATGTTTCCCTTGTAGAGGTTGCGATAGATGTCCTGCATCCTGTACAGGGCGTCCTGGTATTGCGGCATGGTTATAACCCGGCCGTTCACCTTCGCGGCGTATTCCTCGACCGTCTGCCCGCCAAGCATAAAATAACCGCCCGTTATTATGAACGTGAGGGTTACTACCGTCAGGAGGGCCTTGATGATTATCGGATGTCTGTGTATGAACTCTATCATAAGCGAAAAACTCCTTTTTAAACCTTCGTCACTTTCTTTTCACGCGAAAAGAAAGCAACTAAAGAAAAGCGGGACCGTTTAAAAGTTTTTAGTGTTACCTTTTTACCAAAAAGGCAGCGGTTTTTCAAGAGGATTTCCGCACGAAATGCCCGGAGCGCCCGCCGGACTTCTCCAGCAGGCGTATATCCGTAATCTCCATGCCGCGGTCTGCCGCCTTGCACATGTCGTAAATTGTGAGCGCCGCGACTGCCGCCGCCGTCAATGCCTCCATTTCCACGCCGGTCCTGGCGGTTACCTTTGCCTCCGCCCGAATCCCGACAGAGTGCGTCGCCTCATTCAGCGTAAAGTCTATCGACACCCTTTCGAGCGGCAGGGGATGGCATAGCGGGATAAGACCGGAGGTCTTCTTCGCGGCCATTATGCCTGCCAGACGCGCCACCTCCAGGACATCGCCCTTTGCGGCTTTTTTGTCCTTTATAAGTTTAAACGTCTCAGGCGCCATCAGCACCCTGCCCTCGGCGGCGGCTATGCGCTCTGTTATGTCCTTCCCGGATACGTCCACCATCCTGGACGCGCCCTTTTCGTCGAAATGGGTGAGGCTTGACATCAGCAGGTTACCCCCCGATTTTGCTCATGGAGCGGCGGTATTTGTCCTTTATGCCGCCCGCGATGGAATGGCCTTCGGGTTTCACGGCGAGGGCGAGGGATATAAGCCTCGACAGTTCCGCGTCGCCGCACCCCGACCTAAGCGGCGCTTTTATATCTATCTCCGTCTCCGAGAAAAGGCATGGCCTGAGTTTGCCGTCGGCTGTCAATCTCAGCCTGTTGCAGCTTCCGCAGAAATGGTTCGAGAGCGCGCTTATGAACCCCAGAATACCCATTGCATCCGGGAGCTTATAGAGTTTCGCGGGGCCGCCGGCCTTCGCTTTTTGGCCTCCCTGGCTGTCCTGGTTCACTGCTGAAAGCCTGCCCAGGGCGGAGATTTTGTCCATTATTTCGTCCGCCGTAATTATCCTGCCGCCGTCCCAGGTTGCGATGCCGCCGGTGGGCATGAACTCTATAAAACGGACATGATAGGGCCTGGTGAGCGTAAGACGCGCAAACTCGCGGATTTCATTGTCGTTTATGCCTTTTATTGCCACGACGTTTATTTTTATGGGGTCAAAACCCGTTTCCTCCGCCCGGCGTATGCCGTCCAAAACGGCGCGTAGGTCCCCGCCCCTTGTAAGCTCGCCGAACCGCACAGGGTTGAGCGAGTCGAGGCTGATGTTTATGCGCCTCAAGCCCGCATCGTATAGCCCCTCCGCCATCTTCCCGAGCAGGATGCCGTTGGTGGTGAGCGAGAGGTCGTCGATGCCGGGTATGGCGGCGATTTCCTTTATCAGGCTCACCACGTCCTTCCTGACGAGCGGTTCCCCGCCGGTCAGGCGCACCTTGCGTATACCTTTCTTCGCCGCCACCCGGACTATCCGCAGTATCTCCTCGTATCGGAGGATCGCCTCGTGGGAGAGCCCCGGGACGCCGCCTTCCGGCATACAATACACGCAGCGGAGGTTGCACCGGTCGGTAATGGATACCCTGAGATATTCTATGTTCCTGTTTGCCCGGTCCAGCATTCTGTCTTTATTTTAGTTTTAAAAGGGACGGAAGGCAAGAAATTAAAGTTTCGGGGGTTATTTTGGTCTTGACACGCGCGGTTTTAAGGATTAAACTCCCGCCGACGTTTTTTTGTTCTATGGGAACCTGATAAGTCTTTGAGATGGAAACGGACCGTCCGGATAAAGCCGTATCTGTAGTCAACGGGGAAATTTCCAGCGCCTGCTATCTCCTCTACGCCGCCGGATGCCTTTTCCTTGGACTTTTCTCGCTTCGGGACCTGCTCTTCGGCTATTCCTGGTATCTCTCCCTGCCCCTCTCCGGCGTTCTGTCTCTAAGCTTCGGCGGCGGCGGACTTTCGGCATATTTCGTCATCATACTCTCGCTGCTCGGTTTTTGCGTATCCATATATTCGGTTGGATACACAAAACATTCCGGCGGCGGTTCGCCCTGGCCTTCCTTTTTCATCTTCGGAATATTCCTTTCCTCGATGTGCGCCGTGTTCTATTCGGCGAACATCCCGGCATTTCTTATTTCCTGGGAGACGATGTCCCTTTCGTCGTATTTTCTCGTCGTCTCGGATACGACAAATATTGAATCCTCGCGCGCCGGGCTTCTCTACGCCGTGATGACCCATGTCGGCACGGCGTTTATAATGGCCGCTTTCATGGTCATGTTCTTCGCCACGGGGTCGCTTGAGTTCACGGCAATAAAGGCGGGGCTTGCGGGCGCGGGAGGGCTTCGCTCCGTCATATTTGTCCTCGCGCTCACAGGTTTCGGGACAAAGGCGGGCATAATCCCGCTTCATACATGGCTTCCGAGGGCGCATCCGGCGGCTCCGTCGAACGTCTCCGCGCTGATGTCCGGCGTGATGATAAAATCCGGCATCTACGGAATCCTCCTTGTAGCTTTCAATATACTGGGCGCAGGCGCGGGTCTGTCGGCGGCCCCGCTCTGGTGGGGAGTGGCGGTTCTTTCCGCGGGGGCGGTATCCTCGGTTATGGGGATTATGCACGCGCTGATGGAACGCGACATCAAGAGGCTTCTGGCATACAGCAGCGTCGAGAACATCGGGATTATACTGCTTGGAGTCGGCGCATCGATGATTTTCTCATGCAATAACCTTCCGGTTCTGGCCGGGCTGGCGCTTGCCGCCGCGCTCTATCATACGCTGAACCATGCGGTATTCAAAGGGCTCCTCTTCATGGGGGCCGGGTCTGTCGTAAATACCACGGGCACAAAGAACCTGGAGGAGATGGGCGGGCTGATAAAGCGGATGCCCTGGACGGGCCTTTTCTTCCTTGTCGGTTCCATCGCCATATGCGCGCTCCCGCCATTCAACGGGTTCATGAGCGAATGGCTGACGTTTCAGTCCCTTATCATGGGAATAAAGACCTCCGTCGTCCTCGCAAAGACATTAATGCTCCTCTCCGGGGCCGCGCTGGCGCTCACCGGGGCGCTTGCCGCGTCGTGCTTTGTGAAGGCGTTCGGGATAAGCTTCCTTGGGGTTCCCAGGAGCCGCGAGGCGCAGGCGGCGAAAGAAGCGCCCGCAGCCATGCTCCTGGGGATGGGTATTTTGTCGCTGTTCTGCCTCCTGCTCGGAATATTTCCGGGATACATCCTGAAGCTTCTCTCCGGCATACCCCTGCCGGTGCTTGGGAGTCTTCCGCAGTTCGTCCCAGGCGGTCTGGCCGTCTTTGGCATAGGCTCCTCAGGCGTCCTGCCGGTCACCCTGCTCGGCTCTTTCCTCGCCGGGGCCGCGTTTATTTTTGTCTTCCCGCTTGCCGCCGGAGGCGGGAGGAAATCCACATGCGCCGACCCGTGGGACTGCGGCATCCAAAAACTTACGCCGAGGATGCAGTATACGGCTACCGCGTTCACGCATCCGCTTCGCAGGATATTCAAGAAAATATACAAGCCCAGGAAGGAAGTGCGGATAGAGTATATTGTGAAGCCGTTTTTCACGCGCGAGATAGAATATCGCTCCGAGATAACTCCGCTTGCAGAGGCATATTTCTACAGGCCGCTTGTCCGCGCGCTCCACGGCCTGGCGCACTTTGCAAAGAGGCTTCAATCGGGCAATCTGCAGCTTTATCTGGGATACATCCTGGGGACGCTTGTAGTCCTGCTGGTGGTCTGGGGTTAGGATGGAAAAACTTCAGTTCATGTTGATACTGCTCCTCTCGCCGCTCGCGCAGGGGATAATAAAAAAGCTGAAGGCCATGATGCAGGGAAGGCGCGGGACACCCGTGCTCCAGCCGTATTACGACCTGGCAAGGCTTTTCAAAAAAGACATGACGATTCCCGGCACCGCCTCGTGGATATTCCATGCCGCGCCATATGTCGTGTTCGCGTCCGTGCTCGCGGCGTCCATGCTTGTGCCGGTATTTTCGGCCGGAGGCCGTCCGTCCGGCCTTTTGGCGGGCGGGGGCGGTTTTTTCGGGATGGGCGATATTATCGCCATAATCTACACCCTTGCGCTCGGCAGGTTCTTCATGGCCCTTGGCGGGCTTGACGCGGGCACGGTCTTCGGCGGCGAGGGTTCGAGCCGCGAGATGACCGTGGCAATACTGGTGGAACCGAGCATGATGCTTGCCATATTCACCGTCGCCGCGGCGAGCGGTTCCACAAACCTCGGCGTAATCGCAAACTCCGGGAATTTTTTCTTCTCGCCCGCGCACGTCCTGGCCCTGGCGGCGTTTTTCGTTGCCGTCATTGCCGAGACGGGCAGGATTCCCGTGGACAACCCGGACACGCACCTTGAGCTTACGATGATACACGAGGGGATGCTCCTGGAATATTCAGGGAAATACCTGGCCGTGATGGAGTGGGCGCATTACATGAAACAGATGCTGCTTTTTACCCTGGCGGCGGACCTTTTCTTCCCTTACGGGATAGCCGGGGCCGGCGCCGGCGCCGGTATCGGAATCGCGGCGGCGGGTTTCTGGGCGGGGAAGATGCTGGCGCTGTGCTTCGGGATGGCGCTTGTCGAGTCCACGAGGGCGAAGATGCGTTTCTTCCAGCTTCCGTCGCTTCTGGGCGCGGCGTTCGTTCTATCGGCCCTCTCGATGATAACCTTCGTAATGACAGGAAAATAAAATGCCGAAGGAGTGGGTGGTAGTCTATTCCATAACTGATTTCATAACCGTCGGCATGTTGCTTACGGTCGTGGCGATGAACTCGCTTAAGAGGATGGAGAGCTTCCTTCGGGCATATACCATAAACTCGATTCTGCTCGCCGCGCTCATGGCCGTCAGCGCGTTCTACCTCGACGCCGCGCATCTCTACATTGCCGCCGCGGTTACGCTTGCCTCCAAGGGTGTCGCAATACCGCTCCTCCTCAGGAAGGTCGTGCGGAGCCTCAAGATTACCCACGAAGCGGAGCCCAATATCAACACCCCGCTCTCGCTCGTCATATCGTCCGTCCTTGTGGTGATAGTCTATTCCTCGCTCTCGAAAGGCATTTTCATAGAAGGCTTCACGGAGAACACCCTGAAGGTCTCGATCTCCATAATACTCATAAGCCTCTTTATTATGATAACCAGGAAAAAAGCCGTAACACAGGTAATCGGTCTTCTGCTCATGGAGAACGGGCTTTTCCTGGCCGGGTTCTCCCTGACGTACGGGATGTCTACTATAATCGAGCTCGGTGTTGTTTTCGATGTCCTGATGGGCGCGATAATACTGGGCGTCTTCCTAAGCCAGATAAAGAAGACGTTTATAGACCTGGACCTGGACAAACTGACGACGCTCAAGGGATAACATGCTTTTACCCCTGATACTTATACCGCTCGCCGCCGCCCTCGTATGCCTGCTGACCGGCAACAGGCGCGTCTATGAATACGCCACGGTATTGTCCTGCGCCGCTGTAAGCGGCATGGCGCTTCTTATGGCGGACGCAGCGCTCGAAGGCGGCATGACGGCCCGGCCCGGCGGCGCGATATATGCCGACGCGCTCTCGGTGTTCATGATTGTCGTGATAACCCTGCTCTCCCTTGCGACGTCCGTATATTCTGTTGAATACATGGGGAACGAGCTGGAGCATGGCCACGTAGACGGGAAAGCCCACCGTTACTACTACATGCTGTATAACCTCTTTGTCATGACGATGCTGCTGGTGCCCCTGGTCAACAACCTGGCGGTCATGTGGATGGCCATAGAAGGGACCACACTTGTCTCCGCGCTCCTTGTGGGTCTTTACAGGAAACGCCAGTCCGTCGAGGCCGCATGGAAGTATATAATCCTCTGCACTGTCGGCATCACGTTCGCGCTGCTTGGCACGTTTATCGTCTATTACGCCTCTTCAGGGGCATCCGGAGGCGGCAAAGGCGCTCTTGAATGGACGACACTCATGGCGATGGCGCCCTCGCTTAATCCGGCCACGGTCAGGCTCGGTTTTATACTCATAGTCGTGGGCTACGGCACAAAGGCGGGCCTTGCCCCCGTGCATAACTGGCTCCCGGACGCCCACAGCGAGGCCCCGACGCCGATAAGCGCGCTCCTCTCCGGGATACTCCTTAACTGCGCGTTCTACGGGATTATCCGGTTCGCCGTCATCGCAAGGGCGAGCCTCGGACAACCCTTCGTCCGGGACATGATGTTCCTCTTCGGCATATCCTCGGTTGTCGTTGCATCGATATTCATGTTAATCCAGAGGAACGCGAAAAGACTCCTCGCATACAGCAGCATCGAACACATGGGCATAATAGCTCTGTCGTTCGGCGCAGGCGGCCCTTTCGGGTTCTACGCGGCGCTTCTGCATATATTTAACCACGCAATCGGAAAGCCGCTCATGTTCTTTGTGACCGGGCGGATAAAGGGGCGCTGCGATACTGTGGAGACCGAGCAGGTCTCGGGCGTGATAAAGGCCATGCCGCTGGTCGGGACTGTCGGTTTCGCGGGGATAATGGCCCTGGCGGGCGCGCCGCCTTTCGGCATGTTCATAAGCGAGTTTTTGATGCTGAAGGCCCTGGCGTCGGGGGGCCATTGGGTAATAATGGGCGTTTTCCTGGCGGCGGGCGGGGTGGTCTTTTACGGGCTTCTGAGGAGCTTCGGCGGGATGTTCCTGGGAGCGTCTCCCCCGCCCGCGCCGGCCGAACTGCCCATGCAAATATCATCCCCGGCCCGCATTCCGATGCCGGTCGGCGCGGATGTAAACCGCAGGCTTGCCGTTCGACGTTTTCGCGGGCTTTTATCCGGCATTGTGATGTTTCTTATGGCCGGAACGCTCCTTGTTCTCGGCCTGTATATACCCGGCCCGCTGGACAGGCTTATAACCCTCTCCGCCGGAATAATAGGGAGATAAACGCATACTTACTACGGCGGTTAATTTGCAGGAATTCATGTCCCCGGAAAACGAAAAATACATAGAGGTGTCCGCCCCGGATTTCTCCCGGAAGTGCGCGGAATACTCCCGCAGGCATTTCCTGCGTATGATGTTCGCCGCAGACGAGCGCGAGCTGGACGGACACTTCCGGGTGTATGCCGTGTTCTCGCCCGCGGGCTGCGACCGTTTCGATATTCTGACAATGAAACTCAAGGAGGATAATCTCTCCTATGAGAGCATAACGCCTCTTGTCCCAGCCGCGCACTGGTACGAGCGCGAGATGCGCGACATGTTCGGGATTATCCCATCGGGGCACCCGGACGCAAGGCCGCTCATAATGCACGGGATGTACGGAGACGTTTATCCTCTGCGGCGGGACGTGACCGCCGCCGGCATAAAAAACGCCGTCGATCTCTCGCGGGAGGACGGCTATTCGTTCATGAATGTAAAGGGCGAAGGCGTCTATGAAATACCCGTCGGCCCCGTCCACGCCGGGATAATCGAGCCGGGGCATTTCCGTTTCAGCGCCGTGGGCGAGACAATATACCACCTGGACCCCAGGCTCTTCTTCACGCACAAGGGCACGGAGAAGCTGTTCGAGTCGGTCGGCTTCGAGAAGGGCGCGCAGCTGGCGGAGAGGATATCCGGGGTATCGTCTTTTTCGCACTCCTCGGCCTATTGCATGGCCGTGGAGCGCACGGCGGGGATTGAAATTTCCCCGCGCGCAAAGGCCGTCAGGACGCTCATAATCGAGCTGGAGAGGCTTTACAACCATATCGGCGACATCGGGAACATGTGCGCCGGGACGGGTTTCGCCGTAGGTTACGCGAAGGGGGCCATCCTTAAAGAGGAACTTATGGCGTTAAACGAAAGGCTCACGGGCAGCAGATACTTAAGGGGAATAAACGTGACGGGCGGCGTTACGCGGGACGTGTTCGAGGATGCCGACGAGATAATATCCGTACTCGACGGCGTAAAAAGAGGGTTCAAGGATTTCATGGAATTTCTGCTGGACTCGGTATCGCACACGGAGCGGCTCGAGGGCACGGGTCTTCTTTCCCGCGAGATTGCGCTGCGCATGGGCGCGACCGGCCCTGCGGCCAGGGCCTCCGGCATATCGGACGACATCAGGCGCGCGCACCCGCACCTCTCTTACGGGAGCCTTATATTCGAGGCGCACACGTATCTGAAGGGCGACGTATACTCCCGTATGATGGTGCGGCGCGATGAGGTGGAATGCTCATTTTCGATTATAGACTCGCTCATGGAGCGCCGCCACGAAGGAGAGCTTGGGACGTCCATCAATGAAATCATGGCAGGCAGGTCTGCCCTTGGCTATACGGAAGGGCCGAGGGGTTCGATTTTTTACTGGATAAAAGCCGCGGGGGACGGGAAACCGCTCAGAGTAAAGGTCCGTTCGGCGTCGTTTTGCAACTGGCCGCTTTTATCCTACGCCATACACGGAAATATCGTGCCGGACTTCCCTCTGGTGAACAAGAGCTTCAACCTCTCATACTCCGGATGCGACTTATAACCCTTCCCCCTCTTAAAACAAGAGGTGGATTAAGGGGGAGTTATTAAAAAATATGTTCAGACATATCTTCCTAAACTTCTTCTGTAAAAAACCGGCGATTGGCATGGACGCCATCCGAGCCGTAACGGGCGGCGCCACAGGCGAGTGGGCCGGCGGCCCTGCGCGGCTGGACGCGGCGTTCAGACGCTCGATTCGCATAAGGCAGGTGGATGCAGGTTCCTGCAACGCCTGTGAGTGGGAATGCACGGCGCTCGGAAACCCGATATACGACGTCTCCCGTTTCGGAATCGATTTTGTCGCATCGCCCAGACATGCGGATGTTATCCTGGTTACGGGGCCCGTGTCGCTCGGCATGGCCGGGGCGCTGAAGAAGACGTATCTTGCCGTCCCGGAGCCGAAGATCGTTATCGCATGCGGAGACTGCGCAAAGGATGGAGGTGTATACAGGGATGCTTACGGTGTGCTGGACGGGGCGGCTTCGGTTGTGCCGGTGGACGGATACATACCGGGATGCCCTCCAAGCCCGGCGGCAATAATGAAATGCATCATGGACATACTGGAATCAGCCGCGAAGTGAAGGGTATTACGGCGCCTGGTTCGCTTTCAGGTCTTCCGGGATGACAAGCCTGAAGGTGCTGCCCTTGCCCTCGACGCTTTCAAGTTCCACCCAGCCCCTGTGCGCTTCCGTTACGGCCTTTACTATCGCAAGCCCAAGGCCGGTCCCGGCGGAGCGGGAACCCCTCGACGTCCTGTAATATTTCTGGAAAATCTTGGATTGTTCCGCAAGCGGTATGCCGGAGCCGGTGTCGCTTACGGATATGACCATGAAATCCCTGCCGTCCTGAAATGTCATTTCCGCCTTCAGCCGTATGCGCCCCCCCCCGGGGGTATAATTGATGGCGTTCTGGAGCAGGTTCGAGACGGCGCGCTGTATAAGCCTCGCGTCCAGGTATAGTGCCGGGATGCCGGGGGCAAATTCCGCTTCAAGCGACAGGGCTTTTCTGGCCGCGAGGTTCCTGAAATCACTTATTACGCCCTTTAAAGCATCGCGCACATTTACAACGGCAAACTCCGGCGCGAGTCCCTCGGAGTCCAGCCTGGAATGCACGAGAAAATCCTCCACAAGCCGCCGCAGCCTCTCGCCGCTTCGGAGGATTGCGTCGGCCATGCCGGCGGTTTCGACGTCCGCGCCGGCTTTTATCATGGAGATTAGCTCCGCATTGGCGAGGATGGTCGTCAGGGGGCTTTTGAAATCGTGCGTTATCATCGCCAGGAAGTCTGTCCTCTGCCTCTCCAGGAATCTCCTCTCGCTGATGTCAAGGGCTGTGCCTATGATGGCCGGCCTGCCGCGGTAGAGCGTGAAGGCGGCCTTGCCCTCGACCTCAATCGGCGCCCCGTCTTTCTGAAGCCACATGCCGTGATAGCCAAGACCCGGGTGCTGTCCTTTCAGGATACTCTCCATTCCCTGCCTTGCAATCGCCTGCTGGTCAGGATGCACGCACTCCAGCATGTCCTTCATCCCGGTCAGTTCGTCCACGGTATACTTCAGCATCTGCGCAAGCTCCGGGTTCACATACTCGAACCGCATGTCCTGGATGAGGTATATTCCGATGAGGGCGTCCTCCGAGAGGGTCCGGAACTTGGCCTCGGATTCCTTGAGCGCGGCCTCGACTTTCTTGTTTTCGGTGATGTCCCGTAGTATGCCCGTGAACATCCTCCTGCCGTCTACGCGCATCTCCGTAACGGCGAGGTCGAGCGGGAATTCGCTCCCGTCCTTTCGCTGCCCCTTTACTTCACGGCCTATGCCTATGATCTTTTCCCGGCCCGTGCGGAGATAATTGTTTATGTAGGTGTCGTGTTCGGAGCGATACGGCTCCGGCATAAGAATGCGGACGTTCCTGCCGATGACTTCGGAACTTTCGTAGCCGAAGATTTTTTCGGCGGCGGGATTGAACTTTATGACGGTGCCGTCGGGAGTTATCGTTATAATGCCGTCCAGGACGGTGTTTAGGACGGCGCGGTTGACCTCGCTCTCGAAGGCGGCTTCCATCTCATTTCCGGTTTTTTCGATGGGAATTTCCGAGTTTTTCATATTGCTCTCTTATGAATTCGCCTAAAGCAATTATACCACGACTCCGGTTTGAAAAATCAATCGAAGTTACCGGATGTCTTTAATCAAGATGTTCATGGATTAAAGGAGCCTTATGTCCACGATTTCCGGCGTGTTCCCTGTCCGCATGGGCGGCCCCCAGCCTCCGACGCCGTCCGTTACGTACAGAGAATAGTCGCCCATGGTGAAGAGGCCGTAGTCGCGGCCCTTGTATATCGCGTGGGTGATGAAATTGACCGGGAATATCTGGCCCTTGTGCGTATGGCCGCAAAGTTCGAGGTTTACTCCGGCCTCCCTTGCCTGGCCAATCATCACCGGGGCGTGATATAGCAGTATCGTGGGCATCCCCGGCACAAAACCGGGCATGTTTTTTATTGTGTTCAGAATATTTTTTGTATGTCCCCGCTTCGGATAACTTATGCCGATTAACTGAAGGCCGCGGATGTCCCTGAGCGAGTCGTCAAGGATAGTCACCCTGGTCGTTTTCAGTATGGCGTAGGCCTTCCTCACGCCAAGGTAAGTCTCGTGGTTCCCGGTCACGAAATAGACCCCGTCAGGCGCGACAAGGTCGTTTAACGGGGCCACAAGGCCGGGCGAGGCGCCGTCCGTTCCGTCGAAAAGGTCGCCCGTGATGACCACCATGTCCGGGTGCAGGCCGTTGGTCATCTTGACAATTTTTTTAAGAAAACCCCGCCGGTAGATAGATCCCAGATGAACATCCGAGATCTGCACGATTGTCTTTCCCGTCCACGAGGCAGGAAGGTTCCTGATGTTTACCGTAATTTCCCTGACGCGCGGATGAAACGCGTTCCAGACGCCGTAGACGGAATATGCAAGGGCAATGAAAAGGAATATCCCTCCGATTGCGGAGGCAGAGGCCTTGTGGCCGGCAAAAGAGGCAAGCCGGATTATAATCCATGCGGCGACAGAGGCCATCAGGAGGTTAACAAGCAGGCCGAGCCAGAAACCGGAGGCGGCGTAATAGGCCCGCGTGAATATGTTCTCTCCACGGCGGACAAGGAGCGTCGCGAGGACAAAGCTCAGGGATAAAAAAAAGAATATCGCAAGAGTCCAGTGCCTGCCGGCGGCGGAGGTTATTCCGAAGAACCCGGCAAAGGAATAATAGCAGAAATACGTGATGCCGAGGAGAACCGCGAGGGCGATTGATATGAATAGGATAAATGACACTCAGATTGACCCTCCGCCCAGGACCTTGTACAGGGTGACAAGGTTTGCAAGCCGCGCGAGGCGCGCGCTGATGAGGTTCTGCTGGGCGGCATAAAGGGAGCGCTGAGATTCGAGCACGTTTAAATAGCTGTCCACGCCCTGTTCGTAACGGGCCTTGGCGAGGCGGTAACTTAAGGCGTCGGCGTCTGTGAGGGCCTGCTGTGCGGCCAACTGCTCGTCGATGGTCCCGCGTTCGGCCAGCGCGTCCGCCACCTCCCGGAATGCGGTCTGGACAGCCTTTTCGTAGTCCGCCACCGCGATTTTTTTGTCTGTTTCCGAGACCTTTAAGTTGGCCCGGTTGCTGCCGGCGTTGAATATGGGCACGGTTATCTGCGGCGCAAACTTCCAGGCGAAAGAGCCGGGCTTGAAAAGCCCCGCGAGGTCGTCGCTGCCGAGGCCGACCGAGGAGACAAGCGTGATGCGCGGGAAGAATGCCGCCCTCGCCGCGCCGATATTCGCGTTCGCCGCCTTTAAAAGGTCCTCCGCCTGGAGAATGTCGGGGCGGTTCAGAAGCGTCTCGGAGGGCAGGCCGGGGGTAATGTCTTTCAGAGACGTGAGCCTGTCGGAAAGCTTCCCGGGCAGGAGGCTTGCCGGAACCGGCGCGCCGGAAAGGAGATTAAGCGCATTTTCGTCCTGGGCCGCCACGGTCATGTAATAAGCAATATCGAACCGCGCCGCCTCGACACTGGTCTTGGCCTGTTGCACGTCGAGCGCGGAGGCGATTCCGTCCTCGAAGCGGTTTTTGACGAGGCGGTAATAATTCTGCTGGGTGGAGAGGGTCTCCTCCGCGAGGCTGTATCGCTCCTGGTCGGCGGCGAAGTCCAGGTAAGAGAAGGCAACCTGGGCGACGAGGCTTATCTGGACGCTCCGGCGGGCCTGCTCGGTGGCGAAATACTGGTTAAGCGCCTGCTCTTTCAGGCTTCGTATCCTGCCGAAGAGGTCAAGTTCGTAGGAACTCATGCCCAGGCCCACGTCGTATTCCTGGGCCGTTTCGTTATGCCCGGTTACGGAAAGCTCTCTGGGCACGCCCTGCAAGTCCGCGTCGGCAAAGGCGTCTATCTTAGGGAACAGGTTCGACCTTTGAATCCGGTACTGCGCCCTGGAACGCTCGATATTAAGCGTTGCGACGCGGAGATCGCGGTTGTTTTTCAGCGCCAGGGATATGATATTTCGCAGGTTGCGGGCGAGGAAAAACCTCTTCCAGGGTATATCCGCCGCGGCCTTTGCCGGTTTGCCCGCAGCCTTTTTATAGGCCGGGCCGACCGGCCAGGCTGCGGGCACGGGAGACGCGGGGCGCGAGTATTTCGGGGCCATAGTCGCACAGCCCGCGAGGATAACTGTTGCAAAGATAACAATAAATTTCCTGGTCATTCTTCAATAATCTCCGCTTGGCGGCCTAAATCCGCCCCGCCCGAAGGGGTGTTTTCGGCCTCGTTTCCCGTCCCTCCGGTGTTTTTTTGCCTTACCGGGAAAGCCCGCCGAATGACGACGAAAAAGACCGGAACGAAGAAAATCGCAAGCACCGTAGCCGAGAGCATTCCGCCCATGACGGCGGTGCCGATGTCGTTCTGGGCGCCGGAACCGGCGCCGTTGCTGACGACCATCGGAAGAACGCCGAGGATAAAGGCCAGGGACGTCATAAGGATCGGTCTCAGGCGCAGCCTTGCCGCTTCGAGCGTCGCCGCAAACAGGTCTTTTCCCTGTTCCATCTGGCTTTTGGCGAATTCGACGATTAAGATGGCGTTTTTCGCTGACAGGCCGATGGTGGTGAGCAGCCCCACCTGGAAATAGACATCGTCCGAAAGGCCGCGCAGCCCGGCCGCCGTCAGCGCGCCGATTACGCCGAGCGGCACGACGAGCATCACGGAAAACGGCACCGCCCAGCTCTCGTATAGGGCGGCGAGGCACAGAAATACGACAAGGAGCGATATGGCGTAGAGCGAGGGCGCCTGGGCGCCCGACAGCTTCTCTTCGTAGGAAAGTCCTGTCCACTCATAGCCTATCCCCTTCGGGAGCTTTGCCGCCATTTCCTCCATTGCCTTCATCGCCTCGCCGGAGCTCTTTCCGGGCGCGGGCTGGCCAAGGATTTCAACCGACGGGAAACCGTTGTAGCGCTCCAGGCGCGGACTGCCGTAAGTCCAGTGCGCCGTGGCGAAGGCGGAAAACGGCACCATTTCCCCTTTGTTATTGCGGACGAACCAGTAGTCAAGGTCTTCGGGTTTCATGCGGTAATTCGCGTCCGCCTGCATATAGACCTTCTTGATTCGCCCGTGGTCTATAAAATCTCCTATGTATGCGCTTCCCCAGGAAGACGATATCGTGTTGTTGACATCGGAGAGGGACAGCCCAAGCGCGCCCAGCCGCCCGATGTCTATGTCGAGCTTGAACTGCGGCGTGTCTTCCTCGCCGTTAGGCCGGACTCCCATGACGACCGGGTTCTTCGAGGCCATGGCGAGGAGCTTGTTCCTCGCCTGCATGAGCTTCATGTGACCAAGGCCACCCCTGTCCTGAAGCTCGAAATCAAACCCGGAGGCGTTTCCAAGCTCGCGCACCGCCGGAGGCGCGAAGGCGTACGCAACGGCGTCCCGTATCTTCGAGAACGCGGCCGTTGCCTTCTTTACCACCGCATCGACCTTCAGGCCGGGTTTTTGCCGCAGGCTCCAGTCCTTTAATTTTACGAACGCAAGCCCCATGTTCTGGCCGCTGCCGGCGAAGCTGAAACCGGCGACGGTAAAGAGACAGTCTACGGCGTCCTTCTGCTCCACGAGGTAGTCATGTTCGACCTGCTTCAAGACCTTCAGCGTCCGCTCCTGCGTGGCGCCGACGGGAAGCTGGACCATGCTGTAAAGAAATCCCTGGTCTTCGTCCGGCAGGAACGCCGTCGGCATCCGCATGAAGACGAAAGCCATGACCGCCACAAGCGCAAGGTATATGAGCATGTAACGCTTCGTCCTGCCGACAATCCTCCCGACCTTCGCCTGGTAGTTTTTGCTCGACCAGTTGAACAGGCGGTTGAAGTAGCGGAAAAAGCCGGAGAACCAGCCGCTCTCCGCCGCCACGTGTCCCTTCCGCACGGGCTTCAGAAGCGTTGCGCAGAGCGCGGGCGTAAGTATCATCGCCACCAGCACGGATAGTATCATCGCGGAGACAATCGTCACGGAGAACTGGCGGTAGATGACGCCCGTAGAACCGCCGAAGAATGCCATCGGGACGAAGACGGCCGAGAGGACAAGGGCGATGCCGACGAGCGCGCCGGTAATCTGCCCCATCGATTTCCGCGTCGCCTCTTTCGGGGAGAGCCCCTCTTCCGACATTATCCTTTCCACGTTTTCGATGACGACAATCGCGTCGTCCACCAAAAGCCCGATGGCCAGGACCATTGCGAACATCGTAAGGGTGTTGATGGAGAAGCCGGTTGCGGCAAGGACGGCGAACGTCCCAAGCAGGACTACCGGCACGGCTATAGTCGGGATAAGTGTCGCGCGGAAGTTCTGGAGGAAGAGGAACATCACCAGGAAAACGAGCGCGATAGCCTCCAGGAGGGTCTTCACGACCTCTTCGATGGAGGTTTTCACGAACGGCGTCGTATCGTACGGGAAAACCGCCTTCGTCCCCGGCGGGAAATACTTCGACAGCTCGGCGACCTTCGCCTTCACCGCAGCGGCGGTCTTGATGGCGTTAGCTCCAGGCGCGAGCTTGATTGCCAGCCCCGCCGCCGGTTTGCCGTCGTAGCGGGCGATGGAGTCGTAGTTCTCGCTCCCGATCTCCGCCCGCCCGACGTCCCTGAGCCTTATGGTGGAGCCGTCCGGGTTGGTCCTCAGGACTATGTTCTCGAACTGCGCCGGAGTCTTGAGAAGGGTCTGCGCGGTGATGGTAGCGTTAAGCTGCTGGTTCGGGGCGGCGGGTGTCCCTCCAAGCTGGCCCGCGGAGACCTGGGCGTTCTGCGCCTCGATGGCGGAGCGCACATCCGCAGGCGTCAGGTGATAGTTGTCGAGCTTGACGGGGTTGAGCCATATGCGCATTGCGTGCTGGGAGCCGAATAGGAGCATGTCGCCGACTCCTTCGACCCGGCTGAGAGGGTCCTGAACATATGCGGCGAGATAGTCGGCCAGGTCGTACCTGCTCAGCCGCCCGTCCTCGGAGATAAAGCCCATGACCATCATGAAGTTCTTCGTCGCCTTGGATACCTGCACGCCCTGCTGCTGCACGCTCTGGGGCAGAAGCGGCATCGCGAGCTGAAGCTTGTTCTGCACCTGCACCTGGGCTATGTCCGGGTTTGTCCCGGCGTCGAAGGTGAGGATGATGGCGGATGTCCCGGTGGAGTCGCTGGTGGAGGACATGTAGCGCAGGTGGTCGATGCCGTTCATCTTCTGCTCGATGACCTGGGTTACGGAGTCGTCGACGGTTTTTGCGGACGCGCCTGGATATACCGCGGTTACGCCTATCTGCGGAGGCGCGATGGACGGATACTGCGACACGGGCAGGATTTTTATGGCCAGAAGCCCCGCCATCATTATGATGATGGCTATGACCCAGGCGAATATCGGGCGGTCTATGAAAAATCTCGGAAGCATAATACGCTCCTAATCCTTTGCCCGGGAAGCCGAAGCGCCTGCGGCTGCCGATGCGGCCGCATCGAGGCTCGCCGGGACGGCTTTCACGACCGAGCCCGGTTTGGCCTTCTGCAGTCCTTCCACGATGACCCGGTCGCCGGGTTTCAGGCCGCCGTCCACAAGCCACTTGTCCCCGATTGTGCGGCTGACATTTATAATCTTCTGTTCCACCTTGCCGGACGGGTCCACAAGGAGCGCGGTCGCGTCGCCGGAGTAGTCGCGCGTTACGCCCTGCTGGGGCACGAGCAAGGCGTTTTCGTCAACCCCCTCCTCAAGTATCGCCTGGACGTACATCCCCGGCAGGAGCGTTTCCTTCGGGTTCGGAAATACCGTGCGGACCGTAACGGAGCCGGTGCTTTCGTCCACGGTTACATCCGAGAACCTGAGCGTCCCGGGGAGCGGATAGGGCGTTCCGTCCTCGAGGACGAGCCTTACGCGGGCCTGGCCCGCACCCCTTTTCATGCGCCCTTTCGCCAGATTTTGCCTGAGCTTCAGGAGGTCGGACGCGGACTGGGTAACGTCCACATAAACCTTGTCGAGACGCTGGATAGTCGCCAGAGGCGCGGCCTGGTTCGCGGTAACGAGCGCCCCTGTTGTTACGGACGACAGCCCGATGCGTCCTGAGATGGGCGCCGTTATCTTCGTGTAGGCAAGGTTTATCCGCGCCAGGTCGAGCGCGGCCCTGGCCGCCTCCACCTGCGCCTCGGCCTGTTTCAGCTGGGCTGAGACCTCGTCCGCGTCCTGCCTGCTTACGGCGTTTATTTTGACAAGCCTGGCGTAACGCCCGGCCTTGAGCCGGAGCGGGACGACATTCGCGGAGGCGTTGTCGAGCGCTGCCTTCGCGCTTGCGTATGCGGCCCGGTAAGTCGCCGGGTCGATTTGATAGAGGACTTCCCCCGCCTTCACGTCGGAGCCTTCGGTGAAGAGGCGCTTCAGGATAATTCCTCCGACCTGCGGCCTGACTTCCGCCACGAGATATGCCGAGATGCGTCCTGGAAGCTTGGTTGTAAGCGTAACGCGCCGGGGTTTTAAGGTTACCACTCCGACTTCCGGCACAGGCATCTTCATCTTTGAGATGGCCCCGGCTTTCTTGCCGCAGCCGCTTATCAGAACCACGCCGGCCGCAACTACGGCAAGCGCGGACAATATCCCTATCTTAAATCTCATAAACACCTCACATGCAAAATGGCGCCGAAACGGCGTCTCCCGCGCATATTGCGCCGCCGCAAGTTTGCCCCCGGCCTGTGAAATTAACGCCTGATGGCATCCCAGCAGGCCTCTACGCAGCGTGAAACAAGTTCGTCGTCCAGTTCGATGAAATGAAGGATGTGGTCCCGGCAGATGTCGAGCAGAGGCCCGAAGGCGAGCCCGAAAAGCGCGGGAAGAGGCAGGTCTTTTACTATCCCCGCGCCGAGCGCTTCGCTGAAAAGCTCGGTAATGACGTCCCGGTTGTCTTTATTGAAAAACTTTTCCCGGCAGTGTGCCACCCCGTAGGGGGAGTTATGGAACTGTTCCAGGAACCGAAACTCAAGCGGAGCGCCGATGCAGTATCTGACAAGCACGCCGCCTATATGGAGAAAGCGTTCGCGCACCGGCGCGCCTTCAGGGTAATGTTCCATCACCGCGGCAAAAAAACGCTCCTCGAGGTAGTGAAACACCTCGTTTATCAGGGCGTCCTTGCTCTCGAAGTAGCGATAAATAGTCCCTGCCGCAACGCCCGCGCGCTCCGCGACAAGGGCCATCGGCGCCCCGTGAAAGCCCTGCTCCGCGACAATGTCAAGGGTTGCGCGGACGATTGCGCAACGCTTGTCTGTCTTCTCCACCTCTCCTCCCGAAATGAACGTTCATTCTTTTACCACATCCTCCGGCCTGAAGTCAAGAACCAAAAAACTTTCAACCTCAAAACCATATAACGATATGCCGGAGAAAAGCCGCCTTTTTGGTTGACACTCCGAAGGAATTTCTGGTAGGTTTGGTAAGGTTCCGCCCGGCGAGGGGAACGATATTCCGGCGCGAAGGCGTTATGTTGCGGGCCGGTGACCGCGCCGGACGCGGGCGGCTTAAACAAAAGGGATTTTTATGCGCAGGGGTTCGTCCATATACGTGGCGGGACACAGAGGGCTTGTCGGCTCGTCGATCTCCAGTGGGCTTGCAGCCAAGGGCCATGACAGGCTTATTATAAGGACGCGCGCCGAGCTTGACCTGAAGGTCCAGGCGTCCGTGGAGGCCTTTTTTGAAGAAGAGAGGCCGGAGTATGTCTTCCTTGCCGCGGCGAAGGTCGGCGGGATACTGGCGAACGACACCTTCAAGGCGGACTTCATATCCGACAATCTCCTTATCGGCATCAACGTAATCCGCTCCGCGCACAAATACGGCGTCAGGAAGCTTCTCAACCTCGGTTCCTCGTGCATCTACCCGAAGTTTGCTCAACAGCCGCTGAGGGAGGAAAGTCTTCTTGCCGGCAGCCTGGAGCCTACAAACGAACCCTATGCGATAGCCAAGATAGCGGCCATAAAGCTATGCCGGTATTACAACGAGCAATACGGGACCGACTTTATATCGGTGATGCCCACGAACCTTTACGGGAACAACGACAATTTCGACCTTGAGACCTCGCACGTGCTTCCCGCGCTAATCCGCAAGTTTCATCTGGCCAGGCTGGTTTCGGACGGCAGGTTCGACCTGATAGAGAAAGACCTGGCCATATTCGGGAACCGCCCGGCCCCTTCCGCCTCGCCTGAGGCCATGGAAAACCTCCTGGCGAAATTCGGCATAACAAAAGAGGCGGTTACCCTGTGGGGCACCGGAGAGCCGTACAGGGAGTTCCTGCACGCAGACGACCTCGCCGGCGCCTGCATTTTCCTGATGGAGAAATACGGCAGCAAGGACATAGGCGAATTTGTGAACATCGGCACGGCGGAGGACATAAAGATAAAAGACCTGGCCGCGATGGTCGGGAGGATTGCGGGTTTCGAGGGCGACATACGGTTCGACACAACCAAACCGGACGGGACGCCAAGGAAGCTTCTTGATGTTTCAAGGATACGTGCGCTTGGCTGGAGGCCGGCCGTGAAGCTTCAGGACGGGATTGAGATGGTTTATAAGTCATACCGGGCGTTGTTGGAGACCGGGGATGTTCATGGCGGGCAAGGCGAAGGATCTCGTTAAAAAACTCTTTAATCTTGCCGGTCCGGACATTGTCCGGGCATGTCGGAATCCACGGCATAACCTCCAAAGCGGCGGCCCGAGACTAAAAAGGGGCTACGCTTTTTTTAGCGTAACCCCTTGTTTTTCCTGGCTCCCCGGGCCGGACTCGAACCAGCGACAGGGTGGTTAACAGCCACCTGCTCTACCGACTGAGCTACCGGGGAACATCGGTTCAGACCGGTATTTTTACCACAGCCGTCCCCATTCTGTCAAGCTATTTCGGCCCGATTTGCTCGCCGAAAGCCCCGGCTTTTTCACGAGATTTCCTCTTGGCCGCTCCGGACTTGCGATAGCGGAAACGCAGCCTGATGTCCTTCGCGGCCTTTTCCTCGCGGCGAAAATCCCAGGGCGGGATGGGGTTAAAGTCCGCCCAGAGGCCAATTTGCGCGTCCTGGGCCGCATGTTCAAGGTGCGCAAGCTTCCGGGAGTGGTCATATTGCGAATAATGCCAGGCATATCCGACCCTTAGCATCTCCTCCGAGAAATCCCGCCCGTCCGGGAGAGTAATCCATGCCATGGTCCGCCCGTACCTGTCCATACCGGTATCGCGCACTACTACGCTCTTGTCGTAAGCCAGCGATTCTGCAAATCTTTTCGCATCAATGCCGTAGGGCTGCTTCAGCTCCGGCGCGTCGATTCCGTTTAAGCGGATGTCTACCTGTATGTCTTTTTTGTAGAGCACGACGATGGTGTCTCCGTCCTTGACTTTTATGCATTTGCCTTTAAAATCCGCGAGGGCGGCGGAAGGGACAAGCGCGAGGACGAGGATTGGCGCGATGAGGATTTTACGAATGTTCATGACGAGTTACATATACTATTTTTAAAAAATAATCAACAGAATTTTAGATCAGCCTGGTTGCATACACTATTATCTATTGGTTCTGACAGACCCTTCAAACAGCCCTGCGGATTAATTTCATTTTGCCGACGGTTTTTGCCCCAAAATCACGCCGTCCCCGCGCCCCCTTTTTGGCCTGAAATTGCCAAAAAACGGCCCGTTTTGAGCCGCTTTCGACACTGCCCGAAAAATGTGATTTATTCTTATTTTTACTTTAATAATCAATAAGTTGTATAACCAATTCGGAATATCCATTGACAACGAACTTTGCCTACCGATGAGGATTACTCACGGGTGTTCGGACTGAAGTATTAGTAAACAGCATCACCATTCATCCCCCTCTTAAGATAAGAGGGGGAACGAGGGGGCGTTATGACAACTGCGGATTTTTTGCGGTGCTAAGAATGACAGGCGTGGAGGGCGGGAATGACGGGCCAATGCCGGGCGCAACAAGTTGCGCCCCTACGATGAGCAGGTCGGCGGCGAACCCTCTCCCGGCCTGTGGCCACCCTCTCCCATGAAAGGGAGAGGGGTAAACTCTTACCCTCCCCCGCCACTGGGGGAGGGGGGACCGGCTCTTCTCCTGCCGGTGGGAGAGGGCCGAGGGCCGGGGCGCGGGGAAAATCCGGCCTTTGTTAATGAATACTAACAAAATACTTGACATCCGGTAAATATTATGTTAGTAAATACTAACAAGAGGACGCCCTCACCCCTTATCCCCTCTTCCAAAGGGCGAGGGGAGAAAGCGTCAAGACGCATGGAACGGAAGAATACAAAAATCAGGCAGGCGGAGATTATAAACACCGCAATTGCCGTCATCGGCGAGCTGGGGGTGGGCGGGCTTACGACCGCGAAGCTGGCCGAGAGGCTCGGAATGTCCGAGCCCGCGCTTTACAGGCATTTTCAGGACAAAGAGGCTATACTTTCAGCAGTGATAGACGAAATCGCCCTTGTCATCACCGGCAGGGCGTTCGAACTGGCGAGGCAGGAAATCTCCCCGAAGGAGAAGCTCAAAAGAATAATGGCCAGCCACGTCTCCCAGGTGGAAGAGAGGAGCGGTATCCCAAGGCTCCTTTTCTCCGACGAGATGCACATAAAATACCCGGCGCTTCGGGCCAAGCTCGTCATGTGCATGGGCGGCTACCTCTCCACGATAGAAAACGTCCTTTCGGAAGGCATAAGAGACGGGAGCATAAAACCGGAAATAAACATCCAGGAGACGGCCAGGACCTATCTCGGCATGATACAGTTCGCGGCCATGAGTTGGTCCCTGAGCGGCCTTTCGTTCTCGCTTTCGGAGGAGGGCGAGAGGCTGTGGCTGAACTTCTGCGGGATGTTGAGGGCATGAGGTTATGAAAACCATCGTATGGATTCTGCTCGCCATGATAACTTCCGTGATAACTTCCGTCCCGGCGGCGCTGGCCGAAGGCCCGGCGTCTCTGACGCTCGGCGATGCGGTAAATACCGCGCTCAGGCACAACCGCCCGCTCCTATCGGAGGGAGAGAAGCTGAAGGCCGCCGAGGCGGGCATTGGCGAGGCGAGGGCCGCATTCCTGCCGAAGGCGGACGTATCGGAGACCTTCGTGCGCTCGGACAATCCCGTGACGGTCTTCGGCTCGAAGCTGAACCAGGGGGACTTCCAGGCGTCGGACTTCGCAATCGACAAGCTGAACAGCCCCTCGCCCATAAACGACTTCAACTTCAGGGTGCAGGTAATCCAGCCGCTCTTTAACGGCGGGAAGGAGATACTCGGCTACAGGCGCGCGAAGCTCGCGCTTGAGTCCGCGAAGATGAAGCACGAGCGGGCGCGGATGGAGACGGCGTATGAAACGGTGCAGGCATACTGGGGAGTGGCGCTGGCGGGCGAATACATAAAGACGGCAAAGCAGGCGGAGAAGTCCACGGAAAAACACCTTAAGCTTGCGCAGGCCCTCTACGGACAGGGAATGATACTCCGCTCGGAGGTATTGCTTGCGAAGGTGCACCTTGCCGACGTGGAGGAGATGCTCATCAAGGCCGAAAACCGGGAGGCGACGGCAAAGGCCGCGCTGAACATGATACTCGGAAGGCCGCAGGACGCGCAGTTGACGATTGCCGACCCGCTCGCCTACAGCCCGTTCCCCGCCGGGAGCCTCGAAAGCCTCCAGGCCGAGGCGCTTAAGGACAGGCCGGACCTGAAGGGCATGAAGTTTAACGTGGAGAACATGGGCGAGGGCGTGAAGCTCGCGCAGACGGACTACCTGCCGGACATAAACCTTATAGGGCGGTATGACCGGAACAGCGAAGACGCCTTCGGACACGGCGGAGACTCCTACACTATAATGGGCAGGCTGACATGGAACGTCTTCGACGGCTTCCTGACGACGAGCAGGGTGCGCGAGGCCCGCGCCAGGCGAAACGCCGCGTCCTACATGTACGGCCAGATGAAAGAGGGAGCGCTCTTCGAGGTGCGCAAGGCCTATAACGACCTCCGGGAGGCTAAAAAACGCATGGACGTGGAATCCGCCGCGGTGAAGGAGGGCAGGGAGAGCCTGCGGATAATCACGAAGCGTTTCGGGGCGGGCATGGCGAAGTCCCTCGACGTGATTGACGCGGACACGGCGCTCACCCGCGCGCGCACGAACTACGCCTCTGCGCTCTACGACTATAACGTCTCCGAGGCTGCGCTCAGGCTGGCGATTGGGGAGAAATATTGAATGCGAGATTATCGAGGTATTTTAAAATGAGACGACTCCTGTTTTTCTCACTCGTTTTTACCCTGTTCCTCGGCTGCTCAAGAGGCCCGCAAAAGGCGCCCGAAGCGCAAAACGCGGCGGCGGCGGAAGTCCCGACTGCGGTCGTTTCGGCGCGCGAGATAACGAACACGCTCCAGACGGCCGGCACGGTGGAGGCGAAATTCGAGGCGACCCTCTCGGCGAAGATTATGGGCGCGATAACGGCGATTGACGTAAGCGAGGGAAGCGCCGTCAGGAAGGGAGAGACGCTCGTAACAATAGACGCCGCCGACATCGCCGCCAGGAGGCAGCAGGCCGTTGACGCCAGGGCCGAAGGGCAGGCGGCTCTCACGGAGACGATTGCCGCGATTGCCGGGGCGAAGGCCGCGCTTGCGAACGCGAAGATAAACTACGCGCGCTTCCGGAACCTCTACAGGGAGCAGGCCGTAACGAAAAAAGAACTGGACGACATGGCCGCGCAGTTCAAGATGGCAAGGGCGGGCGCCGAGCAGGCCTTGGCGAAGAAGAAACAGGTACAGGCGAAGATCGCCCAGGCCAAAGCCGCCGTAAAAGAGGCGGACGTGATGCTCGGCTACGCCGTCATACGCTCGCCGATTAACGGGGCCGTTACCGCGAAGATGGCGAATGCGGGCGAGATGGCCGCGCCCGGCAGGCCTCTCCTGAAGGTGGTGAACGACAGTTCGCTCCGGCTTGCGTGCAATGTCAGCGAGGACGATATCGCGGGGATTCATAAGGGCGAGGGCGTGAAGGTTACGGTGGACGCCTTGAACGGGAGGAAGATGGAAGGCAGGGTCTCGGAGATTGTCCCGGCGGCCGACCCGTCCACCCGCTCGTTCACGGTAAAGATAGACCTGCCGAAAAATCCGGACTTAAGGCCGGGCATGTTCGGGCGCGCATGGCTCCCGTCCGGCAGGACACGCGCAGTCCTCGTGCCTGACGCCGCGCTTGTAGACAAGGAGGGCATGAAGGGCGTGTGGGTTGTTACGCCCGAGAAGACGCTCTCCTTCCGGGCCGTGAGGCTCGGGCAGGAGGCGGATGGCGAAAGAGAGGTCCTGGCGGGGCTTTCCGGCGGCGAGAGGGTCGCGGTCGGGAACCTGGGAAATCTGCAAGAGGGGATGAAGATAAAATAAGAGAGGTTTTTCCTTGAAGTTGAACCTGGCGGGAAGGATAACCGAGTATTTCATAAACTCCCAGCTCACCGTTCTCCTGATGGTCGCGGCTGCGGCATTCGGGGTTTTCGCGCTCTTCAATACGCCGAGGGAAGAGAACCCGCAGATTGTCGTCCCGGCGGCGAACATATACGTCATGTATCCGGGCGGAAGCGCGAAGGAAGTGGAGGAGCTTGTCGCAAGGCCGCTTGAGCGGATAATGCGCGAGATAAAGGGCGTCAAGGACGTCTATTCCATCTCGATGAACGGGATGGCCGTCGTGACGGTGAAGTTCCATGTCGGGCAGGACAGGGAGAAGAGCCTTGTAAACCTCTACAACAAGGTCATGTCGAACATCAACTTCGCCCCGCCCGGCGCGGTGATGCCGCCGCTCGTGAAGCCGATAGAAGTAAACGACGTGCCGATTGTCGCAATCACGCTCTCCGGCGGCGGATACAGCGACTATCAACTAAGGCGCGTCGCGGACAACGTATTGATCGACCTTCAGAAGGTGCCGGGGACGTCTAAGTCCTACATCGTTGGCGGGCGCAACAGGCAGGTGCGCGTCACGCTCGACCCGGCCCGCCTCGCGGCTCACAATATCTCTCCGCTCCAGGTGCAGGCGGCGCTGACGGGGGCGAACGCGAACCTCCAGACCGGAAGCTTCGAGACCGGCGGCAAAAAATTCTCCATCGAGACCGGCGGGTTCTTCAGCTCCGTGCAGGACGTAAAAGACCTTGTCGTCGGTAGCTCGGGCGGCAGGCTCGTGTACCTCCGCGACGTGGCCGATGTCGTGGACGGGAAGGCTCCGACGACGCACTTCACAAGGATCGCCTTCGGCCCCGGAAGCGGCGCCTCCGACATGACGGAACACGCCGCCGTGACGATTGCCATAGCCAAGAAAAGAGGCGAGAACGCCGTCAAGGTGTCGGAGGCCATACTTAAAAAGCTGGACCAGCTTAAGGGCTCGCTCCCTCCGGGGATAACCGCGACCGTTACAAGGAACGACGGAAAGACCGCGAACGACGCCGTGAACGAGCTCGTCCGGCACCTTGTCCTGAGCATAATCATAGTCGTAACGCTCCTGCTCTTCGCGCTCGGATGGCGGGACGCCATGATCGTCGCGCTCGCCATACCGCTTACGCTCTTCGTTACGCTCGGGACGGGGATGCTCGCGGGGCAGACGATTAACAGGATTACGCTATTTGCGCTGACATTGTCCCTGGGGCTTCTCGTGGACGACGCGATTGTCGTCGTGGAGAACATCCACAGGCACTACCAGGCGCAGAAGATGCCGCGCCTACAGGCCGCGATAACCGCCGTGAACGAAATCGGAAGCCCAACGGCGCTCGCGACGCTTACCGTAATACTCGCGTTCCTGCCGATGTTTTTCGTGACGGGCATGATGGGGCCGTACATGGCGCCGATACCCTTCAACGTCCCGGTCGCCATGCTTGCGTCTTTGATGATCGCGTTCATCGTGACGCCCTGGGCGGCCTTCAGGCTGGTGAAGGTCCGGCACGCGGGCGAGGGGAGGCTCGAAGACACGCGGATATTCAGGATTTATAAAAAAATACTCGGCCCGCTGCTGGAGAACAGGTCGAAGAGGCGGATGTTCGTAGCCGTTATAATTATCCTGTTCTTGTCCGTTATGACGTTCCCGCTTTTCGAGTGGGTGCAGTTCAGGATGCTGCCGAAGGCGAACAAGAACACCTTCCTTATTACCGTTGACATGCCGAGGGGCACGGCGCTCGAAGACACCGACAGGGTTGCGAGGGCAGTGGGAAGGTATATGTCCACGATACCGGAGGTGAAGAACTACGAGACGTTCGTCGGCGTGCCCTCCGTGATAGACTTCAACGGCCTCCTGCGCGGGAGCGGCGCCCGGAACATGCCGCAGTATGCGGACGTAAGGGTGAACCTCGTGGACAAGTCCCGCCGCTCCATATCGAGCGAAGACCTGGTGCTGAAGATCAGGCCGGAGATCGCCGCGCTCGGCAGACAATACGGCGCGAACATAAAGATTGTCGAAGACCCGCCGGGCCCGCCCGTCCGGGCGACCGTCCTGGCGGAGATTTACGGGCCGCGCTACAGCGAGCTTCGCCGGCTTGCAAGGGAGGTGCGCGGGCTTTTCTCGAGGACAAAGGGCATTACGGACATCGACGACAGCCTCCAGGCGGACTCGACGATGTACCATATAGTCGTGGACAAGACAAAGGCCGCGGAGAACGGAATATCCACCGAGCAGATTATCGGCGCGATGAGGATTGCGCTCCAGGGGGCGACGGTCACCACGCTCCACGCCCCGGACGAGAAAAACCCGGTGGACATATTCCTGCGCTTCCCGCGCGCCATGAGGGCGGCGCCGTCGAGCCTGGGGCAGATATACGTCATGGGGAAGGACGGAGGCCAGATACCCCTGACCGAGCTTGCCCATGTCGTGCCCTCCGGCGAGGACAAGCCGATATACCACAAGGACATGAGAAATGTTACCTACGTATACGGAGAGATGGCCGGAAGGCCGCCGCTCTACGCCGTCATCGACATGATGCGCTGGCTTGGCAAACACCCGCTCCCGAAAGGATACAGCCTGAGGTGGGGCGGGGAGATGAAGCTCACGAAAGACGTCTTCCGGGACCTGGGCGCCGCCATGGCCGTGGCCCTTGTCCTGATATATCTCCTGCTCGTGGGCAAGTTCCGCTCGTTTATCGTGCCGTTCATCATCATGGGTCCGATACCGCTCGCCATGATTGGCATAATGCCGGGGTTCGCCGTCACGGGCGTTTATTTTTCCGCGACATCCATGATTGGCGTCATAGCGCTTGCGGGCATAGTCGTCCGGAACTCGATTATCTTAATCGAGTTCATACAGGACAAGAAGAACGAGGGGATGCCCATAGAGCGCGCGCTCATGGAGGCCGGGGCGATCCGCACGAGGCCGATAGTCCTGACGGCCCTGGCGGCAATACTCGGCGCGTCCGTAATCGCGTCCGACCCCGTCTGGAGCGGGCTCGCATGGTCGCTGATATTCGGCATGGCCGCGTCCACGGCGCTCACGCTCGTCGTGATACCGGTTTTATATTACATATTCCAAAGGAAGAAGTGGGAGGAGGTGTAAGATGGCCTATGTGACGTTTACAGACCCGGAGTGCATCGGAGCGATTGTCTTGAACGACCCGCCGGACAACCACATATCCCGGAAGGTGATGGCGGACATAAACAAGTTCATAGAAGAAGACCTGATGCCGAAGATAAAGCTTTGCAGCGTCGTCATAACCTCCGAAGGCCCGAACTTCTCCTCCGGCATGGACATAAAGGACATGGTGAAGGTCGGGCGCGAGGAGGCGAAGCTCCTCTCGCGCATAGGCCACAAGGCGATGCGCGGCCTCGAGGAGCTGCCCGTGCCGGTAATCGCGGCCATAAGCGGCAAGGCGTTCGACATAGGCTTCGAGCTCTCGCTTGCGTGCGATATGCGGATATGCACCAAAGACGCCGTGTTCTCGATGTCCACGATAAAAATCGGCGTGCCGCCGTCTTCCGGGGCGACGGCGCGTCTCCCGGCGATTGTCGGCGCCGGAAGGGCGAAGGAGATACTCTTTACGGGCAGGGAGGTGGACGCTCAGGAGGCCCTTGAGATCGGGCTTGTGAACCTGGTCGTCAAAGACCAGCGCGAGCTTATGGACGCGGCGCGGGATTTTGCGTTCAGGATTGCCAACAACGCCCCGGACTCCGTGCGCCAGACGAAGACGCTCGTTAATTCCGGCCTGGACAAGGGTTTCTCCGACATACTCGAAGAGGCGGAGATAAACGCGTTCGGGGAGTCGTTCGGCCCGGGAACGGAGCAAAGGGAAGGAATGGAAGCCCGTCTCGAAGACAGGAAAAGTCCCTGGAGCAAGGACAAGGTGGAGTGGTGCAAGTTCAAATAGTCAGAACCTGTTCGCGTATTTGATGTAGAAATCGCAGCTCCGGCAGTATTCGATCTTCTCCGCCCGCGACTTCATCCGGAGCTTTCCGGAATTGCAAAGCGTCCCGGTAACCTTCCAGCAGTCTGCGCCCTGCTCGGGATATGCAGGGCAATCTTTCATTACCCCATCATCGCACTTCCTGAATTCCCAGCAGTTCATGGGCACCCCTCCCCTATTGCGCATCATTATTAATATTAATTGCCTCAATTACTCATACAATATCTGCCATATTTTGTCAAGATAAAATCTGTTTAATCTTGGGTCTAAAGCTGTGGTTTTAATACTGGCCGTGCCGCAGGAGATACGGGAGTTTTTCTACCCGGCGCCACTGTCATATTTCTTTGCTTTGTGATACAATCCTGCGTCTGCTATACTTTCTGAAAACTCCGCGAAAAGGAGCCTGCCCATGAAAAGTCTGGCGGCGATATTTGTCATCCTGGCGTTTATCCCCGCAGCCGCATGCGCCGCAAGGCCGGGGAAGGAGATAACCGTCAACACGCCGGACGGCTGGACGCTCCACGGCACGTATTATCCAGGCAGAAAGGGAATGCCCGTAATCCTCCTGATGCACAAGCTCGGAAGCGACCGCTCGGAATTCATACCCCTTGCGCGGGAGCTGAGCGCGCGGGGATATAATGTCGTCGCATACGACGCGCGCGGGCACGGAGAGAGCACGATGCATGACGGCAGGCGAGAGACGTTCGAGAGCTTCTCGGACCGGGACTTCGAGGACATGACGACAGACGAAGGCGCGGTGCTGGATTACCTGCGCAGAAACGGGGCGGGAAGGAACGTCCCCGTCGGGCTTGTCGGGGCCTCCATACAATCCTCCACGGGGCTTATCTATGCCGCGAAACACCCGGCGGTCAAAGCGCTCGTAATGCTCTCGCCGGGGCTTGCCTATCACAACATAGACACGACCGCTCCCATGAGGCAGTACGGGGAAAGGCCCGTGTTTATCGCCGCATCGAGGGAGGATACGGCGTCATATGAGGCCGTGGGGGTATTGTCGGGGCTTGCGCGGGGGCCGAAGAAGGTGGTGATGCTATCCGACGCCGGGCACGGCGCGCAGATGTTTCAGAAGGACCCGAAACTGCTCGCGCAGGTTGCGGACTGGCTTGGCGAATATCTGAAATAGGATTTAATATCCGGCGGTACCGGAAAGGGCGTAGTTCAGCATACCGAGGCCGACGTAGGCGCCGAGAAGCACGACGAACAGAAGGACACGCTTAAACATTTTTATCTCCGTAAACTTAAAATAATTTCAGCCATCCGGCATCGATGGCTGAAATTATAGCGCATTATCGTTAAACGGGCGTTAAGCCTATATTAATTTTCATTAAGAAGCAACACAAAAACGAGGAGGCAGGCAAAAATGAAGATCGTCATCATAACCCATGCTAAGACCGCGAACAGGCCGCCCAAGAGACTCAGCCTCACCGGGAGGTATGAAGTGGAGCAGGTGGTGGATATGGTAAAGGGCAGGCTCGGAGAGCGCTATAAGATACAGAAGGCAGTGTCATCTCCGGCGGCAAGGTGTCTGGACACCGCGCTCCTCACGCTTGAGGAACTCGGCTCGGACGACATATCGAAGGTGGACACGGACAAGAGGCTTGGCCGCCTCGACAAGGCAGAGCCTCTTGAGGCCGTCATACGCGAGAACGCCCAGGAAGGGCTTGCGATATTCTGCCATGCGGACGTGGCCGGCGTTCTCCCGCACAAGGAGAATATAAAGGGCATAAAAGAGGGCTGGTTCGAGATGAAGCCCGTGCTTGTGATTATGGACTGGGCGCCCTCGCATAAGTGGAACGAAAACACAATCGACGCCGTGCTCACCGTCCCGGAAGAGACGTCTCTGATAAAGGAATAAAAAAAGCCCCGCGACAGCGCGGGGCTTTATACTTTTTTCCGGGTCCGGTACGGCCTGAATTTTAATTACTGTTCGGTTGGCGCGCGGCCATGTTAACTGTCTGGTAGAACCCGCGCCTGAACTTCGATTAATCCGGCCTGTTCGGTTAGCAATTTGCCACGTCAACCCGCCCGGCCCACCTCTCCGGCCCCTTTTAGAATATCTTGTAGGGGTTTACGAAGAGCAGGATTAGCGAAACGACCAGGGCGTAGATGGCCAGGGACTCGATCATGGCGAAGGCGATGATCATGGTGGTCATTATCTTGCCGGATACGCCCGGGTTCCTTGAGATGCCCTCAAGGGCGCCGTTGGCGGCGATACCCTGCCCGATACCGGTGCCGAGCGCTGCGAAGCCGATGCCGAGGCCGGCGCCGAGCGCCACGAGGCCGTAAACACCCTTGCTGCCGCCGCCGGTCGCCGCCGCTGCTGCCGCCTGGTTCGCCAGCGCGACAGGCGCGGATATTGCCACTGCGATGAGGCTGAAGAGCACAAGAAGAAGCGATTTCTTCATTTTGTATTTCCTCCTTTCCTGAAAGATGGATCCTTTCATAACTCCCCCGGCTTCGCCTCCCCTCTTATCTTAAAAGGGGGAACGAGGAGGCGTTACTTAATCTTTAATTAGTGCGCCTCTTCCACGGCGCCGGAGATATAGAGCATTGTCAGGAGTATAAAAACGAAGGCCTGGACAAAGCTTGTAAAGACCTGGAGTCCGACCATTATCGACGGCACGGCCAGGGGCACAAGCAGCAGGAGCACGGCGACGACAAGGTCCTCGCCCTTGATATTCCCGAAAAGCCGGAGAGAAAGGGATATCGGACGGGCCAGGTGGCCGATAAGCTCTATGAAGAACATCGCCGGGGCGAGCCACGTGACCGGCCCAAGGAAGTGCTTTATGTAGTGAAGGCCGTGCTTCTTGATGCCGACGAAATGCGTTGAAACAAATACGACGATGGCGCACGCCAGGGTGGTGTTTATGTTGTCCGTAGGGGACTCGAACCCGGGGATTACGTCCATTATATTGGCGAGGAGGATGAAAGCGCCCGCAGTGGCGATGAGCGGGAAGTAGTCCATGCCCTTGGGGCCCATTGTCGTGGTCGTGAAATCCCGGAGGCCGCCGACGAACGCCTCCACTATATTCTGAAGCTTGCCGGGCACGGGCTTGAGGCTGCCGCGAACCATAAGCGCGACGACTATAAGGATGGCCATCACGAGCCATGTATAGGCGACAAACGAGGGGACGTGCCACGACCCCAGGGTAAAACCATGTATGAAAAGCGGCGCTTCTTTCATCTCTACCTCTATGGATTATGGAATTTTAGACTACCGGAAGTTTATATATCCAAGGGACGGGCGCTGTCAAGAATTTTCGATATAAAAAGTTTTTATAATAAGCTAAGAAAACATAAGGCTTTTGATGATTGTATTTACAAGTTTATTTTAAGATGTTATAATCCGGCGGATTCGGAAAATCCGATGGAGACAGAATGAGCCTGGTTGGACGCCTGGAGGACCTGGCGCTTGCAGATATCTTCCAGATTATAAGCCTTAGCAAGAAAACAGGAACCCTTATCCTGAAAAACAAGGCGAAGGGCTCCGCGGCTGTCGTTTTTAAAAACGGGCAGATAATTCAGGCGGCAACGGACGACATCCGCGACACGCTTGGGAATATCCTTATATCTAAAGGATATATCTCGGAAGACAGCCTGGCGCGCGCGCTTAATGTTCAGAAGAACATGAAGGGCGTTAAGCGCCTGGGCCAGATACTCGTGGAGACGGGCTCGATTTCCCGCGAGGTGCTGGAAGAGACGATAAGGGAACAGATAGAGGGCATGGTCTACTCCCTCCTGGGGTGGGAGGACGGGTTTTTCAACTTCGACCTGGGCTCCGTTTTGGTATCCGACAAGATAGAAGTCGTGACCCAGGATTTCCTGCTCAAGGCAGGCCTGAACCCGGAGTATCTCCTCATGGAGAGCGCCCGCGTTCTCGACGAGAAGAAGCGGGGGAAAAAGGGAACGCCGGCCTTGCCCGCGGGCGGCGGAGAACCCGGACCCGGGCCCGAGGACAAGACAAAGGTCTCCGAGTTCGCGCAGTTCCTGCAGGAGCAGGGGGTTGCGCCTTCGGTCCCGTCGCCGGAGGAAAACGCGGCGTCGGACAAGGACAGGGAGCTTAACCAGCTCAAGTCCATGTTCGAGGAGCTGAGGTTCCCCTCGGCCACGGCGGAGATAACGCTTCTTATACTCAGGTTTGCGAGCGAGCTTGTAAGCCGGTCGGTGCTTTTCATGGTCACGAGGGACGAGGTGCGCGGGCTTGGGCAGTTCGGGATGGAGTTCCCGGACGATTCCCCCGACAGGCGCGTAAGGAAGATAAGAGTTCCGGTGAAGGAGTCGTCCATTTTCTCCGACGTCATCCGCGACAAGCGGACAAAGATAGGCTGCTTCACGGAAAGCGCCTGGGATATGTACCTCATAAAGGAACTGGGCGGGGAACCGAAAGGGTATTTTCTGGTGCCGATGATAAGCAACGGGAGGGTCGCGGCAATTCTTTACGGCGACAACCTCCCGGACGGCAGGCCTATTCCGGGCATTTCCGGACTCGAAATATTCGTGCATCAGGCCGGGCTCGCCATGGAAAAGGCGCTTCTTGAGCGCAAGATTTCGGAACTCGAAAAACAGCTGTCGTCAGGACGCGCCCAGCCCGGGACAGAACAGGCTGAGAGCGGGAGGAAACAGCCGTAATGCCGTATTCCGTCCTGATAGTTGAAGATTCAAGGGCCATGAGAGGGCTTATCAGGGCAACCGTCGAGCAGATGCCCGGTTTTGCGACGTTCGAGGCCGTGAACGGCTTCGACGCGCTGAAGAACCTGCCTGCGCGAAAGTACGACCTTATTATTACAGACATCAACATGCCCGACATCAACGGGCTGGAACTGATAAGCTTCGTGAAGGGGCATCCCGGCTACAAGGACATCCCGCTCATCATCGTCAGCACGGAGCGCAGCGACGAGGACATGGAACGCGGCCTGAAGCTTGGCGCGTCCGGTTATATAATAAAGCCGTTCAAGGGGAATGAGCTCCAGGAACTTGTGAGGAAAGTCCTTAAGTAGCAGGAGGATTTTCGGATGGCGGGAAAGGACGAAAGATCCAGGGGCGAGTTCCTGGCCGAGAGCGAGGACATCCTCGAAGACCTTGGACAGCAGCTTACCCGCATGGACGAAATGACCGAGTCCGGCGAGGTTGACCCGGATGTCGTCAACGCCATATTCCGCGGAGTCCATTCCTTAAAAGGCCTCTCCGGCATGTTCGGTTTCGAGGGCATCTCGCAGCTCTCCCACCGGCTCGAATCGCTCCTCGACGCCCTGCGCCTGGGCAAGCTGCCCATCTCCCATGAAATGACCTCCGTAATATTCGCCGCTATGGACAGGCTCAAGATACTCTCCGAGGACATAAGCCGGGGCGGGGCCGAGCGCTCGGACTACGCCGACATATCCTCCATGATAGAGGACGCGCTCTCCAGGGGCCATGGCCGGGATTCAAAGGACCTCACGGACGAAATAGAGATAGACTCCCGGATGCTGAAGGTGCTGACCGAATACGAGGAGCATCGCCTCCGGGAAAACATCAAGGCCAAAAATTCCATACTCCTTGTAACGGCCCGTTTCGACCTTGCGAGCTTCGACAAAGACCTGACCTCCCTTAACGACCGGCTGAAGGTTATGGGCGAGATAATCAGCACCCTGCCCGCCACAGGCACGGGCCCGGAGGCCGGCATAGAGTTCAATATACTTGTCGGGACAAAGGAGCATGTCGAGAAATTTGTTTCGGAGCTGTCCGGGCCGGACACCGCGGTCTCGGTAATCAAGTACAAGGCGGCGCAGAAAAAGGCCGAGCCGGAGGCCAAGACGGTGCGGAGCCTGTCCAGGACTATCCGCGTGGACATCGCCCGCCTCGACAGGATAATGAATATAGTCGGAGAGCTGGTGCTCTCGAAGAACATCATTACACGGCTCTCGACGGACCTTAGGGCCGTGCAGGGATTCCAGGGGCTGGCGATAGACCTCTACAAGGCCTCGCGCGGGCTTGAGAGAAAGCTTTCCGAGCTTCAGGAGGGGGTTATCGAGGCCCGGATGGTCCCTATCGGCCAGATATTCACCAGGCTCTCGCAGGCGGTGAGGAAATACTCGGCGGAAGTGGGCAAGGATATACGCATGGAAATGCTCGGCGAGGACACGGAGCTCGACAAGCTCGTGGTCGAGGAAATATCCGATCCGCTGATGCACCTGATAAGAAACGCCATAGACCACGGCATAGAGCCGCCGCAGGAAAGGGCTCGGCGCGGGAAACCGCCGCGCGGAAAGATACGCCTGAACGCATACCCGAAAGGAAACAGGGTCGCCATATCCGTCGAGGACGACGGCGGCGGCATAGACCCGGAAAGGATCTGGCGCAAGGCTGTCGAGAAAGGGCTTGCGGAGCCTTCCGAGACGCTCACAAGGCGCGAGATGCTCGAACTTATATTCCTGCCGGGCTTCTCGACCAAGGAAGAGGTGAGCGAGGTTTCCGGGCGCGGCGTCGGCATGGACGTGGTCAAGCGGAACGTCGCAAAACTCTCCGGCATCATAGACATAGACACCGAAATCGGCAGGGGCACAAATATCACCATAACCCTGCCCATCACGCTCGCTATAATAAAGGGGCTGATGGTGGAGTCCGGCGGGGAGAAGTTCGCCATGCCGCTTTCGGCTGTGTCCGAGACGCTTATGTTCGACCCGGAGAATGTTAACTCCGTCGAAAGGCGCGAGGTGATAACGCTCAGGGGCGAAACCCTGCCGCTCTTGAGGCTCGACGAGGTATTCCGGCTTCCGAAGCAGGAAGACCGGGAGTTTATTTATGTGGTTGTGGCGGGGATTGCGGAACGCAGGATAGGCTTTGTGGTGGACAGGCTGCTCGGGCAGCAGGAAGTTGTCATAAAGAGCCTGGGGGAGAAGCTTAAGGAACTGCCGGGCATTGCCGGGGCTACGGAGCTTGGCGACAACGAGGTCGTGCTCGTCCTCGACCTCGAATCCCTGATAAACGAATCGACCAAGAAAAGGCAGATGCGCTAAAAATTATGTACGAAGAGTTCTACGGACTTAAAACGAGGTGTTTCTCCAAGACGCCCGACCCGGCTTTTCTTTACATGAGCCGCTCTCACGCCGAGGCGCTGGCGAGGCTACAGTACGCCGTGGAGGAGCGCGAGGTGGCGCTCCTGACGGGCGAAGTCGGCTCCGGCAAGACCACCCTTACGCGCGCCCTGATAGATTCCCTGGACAGCTCCTTCAAGCCCGTGTTGATTACGAACCCGCGGCTCTCCCCGGCGCAGTTCCTCCGGGCGCTGGCCAATAAGCTCGGCGCCGAAAGGCCGATGCACTACAAGGCCGACCTTGTCGAGCAGATAAATTCCTTGCTGTATCAGTTCCATGAGAGAGGGCAGTGCCCCGTAATTATCATAGACGAGGCGCAGTTGATACCGGGCAAGGACACGTTCGAGGAAATAAGGCTCCTTACCAACTTCCAGCTCGACGACATGAACCTCCTCTCTCTTGTGTTTGTCGGTCAGACGGAGATAAAGGACAGGCTTAAGCGTCCGGCATACAGGGCGCTTGTGCAGAGGATAGGAATAGCGTATCACCTCCCGCCCCTGACGAAAGAGGAAACCGGGATGTACGTGGCGCACCGCCTTAAGGTGGCGGGCGGGAGGGGGAAGATTTTCGACGAAAAGGCAATCGAGCTTATACATGCCCGCTCCGGCGGCGTGCCGAGGCTCATAAATACCATAGCCACGGGCGCGCTCCTCGCCGGTTTCGGCGCAGGGGAGAGCCTGGTCGGCGCGGGGCTTGTCGAGGACGCCGTAAGGGACCTGGGGTTCCTCTAAAAAAGGCTTAAGTGTATGGATTTACTGGAGATAAGAAAAAAGGCCAGGGAGGCAAAGGAGGCCAGGGAGCAGGCGGAGCCTAAAGCGGCAAGCCAATCCCCCGAATCTCCATTGCAGCAGCCCGGCTCCGCCGCCGGAAAGGCGGCAGGGAGGCGGGTCTCCCGGAAAAAGAAGGCATCGCGGGGGAAAACGGCTGATGCCGGGGCCGCGGTTGTGCAGCCGGAAGAAGGGCCTCCGGTGTTAGTGGAGGGTCCCGGGACCGGGATAGTATCAGACGCCGTGCCTGCTCCGCCGCCGGACGTTGAAGCGGCCCGCGAAGCTTCTCCCGCCCCGTCCGCAGGGCCGGAAGAGCGGCCGGCCGCGCCGCCCTCCGCCGAGGCGGCTCCCGCGTCTTTCGTTCCTCCGGAGAGACTTGAGCTTCTGTCGTTCATGCTCGCGGGCGAGGAATATGCGCTGAAGATGGAAGAGGCCAGGGAGATAATCAGATGGAGAAGGCCCACAAAAGTCCCGCGCGCGCCGGAACATATAATCGGCATAATCTCTCTTCGGGGCGTTATACTGCCGGTTTTCGACATAAAAAAACGCCTGGGCCTGGGCGAGCTTGAGCCGTCCCGCCGGACGAGGATTGTAGTCGTTTCGGACGGCGGCTCTTCCTTGAGCGGGATGGTGGTTGACCGCATAACGGGCGTCAGCTCCATGTCAAGAGAAGGCATAGAGCCGCCTCCGTCGGTGATAGGCGGGAACGAGGCGGAGTTTATCGAAGGTGTCGGAAGGGCGGACGACGGCGGCAAGAGACTGCTTATTTTGATAAAGACTTCAAAGGCGCTTTCGACGTAACGAGTGAAGCTGTACTGCTATATCGGCATGTTCGAGTTTTTCAAGATTAACAAGCTCTAAGGACAAAAAGGAGGAGAGGATGTTCCGAGGAGGTGGAAAGGCCGCGCTGCTGGCCGTGTTACTGGCGGCTGTTGCCGTTGTCGCGGGATGCGCCGGCATACAGGAAAGCGAGCCGATAATACCGGTGAGCGAGTATGAAAAATTAATTGTCGGAAGGCTGGACGCAAATTACGTGGGCGACCAGGCGTGCCTCGCAAAGTGCCATGCGCACGACCAGATCAAGAAGTGGTTCGACGCATCGACCATGGGGGCGCAGCTAAGTTCGGATTCCGGTCTGCCGCTTGTGAACTGCGAGTCCTGCCACGGCCCGGGGAGCCTTGCAATTGCGAACATAAGGGTGATAAACGGGAGGCGCACCTGCGACTACTCCACGTTTATCGACCTGAAACACCTCCCGAAGCAGGCGCAGTCGCTCATCTGCCTTAAATGCCATACGCAAAACGCCACGTTCAGCCTGCACTACTGGAACACGAGCAAACACAACCTATCCGGCGTCTCGTGTTTCGACTGTCATAATGTCCATAAGGGTGTGGACCTTAAGGTTGGCCGGAGGAACGTGGCGCAGCTGTGCTACAAGTGCCACCCGGAGATAAAGGCGCAGTTCTCTCTTCCGAACCATCACCCGGTCAACGAAGGGGCGGTTACGTGCCTTGACTGCCACGACCCGATGGGCTCGCCCAACAGGTATATGCTGAAAGACGGGAGCATGAAGGAGCTTTGCGGCAACTGCCACGCCGAGAAGACCGGGCCGTTTGCCTTCGAGCATGGGGACGTTACGGAGAAATGCGTCAATTGCCATCGCCCGCACGGCTCCGTGAACCAGCACCTGCTCAAGGTGCGGCTGCCGTACCTGTGCTACCAGTGCCACGAGGCCCAGCACCCCGTGACGAATGATTATCCCAACCAGAACCAGTGGGCGCACACGATATGCACGGATTGCCACAGCGAGATACACGGCTCCGATACGCCCGGACTTTTCAGCAACGGCGGAACATTCACGCGTTAAGGACCAATAAGGAGGGATTTTATGAAAAAGATCATATTAATCGCCCTGCTGGTCCTTACGGCTGTCCTTATGGACGGCAGGGTATTCGCGGACGGAAATGCGGCGCCGGACACCGCCGCATCGGATGGGAGTCAGACGGGGGCCGACGGCGGCTCGCAGGGGAATACCAATTACTCCCTGCCGCCGGAGGGCAACGCATGGCTGGGCTATGATTTCTTCGACCTGCAAGGATCGAGGAAGGCCGCCGAGTATGAATATCCATACAGCTCCGTGGTGGGCGGGTTCAATGTTGTTTATGTCCCTATGCCAACAAGGTTGGAGGCGAACCTCGACTGGGTGAACCCCAACAGCTGGGATGCGGACCTTTCCTTCGCATACAAGGACATGATAAAGGTCGATTATACCGGGTGGGCGCTCTGGCGCAACTACAACCACTACGGTCTGATAGGAGGAGAATCAGCCCCCCCGCCGGTTCCACACCCGCTGGGGACGCCCTTCGACGAGAACCCCGGGGACAATTATTTTACCGACGACCGGGACAACAGGCTGTCCCTGGTGCTGAAATGGCCGGACAGGCCGTATCACATATTCGTGAACATGCGGCGCTTCGAGAAGGAAGGGACGATCCAGGCGAGGTTCTACAATGTAATTAATCCGACCGATCACTTTAAAGAATCCCTGTCAAGGGATATAGACTGGGTGACCACCAAACTTAACCTGGGTATAAACGGTCATTTCGGTCCCGTGGAGGCCGAGTACAGCCATACCGCGAAGACCTTCGATCCGCATGGAGAGGTTGAACTGCCTGTTGTGGAAAACGGTCTTTATCTAAGCCACGTGCCGCAGTACGACGACAACCTCGATACCGTGAAACTGCATACCGACTACACCGGAAGGATCGTGGCGGACAGCACGTTCATAAACGGCGAGCGCAGGAACGAACACTCGCAGGCGGACCTTAAATACCACAGGGCATACGGCGACGTTATCCTGATACCCGCGAACGGCCTGACCGTGGCGATACGCTACCGCGGCAACTGGACGGACGAGACCGTCGAGGCCGTCCCGGCGGGAACAGGCAGTTCGACACCTACCGTTACCCCGGGGGCTATCCCCCTGACAGCCGCCCCTATGAGCTACAGGTCGAACAGGGCCGAGGTATCCGTCCGGTATAACCCGGTCACCGTGCTCGCATTCAACGCCGGCTACTCCTATGAGAACCTCCAGAGATACAATGTCGATGCATGGAATGCGATAGTATCCAGCGGCTCTCCCATAATCCCGTTCCAGAGCATACCATCACAGCAGAACATCCATAAAGTAACCGCCGGGGTAAGCTCCGACCCGGCCAGATGGATAAACTTCAGAGGCAGCGTGGAATATACCTACACCGGAGAGCCCGCATACCCTGTAAACCCGAAGAATTCCTACAAGGCGCGCGTGGACGCGAACATCATCCCCCTGGCGGAACTGAGCGCGAACCTGCATTACAGGTTCACCGCGGACGACAACAACACCTCCGACATGCACTCCGATTACAACAACCCCGGCGTCGGTCTGATATGGTCTCCCGGCGGGTCGTTCACGATGTCCGTAAACTACGACTACTTCCGCTACAACATGAAGAGGGAAATGATTCTTCAGCCCCCGCCGCTCACGGTGGTGTCGCTTTCGGAGGAGCTTGCGCCGTATGACGACCAGTCCCATGTCTACTCCGTCTCCGGCGGTTATGTCTTTGCCGTCATTCCGCTCACGCTGGACGCGGAGTTTCACCAGAGCTTCAGCAAGGGTGTATTCAGAATTGTCGAGACAGGCAGCGCGGGCAGCACCGAGGGGCTTGGCGAGCTTGCCGACCTTGCCGACAGGGAGACCGGCGGCAGCATCACGGCGAAATACGCCCTGCACAAGGGCTGGGGATTATCTGCCACTTACGAGATAAACAATTTTGTCGACTTCAAGAACAAGCCCCAGGATGGGCCTCAGAACGGAACGGCACAGACGGTAATTATGCTGGCGACAAAAAAATGGTAGGAGGAACAATGCCTCTTAAAAAAGCCATCTTCTCCCTTCTATTCCTGCTTGCGACGGCTTGTTTTTGTGCGCCAGGAGCGTTCGCGGCCAAAAAGACTATCGGCGTGGTGTTTTCAGGCGACCTGCCGCGCTATCAGGAGGCACAGAAGGCCTTTATGTCAACCCTCGCCAGGGCCGGGTTCGGCCACGGCAAGGTCTCGGTCTATGTCCAGACGCCTAACCCCGACCCGATGTCATGGACGAACAGCGTCAGGAAGTTCATCGGGATTCAGGCGGATGTCATAGTCGCCTACGGGGCGGGCGCGGCGATTACCGCGGTTAAGGAGACAAGCGGGATACCAATCGTGTTCGCCTATGTGTACGACCCCGCCGCCTGCGGGTCGAAGAGGGCAAACTCCACGGGGGTCAGTTCAAAGGTTCCGATGGTCACCCTGCTTCGGACTATGAAGTCGATAAAGCCCTTTACCAGGCTTGCCGTGCTTTATAACCCGTACGAAAAGGATTCCATTGTCCAGTGGGACGACGCCGTAAGGAATGCGCCCGCCTTGAGGTTCAGCCCGCTTGGGGTGCGGGTCAGAAGCGCCCAGGCGGCGAAGGCGGCGATGCAGACAACCGCCGCGGACTGCGTTTATATATCGTGCAGCGCGGCCATAGGCAAAGGCGTGTCCGGTATCATCGCGGTAACCAACAGGAGGAAGATTCCGGTAATCGCTCAGGTCTCGGGAATAGCCGAAAACGGAGGGCTTCTCGCCATTGCGCCGTCTCCGGAAGAGCAGGGCTCCGACGCCGCGGAGATGGCGGCAAAGATACTGAAGGGAGTGCCGGTTTCGAGTATCGGCATGGAAAGCGCCAGGAAGATAAACCTTGTGGTTAACCTGAAGGCCGCGAACGCATTGTCCCTAAAGGTGCCTTTCGACGTCCTGAACGCGGCTACGAAGGTAATCAAGTAGGAGGAGGAAGGCAATGAGAACAGGTCGTCTTAAATCCCTCCGGGTAAGGGTGCTCGTAATCGTAACCCTGGTGCTGCTGGGCGTTATATCCGTTTCCACCGCCGCCCTGACGTACGGGTTTACGACCCTTTACACCCAGGCCCTCCTGGGCAAGGCGTTCGCGGTGGGGGATTCCTTCAAGAGCAACCTTCAGGACTCGCTGAACCTTGGGCTGCCCCTGGAATCCCTCTCCGGCGTCAACGAGCGCTGCGCCCAGTTGACCGGCAAGGACTCGGACATCGGATACTGCATGGTGGTGGATCCTTCCGGAAAGATTCTTTTTTCCAACAAGGCGGGGGACATAGGCAGGACGCTTACCGACCCGGTCAGCGTGGCCGCGGCGAGGGCAACAACGGAGAATAAGAAGAGCGCGCCGATATTCGAGTACGGGCACAAGAGCTACTACGACACGGTCATACCGCTTTCCGACCCGGAGGGGAAGCACGTAGGCTCCATCAGGCTGGGCCTGAACTACGACAACGTGTACGCTCAAAAGCGGAAACTTATATTCAGGTCGATGCTCATAGCCGTCGGCTCCATGATTCTCTCGATCATCGTTTTCGCCTTCTTCGTCTCAAGGTTTATAACCGGCAGAATATCAAGCCTGGTAATCACCGCCAAAAAAATAGCGAGCGGCGATTTGACCAAGCTTATCGAGACTGATTCGGACGACGAACTGGGCGAGCTCGGCAAGGCCATTAACGGCATGGTGTCGAACCTCAAGAACATGCTGGCGAAGGTGAAGGACGCCTCCATAAGCGTCGCCAACGCCACCGAGCGGATAGCCATGAACGCAAAGAAGATATCCGAAGGCTCGGAGGCCCAGCACGAACTCACGGAAACGACCTCGTCCTCGATGGAGGAGATGAACGCATCTATAAAGGAAGTTGCAGAGAGCGTGGATTCCCTTTCGTCGTCCGCCGAGTCGTCGTCCTCGTCTATCATGGAGATGGCCGCATCCATAGACCAGGTCGCGGGCAGCACCGGGCAGCTCTCCGCTTCGGCGGAATCCACCTCCTCTTCGATTATGGAGATGGCGGCGTCCATAAAACAGGTCGCGGAGAACATGGACGTGCTCTCCGGCTCGGCGGAGGAGACCACGGCCTCCGCAACCGAGATGGGCGCCTCCATAAAAGAAGTCGAGGCCATATCGAAGGAGTCGGCGTATCTCTCCGAACAGGTGACGGAAGAGGCGTCCGGGCTGGGCATGAGGTCGGTCGAGAAGACCATCGAGAGCATGGGCAACATCAAGGAAACGGTCAATAAGGCGGCGCAGGTAATCGAACAGCTCGGCGTGCGCTCCGAAGAGATAGGCGAAATACTTACCGTCATAGACGACGTTACAGACCAGACCTCGCTCCTTGCGCTCAACGCCGCGATACTCGCCGCCCAGGCGGGCGAGCACGGCAAGGGTTTCGCCGTCGTGGCCAACGAGATAAAAGACCTGGCGGAACGCACCTCCTCGTCTACCCAGGAGATAGCGAAACGCATAAGCGCCGTGCAGACGGAGGCCAAGGACGCGGTGAAATCCATCAAGACGGGCCGCGAGAGCGTGGAGCAGGGGGTCAGGATAGCGAACGAGGCCAAGGAGGCGCTGAAGAAGATAGTGCAGAGCTCCACCCGCGCCGCCTCGATGTCCAAGGGCATAGAAAAGGCGACCGTGGAGCAGGCCGAGGGGATACGGCAGGTTTCCGCGGCGATGCTGTCCATTTCCAACATGGTGCAGCAGATACTTGCGGCCACGCAGGAGCAGAGCCAGGGGTCCGAGCAGATTATGGTGGCGTCCGAGAGCATGAACGACATAAGCCGCCAGGTAAAGACCGCCATGGCCGAGCAGACGAAGGGCAGCAAGCAGATTACCGTCGCCGTCGAGAACGTCTCGGACAAGGTTCAAAATATCGCTGCGGCTACATCCGAGCAGAAGAAGGGGAGCCAGGAGATAGTGCGGGCGCTCGGCAAGATAAGGGAAATAACGGCCGCTTCCGTGAAACTGGCCGAGGAGATGGACCAGTCCGTAACGGAGCTTTCCAGCCAGGCCGACCTCCTGAGGGAGGAGATAAACCACTTCTCGCTCATGTCCCAGTACAGCCTGTCGTCCGGCAAGATGCGCCTTGGAGTCCTGCCGCTCGAGGAGCCGGAAATCATGAAGAAGCGTTTCATGCCGCTTGCCGGCTATCTCTCGGACAGCCTTGGCGTGGAGGTGGAGGTTGTGCCGGGGCAGGATATGGCCGCCGCCGTTAACGACCTCGGCCTCGGAATTACCGATGTCTGCTGGCTCGGCCCCGCGACATATGTCGAAGCGAGATACAAGTACGGAGTCGAGGCTGTCGTAAAATCCATAGGCAAGGGAAACACGTTTACGCGTTCGGTTATCGTTGTAAAGGACGGTTCGGATATTATGGACGTAAAGGATATACGGGGCAGGAGCTTCGCCTTCGGGAACGAGAAATCCACCTCCTCGCACCTGATGCCGAGGGCGTTGCTGGGCGACGCCGGCATAAGGCTCTACGACCTTAAGTCCTACAAATACCTTGGCCGCCACGATGCGGTTGCAAAAGCCGTCATGGCCGGAGAGTGCGATGCCGGCGGGATGATGGAATCCGTGGCCAGGGAATATCTGAACAAGGGCTTAAAGATAATCTATTATTCGGATTCGATCGCGAACTTTAATTTCTCGGCCGGCAAGAAAGTGGACTCGGCCATACGGGAAAGACTCAAGAAGGCGTTCGTCGATCTTTCGACGGCGGACCCGGCGCAGGCCAGGATACTCAAGGCCATAGACTCGGAATGCGAGGGCTTTACGGACGTAAGCGACGGGGAATACGACGCCATCAGGAAAATGATGAAGAGGCTGTACGGCATAGATTACTCGGTCTCCTGAAAGAGGCGGCGATGCAGGAAGGCGCGCTAAAACGAGAAGACAGGCGGGTCCAGCTGGCGGTATTCCGCGCCGGCGCGGGCGAATACGCCGTGGACATAATGAGGATAACGGAGATTATCAGGCCACAGAAGCTCACGCTGATCCCGAAGGCCCCGGATTTTATCGAGGGCGTCATAAACCTGCGCGGAAGCGTCGTCCCGGTGATAGACATCAGGAAGAGGCTTGGGATAACACATTCAGGCGAAGAGACCAAAAGCAAGATACTCATACTGCTTATAGACGGCAGGAAAGTCGGGGCGGTGGTTGACGACGTGAAGGAAATCCTTTATATGGACATGGGTTTGATAGAAGACGCCCCGGAAATAGTAAAGGGGTCGGAAGCGCAGTTCCTCCAGGGAATAGGCAAGTTCGGCGAGAGACTCATAATGGTGCTCGACCCGGAGAAGCTCCTTAACCCGGGCGAACTGGCGGAACTGGACCGGGCGCGGACAGATCCGGAAATCAAGGGATAGGGCTTGGTGATGGAGATATTGAAGAGACTCGAGGCGGAAGACCCGGAGGCGCGGCGCCTCGCTGCGGCGGAGATGGCCGAAAACGTTTCCGCCGAATATATCCCGCCGCTCCTGAAGGCCGTCGCCGACCCAGACTGGCGGGTTCGCAAGACCGCGCTCGACGCGCTCGTTTCCTACGGCGGCGAAGAGGTCTTCGAGGGGCTGTACCGGTCGCTTTTTTCCGAGGATAACGCCGGCGCTCGCAACTCTGCGGCGGAAGGACTGATAAGGCTTGGGCCTCCGGCGGCGAAGGCTCTTTCCATGCGGCTTGGCGAGCCGGACAGGGATGTCAGGAAATTCATCGTTGACATCATAGGCGAGATAGGCGATTTATCCTGCGTGGACGCCCTGATTGGCGCGCTAGACGACAGCGACATGAACGTCCGCTCCTCGGCCATGGAACACCTGGGCAAGATGAAGGCAAAGAGCGCGATTCCGGCGCTTATACCGTTTTTGAAGGCCGGCGAGCAGTGGCTCGCTTTCAACGCCGCCGCGGCGCTTGGAGAGCTCGGAGACGTGGGAGCCGTCGGCGCGCTCATGGAGGCATCCAGGGACGACTTCCTTCGGGAGCCTGCGCTCGACGCGCTTTACAGGATTGGCGACCCCTCGGCCTGGCCGGTTTTCAAGGATGCGCTGAAAGACGAAGTCCCGGTTATCCGGGAAATAGCCGTAAAGGGCGCGGCCAGGATAATGGCGTCCTCGCCGGAGCCGGGCGCGCTTGCGCAAGAGCTAAAGTCGGAGCTTGGCCCGGATGAGGCGGAATTCATAAAAGGGCTTATCAGCTCCTACGAGCCGGAGCTAAGCAGGTCCGCCGCCAGCGTTGCCGGATGGATGAGGGAGCGAGGAGCGGTGGGCGCCATAGCGAGGCTTCTGTACGACGACGAACTGCGTGAAGACGCGATGGCCGCGCTTTTCGAGATTTCCAGGGACGGAGTGGAGCCCCTGATATTTCTGCTGAACGACGAAGACGCGGCGGTGAGGCGCGCCAGCGCGGAGCTTCTTGGCGTCGCGGGGGACGCCAGGGCGGCGAAATTCCTCCTGCCGCTCCTCGACGACGAGGACGGACATACCCGTTCCGCGGCGGTTGCGGCGCTGGGCAGGCTTAAGGCGGAGAAATCCGCGCTCAGGATGCTGGAGCTTCTGCGGGACGAATACCCCGACGTCCAGGAAACGGCGATAAAGGCCATCGCATCCATGCCCGGCGTAAGGGACGAGCTTGACCTTCACGCACTCGCACAGGACCCCGAGCCTTCCTTCAGGAGGAATATAGCGTTTCTGTGCGGCCTCCTGGGGAAAGGGAACGCTCCGGTCATCGAGGGGCTTTTAAAGGACGAGGACGCAGAAGTCCGCGCCGCGGCTGTCGATTCCATCGCCACCGCTGGCGAGGACGCGTCGCTCGGCGCGGTGCTCAGGTGCGTCGTGGACGAGGACGCGAGGGTGCGGCTCTCCGCGGTAAACGCCCTGATGGGCAAAAACGTCCACGGAGCGGCGGAACCGATGTTCCTGCTTTTGAAAGACTCCGACCCCTGGGTGCGGGCGCAGGCCGCAAGGGCCTTGTCTTACGAGCCAGACCCGAGGGTTTTCGCCGCGCTTCTTTCGCTTTTGTCGGATGTCTACGGCCCTGTCAAGATGGAGGCTGTCGAGGGGCTCGGCAGGACGGGAAAGCCGGAGGCCGGAAAGCATATACTGAGCGCGATGGCGGACAGGGACCCGGAGGTGCGGAAGGCGGGCATATCCGCCGCGTTGTCGTTGAACGCTCCGGAAACGCTTCTTAATCTGAAGACGCTTGCGAAAGACCCGGACTGGAGCGTCCGGAAGGCCGCGCTCGAAGCGCTGGTCCGCGCGCGTGTTGAGGGGAGCGCGGAGCTTCTGGCCGCGGCGGCGGAAAGCGACCCGGAGCGAATTGTAAGAGAGGCCGCATCAAAGCTTGTCGGGGAAGGCAAATGATTTTTACCGAGGACATAGTTGAGCTTCCGGATGACGTTTTCCGGCTGATGAGGGACTTTATCCGGGATTACTGCGGGCTTTATTTCGACGACTCCTCGAAGTATCTTCTGGAGAGGCGGCTCTCGCGCCGCGTCCGCCTGCACCAGTTCAACACCTTCCTCGACTATTACCGCTTCTTGTCCTACGACAGAAGAAGGGAAGCGGAGCTCGTGGAGGTGGTGGACAGCCTTACCACGAACGAGACGTATTTCTTCCGGGAAGAGGCGCAGCTCAGGGCGTTCAGGGATGAAATACTCCCTGAAATCATAGGCCCCGGATGCCAGAAGACGTTAAAGGTGTGGAGCGCGGGCTGTTCAACCGGCGAGGAGCCGTATACAGTAGGCATGATACTCTCTGAGGCCGGGTTCCTCGGCGGCGCGGAGGTGGAGATAATAGGCAGCGACATAAACCAGAAGGTCCTGACAGCCGCGCGCAGGGGCGTCTACAGGCGCGGCTCCTTCCGCGTCATAAAGGACGACATGATGCGAAAATATTTCAAGGAGGAGTCGCCGGGGAGCTTTAGAATATCGGACGATATAAAAAAGCTCGTGACGTTTTCCCACTTAAACCTCTTCGACCCGTACCGCTTGAGCTTCCTGAGGGGATTTGACGTAATATTCTGCCGGAACGTGATGATATATTTCGACCCCGAGTCGAAGAAGAAACTCATAAAGATGTTCTACGACAAGCTTTCGCCGGGCGGGTATCTCCTGCTTGGCCACGCAGAGTCGCTCTTGAACGTTACGACGGCATTCAGGCTCGTTCACCTAAGAAACGACATGGTTTACCAGAAGCCGGTTTCAGTCAGGGAAGCGATGCCAATATAGAGAACGGACGCTGCCCCGGATGAAAAATATAAGAGCGCTTGTGGTCGATGACTCGCTCCCGAACAGGAAGGCCCTGACCGGGATACTGGGACAATCGCCGGGAATAGAGGTCGTCGGCGTTGCCGCGGACGGCGAAGAGGCCATAGAGAAGGTCATAAGGCTGAAGCCCGACCTCATCACACTCGACCTCGAAATGCCGCGGATGGACGGCTTCACGTTCCTCCGGTGGCTTATGAGGGTCGCGCCGACGCCGACCCTGGTGATAAGTTCAAAAGACGACGACAGGAGCGTTCTTACCGCGCTTGAGTTCGGGGCCGTCGATTTTCTGCCGAAGCCGGTCTCGCCGGAAGACATGGAGGAGCTCGGACGGGACCTCGTCGAGAAGGTAAGGTTTTTCGCCGGGATCGAAATATCCAGGGTAAGCAGGTCAATGGACCTGCTCCAAAAAATAGGCCCCGGCGGGGACGAGGAAGAAAACCAGGCGCCCTCGGTGCGGCATGTCGATATTGTCGCAATAGGGGCCTCCACGGGCGGGCCTCCGGCGGTGCAGGCAATATTGGCCGGATTGCCAAGGCGGTTTCCTGCGGCAATCGCGGTAAGCCAGCATATGCCGCCGATATTCACGAAGTTCTTCGCGGAGCGGCTTAACAAGGTATGCAAGATCTCCGTGAGGGAGGCCGTCGAGGGAGAGCCGCTTCTTCCGGGAACGGCCCTCGTGACGCCGGGAGGGTATCATATGTCCTTCAAGAGGATCATGGGCGGGGTTGCGGTCTCGCTTAAGGAAGCGCGTGAAAGCGACAGATACATACCCTCCGTGGATATTATGATGCGATCGGCCGCTCAGAATTACGGCAAGAGGACGATGGGCGTCCTCCTGACGGGTATGGGAAACGACGGACGGGAGGGCATGTCGCTTATAAAAGGACTCGGTGGGACAACCATCGCGGAATCTCCGGAGACCGCGGTGATATACGGCATGCCGAAAGAAGCTGTTGAGGCTGGGGCGGTGGACATATCCGCGCCTTTGGACAGGATAGCCGCCGAGATAATAAGGCTCTGCTGACACCAGGGCCGATGCACGGGAGGTAGATTTGGACAGCAGAGAAGGGCACAAAGACCTGAAGGCGAGGACGGAGGAATTCCTCCAGATATTCAGAAAAGGGGAGGAGTTCACGCAGGAGGTTCTGACGGAAAACGAGAAGCTTCGCTTCAAGCTTGTTCAGCTTGAGGAAGAGAACAAACGGGCCAGAGAAGTCGATCCCACAAAGGTAAGGACGCTCGAAGAGCAGGTAACTTCGCTCGAGGAGGAGAACCGGCGCCTGATGGAACGGTACCGGGAGGTGGAACTGGAGAACAAGAGCTTCGCCGAGAAATACCTCGAGGTGGAGCAGGAGAACAATAACCTGGCGAACCTCTACGTCGCAAGCTACCAGCTCCACTCGACGCTCGATTTTTCAGAGGCTGTAAAGACGGTGCTTGAAATAATAATGAACCTTGTAGGCGCTGAGAAGTTCGCGATAATGCTCCTGGACGAAAAGACGATGGAACTCTCTGCGGTGGCGTCTGAGGGCGTGAAGCTGGAGGACATGCCGTCCATAGCCACGGGCGATGGTGTAATTGGCCGCGTCGCAGCCGAGGGCGAAAGCTATTATGCCAATGACGCGCCCGGCGAAAAGCTGGACCTCTCGCTCCCGATAGTCTGTATTCCGCTTAAGATAAAGGAACACGTAATCGGCGTTATAGTGATTTACAGACTGCTCGTGCAGAAGAAGGAGTTCACGGAAGTGGACTACGAGCTTTTCTCCATGCTCGCCGGACATGCGGCGACGGCCATATTCTCATCGAGGCTTTATTCTCAGTCGGAGAGAAAACTCGTAACCATCCAGAGTTTCCTTGACCTCATAAAAGAGAAACCGGCTTAAGCAGGCCGCATCTGTATAAGGAGCGAAAAAATGGCTGAAATAAATTTCCTGATAGTCGAAGACTCGCCAACCATGAGGCAGCTTATTTCCTTTGCCCTGAAGAGGGTGCACGGGGCCAAGATAATGGAGGCCACGGACGGCATAGACGCGCTGAAGAAGCTCTCGGCGCAGAAATTTGACCTCATCCTGACGGACATAAACATGCCGATAATGGACGGCCTGAAGCTTGTCTCGCTTATCCGGGGGAACGACCAGCACAAGGACATACCGATAATCATAATAACGACGGAGGGCGCCGAGGAGGACAGGAAAAAGGGCCTGGCTCTGGGCGCGAACGCCTATCTCTCGAAGCCGATCCAGACGGCGGAGCTCTTAAAGCTCGTGAACGAATACGTCAAGAAGTAAATGCCAGCAGCCTCTGGCAGGCGGTGAGCGCCGCCGCCCAGAGGGCGTCAAGGGCCATGTGGCGGTCGGCGTTTGAATCGAATAACATGCTCGCCCTGGCCTCGAACTCCTCGTCCGCGAGCCAGAGCATGAACGCCATGCCTATCCTGGGATAGGCCCTGAAGGCAAAAGCCGCGTCTCCGCCCGGCATTGGAACCCCGCCAACGCACGCCGCCGCTTGAAGGAAGAAATCCCTGCCCCCCCCGTATTTGCCTGCGATGGCGTCGAGCGGCAGGGTATGTGACCCCCGGAAAAAGAATCCACCGCCCTTAAGCTCCTTCACAAGCTCGCCTGAAGGAGGAATCGGTTTTGCCTGCACGAGGTAAATCGGCGCCGTGAGGTTTATGAAATACTCGGGTCTCCTGCCCGGCTCGGAAATGCAGGTTATCCTTCTCTCGCGGGCGGACACCTCGTACACACCGCCAAGTATCTCAAGCCTGTAGGCGTCTTTCGGTTCGATATATTCTGCGCCGCTGTTCGTCTCGACCTCGCGCGGGTCGGCCTCGCCAAGCTCACGCCAGGCCTTTTCCTCGCCGGATTCCATATTGTACGCCTTTTCCACTAATTCACGCCCTTCGTCTTTCTTATTCCCGCCGCCTTGTAGAAGGCGGAGAAATCGAAATGCGCGCGCATCAGGTCCATCGCCCGCGCAACCTTTCTCTCCTCCCGGATGCGCACCTTGCCGAGGGTGGATTCCAGCCGCTCGACGGTTGAGAGCGTGTCGCCCTTGACCGTTATCACGGGCACGCCGGAGAGTTTCGCCTTTGCGATGATAAGGCTGTTCGGCAGGAGGTCTCCTGTCAGAATCAGGCACTTTGTCGATGTCTCCAACGCCGCAAGCTGAATGTCGGAGCGGTGTCCGCCGGTTATCACGGCCTTGTTGTGCGTGCGCCTGAAATACTTCAGCGCGCTCTCGACGTCCATCGCGCCTATTGAGAGGTTCTCGACGAGTTCGTCCATGTTCTCCTCGCAGCACAACATCGTCCCGCCTATCGACTCGTTCACCTGGCGGACGGTCATGGAGTTCAATACCGGGTCTGCCGGCAGTATCCCCACGAGAGGAATGCCCTTCTTCTTTAAAAACGGCCCGGCGGATTCTTTCAGATAATCCATGCCCTCAGGCGGGACGCGGTTTATGACGGCTCCGACAAGGCTCTCGCCCAGGAAATCCTTGACGGAAAGCAGGCAGTCCACGCACGTCTCGCCGTTAAAGGGGTCAACTATCAGGGCCTTCGCGCCCGTCTCCCTGATTATCCTTGCGCCGGAAATGCCGAGGGATATGCCGTCGAAGATATTCCTTGCCCCGCCGAGGATTACGGCGTCCGCATCGGAGGAGACTGCTTTATATGCCGCCATGACCTTCTTCAGGAGGTCTTTGCCGCGTCCGCGCAGGGCTTCCGCCATGAGGTCGTGCGAGTATACGACCGGGCAGAGCCTCTCGATAGGACCCGCGAGGCCCAGCCTTTTTTTCATGAAAAGGACGTCACCGTCCGTGAGGACGCCGCCCTCAACGGCCGGCACCCTTCCGTAAGGCTTCATGTATGCCACGCGAAGCCCGTCTTCCTTCATCTTGAGCGCAAGGCCCAGGGAGACAAGGCTCTTGCCGGAATATCCTGCCGTGGAACCTACGTATAGCGGGACCATTTTCCCCTCCGCTCGATTGAATATTAATACAGCTTTCTTCCGGTTACTTTTCGCTCACGATGGAAAATTAACCACGATCCTCGCGTCGATGGCGACCGCGCCTTCTCCCTCCGGCATGACCAGGAGAGGATTTATGTCCATCTCCACAATCTCCGGGAAATCGACCGCAAGCTGAGAAAGCCTTAAGATGCAGTCTCTCGCCGCATTCAAATCCGACGGCCTCTCGCCGCGAAGCCCCTTGAGCAGCCTGAACGAGCGCACCTCCTCCATCATGGCGCCGGCCTCAAGCGCGCCGACGGGTGCAATCCGGAACGAGACGTCTCCAAGCGCCTCCACGTAAATCCCGCCCATCCCGAACATTATCATCGGGCCGAAGCTTTGGTCAAGCGTCATGCCGAGGATTACTTCCTTTCCGCCCGCGACCATCTCCTGCACCAGACAGCCCCATACCATCGCCCCCGGCATGAGCCTCCGGGCGTTGGAGGTTATTTCGAGGAAGGCCTTTTCCACGTCGCGCGGCGTGCGAAGATTCACCCGGACGCCGCCGATGTCCGTCTTGTGGAGTATGTCCGGGGACGAGATCTTGAGCACGACGGGGAAGCCGGTCTTGACCGCCTCCTTCACCGCCTCGCCCGAAGTTCTGGCCAGGGCGCTCCTCGGCGTGCGGAACCCGCAGGCCGAGACTATCTCCCGCGCGTCCTTCTCGCCCAGCTCGTTCCTGCCCGCCTCGCGCGCCCTCGATATAACCCCGCGCGCCCTTTCCGTGTCCATGTCAAAATGCATGAAGCCGGGATCCGGTTTTTCTCTCTCGCGGCGGTATCTGACCAATGCGTCGAAGGCCCGCACGCCGTCTTCGGGGTAGGGATATGTCGGTATCCCGCCGGAGCGGAGCATCTCCGCTCCTTTCCTTATGCTGTTGCCGCCCATGAAACAGGCCAGAACAGGCTTCGATTTACCGCCCTGAAGCTGGAGGATTGTCCTGGCCGTCCCCTCAACTTCCGTCATGGCCTGGGGCGTGAGTATGACGAGGGCGCCGTCGACGCCGGGGTCTTTCAGAACTGCCGACATCGCCGCCGCATACCTGTCCGCCCTCGCGTCGCCTATGACATCCACCGGGTTGTAGAATCCGCCCGTCGGAGGGAGGCTCCTGCGAAGCGCGGCTACCGTGCCGGAAGAGAGCTCCGCCATCCTCGCCGTCGAGCGCTCGCACGCGTCCGCCGCGATTATTCCGGGGCCGCCCGCATTTGTCACTATGCACAGCCCCGGCCCTTCCGGGACAGGGTTATCGGCAAACGCAAGCGCGAAGTTGAACAGGTCCTCTATCGTATGCGCCCGCAAGACCCCGGTCTGTCTGAAGGCCGCGTCGAAGGCCTTCTCAGAGCCCGCGAGCGATCCGGTATGTGAAGACGCGGCCCTTGCCCCGGCGGCTGTGCCTCCGCCCTTCATCACCACGAGCGGTTTTTTCCGCACCGCCTCAGACGCCTTCTCCATGAACTCGCGGCCGTTCGCTATGCCTTCGATGTAGCCGAGGATAACGCGCGTCTGCGGGTCGTCCGCAAGGTATTCGAGCAGGTCAAGCTCGCTTATGTCGGACTTGTTGCCGAGCGAGACGAACTTGGAAAAACCGACGCCGCGCACCAGAGACCAGTCGAGTATCGCCGTGCAGAGCGCGCCGGACTGCGAGAAGAACGCGATGCTCCCGCTCCTCGGCATTAGCGGCGCAAAGGAGGCGTTCAGGCCGTTTGCCGTGTTGATTAACCCCAGGCAGTTCGGCCCGAGTATGCGGACGCCGCCGGCTGCGGCTGTTTCGAGGACCTGCCGCTCAAGGATATGCCCTTCCTCCCCGGTCTCCTTGAAGCCGGCCGTGATGACAATCGCGGCCCTGACACCCTTCCCGGCGCACTCCCGGACGGAGTCCAGGACGAACCTGGCTGGCACAGCGATTACGGCAAGGTCAACGGCGTCGCGGATGCTTGAGAGGTCCGGGTATGTTTTAAGACCGAGTATCTTTTTGGCGTTTGGGTTGACGGGATAGAGCTTTCCCGGGTAGCCGTTATGCTTGAGGTTGCCGAGGACGCTGTGGCCGACCTTCGCCGCATCCCTCGATGCGCCTATCACGGCCACGGAGGATGGGTTGAAGAATCTGCGCAGGGATACGGAGGTTTTCATTTTATTATGTTATACGGCGGCAAGGCAGACGTCAAACAGAATGATATGAAAAGGAGGGAGTGTTCTCGAAGAAAAATTATCCTGAACGTAAAACAGAACTATTGCCGAACGGTGTGATTGTGAATAATAATTTTTCGTAGAGGATACTCCCTCCGACTATTCAGGCATCAACGCATGGATGGGCTGGCCGCAATCTCCCGGTATGCGCGGCACTGGTTCCTGCCTCCGTTTTTCGCGGCGTAGAGGGCCTGGTCGGCCTTCTCTATGAGCCCGCTCTTTTCCTTCGCGTCTTCCGGGAATACGGCACAGCCGACGCTTACTGTTACGGGAATCCTCCGGCCGTCCAGGACAAACCGGCTCTTCTCTATGCTTGCGCGTATCCTCTCGGCCATCAGGGATGCGCCCTTCATGTCCGTGTTGATAAGCAGGGCTATGAATTCCTCTCCTCCGTAACGGGCCGCAATATCCACCGTCCGCACCGTGTCCCTGAGTAGAGCGGCAATCTTCTTCAGCACCGCGTCCCCGACGGGATGACCGTAGGTGTCGTTTATTTTCTTGAAGTGGTCTATGTCGAAGAGGAGTATGGCGATAGGCTGCGGGTATCTCACGGCCCTCTCGAACTCCTGGTCGGCCTTTTCCTGGAAGGCCTTGTGGTTCGTAAGCCCCGTAAGCCCGTCGGTCGTAGCCATCCTCTGCATAGCGTGGTGGAGGTTCGCATTGGCGATGTTGACGGCCACCTGGTTTGCTATGACGGAGAGCGTGTTGTGTTGGTACTGCGTTATCGCGTCCGGAGCGCGCATGGCAATCGTGAAGACGCCAAGACAGGAGTCGTGGCTTAACAAGGGTATGCCCAGAAACGAGCGGAAGTCCGCCTTGAGAAGGCCGTTCGGGAACACGGGGAGCCTCTGGCTTCTCTGGTCGAGGTCGGCGAAGAACATGGCCTGTCTGGTCTGCGCAATCCAGCCCAGCAGGCTCTTTGCGAGAGGCACAGGTCCCTCCGGGACATTGAACCCGTCGTAGCCTCTGAGCGTCCTGAATACGGCCGAGTCGGCATCTTCGGCAAGCGAGATTGTCAGGTAGTCGTAGGCTATAATCTCCCGCGAGAGCGTCGCAAACTTCTCCAGTATGGTCTCCAGGTCGAGGCTCGAAGACAGTTCCGCGCTTATCCGGTGCAGCGCCTCCGACTGCTTCGCCGACATGTCCACGCGCCGGTACGCCCGCGCGTTCTTCAGGACATGAAGGGCAAGGGACGCAAACCCCGCAAGGCTCTCCCTGTCCTTTTCATCAAAAGTCCCCGCGGCGCCGTCGAGCGCGATGACGCCCTCGAGGAATCCGCCGTTCAATATCGGCGCGGCCAGGAATGCGCCGGCATCCCGCCCGCCGCTCGGGTATCCGAGGCCGTGCGCGTCATCCTTTACCAGCACCGGTTTCTTTTCTTTGGCCACCCAGCCGACAAGCCCCTGGCCGACGGCGATTTCGGGAGTCTCGGAAATGGCGGCGTCCCCGATGTGCAGCCGGAGATAGAGCTTCTCCGTATCCTCCGTCGGCATGAAAATCAGGGCGTTTCCGCAGGGGATGGATGTCCTGATTGTCCTTAAGAGTTCTTCAAACACCATGTCGAGCTCCGCCGCGCCTTCCACGAGATTGGACAGGCGTCCCTGCGGCGATATGGACGAAAGCTGCCTGTCCGCTCCTTCGGCCATGCCCGCCGCGCCCTCGTGCAGCCTGCGCACGGCAAGCATCGCCTTTTCCTTTTTCTTCTGCTCGGACTGGAAAAGCCTGCCGAGGATTATAGCCGTCCCCAGGAGGTAAGCGCCGAACACCGCAAGGCCTGCGAGCGGCTTTGGCGCGGCCCCCGCCGAGAGCGCGTTTGAAAGTTGGAGGATGAATATGAAAGCGGCGACAATAAAATTAAAACCGAGCGAATAATATACCGCGCAGAGGGCTATCAGGACGTAGTTCATCGGTTGGAGCCAGTGGTTTTCCGGGCCGAGCAGGACGGAGAATAAATCGAGCGTGAGCGCGAGCGAGATGACGAAGCTTAAGTCGGCGGCGCTCTGAGGCCCGGAGGGCTGGAGGAGTTTTATAAAACTGACGGAGAGGATGGTCAGGAGCAGGGCGGCCCAGAAAACAAGGAACGGCGAATCCCACCCGAGCCTCATGAAGGGGATTGCCGCAGCCCCGGCATACGCGAGGAAGACAAAGACCGCCAGGTAGTTTTTCCGGAAGAAACTGCCGGAACCGGCTAGTGTCAAGAAGTCACCTTTTGGGTGAAGGAGTATTATCGCAGAAAAAATATCTTGAACGTAAAATAGAGCGATAACTCATGAAGCATTGTTGTGAATAATATTTTTCCGGAGAGAATGCTCCTGTACCGTGAGCTATGGCATTCTAACCCTCTTTTTCAGCTCTTCCTGGTAATGCTTCCGGAAGAGTATGTCCCATTCCGGGCTTCCCTCCAATATCTTGCGGGAGTAGGAGAGGACTTTCTTCCTGACGATCTCTTCCAGTTCCTCCTCGCCTTTCAGGGCCTTGGCGATGGCCTGCTTAAGCTCGCGCCGCACCTTTGCGTCTTCTTCCAGGGCTTCCGCGGCCTTTGTCTTGACAAGGGCGTCGAAGACTATGTGCGAGAGGTGCGTTATCTTGTCTTCGGAGAGTCTCATCAGAGCACCAGCCCCCGCTCGCGGACGAGCTTCTTCTTGACCAGGTCGAACATGGTCTTGTAGTCCGCGCGCCCCTGCTCTATTTCCCGCTCATACTGTTTCAGTATGTCCTTTACTTCCTCGTTCAGACGGTCTTCCACCATCAGGTCCTCGGTTATCGCCTTCTCGACCATTGCGAATGCGTCTTCCTCCGGGACAACGAGCCGGACGGCCTTCCGCCGGACAGCCTCTTTCACGACGTCTTCCGAAACCGAACGGATCTGCTGGGATGTTAGCCTCATGGGAAGGTATTATACCTGAACTTTCCGCCGAATCAATATGATTGTGAGGAGGGGGCGTGTCAGTAGCCGCCGAGCGGGTTGCCGTACTGGTAAATCCTCAGGAACTCGAGGAATTCGCCCAGCGTATGCGAGGTGAAGCCCTTTTTCCTCTGGATGAGGCTGAAGTAGCGGACGAACCGGGCGTCCTTGAAGGTGTTCGCGACGAGAAGCCCCGCGCGCAGCTCCTTCCTGGCCGCCCAGCCGGACATGACGGAGATTCCAAGACCGTCCTCCACAGCGGTCTTTATCGCCTCCGTCGAGCCGAGCATGAGCGACACCTTGAGGCTGTCCGGCGAGACCTGGTTTTCCTCCAGGAACTTCTCCACCATCTGCCTCGTCCCGGAGCCTTTTTCCCGCATGATTATCGGCTCCTTGGAGAGCTCCGAGACGGATATGTTCTTCCTGCCGGCCCATTCGTGGTCGGGGCTCATTATTATTACCATCTCGTCAGGGATGAGCTTCTCGACCACGAGGTTGTGCTTCGCCACGTCGCCTTCGACAATCCCCAGGTCGATCTCGCCCGAGAGGAGCTTCTCCACGATTATCTTCGTGTTGCCGACGACGAGGTTCGTCCAGATGCGCGGGTGGTTCTTCCTGAAGCTGACAATCACGGACGGCAGGAGGTAGTTTCCTACGGTCGTCGAGGCGCCTATGGAGAGGTTCCCTTTCACGAGGCCGATCATGGCGTTTATGTCCCGCCGGGCGGATGCGTAAAGCCCCAGGATGTCCTTTGCGTATTTATAGAGGAGCTCTCCCGCCGGAGTCATGGTAACCGCGCCGCCGGAGCGGTCGAAAAGCTTCGTCTCGTAGAGCTCTTCGAGGGCCTGTATCTGGAGGCTTACCGCGGGCTGGGTAAGGTGTATTATCTCCGAGGTCTTGGAGAAGCTCTTGGTCTCGGCGACCGTGCAGAAAACTTTCAGCTTGTGGTCATCCATCTGTCTCTCACCCTGGCCTTTTTAAATATAAAACACATAGTCGTGGCTCACCTTGCCGGACTCCATCATCTCCCTGGCCTCGTCAACGAGGTCCTGGAGCGTGACGGAAGAGAGGTATTCCGTGATGTGGTTGCCGAGTCTCTTCCAGAGGATGAACGTGACGCACTTGTCCGCGCGGTGGCATATCTTCTTCTTGTCCCTGGCGTCCACGCACTTCACGGGAGTTATGCTCCCTTCCACCACCCGGACAATCTCCTCGACGGTAATCTCGGAGGGTTTCCTCGAAAGACGGAACCCGCCGGACGGCCCGCGCACGGACTCCACCACGCCGCTTTTCCTAAGCTTGTTGAAAAGCTGTTCGAGGTAATGGAGCGATATTTCCTCCCTCTCGGAAATCCTCGAAAGCGGCACCGGATCCCCTTTTGAATAAAAGGAGAGGTCGAACATCGCCCGCACCGCGTATCTCCCCTTTGTGGAAAGCTGCATATGTCCCCTCCCGTAAATCAGCTCTGGCCGGACGGTGGTCCGGCGGCTTCAGCAAAACAGCCCCGTGCTCAGGTATCGCTCCCCCCTGTCCGGCAATATCACGACAACGCTCTTGCCCTTGCCAAGCTCCCTTGCCGCCTTCAGGGCCGCGTGAATCGCCGCGCCGGAGGATATTCCGCAAAGGATGCCCTCCTTTATCGCAAGCTCCCGCGCAGCGTGGACGGCCTCTTCGTCGGTTACAGTCGTTATCCTGTTGTAGATGCGGGTATTCAGGACGGCGGGCATGAACCCCGCCCCTATCCCCTGGATTTTATGCGGCCCCGGAGCCCCGCCGGAGAGGACCGGCGAGGAGGCCGGCTCCACGGCGATTATGCGTATGTCCCGGTTCTTCGACTTAAGCACCTCGCCCACGCCCGTGAGCGTCCCGCCCGTCCCCACGCCGGAGACGAAGGCGTCTATCCTCGCGCCAAGGGCGGAGAGTATCTCGCGCGCCGTGGTCTTTCTGTGCGCCTCAGGGTTTGCGGGGTTATTGAACTGCTGGGGCATGTAGGAGTTAGGCGTGGATTTCAGAAGCTCTTCCGCCTTCTCCACCGCGCCGCGCATCCCGTCCTTGCCCGCCGTCAGCACAAGCTTCGCCCCGTATGCGGCAAGGAGCGTGCGCCTCTCGACGCTCATAGTGTCCGGCATCGTGAGGATGAGCCTGTAGCCCCTGAGCGCCGCGACTATACCGAGCCCGATGCCGGTGTTGCCGCTGGTCGGCTCGATTATCGTCCCGCCCGGTCCTATGAAGCCGTTTCTCTCCGCCTCCTCTATCATCGCGAGGGCAATCCTGTCCTTGACGCTCCCGCCGGGGTTATGGCCTTCGAGCTTGGCGTACACGGCGGCGGAGCCCGGGTCGGTCATGTTTCTTATCAGCGCCATCGGCGTGCGGCCTATCATCTCAAGCATCCCGGCGTATACCCTGGCGTTCACCGCTCCCTCCCAGAGACCGTTACTTCAAGAAGCTCCCCGTCCGGGACATCCTGCACCCAGCCCACCAGGGCCAGGAAGTCCCGCTCGATTATCCCGTCAATCTCCTTCGCGCGGGCAAGGCCGGAGACTTCGCGCTCCTTCAGCAGCCCGGCCTTCGCGTCCTTGTGCGCCGCAAGCCTTGCGAGCGCCCCCGCCGATACGCGGACTTCAGCCCGCTTGCTCCCGTCCCGCATACCGAGGAGGAGTATGGGCTTCCCGGTTTCGGAGCAGGCAATGTTCCCGTTGCCGAGCGTGCAGCCGGTCACGAACTGTATGCCGTCCAGGGCGCAGTTCTTAATCCCGTATTCGGCCCTGATGAGGAACTGGTCGCCCTTCCCGACGCCAAGCGCGCTCATCGCCGCCGCGGCGAGCCTCGCGCCCATCGTGGACATCGGGCATCTGTGCCCGTGAAATTTGTATAGACCGTCGAAATCGAGAGTCATATTTTTACTCCCCTCCCCCTCTTATCTTGAGAGGGGGACAGAGGGGGCGTTACTTTCACCAGTTCCACCCTGCCCCAGGCGCCGAGCTTGTCCCCGGAGATAATCACCGCGCCCAGGACGCCCGGTATGCCGGCCGCCGCGCCAAGCCCGGCCCTAACATCTCCCTCGGCCTTCACGGCATTCCCGGCGGCGGTTGCGGCGGCGTCGGCAAGCGCGGCGGATTTTGCTACTATACATGCCGCATGGGCCACGCCGAGCGAGAGCGAAGGCCCGACCTTCCCCGACGACGTGCAGACGCCCACAGGAGAGTCCTGCGGCGAAATTTTTATGCCGGTCTTCCCTGAGAGCGGGGAGTCTCCCGCAAACAGCGCGACCGTGCGCTCCCGCAGGGTATTGATGAATATGTCCCCGCCGTTTTCCACTATGACTTCCGGGGAGCGCTCCATAAGCGCCCTGCCCACAAGCTCCGAAAACGCCCCGGCGACGGCTGCCATTGGTCCAACGTTCGCGGCCTTTCCCGCCTCCGCCATCATCCGGACGACCTCCGGAGCGCCAAGCGGTATCCTTACCGGCGCAAGTGACGTCTTGAAGTCCGGGTATTTATCTATAAACGACTCAAGTTTGTGCCGGTGGTTGATTACCGTTTCGAGAGCAAGCCCATGAAGGTCCGACCGCGCCAGGATAAATAAGTCCGTCTCCTTTACGACCACAGTGAAGGATACGAGGTCCGCCGACTGCAAAAAATCCCTATATGTCCTGGCCTCGTGCATGAGCCGCCAGCATAAGTTAAATTCCCAAGGTGTGGACAGAATAGCAATCTATACTTCTCTTGTCAAGTTAAATGTGCATAAATCCCTGATTTTTAAAAAGGGTTTCGGGATACATAACTATTTCCGTCATTCCCGAGAAGGCGGGAATCCAGGTTTTGTTCTGTCCCGGTCTTTCGTATTTTTCCCTTGACTGGTATTCCCAAAAATAATAATTTATTTGTCTGGAGGAGACATGACGAAAAAAGGGCTGGCAAGGTTCGCCATATCCATCGACAGAAAACTCATCGACCGCTTCGACCGCTCGCTCGGCGAGAAGGGCTACACGAACCGCTCCGAGGCCGTGCGGGATCTGATCCGGGACTCCCTCGTGGAGGACGAGTGGGAGGCGGACAAGGAGGTCGTCGGGACGATTACGCTCGTCTATAACCACCACACGCGCGAGCTCCCGGACATCCTGAACGACATCCAGCACAACTCGTTCAATTCCATAATATCCAACCTCCATGTTCACCTTGACGCGCACAACTGCCTTGAGGTCATGGTTGTGCGGGGCAAAAGCTCGGCGGTCAAGAGCATCGCCGACAGGCTGATAGGCACCAGGGGCGTCGTCCACGGCAAGCTCACCATGGCCACTACGGGCAAGAACCTCGCCTGATTTTCCGCAAAAATTAGGATAATCGCATTTTTTTATTGACAGCTTCCTTTGTGTAATGGTAATACTTTTTAAAATTTCGTAACACTATGTGCGCATAAAAACAAATTTAGTAACAAAAGGAGGAGCCGATGCACATACCGGACGGATATTTAAGCCCGCAGACTTTTTTGCCGATGTACGGCGTGTCCGCGACGATTTGGGGGATTGGGCTGAAAAAAATCAAGAAGCAACTGCCGCTCAAACATATCCCATACCTGTCGATGGCCGCGGCTTTTTCATTTCTCGTTATGATGTTCAACGTGCCCATACCCGGCGGCACCACCGGACATGCCGTCGGAGGCGGAATAATAGCCATCCTGCTTGGGCCGTGGACGGCAGTCGTGGCGGTCTCCACGGTCCTTGTAATCCAGGCGCTTGTCTTCGGCGACGGAGGCATAACGGCCCTCGGAACCAACTGCTTTAACATGGCGATAGTGCTGCCGTTCGTTTCCTACTGGACGTTCAAGCTTCTCAACGGGCGCGCTACGAGCGGGAAGAGAGTGTATGTTTCATCTTTTATCGCGGGCTGGTTCGGTCTTACGGTTGCCTCGGCGTTCGCCGGGACGGAACTCGGACTCCAGCCGCTTATCGCAAAGGCCGCGGACGGCGCGCCCCTCTATGCGCCCTATCCGCTCTCCGTGGCTCTGCCCGCGATGGTCGGGGAACATGCGCTTGTCTTTGCGCCCGTCGAAGGGCTGATAACGGCCCTGCTCCTCGGATATTTCCTGAAGAATGAACCGGAGACCGTGTTTGCGATAAACGGAGGGCCGAAATGAGCTTCCGCAAAAAACTCTGGATTGGATTGATATTGCTGGCTCTTGCAAGTCCCGTCGGCATAATACTGCCGGACAAGTTTAACGCCGGCGACGCCTGGGGCGAATGGAACGCGGATAAATTAAAAGAGATGCTTGGGTTCGTGCCGAGGAACCTCGCAAAACTGAGCGGCCTGTGGCATGCGCCTATGCCGGACTACGGCTTTGCCGAAAACGCCTCGCCGGCAATTCAGTATATCGGGTATATAACATCGGGAATCCTTGGTATCGTGCTGGCGGGTTCAGCTATATATTTCATTTCAAAACTCCTTTTTAAGAAAGAAAAATGAAACAATGGGCGTCAAGGCTATCCTGGTTTTCGCCATTCTTTTTTTGATGGTTTTTTCGTGTGCCCCGGTCTTTGCAGCACAGCAGGATGCCTCCGCGCAGGGACAGACCGTCCAGCCGTCCTGCGCGGATACCGACTCCGGCGGAGGGCAGACGCAGAAACAGGTGCAGGCGCCCGTTTGCGCAGAGCCTGAAAAGGGAATATGTTCCGGGGCGGACGCGTCCTTCTTCAGCAAATACGTCTCGCGCGGGGTAGACATGACAGACGGCCCGGTGTTCGAGCCGGACGCATGGATCTCCTACAGGCATTTTACGGCGACCGTCTGGGCCAATGTTGACCTTACGGACAAAAACTACAAGGACGGGAAGTTCACGGAGTTCGACTTCACGCTCGATTATTCCGCCTCGCTCGGCAAACTCGGCCTCTCCGGCGGGGCGATATATTACGACTACGTAAGCGCCCCGAACACGGCGGAGGTATACGGCAGCGTAAACTACGACACGTTCCTGTCCCCGAAGCTTATAGTCTACTACGACTGCTGGCAGGCGGACGGCTTCTACGGCGTGCTTTCCGTGGGCCACACGTTCTGCCTGCCTCGGCCCGCGAAGTGGCTGAATCCCTCTCTTTCGCTTTCAGGTCAGGTCGGCTGGGGTTCGAGGAACTTTAACAGCTACAGTTGGGGCGCAAATCACAGCACGTTTACCGACGCGGTGTTTACCGCAGGCCTGCCGACACAGGTTTCGAGCCATTTCTCGGTTACGCCGACCGTCAGCTATTCCACCGTCCTGGACAGGACGATAAGGACCAAGAACCATAAAAACGACAATATAATCTGGGGCGCGGTAGTTTCCGCGAGCCTGTGATTCCCGGAAGGAGGCGACCATTTTCAACTTGACAAGAGAAAACGGCTGAGCTATTTTTAGAGAGATTTTCGGCGCCCCGCAAGGGGCTTAATAGGGAATACCCATAATGGCTGTTCTCGCAGCCATTAAAGGGAGCGGACCCGCCGCTGTAACCGGCGACGAAACCCAGAAGTTTAAGCCACTGTCCCTGAAATAACCCTTTCCATTCACCCTCGCCCCTTGCGGGAGAGAAGCAGGGGAGAGGGGGGGATGGGAAGGCTTGGGGAGTAGGACGACCCGGAAGCCAGAAGACCTGCCGGAATAAACAAAGCCTGCCTCTCCGATGGAAAAAGAGAGCGGCAAACGGATTATAAAAACGTATAATCCTCCCCTGTACTGCCCGCATAGGGCACCCGGGGGAGGATTTTTTTTGGCAACAAGGAGACGCAAGCCATGCATATCGAAGACGGAATTCTCCCGCCCGGCGCGTGGGCGGGGTGGTATGGCGCGGCAATGCTTTTTATCGTTCCGGGCATAAGGGAAATCAAGAGGCGGGTTAGGGAGAACCTCTCTTACAAGCCGTTTCTCGCAATGGTCGGAGTCGCCGTATTCGTAATCTCGGCCATGCACCTGCCCGTCCCGGTGACCGGCTCCTGCTCGCACCCATGCGGAACGCCGCTTGCGGCCATAGTCGTCGGCCCCATGGCCACGGCTGTAATCTCCATGATCGTCCTCTTTTTTCAGGCCGTTTTTCTGGGGCATGGAGGCATTACGACCATCGGGGCAAACGACTTTTCAATGGGCATAGTCGGAGGGATTTCCGGCTGGCTCTGCTGGAAGCTTCTCAGGCGTTTTGGGGCGCCGCTCTGGCTTGCCGGCGGCGCGGCGGGTTTTGCCGGAGACGTCATGACGTATCTCGCGTCGGCCTTCGAGCTTGCCCTCAGCCTGCACGGCCATGTCCCGATTGTAAGGCAGTGGATGATTTTCTTTGCGGGTTACGGGCCGACGCAGCTGCCGCTTGCCGTTGCCGAGGCCGTTTTCACGGCCGCGGTGTTGCAGGCTATGTACAGCCGCAGGCCGGACCTGGTGCCGGGAGTGGCCGGCCGCGGGATGTCGAACGAAGCGGCAAGCTCAGGCATGGAGGCATAGACGCCATGGACACGGACAAGAACGGGACAAGAAACGTTCCCTGGCTGGATTCCTTTACCCGCCTGATGCTGATAATCATGTTCGCCATACTTGCCATAATCTTCGCGGCTGCCAAATACATGGACATGCACGGGATGCAGGGCGGCGGCACGGACGACGCTGTAAACGCAATGGCCTCTCTTTCGGCCCATGCAAGGTCCCATCCCTTCATCTACCTCCCCGGAGACGCCGAGGTGGGCGCCTTTTCCGTCGCCAATTTCTTCGCGGGCATGATTGTCGGGCACAACTGGAGGAAGTTGTTTGGAAGCGGGAAAGGGGACTGAAATGCAATGCGCCGGGTGCGGCATCATGGCGGACGACAATTACCTCCGCCGCGTGGACGGACGAATCAAGACAGCCGTTTTCCTATGCGCCATAATCGTCGCCAGCGTCCTTGACATATGGCCCCTGGCGGCGGGCGTCCTGGCTGCCGCCATTGCCTTAATGTTCACGCTTCGCATTCCGGCAAGGAAGGTTTTGTGGCGCATGTCCGCCCCGTTCGGCGTGGCCTGGCTGGTGTTCGCAAGTCTGATATTTACCACCGGCCATACGGTCGAAGGCACGGTAAATTTCCGGCATGTTTCCCTGCCGGTATACCGCGAAGGCATGGCCCTCGGCTTCCTGATAATGCTCCGCATACTCGCGTCGGTCTCGCTGGCCATGCTGCTCTCGTTCTCGACGCCGATGTCCGAGATACTGGCCGCGCTGCGCGCTTTCAGGGTGCCGGGGTTAATCGTCGACATAGCGGACATGATTTGCCGCTACGCGTTCTCCCTGGGCGAAATCGCCGCAACCATGCGGAAGGCCCAGCTTTCCCGCGGGGGCGGCGGGCTTCCCTGGCACAGGCAGGCCGGGGACCTGGGAAGGCTTGCCGGGAACCTCATGATAAAGGCGTTCGGCAGGGGCGAGAGGGTCTACAAGGCCATGCTGGCGAGGGGATACGACGAGGAAGCCTCGTCTCCGCCCTACTATGTTTCCCCCATCCCGCGGAGGGACATGGCGGCTGGAATCCTGGCGGGTTTCGTCCTCCTGTCCCTGCTCGTCTGCAACTTCGCTGTCGGCCATACGCCATGGAACTGATAACGCTGTCATCCGTGAGCTTTGCCTATCCGGACGGCACGAGGGCTCTGTCCGGCATAAACCTCTCCATCGACTCCGGCGAGAGAGTGGCCCTGCTCGGCGCCAACGGCGCGGGGAAGAGCACCGTTTTACAGATGTTCAACGGCCTCCTCACGCCCGCAAAGGGGGCCGTAAGCTTCAAGGGCCGCCCGGTCGAAAAGACGTCCTTGAAGGATGTGCGCCGCAGGATAGGCATGGTCTTCCAGGACCCGGACGACCAGCTCTTTTCGAGCACCGTGCGCCAGGAGATAGCTTATGGACTGATAAACCTCGGCCTGGCGAAGGACCGCATGGAAGAGGCCGTATCCTGGGCGCTCCAGGCTGCGGAACTCGCCGGCTATGAAGACAGAAGCCCGTTTAACCTCTCCGGCGGCGAGAAGAAGCGCGTGGCCCTCGCCGGCGTCCTGGCCATGCAGCCGGAAGTCCTCGTGCTCGACGAGCCCACCGCCGCGCTCGACCCCCTCGGCTCTGCCAGGATAATAAAACTGCTTAACGCCATAAACAGGCAGCTCGGCATTACCATAGTATTTGCGACGCACGACGTTGACGCCGTCCCCCTGCTTGCGGACCGCGTTTACATAATGGACAAAGGAGAGATAAAGCTGTCGGGTTCCACAAGGGAAGTGTTCGTCAGAAAGGACCTGATACGCGCACATAACCTGAGGCTCCCGCGCGTGGCGCACCTGGCCGAGCTGCTGGAGCGCGAAGGCGGCTGCCGGTTCCCGGCGCTCCCGCTGACCATCGGAGAGGCGAGAGCGGAACTGGCGAAGAAAATCGAAAAATAGCAACGCCGCCTTCCGTATTGACTTCTCGGAGAATATATTCTATAAGTTCTTATGACCATCCGCGAACAATCGGAAAAAATCGAGGAAGAAACCCTACATCCCCGCGCGTCGAGGGCTGCCATGAGCCGTGGCCGCGCCCGCCGCGAGGCCGAAGGCATCATACGCACCGCGTACCAGCACGACCGTGACCGCATAATCCACTGCAAGTCCTTCCGGCGACTGAAGCACAAGGCCCAGGTCTTCCTCGCGCCGGAGGGAGACCACTACAGGACAAGGCTCACGCACACGCTCGAGGTAAGCCAGATTGCCCGGACCATCTCCAGGGCGCTTCGGCTCAACGAAGACTTGACCGAGGCCATAGCGCTCGGGCACGACCTCGGGCACACCCCCTTCGGCCACGCGGGCGAGGCGGTGCTGAACGCCATCCTGCCCGGCGGCTTCAACCACTACGAGCAGAGCCTCAGGGTAGTGGACGTCCTCGAAAAAGACGGGCAGGGCTTGAACCTAACATACGAAGTCCGGGACGGAATCCTCCGGCACTCCAAGGGCAGGGGCTCGGTGCTCCCGGAGGCGGAGAACCGCGCGGAGACGCTCGAAGGCCAGATCGTGCGCATCGCCGACGGCATAGCGTATGCGAACCACGACCTTGACGACGCCGTCCGCGCGAAGGTGATAAAAAACTCCGACGTGCCGAAGGATATAATAAAGGCCCTCGGCGGCACCCACGCGAAGAGGATAGACACGATGGTCAAGGACGTGATATTCTCAAGCTTAAAGCTCGACTTGAGCGAGATTGTCATGGGCGGGGAAGTCCGCGCGGCGACGGAGGAGCTTCGGGCGTTTCTCTTCGCCAACGTCTACGAGGACAAAAAGACCTACGGCGAATTCGTGAAGGCCACGAAGATATTGACGGAGTTGTACAATTACTTCATGGGCGAGAGCGTATCCATCCCCGGCATCTACGGCGGGCTCGACTCCGACAGGGCGCGGAAGGTGTGCGATTTCATATCGGGCATGACGGACAGGTATGCCCTGAAACTTTACCAGGACATCTTCATACCGAGGCCATGGGCGGAGATATAAGCGTACTATCCGGCGACATAAATTACTTCCGGCTCCCGGAGGTGCTCCAGATGCTCGCCTTCCAGAGGCTCACCGGCAGACTCACACTCATAAACGACGAGATGTCCGTCGAGATATATCTCCGCGACGGCCACGTCGCCTTCGCAAGCGGAGAGAAAAGGGGCTTTAGGGAGCAGCTCGGCAACATCCTTTTAAGGATGGGGAAGGTGAAGGAAAAGGCCCTTAACGCGGCCCTTGAGAGGTGCGCGTCAGAGGGCAGGCGGCTCGGGCAGGTGCTGGCCGAGGAAGGCCTTGTAACGCCGGAAGACATAAAAAACGCTCTCTACAGGCAGACGGAGCGCTCCACCTGCCGAGCGATGGCCTGGGGAGAGGGGCTTTTTTATTTCCGGCTCTGCGATCTTCCCGATTTCGCAAACGACTTCCCGATAGAGCTTCGCGTCGAGGACATGATACTCGAGGGCGTGCGGAGGATAGGCGAGAGCAGGCTCATCCTGGAAAAGATACCGAACATGGAGATTGTCTTCAGGACGGTCTACGGCCCCGACGAACTCGACTCCGTCTCGCTTAAGATGGACGAGCGGCTTGTCCTTGGCCTCGTGAACGGCAGGAGGCCGGTGAAAGAGCTTATCGCCATGAGCGGGATTTCACAGCTTGAGTGCCTGCGCTCCCTCTACGCGCTCTTCAGCGCCGGCATAGTCAAAAAAGTGGAAACCTTCTCCCGCACGAATTACCTCTAAGACACAGCTCCCACCCGTCATTCCCGCGAAAGCGGGAACCCGGGCTCCTCTTTTGCCTGTCATTCCGGGCGCAACCGCCGAAGAACCCGCCTTTGGCCCTTGCAACCAATTGAAAACATTAAAGCCAGATTTTGCGTTTCTGCCGGGGTTGAATGGCGCTGGGCGATTTATTAAAATTTATTTATATATTCGCCCGGAGTCAATCTAAGCACTCTTTTATAAACAAATAAATTGATTTTATTCCCCGTTTGTATTATAAAAAGAGCATTGAACGTGCGCCCTTTATGGAGGAATCATGCCATACAAGGTTTTCCTGGCGGACGACAGCATTACGATACAGAAGGTCGTGGAACTGACCCTCTCCGAAGAGGATTTTGAGGTTACGGCCTTCGGCGACGGCCAGGCCGCGCTGGATGCGGCAAGGAAGGCCCCTCCGGACATTTTCCTGGCGGATATTGTCATGCCCCGCATGGACGGCTATCAGCTCTCGAAGGCCGTAAAACAAGACCCCGCATTGAAAAACATCCCGGTAATTCTGCTCGCCGGCACGTTTGAGAATTTCGACACGGGCCTCGCCGCGGAGGCGGCCGCGGACGGACATATCGTCAAGCCCTTCGAGTCCTCGGAACTTATAAACAAAGTGAAGGAACTCATCGCCGGGAGGACATTGCAGGCGCCCGAGGCCGAAACCCTCGAGGCCGAGCCTCTGGAAGATGCCGTATTCGCGGAGGAAGTCCTCGATGCCGACCCTGTTGACGACCTCTGGAGCGTCGTGGACATGCAAAGTCCCGACCAGCCGCTTGCCGGGGCCACGGAGGTAATATCCGAGGACGAGCTATGGGAGCGCGCGAACCTCGTAAGCAAGCCGGACATTGTGCCCGCGCCACAGGCGGATATGGCCGGGAAGAGCGGCGGAGCGGCGCCTGCCGGTTTATCAGGTCCGGCGGACAACGGCATCCCCTGGGACAGTATGCCGGTCGAGGCCGAGGTCGAGGGTGAAGAGTCCGCGGCGGAGGCGTTCCTGGCGGATGACGACGATTCCATCTTCACGGCGCCGGAGGCCGCTGTCGAGGCCGTGGAGGCGCCCGAGCCGGGCGATTTCATGCATGACGCCTCGCTTGCCGATTTCGCGGAGGAGGCCGAAGAAGCCGAAGAGGCGGAAACGGAAACTCCCGGGTCGTCCGCCGCCCCTGAGGTTGCCGGGCCGGTATCCGGCGCGTCCGGAACTGTCCAGCCCGTATCGGGCGCACCGGCGCCAGAAGACCTCCGCAGGCTTATCGAGGCGAAGGTGCGCGAGATAATCTCCGGGGAATCCTCCGGCATTGCCGAGAAGACGGCCTGGGAGGTAGTGCCCGGCGCGGCGGAAAAGGCGGTCTGGGAGACCGTCCCGTCGATTGCCGAGAAGGTGGTATGGGAGGTCGTCCCGGCCATAGTTGAGAAGGTGGCATGGGAGGTCGTCCCGGGTCTCGCCGAAGAAATAATCCGCAAGGAAATAGAGGAGCTTAAAGCGGGAACTTGAAAATACGGAGGGACCATAAGACTCAAAAAAGCGGGGACGCCGCCGGGATGAAGAAGGACAGGGAATGGCTGATTATCTTTTCCCTGTTTTCCTTTGCGGCGGCATTCGCATATTACGGGCCTTTCCTCACAAATTTCTTCATATTCGACGACTTCAGGTATATCGAGAATATCTTCCACGGTTTCTGGGCGGTCTTTCTCGGCTACAACACCCTGAGGCTGGTAAGTAACGGCTTGTGGTGGCCGCTGTATGCCATAGGCGGGTTTAACCCCTTCGTTTTTAATCTCTTTGCCGTAATCCTGTACGGCGTCAACGCAATTCTTCTTTACCTGCTCCTGTCGAAGCTGTTCAACGACAAGAATTATGCATTTCTGGGCGGGTCGTTTTTCCTTTTGAATTCCGTCGGGTGCGATGCCGTTTTCTGGAAGGCGGCGCACAGCGGCCTGGTCAGCCTCTTTTTCTATCTCCTGGCGCTTTACAGCTATGTAATTTACCGTCAAAAGGGCGCGGGAAAACAAGGAGTTCTGGCGGTCGTTTTTTTCATATTCGCCATGTTCAGCAAGGAAGAAGCCGCTTCACTGCCTTTCATTATCATCCTGATAGACCTGGTCTTTTTCGGCGGATTAAAGGACAAGAAGGGCGTTATATCAAGAGTTGCCCCGTACGGGGCCATGGTATTGTTTTATCTGGCAATGAACAGGGTGGTCTATATTTATCTGCTTCATTCCTACATAGAGCTGGCGAAGTTCTTCGACCCCAGGCCGCTTTATGCGCTTTTTGCCGGCTGGTCGGTCTTTTTCCTTGATCCGCAGGGATACCTTGACTTATCCAATCCGTTGATATATATAACCGGCGCCGGAATAGTCCTGAGCTTCTTCTGGGTAAAGGACAAGAAGGCGCTCTATTTCGGTTACGGCTGGATATTTTTTTCCTTTCTGCCGCAGAGCCTCACAAGGATAGGGCAGTTTGATCCGAGGTATATCTTTGATTCCATAAGCCGTTACCTGTATATTACATCCGTCGGCTCTTCGGTTGTTTTCGCCGCCGTAATATTGCGTTTCAGGGAAAGGTTCTCGTCGAAGGTTTTTTTCCCTGTTGCCATCGCCGCCGTCTCGCTGTTTATCTGGGTTAATTGTCCACGCGTTCAGGCAAGGGGCTTTCAGTGGCGGGAGCAGGCGGAACCCGTTAAGCCGTTCCTGCGCGCCGTGAAGAAGGCAATGCCGGACTTCCCGCCGAACTCTTATGTGTTTGTCATAAACGGGCCGGTGGGAAGGTCCTATATACAGCAGTCGCTCCGCGCATTTTACGGGAGAGCGGATATATCCTGGATCTATACGCCTCAGACGTTCGTCAGAAAGCCCGGCGAAAGCGCGTTCCTTATTATCTGCAACTGGAGCGATGGCGGGGTATATATTAAGATATTTCCTATCGACAAGGTCCCCCCCGAGGTCTTTATTTGAAATTCGCAAGAGACATCATTGCGATGATGAGGCCTTCCCAGTGGGCAAAGAACCTCTTCGTCCTGCCCGCGCTCGTTTTTTCCGGGCGTCTCCTGGACGCCCGCAGCCTTTTTAAAAGCCTTGCAGCCTTCGGCCTGTTCTGCATCCTTTCCGGAGTCGTCTATATATTCAACGACCTGATGGACGAGGAAGAGGACAGGCATCATCCGCGCAAAAGGCTGAGGCCCCTGCCGTCGGGCCGCATGTCGAGGCGGCCGGCATGGATTGCTTTCGCGGTTTTGTCGCTTCTCTCTCTTCTGGCGGCCTTCGCGCTCGGCGCCGGTTTCGGGTTGATAAGCGTTTTTTATTTCGCGCTCAACATCGCATACTCGGTGCATCTGAAAAGGGTTGTAATACTCGACGTGCTCATTGTCTCTGCCGGATATGTCATCCGCGCGGCGGCGGGGGGATTGGTGCTGCACGTCGAGGTGTCGGACTGGCTGCTTCTGTGCACCACGCTGCTCGCCCTCTTTCTCGTGCTGGCGAAGAGGAGGCACGAGCGCGTGCTTGTCGACGAGCGCATGTCGGCGGCGCCGGAGCCTCCCGATGCGGACGGCGCAGGCGCATTCCGTTACAGGAAGAGCCTCGATGAATACAGCGTGCGTTTCCTGGACCAGATGATAAACGTCACGACGGCGACCGCGCTTATGGGATATATACTCTATACCGTGTCCGGCGACGCCGTGCGCAAGTTTGGAAACACCCGGCTTGTCTTCACGACACCGTTCGTGATATACGGGATATTCCGATACCTGTACCTGGTCTACCTGAAAAAAGAGGGCGGCAACCCGTCGGAGTCGTTCCTAAACGACAAGCCCCTCCTCATAAACGTCGTCTTCTGGGGCCTGTCCGTCATTCTGCTTGTCTACATAAACCCGAACCTGTGAGGAGATATGTCGAAATCCAAAGTCGCCGTCCTTAAGACGCAGCCGCAAACAGTGCTGGAGGATTACGGCGCCCTCATGCGGATGGCGGATTATCAGGCGCACATCAAAAAGGAAGCCGACACGGCGCTCAAGATAAACATCTCCTGGCACGTGTTCTACCCGGCATGTTCCACCACCCCCTGGCAGCTCGAGGGCGTGATAAAGACCATGCTGGCGGACGGCTACAAAAAGGAGCTTGTCCACGGCTGCCACAACAGGACTGTCGTCGTCTCGGCGAAACGCGGAGAGGCTGCGAACAAACACAAGCCCGTCATCGACAAATACGGCCTGAGGAACGTCCACCTCTACGAGGGCGAGCAGTGGATACGCTACGAGCCGAAAGGGGAGATGCTCGTCCTGAACAAAATATATCCGGACGGCATCCAGATACCCAGGCGCTTCATCGGCGAGAACGTCATACACCTGCCGACGATGAAGACGCACGTCTTTACGACCATGACGGGCGCCATGAAGAACGCCTTCGGCGGACTCCTCCATGAGAAAAGGCACTTCACGCACTCCGTAATCCACGAGACTCTGGTAGACCTGTTGACCATCCAGAAGGAGATTCATTCCGGGATATTCGCCGTGATGGACGGGACGTTCGCCGGAGACGGGCCGGGGCCCCGGTGCATGGTCCCGCACGTGAAGGACTACATCCTCGCCTCCGCCGACCAGGTCGCCATAGACGCCGTCTCGGCGCACATGATGGGCTTTGACCCCATGGAGCTTCCGTTCATAAGGCTTGCGCACGAGCGGGGCCTGGGCTGCGGCGAGATAAAGGACATAGAGATAGCGGGGGAGGACATCTCCGAGGTGAACTGGCATTTCAAAAAAGGGCAGAACACCTTCGCATCGAAGGGCCAGAAGATGATCTACTGGGGCCCGCTGAAGCCCCTGGAAAAGCTGCTTCTGCGCACCTTCATCGCGCCGTGGTCATATGCCGCCTCCATCGCCTACCACGACTGGTACTGGTATCCGGCGATAGGGAAAGAGCGGGTGCGCCGGGCGCTCGAAACGAAATGGGGAGAGCTTTTTAAAAAGTATTAAGGAGCCAGGCCGGGGGTTATCTCGCGGCCGGTGTTTAAAATTTCGGCGGGCGTATCGGCTTTAAAAAGTATGGCTGCTTCCCCTGCGCCCGGAAGCATCTCACCCGGTGGCCGGGTTTTATCTCTGCCAGCTCCGGCTCGGTCTCTGCGTATTCCGGCCTGGCGTAGGGGCATCTCGGAAGGAACTTGCAGCCGCGGGGGAGCTCGCTTAGCTTCGGCACCATGCCGGGGATGGCGGAAAGCCTCTTTTGGCTCTCGCCCGGCTTCGGGATGGACGCCAGAAGCCCCTGCGTGTACGGGTGCAGGGGGTCGTGGAATATGTCGTCCGTCCGGGCCTCTTCGACAATCCTTCCCGCATACATAACGGCGACCCTGTCCGCCATCTGCGCGATGATACCCAGGTCGTGGGTTATGAGGATTATTGCCGTGCCGGTCTTTTTGCGGATGTCGTCGAGCAGGGCCAGTATCTGGGCCTGAATCGTAACGTCCAGCGCCGTAGTGGGTTCGTCGGCAATGACAAGCCCCGGCCCGCATGAGATTGCCATTGCGATCATCACCCTCTGGCGCATCCCGCCGGAGAGCCTGTGAGGATAGCTGGAGAGGAGTCTTTCCGGCTCCGGCAGGCCGACCATCCCGAAAAGCTCTGCCGCCTGTTTCAGCGCCTGGTCTTTTTTCAGGCCCTTGTGGACGATGAGCGCCTCGGCAACCTGGTCGCCGACGGTAAACACGGGGTTCAGCGAGGTCATCGGCTCCTGAAACACCATCCCGATCCTGCCGCCGCGGACGGCTCTCATCCTCGGCTCCGGGAGCTTCAGGAGATCGACTCCCTCGAATATCACCTCGCCGCCCGCGATGTGTCCGGGCGGGTCTGGTAGGATGCGCATGATGGACAGGGCCGTTACGCTCTTGCCGCAGCCGGACTCGCCGACAAGGCCCAGCACCTCGCCCTTATCCACATGGAAGCTCACGCCGTCGACGGCATAAAAGCTCCCCTCGCGCGTGCGGAACTCGGTGCGGAGGTTGTTTATCGAAAGGATAGGAGGCATACTACAGGTTTTCCAGGCTCCCCCCGCCTTCCTGCTCGCTCTGGACGAACTTCAGGTACATCTTCGCGTCGGAGTTCTCCGGGTTCATTTCGAGCGTCTGTGTCCACTCCTTAACGGCTAAGTCTATGAAGCCCTTCATGTAATACGTTATGCCGAGGTTGATGCGGGCGGGGATGTAGTGCGGGTGTATCTCCCTGGCCTTCATAAACTCGCGTATGGCCTCGTTGTACATGCCCTTTTCGCGGTATGCTATGCCGACCTTCGTCAGGATGTCCACGCAGGCCGGGCGCAGGTTTATGGCCTTTTTGTATTCCTCGACCGCCTCGCCGAAAAGCCCCAGGTCGTAGTATATGTCGCCTATCCTCGAATGTTCGTTGGCGAGCTTCCCTTTTATGAACGGGTCTATGGAATAGGGCGAGCCGTGGGCGATCTTCGCGGCCTCGCTGAATATTTCGTTCGCCTCGCTGTATTTGCCCATGTCGTTTAAGGTTACGGCGAGGTTCAGCGAGACCTCGGTATAGCCGGGGTTTAACTCCAGGGCCTTCCTGAACGCGTCCGCCGCCTTAGAGAGCTCGCCCCGTCCGTGGTATATCTGGCCGAGCTTGTTGTATACGTCGGCGTAAGGTCTTATCGCAATCACCATCTCAAGATATTTCCTGGCCTCGTCCCACTCTTTGTTGTTGAACGCGTCCCTGCCGCGCATGTAGAGGTCGTCCACGTTTTCGGTCATAACTCAAGACTCCTTTTCCGGATTGTGCATGTTCGCCCCGGAAAGCTGGCGCGCCATTGCGAGGTTCTTTTCGCTCAAAACCTTCTTGTTAGCGAAGACATCCCTGAAAGGGGTAGAGACTATCTCGTTGTTTATAAGCCCCGCCATGAAGCCGCGCTCGCCGTTGTCCAGCCGCCTGACGGCCGCCGTCCCGAGGCGCCTGGCCAGTATCCTGTCGAAGACCGTAGGTTCGCCTCCGCGCTGGAGGTGGCCGAGCACGGTAATCCTTGTCTCGAAGCCCGCGAAGGACTTCAGCTTCAGTTCCACGGCATATGCGGAAGCAGCGCCCTCGGCGACTATTACTATGCTGTTAGTCCGGCCGCGTTTCTTGGCCTCCAGCAGGCGCGCGCCGATGGCTTCGAGGTCGTAGGGGACTTCCGGGATTATGACCGCCTCGGCCCCGCACGCAAGGCCGGAGGTGTATGCCAGGTATCCGGAGCTCCTGCCCATGACTTCGAGGATGAACGCGCGGTCGTGGGAGGATGCGGTATCGCGCAGCATGTCCACGGCGTGGACGATGTTGTTCAGGGCCGTATCGACGCCGATTGCCATGTCCGTGCCGTAGATGTCGTTGTCGATCGAGGCCGGTATCCCGGCGACGGGCACGCCAAGGTCGTGCAGTACCTGCGCGCCGCGCAGGGAGCCGTCCCCGCCTATAACGACAAGGGCCTCTATGCCGTTTTTCGAGATGTTCTCAAGAGAGGTCTTCTGGCCCCAGTCGCTCTTGAACTCGCCGCTCCTCGCGGAGCGGAGTATCGTGCCGCCGCGCTGGATTATGCCGTCCACGGAGCCTGCGTCCATCTCCATGAAGCGGTTTTCGATAAGCCCCTGGTAGCCCTGGATGAAACCGAGCACCCGCATGTCCATGTCGAGGCCGGTGTGCACGACGCTCCTGATTGCGGCGTTCATGCCGGAGGAATCTCCCCCGGAGGTGAGAAGGGCTATTGTTTTCATATATTTATTTTACACCAATTTAGCCGAAGAATATTTTGGCCGTCTCGTATACGTCCATGTCGAGCGTCTTGGTCCTGCCCACGGCCTCTTCGAGCGGCACGGCCTCTATATCCGTGCCGTGAATCGCCACCATCACCCCGAACCTGCCATCGCGCACCATGTCCACAGCCTTCACGCCGAAGCGTGTGGCGAGTATCCTGTCGTATGCCGTGGGAGTGCCGCCCCTCTGGACATGGCCCAGGATGACCGCCCTTGTCTCGAAACCCGTCCTGGCCTCTATCTCCTTGGCGAGGATGTTGGCTATGCCGCCGAGCCGGACGTTTCCGAACGCGTCCTTTTCCGCCGTCTGTAGCACCATGCTGCCCTCGACGCCCGGCGCGTCGGAGAACTTCGCGCCCTCCGAGACGGCGACGATATTGAACTTCTTGCCTCTTGCCGCGCGTTTTTTCAGGACATCGCAGACCTCGACGATATTGAACGGCTCCTCCGGGACGAGTATCATGTCCGCGCCGCCCGCTATGCCCGCCGCGCAGGTTATCCAGCCTGCGTGGCGTCCCATTATCTCCACAACGAGCGTGCGGTGGTGGGACTCCGCCGTCGTGTGAAGCCTGTCGATGCACTCCGTGGCGATGGACACGGCGGTGTCGTAGCCGAAGGTCACGTCCGTCGCGGAGAGGTCGTTGTCTATGGTCTTGGGCACGCCGACGGTATTTAGCCCCATCTTCGAGAGCTTGTTGCAGACGCCCAGGGTGTCGTCTCCGCCAACGGCTATGAGCGCGTGGAGGTCCATTCTCTTCATGTTCTCCGCGACAATCTCCGCCCCGTTCTCTTTCTTGAACGGGTTCGTGCGGGACGTGCCGAGGATAGTCCCGCCGAAGAGGTGGATGCCGGATACCTGCTGGCGCGTAAGGGGATCGCACTGCATCTCCATCAGGCCCTTCCAGCCGTCGCGTATGCCGATTACCTCGTAATCGTACTGCTCGGCCCTCCGGAAAACGGCCCTGATAACCGCGTTCAGCCCCGGACAGTCCCCGCCTCCGGTGAGGATGCCTACCCTGTGCTTCATGAAAGCTCTCCTTTCGTGGACCTTAAAAAATTTCGGCCAAATATTTCGGTTTTTGCGAAAAAGTTAGTATAAACTTAGAAATACTACCATATGCATAAAACTCCTGTCAATCGCGTATAGCATGAAAATCTTTTGAAATTATGGGGATTGACAAAGACGGGCGGGCGCGTATAATCACAGTCCATGCCTACCCCCGACCCATTATCCGGGAGGCTTGCGGAAAACAGCCTGCCCGGCATATTGACACGCCTGCACCGGATAAAGACGTCCGGCACGCTCTCGGTCTCGCGCGAGGGCGTCGTAAAGAATTTATACATAAAGAACGGGGAGATAATTTTCGCCTCCTCGAACTACGAGGGAGACCGCCTTGGAGAGGTGCTACTCAAGGCCGGGAAGATAAGCGTAAAGCAGTTCGAGACGGCCTCGAAGGCCTTGGTCCGGACGAAGAAACGCCTGGGCGGGACACTCGTGGAGCTCGGATATTTAAAGCCCAAGGACCTCTTCTGGGGTGTTAAATACCAGGTGCGGGAGATTGTCGCAAGCCTTTTCGACATGACGGAAGGGAGCTACGAGTTCCTTCCCGGCGAGATACCGCCGGGCGAGGTGATAACGCTTCACATGTCCACGGCAAACCTCATACTGGACGGCGTTAAAAGGATAAACGACTGGACGCGCGTCTCGCGCGGGATCCCGCCGATGGAGGCGGTCCTGAGACCCACCTCCGACCCCCTGAAGCTATACCAGGACGTGGACGTCTCGCCCGAGGAGAAGAAAACACTCGGGCTGTTCGACGGCAAACGGACAATAAAGGAAGTCATAACCCATTCGGGCATCGGGGATTTCGACGCCCTGAAGGCCGTATACGCGTTCTTTTCCATAGGGATGCTGGAGGAAGGCGGCGGGCATGAGAAGAAACAGAAAACAGCCTCTCCCGCGGAAGGGCCCGCGATAGACAGGACGGCCGTCGAAAAGGCGTATTTCGACGCGAAGACACAGAGCCACTACGAGATACTGGGGCTGGACTCCGAGGCGTCTCAGGGAGAAATAGAAGAGGCGTATCAAAGACTTGCAAGGCTTTATCACCCGGACGGGCAGTTCAGGCCGGGCATGGAGAAGCTGGCCGGGGAGCTAAGCGAGCTTTTCTCGAAGGTCTCCGAGGCCCATGCCATACTATCCGACGATTCGCGCCGGTGGGAGTACGACCTCTCGCTTGCGACGGTTATGACGGACAAGGGCTTGGGAACAAAGAAGAAAAAGCCCAGGGACTCGGCAAGGGCCAAAGAGGTTTTTAACCAGGGAATCGAGAGCTTCAAAAAGAAAGACTTCGAGTCCGCCGTCGGTCTTTTCAAGGAAGCCGTGAAGCTCGATTCGGTAAACGCCTTATATTACAGCCACCTGGCGCTTGCGCTCCTTCAGAGGCCGCACCGCGAGGCCGAGGCCGAAGAGGCGATGCTCACGGCCGTCGCGCTTGAGCCGAAAAACGCGGAACACCGCGCAAACCTTGGACTTTTATACCAGAAGGCAGGTATACGGGACAAGGCAAGAGAGGCGTTCGAGGCGGCGTATAACCTCGACCCGAAAAACGCCAAAGCCCTCCGGGGCCTGGGCAAAAAGTAGGTAACGCCGCTCCCGCCCCGGCCGCAGTTGTCATAACGCCCCCTGTGTCCCCCTCTTATCTTAAGAGGGGGATGAATGACGATGCTATTTACTGATACTTTGGCTCGAACACCCATGAGCAATCCTCATTGGTAGGCGAAGTTCACTGTCAGTGGCTATTCCGGATTGCTTTTGTAACCCGCCGATTATTAAAATAAAAATCAATAAAAATCACGTTTTTCCGCCGGTATAGAAAGCGGCTCGAAAACGGGCCGTTTTCGGGCAATTTCAGGGCAAAAAGGCGGTGCGGGGACGGGGCGATTTTTTGCTATACTTAGAGTAAGGAGGCTGGCTATGGAAGAGGAAAAAAAGAAAGAGTACAGCCCCGGACTTGAAGGTATAATCGCAGGGAAAACAGGCATTTGCGAGATCGACCCTGAGCGCGCCACCCTGACATACCGCGGATACGACATCCGCGACCTTGCGGTTAAGTCCACATACGAGGAGACGGCATACCTGCTCCTGTATGGAGAACTGCCAACTGCCGGGAAATTAAAGGAATTTTCGGATACACTGAGGTCGGAGCGGGCGGTGCCGGGCGAGGTCGTAGACCTCTACCGGAGGGCGCCGCAGAAGTCTCACTCCATGGATTTGCTCCGCACCGGCATATCACTGAGCGCGCTTTACGATCCGGAGGTGTGGGATGATTCCATCGATGCCAATTACCGTAAGGCCGCGAGAATTATAGCAAAAATGCCCACGCTAGCCGCCCTTGGATACAGGCTTGCGCACAGGAAGAAACCGATAGAGCCAAGGGACGACCTCTCGGCGGCGGAGAATTTCCTTTACATGATGCGCGGGAGTGAGCCGGAAGGCCCCGCCGGGAGGATATTCGACTCCTCGCTCATCATCTATGCCGAGCACGAATACAATGCCTCGTCGTTCTCCGCTTTGGTAACGATTTCAACACGTTCCGACATTTACTCCGGGATCGTCTCCGCCGTCGGGACGCTCAAAGGCCCGCTCCACGGCGGCGCGAACGAGGAGGTTATGAAGATGCTCCTCGACATTGGCTCCGTGGAGAAGGCCGAGGCGTGGATAATGGATAAGCTTGCGAAAAAACAGAGGATTATGGGGTTCGGGCACAGGGTCTACAAGCACGGGGACACCAGGGCACCCATCCTCAAGGAGGCAAGTCTTGAGATATGCAAGTTTGAAAACTACTGCCGGTGGCACGATATTTCCCTGAAAGTTGAAGAAGTTGTGAAGCGCGAGAAGGGACTTCTGCCCAACGTGGATTACTTTGCCGCATCGGTATATTACCTGCTCGGCCTGCCGCTCGAAACCTACACCCCGATATTCGCTATGGCGCGCTCGGCGGGCTGGTGCAGCCACATCATAGAGCAGCTCTCCGACAACCGGCTCATCCGGCCAACGTCCGAATATACCGGGAAACGCGGGCTTAAATATGTGCCGCTCGGGGAAAGGGAAGGGGGGCAAAAGGCGGCGTAAGCAGACGACAAGGGACGGTTCGGGAAAGGCGAGGTCAAAAAAAGAAAGGCAGGCATATTCACGGATATGCCTGCCTTTCTGCATTAAACGGTCATTATTCCCGCCCCGGTTTTAGGCTTACCGGGAAAAGCTACATCGGGAATTCAGGGAGTTAAAGTTCCGGCCCCCGTGTCAAGCACTGGGTGACAAAGATTATACGACAAGTAATCGCCCGCGCAACCGGCAACTCATCTGCCGTCCTACCCTGCCCGGCCCATATCGATTACTTTCTGCAACGGCCCGGCCCCGTTCGAGTGTCTGACAAGACCGGCCCGCTTAGACTTTCATGGACCGCCCGATGATCGCCTGGGCCATATCGCTTCGAGTGTCTGACAAGACCAGCCTGCTTCGACTGCCCGGCCCCCGGCACGTTACTTCGTATCCGCCGGGATTTCCTTCTTTTCCTCGTTCTTGCCTTCGGCCATGGCCTTCTTGAAGTTCTGGATGCTCTCGCCGAGGCCCTTGCCGATCGCGGGAAGCTTCCCGGGACCGAACACGAGCAGGGCGATGATAAGTATCAGGATAAGGTGGAATGGACGGAACAGATTGTCTATCATGATTTTACCTCCAGTAAAACATTATTACGAATTATACTGGAATATTATTAAGAAAGTCAAATCTTAAATGAGGGCATTCAGGGCTTTTTTTATGACGTCGAAGGAGAATCCGCGCCGCCGGAGATAATCGGTAATCCGTCTTTTTGCCTTATCCGGCGGAAGGTTGCGCATCGACACGGCCTTCTTTTGCGCGATGCCGAGGGCCAGGCCGTCTTCGTCGTAGCCGCCTTCCGCGAAAAGGCCCTCAAGCGCGCCGTCGATATAATCCTGCCGGACGCCCTTCCTTTGAAGCTCCATCCTGAGCGCGTAACGGGAAAGCCCCTTGCGCTCGATCAGGGCCCTGGCGAATGACACGGCGAAGCGGCGGTCGTCGATATAACCGGAGCCGACGAACTTCCGGATTACCTCCTCAACCGCATCGTCCTGAATCCCCTTGCGGGAGAGATAATCCCGAAGCTCCTTTTCGCTTCTGCCCCGAAGGGCAAGATACCGGTAAGCCAGCTCGCGCGCGCGGGTCAGAACCGGCACGCCTTGCAAACTCACTGCTCACGTTCCTTCCGTTGTTATTATATCGAGCACACTATCACGCCTTGAAAAAAAACTATTATCTGTCCCCCCGGCCCGCCGCCAGTCGACCGGCCTTACTCCCCCAGGCGGTCGATCTTGAAGCCGGAGCCTCCATGTTTCTCCGGGGTGTTCTGCGGTTCGGAGGAGCTATCCCATGTGTCGTCGGAGGTGGAGGTTATGCCGCGAATCCTAAGCGCGAAGTCGTCCGGGTTGGAGCTTCTCCTCAGGGCCTCTTCATACGTTACAAGCCCGGCCTTGTAGAGGCCGTAGAGGGACTGGTCGAACGTCTGCATCCCGTACTGGGAACCGCCCGCGGCGATTACGTCGTGTATGTGCCTTGTCTTGTCCGCATCTATGATGCACTCCCTCACCGTGCCCGTGACGATGAGTATCTCGCACGCGGGGACGCGGCCCTTGCCGTCCGCGCGCGGCACAAGCCTCTGGGATATGACTCCCCTCAGGACTGCGGCAAGCTGGAGGCGCACCTGCTTCTGCTGGTAGGGCGGGAAGACGGATATTATGCGGTTGATGGTCTCGACGGCATCGACCGTATGGAGCGTGGACAGGACGAGATGGCCCGTCTCTGAGGCGGTCAGCGCGGTGCTTATGGTATCGTAGTCCCGCATCTCGCCCACGAGGATAATGTCCGGGTCCTGCCGGAGCGCCGAGCGGAGCGCCAGGGGGAAGGACTCCGTGTCCATCCCGACCTCGCGCTGGTTCACGAGGGCCTTCTTGTCCCTGTGCAGGTATTCTATCGGGTCCTCGATGGTCATTATGTGTTCGGTGCGCGACATGTTGATGTAGTCTATCATCGAGGCCAGCGTGGTGGATTTTCCGCTGCCGGTCGTCCCGGTGACGAGTATCATGCCCCGCGGCTCCTGGGCGAGCTTCGTGATTACCGGCGGGAGGTTAAGCTCATCGATGGATGCGACCTTCGTGGGGATGGCGCGCATGACTATGCCGACGGTGCCCCTCTGCATGAAGACGTTTACCCTGAACCGCCCAAGCCCCGGGACGCCGTACGCGAAGTCGGACTCGTTCTTCACCTTGAACTTCTCCCGCTGGCCCTGGTTCATCATGGAGAACGCGAGCTTGACGACGTCCTCCTGCGTCAGGCGCTTCTGCTCCAGCATCGGCGTAAGCTTGCCGTCGATGCGCAGCACTGGCGGGCTTCCAACCTTTATATGCAAGTCCGATGCGCGACGCTCCGTGGCCGTCTTGAGCAGGTCGTTGACTGAAAGGCTTCCTTGTGCCGGTATGTCCATGTTTGCCTCGCTATGCCGTAACGGCGGAGACAAGGCCGGCCTTTTCCTTGACCTTTGCCTCTATATCCGTCAGCGTTTCCGGATGGTCCCTCAGGTATTGCTTCACGTTCTCGCGCCCCTGGCCGATGCGGTCTCCGTCGTAAGAATACCATGCCCCGGCCTTCTCTATGACGCCGATATTCACGCCCGCGTCCACAACCTCGCCTATCTTCGATATTCCCTCGTTGAAGAGTATGTCGAACTCCGCCTGCTTGAACGGCGGCGCGACCTTGTTCTTGACAACCTTCACCCTGACGCGGTTCCCGGTTATCTCCTGCCCGTCCTTTATGGACTCCGCCTTCCTGATGTCGAGCCGCACGGACGCATAGAACTTCAGCGCGTTGCCGCCGGTTGTCGTCTCGGGGTTCCCGTAGACTATGCCAATCTTCATGCGTATCTGGTTTATGAAGATGACCGTGGTCATGGACTTCGAGATTGTGGCCGTAAGCTTCCTTAATGCCTGGGACATGAGCCGCGCCTGAAGCCCCATGTGGGAATCCCCCATCTCGCCCTCTATCTCGGCCTTCGGCACGAGCGCCGCGACGGAGTCAACTACGACTATATCAACCGCGCCGCTTCGGACAAGCGTCTCCGCGACTTCGAGCGCCTGCTCGCCCGTGTCCGGCTGGGAGATGAGCAGGTCGTCCGTCCTTACTCCGAGCTTCCTGGCGTAGGTAACGTCGAGCGCGTGTTCCGCGTCTATGAACGCGGCTATCCCGCCCGTCTTCTGCGCCTGCGCGATTGCCGTAAGAGAGAGGGTCGTCTTGCCGGAGGACTCCGGGCCGTATATCTCTATGACCCTGCCGCGCGGGTAGCCGCCGACGCCGAGGGCGATGTCGAGCCCAAGCGAGCCCGTGGGTATCACCGCCACGTCCGGCGAGGGCTGGTCGTTCCCAAGACGCATTATGGAACCCTTGCCGAACTGCTTCTCTATCTGCGAAACGGCCAGGTCCAGCGCCCTGAGTTTCTGGTCTTTTTCAGTCTTCTCCGCCATATCACTTATCTCCTTCCTTACTGCTGAAGTTATTGATAATTGCCGAAATCCAATTATTGTAGGGGCTCAATTTATTGAGCCCGTGGGCGCGATAAATCACGCCCCTACAAAATTTAATGTTTCAATTTTATCCTTCGCATCTCCGTATACACCGCGCCCGCGGGCTTAAGCTCGCTCTTCATCACGGACACGGCGTCGGCTTCGAACTCACCCAGGTCGGCGTCCCTGAAACCCCCCAGCATCTTCACGAGCGCGTCCCGTCCCTTGGGCGAACGCACCCGCCCAAGCGTCAGGTGCGCCTTGAATGGGCGACTCTCGCTGGGAAACTCAAGCCCGGCGCAGACACGTTCCACCGTCTCCGCGAGGGCGGAGAGCCTTGCCGCATCGCCCTCGACGCCAAGCCAGACAACGCGCGGCGCCCTCGGAGCCGGGAACGCGCCGACGCCCTTCGCCCGGAGGGTAAAAGAAGCTTCGCCCTTAAGCGCGCCGTCAAGCGCGTCGCCGAGTTTTTTAACCGCTTCCTCCTCCACGTCTCCCAGGAACTTTAGCGTCAGATGCACGCCGTCGGGCCGGACCCAGACCACATCCGCGCCTGATTTCCCAAGCTCCGCCTGCACCCCCGCCATCGCCTCCTTTATATCCGGCGGAAGCTCGATTGCGATGAACGTGCGGATGAAATTATTCCGAGACATTTGCCGCGGCTCCGGGCGCAATAAATTGCGCCCCTGTCTCCTGCAATTGTGCAAGGATCAGCTTATCAGGTATCGGCGTATCATGTCCAGCGCCATTTGCGAGGAGGCGAAGCGAACCTCCGCGCGGTCTCCGGGGAAATGGAACTTTTTAACCGTTACGCCGCCCGGCGTCGCGAGGCCGATATACACAAGCCCCACGGGCTTCTCCGCAGTCCCGCCGCCCGGCCCGGCGATGCCGGTTATGCCAAGCCCCAGGTCCGCCTTGGCGCTCTTTCGTATCTCTTCGGCCATAAGCCGCGCGGTCTCTTCCGAAACCGCGCCGTGCTTGACAAGCGTCTCCGACGGGACCGAGAGAAGCTCCTCTTTAGATTTGTTCGAGTATGTTACGACACCGCGTTCCATGTATGCGGAGCTTCCGGCGATGTCCGTAAGCCTTTTGGCGACAAGGCCTCCGGTGCAGGACTCCGCCGTGGCGACGGTCATGCGTTTCTCCGTCAGGAGCCTTGCGACCGTGTCGTGCAGCCCCTCTTTGTCCGTGCCGTAATAGCCGTCGCCGACTCTGCGGACAATCTCGGCGCAAAGCTCCAGGAGCAGCTTCTGGGCCTTCTCGCGCGTATCCGCGTTTGCTTTCGCCGTTATGTCCAGCCCCGCGGCGGAGCTTGAGAACTTCATATCCCCGCCCGGGACGGAAACATTATCGAGAAGCCCGCGCGCGTCTTCTTCGGTTATCCCGTAGCACCGCATTGTCCGGCCGGCGGAGAATGTCCTGCCCCGGCCGCTGGACAGCGCCCGCGCAAGCTCCGGCGGGATGATGTCCCGGAGCGCCCGCCCCCGGTCCGGCGGCCCGTTCAGCCAGGCGAGATACCTGCCCTCGTGCTCCAGCCAGAACCCTGGCGGGCATCCATGCCCTGAAGGGCATCGATGGCCCGAGGGGGGGCGATGATGGCCGGCGGGAGCTTCCTTCGGGTCCGCAAGGAGCCGCGCGCCCTTTGGCAGGAGCGCCCTGCCTTCGAGGTCGGGGTGTAGCACGAGCCGTTTCCCAAGCGCGCGCGCCAGAGCCTTCCTTGAGACCTCCCCTGTCCTTTCCTGTCCCTCTGCGCCGGAGAGCAGGACAAAAAACGACCTTGAGAGCGCGAGCCGGACGGCGTTTTCCGCTTCCTTTTCGTCGGACGCGACGAACGAGACCGATATAAGATCGAGCCCGAACTCTGCAAGGGAGTCCGAGAGCTCCCGCATATAACCGCCGGATGATTCCGCGCCGCCCGGTATGCCGAGGCCGAGTATTACCGCCTCCGCCCTCACGCCGCGAGCCTTACGATTATGCGCAGGGCGATGTTCGCGTAAATTCCGGCGGCGATGTCGTCCAACATCACGCCCCAGCCGCCCTTCATGCGCTGGTCGATTGTCCGCGCCGGGAAGGGCTTTGTGATGTCGAAGAACCGGAACAGGAAAAAGCCCGCCGCAATCCACCGCCAGTCGAACGGGATGAGATAAAGGGTTACGAACATGCCCGCGATTTCGTCTATGACAATCTTGCCGCAGTCCTTCTGGCCGTATATGACTTCGGCCCGCCCGGCGGCCCATACGCCGACGAAAAATGTGAGGACGGTCAGGAGCGAGTAGGCCGTTCCGGCGAAGGAGCCGAGGCCAAGGAAGGCGGCAAAGAGGAAGGCGATAACCGCGCCGACTATGCTGCCGGCCGTGCCGGGGGCGACAGGAGAGTATCCGGCCCACAGGCCGGAGGCGACCGCTATTACAATTTTATCGGCCATACTGTCGACCGGCCTCCCGAACCCTCGTAAAAATCAAGGACTTATCTTATCACCGGAGGCGTTGCCGGTCAAGGACAAAGTGGCGTGCGTGCGCCGGGCGCGGCGTCTTTATAAGGGCCGGATTGGGTTTTTTGCGGCGTCCGGGTTATGCGGGTCGCAGCCGCCGCCGCGAAGGGCGGCAAGGTATGCCGTGTCCCGCCCCGTGTTTGTGGAGGCATGTCTTGCCCCCGCCGGGACGGTTAACATAAAGGGTCTTGAAAATAATAAGATTTTCCTTGAACTACCGGGTGGTTTTGTGGTAGGTTAAATGTCGTTTATTAATAAAAAGGAGCAGTGATGCCAGGTTCAGACCTTATAATGTTCGAGGAAGAGTTCGGTTCTGTAGACCAGGAGCTCCAGCGTCTTCAGGCCCAGTCGAACGCAAGGGTCGTTTTCCTCGTTGACAAGAACGGCCAGCTCATAGCCTCCGCCGGAGAAGTCCTGGGGCTTGACACCACCTCGCTCGCCTCGCTTACGGCGGGCAACATAGCCGCGACGGGCGGCATGGCCAAGCTGCTTGGCGAGAAGGAATTCTCGGTGCTCTTCCATGAAGGCGAGAAGGACAACATCCACATCTCCATAGTAGACCAGCGCATCATTCTCGTCGTGATATTCGACCAGCGAAGCTCGCTCGGGCTTGTGAGGCTTCGGGTCAAGAAAAGCGCGGAGGCGCTTGCGAAGATATTCCAGTCCGTATCCGAGAAGTCACGGAAAGAAGGCTCCACGGGCAAGGTCAGCGTCTCTCCGTTCGCGGAGATAACCGACGAAGACATAGACAACCTGTTCGGATAATAAATGTCCTTTATCAATTACTCCTCCCGCGAAATAAACGTAAAGCTCGTCTACTACGGCCCCGGCCTCTGCGGCAAGACGACGAACCTCCATTACATTTACAGGAAGACGAACCCGGAGGCGAAGGGCAAGATGATCTCGCTCGCCACGGAGACGGAGCGGACGCTCTTCTTCGACTTCCTGCCCCTGGCCCTTGGCGAGATACGCGGTTTCAAGACCCGCTTCCATCTCTACACCGTCCCGGGCCAGGTGTTCTACGACGCCTCCCGCAAGCTTATCCTTAAAGGCGTTGACGGTGTCGTCTTCGTTGCGGACTCGCAGGTCGAGCGCATGGAGGCGAACGTCGAGAGCATGGACAACCTCCGCGTGAACCTTTCCGAGCAGGGCTACGACATGGACAAGATCCCCTTTGTTGTCCAGTACAACAAGCGGGACCTCCCCAACGTCGCGCCCGTCCCGGAAATGGAGAAGATACTGAACCACCGCGGGCTTCCTTCCTACGAGGCCGTCGCCACCACCGGCGTCGGCGTATTCGACACATTAAAAAACCTCGCCAAACAGGTGCTCTTCGAGCTCAAGAAGGGCCATTAGCCGGTCTGCCGGTTTCAGGCGGCGGGCCGGAAATCCGAAATAGTTTTCATGGCGGCTTAAGTCAGTGCCGTCGATTTCAGGAAAAAAAGGCCCGGCGTCAAACCATGCCGAGGCGGCCGCGTCTGTAACGTGCAACCACTTGAAAATCCAAGATTTAACCCGGAGCTTGCCGCCTTCCGCGCTGCCGGAGGCAATAAGCCCGCGGCGCCGCATGTCACGCGAGCAGTGATTGCTTAACGTATTGGTTTTGCAGACAAATTTTAAATCGCACAACATAAATGCCGCCCGGAAGCCTGCAAAACGTGCCGAAGCCGGCCTGTGGATAAAAATTTTTAACCATGCGGAGGCGTAAGTTAGGCAGGATTTTGGATTTCGTTATCAATAAGAGCCTCATCTTTGCTTGACAAAGCTTTCGCCCTTGGAGTATAAAGGGGTGGTGGGAAGGTCCGGGAGACCTCAGGATAGGGAAGAATTCCTGGGGTTTTATTTTTTTAAATGAAAAGGGCCGGACATAAAGCCCGGCCCTCAATCCGGAAGAACAAATTGGCTGTCTGACTTACTTTGCGGTTTTGGCAGCCGGCTTCTTGGCAGCCGGTTTTGCCTTCGACGCGGCGGTCGCTTTCTTGGCGGCCGCCGGTTTTTTTGCGGCGGTCTTCTTCTTAGCGGTCTTCTTTGCAGCCGGTTTTGCAGTCTTCTTGGCGGCTGGTTTTGCCTTCGACGCAGTTGTGGCCTTCTTCGCGGCCGGTTTCTTTGCAGCCGGTTTCTTTGCAGCCGGTTTCTTTGCGGCTGGTTTCTTTGCAGTCGCTTCTGCCATTTTCGTGGCTCCTTTCTTTGCCGCCGCCTGTTTTATGGCGGCGGGATAACAGAGCTCATCGTCCGACACGGACAACCGTCCGCATGTCTCGCAGAAAAACCTGAGCTCCATGACCTTGGGCATGCATACGTGCCGAGGGTCTTCGGCGACATTACCGCAGAACTCACAGACAGCCAACTCGACGGACCTGACCGGGGCGCATACGTGCCCCTTGTTGGAAGTAACCGCGCCGCATGTCTGACACACGTACAGCGGATATTCCTTGTCGGTCCTTGCCATTTGTTTTCCTCCTTTCTTCCGGATTTAAGCGGAGCCTTAATGGACGGGCATCCGCGAAGCCTTGCGCCGTTTTCTTCTGTTCCGCCGCGGAACATTTTACGACGCATGAAAAAAATATTTCTATGGAACCAGAAAAAGTATATAGCAATTATTTTTCAATTGCAATAAATAATTTAATATCATGCACTTCGGCGACAAATTTTTTTCGAGTCTTCACGCGCAAATTTTTTATCAACTCCGTTGACATATTCTCCGCATGATGTAAACTCGTAATGAGGAGAAAGGAGGCACGCATGAAACAGAAACTGCTTTACGCACTCGCCATACCGCTTGCGCTCTTGCTCTGCGCATGCGCCTCTGCACGGTTCGCGCAAAACGACAAGCCGGACTCGGGCATAGAAGGCCAGGTCTCCATCAAGAACAAAGGCGCCGCCGGAGAAGTATACGTCTACGCGTACACCTCTCCGTACAACGACATGAGGGTGCCCACGAAGCTCATCTCGAAACCGTCCGCGCCCGACGGGACATACCGGCTCGGCCTTGTACCCGGCACATATTTCATCGTGGCCAGGAGGCGCACCTCCGGAAGCCCGAAGGGGTATCTCGTGAAGGGCGATTACGAAGGGGAATACCCCGCCAACCCGGTAACGGTGAAGCCCGGGAAATACGAGAAGGTGGACATATCCATATCGATGCTCGACGGCAATTTCCTCCTTGCCCCGTATATTCCGAGCAATGGCAACAGGGGCGTCAGAGGCACGGTATACGGCGAGGACGGAAAGCCCGCGAACGGCGCATATGTGATGGTATACAAGGACCGCGAGATGGTCGGCCTTCCGACCTACCTATCCAAGGCGACAGCCGCAGACGGCAAATATTTCGTATATGTGCCCAAGGCCGGTGTTTATTATGTTGCGGCCCGGCTCAAGTACGGCGGCATCCCGAAGAAGGGAGAGCCTTACGGCACGTACGACAAGAACAAGAACCATATGATTACGCTGAACGGAAACCAGGTCGCCTCCGGCATAGACATAAATCTCGGGCCGTTCCCGTTCGACCTGATACTGCCCGTGCCGCCGGTGAAGGGACAGCCTTCTTCCGCTCCGGCGCACTGATTATTTTCTTGCACGCAAAACGAAGGCCGTCTTTTTTGAGGCGGCCTTTTTTGCTTTTTGCTATACTTCAATTCATAAATAAAAACACGTGTTCGTGAAACATTTAAAGCCCGTCACCCCCGCGAAAGCGGGAATCCGGGAAGTTTAAAATTCCTGGGCCCCGTGTCAGGCACGGGGTGACAGGCTTTACTCCTTTTACGAATACGTCATCTATCTTCCCGGAGGATATTGGATGCTGTTCGACAGGTTCGACCCCTTGAAGGGCGAGAAGCTTGAGATAATGGACAAGGACGGGCGCGTAAACGAGGAGCTGCGCCCGGACTTGAGCGACGAGCGTATAAAGGAGCTTTATGTAAGGATGAGCGTGATGAGGCTTGCGGACAGGACCGCGCTCAACCTCCAGCGCGAGGGGAGGATGGGCACCTACGCGCCCGTCTACGGGCAGGAGGCTTCCCAGGCGTCCGCCGCATTCCTCGAAAGCGGGGACTGGCTCGTGCCGTCGTACCGCGAAAGCGGCGCGCTCTTAATGCGCGGAGTCCCGCTCTCCGGGATATACCGCTACTGGATGGGAGACGAGCGCGGCCTTATAGGCATAAAGGACCTGCGCGTGCTGCCGGTAGAGGTGGTGGTGGGCAGCCAGCCCCTGCACGCCGTGGGCGTGTCGTGGGCGATGAAGCTTCGGGGAATCAAATCTATCGCTGCGGTATATTTCGGCGACGGCGCCACGTCCGAAGGCTCCTTCCACGAGGCTATGAACTTCGCGGGCGTGTTTGGTACCCCGACGGTCTTTGTCTGCCAGAACAACCAGTTTGCCATAAGCGTCCCCCGCAGGGTTCAGACAAGGTCAAAAAGCATCGCCCAGAAGGCGAACGCCTACGGCTTCAAGGGGATTCAGATATACGGCAACGACATCATGGCCGTTTACGCCGCCATGAAGGAGGCAATGTCCGACGCGCGCGAAGGACGCGGCCCCCGGCTCATCGAGATGCTGACATACCGCTTCGGCCCGCATACCACAGCCGACGACCCGGCCAAATACAGAGACGCCTCCGAACTTGAAAAGAACAAGCCGTTCGACCCGCTCATCCGCCTGAGGCTGTATCTCTCTTCGCTTGGCATGTGGAGCGAAGAGGAGGAATACGAGATTATGGACGCCGCAAAAACGGAGGTGGAAAAGGCCGTGGCAGAGGCGGAGTCCGCCCCGAAGCCTTCGCCCTCCGATATATTCCATAATACCTGGAAGAGAGAGCATACGTACCTGAAGAGACAGGAGAGCGAGCTGCTCGCGCTCCTTCAGGAGACGGACGGGGGCGCATCCCATGCCTAAGCTGAACATCGTCTCCGCCATAAACCTGGCCCTCGACAGGGAGATGGAGAAAAACGAAAGGGTCGTCATAATCGGCGAGGACGTGGGCCGGGAGGGAGGCGTGTTCAGAGTCACCGACGGCCTCCAGGGAAAATACGGTCCGGAGCGCGTTATCGACACCCCGCTCTCCGAGGGCGGAATAGCGGGCACGGCGCTTGGTCTTGCGGTCGGAGGTCTCATCCCCGTCGCGGAGATACAGTTCGAGGGATTCATGTATCTTGCGCTCGACCAGATTGCGAACCAGATGGCGAGATACCGCTCCCGGAGCCGCGGGCAGTATCCCATAAACCTCGTCCTGAGGCTTCCCTGGGGCGGCGGCATACGCGCCCCGGAGCATCACTCCGACTCCCCGGAGGCCGTGCTTGCAAATACTCCCGGCATCACCGTCGTCCAGCCGTCCAACCCGTATGACGCCAAGGGGCTTATGACGGCCGCGCTCCGATACGGAGACCCGGTGATATACTGCGAGCCGAAGCGCATATACCGCGCCATAAAGGCCGAGGTGCCGGACGAGGACTACGAGGTCCCGATAGGCAAGGCAGCCGCCGTGCGCGAGGGGACGGACATGACCATTGTCGCGTGGGGCGCGATGGTGCGCGAGGCCTTGAGGGCCGCCGAAGAACTCGCCGCGGACGGCGTTAGCGCCGAGGTAATCGACCTGCGGACGATTTCGCCGATGGACAGCGATACCATTATAAGCTCCGCGAAGAAGACCGGCAGGCTCCTCGTAACGCACGAGGCCCCGAAGACGGGCGGCATAGGCGCGGAGATTGCGGCGAGGGTATACGAAGAGGCGTTCACGAGCCTGCTCGCGCCAGTCGAACGCGTTACGGGCTACGACGCCGTGATGCCTCTTTTCAAACTGGAGGACTACTACCTGCCGAACGCGAAGAAGATAATCGCTGGGGCGCGGAAGATACTGAACTACTGATGTTAACGCCATACCTCACAGGTGACTATATGGCCTACGAATTCAAATTCCCCGACATCGGCGAAGGCCTGACCGAGGGCGAGGTCGTCGAATGGAAGGTGAAGGTCGGAGATTATGTCAACGACCACCAGACGCTGCTTGAGGTGGAGACGGACAAGGCGGTCGCCGAAGTGCCGTCGCCGAAGGCCGGGTATGTCATCAGCATAAAGGGCGAACCCGGCGACATCATAAAGGTGGGCGAGGTGATTGCCGTCATAGGAGAAAAGGAAGAGATTGGCGCAGCCCCGGCGGGGAAACCCTCACCCCAGCCCCTCTCCCGCGAGGAGAGGGGGACGGAAAAAGCCGAGACTGAGAAAGCCGGCAAGAAGCCCAAGCCCGAGGCCGGTCGACCGGCTGCCGGTCCGCCGGCCCGGCCGGCGGAGCCGTTCGACATATATGCGGAACGGCTCGGCTCGGTGGGTGTCGTGGGAGAGCTTGAGGAGGCCCCGGAAGAAGAGGGTCTCGAAGAGGCGGCCCGGGAAGCGGCGCCCTATCAACCCGCGAGGCCGCCGCGCGTCGAAGCCCTGCCGAAGGATCGGCTGCTCGCCAGGGAACTCGGTGTGGACATGGAACAGATCAGAGGCACAGGGCCTAAAGGGCGCGTTACGGAAGATGACGTCCGGAAATTCGCGGGAGCGGGCGTCCCGGAAAAAGGCGCGCGGGAGCCGGAAGGCGCGCCGGGGCGAGACAACTGGGGGGCGGTTACGCGCGCGCCGCTTCGCGGAGTGAGGAGGAAAATCGCCCGGGCGATGACGGATTCCATGACTAAGGCCGCGCAGGTGACGACGACGGACGAGGCGGACGCCGGGCTTCTCTCGCTCATAAGGGAGAAGGAAAAGGAGGACGCCAGGGGACAGGGGATAAAGCTGACGCTCCTTCCGTTTATAATCAAGGCTGTCGCCGGGGCCTTGAAGCGGGACCCTTCCATGAACTCCGCGATGGACGACGAAAAGGGAGAGATAGTATATAAAAATTATTACAACATCGGTATCGCCGTGGAGACGCAGGACGGGCTTATAGTGCCGAACATAAAGGACGCGGACAAAAAGTCCATCCTGCAAATAGCGCGCGAACTTGAAGACCTCTCCGGGCGCGCCCGGAAACGGACGCTCGACATAGGCGAGCTCAAGGGCGGGACATTCACCATAACCAATTACGGCTCCATCGGCGGGATGTTCGCAACGCCGATTTTAAACTATCCGGAAGCCGGCATCCTTGGCGTCGGGAGGCTCATGGAAAAACCCGTCGCGGAAGGCGGCGCGATAAAGATAAAGAAAATGCTGCCGCTGTCTCTTACCTTCGACCACCGCATAGTGGACGGCGCGACGGCCCAGCACTTCATGAACAACGTCATCCGGCACATCGAAGACCCGGATCTTATCTTCGTAAACATGTAAGGAGGGATATGAAACGCAAGGCCTCGGCTGTATGGAACGGCGGACTGAAGGACGGCAAAGGCGCGCTATCGAGCGCAAGCGGAGTATTAAACGACACGGCCTATTCTTTCGCAACGAGGTTCGAGGACAGGCCCGGAACGAACCCCGAGGAGCTTATCGCGGCGGCGCACGCGGGGTGCTTTTCCATGGCGCTTTCCGCGATACTCGGCGAGTCCGGCATCACGCCCGGGAGCGTAAAGACGACGGCGACCGTCGCCATCGAGAAGCAGGGAGATGGCTTTGCGATAACGGAGAGCCGCCTGGAAGTCCGGGCGAAGGTTCCGGGAATAAGTGAGGCTAAGTTCATGGAAGCGGCGAACAAGGCCAAGGAGGGATGCCCGGTCTCGAAGGTCCTGAACGCGAGGATAACGATGGACGCGAAGCTGGAATAGGGGCTACTTTGCCGTGAAGTTCAAAAAAGGGGGATGCCCGTGTCCGGCGGCTTTTGCAGTTGTGCTCTCGCCGGGGAATGCGGGTTTTCCCTCCGGCGTTTTCTCCTTTGCCGGGTTCATCGCCTCCTCGTAGTCCGGCATGACAATCCCCCTCTTTACCATTACCCTGTAGATTATCGCCGAGCGGCGCAGGACGTACCTGTCCGGCCTCGTCGGGCTGTAGATGTTCGGGTTCGGCAGCACCGTCGCAAGCCTCGCCGCCTGCTCCGGGGAAAGCATGGACGCCGGGATTCCGAAGTAATGCAGGCTTGCGGCTCCGATCCCGAAAATGCCGTGTCCCCATTCGGCGTAGTTCAGGTAAAGCTCCAGTATCCTGCGCTTGGACAGGTCCCTGTTGAGCCGCCAGGCAAGTATCGCCTCCTTCAGTTTCCGGACCGGGTTCCTGGACGGCGTGAGGAACAGGTTCCTGGCGAGTTGCTGGGTTATGGTGCTACCGCCCGCCTTGAGCCTGTGCGTCTTGATGTCTCTCTCAAGCGCGGCCTCCATGCCGTTAATATCGAAACCGGAATTGTGCCAGAAGGAGTCGTCCTCGCCGATCAGCACCGCCTTGACGATATACGGCGAAATCCTTGAGAACGGGACCCACCTCCTTATAATATGAATCTTCTTTCCCTCCGCCCGCACCTGCCTGATGCGGTATTCCATCATCGACGACATCTTCGGGTCGTATCTTCTGTATTTCTCGACGTTCGGGTAGACAAGCGCCGAGCCGATGTCGAGGATGAAAAACGCGAGCAGTATGCCGACGATGGCTTTAAGCTTAAGCTTCGTGTTGTATAAAAAACGTGGCGCCCGCATTCTGTTAATTCAGTATGTCCGGGAATATGGAAATAACCACAAGCATCAGGGTCAGGACTATCAATATCGCCGTTGTGAGCCAGGCGATTGCGTTGAACCCCTTCGAGTTCACGTAGCCCCCCATGATTTCCTTCCTGTTGATGAGGCTCAGCATATATATAAGGATGAAGGGCAGGAGGACGCCGTTTACGACCTGCGACCAGAGCATCACGGATATTAGCGGCACGCCCGGTATGAGAATGACGCCGGCTCCGACGGCTATCAGGAGCGTGTATAGCCAGTAGAATATCGGCGCCTCGTCCCAGGACTTGTCTATGCCGGCCTCCACGCCGAACGCCTCGCAAATGTAATATGCCGTGGCGAGCGGCAGGATGGACGCCGAGAACACGGAGGCGTTAAGAAGGCCCAACGCGAAGAGCGTGGACGCCCATCTGCCCGCAAGCGGGGCAAGCGCCAGGGCCGCGTCCTTGGCCGTCTCTATGTGTATCCCGTGGACGAATATTGTCGCGGCGCACGCGACGACGATAAAGAGCGCGACGATGTCCGTCATGAAGCAGCCGAATATCACGTCCATGCGGGAGTATCCGTATTCCTTCACGGTAATGCCTTTCTCCACGACGGCGGACTGTATGTAGAACTGCATCCAGGGCGCAATCGTCGTGCCGATAAGGCCGATTACCATCGCTATATAATCGCCGGAGGCGGTGAAGTTCGGGACGACAAGCTCTTTCATAACCGTCCCCCAGGGCGGATGCGCCATTGCGCCGGAAAGAATATACGTAAAATAAAGACCGGAAGCAACGAGGAAAATCCGCTCGACATGCTTGTATGTGCCTTTAACCACTATCAGCCAGATGAGAATGGCCGAGATCGGGACGGAGATGTATTTGCTGACGTTGAATATCTCCATGCTCGCCGCGACGCCCGCGAACTCGGAGATCGTATTACCCATGTCCGCCAGGAGAAGGGACACCATTATCAAAAGCGTCATCCTGACGCCGTAGTTCTCGCGGATTAAGTCGGCCAGGCCCTTGCCCGTGACGGCGCCCATCCTGGCGCTCATCTCCTGCACGACGATAAGCGCAATCGTCATGGGTATGAATAGCCAGAGCATCTTGTAGCCGAACTGCGCGCCGGCGACGGAATAAGTCGTTATGCCTCCGGCGTCGTTGTCCACGTTCGCCGTGATTATGCCGGGGCCCACGACGGCAAGGAATATCATTATCATGCGGAAATTAACTCTCGGTATTTTCATTGCGCTATTTCATCCTGTGCTTCTTGCGCCTTGACTGCGGCGGCAGGAGCAGGTCTACTACATCGTCCACGGTTACTATGCCGAGCATCCTGTCTTCCTCCACCACCGGCAGCGCCAGGAGGTTGTATTTCGAAATCTTCTCGGCGACCTCGCGCTCGTCGTCGTCGGGAGACGCGGTCTTGATGTCCGTATGCATTATATCTTCAAGCTTCCTGTCCTGGCTTGAAAGCACGAGGTCTTTCAAGTGCACCTCGCCAAGGAGGCGCTCCTCCGAGTCGAGGACGTATATGACATACGCGGAGGCGGACTCCACGTCCGGCGCCGCAAGGCGGTATTCCACCAGGGATTCCGAGATTGTCATGTCCGGCGGGAAGGAGAGGTATTCGGTGGTCATAAGACCGCCGGCGGTGTCCTCCTCGTGTTCCAGGAGCTCCTGAACGTCCTCCGCCTCTTCCGCCTCCATGCGCTTCAGTATCCCGTGCGCCTTGTCCTCCGAGAGGTCAGCGACAAGGTCGGCCGCCTCGTCCGGAGGCATCGCTTCGAGGATGTCCGCGGCCTGCTCCTCGTCCATGTGGGTTATGATGTCCGCCTGCACGGACGGCTCAAGTTCGTGGATCGTCTCCGCCGCGGTCTCGATGTCGAGGGATTCGACAATTGCCCGCCTGTCCTTCTGGGACACCTCCGAGATAATCTCGGCTATGTCCGCGGGGTGAAGCGTACCCATCTGCTTCCTCGATACGGTCAGGGCGAGCTTCCCGAGCTGCGGCTGAAGCGGCTGGAGGTAGTTCCAGCTTATGAGGCTCGTGGAATATTTCAGTCCAAGAAGGTTGACCGCGTTCTCCCACTGTTTCTTGAGCCCCAGCCGCCTGAGCAGGCCCGACGCCCCCACGTCCGCCGCTATCAGGCATAGTTTTCCCTTGACCTCGCCCAGCTTCAGGTCGTTTACCCGGACGACCTTCGCGCCGTTTATGTCCACAATCTGCTTGTCGAGAAGCTCGCGGCACGCAAGCATTTCGCCCCTGCCCGGCTCGAACGCAGGAATCGTCTCGAAAGAGAGGTTCGTCGAGACGATTTTCTTGTTGAATATGCTTACATCTTCCCAGGGCACGCGGTACAGCCCGCCCTTGCGGTTGACAAGCAGGCCGGATACGCGCGGGAAGAGCTCGCCTATCGTAATGATGAAATCGTCCAGGCGCCCCGACTCCTCGCCCGTCGGATCCAGGACCTGTTTTTTCAGGATTTCGCTTACGTAAACGTCGCCGATGTAATGCATTTGCCGTCTCCGGACGGGTTGGCAGCTTGACGGTTCTTATCCCTGGAAAGCCTTGAGAAGCGGAAGACCGGGAGGAAAACGGGGTGAGGCGGTTAGAATGAAGAAATCCTGGCGGTCAATCCGCGCATATGTGCAGCGAACAAATCTTCCATTCGACTATTGCCTGGGCCAGCATCCATGCGAGGACCACCACCTTTCGGTTTTTTATCGGAATCCGCCTTGAACCTTAAACGAGCTTTGCCGATTTGTCAAGGAAAAATAAAAGCCCCGCACCGGATGGGGCGGGACTTTTGAAGGTTGATTATGGTGATGTGAAATCAATAACCCGTCATGTTGTGGAACGTGCCGTTCGAGCGGCCTATGGCCGGCTTGCCGGCCACGCCCGGATCGTTCGCGCTGTTCTGGGCGCCGGTGTCGGGGTTTATGCTTTCTTTCATGCCCGTATAGTTGGCCATCGCGCCGCCGGGCGGGTCGGCGCTGCTTGTCTTCTGCATATGGCTTCCGCCGGACATGCCGGTGTAGGTCTCGTAGGCATTGCCGCCGATGGCCGCGAAGGCCGGGATGGCGAAGACAAGAGCCGCACCCGCGCAAAACATTATAATCCCTTTTTTCATGGTCTGTTACCCTCCACGATTGATATTGCCTCTGAAATTAAAAAAGCAGTCCGAAATTACCACCGGACCGCTTGCTTCGGTTTACGTGCAGCTTGGAAGGTTTCCTTATAGCTTCATAAGCAAAGATAGCAGGGGATATTTTAGTTGTCAACCCGATGAAAACTATAAATTTTCCAAATAAATTTAAGATAAGGCGCGATTAAAAGATTTAATACGGTTTCTCCTTGACAATCTTTTGTTTGGCGTGATAACTTGCAACCCGGTTTTAAACGCCGGGGGCGTGGGAGTGGAACAGCGCAGAACCCGGGCAGGATTTTATTTTTGGGAGAGAAGAAATGGTTACCGTAATTCCGGACTATACCTTCTTTGTTCAGCTCGCCAATTTTCTCGTGCTCATAATCATCCTGAACCTGCTTCTGTTCAAGCCGGTCCTGAAGCACCTCTCCGAGCGGGACGCGAAGATTGCCGGTCAGCACGAGGACGCGGCGGGTTATGCGAACAAGGCCCAGGCCATGCTCCGCGATTTCGAGCGTGAGCTTGCGGACGCGAGGGTGAAAGCGAACCAGTCGTATCACTCGCTTCAGCAGGAAGGCATATCCCGCCAGAGGGAAAGACTCTCCCAGGCCAAGGCGGAGGCCCAGTCCACGGTGGAAAAGGCCAGGGCGCAGGTCTCGGCGGAATCTGGCAGGGCCAGGGAGACGCTTGAGAAGGAAATGGCGAAGCTTCCGGGAGAGATTGCATCCAAGCTCCTGGGCAGGCCGGTATAAATAAAGAGGAAAGAGATGGAAACGGGGAACCGGAAAATCAAGAAATATATCGGTGCTGGTTTGGCGGCGCTTGCGATTGTCTCGGTCTTCGCGGCTGTCGCCTTGGCTGCGGGCGGCGGAGAAGCGACTAAGCCGATGGACTGGGGATGGCGCATTATAGACTCCTCCATCATTATCGCCGTCCTCGTCTGGGTATGGATAAAATACGGCAAGCCCGCCCTGCTCGGCAGGATAGCAAAGATAGAGGCCTCTCTCGAAGAGGCAAAGAAGACGCGCGAAGAGGCGCTGGCGAAGCTCTCCGCCGTCGAGGCGAAACTCAGGAACAAGGACGCCGAGCTTAAGAGCATACTCGATATCGCAAAGGCCAACGGAGAAAAAGAAAAGGAAATGCTCGTCAGGGAGGCGGAGAAGATGGTCGCAGACATCGCCTCATCGACGAAGGACCTTATAGACGCCGAGCTGGTCAAGGCCAGGGAAGCGATAAGGCGCGAGGCGGCGTTCAAGGCCGTCGAGCTTGCCGAGAAAATGGTCAGGGAAAACGTAAAGAAGGAAGACCAGGCCAGGATGCTCCAGGAATACCTGGAGAAGGTCGGAAAATAAGGGGGCAGGACGGGCCGGGAGTATAAGGCCTGATACCTGATATAAATTATGCTAAAGGATATAATCGCAAAAAGATACGCGAAGGCGCTCCTTTCGCTCTCTTCAGGCTCCGGCAACGCGGACGCCGTGAAGAAAGACCTCGCGCAGGTGGCCGAGGTATACAGGACGTCCAGGGGCCTTCAGAGCGTATTCATGAATCCGGTGTTCTCCCTTAAGGACAAGATAAAGGTTATGGACGGCCTCGCCGGAGAGCTCGGGGTAAATCCCCTGACTCTGCGCTTCCTCGACCTCCTTGCCAGGAAGCGCCGGTTCAGGTATATACGCGAGGTCTCGGCGGCCTACTCCGACCTTCTCGACCTTGCGCAGGGCAGAGTGAAGGCGTCGGTCGCCTCCGCGGCCCCGCTCTCGGACGCCGAGGCCGGGAGTATCAAGGCGAAGATAAGCGGCATTGTCGGTAAGGACGTGGAACTGACGATGGAGGTCGATCCGAGCCTCATCGGCGGAGTGCGCACGAGAATCGGGAGCACGGTTTATGATGGAAGCCTCTCCAACCAGGTGCGCCTGGTGCGGGCGGCTCTCCTTAAATAGGAAGCCGGCTGACCGGCTACGGAAGGGGGATTTATGCAGATCAAGGCGGAAGAGATCAGCGAGCTGATAAAACGGCAGATCGCCGAATTCGAGAAGGGTGTGGACGTGATGGAGGTCGGCACCGTTATTACGGTCGGCGACGGCATCGCGAAGATCTACGGCCTGGAGAAGTGCATGCAGGGCGAGCTCCTGGAGTTTCCGGGCAACGTCATGGGCATGGCGCTTAACCTCGAAGACGACAATGTCGGCACCGTTCTTTTCGGCGACGATACGCTGATCAAGGAAGGCGACATAGTAAAGCGCACGGGGCGCATCATGGAGGTCCCCGTCGGAGACGCCGTCATCGGGCGCGTCGTTGACGGCATAGGCATGCCGCTCGACGGCAAAGGGCCCATCGCGTCCACCGAGTCCAGGCGCGTCGAGGTCATAGCGCCCGGCATAGTAAAGCGCCAGCCGGTCCGGGAGCCTCTCCAGACGGGCATCAAGGCGATAGACGCCCTTATCCCCATTGGCCGCGGACAGCGCGAGCTCATAATCGGAGACCGCCAGACGGGCAAGACCGCCGTCGCGATCGATACCATAATCAACCAGAAGGGCAAGAGCGTTGTCTGCATATACGTCGCCGTCGGACAGAAGCGCTCCACCGTCGCCCGCGTAATGAAGACACTTGAAGAGCACGGCGCGATGGACTACACCGTCGTCGTCTCGGCATCCGCGTCGGATGCGGCCTCGCTCCAGTTCATTGCCCCCTATACCGGCTGCACCATCGGAGAGTATTTCCGCGACAACGGCAAGCACGCCCTCATAATCTACGACGATCTCTCCAAGCAGGCGGTGGCTTACAGGCAGCTGTCCCTCCTGCTCAGGCGTCCGCCGGGCCGCGAGGCGTATCCGGGCGACGTCTTCTACCTGCACTCCAGGCTCCTTGAGCGCGCGGCGAAGCTCTCCGACGAGCTCGGCGGCGGTTCTCTCACGGCGCTTCCAATAATCGAGACTCAGGCGGGCGATGTCTCCGCCTACATCCCGACGAACGTCATATCCATCACGGACGGCCAGATATTCCTGGAGTCCGACCTCTTCTACTCGGGCGTCAGGCCCGCGCTGAATGTCGGCCTCTCGGTCTCCCGCGTCGGCGGCTCCGCCCAGATAAAGGCGATGAAGCAGGTCGCAGGCTCGCTTAAGCTCGACCTCGCGCAGTTCCGCGAGCTCGCGGCGTTCGCCCAGTTCGGCGCCGACCTCGACAAGGCCACGCAGAACCAGTTGGCGAGGGGCCAGAGAATGGTGGAGATACTGAAGCAGAACCAGTATTCCGCCATGGGCGTCGGCAGCCAGATACTCATAATCTTCGCCGCGACGAACGGCTACGTCGATGATATATCCATCGGCTCCATAAGGAAATTCGAGGCCGACCTCCTGAAGTTCCTCGAACTCCAGCATCCGGAAATCACAAAGGAGATAGAGGAGAAAAAGGCGATAAGCGACGAGCTTAAAGAGAAGATTAAATCGGCAATCGAAGAGTTCAAGAAGACGTTCGCGGTCTAAGGGGAGGAACAGGTGGCTGGCTCAAGGGATATACTTAGAAGGATCCGCAGCGTAAAGAACACGCAGCAGATCACAAAGGCAATGAAGGCGGTCTCGGCCTCGAAGCTTAAAAAAGCCCAGGCCGCGATGCTCGCCGCCCGCCCCTATGCGAACATGCTGGTCTCGGTCCTCGGGAACCTCGCGGCAAGGGCGCCGAGGGAATACCACCCGCTGCTCGCGCACAGGGGATGCCGTCGCATCGAGTTCCTTATCGTTACCTCCGACCGCGGACTGTGCGGCGCGTTTAACACGAACATAATGAAGCGCGCGGTCGCGCTTTACCACGAAAAGAAAACGGACGGCTGCGACTTGACGCTGAATGTCGTTGGCCGCAAGGGCAGGGACTACCTGGTGCGCAGGGATTACGCCATAAGGAAGGACTGGACGGGTATCTCCGGCCACCTGAACTACTCCCATGCGCAGACGATTGCCTCCGAGATTATCGAGAACTACATAAACGCCGAGGTGGACGAGGTCTACGTCATCTACAACGAGTTCAAGACCGCGCTCTCCCAGACGGTAATCGCCGAGAAGGTGCTGCCCATAGAGCCGCCGAAGACGGACATCGAAACCGCCTCCGGAGACTACATATACGAGCCGGGGCCGGAAGCCGTGCTCGACACGCTCCTGCCGAAGCACGTGGAGTTCCAGGTCTACAGGGCGCTTCGGGAGTCCGAGGCCTCCGAACTCGGGGCCAGGATGACGGCGATGGACTCGGCAAGCAATAACGCCAAGGAAATGATAGCCAAGCTGACGCTCAAATATAACAAGGCGCGCCAGGCCGCCATCACGAAGGAACTGATGGAGATAATCGGCGGCGCAGAGGCGCTGAAATAGGGGCTGGTAATCAGTGGCCGGGTGTCGGCAATAATGCTGTCTGTAGGGGCGCGGTTTATTGCGCCCGTGATAATGAGCTTGTCATTCCCGCGAAGGCGGGAACCCAGCGACTTTAAGGTTTAAGGGGGGTAACATAATGAATGAAGGGACGATAGTACAGGTTATTGGCCCGGTCGTGGACATCGAGTTCACGGAAAACCTGCCGGCTATTTACAACGCCATACTCATCCGGCAGGACGCCGACGCGGCAGCCGGGACTCCGGCTTTCAACCTCACGCTGGAGGTCGCCATGCACCTGGGCGAGTCCCGCGTGCGCACCGTCGCCATGTCCTCGACGGACGGCCTGGTGCGCGGCATGAAGGCCATGGACACGGGCAAGCCCATCACAATGCCCTGCGGGCGCGAGACCCTCGGCAGGATAATGAACGTCGTCGGCGATCCGGTTGACGAGAAAGGCCCGATACACGCGAAGAACTTCCTCCCGATTCACCGCCCCGCGCCCTCTTTCGAGGACCAGTCCACATCCACGGAGATGTTCGTCACGGGTCTCAAGGTCATCGACCTCCTCGCGCCTTACACGAAGGGCGGCAAGACCGGCCTCTTCGGCGGCGCGGGCGTCGGCAAGACGGTTCTCATAATGGAGCTTATACGTAACGTCGCCCAGGAGCACGGCGGCTTCTCGGTGTTCGCCGGCGTCGGCGAGCGTACCCGCGAAGGCAACGACCTCTGGCTCGAAATGAAGGAGTCCGGCGTTATCGACAAGACCGCGCTTATCTACGGACAGATGAACGAGCCGCCAGGCGCGAGGCTCAGGATAGGCCTCTCCGCCCTTACCGCCGCCGAATACTTCCGCGACGCCGAGGGCCAGGACGTGCTCCTGTTCGTTGACAACATATTCCGTTTCACGCAGGCGGGTTCCGAAGTCTCGGCGCTTCTTGGCCGCATGCCCTCCGCCGTCGGCTACCAGCCCACGCTGTCTACCGAGATGGGCGCGCTCCAGGAGCGCATCACCTCCACGAAAAAAGGCTCCATCACCTCCGTCCAGGCCATTTATGTCCCGGCGGACGACCTGACAGACCCGGCCCCGGCGACGGCCTTCGCGCACCTCGACGCCACGACGGTTCTCTCAAGGCAGATTGCGGAGCTTGGCATATACCCCGCGGTTGACCCGCTCGACTCCACCTCCAGGATTCTCGACCCGCGCATCGTCGGCGATGAACACTACAACGTCGCCAGGAAGGTGCAGGCGGTCCTCCAGAGGTACAAGGAACTTCAGGACATCATCGCCATCCTCGGCATGGAAGAGCTCTCGGAGGACGACAAGCTGGTCGTCTCCCGCGCAAGGAAGATACAAAGGTTCCTCTCCCAGCCGTTCTTCGTGGCGGAGGCCTTCACCGGCACCCCCGGCCAGTACGTCCGGCTGGAGGACACCGTCAAGGGCTTCAAGGAAGTCGTCGAAGGCAAGTACGACCACATCCCGGAGCAGGCCTTCTACATGGTCGGCGGGATAAGCGGAGTGCTTGAGAAGGCGGAAAAACTCGGCGTAAAGGTATAAAAGGGCCGGGGCTTGGACGATAGAAAATACTTGAGGCGCAAGAGGCCCCTTTTGGAAAGTTGGGAGCAATAATGGACAAGCTGACGCTCGAAATAGTCACGCCGGAGAAGAGGGTCGTCCGCGAGGAAGTGGACGAAGTCGTCTGCCCCGGCATAGAGGGGGAATTCGGAGTCCTGCCCGGCCACACACCCTTTCTGACCGCGCTCAGGATAGGTGAACTCAGCTACCGCATAGGCGGCGCCCACAAATATATCGCCGTCACCTGGGGCTACGCGCAGGTTGACGGGGACAAGGTGGAGGTGCTTGCGGACATAGCCGAGACCGCAGAGGAGATAGACCTACACCGCGCCGAAGAAGAGAAGGCGAGGGCCGAGGCCATACTCAGAGGCCAGCCCGCAGAGGTCGAGTTCGAGAAGGGCCAGGTCTCCCTGGAAAAGGCCGTCATCAGGATGCAGGTCGCCGTCAAGAAATAAACGGCCTTATAAAATACAAATCGGCATCCGAAACGGATGCCGATTTTTTATTTGGCCTGACCTTGTTTGTCATCCCCGTTCCGCCACCAGCGCTCTTTAAGGATGCCGAGCTTAAAGAGGTCCTTGAGGCGCGCCTTTGCAAGCGGGGCGGCCTTCGGGCCGGCGGAAGAGACGAGCGTCGCATCGGGGTAGAGAATACAAAGCTCGCGGTATGAGCTTGCGGCGTCCGTCCAGCGGCCCATCTTCTCGTATACTCCCGCCATGCGATAGAGCGCCGTTCCCCTGCATATTCCGCTTCTGGCCGGGGATACCGCCTTCCCGTATGCCTTGAGCGCGTCCGTATAATCGCCCGTCCGCGAAAAAGCGTTTCCAAGCGTAATAAACTCCCCGCAGCCCGGATGTCCTTTTTCGGGTATGCGCGTAAGGGCAAGGTTGAACAGGTAGCCGCCGTCTTCGGGCGCAGCCTCCGCCTCGGAAGGCTTGCCGGACGACGGCTTGTCCTGCGCCTCCCATTGGCCGATGAATTTTTTCAGCCCGGCCGCAAGGTCGCCCTCGTTTTTACAGGGGATGTCGAACATGTCCGGGATGTACGAGCGCGCGCTGTAAAGCGAAAGGGAGACGATATTCACGCCGCCCGCCCGACTCTCGGATACGGAAAGTGCAAGCTCCGCGCGTTCCTGCTCAAGAAGGCTCGACAGGACCGCGGAATCCTCAAGGCTCAATCTTCTTTTGCCGGATTTAAGGAATTCAATCGACGACGGGTCAAGCTCCCTTGAACGCAGAATGTCCTGAAGCTTCCCGATGCTTGCCGGGATCAGGCGGATGCCTTCAAGACCTCCGATTGCCGCCTTCGTCTCCTGCGCGGCGGAAGGCGGGATATTCAGCGCCCCGACCGTCAGGAAAAGAAGACGCCTTTTGAGCCGGACACGGACAGCCCCGCTCCCTCCGGCCTGGAGCGTCTCCCGTATCTCATCCGGCTCGAAATATTCCTTTGTCAGCGCTATCCTGTGAGACCCGCCCGATACCTGGGAGAGAGTAACCGGCGTAACCCCGGACTCCACGCCGTCGAGATATACCGACGCGCCCCGGGGCTGGGACTGCACAGTTATGCTCCCGCGCGCCGGGGCCAGCTTCTCGTCGATTGTCAGGGTCACGTCTTTTTTAATCGTTATTTCCTCCGTGGAATTTTCGTAACCGCGCTCCATCAATACAATGCGATATGTCCCCGCCTTTATGTGTTCCTTCCTGAGCGGCGCCTCGCCAAGCGATACGCCGTCAAGGAAGACGTCCGCGCCCGCCGGGTCGCTGCTGCAAGCGAGAACCCCTTCGCCCGCCGCGGATTTCGCCGCCGCGCGCTTTATGGAGAGGTTCTCAAGCGGAGCGGGTTTTGCGGCGGCCGTGGGACCGGCAGGGGCCGCGGGAAAAAAAGACGCCATCCCGGAGGCGTCGGCAAAGGCCGTGGCTGACGATGCAAGGAGCAGAATGCAGGCGGCGATGGCCGGAAGTTTTTTCATGGCTTGGCCTTGATATTTATGGAATCCTTGGCAACCGGGCCGGGCTTCCCCGCGCTCTTGATTAATCCTATCTCGGTTTTTGCCCTGTCGGAATAAAGACCCGCCGGATAACCTGCCAGCATCGCCTTGAAGTCTGCAAGCGCGCCGGAGGCGTTCCCCCGTGCAAGTTTTGCCATGCCAAGGCAGTACAGCGCCGGGGCGGCGTAAGGGGATCCGGGGAAATCGCTATATACGCGCTTGAAGATTTCACCGGCCTGCGCGTAGTCCTTCATCTCCATCCGGCATTTGGCGGCATAATACAGCGCCTGCGAGATTGCCGGCTGCCCCGCGCCGGAAGTATTTTCGCCTTTGCCGTCTGCGGCAAAAATGGCCGGGATCTTCATGAATTCGCTGAAGGCCGCGCCAATGTCCCGCTTCGGGTTGTCGGGGTTGTAGAGGCAATACGCAAGCTCGAAGCGTATGGATGCGGCTATGCCGTCGGTCGGGAAGTTCCCTGCAGCCCGGCGCAGAAGTATCTCGGCCTCGTCATAGCGGCCCTTTAGTTCCTGGTATTTACCGAGCCAGTAGAGCGAGTCGTTTGCGCGCACACCGTCCGGAAACTCTTTTAAGTATTCCTCGAAGGCATCCTTTGCCGCGGAAAACGAGCCGCTCATGTACAGATGCAGGGCGTTTTTAAACCGCGCGTTTCCCCTTATGCGTGTTGGCGGCAAAGACGCCGTTCCCGCCGCACGGGACGGCGCGGAAAACATGAGGAGCAAGGCAACGGACATTAAAATACGCTTTATCATTTGCAGTGTCCCGCGAATTCCGGGAAGCCGGAAATGTCGTTTAGCATGTCGTAGATTTTCCCGGCGAGGGCGTGAAGGTTCTCCGTGTCCTCGCGGTTATACGCGATAAGCGTGTCCAGCGCGCCCTCGCGGCCGCGCATGTGCGCCTGCCAGAGCAGCACCGCCTGATAGCCGCCTATGCCCTCCACCTCGCCCGCGCGGGCGATCCCGACCAGCTTTTCCACCTTCTTCAGTCCGCCCTTGAGCCCCGCACGGTGCCCCGCCGGGCAGAGGTCGAGATGCGGCACGTCCACCCTGAGATCCGGGTAGAAGGTCTTGAGGTATGGCACGTCGAAGGTGCTGCCCGCGAAGGTTACGAGGAGCCGCGCGTCTTCTATCTCCCTCTGGACACTGTCCTGGGTAAGGTTCCTGCCGCAGACGTACGGGCGATACTCGCCGTTTGAATAAAAGCCGGCCACCGTTACCGCGCCGGTTTCCGGGCTTCTTCCGTCCGTCTCTATGTCCATGCATACGGCGTCCGGCCCCAGGCTGTCCCACAGCCTCCAGAGGCCGCCGGAGCCGAGCAGCGGCTGGAAGTAGAGTATGTTCCCCGCCTTAAGCGCGCTCATGGCGTCTATGACATAGCCGTCAAGCAGCAGTTTTCTCTGGCTGGAGAATCCGGGGATTTTTTCTGCGGACAGGAAGTCTTCCCAGGTAAGGACGCCCGCGCGCCAGAGGTATCTCTCAAGGCGCGGGCCGATGCCGGGGAATATGGAGAAAGTGCTGCTTAACATGAAGACAAACTGACGGAGAACCAATATTCCATACCGTTCCGGGCAGGTATGTACATCACCCGTTTAAGCGGTCGTCGCCGCCCCTGTCCCCCTTGAGGGCGGAGAGGCCCGCGAATATGTTCGCGACGACCACGACGGTAAACCCGAACGCAAGGCCAAGAAGGTTCGTGAGTTTATATACCACGAGAAGGTATAAGAGGGCAAGCAAAATAAGAAATTTTACGAGATGCACGACGACCGAGAGTATCTTTGCGGCCTTTTTTACGCGCCTGTCGGACGTGGCCGCCCCGGCAATGGCTTCGACAAGCGTTATAATCGAGTAGACGTTGAAGACGGATATCGCGGCGCCGGTTAGGATGCTCGCGGCAATCAGGGGAGGAAACTTCAGGAGGCTTGCCGCCGCAAGTATCGCGGAAAGCCCCGCGCCCCAGAGGGTGGTTTTTTTAAAGTGCCGCTTGTTGGCCGGTAACATAGAGCTCGTTTCTTATAATCGCTTAAAATTTATCCTTGTCCTTGTCCTTGAAATCGCCCTTGCCGCCGTTTTCCTCTCCGGGTTTTTCGATATTTGTCTTCTTCGCCATCTGGAACATGTTTTTAAACCCGGCGATTATCCCGAATAGGAGAAAGACCATCGTGAACCAGGGCGAGGTATGCCAATTTAACCTGGGCGTAAGCCAATTGTCAATAGCCCAACCCATGAAAAGCCCTATAAAGGTTGCCGCGACGAGGTTTATGCCCATCGCGGCAAGCTGATAGAGGTTGCGCCAGAATTCCTTGTCCCGTTCTTCCATGTTCTGTTTCCCCGCTCCCTTGTCCCTCGTGATTTTCCTAATCATGCCCTCATCGCAGGAAATCCGCCGGATTGACAGGCCCATGACATTTCGTGCACTTTGCCGACCGGCCCATCGCCTTCGTTACCCTCCAGACATGCGGCTTGTGGCAGTCGAGACATTTCAGCCCCATACCAAGGTGCAGGGCGTGCTTCCCTGTATTGGGCACGGTGCTGTGGCAGGCCATGCAGACCTTCTCCACCACGGGCATGAGCTGGCTGTGCGGCTTGTGGCACTGGTAGCAGTTGAACCTCATCGGCCCGTCGTCCGGGAAGGTGGTGAGGCTGGAGGCTATGGCTATATCGTCCGCGGAGGGATGGAAATGCCTGGTGTCAACCGTCTTCGGCAGCGCGGTTATCCATGCTCGCTGTTTCGCATTCCCGTGGCAGGTTAGGCACTTGTTGCGGTTGGGCATGAGGTTTCTCGTCTCGTCGGTATGGCAGGCGAGACACGCGAAGTCCTCCATGCCGTGCACCTTTGCGTTCTTCGGATGGCACTTCACGCAGAACCTCGGCTCTACGGTAAATTTGTGCAATCTGTAGCCGTGGCAATTGAAGCATTGGATCTTCTGCTCGAAAAAGTGCCTGGCATGAAAAGGGGAATCGCCCACGTTGCGGGCCTTCGGATACAAGGGGTTAGTCTCCCAGTGGCATTTTACGCAGTATTTCCAGGGCACAAGGACCTTGCCGTGCGTAGATGGAATCGTCTTCGGGTTGTGCAGGACAAGGGAGACCAAAAGCTCGTTTTCCTCCACGAACGAGAGATGGTGGCATTCATGGCAGTTTATGCCTTTATGCTCGGATATGGACCACTTCAGGAAAGCAGTCTTCATGAGATGGCAGTTCATGCAGAAGCTGGGATTGTTCTCTTTGTAGTCCCAGAGCTTGTACGCCCCGTAACCCGCCACGGAAACCAGGACAAGTATAATAACGGAAAGCCATGCCAATGACCTTGTGGTCATTCCTTCCCTGAACATTGCTCCACCTCCTCACAGATGTGGCGCTCTCAAATGTTTTTCAGCGCCGCGCGCGCCGCGGCTGAAGTCCTCCTTATATCCGTATCGCTATGGGCGAGCGACATGAAAGCCGCCTCGAACTGCGATGGCGCCATGCTCACGCTGCCCTTGAGCATACCCCTGAAAAATTTTGAAAACCTTGCGGTATCCGAAGACTTCGCGTCGGTATAGTTCTCGACCTTCCTGTCCGTAAAGAAGACTGTGAACATCGAGCCTACGCGGTTAAAGCTCGCCTTCACGCCCGCTTTTTTGAACTCGTCCTTCAATAAATCGGTCAGAAACGCGCTCTTTCTCTCCAGTTCCTTGTATACTCCAGGCTGCTTTAGGAGTTTCAAGGTCTCTATGCCTGCGGTCATGGCAAGCGGATTGCCGGAGAGCGTGCCGGCCTGATACACCGGGCCGTCCGGGGATATGTGTTTCATTATCTCCGCCCTGCCGCCGTATGCGCCGACGGGAAGCCCGCCTCCTATTACCTTGCCCAGGCAGGTTATGTCCGGTTTTATCTTGTATAGCGACTGCGCGCCCCCGTATGCGACACGAAAACCCGTCATTACCTCGTCGAGTATAAACAGAGCGCCATGCCGGCCGCACAGTTCCCGAAGGCCGGGCAGGAACTCGTCAACGGGCGGCACGCAGCCCATGTTGCCCGCCACCGGCTCGACAATCACGCAGGCTATGTTTCTGCCGTCCTTCTCGAATACTTTCCTGACAGCCGCGAGGTCGTTATAAGGGCAGGTAATCGTCAGGCCCGCAAGGGCCGCAGGGACTCCGGGAGAGTCCGGCACGCCGAATGTCGCCGCGCCGCTTCCCGCCTTAACAAGGAGGCTGTCCGCGTGGCCGTGGTAGCCGCCCTCGAACTTTATAATCTTGTCCCTGCCGGTAAAGCCGCGCGCAAGCCGTATGGCAGACATGGTCGCCTCCGTCCCGGAGCTTACCATCCTTACCATCTCGATGGACTTCACCGCGTCTTTTACCATCCTGGCGAGCTCCAATTCAAGGCCGGTGGGCGCGCCGTAGCTCGTGCCGTGCGAGACGGCGCTTTTCAGGGCCTTAATCACCTTCGGGTGCGCATGACCCAGTATCATCGGCCCCCAGGACAGGACGTAATCAATATATGCGTTGCCGTCCACGTCGAATATCTTCGAGCCCTTCGCACTCTCGACGAAGAACGGTTCCGTCCCGACGCTCCTGAATGCCCTTACGGGCGAATTTACGCCCCCCGGTATAAGTTTCCTGGCCTGCCTGAAAAGCGATGCGGATTTTTTGTTAGGCACGATATTCTCCTTGCAGATTTTTTATTTCTCCGGAATTTTTATTATTTTTAAGCGCCGGTTATTAAATAAATGCCGATTTGGCGTTCTTCGGATAAAAACAACACCGCAATTGAGTATGATAGCACTTTGGCTTCCCGTTGTGTCAAGATAAATCCCCTTTAAGCCCCGAAACCTTAAAAAAAACGCCCAAACTTAAAAAAGAGATTTTTATGCGACATAAAACTGTAATTATGCTAAAATTAAAACCAGTTGTTACGATTAAGATTATACCATGCGAGAATAAAAGAGCCTCATTTTTCCAGATCCCGGGGGAGATTAAAGATGAAGACTCAGGAGATGCTCGACATTGCCATCAGGATGGAGGAGGAGGGTTACGATTTTTACAAACAGGCCGAAGGACGGACTAAGGACAAGTTCGGAAAGGCTATGTTCTCTTTCCTCGCGGAGTACGAGGTGCACCACAAGGCCCTGCTGGAACGCCTGAAAAAGAATATCCTGCCCATTACAGCCGACCTCGACATCCCGCTCCCGAAAGTGAGGCTAAAGTCGGTCTTCGCCGAGGCGAAGAAAAATATCGGGGAGCACGTCCCTCCGACGGCGGACGACATAAAGGCCCTTTCCTTCGGCATGGAGAAGGAAAAGGAGAGCTTCCGGATGTATGAAAGCGCAGCAAAGGACGCCTCTGAACCTGCCGTGAAGGCGATGTTTTCGCGCATGGCCGCGGAGGAGGAGGAGCATTACGATATTCTGGAGAAGAGCCGCTATTACCTTGAGGAATTCGCCAACTGGAGCCTCTGGGTCGATGGCGGCCCGATAGAGGGGGGCTGAGAAGCCTTGTTATACGCTTGTAATTAATTATTATTATAAACATATAAAAAAAACCTTTCAGTCCGGTTAAATTTTTACCTTGACTTTACCCGCCGATTTGTTCATTATCATTCCGCCTCAAGCTGTGCAGGATTCCGAACTGGTTGAGTCTTATTCTGTTAATGCCCATATGAATGGTTTGTATGGGCCCCGGAGTTAAACCAAAACAGTTTCAAGGAGTGCGGGAATGAGTCATGTATGGCGGCCTCTCTGGGTGGTGATTATCCTCGTAGCCGGGGTTCTCACCTTTAGGCATTTTTACGTCCCGAAGGATTTCGGGGTACAGGAACAGGGCTACATGTACGGTTTTCATCGTCTGAGCAACGAGAAGGAATGGATGAATTTCCCAATAAGCTACAAGTTTTCCAAAGACGACAGCTATTGTCAGCAGTGTCATCCAGGTCACGTCAAGAGCCTTCTCGCCTCTCCTCATGCCATAATCCCATGCGAGGATTGCCACGGCCCGGCGCTTAACCACCCGGACAATCCGCCCAAGCTCCAGATAGACAAGAGGAGGGCGCTCTGCCTGCGGTGTCATGCGAACCTTCCGTATCCGGGGGCCGGCAGGAACGTGGTGCCCGGCATAGACCCTGTAACGCATAACCCCGGGCAGGAGTGCGTGGAATGTCACAACCCTCATAACGTGATGGAGGGACTTCAATAATGGAAAGAAGGAATTTTTTAAAGGGTGCGATAATGGTGGTGGCCGGAGCCGCGGTGCCGATGTCGGCGCTGGAGCTTATGGACCCCAGGGACGTCCTGGCCGCCAATCCTGACCTCAAATGGGCTTTTCTCGTCGATACGACGAAGTGCGTGGGATGCGGCATGTGCGTCAAGGCGTGCAAGACCGAGAACGGCATACCCTGGACGGCCAACGTATCCCGCACCTGGGTTGAACGCTATGTGGTTACAAAAGAAGGCAAGGTCTGGGCGGATTGCCCAAAACAGGCGCGGGACGGCTTTACTTCCCCCCTGCTCGACGAAAACTCTGCCGGAATGGTATCCATCCAGCCGGACGACATAGCCAAGGGCTTCTTCGTGCCGAAGCTCTGCAATCAGTGCGACAATCCGCCCTGCGCCCAGGTCTGCCCCGTCGGGGCAACGTACAAGACGCCGGACGGCCCGATTCTGGTTGACAGGACATGGTGCATAGGCTGCGGTTACTGCATCCAGTCCTGCCCGTATGGCGCCAGGTTCTTCCACCCCGTCCTGCACGTGGCGGACAAATGCACATGGTGCTACCATCGCCTCCACCACGGCATGAAAACCGCATGTGTCGGGGCATGTCCTTTCGGCGCAAGGCAGATAGGAAACTTAAGGGATCCCAACGACCCGGTTACGCAGGCAGTGCTTGACGACCGCATCGGCGTCCTCAAAGCCTATTTCGGCACAAAGCCTCAGGCGTTCTACATAGGCTTAAGCAAGGAGGTAGATTAATGCTGGTACATGGCGAGATCTGGACGACAAAAGAATACTTCGTCTATCCGAACGAATACGTGACATGGGCTATTCAAATTGTCATGTATCCGTACATGACCGGCCTGGTCGCGGGCGCGTTCGTTTTGTCGTCGCTCTATCACGTCTTCGGTGTGAAGCAGCTCAAGGACATAGCCCGGTTTGCGCTTGTTTTTTCCTTTGCGCTCCTCCCGGTCGCGATGATGCCGCTCCTTCTGCACCTCCAGCAGCCCTTCCGGGGCATAGAAGTCATGATGACGCCGCACTTTACCTCCGCTATCGCCGCGTTCGGCATAGTCTTCTCCACATACGCCGCTATCGTGGCGACGGAGATATGGTTTGTCTACAGGAAATATTTCGTGGAAACCGCCACGGCGCTCAAGAACAAGCCGAACAAGGGAATGATAGACGGCATCCGTCAGCTTATATTCAGCGCCCTGACGCTGGGCGCATGGGACATTAGCAACGAAGCGCTGGAAAAAGACCATAAGGCGATAGGCATCATGGCCGGCATCGGCATACCGGTCGCCTGCTTCCTGCACGGCTACGCCGGCTTCATCTTCGGCTCCGTCAAGGCGAACGCGCTCTGGATGACGCCGCTCATGCCCGTCATATTCATAATGTCCGCCGTGGTCTCCGGTATCGCGCTCTGCCTGCTCGTCTATACAATCGTGATGGAAGGGCGCAAGAGGCTGGCGAAGCTTAAGAAGCCGGGAACGCATGGTTACCAGGACCTCAAGCACATAAGGGGCGTGGAGGACCACGAGGTAAAGCTGACCGCAAAATACCTCATGATTTTCATGATACTGGCCTTTACACTGGAGATCCTCGACCTCGTGTTCAGGGGATACACCGCCATGAAGTCTTGGGACGCCCTTCGGGAAGTGCTTTACAAGAGGGACATTTTCAAGCTGGTGGTGCTCCAGTACGCCATAGGCAACGTCCTGCCGTTTATTATGCTCCTTTGGCCGCGCATCACGGTCAAGAGGGCTGCGATAGCCTCGGTTTTTGTCCTGTTCGGCGTGTTTATGATGCGCTGGAACGTCGTTATCGGCGGCCAGGCATTCTCGTCCACCTTCCACGGCTTCATGGACTATCATTTCCCATGGATACCGCGCAACATGGAAAGTGTAAAGGAAGGGCCTCCCGGCGTTTTCCTCGTGGCGGTTACGCCCTTTATCCTCTTCTATATACTGAACAAGTTCGTGCCCGTGTTCGTAGGGGAAGAAAAGGAAAAGGAAAAGGAAAAGGAAAAGGCTTAAGTTCGGTTGTTTTGCTTGCGATATCTCTTTAATTAAAGAATAAAATAAAGCCCGGCGGATAAGGTTCGCCGGGCTTTTTCTATTGCAACGCCTTTCTTTCAAGCGCCTTCTGCGCCACATTTCTTGCCCTTTGCGATAGGAAAAAATCGAGTACTGAAATTGAATAAAATTCGGTTGACTCCAATATATTGTGGCGTATAATAAAAAAACTACAAAATGCTATGTAAAATTTTCATACGATTATCCATCTGAACCAGTTTCCAAGCGTTTTTATTTGTTTTTTTGACAAGTTATACTTAATTAACCGGAGGCGGCATATGGCACTTGGGGAGGCCGGCGACAAGGCGGCGGAAGGCCGCAGGAGGGACAGTCAGAACGACTTCTTTAACCAGGCGGCACGGCAACCTTCAGGGCCGGCGGGCCAGGACGGACCGCCGGCTGGCAGACAGGCGGCGCGCCGTCCGGTTGCGTCGTTCGACCCGCAGCTTTCGGACGCCGGGGACGCGCCGGATTTTGTTTTGGATGGATCTGCGGATTATGAAAGGAAACCGGTCTTGACCAAAAACGCGATAAAAGTCCTTGAGAAGAGATACCTGAAAAAGGGCGAGGACGGAAATCCCGTCGAGACGCCGGAGGAGATGTTCCTGCGCGTCGCGCGGAACATCGCCCAGGCGGAGACCAACTACGGCATGTCGAAAAAAGACGCGGAGGCCGTAGCGCGCGGGTTCTACGACATCATGGCCGGGCTTGACTTCCTGCCCAATTCCCCTACGCTTATGAATGCGGGAAGGGAGCTTCAGCAGCTCTCCGCATGTTTTGTCCTGCCAATCGAAGATACGATGGAGAGCATATTCTCCACCATCAAGAAGACCGCGCTTATCCACCAGTCCGGCGGCGGGACGGGCTTTTCGTTCTCGCGTCTGAGGCCTGCGAACGACAAGGTGGCATCCACCGGCGGGGTCGCCTCCGGGCCGGTATCCTTCATGCGCGTTTTCAACGCGGCGACGGAGGCCGTGAAGCAGGGCGGGACAAGGCGCGGCGCGAACATGGGTATACTGAGGGTTGACCACCCGGACATCCTCGAATTCATAAACTGCAAGGACTCCTCAGGCGAATACAACAACTTCAATATTTCCGTCGGCATCACCGAGAAGTTCATGGACGCCGTGGACAAGGGTCTGGACTATGAGCTTGTAAGCCCGCGCTCGGGCAATGTCGTGAAGACCCTCCCGGCGAGGATGGTCTTCAGCCAGATTGTGGATCTCGCCTGGAGGACGGGAGACCCCGGCATTGTCTTCCTCGACCGTCTGAACCGGGATAACCCCACCCCGCACATAGGCGAGATAGAATCCACCAACCCCTGCGGGGAACAGCCGCTTCTGCCGCACGAGTCCTGCAACCTGGGCTCCATAAACCTCTCCGACATGGTCCGGGACAACGCCATCGACTGGAAGAAGCTTGAGGCGACGGTGAAGACCGCCGTCCGCTTTCTCGACGACGTCATAGACATGAACCGCTATCCCCTTCCGGAAATATCCGAGATGACAAGGGGCAACAGGAAGATCGGGCTTGGCATCATGGGTTTTGCCGATATGCTCATCAAGCTCGGTATCCCGTATAATTCAGACGAGGCGGTTTCCCTTGGCCGAAGCGTGATGAAGTTCATAGACGAAGAGGCGAAGGCCGCCTCCGAGGAGCTTGCCGGCGGGCGCGGCGTGTTCCCGAATTTCAATGGCAGCGTCTACGACAGGGACGGCGGGCGGAGGATGAGAAACGCCACCGTAACGACCATCGCCCCAACCGGGACTCTCTCGATAATCGCCGGGTGCAGCAGCGGGATTGAGCCGCTGTTTGCCGTGTCGTATGTCCGCACCGTAATGGACAAAGACGAAATGGTAGAGGTGAATCCTTACTTCGCGGCGGTCGCAAAGGAACGCGGCTTTTACTCCGACGCGCTTATGAAGAAGATTGCGCACCACGGGTCCGTGGCCGGCATAAAGGAGGTCCCGGAGGACATAAAGAGGCTCTTCGTCACGGCGCACGACATAGCGCCCGTCTGGCACGCGAAGATGCAGGCGGCCTTCCAGGAACATACGGACAACGCCGTCTCGAAGACGGTCAATTTCTCTCACGACGCGACTGTAGCGGACGTGGAGGAGGTCTATCGCCTGGCATACAGCCTCGGCTGCAAGGGCGTCACGATATACCGGGACGGGTCCAAGGACGAGCAGGTGCTCTCGACCGGCAGGACGAAGGAGGCGAAGAAAAAAGAAGAGGCGCCGTCGGCGGAAAAGCTCCCGCACGAACCCGGCAAGATAATGCCCCGGCCCCGGCCGCACATAACCAAAGGATACACGAGGCAGGTCAATACAGGGTGCGGCAGGTTATACGTTACCATCAACAAAGACGAAAAGGGACTGTGCGAGCTCTTCGCCATGATGGGCAAGTCCGGCGGCTGCGCAACTTCCCAGACGGAGGCTACCGGGCGGCTCGTGTCCCTGGCGCTTCGCTCCGGGGTCGACCCCGCCTCCATCATAGACCAGCTTAAGGGTATTCGCTGTCCGTCTCCGGCATGGGTCTCCGGCTCCACGATATATTCCTGCGCGGACGCCATCGCCACTGTGCTGGAGGAATACCTTCTGGAGAAGAAGCAGGCCGGTGAAGATGGCAAAAGCTTCACGGAAGAAAACCTGTTGAACCACTGCCCGCAGTGTCCGGAGTGCGGCTCGATGGTCTCGTTCGCCGAAGGATGCGTGGTGTGCAGCTCCTGCGGCTACTCCAAGTGCGGCTGACCTGGCCGGTATGCCGGCAGGGGGGGCCGGGGCCTTTTTAACGCTGATCGAGCAAAGAGGGGGCGGCGTGAAGCACAGCATCAAGGCGTTTATAAAGCGGGACGGCGTGGGCGGCTATTTTGCGGAATGCCTGGAGGTGGACGTCGAGGCGCGGGGTGAGACGCTCGACGAAACGGTCTGCAAACTGCGGCGCGAGATATGCAGCTACCTTCGCGGCAGGAACATGGCGGAGTTCGGGCTGGTGGACGAGCCGATGCTGTTTATGACCTTCGAGGACGAGCCGATAATCCCAAGCCCGCTTCAATGCAGCATGGAGCTTGAGGGTAACGCATGACGCAGGGCGAACGCCCTCGGCGCGTCATAGTTAAAGGCAACCATGACGGAAGATCAAAAGAAGAAAATCCGCGAAGCAGCGGCCACCCACGGCGGCAAACTCCCCTGCGCGGCCGCTTTTGCTCTCTCCAGGGAACTCGGCGCCTCTTTAAAGGAAATAGGCGAGTTCTGCAACAAAGAGAACATCCGCATCAAGAACTGCCAGCTCGGATGCTTCCCGTAAATTAAAAACCATTAACCTCGCTTCCCGCCGCCATGCCACGGGGATGTTTCGCCGTTAAGCCCCTTATTTGTCTTGAAATCGGCTCCGGAAATGTCGTAGAATCAAGACGCCTCTTCCTCCGGCAGGAGACTTAAGGGATTCCCCATGTCCGATACAACCGATAAAAACCCTGAGGGCGGCTCCGCCGTGGCGCAGGCGGATGCCGCCGCGCCGTCCGAGCTTTACGCCGAGGGCGCCCGATGCCTCAAGGCCAGGGACTACGCCTCCGCGCGGGCCTGCCTTGAGAAATATCTGGAGCAGAACCCGGACGACCCCGCCGCGCTGCACCTGCTCTCAAGGACGCTCTATCACCAGAACGACGACCTGGGCAAGGCCAGGGAATATCTGGAGAAAGCCGCCGCTATCGACCCCGGCTCCCTGACCAGCTATCTCCAGACCCTCGGGATACTGCTGATCCACCAGGGGAAATACGAAAAGGCGCGCGAGGTGTTGGAGCGCGCCCTCTCGGCGGACAAAAAAACCGACGCGCGCCACACCGCCGCCCTGAAGTTCTACCTCGACCTTGTAAAAAAGAAAGGCGCGTCAGACCGCGCGCGCCACACAAAGCCGCGCGACTTCTTCTTCGCCGCCGAATACGGCCACAGGAAGATGAAGGCCCCGTATTTCGTAATTCCCTCGTTTGTCGTTCATGCGCTTGTCCTCATACTTGTAAGTTACATCTCCACGCACCACATGCCGTTCAACAAACCGAAGGCCCATACGGATTTTACGTATGTGCAGCTCTCCCAGCCCTCCGGCCTGGAAAGGGCATCGACAGGCAGGGCCGCCGCCAGGACGGTCGCGGTGCATCACCCCGCGGGCCGGTCGGGGGCCGGAGGGCAGGCTCCTGCCCCGCCGAAGATGGCGAAGGTCGAAATGGGAAATACCCCGGCAACGGCTCCGCGGGAGATAAAAGAGGCAAATAACGGCTCTCCGGGCGCCATAAGCGCGAAGAATATCGTGACAGCCATGAAAACCGGCAGGCTCGCGGCTTTAAGCCCGATGTCCGCAGGCAAGAAAGCGGATTTAAAGGCCGTCAGGCAGCAGTTTGCCGAGGGGGGGGCGGAGATTTCGATAAAAAGCCTTGTGGCGCCGTCGGAAAGGACGAAGGGTCGCCTGAATAGAAAATACCGTGCGGCGAGGTTGAACCGTAAGGCGTCCGCCGTTGCCGGAGGGACAATTACCATGGCCGCAGGCCGGGCGGGGAAAGGCGGGCCGAAATGGAACATGGGGAAGATGGCCGGACTTCGGGAGCAGGGTTTCAGGGCCGCCGTCCCGGAGGAGTTGGCGCGAGAGAAGGCAATCGCCATGTCCGCCCCGTCGTTCCGCTCGACGCCCGACGAGCTTAAAAACCTTACTGCAAGACCGCTCGGAATCAATACGGGTGGCTCCGCCCGGGGCGCGAAGCCCGGCCGGTTTAAGGGCGTGAAATCCTTTACCCGGATGAAAGAGGACATATCGGCCTACGACAACCTGCAGGGAAAGATGGGGATACCAGTATACTCACAGGGCGCGGGCGGCGGGACGGTGGCGTCGAAGGAGCGCGCGAACCTGGGCCAGGCTATGCCGGGCGGCCAGGCGCAGGCGCTGCCTGGAGGCGGAATGATGGTCGCCTCGCTGGACAGGCTGACGGGCAGGCGGTTCGCCTCCACCACGGTTTCTCCGGGCAGGAAAACGCTTGAAATGCCGGGGGGCAGGGCAGGAAGACGGGCCTCCGGGAGCGGCAGCCGGAGCGTAAAAATGAGGGCTTTAAGCATGAATTCAACCTTTCCGGCGGGCTACGCATCCCCCGGAATCGGCTCGTCCGCCGCAGGCCGAAGCGGCGGCTTGAGAGGCGTATCTACCGGGATTCAAAGGGGAATAAGCCGCAATTCGCTTGGGCAGTCCGGAAGCGGCGGCGGCCTTGGCGGCCTGCTTGCGAACGCATCGGAGAAAATCTCCGGCATGTTTGGGCTGCGCGGCAAACCCGCCGGCCCTTCCGGCCCGTCCGCCGTGGAATTTAAAAGGGGCGGGGTCGCCGGCCTTGCGGCGGGTTTAAGGCCGGGCGTTGGAAAGGCCGGGAGCCGGGGCGGTTATGGCTATTACGGCAAAGGCGCGGGCGGAAAAGGCGTGCAGGGCGGAAAGACGGGCGGGCAGTCTTCCTGGGTCTCGGCGGTCGGCCCGCAGAAGCAGTCTTCCTGGGTGTCTGCAAGGTCGCTCTCCGGGGGATACAGGGCGGCGCAGCCGGGCGGAATAACCGGCGGCAAGCTCTTTGCCGGGAACGCGCTTGGGACGCCGGGAGGGAGACGTTACGCCTCCGCCTCGAGCGCTGGGGTTACGCCCGTATCCGTCGGCAGAGGCTCGGTAATATCCCGCGGCACGCTTATGGCCCAGAATAAAATCGGCCCGAAGGTGCGCATACTCTCGCCCGGCTCCGGCTCGACGGACAGTATCTCGCAGACGATAAAGGGTGTCGTATCGGATACGCGGGTGCGGAATGCGACTCTTACCGTGGACAACAACTCCCAGGTCATATCCGTGGAGAACGGGAGGTTCGAGGCGACGTTCTCGCTCTCCAAGGGGAGAAATACGGTAACCGTGATGGCCTTCGACTCCGACGGCAACGTCGGGAAAGACAGCATAACCCTCGACTATTCCGGGTCTTCGGAAGGCGCCCCGGTAAATATCATATACCCAAGGGACGGCCAGGTCTTCGACGTCTCGGAAAACTGCGTGGTTACCGTAAAGGGAACCGTCGGAGACCCAGACATCAGCCGCGCGAAGCTTATACTCAACGGCAACCCGATGGACATCGTGGTAAACAGGGGATATTTCGAGCAGAAGGTCGCGCTCATGGAGGAGCAGAACACTATACAGATCGAGGCCGTGAACCGCCGGGGCCAGGTGACGCACAGCCCCGTGGTGAACGTGGGCACAGTAAACGTAAGGCCGAAGGACATATTGATAATACTCACGTGGGACAAGCCGCACGCGGATTTCGACCTGCATGTCTACAGCCCCTCCGGCGGCCATACATACTACAAGCAGCCGAACATCTACGAGTCGAGAAACGCCATACCGGGAGGCAGGCTGGAGCAGGACGCCAAGGGGAATTTCGGGCCGGAGGTGTTCGACCAGGAACACGCCGAGCGCGGGATTTACACCGTCAGGTCCAACTACTTCTACTCCGGCGGCGACGGTGACGCCCATTCCAAGATTACGATAATCCTGTACGGCGACAACCCCTCGCGCAGGATTGTGCGCGTGTTCGGGCCTTACCTCCAGAGGGATACAAAGGACGGCTCGGACTGGGGGCCGGCGATAAAATTCAAGATGCCCGAGGGAATATTCCTGGATAATTAGAGGGTTATTATGAAAAAACTGATTGCGATTGCGGCTGTTTTTGTTTCACTGCTCCCGGCGGTCTCATTTGCCGATACGCCGGACGAGATTATGAAGACGGCGGTCCAGCTCTACCAGAACGCGGACTACGACCTTGCGGCGGAACAGTTCAAAAAATATATCACGTCGTTCCCCGGCGACCCTCATGCGGACGAGGCGATGTATGGGCTTGCGGAATCCTATTTCGCCGGCGGCTCCGTAAAGCCGTCGCTCGAAATGTTCAGGAAGCTCCTGGCGAAATATCCGTCGTCGAAGAAGGCGCCCGCCGCGAAGCTCAGGCTCGGGGACTGCCACTATCTCCTCAAGAAGTACCATAAGGCGGTAAAGGACTACAAGGCGTTCATAGGCGCCTACCCCGCGAGCAAGTCCGCGGCGGATGCGTTCTACATGATCGGACACAGCTATCTCAAACTCGGGGACTTCGAGAGGGCGGGCAAGGCCTTCGGAGAGGTCGCGTCGAAGTTCCCGGACAGCTCGAAGGCGGTGGAGTCCGGCTTCATGGCGGGAGAGAGCGCGGCGCAGAAAGGCGACTATGCGAAGGCCAAGGCGTATTACAAGGCGGCGCTCGCCAAAGACCCGGAGGGAAAATATGGGAAGAAGGCCGCGTTCAGGATTGCCGAGGCGGACTTCCTGGGCGGGGATTACGACAAGGCAAAGAAGTCCCTCGGCGATTTCCTAAAGAAGTTTCCCGGTTCGGCGGACGCCCCTGTCGCAACGCTCGACCTTGGCGACGCGTATTTCAAGACCGGCCTTTACGAGAACGCGATTATCGAATACGAGACGTTCGTAAAGGATTACGGCCAGAGCGATCTCCTGCCGGAGGCGGAGTTCCGCCTGGCGGAGAGCTATTACCAGAGGAAAGACTACGGGAAAGCCAGGGACAAATACATCGCCATCCTCGGAACATACCCGGAGGCAAAGGGCCGCGACCGTTTCCTCTACGGCCTGGGCTGGTCTTACTTCAAGCTTGGTGAGATGAAAAAGGCCGCGGATAATTTTGAAAGGCTGGCGCATGACTATCCGGACTCCGGACTTTTTGTGGCGTCCTGCCTCCAGCTCGGCGCGGCAAGGGCCGGGATGAAGGAATACAGGCGTGCCGCCGAGGCGTATAACCAGGCGCTCCTGAAGGCCAAGGGATCCCCGGACGCAAAGACCGCAAGATACGACATGGCCTGGGCTTATTACCAGGCGAAGATGTTCAAGGAGGCGGCGGACGCCCTTGTGGGGACGCTCGCAAACCGGAAGGACACGAACTCGCCCGAATATATCGAGGCGGAAAACCTGCTGGCGAGGTGCAGGCTCTACCTGGGCGATTATCTGCACGCCATAGAGGGCTTCAAGAAGATAGCGGACAATTACCCCTCGAACCCCCTGGCCCAGGACGCGCTAATGGGGCTTGCCGAGGCGTATGAACGCCACAGCGAGCTTTACAAGGCCGTGGACACCTACAAAAGGCTTCTCAAGAACTATTCGAGCAGCCCCATGAAGGCGGAGGCGCTTTTCGGGATAGGACGCAATTTCCTGGAACAGGAAAATTTCCCGCAGGCCGCCGAGGGCTTCAAGGCGCTTCTTTACCAGGAGCCGTCCTCTGCATATACCGAGAAGGGCATCTTCGGCCTGGCTGAGGCGTTCTACGGAGAAAAAGACTACCCGGACGCCAAAGAGAATTACGCAAAATACCTCCGGCAGTACCCGGCGGGGAAGCGCAGAGACCAGGCCCTCTACGGCCTGGCGTGGTCTCAGCTTGGGCTTAAGGATTATCAGGACTCTTACACGTCGTTTACTGAGCTCTCGACGGAAGCCAGGGACAAATCGCTTGTCCCGGAGGCATTGCTGGACGCCGGCGAGGCGCTCTACGACCAGGGCAGGTATGCCGACGCGGAGAAACAGTACAAGGACGTGCTGGCGAAATTCCCCGGCAGCGGCCAGGCGAAGAAGGCGGTATACGCGCTCGCATGGACGGAGCTCAAGCTGAAAAACTTCAAGGACGCCGCATCCGGGTTCAAGGCGTTTTCGGAGGCGAACCCCAAAGACCCGCTCTCGAAGGAAGCGGATTACCAGAGGGCCCTTATAATCATCCAGCAGGGGGACGCGGCCAAGGGGATGGCCCTTTTGAAGTCCGTCGCGGACAGAGACCCTTCCGGCGACGTCGGGAACCGGGCGAGGCTTGCGCTTGCGAAGGCGTTGACGGCGCAGGGAAATCAGGCTCAGGCGCAGACGGTCTTAAGCCAGCTTGAAAAGGAAGGTTCCTCCGGTCTCGTCCAGGAGGCCGTGTTCCAGCAGGCGTTCCTTAAGTTCAAACAGCAGGATTTCGCAGGCGCAAGGAAGCTCTTCACGCAGTTTGCCCGGAAATATCCCGGAAGCAGCTACGAGCCGAAGGCGGTTTATTTCGCGGCGCTCTCTGCGATAAACCTCAAAGACTACCAGGCGGCGGCGGACGGACTTAGGAAGGTAGCCGGCATGTCGGACGAGGAAATCAAGCCCGGCGCGCTCTACTGGTATGCGGACAGCTGCTATAACCTCAAAAAATACCAGGACGCGCTCGATGCGTACGAGTCTTTCATTAATACCTGCAAGACCGACAAGCTCCTTTCTGAGGCGAAATACGGGCGCGCGTGGGCGCTCGACAAGCTGAACCGGACATCGGACGCGGAGGCGGCGTTCAAAGACCTGGCTCTGAAATATCCGAACGGCCCACACGCGTCGGAGGCGTGGTACAAGGTGGGCGGATACGCGCTTGCCGCGAAGGATTATGCGGACGCCTCGGACGCCTTTTCCAACTTCCTGAAACTAAAGCCGGGCAGCTCTCTTAAGGGAGACGCAAGCTTTCAGCTGGGCGAGGCCCTCGAAGCGCAGAAGAAGGACGACGATGCGGCGAAGGCGTATCTTGACGCCGAAGCGGCTGGAGGAAGTCTTAAGTCGCCTTCGGCGCTGCGCGCGGGGAAGCTTCTTGCGGGCGCCGGGAAATACGCGACCGCCTGCGCCGAATTCGATACCGCCGCGCTCGACCCAAGCCTTGCCGGGGAGGCTCTTGTGGAAAAAGGGAAGGCCCTCTTCGCGCAGAAGAAATATGACGATGCCGTTGCCGCCTTCAGGAAAGCGGCGGATTACAGCCAGACGCTGGATATCCGCGCGGACGGTTATTATACCGCCGGGGAATGTTTCTCGGCGAAATCGGACTATAACGACGCGATAATCGAGTATACGAAATGTGTCGTGCTCGGCGAGAACCCGCGCAAGGCGGACTCCATGCTCAGGATTGCCGAGAGCTACGCGGGCCTGGGGGAGAAGGACAAGGCCGCGCTGGCATACAAGGACTACCTTGGCGCATACCCGGACGGCCCTGATGCGCCCAAGGCGAAAGAGGCCCTTAAAAAACTCGGGGGGTGATTATGCGGTTTGGGCTATGGATGGCGGTCTTTCTTGTGTTCATTGCCTTTGCTCCGGCATATGCGGGACAGGGCGGGATTCATCCCGCCGTTAAGCTTACCGGCCTGACACGCGCCCTGAAGAACCCCGACCCGGCTGTGAGGGTGGCGGCGGCGAGACGCCTGGGCGACATGAAAGAGAAATCTGCCGTCCCGGCGCTGATGGACATGCTTGTCAAAGACAACGACAAAGGCGCGAGGCTTGCCGCGCTCGGCGCGCTCAGCGTCATAGCGGACAGGCAGGCGTTGCCTGCATATCTACAGGCGCTTAAGGACGAGGACGCCCAGATACGGCAGAGCGCGGCGGATGCCATGAGCGGCCTTTGGGACGAAAAGGGAAAGGAAGCGCTCATAGGCGTTGTGCTGAAAGACCCCTCGCCGGACGTGCGGCGAAGCGCGGCGCTTGCCCTGGGAGCGCCCGGAGCTGCGGCGAAGAAGGAGGCCGGCGGGACGGATGGGGCCAGGGATGTCGAAAGAGCGCTTATACAGGTTCTGATAAACGATAAGAGCTATGAAGTCCGGGCGGCTGCTGCGAGCGTGCTGGGCAGGATAAAAGGGAAAAACTCGCTCGGCCCGCTCCTCAACGCCATGTCCGGGGACAAAAACGCCTCGGTGCGCGCGGCGGCTGTGAAAGCGGTGGGAAACTTCCAGGACAATGCGGCGGTAGAGCCGCTTATAAAGGTGCTTTACTTTGAAAAAGACGAAAACGTCGTTGTAAACGCCATAAAGGCCCTGAGATATTCTTCCGACCCGAGGATTGCCGCCCCGATTGTAGATAAGCTCGATTCCGCCAGCGACAGGGTATTGTGGCAGGCGATAGACCTCATAGAACGCATTAAACCTCCGGAGGCGGTGGACAAGCTTAAAAGCATATCCGAAGACAATTACGAATCCAGGGGCGTGAGGGAAAAAGCCAGGGAGGCCCTCGAACTCATGGGCGAGGACTGATTATGCCGGATGAGATTACGGAGCGTTTTAAAAAAATTTACAAGGCAAATTTAAACGTCCGTCCCGGCGAGAGGGTCCTGGTATTTACGGATCTCGTCGCGGAAGGCGAGAAACCGGACGAGGCGGGTTTCAGGAGGAGAAAAGGGCTTGTAAGGCTTGCCCGCGCCGCAGGAGAGGCCGCCGGGGGACTTGGTTTTGACACTTTTTATCTGGAATTCCCCGCGCTGGGGAGCCACGGCTCCGAGCCTGGCGAAGACCTATGGAGGCTTGCCTTCGGGGAGGACACAGTCGTGGCGCTTGGCGAAAAAGGGCTGCTTGGCAGGATAATGTCCAAGACCGCATCGAAAGAAGACTTACGGGAGGCAAAAGAGATTGTCCTGGCCGGTAAAGGCTCCGCGGTCTCTGTCGTTATAGCGCTTTCCAACTACTCGACAAGCCATACGCGTTTCCGTGACCTCCTAACCTCCGCCGCGGGGGCGAGATACGCCAGTATGCCCCTTTTCGAGGAAGACATGCTGTTCGGCTCCATGGAGGCGGACTGGGAAGAGGTCGCGGCCCGGTCGCGCCGTATCGCGGACGCAATTGACGGGGCCGGCAAGGCGAGGATAACCACCCTTGAAGGCACGGATATAACCTTTGGCATTGCCGGAAGAAAACCCATGATTGACACCGGCATGCTCCATGAACCGGGTTCGTTTTCCAACCTGCCGGCGGGCGAGGTCTATCTGGCCCCGGTCGAAGGGACAGGGGAAGGTAGTCTGAAGCTTTTATGGGCGCCAAACCGTAGACTTGAGACGCCGGTAACGGTAATGGTGCGCAAAGGATTGGCGGCCGAGGTAAAAGGAGATGAGCCGTTCGCGCGGGAGTTCCGCGAAGCGCTGGACAGGGCGCCTGGCAACAGGAACCTTGCGGAACTGGGCATAGGCACAAACGACAGGGCTACGAAGCCGGATAACGTGCTGGAGTCCGAGAAGATATTCGGGACAATCCATCTGGCCTTCGGCGACAACAGCTCCTTCGGCGGGACTGTCAGCGCCCCGTTCCACCAGGACTTTGTGTTCTTTCGCCCCACACTCGCCGTCTCAGGGAGCGATACTCCTGAGACAATAATCCTGGATTCCGGAAGACTCGTAATCTGAAGAGGCCACGGGACAAATGGAAGAAAAGGTTAAGATTCTTATTGTTGACGACCATGCTATTGTCAGGCAGGGGATTCGTGCCCTGCTGGACGCGCAGGACGGCCTTGAAGTTATCGGCGAGGCCGAAAACGGGCGCGATGCGGTAAAGAAAACGCACGATCTTGCCCCCGATGTTGTGATAATGGATATCGCCATGCCTATATTGAACGGCCTCGAAGCGACAAGACAGATAAAGAGGCTAAGACCTGGCGTCAAGGTGCTCGCCCTTACGATGTATAACGAAGAAAACTATATCTTTCAGATACTTAAATCCGGCGCCTCCGGATATTTGACGAAAGAGTGTTCCGCGGGCGAACTTATAGCCGCAATAAGGTCTGTCAATGTCGGCAGTCCCTACTTCTCTCCGGCAATTTCAAGGAAGATAATGGACAGCTATCTTCGCGATGACGGCGAGAAAAATGCCGGGAGAGAGCCCGACAAGCTGACAAACCGGGAAAAGGAAGCGCTTCAACTGATTGCCGAGGGCTATACGAATAGTGAAATAGGCGGTTTTATGAAGATAAGCGTAAAGACAGTTGAAACCCACAGGGCGCATATAATGAACAAGCTTGACCTGCACGATGTGGCCGGACTTATAAAGTACGCGATAAGAAAGGGGATCGTCATGCTCGATGATACCCGTTGAGCCGGGAATCATTAAAAAAGAAATTCAAATAGACGGCATGAGCGTATTTGCTCAAGGGTTGTATCTGTGTTTGCGCGAAAAGAAGCTTTATTGCTCCCCGGGGATTCTCCTCCGGGGTTTTTTTATGATTTTTGCCCCGATTTCGACGGCTAAAAGCAAAAAATTTTTAAAATAATTACGCCGGGCGGAGTTTTTTTAGTAAGAATTTTCATTATATTTCCCATTGTTAGCAGAAATTACCCCTTGGTGCGCCTCTTGTCGCGCTTTAAAATGGCCCGGAAGGTATGCATGTTGCAAATCTATTTTTCTGAAGTGTAAGGTCTTTCTGTATCTTGTTATAAGGTATTTATTTTAGATTTATACATAAAATACCTTAGTTGTGTAGTGAATACCGTAATCGGACTAGATAAAAAACCAAGTATTTTTATGCATTTATGTTTATAAGGGATTAACTCTTACAAAAGGCGGTGTGGAAATGAAAAGGAGCTTAATTATAGTGGTGGTAGCGCTTGTGGTATTGGCAGGCGCATATGGCCTCACCATGGCGGATACGGATCCGCCGCATTCCGACTACCGCCCCGGCTACCAGGGCGCAAGCTGCGGCACAAATCCGGGGACAGGCGCCTGCCACGATGTAACCGCAAACACATTTCTGCCGAACAGCTTTAATCACAATGACGGCACCTCGGACGATTATACCATCTTCTGCCTTTCCTGTCACAATTCGGCGGGCGAGGCTCACAACAGAAATGTCGGCGTCGCCTCGACTAATAAATACGTTAATTTTACCGGAATAGACCCGAACTTCCCGTATACCGGGAACGCCCACAGTTGGAACGGGGTTATCGGCAACGCCGGCACAAGGTTCCCGACGCTGTCCGGCTTCATGTACGACGAGAACGGGGGATATCATCCGAACAGCCCCACGCTGCACATGGTTGACTGGAGCACTTCAAGCGGCAAGTTCTACAAGGTCCGTTGCCAGACCTGCCACGTGGCGATGTATAAAACCTTCTGGCTTAATTCCGGCAAATGGAGCGGAGATGTTGACTGGGCGCAGACCAACCCGTATCCTGACAACACAAGATACAAGTTGCTGATAAGCTACTCGACCACCAAGACCTATCTGAACCCGTTCGTTCAGGTTTACGAGGAGAGCGCGTATACACCGCGTCCGCAAAACAGCCGGACAAAAGAGCAGTATCTCGTCAACCCTTCGCTGTATACGTATAACGACCGGTCTGCGCTTGTAATATTCAAGCAGCCCCAGCCCGCCGGCACCAATGTAACCGTGGACATAAGGCAGCCTTACCTGAGGTTTGACAACTCCTACGACACGATGTGCGTTGACTGTCATTACAACCGCCCGTCCCAGCAGGCTACCCACGCCCCCGGCACCGGCGTGCTTAACGGCCATCCGGTAAGCGGCGTGCTCCAGGGCATCACGGTTCCGTTTGGCTACAAATACGGCCTGCACTCAACCCTGATGCCCCATACGAAGGGGAATGTGCTGCTTCAAGATGGAAAGATTTACTGCACCACCTGCCACCAGCAACACAACGCCCCGTCAAACGACGGCGAATTACACAGGGAAGCCACCGGCACGGACCTTTGCAGCGACTGCCACAAGACAAAGATGAACGGCTACTCCGGCATCAATTCGGTCAATTTCCACGACGGTCCCAAGCACACAACACCGACCGAATGCCTTGACTGTCATACCGCGCATAATACAAACAACATAATGCTTATCAGAAACGTCATAAACGGCAAGAGGGTCGTCTTCGAGAACTTCACCGGTTCCAAGAGCTTCGGCCCGGACACCGGTTTCGGCGTCTGCGAGGTCTGCCATACAACGACCGCACATCACCTGTCAGACAACGCCCCAAGCGGCCAGGGGCACCATACCGACCAGAACTGCACCTTGTGCCACAAGCATAATACCGGATTCCAGCCGACAGGCGCCTGCACAAGCTGTCACGGCCAGCCGCCAGCTCCGGGCAACGCCGGGCCGCAGATGGCCTCCCAGGGCGGCTATGACTGGGCCGATAAAACAGGCGGCATGCACTCATTCCATATGGGCGAGTTCCTGACGAAGTTCCCCGGAATATCCGGTGTCAATCCCGCCACGGGCGCGGATTACAGGTGCGGCTTATGCCACGGGAACATGCCAAACGGCACGCATCCACAGAACCTGACGACAGCCTACATCAATACCACTTCCGCTTATTGGCAGGGGAGCAAAGGCACCGTTACCGGCACGACGAACTGGGGCACGGCTGTATTCAGCATCGGAAGCACCGCCGGCTATATAAGCACCAACGACGACACCTGCACCAACGTGGGTTGCCATAACGCTTCCGGCACCAGGTCGTGGAGTGGCGGCAGCTCAGGCAACGGCCCATACGGTCTGGCCTGCGACTCCTGCCACGAGTATCCTGGCTCAACGACGAACGACTGGCCGTCAACCAACGGACACAGCGTAAGGTCCACATTCAACCAGGTCAGCACGACGCAGCTTCTGGCTTCCGGCGCGATTACGGCAGGCGCCATCAAGCACTTAAGCGTCGCTTCCGCATATAACGCAACCCTGGACTACTACTCCAGCGTCACGAAAGACCCGAACAAGTGCGGCAAGTGCCACTACCGCGCCACCCATGGCTATAACGGGTCGGTAGCCTTCAAGCAGTACAGCCTGGTTAAGCCGTACACCGGGCCTGACGCGAGCGTCCAGGAGACGGGGGCCACGGGCTTCACGCTGGTCAACCACACGTTCGGCTCGTCGGCGCAGTGCTCGAACGTAAGGTGCCACTTTAACAGGACAACACCGAACTGGTATTAACGGATAAACAAAAAACGCTTAATTAAGGGAAGGAGTGATGAAAAACAGGGTGGGGAATTTTACGGTTGCATGCCATTTTGCAGTCTTTTTAACGTGGAGGGTTATATGAGTAGGTTAAGGGTTTTATTAACAGCCGTCGCCGCCATGGGTCTGATACTTGGCGTGGCGGGCATGGCATCCGCATCGACTATCGGTTGCGGTCAGTGTCATGGCGTGTTCGTCAACAACTCCACCGCCGGCGTAAGCACTCGCGGCGGCAGCGTGTCCCACGACTTGAGAAATACCGGCCAGGCGGCTCCGTATGAGAACGAACTCCTGCCGCAGTCGGACAACTACCGTGGACTGCACGGCATCCACATGAACTACTCCTCGATCAGCTTCCCGACGGGCTTGTACGGGACTTATTCCAGCGGCAGCTGGGTTCCGAAACCGCAGACAAATACCGTTACCGGTCCGTATGCAGGCACATACGGCCAGCGCGGCGTCTGCGAGGAATGCCACGCGGCAGACCATCCGAACCACGAGAGCGGGTTCCTGCAGTGGTCAACCACATCGGTCATAGGGAGCGCGCCCAACAACCAATACGAAAAATACAATAACTTTGGCTGGCCGGCGACGAAGGGCTACATGAGGTTCTCCTCAATCGCGGGCGGCACCAGCGACAAGGGCAACGTCGCCTCGATGGGTATCACGACGAACGCCAACGGCGTATCCGGTTACTGCACCAAGGCCTGCCACAAGGGCACAAGCGTGTCCAACCCGGCTCCGTGGGGCAACTACACCTCGGCCAGCATTGTCCTTTCCTGCTCCAGCTGCCACGGCGACGCCAGTAACAACGGCGCCACCAACGCCAATGCCCAGGTCACGGGTTACAGCCTGTCGGCTCCGCTCAACTATGGGCACAAGATACACTTGAACTCATACAGCACGGCTGACGACTGGACAGCCGGCGGCGTCAAGATTGTGCTTGGAAACAACTCCGGCATTTTGTATGACAGGGCCTCCGCCGCGGGCGGCAACACAGACAAGGCCTGTTTGTTCTGCCACCCGGCGCCCATTGATGCGGTCACGGGACTGCCGACAGAGGGCAAGACTAAGCTGGACTGGGGTCCCGGCGGTCTTAACACGAACCAGGGCAAGGCCTATCCGCACGCTGTGGACGGCACCAACGTCGTAACTGCAAACGCCGTCAAAAACAACCAGATTGGTGGTATGGCCAGTGTAACTCTTGCCAATACGACCGGCAACGACTTAGGCGCGACCTGTTCGAGCGCATGTCATACCAACCCGCTCGCCGGCTCGCTCTACGAGACGTCGAACCCGGGCTGGAACGGCAAGTTTGCCACGGGCGGCGGCTGCGACCTCTGCCACAACCATCAGTTCAGCGCATCTGCGAACGAGGCCGCCGGAAGGTCGCTGTCCTACGCTCACACGCTGCACTTCCTGAACCTGTCGGCGTCAGGGAACCACGGCAGCCCGGCCTGCTCTGCCGGCGCGGTTTCCAACGGGTATGGTATAACCACCGGCGGTTGCCATAACGCCAATAAGAGCAACACGAGCGGTCTTACCGCCATTCCTCTGCACGTGAACATCGTGGGCGCCGCCACCGGCAGCACTACGCCGAACCTGTACGAGATACCGGTAGCGAACGGCTCCGCCGGTCTCGATCCGTCCATGAATCCGAAGTTCATCTACGGCAATACTACAACGGCTACGCCGACCGGCCCGACCACCGGCGTTACCTGTCAGAACAGCTGCCACACCACCCGTTCGCCGCGTTGGGACAGCATAGTTACGAACGGCACGCAGGCGGCCCTCGGTTGCAACCTCTGCCACGAGTATCCGAGCGTGGCTCCGGGCGGCGCGGGCACCTGGGCGAGCACCAACGGCCACTCCGTCGAGGCTCCGTTCAACGAGGCCAGCACTGTGACCATCCAGGCCGCCGGCGGCAACACGGCTGGCGCACTCAAACACCTGAGCGCGTCCTGGTCGTATAACTACGCGACCGACACGTTCGCGGGCGTGACGAACGACGTTACGAAGTGCGGTAAGTGCCACTACGGTGCTACCCACGGTTTGGGCCATGGTGCGGATAACGCCTTCTTAACGTATAGCATGGTGAATCCGTACAGCGGGTCCGATACGCGTATCCAGGCGAAGGCCGCCTCAGGCTTCACGCTGGTCAACCATACGTTCGGTTCGTCGGCACAGTGCTCGAACGCGAAGTGCCACTTCAACAGGACTACGCCGAACTGGTACTAAAACTGACTTGTCGTCCGGGCCCCCCGCAGGGGGCCCGGACGGCTGTATCTCTCATAGGACGCGCAAATGGGCAAGCGGGCATAAAGAAGCAGTTCGTTATTCCCGCGGCAGAGGGAATTCAGAGACTTCAACCTTTGCGCATCCTTTAAGGAATACAGATGAGCAAGCGAGATTAAAGGCAGTAAAAATTAAGAAGAGATGGATGCTATGTGGAAAATTGCTTTATTGGTTCTGTCCATTGGTGTAATAATGCTTCTGGCCGGTTGCTCCTCAAGCGAGCAGAAGGCCGACAGCGTGGTTTTTAAAACGCTGGGGTCGGTGCTTACGATAAAGGACAGGCCTTTGTCCAACAGGATTATAAAAATATCATACGACAACGCAGGCAAAAACAAGCCGGGGCAGAGGACGGCATATTATGTCAAGGGATATGTCACCGTCAGGAGGACCGCGCTCAGGAATTTCATGTTCAGAGGGCAGGTTGTTCCCAAAGGGGCATCCCAGGACTACAGGTATTTCTACGAAGCCAGGGTGATCGAGGGCATGAAGAACACCCTCGTTATCGTGCCGAGCGGGTTGTATATAAGAAACGCGAACGGTTAGTTTTTGAAAAACGGCTGTATTTCTCGCAGGGCGCGCAAGGGAACAGCGAGCAAGGGGCTAATAAAAAGCCCGGCTTTTGCGCATCCTCTAAGGAATACAGAAACGAAAAACCGCAAAAACGAGTTTTTTTAACTTTTATGAAATTAAATTTAGGAGGCAAAATGCGATACGCCAGCGAGTCCAAGAACAAAAGGTGGGGGTTGCCGACAGGCCTGGCTCTCATCCTTATAATAGCCGTCATGGTGGCCACGGGCGCGCCAACACCGGCCTCCGCATCGACAATAGGCTGCGGGCAATGCCACGGCATCTACACGAACAAGAGCGCCGCAGGTATCACGCTGTCATCCATTTCAACAACCATGCCCGGCGTGGCGCAATATGAAAACGAGAACACGCCGCAGGCCGACAACATCGCCGTCGGCTTAGGCCGGGGTTTGCACGGCGTGCACATGAACTATTCCTCGGCCTCCTATGGACGTTCGTGGGATTCGAGCACCGGCAGTTTTTCCTCTACAAGAGGCGATTGCAGGCTCTGCCATAACAACAACCACCATGAAAGCGGCTATGTCAACTTCTCCGGCATGACTTATACCAATACCAGCAGTAACCTCAAAATCAGTTCCCGGGTTCAGATATTCAGCGGCACCACGGGATATACTCCCAACGGCCTGGACATAACGGCCATAAACGGGAAGGCATACTGCACAACAGCCTGTCACAAGGGCACGAGCAGCGTCAACATGGCGCCGTGGGGCAACTACACCTCCGCGTCCGTAAAGCTTACCTGCAACAGCTGCCATGCGGCCTTCCCGGACGTTACCTCGCTCACGTTCTCCGGCACGCTTTCCGGCAACCATAGCAACCACCTGTTGTCAAACTGCACAACTCCGGTTTATAGCGGTTCGAGGCCGTCTCTTATGAGCAGCACCGGAAACGCCGGATGCGTGAACTGCCACCCGGACAACAGGAACGACCAGTGGAAAAACGGCAAGGCGGACAACGGTTCCGCAAAGGCATATCCACATGCTTCGGACGGCACAAATGTCGTAAGCGACAACGTCGTCCTCCAGGAGGAGATAACTGGCGCCGCCAAGAACGGCGTGAACACCACCTGCGCCTCCGCCTGCCATCCGAGGCTCAGCAACATCCCCTGGAACGGGGCTGTAAATTGCGACATGTGCCATTATTACGCGGCAGTCCCGCTCGACGCCAACAATACCGGCATAAACGCCCTCGACTCAGGGCATAACTGGCACTTCAAGGCAGGTTACCAGTTCGCCTGCTACAATTGCCACCCGGATCACACGACGGACGGCGAAACCGCCAAACTCAACCCCGGACACGCGAGAAGCCTTCCGCCGCAAGGATATAATGCGAAGGTGGCGAGTACGCTCCGTCCCACCATGAGTTTTGATCCTGCGACCAATACCTGCATCAACACGGGCGCCGGTTGCCACGGCTCGCAGCAAACCCCGGATTGGACGACCAGGGTCAACACCGGTTGCGCGACCTGCCACGAGTATCCGGGCGCGACCGCCGGGTATAAGGACTGGACAAGCACCGGCAACGGCCATACTATCAGGTTTAACGGCAGCACCACGACGCACCTGAGGCCGGCGAGCTACTACAATACCTACTACAACTACACGTCCACGCCCTTCAGGGTATTCAGCGGCGTAACCCACGATACCAAGGCGTGCGGACTTTGCCACAGGAACATACAGTCGCACAGAAATATCTTCGCGCACCTGAGTTCCGCGCCGGGCTTTGCGTACACTACCAGCAGCGGATACTTTACGTATAACATCAACGGCAGCAACATCGGCACGGGCGGCGTCGGCGCGGGTTCGACCGACAACGCGACCTGTTCCAACGTATACTGCCACAGCGGCAACACCACCCCGGTGTGGTGGTAAGATAAATTTGACCTGGGATCCCCGTTCATTCGGGGATCCCAGGGGCTGTGTTCGTAGCAGGACAGGCAATGGGGCAAGCGGGAAGGGACTCGGAAAAACCAATGCCCCTTGCAGGCTCTGCCAGGAGCACAGAATAAAAAAGCAATCATAGAAGATTTCAGTTTTCTACTTTAAGGAGGAATAAAATGGGAAACCTCAATAGGGCGACGGATAAAAGGTGGGGGCTGCCGGCAGGCTTGATTGCCCTCCTCCTGGGGCTTGTTCTCTTCGGCGGCCTCTCAGGGCCGACGCCGGCGTATGCAAAAGCCATTTTATGCGGTCAGTGCCACAGCATTCCGCCGCAAAGCTCGGACAACGGCAATATAAAAGATACAACGGCACGGCATTTCGAGCATGTCACCAGTGTCGGGACAAGCCCCAACTATAACACCACGTCGTGCGGGCGGTGCCATACGGTGCCTCCAACTGCCGCGCCGACGGCGACACACATAAATACGCTGAACAGAACCGTAAACATAAATTCGTCTGACGGCGCCGCGCCCGGACTTAGCTATAACAGAGCCACGAAAAACTGCACCAACGCATGCCACAGCAACCGGAACGACGCCTTCTGGACATATACGAGCCATCTGACCTGCAACTCGTGCCACTACAGAAGCGGCCTTCCGGGAAACTACACCCAGATGCTCGAGTTCGGTCTGCACCGCCGCGCCTTCGGCACGGTCTCCTCGTTCGGGCATTTCAGCTCGATTATAAATGTCGGCGACAATACCCAGACCGTAACGTGCAATAACTGCCACCCGGACAACAGCGCCGACGTCAACCTGACACATGCGAAAGCCAGCACCTTCCAGGGCAGGGCGGATATGAACCCGACCGACGTTTTTCAAAATGTTACCGTCATTGACGTCGGATATACCAAAGGATATTCTCACGATTCCGGCACCTGCACCAGCGCCTGCCATAACAATTCCGCGAACCCGGTCGGGTTCGCCAACATGACCGTTTACTATAAGCCGGGCGATAAAATTGTTTTCGGCGGCTACAGCGCGCCGAAGTGGTCCGACACAACCCTCAGGTGCAATGCCTGCCACAGCGTGCCAAGCCAGCAGGCAACGTTCTCCAATACGACGAGCGGAGTATTCGGCACATATACCACCGCCGCGAGCAAAAACGCCGATGCGCACCACCTCGCACACATGTTTGTATACAAACTGAACTCCACCAACTTCCCGAACCAGGACAGAAACATATACTGTTCCGACTGCCACAAGCTGCCGAACGTAACGGCGGTGCGCGGGTTCAAGAACCACTCCACGTACGGCCAGAACGGAAGCGGCCTTATCTCCCTGCCGGTGAAATCCCAGAACGCGAGGGTGGTGTTCAGGCGTAACAGCGGCATAGGGCGCGACGGCATCAACCCGGCCAGCTTTACCGGGACGGTGGCGTCCTGCACCAACATATACTGCCACAGCGCCATCAGCCCGACAGCCAAGGCCCAATGGTCCGGACAGGCGTGCAACTCCTGCCACGGCACGAAGAACGGCGTTGAGGCAGGCTCCGGCGCGCCCGGTTACAGAGACTGGACGACCCCGTCCACATACAGCGCATTCGAGGACTATACCGGCGGCGGCGGCGCGCACTATATGCACGTCGAGAAGCTCGGCTACTCGTGCCGCACGTGCCACTATCGCGGCGGCGTGGACAACCCGGCGAACCACCACAAGACTACAACCGTCGTCCTCCGGCAGAACGTAACCGTAAACGTCGAGCCGAAGTGGTGGTTCAAGAACAATTCGTCCGTCTACAATAAAGCGAACAGAACCTGTTCCAACGTACGGTGCCATTACGGCACGTCGAAGAACTGGGACTGCTCGCCGGCGCACTAAACGTGGGCATGGAGGCGAGGGCGCGCTTCAACGTGAAGGACGCATAAGAGGGACATTGAATTAACCAGTTACCCGCGCGAGGGGCCTTGGATTTTCCGGGGTCCCTGTGCGGGGGACAGATAAACATCGAGGGTTTGGGGTCGGGCCGGAGAGTCCCGGCCAATCCCCAAGTTCTTGAAATTAAAAACAACTGACACGGAATAATCTTGAAGATTTTTAAATTTTTAAGTAATCGGAGGATTAAGATGATTAAGACATCGAAAGCTGGCAGGTATTTCGGGCTTATAGCGGTGATGCTCTTCCTTGGACTGCTGGCGCCTTACGCGGCCCTGGCCGGGAGCAGTTCCGCGGCGACGGTCTGGCTGTCAAGCCCGGGCAATTTTGGGCAATCGACAGGTTCTAATAACGCACAGAAGTATGCGGTTATTTTCTACAACCCCAGCAACACCAGCATAACGGTTTCGCAGGTGGATATAACTGACAGCGACACCACGGGCTACTGGAGCACCGTTACAACCCCGGCATCGTCCGGCGGCACCTGGTCGATTGCAAGCGGGAGCGATATACGCTGGACCGGTACCCAGAGCGTGGGCGCACAAGGCGAGTATGTGTTCTATTGTACCGTGTATGGCAGCAGCAGCGCGCCCGGTTCATGGACGGCGGTGACTCTCTCCGCCACCGTGACCGACAGCAAGTCAAACACTTACAGCAGCACCGGAGTAACCAACGCGACGGTGGAGGGCGCTGGCAAAGCTCCAACCACCGTTAATGGTTATTTTGCTGCGTCCACGGCGGACAACAGCGCCAGCCCGTTATACGTCCTCACTAATGGCGGCACTCCCTACGCGGGAGGCGCCACCGTTAATTTTGACTATCAGCTCTGGTCCTTGGGTAATAATGGCACCTACACCAGGTATATCTACGGCGGCTGCGGTACCGTGCAGGTTGTTATAACCCTGCCTTCAGGCTGGGGCACGCCGACAAACATCACCGTGCCGTCGATATTCAACACGCCGGTCGTTACCACGGACGGAAGCGGCAACGAGATAATCACGATCACGCAGAACGCGACGGCGGCGATGGGCAATTTCAATGCCTCCGTTCTTAATAATATAACGTTCCAGGCCACCGCACCGAATACCTATACGGCAACCACCGCAAGCCCGATTACGGCGACATACGGCGGAGGCACAAGCGCCGTTGTGGAGAGCACATCAAATACAAGTTGTAGCACAAGCAGCTATACGTCACCCGTGAACGCCGTCAGCAACATGGCCGTAATGGTCGCGGCGGGTTCAACCTACACGCCCGTTAACGTTACCGGAATAACCGCGGGCACTCCGACGGATACCACCGTGCCGCTAACCTCGACATTTACCGGAGACCAGGGAAACCAATGCACGTTTTACGTTTCCCCGGCTGGTGCGGGTACATATACTGCGATAACTGGCACAAATCTTACCGAGACCACCGGGCAATGGACTGAAACCGCGACAGGCCTCACGCCCGGCACGGCCTATGATTTCGAGGCCGTATATACAGATTCCAATACCAGCGTAACCGGAAGCCCGGCCACTACTGCCAGCAGTGTCAGCACCACCTATACCGGGACCACGCCGGGAACCGTAACGGCGAGTTCGGTAGCCGATACATCCCTTACCGCGACGGTAACGTATAACGGCGACAGCGGCAATACCAATACCTGCGCTCTTACAACCTCGCCCGCAGGAGGCACGGTAACCCCGACAGCACAAAATACGACCTCTAGTCCCAAGACGTATACGTATTCGGTAACAGGGTTAACCCCCGGCACGGCATATACGCTAACCGCGACCTTTGGCAATACCACAATCGAGCCCGGCGCGACGAACCCGATTTCGGCGAGCGCGACGACCACATATACCGGGACCACGCCGGGAACTGTAACGCCGAGTTCGGTAGCCGATACATCCCTTACCGCGACGGTAACGTATAACGGCGACAGCGGCAATACCAATACCTGCGCTCTTACAACCTCGCCCGCGGGAGGCACGATAACCCAAACAGGACACAATACGACCTCCAGCCCAAAATCGTATACGTATTCGGTCACGGGCTTAGCCCCGGGCACGGCGTATACCTTAACCGCGACCTTCGGCAGCACCACAATCGAGCCCGGCGCGACGAACCCGATTTCGGCGAGCGCGACGACCACATATACCGGCATCACGCCCGGCACAATCACAATCGGCGCCGTAACGGATACCACCATACCCGTATCTGTCGGGTTCCAGGGCGATACGGACAGCAACGCGGGCGTCTCATTCCAGTATAGTACCAACCCGTCGGGCCCGTGGAGCAGCGTAACCGGCACAAGGGGCACGAACTCTTATACGGCGACCATAACCGGCCTTTCGCCTGGCACGCCTTACTACGTACAGGCGGTATTTACCGACGAAGCCATTTACGGTTCAGGCACGGTTACATATTCTTCAAACCCCGTAACCACGACCTATACCGGCACCACGCCGGGAACGATAACGCCGAGTTCGATAGCCAACACGTCCTTTGACGTGACGGTAACATATACCGGCGACACGGACAACAACAACACCTGCGCTCTTACCGTCTCACCATCAGGAGGCACGATAACCCAGACAGCACACGATACGACCTCCAACCCCAAATCGTATACGTATTCAGTAACGGGGTTAGCCCAGGGCACTCAATATACGGTATCGGCAAGCTTCACGGACAGCAGCATCGACGGCTCACAGCCGACTCCTGTTAACGTAACCACCACCGTCAACACTGCCGTCACAACGCCTGTGTCGTTAACGGCGCCCACAATCGGGGACACGTTCATTGGCATTGATACGACATACTCCGGCGGTTCGAATAATAACAACACATGCACGATAACGTCTTCCGGCGGCACAGTGGTACACCCGGCTGCGGTCAACTACACGTTGAAGTCATATACTACAACTATCACCGGCCTACAGCGGAATACCAGTTACACCGTGTTTGCGCACTATACGGGTGTTGACGGCGTAACGCAGCCCTCAACGCTGTCGACTACCTTTACGACAACCTATTACGGCATCACGCCCGGCGCAATTGCAACCGGCGCCGCAACGGATACCACCATACCCGTGTCTGTAGGGTTCCAGGGCGATACGGACAGCAATGCTACCGTCGCATTCCAGTATAGAACCGATCCGTCGGGCACATGGTACAGCGTAGCCGGCACAAGGGGCGCGAACTCTTATACGGCTACCATAACCGGCCTTTCGCCTAACACGCTCTACGACATACAGGCGGTCTTCACCGACGAAAGCATTTACGGTTCTGGCACGGTTACATCAAGCCCCGTAATGACAGCCGGCCCGACCAAAATGGGCACGGCCACGGCGGTCGTGAATTCCAGCACGCAGATAACCGTATTCTCCAATTTTTCCGGCGATGCGTCGGACAGCACCACGGCAATAGCCTATGGGACAAGCCCAACTTCGTTTCCTAACACCGCGCCCGGCTCGCCGGTTGGAGGCTCGTCCCCAAGGTCCAGCATTATTACCGGACTTACGACCGGCACTCCGTATTATTTCCAGATTACGTACACTAACTCTACATATGGTGTAACTACGGATACGGGGATCACAAACCCGCTGGTCATTGGCCCCTATACACCCACTGCCGTCTGCCAGTCCGAGATAACAAGCTGCACGGACTGCCACTCGCTGCCGCCCAATGAGGGCAGCCACCAGATTCCTGAACATGAGGGCAAGGCGACGAGGAGCGCCTGCGCTGTCTGCCACTTCAACTACAAGACCATGACTAATGTTACGTCACCGCGCTGGACGGTAGGCCACTTCGACAACACGATGCATATATATACTTCCAGCCATATCAACGGCGGCATAAAGGGCGGCTACTATATGGGGCTCAGAAACAGGTCGTCGCTCTGGGCCGGCGGCACCGAGAACGCCAACACCACATACGAATGCACCGCCACATACTGCCATGGCCAGAGCAACTCGCCCCAGTGGGGCACCACAGGCATAACCTGCACGGCCTGTCACGATGCTCCGCCAACAGCAGGTTCGCACGGTATGCACAACCAGGGATACATAGGCTATGCGGATAATTCCAACGGCACCCTAAACTACGATTTCGGCTGCTTTAAGTGCCATCCGAAATCCACGCATGCACAAGGCCCGGCAACCTCGTCATCTGCGGCCTTTGTAGGGCCGTTCAGCGACATATCGTCCCCGGTTACGCTCGGCGGCACGTATGCGAATGGCACCAGCTCTCAGACTGATAGCAGAGGGTTCGAGTGGAGCGACGCAACCTGCACGAACCTCTACTGCCATTCTAACGGCCAGACCGGGGAGACCGGGGCGAAGGTGGTCTACGCGACTCCAAAATGGGGAAACAACACAATAAGCTGCACGAGCTGCCACGGACAGGCAGATACTGTTGCAAACATGACGTCGTCAACGACGAATCACCTGTCCAGCTCGCACGCGATGCATGCGGCAAATGACAGATATCAGTTCCCTTGCGCACAGTGCCATAACGAAACAGTCTCGTCGAGCAATTCCATCAGCAACACCGCCCTGCACGTCAACGGCGTGAGGGACGTCCATATCACCTCGCCCAGTTCTACATATACAAACTGGACCGGGCCTTTCAACTCCAGCACCAATCTATGCAGCAACGTCTACTGCCACAGCAACGGCAACGGCGGTCCGCCGAACGTTACTCCCCAGTGGGGCGTAACCGTCACGAACTGCGCCAGCTGCCACAACTACAAGGCCCCGTTTGCGGTTATGTCCACCGGCCAACACAAGGCGCACGTCAATTCGAGTATCGCCCAGTTCGACTGCTACCAGTGCCATTCCGAGACGGTCGATTCGAACGACCAGATTATCTACGCCAACAAGAAACACGTAAACGGCGTCAAGGACGTGCATATAAATGGCTTTAACGGCATAAGCGGCGTTTACGACAGCACGACCAAGACCTGTAGCGGCGTTTTCTGCCATAGCTCCGGCCAGCCGGTGAGCACGACGGATCCCACCCACACACCGGTATTCCACGTGACCTCGAGCTGGACCAGGACCGTAACCTACAACTGCAAGTCCTGCCACGGCTCCAACGGAACGAGCAAGTTCGGCGAGCCGGACTATGCGAACAATTCGACGGTCGGCAGGGCGTTCTTCAACGGACACGGCGAACCCGGCCATGTCAGCGCCGCGTCCGACTGCGCTAACTGCCATTCCGGAGTGGCCTCAGTCCATACCGTCAACGGATTTGCCACCATCACGTCGCAAACACAGCACATCACCGGCACGGTTGTCGTCAAATTCCGTTCTGACATACAAACTGGCGGTGCCACTTGGGACCCGATTACGAAGACCTGCTCGAACGTTCCCTGTCACGGCCCCAACTCCGGCACGCTTCGCTGGGGCGGCCACGGCAATTGCCAGGCGTGCCACGGCGTGAACTCCAACACAGAGGTCGATAACTTCAACTTTAATAACGGCATAGAGGCCACCATCAGTATGCTCCAGTACACGTCCGTCGGCCACGGCAAGACGGGCACGTATGCGTATTCCGGCAATACCGGCGCGAACCTGCAATGCACAAACTGCCATACCGAGTCGGTTGCTCATAACGATGCAAAGGATCCGTTCAGGCTCATATCCTCCGCTACGCAGGAACCGTCTCAGCCTGACACTATCTGTCTCTATTGCCACAATTCGGGCATAGAGGTGCATAACTTCCACAATGCCTCCACCGTCTATAGCGGCGGCGTTAACCCGACATGGCTCTTCACGCCTAAGTGCGTGGACTGTCACGACCCGCACGGCGACATGGGCCCGAACGGCAGATACAACGCATACATGATGCAGAGCTACGTGAACTACACCGCGGGCAGCAATGTCTTCGGCCAGCCCTCCACCGCCTATGCGCCGTATCGCAAGGCGCTGAACTTCCCGGCGGACGCCGTGGCGAAGTCATACCTCACCATGACGAGTTTTGCGACGCCGAGCTACAACGGTCTCTGCCAGATATGTCACACCAGGGGCATATCGACGACCGGCGGCACTAAATTCCCGGCCCACTATAACAGGGCCATGTATGGCCCGGCGTCGGGTGATAGCATGCAAGGCGTATGCACGCAGTGCCACTCGCACTCAAGCGGCTTCAAGGGCGCGGGCGGGGACTGCACACAGTGTCACACGACGGGCGGGTCCCCGACAGTGGCAGGCCGCCGCAACGTTATGATCGAGTTTGAGAACTCATCGTCGCACCACGTAGTCGGCACGCCCACGAAATTCGACTGCGCCGCGTGCCATGCGGAAGGCAATTACGCGGACGGCTCGATGAACTCGACGTATCATACCTTTAGACACGGGGCACCGGTATTCCTGAAGGTTTGGACCGGTCAGTTCGGCACGGGTTCGTTCAACGTCATAAGCACGATGCCGACGTCAAATCCGTACTTCGACACCACCAAGCTCACTCCGTTCTGCCTCGGCTGCCATAACGATGCTAACGACACGGCGACGCCGTTCAGCGACGGACTGAATCCGAACACGTACGCGTGGGACAACAACTCCATCGCGAGCAAGTACAACAACATCTCCACGACGCCTTGGGGCAAGTTCAACTCCACGCTGTATAATGTCGTCCCGGCGGATGTCGTAACGAAGGCGTACAGCCCGCACGGCAACCCCGGCAAGAACAAGTCCGTGATGAGCATAGCCACATTCTTCACATACTCATCCACGAAGGCCGTCGCCTGCCTCGACTGCCACAACGCGCACGCGTCCAATGTCTCAGGCGGCACGTCCTACAAGAGCAAGAACCCCGAGGGCGGCATACTCAACAGCTACTCAACTGCGGGCGGCAAGCTCAGGTGGAGGCCGACAAGGTTCACCCCGACTGAGGGCGGCTCGTCGTCGACGAAGAACATGTACTCCGCGTCGTCCGACCTCTGCTTCAGTTGCCATAACGGCGACAACCCGGCCATCGCGAAGAACTACTCCTCCTTCGGCCTGAAGCGCGGCATGACCATCGCAGGCAGCTACTACGACCGCGTCGGCAACACGAAGGTCTGGACGAACTGGTCCACCACGCGCTGGTCTACGAACGACGTCTGGCGCGGCAGCTTCGCCTATAAGGACGCGCCGTTCCAAGGCGGCCACTTCGGCAACTCGCTGGGCTACCTCCAGGAAGGCATGACGAACATGGGCAGCGAGAAGAACCTTGGCCGCGCACTGGTGAACTCGCAGGGGTACGGCAACTGCACCGCCTGCCACGACCCGCACGGCGTATCGACGGACTGGACAACCGGCTCGTACAGCAGGCCGGTAAGGACGCTCGCAATGTCCAACGCAACGAGCATCCCGTCGGTATCGATCAGCAGCTATTCCGGCACAAATACGGGCATCTACGTAGTTCAGGCCACCGGCGCAAATACCTATCAGGTATCCGGCGACGGCGGCAAGACCTGGACGGATACCAACGTAAGCACCGGCACACAGGCGACGCAAATTAACGGTGTTGCCGTAACCTTGCCGAGCACCCAGACGTACGCCACGGACGACACCTGGACGTTCATCGTGGGTTACTCCTACATCACGAAGCAGTACATGATCCCGGCCCTGAAGGGCACCTGGATGCACTCGCCCTACAAGGAAGACCGCGCGCCGAGGAACAGCTACACGACAGACCTCGGCCCGAATGGCGCAACGACGGCCAGGCTTGCGGGCATAAACAACGCCAACGATGTCTCCAGCTACAACCCATCAACCATGCCGGGTAGACTCTGGGACGACATCACAGGTGGAACTTCTACGGCTACCAGCAACAGGGGCGTTGGAGGGCCGGCGCCAAGAGCGAACCCGGACTTTAAGGCGGGTTCATATGTTCCCGGCTATAACGCAGTGGCCATCCAGGGCGACGGCTTTGGCCGCGGCCCGAATATGGGAACGAGCTACCTGTATGGCACGGGATACAAAAATATCTCATCCCTCAAGGGCTGGAATGGCTACTTCATCGATGAGAATACGTTTGGAACCAGCGCTCTAAAGGGTTACTGGGGTTCAAACTACAATACTATCTCCTCGATAACCATGACGGATGCGAACCCGAATGCAACTCCTGGGAACTTCTCGGGCCTGTGCCTCCAATGCCATGCCTGGAGCAGGAACAGCGGCATAGCGCTTAACAATGTCACTTCCTCAACAATTGGTACTGGAGCGCAGCATATAACCACAAAACCGCATGAGACGGTCTCAGGCATGGGCTCGATAACCGTCGATCTCTTTAGGAGGGAAGTGGACTACAACGGCGGAAGCTGGCAGAACTCTCAGACGTCGCGAGCGCAGGGTGACATACATAACCTTGCCAACCTTTCGCGCGGCACTGATACCAGTACAGCTCCGCATAATGGACCCGCTGGTCAGATTTCCAATTCGGGCGGCACTATTTACACCGGTGCGGCCGATACAACAGCAGATAGCACGAACCAGGGATATTCACATTACTATCGCTGGGGCGTAAATCCGGGTGACGGCTCGCATGGTGGCAATGGCGAGGGTGTGGTAGGATGGGTACAGTCAACATACCACAAGTTCCCGTGTGCTAAGTGCCACACGCCGCACGTTGCCAGACTGCCGAGGCTGATGAAGACGAACTGCCTCGATAACGACGACCTGACCAAGACTGGTGCTACCGGCGGCGCACACACTACGCAGGCATACGCAACTCAAACAGCGAACAGCCCCAATGCGGCGGCTGGCATGGGCGCACTGTATAGGAACATGGCCTGCCACAGCACGAAGATCCAGTCGTGGGATGGCACGAATCAAACATGGGAGTCCGGCGGCGGCTGGAACAACAAGACCCCGTGGTAATCCGGGACAGGAGGGCTGAATAGGGCGCGACACCCTTGGCGCGCCGAGACGATAAAGGAGGGACGGGGGCCTCTTAAGGAGGAGGCCCCCGCCAGATATTGCCTGTCATTCCCGAATGTCTTAATCGGGAACCCAGTGGCTTTAAAAAGTCGCTGGGCCCCCGTTTTCACGGGGGTGACAAACACATTAATTAACCAGACAAATCCAGAAAGGAGGAAGACATGAAGATAAAGTACACCGCGCCGAAAGTGGTGGCGTCCTCCAGCGTCCACCCCTGCTAACTTTCTCCCCTCTCTTAAGTTAAAAGAGGGTTCCGGGGTGAGTTATGAAACCTTTCCATTCAAGGATGGGAGTTGGTATTGGAATGAAAAAGGCCGGTGATTTATATTCACCGGCCCGTTTTTTGTCCGCATATCCTCTATCAAGGACTTATTTTCCAACTAATGCCGCGAACTTTTCCGCCTCGCCGTTTCTGCCTCCCTTCCTGAGCGCGGAGGCGTAATCGAAATAACCGAGCCTGTATACCGGGTCGAGCTTCGCCGCCGCCGCCAGCTCCTTCATGCAGGACTCCAAATCGCCCGTCTTGAAATAGGCATATGAGAGGTCGTAAAGGCTTGCGGCGTCGTTCGGGTAATGCCGGATTATGTCCTTGTAAATCGGCACGGCGTCCTTGAATGACACCTGCTCCGTCTTCCAGGCCTCGGCGCGTTCCTTCCAGAGAGCCGGCGGAGCGCCTTTTATAATATCCGGGGCGGCAAAAAGCTGGCTTAAATACGTCACAAGGAACCTGAATTTCAGGGGCACAAGGCCGTCCGCGTTGGACGCGCTAACGGACACCATGTCGGAGGAAAGCCCGCAATTTCGCAGGGTTGCGAAGAATCCGGATATGAACGACAACATCCGGGTTTTTGTTTCGCCCTGATACAGCGCGCTTAAGTATGAAATATCGATTTCCACGAGGGCCGGCCCTGTTATGTGCGGCATGTGCTCAAGCGAAACTATCCTTAGCGGGACACCGTTTATCGTTCCCTTGATTACATCCCCGCTCATGGTCATGGCGTCTATCTCCTTCGCCTGGCCGGGAAAACGCTCCTTCATGTAGCCCTTGAATCCCCGAAGGTCGCCATAGGATATCCCGCCGAAAACCGGGACCACCCAATAGATTTTGTTCGCCACGCCGAGATCTTGTGCGAGCCAGGCGGTGTTTTTGGAATCAAACAGGCCGTCCGGAGCGATTTCTTGGGCCATCGCCTGGAAGTTCCTCTGCGCCGCAAGCTTGTGCAGCTTATCCAGCGCCTGCGCCTTAAGAGGCATAAGCCCGTCGGTGGCGGAAAAGATAACCACAGTGCGCCCGGAAGCCCCGTTCGCAAGCCAGTAGGGCACTGCCTGAGCCTCGTATTCAAGGGGTTGAACCTGTATCTTGTCCCGGCCAACCTTCTTGGCAGGCCGCGTTAGTTGAGAGACCGGTTTGGAACAAGAGGATAAAAATAGAAACAATATAACAATTACCGAGGTCGAGAAAATTATTTTTTTCACTAAGTTACCTTCCGGATTATAAGGTGGGAGCGCGCGTCAAATGCGCAAACACTATTTTATCACTTCGACTTTGATTTCTCCATCGTTAAATTGAAGCGTAAGCCTCTCCGCCGCAAAAGCCTCGACAGCCGATTTTATCATCCGGCCATCCGGCAGGCCCTTTGCGATAGCAAAACCGGCCTTCAGGGGCGCGAGCGGCTCCAAAAGCGACAGGGCGCGGGAGAGCGAAGCCAGCCTGTTGCTTGCCGCAAGCATAAGCCTTGCCTGCGCGGAAGACAGCCGTCCGGACAATTCGTCAAGCCGGAGGGCATGGTCTTGCAGACGCCGCATCGGGTTAATCAGGGCGCGTTCCTCGGAAGATACGATTGCCCGGAGATTCCTTAAAAGCTGGGAGACGGCATACTCCATGCGATTTCGCAGGTTGCGAAGGACTGCGATCAAGTCCTCCTCGTTTTTTGCGACAATCTCCGCGGCGGCGGAAGGCGTGGGGGCGCGCAAATCCGCGGCGAAATCGGCAATAGTAAAGTCCGTCTCGTGCCCCACGGCTGAAATAACGGGGATTCTCGAAAAGGCGATGGCGCGGGCTACAATTTCGGTATTGAATGCGGCGAGGTCTTCGATTGATCCGCCTCCGCGCCCGACGATAAGCACGTCCAGGTCGCTTATTTTGTTCAATTCGGCTATCGCGGAAGCAATCTCCGCCGGGGCCAGATTGCCCTGAACAGTAGCCGGTGCGATTAATATCTTAACCCCGGGCGCGCGCCTGCCGAGGACGTTCAGGATGTCCCGTATCGCCGCCCCGGAGGGCGACGTTACCACGCCGACGCGCCTGGGATGGCCGGGGAGCGGGCGCTTCCGGGCCTGGTCGAAAAGTCCCTCTTTTTCCAGCTTCTCTTTTAATTGGAGAAATGCGAGTTGGAGCGCGCCTATCCCTTTAGGCTCCATGTATTCCGCGACAACCTGGTATTCGCCGCGCGGGTCGTAGACGGTCAGCCTCCCGCGCAGGATCACCTCAAGCCCGTCCTTCGGGATGAATTTCAGGAACCGGCTCCCGGAGCGGAAGAAGACGACTTTAATCTGCGCGTTCTTGTCCTTCAGCGTAAAATACAGATGCCCGGAGGAAGGAATCCTCAGCCCGGATATCTCGCCGGTAATCCATACGTCGGAGAAATCGGATTCCAGCTTCTCCCGTATCCGCCGGGTAAGTTCGGATACTGTAATCGGCGCCTGAAAGTTTAAGTCGAGCTGCATAGGAATTCAACCTGCCCGTTATTCCCATATGTCTTAATCGGGAATCCAGGTTTTTCTTTTACCTGTCATTACCAAGCGCAGCGAAGAATCTGCTTTTATGCCCGCCCCGCCATTCTTGATGCAATTTAGTCCCGCAGGCTCAGTCTCTTTATCCCCGTCGCCTTGCCGGTCTCCGGGTCGGCGGAGACAATCACCGCCTCGAAGGTGCCGGGGCCTTTCGCCGTATCGAAGCGCGCGGGCATCCCCGTGAGGAACCTTCCGACTGCAAGCTCCGACGTTACGCCGATTACGGAGTCGTGCGGGCCGGTCATGCCGACGTCCGTGATGTATGCCGTGCCGCCCTGAAGCACTTTTTCGTCGGAGGTCTGGACGTGCGTGTGCGTCCCCAATATCGCCGCGACCTGGCCGTCGAGGTGCCGTGCCAGCGCGACTTTCTCTGATGTAGCCTCCGCATGGAAGTCGATAAGAATGACCTCCGCGCCCCGGTTCTTAAGCTTCTCGATTTCTTCTTTTCCCCGCCGGAACGGGCAGTCGGACGGCGTCATGAAGATGCGGCCCATGAGGTTGATTACGCCGACTTTCGTCCCGTCTGAGGCCGTGAATACCGCGCTCCCCGTGCCGGGCGCGCCGAGCGGGAGGTTCGCGGGCCGGAGCAGCTTGTCCGTCCTGTCGATGTATTCGTATATCTCTTTTTTGTCCCAGATGTGGTTGCCGGAGGTGAGGAGGTCGATGTCCATCCTCAGAAGTTCATCGGCTATCTTCGGCGTTATGCCGAAGCCCCCGGCGGCGTTCTCTCCGTTGGCGATAACCGCATGTAAGCCGTAATCTTCGCGCACCTTCGGGAGAAAAGACTCCACGGCCCTGCGCCCCGGCTCGCCGACTATGTCGCTGATAAAGAGGATTTCCATTTCGCGTTACTTCGCGAATTCCACGTAGCGCGACTCGCGTATAACGGTGACCTTTATCTGTCCCGGATAGGCCATCTCCTCTTCTATCTTCTTGGCTATCTCGCGTGAAATCTGCGCCGCAGAGATGTCGTCCACGTCCTCCGGCTTCACGATTACCCTGATCTCGCGTCCCGCCTGGATGGCGTAGCATTTTTCCACGCCCCTGAAGGATGTCGCCACCTCTTCGAGCTTCTCAAGGCGCTTGACATATGTCTCAAGCGTCTCGCGCCTCGCGCCGGGCCGCGCCGCGGAGAGCGCGTCTGCCGCCGCGACAAGGACGGACTCCACGCAGGAAAACGGTTCGTCCCCGTGGTGCGCCATTATTGCGTTCAAGACTTTCTGGTTCTCGCCGTATTTCTTCGCGAGGTCGCATCCTATGCTCGAATGCGTCCCCTCTATCTCGTGGTCAACTGCCTTGCCGATGTCGTGCAGCAGCCCCGCGCGCTTTGCGAGCTTCGTGTCTACGCCGAGTTCCGAGGCCATCACGCCGGAAAGGAACGCGACCTCGCGGGAGTGCATAAGGACGTTCTGGCCGTAGCTGGTGCGATATTTCAGGCGCCCGACGAGTTTTATTATCTCCGGGTGTATGCCGTGCAGCGCAAGGTCGAAGGCCGCCTTCTCGCCCTCCTCGCGCATGGCGTCTTCGAGTTCCTTCCTTACCTTGTCCACGACCTCTTCTATCCTGCCGGGGTGTATGCGCCCGTCGGCCATGAGACGCTCTATGGAGATCCTGGCAATCTCGCGCCTGACCGGGTCGAACCCTGAGACGATTACGGCCTGCGGAGTGTCGTCTATGATGAGGTCTATACCCGTAGCGGCTTCGAGCGCGCGGATGTTCCTGCCTTCGCGGCCTATGATGCGTCCCTTCATCTCGTCGTTGGGGAGGTTCACAAGAGACGTCGTGGATTCCGCGACGTAATCGCTCGCGTATCTCTGGATGGCGAGCGCCATAATCTCCCTGGACTTTTTGTCCGCAGTGCCCTTGGCCTCGTCCTCGATGTGTTTTACCATCTTCGCGCCTTCGAGCATGGCCGCTTCTTCCATGCGGGCCAGGAGCTCCTTCTTTGCCTCCTCGGAGCTCATCCCCGCGATGCGCTCAAGGCTCTTCGCCTGTTCCGCCAGGCCATCGTCGTAGCGCTTCTCTTTTTCTATCACCAGGCGCTCGCGGTTTGCCGCTTCTTTTTCCTTCCTTATAAGGTCGCCCTCCCGCTTGTCGAAGGAGTCGGCCTTCTTGTCGAGGTATTCCTCTTTTTGTATCATGCGCTTTTCGAGGGTGTTGAGCTCCGCGCGCCTGTCCTTTATCTCCTTCTCGAAGTCGGAGCGCTGCTGATAGAGTTTGTCTTTCGCTTCGAGCAGAAGCTCCTTCTTCTTCGTCTCCGCGTCCCGCTCGGCGTCCTTAAGAATCCTTTTTGCGCCCTCTTCCGCTTCCCGTATCTTGGATTCGGCCATGCCCCTCTTTGTCAGCATACCGACTGCAAGGCCCGCTATGGCCGCTGCCACTGCCCAGACGATGTTCATCAAGTTCATGGTGCTGTGTTTCCTCCTTGGAATTTATAAAGTCTATGAAGCCCTGTCTTTTCCTTTGCGCGAATCAAGCCTTTGTCTTATCTCAACCTCAAAGCCCTGGTCTGACGGCCTGTAGTATTCCCGTTTCTCCGGGAGGTAGTCCTGCTCCACCCAGTGCCCCGGATAGTCGTGCGGGTATTTGTATCCCTTGCCTCGTGCGAGCCTCCCGGCGCCCTTGTAGCTTGCGTCGCGGAGGTGGTCCGGAACCGGCAAGACCTTCCCGTCCCGTATGTCGCCCATTGCGGTTTCCAGCGCAATGTATGAGGCGTTGGACTTCGGCGCCGAGGCTATGTATACAGCCGCCTGGGCCAGCGCGATTCGACCCTCGGGCATCCCGACATGTTCAAGCGCATGAAGCGCCGCCACGGCGACGGACAGCGCGTTCGGGTCGGCATTCCCCACGTCTTCCGAGGCGGATATGACAAGCCGCCGGGCTATAAAAAGCGGGTCTTCGCCCGCGTAAATCATCTTGGCAAGCCAATAAATGGAGGCGTCCGGGTCGCTCCCGCGGAGGCTTTTTATAAATGCGGAGATCGTGTCGTAATGCTCGTCTTCCTCGTATACCACCGCCTTTTTCTGTATGGATTCCTCCGCGACTCCCATACCGAAATCTATAAACCCGCCGGGGCCGGGTTTTGTGGTTAAAACCCCCACTTCAAGCGCATTCAAGACCCGCCTTGCGTCCCCCTCGGAGCGGGAGATTATGAATTCCCGCGCATCATCCGCCAGCCGGACATTGTATCCGCCAAGGCCCCGCTCCCTGTCGGACAGCGCCCTGTCGATAAGCAGGCTTAAGTCATTGTCCGAAAGCGGTTTAAGCTCGAATACCCGCGAGCGCGAGGACAGCGCCGGTATAATCGAAAAAAACGGGTTTGCCGTAGATGCCCCTATCAATATAACCACGCCCTTTTCCACGTCCGGCAGGAGCGCGTCCTGCTGCGCGCGGTTGAACCTGTGGATCTCGTCGATGAAGAGAATTGTCTTTCTGCCGCTTCTCCTTAGCTCCTGCGCCGCCTGAGAGGTAATCCGCCTGATGTCCGCAACGCCTGAGGTAACGGCGTTTATGGAATCGAACGCCGCCCTTGTCCTGGCCGCTATTACATGCGCCAGGGCGGTTTTTCCGGAACCGGGAGGGCCGTAAAGGATTACGGAGCTTAGGCTGTCCGCCTCGATCATCCGGCGGAGCATCTTCCCCTCTCCGACAATATGTCCCTGCCCGACGAACTCGTTTAAGTCCCTTGGCCTCATGCGCCAGGCAAGGGGCCGGTCGGCAGGCAAAGACCTGTTGTCCGGCTGACAAGAGTCGCCCTGATCCCCCAGCGAAGACAAGAGGTCCGGCATGGATTTTCCTTTCGGGGCGACGCGCCCCGTAAGCGGATAAGACGGGGGAAAATCGGGTTCAAAAAGAGGCTCTTTTTGCCAGCAAGGGCGCGAGAAGAAGCATATCGCACCCCTGTCCCGGGAGCCGGAACCCGCCTGTAAAGAAGGGACTAAAGGAGAAGAAAAAACCGAGAGATATTAAGACCTTTGGCGCATCCGAGAGCATCCCGGCGGCGGCGAATAACTCCCCGGTGGACCGTGGTGATTCGGAGAGACCGCGCAGAACAGGGCGCTGCATTCGGCCAGGTTATGAACGGCATACGCCTGCACCGGGAACTCCAGCGTCGGCCGGAGCGTTGCCGTGCAGATGAAGGCGATACCGATTAGAAGCCCAAAAGTCATGTAAGTTCCTGTAATCTCTAAGTTCTTTTGTTTCTGCCCAAGTCCCTGTGCGGCCATTTCCGCTAAATTGGCCGCCGGAAAATGTTTTGAAGCGTGGTGCGGATAACGATTAGAAACGGCTTCCGCAACTACTGCCGCGTCTCCGTAAATCCGTCCCCCCGTCCCCCTTGTTGTTGCAAAATCGGCCCCCGCCCATGCCGTGTCGGGTAGTGTTTTTTGAGCCTGGTTAAACCAGGTGGGCGCCAAGATGGAGAGTTAAGGCTTCCCTCACGGGCATGCACACCCTCTCCAGATGACCCGGCTCCCTATTTTTAAGCGTTGGTCAAAAAACCCCCGGTAACCACGCGCCGGGCAGGGGATAAATAGAACATTGACCAATATAAAAATACTTTATTTGATTGAAAAATTCAAGGAAAAAATCAGCCGCAACAGGATGCCCAATGAAAAATAAAAATTGCTTGACAGATGCTATCAACTAACTCTGTCGATACGTCCAGAATTGCTTATTTTGCCTTCGAGCTTGGGTCGGCCGTAATAGACAGCACGACGGGCTTGTCCAAGCATAACACCGTCTACATCGACCGGATAGAGGCAGAATAGAAATAGCTTAGATAAATCAATAGGTTATTTGAAAATCAGCCGTCTTCGAGGATGTCGAAAAGGTCGGAGGTCTTTTTCTGGATGATGTTTTCCACCTCCGTCTGCCTTCTGCGGAGCTTGAAGAGCTCGTCGGTGATATTCAATGCGGCAAGCACGGCAATTTTCTGCGCGCTGACCGTGGAAGGGCTTTTCTTCTGGAGCGCGCGCATCTTTTCGTCCACATACCGGGCGAGGCTTTGCACATATTCCGGGTCTTCCTCCCCCTTGACGGTATATGGTGTCCCGAATATTTCCACCTCTGCGCTCTTCATGGCTACGCCGTTAGGCCCTCTATAGACTCAAGAAGCCGCTCCAGCCTCTCGCGCACCTGCTCTTTTTCGGCCCGAAGCCTCTGCGCTTCCTCTTCCAGCGCCTGCCTGGATTCACCCATCCGGGAAAGTTCTTCCTGGAGGCGGGACTTTTCCTCTCTAAGAGTCTTTACCGTCTCGATTATCCGGGAAACTCCGTTTTCCAGCGCGTCTATCTTCTCAATCGACATCCTGTCTCCTTTCAAAAGAAAAACTGCGCTATTATATAGCACGAAAAGGCCCTCATTCAAGGATTTTCGACCTGTCCGGGGAGAACGGCTTTTCAAAACGGAAATATGTGTTATACTTGCAGGAAATAAATCAGAAAAATAAATTAGAAAACTCAAATTTCTTAGTTGACAAAGGGATTCTGTTTGACTAAACTCTTTGGAACCGGCTGGCCCGGTGGGTTAACACTTGACTCTTAATGAAAGGAGACGAAGAAAATGAAGAAGTTGATTGTCCTGTTGGCATCCGGCGCTCTCGTTATTTCCCTGGCCGCCTGCGGCAAAAAGGCAGCAGAGACTACACCTGCTCCCGCACCCGCTCCGGCTGCTCCGGCTGCTCCGGCTGCCCCGGCAATGGGCGGTGCGACCACGGCGGCTCCTGCTCCCGCACCTGCTCCTGCTCCTGCACCGGGTCAGTAGTTCCGACCGCAAGGAAGGAAGCGATCTACGAAGTCATAACCGCGCGGAAATATTTTCAAGTATTTGTCAGCTATTATAGCCGTATCGGTTCCATCGCCCGTTTTCGAAAGGAAACGGGCTTTTTTGTTTTGCGTCTCGGGATAAACTGGCGGCTGTTTGACAGGTGCGGGATTGCCGGATAAACTAAAATCCCAAAGCATTAGTCTGACGGCGAAAATCAAGGGGGTGAACCAGATGCGAAAGAAAATAATCGTAATATCGCTTGGCCTTGTTCTCGCAGCCTCCATGGCGCAGGCCGCGGCTCCGAACGGGAAGGCGCTCTTCCAGAAGAACTGCGCCATATGCCATGTCAACGGCGGCAATGTTGTAAACCCGAAATTCACGCTCTCGAAAAAAGACAGGTATGAGCACGGCGTAAAGACGGCGGGCGGCATAGTGGAAAAAATGCGCAACCCCGGCCCCGGCATGACCAGGTTCACAAAGAAAACGGTCTCGGACAAGGACGCCATGGCCATTGCCGATTATATAATGAAGACATTCAAATAAAGTTGCAGGGACAACAAAAGGCCCCCGGTTTTCCGGGGGCCTTTATCTTATTCCAGTCAGGGCCGTTTGCTAAAGCGCTTTCAACCTGCCGGTCTCTTCTATCTCTACCGGGTATCCTTCTATCCGCTCAGGTATTTTCGCCGCGAGCGCCGGAGTCTTTTTCTTCACATACACCTTTATGCAGGGCTTGCCGCCGCATTTCCCTTCCGCCGTCCCGACGACTCCCGGAATAGCCATCAGATCCCGCGAGTGCCTGGCAATTACTTCCTCTATGCTCCCCTTCGCTTTATCCGCCGTATACTGCCCGCCGGAAGCACATGCGGCGGTAAACACCGCGAGCGATGCGAAAACGAGCGCCCTTGCCGCAAACATAATCCTATTTCCCATCGATAGTCACGCCCAGATCGCTTAGCACGTCCGCGATGGGGTTCGCTATGGAATAGTTGCCCGAAGAATTACCGGCGAAGATAAGCCCCACCGGGTTTGCCGCCGTATTGTCCGTAACAAGAAGCGAGCCGGAATCGCCCGCTTTTATAAACGGCTTTTTCGTGCCGATGATTATCTGGTTCACGAAAGTCGCGCTTTCGCCGCTTCCATAGTCCACAATTACGTTCGCGTTGATAGCGGAAACGGCGCCCTTGGTGAGTTGGGTTGACCTGCCGTATTTCTGCACGGCCATACCGATGGCGGGTGACGCCGTCGTGGAGCCGGGAGTTCCGTAGCCGTTCGGGGGGGTCGAGTTGCCGAGCTCGGATGTGGAAGTAAGCGCGATGGCCGCGTCAACCGTGTTGTTCCCGCCGGAGAAGTTTATAGTTACAAACCTGGAAAGCGCCCCGATGTCGTTGTTTCCGTTAAGCTGGCACTGCGTGTCGTAAAGGCCCGGTTGAGTGATTTCACTGCCGACAGGCGCGCTGTTTTCCAGCGCATAGACGTGGTTATTGCTGAGCGCGTAATAATTGCCGCCGCTGTCTTTCACCCTTGCGCTTATTGTGCCCGATTCGCACTGCCCCACGTTCCCGGTGGATACTCCGATAGGCAGGGGCAGGGGCAGTATCGCCGTAGTGCTGAACTTGGTGGATTTCACGGTCTTTTCAATCTCAAACGGGCCCGTCGCCTTTACATCCACCGGGACGCCTTCGAGGCTTTGCGGTATGCTTCCCGGCTCTGGTGTTGCACTCGTATATACGATTACGGCCGGACGGCCCGCGTCGTTTACTCCAGCCGCCGTGCCGACAACTCCCTTTATCGACATTAGTTCCCGGGTATGCCTGTCCTGGACGTCGATGACGTGATGTATCTGCGGGTTTTTCTGGTCAAGGACCGCAGATGGCTGATTCCCCTGCGCCGTTTCCGGAGTGACGTTGGCGAGAGTTCCTTTTGACGGCAGGAGCAAGCAGGTAAATGCAAACATAGCGGCAACTAATTTTTTCATGGTTTTCCCCTCCGACAGGCTTTTTATAAGAATAGATTATTGAATTGTAGACGAGAATGTCTTTTTAGTCAATCGGGGAAACTTGATTTAAAGTGTTTTAAGAATTTATACCGTTAGCCGCGTCAGGGAGGCGACAAGGTTCAGAAGTTTTCCCGGGAATATTCCAAGATAGACGACTATAACGGAAAGGGCCGCAAGCGCGAGTCCGGATGGGAAATCTGCCTCCGGGAACGCGACGGCCTTTTCCGCTTCCCCGCCGCGCATGTATAGATACACCACAACGCGCAGGTAATAATACACCGAGACTATAGCGGTCAGTATGCCTATTATTGACAGCCAGACATACCCGGAATTCAGCGCCGAATAAAATATCCCGAATTTGCCGATAAACCCGGCTGTAGGAGGAAGCCCGGCCAGCGAAACCAGGGCAATGGAAAGAGCCGCGCTCCTTGCCGGATATTTGAACCCCGCGCCGCGCAGTTCGCGTATATCGCCAAGCTCCCCGTCTTTGCCGGAGAACGCCGAAATCGCCCCGAACGCGCAAAGCTCCATCGCGGAATAGGCCACAAGGTAGAATATGGCGGCGCCCTCGCCGCTTCCGGGCGCGGCAATCAGCGCAACGAGCACGTAGCCCATCTGCGCAATCGAGGAATATGCCAGCAGCCGTTTTATGTTGTTCTGCGTAAGGGCGGCGATATTCCCGAATATCATCGTCAGGGCGGCCATGACCCACAGGACATGGGACAGCTCTGCCCGCGGCGCGCCGACGGCCCCGGTAAACTTAAGGAAGACCGCGAATACTGAGGCCTTCGATGCCGTGGAGAGAAACCCGACCGCAGGCGCGGGGCCGCCCTGGTAGACGTCCGGCGCCCAGAGATGGAAGGGGAAAAGAGACGTCTTGAACCCCAGGCCCACTATCAGCAGGGCCCATCCGGCGAGGCCCAAGCCGGTGATTTTTGCCGTCCCCGCCCCCCCCGAAAGCGCGGCAATCGAGCCCGCGAGTGAAAGCGTGCCCGAATCGACATAAATAAGCGCGAGGCCGTATGCGAAGAACGCTGTGGAGATCGCGCCGATGACAAGGTATTTGAGCCCGGACTCCCCTGAGAGCGGGTCGGACTTGTTGGCCGCAAGCATCACGTAGAGCGAAAGGGACATGCTCTCCAGGCCCAGGAACACGCCAAGGAGGCTTGTGGAAGACGCCAGGAGCGACATCCCGAACGCCGCGAACAGGGCAAGGGAAGGGAATTCCTCGCCGCCTATGGGCCTTCTCGCGGAATATCCGGACGCGAAGAGCAGGCTGACGCAGGCCATGAAGGAGGCGGCGGCTGTAAAGAACCTGTCGTAGGCGTCGAAGGCAAGCAGGTTACCGATGTCTGCTTGGGAAGGATGGATGCATATCGCCGAGATCCCGGCGGCAAGCGCGATTGCCGCCCCCATGATATTCAGCGTCCTGGCGTCCGGCCTTCGCATGAATGCCCCGGCCGGCAGCAAAAGACATGCCCCCATTGAGAGCAGTATATACGGCAGGAGCATGTGGAAATCCATAAGCGTCACGGCATTATCCCTCCGACGGGATTTATGGAAACCGCGCTGACCATGTCCCTGACCGGCGTGTCAAGAACCCGCAGGAGCGCCGACGGGTATACCCCTATGAATACCACGAGAAAGGCCAGGGGTATCAATACCGCCAGCTCCCGCCCGGAAAGGTCGGTAAACCCGCGGTATTCCTTCGGCGGTCCGAAAAGAATTTTCTGCGCAAGCGACAGCAGGTATATCAGTGTCGTAACCATGCCCGCAAACCCCGCCGCGCAGAGCCAGGGGTGCGCGCGGAAAAGCCCGGTGAGGATTAGGAACTCCCCGGTGAAATTATTGAGCCCCGGAAGCCCGAGAGACGAAAGAATAAAAAACAGGAAGAATGCAGACATCGCCGGAGCCTTCGACCACAACCCCCCGTATGCCGAAATATCGCGCGTGTGCATACGCTCGTCCATCATGCCGACCATTATGAAAAGAGCGCCGGTGGTGATGCCGTGGTTCACCATCTGAAGCACCGAACCTGCAATGGACACATCGTTCCAGACGGCTATCCCCAGCACGACGTATGCCAGATGCGAGACGCTCGAATACGCTATGAGCCTCTTCATGTCCTTCTGGGCAAACGCGATCCACGCGGCATAGAATATGCCTGTCACGGAGATTGTGAATATGAGCGGCAGGAAGGCCGCCGCCGCCCGCGGGAAAAGCGGAAACGCCACGCGGAGAATCCCGTACGCGCCCGTCTTGAGCAGAACCCCGGCGAGTATTACGCTGCCTGCCGTGGGGGCGTCGGTGTGGGCGTCCGGCAGCCACGTATGAAGCGGGAAAAGCGGCACCTTCACGGCAAAGCCGAGCAGGAAGCCTATGAAGAGGACGCCTGAAACCACGGGAGACACCTGGGTGTGCGCAAGGTCCCGCAGCATGAAGCTGTATACGCCGGTCTCCCTGCCGTGAATGATATAAACGCCGATTATGGAGAGAAGCATGAGCAGGCTTCCCGTGATGGTGAAGACGAAGAACTTCACCGCCGAATATACGCGCCGTCCGTGCCCGAAGACCCCTATCAGGAAGAACATGGGGATGAGCATTGCCTCCCAGAAAAGATAGAAAAGAAAAAGGTCGGCCGAGAGGAACACGCCCATTATGCCGGTCTCCAGGAAGAGCAGCATGGCATGGAAGAGCGAGACCCGCTCGTTTACCTGTCTCCAGGATACCAGGACACAAAGCGCAAACAGAAGAGCGGTGAGCGTTACGAGCAGCAGGCTTACGCCGTCCATGGCAAGCGCGTAATGTATCCCGAAGCGGGCAATCCACGGATAATCAAGCTTGATGAGCGTCCGTCCGGAAAATATCCCCCGCCAGCAAAGCCAGTAAACGAGGAGGCTTATTGCCAGTTCGCAAGAGGTGATAAAAAGCGCGAACAGCCGGACGGTCTTCGGGTTCTTCTCCAAGAGCAGGAGAAGCGCGCTTAAGGCCGGCAGGAATATGAGGAATGTAAGCGTCCCGTTCATCGCCCGGAGCCCCACAGGAAATATGCGAGAATCAGGGCCGTTCCGGCGGCGATTGACGAAATATATGTGGCGGCCCTGCCGTTAACCCCGCCGCGAAGCCACGTGCCGAAGGCGGCGAAGCCCTCGGCGGTCTTGTCGAGGAAATCGTCAACCGCCCCTTCGTCTATCTGCTGCCAAAGTATGTCCGCCATTTTCCGGTATGGCCTGACGAACAGCAGGTAATAGAAATCGTCGATGCGCCAGGCATTCTCGAAGAATCCGGCGATACGCGCGTGCCTTGAAACGAGGGCCTCGCGCCTCTCGGGACGCATGACGTAAAGATAATACGAGGCGGCCAGCCCAAGAACGAAAACGAGAGCCGTAATGGCCGGGAGGCCGATTCCGGACGGTTCCGTGAGGCTGCCGGCCAGGCCCTGCGCCATTAAAAAGCCCGTCAGCCGCCCGGAGCCGCCAAGGGCCGCCGGCATGTCGAGAAATCCGCCGATGATGCTGAGTATGGCGAGCGGCACAAGTATCGCCGGCATGGCGGACGGTATCGGCGCCGGCGTTTTTTTCTCCGGCCCGAAGAATACCACGAACACGACGCGGAATATGTATATTGTCGTAATCAGCGCCGTAAGCTCCGAGAGCGCGTAAACGGAATAATAGAACCACCCGCCGCGCATGAAGACCGCCGTCAGTATTGCGTCCTTGCTGAAGAAGCCGCCCGTGCCCGGCGCGGCGGAAAGCGCAAGCGCGCCTGCCAGGAAACATCCGAACGTGAGGGGCATACTCTTCCCGAGGCCGCCCATTTTGAATATGTCGTGCTCCTCGCGCATGGCCTGTATGACGCATCCAGCCGCCATGAAGAGAAGGCTCTTGAAGAACGCGTGGATTATGAGGTGAAACAGCGACGCGGAGACGCTTCCAGCGCCCACCGCAACGACCATATACCCTATCTGGCTGATGGTGGAATATGCCAGGACTTTCTTGATGTCTCTCTGGAAAAGAGCCGCGGTCGCCGCATAAAACGCCGTAACTGCACCAAGGCCAGCAATTGTCATCATCGCCGCCGGGGAAATCTCTATCACCGGGAACATCCTCATCAGGAGGTACGCCCCGGCCGTGACCATCGTCGCCGCGTGTATCAGGGCGGAGACGGGCGTAGGGCCGGCCATCGCGTCCGGGAGCCATACGGTAAGCGGTATCTGCGCGGATTTGCCCGCCGCGCCCGTTAGCAGCAGGATGGAAATCGCAAAAGCGGTCTTCTCCGGCATGGAGGCCGCGGCTATGTTGTTTATGGCCGATATGTCCGTTGTCCCGGCGAAATAAAAAAGCCAGATTAACGCCACACCCAAGGCCGCGTCGCCAAGCCTCGTAACGACGAACGCCTTCCTGCCCGCATCCGCGTTTTTCGGGTCGGTATACCAGTGCCCGATGAGGGCGTATGAGCAGAAGCCGACTCCCTCCCAGCCGACAAACAGAAGCGGCAGGCTCGATGCCGTGACAAGCAGGAGCATGGAGAATACGAACAGGTTCAGGAAAGAGAAATAACGGGCGTAAGAGGCGTCGTCGCGCATGTACCAGACGCTGTAGAGATGTATGAGGAAGGACACGCCGGATACCATTACGGCCATCGAAAGCGAGAGCGCATCGAGCCTCAGCGCAAAGGGGGCATTAAACCACGAAAAAGAGAGCCAGTTGTAAAGGAAGACGCTGGCCGGGCCGTTCCCGAGGGCCAGGACGGAGAACACAAACGACAGGCCCACGGATGCGCAGGCAATGATCTCCGACAGCCTGCGGGGAAGTTTCCATCCGAGGATTGCGTTTATGGCGCCGCCTGCAAGCGGGAGCGCAAGCATGTAAAGAGATGGCTGCATCTATCCCTTCATTTCGTCGAAGTGGTCGATATTGACGGTCTTTTTCCTGCGGTGCAGGTAGACTATCATGGCAAGGCCGACCGACACCTCGGATGCGGCCATGGCCGCGAGGAACAGGACGAATATCTGCCCATCCGGCATGTTCCAGCGCAGGCTTCCGGCCACGAACGCAAGCCCTGCCGCGTTTATTATTATCTCCACGCCGATGAGTATCATAATTAGATTCCTGCGCACGGCCACGCAGACGACTCCCAGGCCGAAAAGGATCGCGGAGAGCACAAGGACATATGAAAAAGGAGGCATCATGGGTTGTCCCTTTTGCCGAGGTACAGCGCCCCGACAAGCGCGAATAGCAGCAGAAGCGACGCCGCCTCCACCGCGAGGTAATATTTCGTATAAAGCGCCTGGCCGAACTGGCGGGGCGATATGAACGCCGTCATGGGAGAGAGCGGCGTCTGGGGTGTTCCTAAAAAGAGAAGCGACATGCTGAAAAGTATCACGGCGGCGATAACGACAGCCGGCCCCCACACCTTCCAGAACGGCGTCAGGGGAATCTTTGCCGCGCCCATCTCGAGCATCATCACGATAAAGAGAAAGAGCACCATTATCGCGCCCGCGTAAATCAGCACCTCGAGCGCGGCGATAAGCGGCGCGCCCATCATGAAGAATATAAGCCCGAGCGAAAAGAACGACAGCACGAGATATACGACGGCATGTATCAGCTCCCTTCTCGAAATCGCCATCAATGTCGAGAATACCGCCGCCGCGGAAAGCAGATAGAAGATAATTGCGTTCACGGCATGTTGCTCCTTATGTCCACGGGGCCGTATTCGTCTGGGTTTTTGCCCTTCGGGTTTACAATGCCGATACCGGCGTGCTTATAGAAATTATACTCCGGGTCCTTTCCCGTCCCGTCGATGAGAAGATCCTCCTTCTCGTAAACCATGTCGAGAGCCTTGTATTTGCAGAACTCGTAGTCCGGCGTAAGCTGTATTGCGAGGGTGGGGCAGGCTTCCTCGCACATCCCGCAAAGAATGCACCTTCCGAAATTTATTCTGAACCACTCCGGATACCGCCGCCCGTCGCCCCTGTCGGCGGACTGCATGGAGATGCACGATACCGGGCAGACAGCGGAGCAGAGGTAGCAGGCGACGCATCTCTCCCCGCCGTCCGGGTCGCGCGTAAGGACTATTCTCCAGCGCGCCCTTGCGGAAAGCGGCTTCTTCTCTTCCGGGTATTGTATCGTCACGGGCTTCCTGAACATCTCCCGGAGCGTCGTAGCAAACGCCTCGAAAAGCCCCTTCAGGATGCCGGTCGACCGGCTCATACGTTCCTCCAGTGGAATATAAGCGCCAGGAAGCCGGTCAGAAGGACATTGGCAAGGGATAGCGGCACAAGGAACTTCCAGCCCAGGTGCATGAGCTGGTCGTAGCGCAGCCTCGGGAGCGTCGCCCGCATCCAGATGAAAAAGAACGCAATCGCCGCCGCCTTGAGGAAAAACCAGAACAGGGAAAGCCACGAAGGTCCGGGGCCGTGCCAGCCGCCCAGGTAGAACGTTACGGCGAGCGCGGAAAGGACGATGATGTTTACGTATTCGCCGATATAGAAAAGCCCGAACCGCATCCCGCTGTATTCCGTGTGATAGCCCGCGACAAGCTCGTTCTCCGCCTCGGCAAGGTCGAAAGGTATTCTCCTCGACTCCGCCGCGACGCTCACGAGGAATATCACGAATGCAAGCGGAGAATATACGACGAACGGGACGTTCGACTGCGCGGCGACAATGTCGTTTAGGCTGAAGGAGCCCGTCAGCATCACCACAGGGACGAGCGCAAGGCCCATCGACAACTCGTATGAAATCATCTGCGCCGAGCCGCGTATGCCGCCGAACAGGCTGTATTTCGACCCGGAAGACCACCCCGCGAGAGCCACGCCGTATACGCCGAGCGACGACATAGCGAGGAAATAAAGCGCGCCGACGTTCAAGTCGATTACCGGCATCTGCACCGTAACGCCGCCGATTTTCACGGGCGCCCCGAACGGCACGACGGCGAACGTCAGGAGCACCGTCCCGGCGACGACACCCGGCGCAATCAGGTATATGAACCTGTCCGCCTGGGCCGGCAGGATGTCTTCCTTCGTGATGAGCTTTATGACGTCCGCAAGCGGCTGCAAAAGGCCGAAAGGCCCGACGCGGTTGGGCCCGTAGCGGTCCTGCATCCGCGCAAGGAGCTTCCTCTCGGCCAGCACCATGTATGCCGCGAGCGTAAGGGTTACGAACAGGATAAGGAACGCCTTTATTATGATTATGAGCCACGGTATGTAACTGTTCATACGCTCTCTTTTGTAATGTTGACCCTCTTCCCGGACAGCGCCGCGGCGTCGAAGCCCGTGAGCCTCGGCGCGAACGCAGCGCCCTTCGCGCAGGACGCGCTCGTTTTCAGGACGCACGAAAGGGCGCTCTTCCCGGACGATACTTTTACCCGCTCCCCGTCCTTAAGCCCCAGCCCCGCCGCGTCGGCGGAGTTTATCAGCACATAAGGCTCAGGCGCGCGAAGCCGGGTTTTGCCGGAGTATGCCGAAATCTCTTCCGTGCCGAAGGTCAGTTCGACCGCATAAAAGAGCAACCCTTCGCCCGTATCCGGCTTTCCCCCGGCAGAGGGCGGCGTTTGGGCCTTAGGCCGGTCTGCCTGCCCGGCGGTTATCAACGCTCCTTCCGATTCCGGATGAAGCGCGGCGAGCGGCGCAAACCGCCTGTCTTCCGACAGTGTCGCCCTTATCGTTTCCAGGGATTCAAGGTTATTACACTCCATACCAAGACCGCGGGCGATATCCCCCAAATACTCCCACGCAGGGAACGACCGCCCCGGAACCTCGGAGAAAAATTCCCTCGGCGGATGAAGCTCAGGCGGCGTGCGCCCCGGCCCCATTGAATTGACGGGGATGCCCGGGATGTATGCGCGCGAAAAGCCTTGGGCCCGGCCTTCGTTGTTTATAAAAATACCGTCCATCTCCGCATATGCAGCCGCGGGGAAGAACACGTCAGCCGCTTTTGCCGTATCGGTCGGGAGGTAGTCCATGACGATGAGCGAGTCCAGTTTTTTCAGCGCCCGCGCGGCCCTTTCCTTGTCAGGATACCGTCCCAGCGGGTCGGATTCAAGCGCGATTAATACCCGTATATTGCCGCCTTCCATGCCGGACAGCATAGCCCCGAAATCCGGGCCGCTTCCGGCCAGGACTGCCGCCCCGAACGAGTTCGCGGAGGAAAGCGTATAAAACAGGCCGCAGTTAAGCCTTCCGGCCGCCGCGGCGCAGGCGTCAATTGCGTCGATGCCTGGAATGTCCGTGCCGCAGATTATGACCGGATTTTTCGAGTCGTTGCGGGTCTCGTTTAAAACCCCGGCAAGTTTTTCCGCGAGCTCATCTGGCAACGCCGGTATGTGGGTGAATGCAAACGGGAGCCTTACCGGGCGCGGGTCGATTACGAATACGCGCGCGCCCTTCCGGGCCGCCTGGCGCATCATGAGCGCAAGCATCGGCGCCTCGTTTACGGGGTCCGCCCCGGCAGAGATTATAAGATCGGAAAACTCCACGTCCCGAAGCGAGCGGCGGCTGCCCGCATTGAGCAGAGAAACCGCCCGGCGCTCTTTCATGTCCCGAAACGGTTCAGTGGAGAAGCATATGTTTTCCGCCTTCAGCATGTCGGCGAGTTTTTTCAGGACATGGTTATTCTCCAGGGACGTTCTCGGCGAACCTGTCAGCGCGACGGAGCCGGGGCCGTATCTTGCGATGGCGGCGGATATTAGTTTCACGGCCGCGCCAACCGCCTCGTCCCGGTTTGTCTCTTGTCTGTTCACGATGAACTTCCTGGGCCTGTCCCCGCGGGACGCGAAACCGCCGCCGAACCGCCCCCTGTCGCATATGAACCAGCCGTTGACCTTCGGGTTCTCCCGCGCCTTTATTAACATGAGTTCGCGGAGCTTTGCGCCCGGGGTAAGGTTGCAGCCGAGGGAGCAGTGCGGACATACGGACGGCGCGGTCTCAAGCTCCCACGGCCGCGCCCTGAAATGGCAGGTTTTGTCCGTGAACACGCCCGTCGGGCATACGTCGGCCAGGTTTCCCGCGAACTCGCTCTCAAGCCATCCGTCCTTGAACCTGCCGAAGAAGGTCCGGTTTGCAATCTTTTTCGTGCCGAAATCGTCTCCTCCGGCGTAGTCCCTGTAGAAGCGGTGACACCGGTAGCACTGTATGCACCGGTTCATCTCCTGCTCGATGAACTCGCCGAGATATTGTGAAAGATACGTCCGTTTTTTCCCTTTATAGCGCCGCCTGCCGTGTCCGCCCGCTATGGTGTAGTCCTGGAGGAGGCACATGCCGCCCTCGTCGCAGACCGGGCAGTCGTGCGGGTGATTCGTCATAAGCCATTCGATTACCATCCGGCGCGCACGCATTGCGTCCGGGTCGGCGGTCTCGACAACCATGCCGTCCTGGGCCTTTATCATGCAGGATACCTGCACGCCTTTTACCGGCCCCTCGACGAACTTCATCGCGCACAGGCGGCACGCGCCGACAGCGCCCATCGCGCTGTGGTAGCAGAAGTGCGGGATGACGATTCCCAGCTTCTTCGCCGCCTCCAGCACGTTCGTCCCTTCCGGGACCTCCACTTCAAGTCCGTCGATAATCAGCTTGGGCATGGACACCGTTTTAACTTTATATGCGCCTCCACCTCGTCACGGAACAGCCGCATCATGCTCCTGACCGGGTCCACCGCGCCCGGCGCGAACGCGCAGAACGAGTTCGGATAAATCGTCTCGCAGTTCTCCTCAAGCGCGTCAAGCTCGTCCATCTCCGCAACGCCCGCCTCTATGCGCTGAAGGATGTTGTAAACGAACGGAAGACCGTCGCGGCACGGAGTGCACCAGCCGCAGGACTCGCGAGTAAAGAAAAGCAGGTTGTTAATCATCGCGCGCACGATGCAGCAGGTGTTGTCGAGTACGGTTACGCAGCCGGTTCCCATGCGGGAGCCGATTTTTGAGACCGCGTCGAAATCCATCCGGACGTCCATGTGCTCAGGCGCAAGCAGCGGCGTCGAGGCCCCGCCGGGCAGACACGCCTTGAAGAAATATCCGTCCCGCATCCCGCCGCCGTGTGTCTCGATTATCTCACGAAGCGGAGTCCCGGTCGGAAGCTCGAAAAGCCCCGGTTTTTTTACCCTGCCGGAGACGCCGTAGAGCTTTGTCCCGGCCCCGCCCTCGTATGCCGCGAGAGACTTCCATGCGCTTCCGCCCATTTTTATTATGTGCGGGATATTCGCCACGGTCTCGGCATTGTTTATGGTCGTGGGCCTCATCCGGAAGCCCTCTGAGGCGGGGTAGGGGGGCTTCGAGCGCGGGTTCGCGCGTTTGCCTTCCAGCGCGTTCATAAGCGCCGTCTCCTCGCCGCACTCGTACCGGCCCGCGCTCCTGTGGACGGATATTTCCATCGAAAACCCGCTCCCAAGTATATTACTGCCGATAAATCCCGCGCTCCCGGCCTCTTCTATGGCACGGTTTAGCGCCCGCGCGGCCTCGGCGTATTCGCAGCGGATGAAGATATATCCCTTTGCGGCGTCCGTGGCGTAGCCGCTTATCAGGAGTCCCTCGATGACCTGGTGCGGGTCTCTCTCCATAAGGAAGCGGTCCTTGAACGTCCCCGGCTCCATCTCGTCCGCGTTCACCAGGAAATACCTTGGGCCGGGGTTTTTCCTGTCGGTCAGGCTCCACTTCTTCCCTGTCGGGAAGCCCGCGCCGCCCCGGCCCCGAAGGCCTGAGTCGATGACGGCCTTTATCACCTCGTCCGGCGTCATCGTGAGCGCGGCGCGCAGGCCGTCGTATCCGCCGGACGCCTCATATTCCTCCAGGGTCGCCGGATGGCCGTAATGGAAATTCTTAGTGAGCAGAGGTTGAAGCATAATTAGAAGAAATTAATTAATGGATTCACTCCCGTTGACTCCCTCGGCAAATTCTAAGGCTCGCTCGGTTGCGGCAGACAAACTTCTCACTTCGTTCGTCGAACGGTCTCTGCCGAGGTCTCTTCGCTTCGCCAGGAATTTCCAACTCGGTCGCCAAAAGTGCGCTCATCCATTTAATTAATTTCTATACCCTCTCCTTTTCCAGTATTTCGTCGATCATCTCCGGCGTCAGGTTCCCGTATAGTTTCTCGCCCACCAGCATCGCCGGGGCGACATGACACGCGCCGAGGCAGCATATCGGCAGCAGTGTGAACGCCCCGTCCGCCGTCGTTTCGCCTATGTCGATACCGAGTCTCGCTTTCAAGCGCTCAAAGAGGTTCTCCATACCCATGACCCAGCAGGAGATGCTGTCGCATACGAAGATGACCTTTCTGCCTACGGGTCTTCTGAAGATGAGGCTGTAAAACGTCGCAAGCTCGTCAACCTTTATTACCGGCACCTGGGCTATCTCCGCGACCTTTTCCGCCGCCTCGTCCGAGAGATAGCCGTAAGCTTCCTGCGCCTCGCGCATGAGGTCAACCAGCGCCTCCTCGGGGCGCTCAAGGGAGGCGACGTATTCGCGGAGTTCTTTTATGCGGTTGTCTGATAACATGTTGCCTTGTTTGGATGGCATTCTCTGCGAAAAAATATTATTCGCAATAATGCTCATCGGCTACAGCCCTATTTTACGTTCAAGATATTTTTTCTTCGAGGATACTCCCTCCAAAATATCTCCCTATCTGTCTATGTCCGCCATGACGTAATCAAGCGCGCCGACGACCGCTATCAGATCTGATATGAACCAGCCCCGGACAAGCATCGGCGTCATCTGCATATGCGGAAAGGACGGCGCGCGCACCCGCACCCTGTAAGGATAGTTCAGGCCGTCCGAGACGACGTAGTAGCCGTATTCCCCTTTTGGGGACTCTATGCTGAAATACGCCTCGCCTTTTGGCGGCGTCAGGCCGCGCGTCACGTTCACGAAGTGGTGTATAAGGCTCTCGATGTCGCGCAGCGTGTCCCGTTTCTGCGGTATGCAGTAGCGGTAGTCCTCCGAGACCCATCGGCCCGGCGGCATTCCCTTTGCCGCCTGCTCTATTATCCTTGCGCTCTGGCGCATCTCCTCCAGCCGAACGAGATAGCGGTCGTAGCAGTCCCCTGTATTCCCGACCGGCACGTCGAAGTCGAAGGACTCGTAGCCGGAATAAGGCATTTTTTTCCTCAAATCCCACTCCAGGCCGCACGCCCTGAGATTCGGCCCGGTCATGCCCCAGTCTATCGCTTGGGCAAGCTCCAGGCCGCCCACGCCCTTTGTCCTGGCCTTGAATATCGCGCTGTCGGTAAGGAGTCTTGAGTATTCCGTTATCTTGGAGGGAAACTCGCGAATGAAATCGTCTATCATCTCTTTCCAGCCTTCGGGCAGGTCGTCGGCGATTCCGCCGATGCGGAACCACGACGGATGGAGCCTGCCGCCCGTGATGTGTTCCACTATGTCCATTATCATCTCGCGGTCGCGGAAGCAGTAGAATACCGGAGTCATGGCTCCGATGTCGTGCGCAAATGTCCCAAGCCAGACGAGGTGGCTCGAAATCCTGAAAAGCTCGCATAGCATCACGCGGATATACTGCGCGCGCGCCGGGACATTTACGCCCAGAAGCCTTTCCACCGCGCCAAGGTATGCCAGGTTGTTGTTCGAGCCGATGAGGTATTCGACGCGGTCGGTATAGACGATGTATTGATGCCAGGACTGGCGCTCAGCGGTCTTCTCCGCCGCGCGGTGATGGTATCCTATGTCCACGGCCATGTCGAGGATTTCCTCGCCCCGGAGCTTGAGCGCGTAGCGTATAATCCCGTGCGTCCCGACGTGGTGCGGCCCGAGGTTCAAGTAGGCGGTGTCGAACTCCTCGTCGCCGGTCGAAGCGCCGCCCGCACTTTTGCCGCGGTTGAAATAATCCTTAATATCGCGCGGCTCGTGGCTGGCCGCGTCGTCTCGCGTATACGGCTTCATGTCCGTCGCCCGATAGGGGTGAGACTTCCTTAGCGGGTGGCCCTCCCAGTCGTCCGGCATGATAAGCCGTTTGAGGTATGGATGGCCGTCGAAATTTATCCCGAACATATCGTAGGCCTCGCGCTCGTACCAGTTGGCCGACGGCCATACGCCGGTAACGGACGGCACGGAGGGAGTGTCTCCCGACAGGTCGGATTTTATTCTTATGTGCCCCGGCACATCGTAGGAGAAAAGCGTGTGGACAAGCGTGAAGTCTTTATGCTTCGTCCTGTCCCGGCGGGCGGACTCGTCCACGGCGGTCAGGTCTTCAAGCCTCTGGAACCTGACGGGCGCTTTCCTTTTCAGGTACGCGAGCACGTCCGGTATTTTTTCCGGAGGGATTTTTATCGTCGCCATATCGCAGGCCGAGGCGTCGTCCACAACGGCATCGCCGAATTCCTGTTTCAGGCTCCCGACGACGGCGGAAATTTTTTCCGGTATTGGCGCCGGTCGGCCGGCTGCCGCGGGCGGTGTCCACATAAGCGGCGCGCGGCTTCCCCACAGCCTCGGCGGGGTAACCTCGGTGCCGCGCATTTTTGTCCCCTCGTATCCGGGGCCTCTGCCGTCCCTGAATTTCGTTACGCCGTCCACAAGCGGCCCGCCCGCAGTCCCCTGGCTGCCGCCCTTCATATGCAATACTGGGCGGAGCGGTTTTTCTTCCCTTGTAATTTTATCCTGGAGCATGGTGAGGGCCTGCATGACTTCCTCCGGGCGGGGCGGGCATCCCGGGATGTAGGCGTCCACGGGGAGTATCTGGTTTATACCCTGCACGACGCTGTAGACATCATACATCCCGCCGGTGTTGGAACACGACCCCATCGACACCACCCAGCGCGGTTCGGCCATCTGCTCGTAAAGCCGGAGGATCGAGGGGGCCATTTTCTTGAATACCGTCCCGGCGACGAACATGACATCCGCCTGCCGGGGCGAACCCCGGAGCACCTCCGCGCCGAAGCGCGCGATGTCGTAGCGGGGCGTCGCGGTGTTGCTGAACTCTATAAAGCAGCAGGAAAGCCCGAAGAACATCGGCCAGAGGCTGTTCTTGCGGCCCCAGTTCAGGCCGAAGTTCAAGACATCCTCGACGGACGCCAGCGCTATGCCGCCGCCTATTTGCTTCCCGGCCCCCACTGAAGCCCTTTCTTTTTCCATATGTAGACAAGTCCTATCAAAAGCGCGCCGATGAAGAAGGAAATACAGGCGAATCCCTGCCAGCCCAGGAGGTCGAAGGCGACGGCCCAGGAATACACGAAGACCGCCTCAAGGTCGAATATTATGAAGAATATCGCAACGAGATAGAACTGCACCGGGAGCCTCAGGCGCGCGCTGCCTGTCGGGATTACGCCGGACTCGTAGGGCATGTCTTTCTCCGGCGCGGGTCTTCTGCCCCCAAGCCAGGTGGTGAGGAACATCAAAACCCCAAGTATTATGAGCACCATCAGGGCGTAAATGCCGAACGACGCAAGCTGTGAAAGCCCCGTCGGCGTTTCGCCGGAAAGGACGGCGGACCGGCCTGTGGCAGGGCCGGTAGACAGGCCTCCCGCAAACGCAATAGCGTTTAACAGCATATTCGTTCTCCACATGCAGGGGCGCGATAAATCGCGCACCCGGCCGCAATAAAATTACGCCCCTACAATAAGTTAGGCATATTCATTAAAATTTACCGGTGCGGGAGGGGTTTGTCAAGAAAAAGGAGGCCCTCCAGGGCGCAAAAAAGGAGGGGCAACCTGCCCCTCCAATAAAAGTAACGTCCCCTCGCTCCCCCTCTTAAGATATAAAGAGGGAAGGAGGAGTTATGAAAACTTTAGAATATTACATTCAGACCGAACTCGTAGGAGTCCTCGTCGAGCTTGCTCTGGAGCGTTATGGTCTGCCCGCCTAACGCAGCGATAGGGGCGGAGGTCTCGGATATGGTATTCCCGAAGGCGTGCATGTAGCCCAGGTTAAGCGAGACCTTCTTGGATAAGTTGATCCCGACGCCGGCTGTCAGGTGGTGCTCCACTATCGCCGGGAAGCCGATTGTCCTCAGGTACTCGTAGAAGAAGGTGTTGGTGGGGGTGCCCTCGACATATGTGGTGCCGAACGCATTCCATCCGGGATGATCTTTAACAGGGTTGTTGCCGTAGTTGTAGCCCAGCCGCAGCGCCAGCCAGTTCAGGGGTTTTTCCTGAATTCCGACGGCCACGATGTACTGGTCCTTCCAGTCGAAGTCCTTGTATCCCGACGCGTCCGCCCAGTCATACCATCTGCCGTCCACCTCCATCATCAGCTTGTTGGGGATGATGTCGTAGCCCACTCCGGCCGACACCTGGTTGGGCTGTTCCAGGGTGAGGTTGTCCAGCGTGTTGTCGGTATTGGCCAACCCGAAGGCAGCCAGACTGGGCGGGTTGAAGTTGTATATGTTCTTGAAGGTATGCCTCTGTGCGGACTGCCATGTCACGCCGATGGAGAGCGGGTCTATCGGCTTGTATATGATGCCGAGCTGTGTGCCGTATCCAAATGTGTGCGAGCTGCCGTCGCCAAGGTCGAGCTGCGCCCAGTTCAGCTGAAAGGCCGCGCCGACGGAGAGATTCGGGAGTATCCTGTAGGCCAGGTTCGGCGCGAACTTCATTATCTGGAGGTCGGTCTTTATATCTGTACCGGGAAGGGGTGTGGTAAGGCTGAAGGCCTTGTCGAAGGCCGTGCCTACATTGGCCAGACCAGTGCCCTTGTAGTCAACGCCGAGGCCGCTCACGCCGTATGCGGCGAGGCCGAATTTCAAATCAGGGGTAATAGGCGTGTAAATACCGATGGCCGGGAAGGCGTAGGGTTCGCTGTTGCTGGAGGCCGAGATGGTGCCGGTGAGGGGCGTGGTCACGTTGGCCTTCACGTGCGGATAGAACAGGCTTGCCGCGAAATCCACCTCGGACGACTGGCAGGGGATGTAGCACATGGCGGCGGGGTTGCCGAAAACCGCCGTTATGGCGTCCTGCGGGTCGGCGGTGCCGACGCCGCCCATCGAGCGCGATACCGCACCGACACCAATGATATTGTCGCCGTTTGTGGCGAATGCGGGGGCCGAGAAGCAAATCACGGCCAGGACTGCCGCAAAAGCAAAAAACTTCCTCATCCTCTCCTCCGTTCGGTTATGGCCGTCAAGACTGTTCGGGAACCTTCCCGCGCCGCCTAAACGGCCCATATAAAACGTTTTCTACGCTTCGATCAGACGAAAAGCGGTATCTGCGCGCCCGCGGCGAACTCCAGGTACATAGCCGCCCCGCCGAAAGCCACGCCGTCAACGAAATCGGACTGCTTCATGCCGAAGAGGTCGATGGTCATCTGGCAGGCGATCATCTTCACATCCGACATCTGGCATATCTCGATGAGCTTCGGTATCGGCAGGACGTTGTGCTTCTTCATCATGCCCTTCATCATCATCGTGGCCATGGAAGGCATCCCCGGCAGCGTCCCAAGGAACCCCTGGAAAAGCCCCGGCATCCCGGCGTTGGCGTGCGGGAAGACCTTAAGGTTGTTCATCCTCTGCTTGTGTATTATGTTCAGGCCGTAGAACGTGAAGAATATCTGCGCCTCCATGTCGAGCGCCGCAGCGGCGGAAGCAAGGATTAGCGGCGGGTAGGCCATGTCAAGCGTGCCCTTTGAGGCTATTATGGCGATTTTTGAAATTTCTTCGGACATTTTGGAGACTCCTTCTTTAAAAAAACCGGGTTCAAAACAAAAAAACCTTCCCCCAGGCCTTCACGGGCCAAGAGAAAGGCTTCCCGGCCTTTCTGTAAAAGAGCCTCCGTCATGAGAGGCGTGTTGAAACTATATAAGTTCGGCGGCGGTGATTATCGACTGGGCGATGTTTTCCATGGAGACGTTCGAGTCCCTGGAGAGCTTCTGTATCCTCAAAAAGGCCTCTTCCTCGTTTAACGAATTCCTTTTCATGAGGATACCCTTCGCCCGCTCGATAATCTTTCTTATCCTGAGAGCTTCCTTGCAGTCCCCTACCTCTTCCCTCAGGGCCTGGCACTGCCTGAAACGCGATATTCCGAGCTCCACCGAACCAAGCAGGTTCTCCCGCGTCAGAGGACCGAAAAAATGGGCCGAAACACCAAGCCCGTCTGCCCTGACGGCGTCGGAGAGCTGCTCGAAATTATAATGCATCACTACCGGGACGGGGCGCACGGAGATGAGCCCGTCGACAATGGCAAGCGGCTCGCCCTCCGGCAATTCCTGGCCGTCCAGTATGATTACGTCCGGTTCGGCCTTCCCCGCCACAGCCAGCGCGCTTTGCAGGTCATGCACCGCGGTAATCCTCGTAAGCCCTTCTTTTTTCAGTAAACCCGCAATCTTTCGGCACCGCGCCGGACTGCCGATAATAAGGAACTTGCGCGTCATTATCACCTGATAGGAACTTCGGACCGTAACGACCTTGCAACCGCGAAAGTATGACTTTTGTCACAATCCGACATCAATATAATATTTCTGAATGATATTGTCAAGATTCTTTATTTCTGAATGTTGCCTATATCCTGAACATTACCCATATATGGAGAAAGCGACTGCTCCAGCTCCGGCGCATACTGCACCGCCTTGTCGAATTCCGTTTGCGCCAGTGGAGAGAGCCCTATCTGTATGTATCTTTTGCCGAGGTCGGCATGTATGTAGCCGTAGATGCTGACGGCCTTCGTTTCGTCCAGGTCAAGGGCCATCTTCGGGTATGGAAGCCCTCTTGTCACAAGATAAGACCAGTCCCTGAAGTTTTCGTCGGCAAAGTGATTTTTCCTGAACTTCCGGTATGTTATACCATACGGGTATACCTTGTAGGGCATGGATACGGAATACCTTGACGAATAATCGAAGCAGTACGGCCTGTCCGGGTTCATGTCTATTATCTGCCTGATGAGGTCGGGCGGGTCGCGGAAGTCCTCCGGTATCGCCAGAAGCTGCGGAATCCCAACTACGCCGTTGTAATTCCGAAGCATACGGTAATCCCGCATCTGCGAGGGGTCTCCAAGTGTCGGAGCCTCGCGGCTTATGCTCTCCAGGAACCAACGGAGCGGCAGGTGGGGCGTATGGACGAGGAGAACGTCCGGGCGCTTCCTCTCGACATCCTGGAGATACCACATGGGGAAAGCCCCGGAATCGCCCCAGGTGAAGAGCACGGAGAACTGGGGCGCGAAATTAAGCTCCGCGTTGCCCATGTCGTATGCGATAAAATTGTGGCTCCGGTCGTTTTCCCAGTAATGCGCCTCCAGCTCGGAGGCGGGATACAGGATAACCAGCAGCGCAATCAGCGCGGACAGTATCAGGTTCTTCGGGCGTATCTTCAGGGCCGTGTAAATCGCGCCGCCCATGATTACGCAGAGGAAGATGTACACGGGGATGTAGAACTGCTGCAGAAGGAATATGTTCTCCTCGGGCGGGTTGCCGCCTATTATTACGGCGGCGAGGAGGAGGACGGAGCCGAAGACGAGCACGGTGAAATTGCGCCAGTCCCTCCTGAAATGGCCCCAAAGGCCTATAAAGATAATGGGAATGCCGGTCCAGGTAAACTCACGGACTAGGTTGAAGCTCTTTAGCTGGTCCCAGAAAAGGCTCCATGACCTCTCTCCGCCAACCGTAGGATAACCCTCGCGGTTGTATATCCATACGAACTGCTTCCAGGTGGTGCCGAGGCCCCAGTTTATAAGCGGAAACCTTGACGCCCGAAGCGGCACGTGCAGGTATATGGAATGCCCCAGTCCTACGAAGAAGAGCATGATGAGGATGGTCTTGATATGGAGCCTTTTAAGAAGCGCCATAGGCGACTTGGAAGCGCCCTTCTTCATAAGGTCCTTGAAGTCGTAGAACACGCTTCCGTCCACTATCAGGATATAGAGTATGTAGACCGGCATCAGGACGAACTGGGAGATATGAACGACCAGTGCGATGCCGAAGATGAACGCGATGGTGTAGAGATACGCCAGGGAGTGCCCGCCGCCGGCCTCGCCTTCCTCCAGCCGGGCGCGCCGCCAGCGTATGAGGAGCATCAGGATGCACGCCACGATGAACGCGTTCTGCGTGTAGAACTTCGATACCACCGACCATGCCCAGAGGTTGTAGGAGAACGCGAATGCGAGAGCGCCGAGTATGCCGGCCAGGTCGGCGAACGTAAGTTTTTTGAACAGTATGAACCTCTCGTTGTCCTTGTCGATTAACATCGCGCGGGTGATGTAGTAGATCATGACGGACGTCATGGAGGCGAAAAAGGACGACATGAGGTTTACCCGGAAGGCGACGTTCCCAAGGGGCAGGAACGTGAAGAGCTTGCCGAGCGTGACGTATACGGGGTATCCTGGCGGATGTGAGACGCCAAGAGTATACGAGCCGGCGATCATCTCGCCGCTGTCGAAGAACGAGAGTGTCGGCGCGATGGTCATAAGGTAGACCAGCATGGTCACGAAGAAAATGAATAACGCAATCATCTTGCTCCCCTCAGGCTTTCAGCCGATTTAAGACTCGATAGTGTGAGGTTCTCCCTTGACAGGCAGATAAGCCCCACGATTACGACCGGCACGTATCCCATTGCCCAAATCACTATGGAAAGCGCCAACGCTTTTTCCTTCCCCACGCCGAGCGCCACCAGAGCGACCGACACCGCGGCCTGGAAAGTCCCTACGAAACCCGGCGTGGACGGCAGCGCCACGGCGAACGCAATCACGACGAACGTAAAGACCGAGGCCCAGACGCCGAGGGAGAGGCCGTATCCCTTGAATATTATGTATACCGGAACCCATACAACCCCCCAGTGGACGGCGGAGAGAAGGATTATCGGCACGAGAAGCCCCGGTCTTTTTATAACGCTCAGGCCGTGGACGAATTTATCCATGAGACTGGCAGCCCTGTCAGCCAGCCTGGAGGAGAAGCGCCTCAAGAAGCCCACGGCGACCCCTATAAAATAATCCCGCTTGCTTACCAGCGCCGCGAGAAAGACGACAAGGACTATCCCGCCTGTGAGCGAGACGGTCCTCGTCCGGCGTATCGTCTCCGCCAGGTGTCCGCCGGAGAGCGACTGCGGCATGAGCGCCAGGACTATCAGCAGCATCACGAATACCGAAAGGCTGTCGAAGACCCTCTCCACGACTATCGTGGCGAACGCGGAGCTTTTGGGGACGTTCTCCCGCCTGCCGATTACATAGGCCCTGACAATCTCGCCCAGCCTCGCCGGCAGGAGGTTGTTCGCCATGAAGCCTATCATCGTCGCGGAATAAAGATGCGAGAGTTTAACCCGTTCCTTTACCGGGGCCATTAGATAGCGCCACCTGAGCGCCCTGATTATGTAAATGGCGAGGTTTATGACCACCGCCGCCATGAGATACCAGAGGTTTACGCCCTTCGCGGCCTCCCAGAGACTCCTGAAGTTGAACCCCGTCCACCAGAACATCAGGGCCAGGAGCCCCGCGCTTATGAATATGCCGATCCAGAACTTAAAACGCATTAATACACCTGATTTTCATAACTCCCCCATCCCCCTCTCTTTTATCTTAAGAGGGGGACAGGAGGGAGCGTTACTTTTCGTTAGTAAAGCACCGACCTTACAAGCTCCAGGTCCTTCCTTATCTGCTCCTTGAGCTCTTCCGTGGACTTGAACTTGAACTCGTCCCGGACCCGTTTTATGAACTTCATCTTGAGGAATTTCCCGTAGAGGTCGCCCTCGAAGTCGAAGAGGTGCGCCTCGTAGGATACGCTTGAATCCCCGAAGGTCGGGTTGCTGCCGATATTCGCCGCGCCCTTGTAGAGTTTTCCTTCGACCTCCAGCGTCACGGCGTATACGCCCTCCTTCGGGGCGAGTTCGTTGGGCGTGGTGATATTCGCCGTCGGGAAGCCTATCTCCCGCCCGCGGGAGTGGCCGGAGATGACCGTCCCTTCAATGGAATATGGCCTGCCCAGGAGCTTCGAGGCAAGGCAGACCTCGCCGTCCATGATGAGCTGCCGGATTTTCGTGGAGGATACGATTATCCCTTCCACCTTTACCGGGCCTGTGACATGCACCTCGAAGCCGTATCTCTTCCCCGCCTCCCGGAGGAAGTTTATATCGCCCTTCCTGTCCTTACCGAAGGCGTAATCGTGCCCCACGTATATCGCCTTTGCCCCTATAGCGCCCGCCAGGACGTCCCGGACGAAGTCCTCCGGATTCTGGGAGGCGAACTCCGGCGTAAACTTCGCGCAGATAACGGCGTCCATGCCCGCCGCCTCTATCCTCTCCATCTTCTCGCGGAACGTGGACAAAAGCTTGGGTGAGCGGTGTGGGGCAAGGACTTTGAGGGGGTGCGGCTCGAAGGTGAAGGCCGCGGACGACCCTCCGGTCTCAAGCGCCCGGGCCACTACCTGCTTGAATATGGTCTGGTGCCCCAGGTGGACTCCGTCGAAATTGCCAAGCGTCAGGACCGGACTTACAAGCCCGCTTTTGGATATGTCTCCAAGGCTCCGGATAATTTTCATAGAGAGTAAAATATTCGCACAGCGAGCCCTTCTTTGTCAACAGTTTTAGGGGGTTTCGGGGATATTCGGGGTCTTTTCCTCTTGACAGCCGCTCCCCCCGGACGGTAAGATACGGTATCTTTCCCCCTCTGGAGGGGGCGGCAATTTGTAGGGGCGCGATTTATCGCGCCCGTGGGCGCAATGTAATTGCGCCCCTACATAAATACAGCGATTTGGAGAGGCATTATTTTGAAGGTTGCGATAGGCTGCGATCACGGCGGACTGGAACTGAAAGAAGGCATTGTCGCGCTCCTTGGCTCTCAGGGCGCGGAAATAATCGATATGGGGACCGGAGGAGACTGCTGCTCCGCGGACGGCAAACCGGCGGCCGCCGGGCGACCGGTCTCGGTTGACTATCCCGATTACGGCGCGAAGGTGGCCGGGGCCGTATCCGCCGGAGAGGTCGACAAGGGCATTCTCGTCTGCGGCACGGGAATAGGCATGTCCATAGTCGCAAACAAGTTCCCCGGCGTCCGCGCCGCGCTCTGCCACGACGCCTTCACGGCAAGGATGTCCCGTATGCACAACGACGCCAATATACTGGCCATCGGCGGCCGGGTCACGGGCCGGGAGGTTGCGCTCGACATGGTAAACATCTGGCTTTCCACCCCCTTCGAGGGCGGGAGGCACCAGAGGCGGCTGGACAAAATATCGGACATAGAAAAATCGGCCCGTTAGGTATAATTTAGGGAAGTAACGCCCCTTATCAAGATAATAAGATGGGAAGGCGAAGCCGGGGGAGTTATGAAAGGTTATTCGGAGGTTTATCAAGAGGTCATATGATGCGTTCGCTCAGGGAGTCGGACCCGGAGGTCTGGCAGGCAATCGAAGACGAAAAGAGGCGCGAGGGGGAGAAGATTGTCCTCATCGCTTCGGAGAACTACGCCTCCCAGGCCGTTCTGGAGGCCCAGGGGTCGGTGCTTACGAATAAATACGCGGAAGGCTATCCCGGCAGACGCTACTACGGCGGGTGCGAGTTCGCCGACATCATAGAAGACCTGGCTATACGGCGGGCGAGGGAGCTTTTCGGCGCGGAGCACGTGAACGTCCAGCCGCACTCCGGCTCCCAGGCCAACATGGCGGTATACTTCGCCGCACTCGAGCCGGGCGACACCATCCTCGGCATGAAGCTCACCCACGGCGGGCACCTCACCCACGGGGCCGCCGCCAGCTTCTCCGGCAGGCTGTTCAAGTCCGTGAGCTACGGAGTCCGGCGCGCGTCCGAAGCCGGCTTGCCGGCGGGGCACATAGACTATGACGAAGTCGAGGCCCTTGCAAAGGAGCACAGGCCGAAGATTATTGTCGTCGGGGCCTCGGCGTATCCGAGGATAATAGATTTCAAGCGTTTCAGGGAGATTGCCGACGCGGTCGGAGCGTATCTCATGGCCGACATGGCGCATATTGCCGGGCTTGTAGCCGGGGGGGTGCATCCGTCTCCGGTCCCGTATGCGCATTTTGTTACCAGCACAACGCACAAGACCCTTCGCGGCCCCAGGGGCGGGCTTATAATGTGCAACGACGAAGAGCTCGGCAGGAAGATAGACCACGTCATATTTCCGGGCATACAGGGCGGGCCGCTCATGCACGTCATAGCGGCGAAGGCCGTGGCCTTCAGGGAGGCCGCCGAGCCTGAGTTCCGGGCATACCAGTCGCAGGTCGTCAGGAACGCGCAGGCCCTCGCGGAAGAGCTTGCGGCCCGCGGTTTCGACCTTGTCTCCGGCGGGACGGACAACCACCTCATGCTCGTTGACCTCACGAACAAGGGCGTAACCGGCAGAGAGGCCGAGGCGGCGCTCGACCTTGCCGGGATAACCGTGAACAAGAACGGCATCCCCTTCGACCTGAAGCCCCCGACGGTAACATCGGGCATAAGGGTCGGCACGCCGATAGTTACTACGCGCGGCATGAAGGAGCCGGAGATGGCCGAAATCGCCGACATGATAGCCTCGGTAATACACGACATAAACGACGCCGGGAACCTTGAGAGAGTCCGCGAGCGCGCAAGGGCGCTCTGCTCCCAGTTCCCAGTCTACGAAGGCCACGGGGCCTCGGCGCTATGACCCGCCCGTCCTGGGACGAATACTTCATGGAGATTGCGCACCTGGTGAAGAGGCGCTCCACGTGCCTGAGGCGCCAGGTGGGCGCGGCGCTCGTCAAGGACAAGAACATCCTCGCAACCGGCTACAACGGCCCGCCGTCGGGGACGTCCCACTGCATGGACGTCGGCTGCCTCAGGGAGAAGCTCGGCATACCCTCCGGCGAGCGGCACGAGATATGCCGGGGCCTGCACGCCGAACAGAACGCCATCATCCAGGCCGCGAAGCACGGCACGGCCATCAAGGGCTCCGTCCTTTACTGCACCAACCTCCCCTGCATCATCTGCTCAAAGATGATAATAAACGCCGGTATAACAAGGATAATCTACGACGCGGGCTATCCCGACAAACTGGGGGCCGAGATGCTCGCCGAGGCGGGTATTGTCGTGGAGCAGTTTCAGGTCAAAAGCCCCGTCCCGTAGGGCCGCGTTAGCCGCGCACGGTTTAAAAATCCTTGACAAACGCCGTTCTAATCTGCATAATCTTTAGGTTTTTTCTCTTACGGAAATGCAGGAGCGCCTTATGAAATGCCCTTTCTGCGGCCATCTCGAAGACAAGGTTGTCGATTCCCGGCTCTCGACTGACGGCGAGGCCATACGCCGCAGGCGCGAGTGCGAGAAGTGCGGCAAGCGCTTCACGAGCTACGAGCGCGTCGAGGAAATCATGCCGATGGTCGTGAAGAAGGACGGCCGGCGCGAGCCTTACGACCGTCAGAAGATATTGGGCGGCCTTAAAAAAGCCTGCGAGAAGAGGCCGATATCCACTCTCGCGCTCGATGCCACGGTGGACGAGATAGAGAAGAAGCTCCTCGAGGGCGCGCAGAAGGAAGTCCAGGCGAGCCAGATAGGCGAGGAGATAATGAAGCGCTTGCAGGAGCTGGACAAGGTGGCGTACGTCCGGTTCGCCTCGGTATACAGGGATTTCAAGGACATAAACGAGTTTGTGAAGGAGCTGGCCGAGCTCCTCGGGCCGGAGAAGAAGCCGGCGGACAGGCAGCGGAAATAACTTTATAACACATGAGAATTACAAGCTTTAAAGGCGGGGTTCATCCCCCGGACAACAAAAAATCCACCGCGTCGCTCCCGATTGTGGACGCAAGGCTCCCGGAGCGCGTGGTAATCCCCATGTCCATGCATATCGGCGCGCCCGCGAAGCCGATTGTGGGCGTGGGCGATGCCGTCAGGAAGGGACAGAAGATAGGCGAGGCGCAGGGGGCCGTTTCGGTTCCCGTACACGCCTCCATATCCGGCAAGGTCATCGCCGTCGGAAGTTTCCCGTCCCCGATGGGAGCGGACGCCCAGGCCGTGGTTATAGAGTCGGACGGAGCCGACGAATGGGCGGACGGCCTGGCCGGGCATGACGACTACCTCTCGCTGAACCCGGACGTCCTCCGGAACATCATAAAAGAGGCTGGCATCGTCGGCATGGGCGGCGCGACATTCCCCTCGCACGTCAAGCTCTCCCCCCCGAAGGAAAAGAAGATAAAGTACGCCATATTGAACGGCGCGGAGTGCGAGCCGTATCTTACGGCGGACGCCCGCCTGATGGAGGAGAACCCCGGCGACATAATCGAGGGCCTGAAGATTATAATGGCCATCCTCCGGGTTACGGATGGTTTTGTCGGCGTAGAGGACAACAAAAAGGCCGCCATAAAGGCCATGTCCGCCGAGGCGGGAAAGGTCGCCTGCGAGCTTGTGGTGGAGACGTATTACGAGCGGGACGGTATCCAGTATGAAGTCCCGAAGGGCTGCAAAATGGGCGTGAAGGTCGTTCCGCTCCCGGTGAAATACCCGCAAGGCTCGGAGAAGCAGCTTATAAAGGCCGTTACGGGCCTTGAGGTGCCGCCGGGGCACCTGCCGATGGACGTCGGCGCGGTCGTCCAGAACGTCGCCACAGCCGCGGCGATATACCAGGCCGTGCGGTTTGGAAGGCCGCTTGTCGAGCGCGTCCTTACCGTTACCGGCCCCGGCATAAACGAGCCCAGGAACCTGCGCGTCCGGATAGGGACGCTTTTCGAGGATATAATATCCCAGTGCGGCGGGATAAACAAAAAGGCCGCGAAGGTCGTCATGGGCGGGCCTATGATGGGAATCGCCCAGTGGTCGCTCGGCGTGCCGGTCGTGAAGGGCACGTCCGGTATTGTCGCCCTTTCGGAGCGTGAGGCCGTGAACGTCATGGACTTCGGCCCCTGCATACGCTGCGGCCGGTGCATAGAGGTCTGCCCGATGGGCTTAAACCCAAGCGTCCTCGGCCAGCTTATCGAGAAGGGGCATTTCGAGGAGGCGAAGGACTACGGGCTTCTCGACTGCTTCGAGTGCGGCTCGTGCTCGTTTGTCTGCCCGTCCGGAAGGCCGATGGTCCAGTTCACGAAGTGGGCCAAGAGGGAACTGGCAAGGAAGAAGCAGAAGGCGTCGTAAATTATTGTAGGGGCGCAATTCATTTGCGCCCGTGGGCGCGATAAATCGCGCCCCTACATTTTCAATTATCGTTCTATTATAACTTAAAATGGACACGGAAAAAAATCCTCAAGGAGGCGCAAGGGTTTTTCGCGCCTCGGCAGGCCCGCACATCAGGTCGGGCGAGAGTGTGCCGCATATAATGTGGACGGTCTCGGCGGCCCTTCTGCCCGCGGCGGGGCTTTCCGTATATTATTTCGGACCAAGGGCCTTTTTAATACTAATCATATCCATCGCCTCATCGGCGGCCTTCGAGGCGCTCGCGCAGAAGCTTATGGGTGCGAAGATTACCGTAAGCGACGGCAGCGCAATCCTCACCGGACTTCTCCTGGGTATGAACCTGCCCGCATCGGCGCCATTTTATCTCCCTGTAATAGGCTCCGCGGTCGCCATACTGATTACAAAACAGCTCTTCGGCGGCCTCGGCTACAATATCTTCAATCCCGCGCTCATTGGCCGCGCGTTCCTCATGGCCTCGTTTCCGAGGTTCATGACGGCATGGCCAGTCCCGCAGGGCTCGCTTTCGCTTGCAAGGCCCGACGCGGTCACCGGAGCCACGCCGCTCGGTATCCTGAAGGAAGAAGGATACCGGAAACTCCTTTCGCATTTCGCCAGCCGGCACGACATGTATGTCCAGCTTCTGCTCGGCCACAGGGGCGGCGCGATGGGCGAGACGGGCGTCATAGCCCTTCTCTTCGGCGCGGCCTATCTTCTTTACAAGGGCTATATCACCTGGCACATCCCCGTGACATTCATTGCGACCGTCGCCGTCCTGACCGCCGTCTTCGGGGGAGACCCGTGGCTTGCCATGCTCTCCGGCGGGCTTGTGCTCGGCGCGTTCTTCATGGCCACGGACTACGTTACCGTCCCGCAGCTCAAGCGCGCGCAGATTGCCTTCGGCCTGGGGTGCGGTATAATCACGGCGCTTATAAGGCTTGAGGGCGGCTATCCCGAAGGCGTCTGCTACGCTATACTCCTTATGAACTGCTTCACCCCGCTCCTCGACAGGGCGTTTCGGCCAAGGAAGTTCGGAGAGGTTGCGTGAAAGTGGCATGAACAACAAGGACATCATAAAAATAACCCTGAACTTAGTCGCCATCTGCGCGATCGCGGGCGTGATACTCTCCGTCACATGGGCGATCACGAACCCAGTCAGGCTCAGGAAAAAGGCAGAGGAGCTCCAGGCTGCGCTCAAGGAACTCATCCCCCAGGCCCAGAGCGTTACGCAGGCGAAGACGTTCGTCTCCGCGGGCGGCAAGGAAGGGATAATCTACAAGGCCGTGGCGAACGGCAAGACCGTCGGATACATCGTCCATGCATATGCCAAGGGCTACTCAAGCTTTATCGAAATGCTCGTTGCCGTTGACCCGGACTACAGGATTATCGGTATCCAGATACTCTCGGAGCAGGAGACGCCAAGCCTGGGCGCCGACGTGGAGAAGAAGTGGTTCAAGGGCCAGTTCAAAGGCAAGACGGAAGACCGCCTGGTCGTGATAAAGGGCGAGACAAAGACGGACATCCAGGCAATCTCCGGCGCGACGATTTCGTCGAGGGCGGTAACGAACGGCGTGAAGGCGGCAATCGACACCCTGCGCGCGGCGCGGGCAAAAGATACTAATTTATAGTCCCTTCCTCCCACTCTTAAGACAAGAGGGGGAACGGGGGGCGTTATGAAGACTAATTTTATGGCGACATCCTACAAAAAACTTATCTTGAACGGCATATTCTCGGAGAACCCGGTCTTCAGGCTCGCGCTCTCGCTTTGCCCGGCGGTGGCCGTAACGACCTCGGTCAAGAACGGCTTCCTTATGGGGGTCGCCGTTTTATTCGTAATGACGATGGTGAACATAACCGTCTCGCTCTTTCGGAACCTCATAAACCCGAAGGTGCGCATACCGGCGTATATACTCATAATAGCGACATACGTCAGCATTACGGAAATGATGATGAGGGCATATTCCCGCACGGCTTACAAGCAGATGGGACTCTACATCCAGCTTATAGTCGTCTTTGCGATAATCATCTCCCGCGCGGAGCTTTTCGCAAGCAGGAACAAGGTTCTGCCGTCCGCCGCGGACGGGCTCGGGATGGGGCTTGGGTTCCTTGGCGCGCTCGTGCTCGTGGGCGCGGTCAGGGAATTAATCGGCAATGGTAGTATCGCGGGTTTTCACATTACCCACGGAAGTCCCCTGCTTATCATGGTCCTGCCGACGGGCGGCTTCTTCGCCATAGGGCTTCTGATGGGGCTTTTCAACTGGATCGACCAGAAATACTACGGCGGCAGACCAGGCGGCGGTGGTGGAGGGGGACATCATTAATTTATGCTAAAGGACCTTTTCACGATATTCATAGCGTCGGCGGTCATAAACAACTTCGTGTTCACGCGCTACCTTGGGCTTTGCATATTTTTCGGCGTCTCGAAGAAGATGGAGACCGCCCTCGGCATGAGCATGACCTTCACCGCCGTCATGGTCATCTCCGCCGCGCTCTCATGGCTTGTGTACAGGCTCGTCATGCTTCCGCTGCACATAGAGTTCCTGAGGATTGTCCTGTTCATCGGAATCGTCGCGGGTTTTGTGCAGTTCGCCGACACGATGCTTAAAAAACTGAACCCGACGCTGTATTACAAGCTTGGGATATACCTTGTCCTCATCACCACGAACTGCATAATCCTGGCCGTGCCGTTGCTCAATGCGGACAACAACTACAACTTTCTGCAAAGCCTTACGCTGGGCCTTGGCTCCGGCGCGGGGTTCTCGCTCGCGCTTATAATCATGGCGAGCATACGCGAGCGCCTGGAGCTTGCAAATGTTCCGAAACCCTTCCAGGGGATGCCGATTGCGTTTATCGTAACCGGGCTTATTGCGCTGGCGTTTCTCGGGTTCTCCGGCCTGATAACAATATAATTAATAGGAATTACTATTAATTGATGATATAATAGGGCAGTTTAATTCCGTCACCCCCGTGAAAACGGGGGCCCAGCGATTTTTAAGACACTGGGTTCCCGATTGAACATTCGGGAATGACAGTCGAGAGGAAAGATGCAGGACGCCTTGCATCCCGATTTATTGAACGTAGTCCTTAAAAGCCTCGCCTTCATGGGCGGCATAGGCGCGGTATTCGGCCTCGGGCTTGCCTATGCGGCGAAGAAGTTCGCCGTAAAGACGGACCCGAAGGTGCAGGCCGTGCGGGATGTCCTTCCGGGCGCGAACTGCGGCGCGTGCGGGTTTGCCGGGTGCCAGGGCTATGCCGAGGCCGTTGCGGGAGACCCGAACCTCTCGCCCGGTCTTTGCGCGCCGGGGAAGGCCGACGTCGCCGCCCTCGTGGCGAAGATTACCGGCAAGGCCGCGCCGGAGGTTATACCGATGGTCGCAACGGTATTCTGCCGGGGCGGCGAGTGCAAGGCCGGCCGGCGTTTCAAGTACGAAGGCGTGAAGGACTGCCGGGCGGCGATACTCGTCGCCGGAGGGGACAAGACCTGCATTTACGGATGTCTCGGCTACGGCGCCTGTGAGAAGGCCTGCCCGTTCGGGGCCATAAGCATGGGGCCTGAGAACCTGCCCATAATCGACCGCGAGAAATGCACCGCCTGCGGCGTGTGCGTCGCGGCCTGCCCTAAGGGCATAATCCACCTTACTCCCGCGGCCGGGAAGGTCCACATACTTTGCAGTTCGCACGACAAAGGCCCCGTGGTGAAGAAGGCGTGCGAGATAGGCTGCATCGGCTGCGGGCTGTGCTCGAAGGGCTGCCCCGAGGGCGCGATCTCCATGGACAACAACCTCGCCGTAATGGACTACGCCAAATGCACGCACTGCGAGACGTGCGTGCTTCTCTGCCCGCAGAAGACGATAAAAGACATGCTCGACCCCGCCAAAGAGCAGGCCGAACGCATAAAGCTCCCCAGGAAAGAGCCTCAGGCAAAGGCCGCCGGCGGTAAATAAACCGGGAAGGCCGTGATTAATGGAGGGAATGTCGAGTTATTCGGGATGGAGGAAATAGCGGGGCTACTGGATTAGTTCTTAGGTTTGTCCTCTTTCTTCTTACCTAAAAAATTCGCTGCCATGCTTGCAATTGCCGGGCCGCCAAAAACTGAACCAGTGATTTCATGTCCATGAAGGGCGAGATAAAAACCCGCGCCGCCTATAATCACAACAATAGCAAATGCTAACCATTGACCTCTTGTGCGCGCCGCGCTATCATCCTTATCAACTTTTATATCTGAATCAAGGGCTTTTTTCTCACATTCCCGCCTATGGTTAGCTTCACATTCCGCCAAAGCAACAATGCGTTCAGCAGAACCTGGGAGCACCTCATTATAATGCTGAAGCAGGTCAGGCGGAGGCAACGGACCCATGAAAGCCTGAACCTTAGTAGCTTGGATTTTTCCATTGACTGAATTTAAAGGATTTGCAGGGACGGCATCAATCACTTGGAGTGGACGCGCTTTTTTACTTCTTTTCCCCATACCACCTGTCGGATTGCGCTAAAACCTTACGAAAATCCCCGCCAATTTTCTTCCAATCTGAACACAATGCGGCGTGGGCTGATTCGTGCGGGCGGTAATGTTTGGTAGTAGCCTCACGCGGGCCTGGCAATAAGACGAAGGTACCCGCGCCACTAGCAATACTTTTTAGTAATTTTGTCATTTTTGCAACTCCATACGGAAATTTTAAGCTAATTTGCCTTTTCTTGTCAAGACAAAAAAACTCAAGGAAATTCATCAAATTCTTTATATTCATTATATCATCCATTACGATTTTCGTCATTAATTGGAACAATTTTCTACAATATGTCGATTTTGTATGGCACGAACCAACCTAATTCAATGTGATGAAATTATGGCCGCAGAGGTAAGGCGGGTTTCCGAGGTGTTATTAGGATAACACCAGCGATTTCAAACTGACCCACTATCCCTTAATCAGTTGATTTTTTGCCGAAGGCGGGTTATTATAAGCTGCAATTTGATTCTTTGCAGCGTTTCCCACCGAGGAGGCCGCTTTTGAGAAAGACATTCGTCCTGGATACAAACGTCCTGCTTCACGACCCGAATTCAATTTTCTCCTTCAAAGACAACGACGTAGTAATACCGATTGTCGTCATAGAAGAGCTCGACCGCTTCAAGAAGGGCCTGGACGAGATAGGCCGTAACGCCCGCCAGGTCTCAAGGCACCTGGACGAGCTCCGTATGAAAAACAAGCTCTCCGCCGGGGTAGACTTGGACAACGGCGGGATGCTGCGCGTGGAGCTGAACCATCACCACGACGTTGCTTGCCCCCTTCCGCCGGGGATGGAGATAACGGCGGCGGACAACCGCATACTGCTGGTATCGCTTTGCCTCTCGCGCGAGCAGGGGGCCGACAGGGTCGTGCTCGTAACGAAGGACACGAACCTCCGCATAAAGGCGGACGCCCTCGGCGTGCGCACCGAGGACTACGAGACCGGCACGGTGGACATCTCCGAGCAGTACAGCGGCGAGACGGAGTTCGAGGCGGAGCCGGATATGCTGAACCTTTTCTTCGAGAAGGGCGAGATTGCCGCCGATGGCGGCTTTTACCCGAACCAGTTCGTGCTGATAAAGGACAAGACCAACCCGAACCGCACCGGGCTTTCGAGGTATCACCAGAAGAAAAAGGCGCTCGTGAAGCTTATCCACGGCAAGGACGGCGTCTGGGGCGTTACGGCCAGGAACAAGGAGCAGAGCTACGCGCTCGACCTCCTGCTCGACGACGAAGTGAAGCTCGTTACGCTCGTCGGCCAGGCCGGGACGGGCAAGACGCTCCTTGCGCTCGCCTCCGGCCTCGAGAGGACGGTCGAGGAGCGCATGTACAACCGCCTCGTCGTCTCGCGCCCGATATTCCCGCTTGGGCGCGACATAGGCTTCCTGCCGGGCGATGTCGAGGAGAAGCTGAAGCCCTGGATGCAGCCGATATTCGACAACCTGGAGTTCCTCATGGGGCCGACGGAGGGCCGGGGCAGGAAGCCCAAGGACTACCACGGCCTTGTCGACCTCGGCATGCTGGAGCTTGAGCCGCTCACGTATATCCGGGGCAGGAGCATGCCGAACCGCTACCTCATCGTGGACGAGGCCCAGAACCTCACCCCGCACGAGATAAAGACCATTATCACCCGCGCGGGCGACGGCACAAAGGTCGTCCTTACGGGAGACCCGTACCAGATAGACAACCCGTACATAGACTCTGCCTCAAACGGCCTTACGTTCGTAACGGAGCGGTTCAAGAACGAGCCGATTTCCGGGCACATAACTCTAAAGAAGGGCGAACGCTCCCGCCTGGCGGAGCTTGCCGCCGAGCTTTTATGAAAAAGCGGCTTTTCTTCTCGTTTATATTTCTCCTTCTTCTCTCGGCGGTCGGCTCCCGCCACTGCCGGTGGTATTTCTCACACCCGCGCTCGAGCTATGCCAACGCCGGGGAATTCACCGTCTCGCATCACCGCGGGCCCGCGAGGCCCGCGCTTTTGTCCATAAACGGCAACATCCTTTCTATTCCCATCCCGGCCATGCCGGTTCCTTGTTACAGCCTTCCATTTGCGAATTTCCGCCTTAATTATAACGACACGATAAGACCTCCTCCCGCCTGCCAAGACCACGCTTAAAAGCTGTCATTCTGAGGCGTCAGCCGAAGAATCCGCATCTGTCATAACGCCCCCTCTGTCCCCCTCTTATCTTAAGAGGGGGATAAAGGCAAGCTGTCATTCCCGTGAAAACGGGAATCCAGCGGCTTCGCCGGGGTCTTAAGTTCATTGTGCCCGCAGGTTAATGTTTAACCTGACACGCATCATTAACAGGAGGAAACATATAATGAAGAACCTGAAAATCGTAACGATAATAGCAGCGCTTTGCGCAACAGCAGTCCTTTCCGTCGCCGGTCTTGTCTTTTCCGACGAGGGCGGAAACGCCGCCCCGGCTGGCGGCGCGGCGATGACAAACACCTCTACCGCAGCCCCTGCCGCGGCCCCCGCGACTGCCCCGGACACCGAGGAGTAAAAAGGGCCGCAAGACCTTCCTCAAAACCCCCTCTTAACCGGAGGGGGTTTTGTTTTCGCCAGTCTTCCCGCCGCCCCGCCTGCGCATAGCAGGGGCCTTAAGTTCATTGCGCCCGCCTTTTACTCATAAAACAACCCGAACAGCCGTGAGTAATCCTCATCGGTAGGCGGAGTTCACTGTCAGCGGCCATTCCGGATTAGCCATGCAACCTGTTGATTGTTAAAGTAAAAATAAGGTAAAATCGCGTTTTTCCGCCGGTATCGAAAGCGGCTCGAAAACGGGCCGTTTTCGGGCAATTTCGGTCCAAAAAGGGGGCGCGGGGAAAGGGGAAAGAACCTCCTGCGTTCCCGGTTCAATATTTCTTGACTTTGCGGGGTGATAACGCTTATAATTTTTACGGTTAACCCTGCGGAGGCAAAATGTTCCTGCATGTTATCATGGTCATCGGCGGGCTTTTTATAATAGGCTGGGGCTTCTGGGCCGCGCACAACGCGAAAAAGCCGCTCGACCTTATCGGCTCGTTTTCAATCCTGATAGGCCTTGCCGCCGCGGTTATCGGGACGCTCCTTCTGTGCGTTCCGGGCTTTTTCTCTTCCTGAAAAAGAGCGTGAAACTATGGAAAAAGTCAGGGTATTCAAGGCTATCAGAAACGCGGTCATAATCATCGTCGTGCTGGTCGCGATGGTATGGGTAAAGACCTATTTCTACGGCCTCGACCAATACAAACAGGGCGAAAAAGCAATGGCCTCAGGCGACCTTAAAGACGCCATCACCGACTACGAAACCGCCATACACATGTATACGCCGTTTGCGGAATACGTCCCCGCATCAGCCCAGAGGCTCTGGGAGATAGGCCGGGGGTTCGAGCGTTCCGGAGATTACGACTGGGCGCTCCTTGCATACCGCTCCATCAGGAGCAGCTTCTACGGCGTCAGGAGCCTCTATACCCCTTATAAAAGCTGGATAATCCGCTCTGACGCCAGGATAAACAGGGTGCTTGCCCTTCAGGCCCGGCAGCACACGAAAACCGCGCCGCCTAAGGCCGCCGCGTCCGGCGGCAAGGGAGAATAAATAGTGAGCGGGGTCCTCTTCGGCGCCACCCTTTTCTTTTATTTCCTCGCTACCTTCCACTACATCCTCTTCCTCATCAGCCAGCGCGAGAGCATAGGCAAGGTCTGCCAGCTTGCCACCATCGTCGGGTTCGCTCTTAACACCATGTTCCTGATATACGGCATGGTGAGCCAGGGCCATGTCCCGATGACCAATATCCGCGAGTCCCTGATATTCTTCTCCTGGTCGATTGTCCTTATCTACCTGATACTTGAATACAAATGGAAGATACGCGTGATGGGCGCGTTCATCATAACAATCGCCTTTGTTCTCATCCTGCTCTCCACGCTTTTCCCGCCGGGCCATGCCCCCCTGCCGGAATACTTTTCGAGCGGCTGGCTCGGCATCCATACGACGCTTGCGTTCCTTGCGGACGCGTCATTTGCGATAGCCTTCGCCATCGGACTGATGTATATAATCCAGGAGCGGCAGCTTAAGCGCAAAAGCCCCGGCGCGTTTTACAGGAGGCTGCCGCCGCTCGACGTCCTGGACGAGCTTTCATACAGGGCGATTATAATGGGTTTCCCGCTCCTTACGCTCGCCATGCTTACCGGGGCGATATGGGCGGACTCGGCCTGGGGCTCCTACTGGGGCTGGGAGCCGAAGGAGATATGGTCTCTCATAACGTGGCTCGTATACGCCGTATATCTGCACGCGAGGCTCATCACGGGCTGGCGCGGGCGGAAGGCTGCGTATCTTGCCGTTACGGGTTTTCTGGTTGTCATATTCACGTTCCTCGGCGTGAGCCTGCTCATGCCGGGGGAACACGCGTTCAGGTAGGGGGAGGCGCAACTTGCCTGCGTCCGCGCCAGGAGCGCAGGGGCGCGATTAATCGCGTCCGCGGGCGCAATAAATTGTTCCCCTGCAAATTGTGGCGACAACAGTTTCCTGCAATGACAGAAGATTTGGCGCAACGGGTATTATGGAAATCGTAGTAGTCGGCATAAGCCACAAGACGGCCTCGGTGGAAATCAGGGAGCGCCTGTCCTTCCCGGAGGCGAAGCTTCCGGACGCGCTTGCGAAGATGAAGGGCATAAGCGGCGTCGGCGAGAACCTTATCCTCTCCACGTGCAACCGCGTCGAGAGCTACGCGACCGTCAAGGACGCGGAAGGCGGGATGGAGCGCATAAGGCGCTTCTTCCTCGACTACCACGGCATGGACGGCGGGGGCGTGAACGACTGCATATACTGCCTCTCCGGCAGGGACGCCGTCCGTCACATATTCCGCGTTGCCGCCTCGCTCGACTCCATGGTCGTCGGCGAGCCGCAGATACTTGGACAGCTAAAGGACTCCTTCGACCACGCCCTGATGAACAAGACGACGGGCGTGGTGATGAACCGCCTAATGAAGAAGGCCATCTCCGTCGCCAAGCGTATACGGACGGAGACGAAGATTGCGGAGTCGGCGGTCTCCATAAGCTTCGCCGCCGTGGAGCTTGCAAGGAAGATATTCGGAGACTTGAAGGACAAGTCCGTCATGCTGGCCGGGGCGGGCGAGATGGCGGAGCTTGCGGCGAGGCACCTCGTAAACAACGGCGTCAAGACCGTCATGGTGGCCAACCGCACGCACGAGCGGGCCGTGGAGCTTGCGGCGCAGTTCGAGGGCGTCCCCGTGCGTTACGAAGACCTCGCCCTGGAGATGGCCCGCGCGGACATTCTCATCGCCTCGACGGGCTCGCCGCATTACATACTCTCCGCGCACGACATGGCAAGGGTAATAAAGGAGCGGAAGAACCGCCCGGTATTCCTGATAGACATAGCCGTGCCAAGGAACCTCGACCCCGAGATAAACAAGATAGACAACGTGTATCTCTACGACATCGACGACCTCCAGGGCGTCGTCCAGTCCAACATAAAGGAGCGCCAGAAGGAAGCGGAGCTTGCGGGCGGGATAGTCGAGGAAGAAATTGAAACCTTCCTCACCTGGCTTAAATCAATCGATGTCGTACCGACGATTGTCGCCATCCGGGAGAAGGCGGAAGATATACGGACGGCGGAGCTCGAAAAGACGCTCTCGAAGATGGGAGAGCTCTCCGAGAAGCAGAAAAAACAGGTGGAAGCCCTTACGCAGGCCATTGTGAACAAGCTCCTGCATAACCCGCTCGTGGCCCTTAAGAAAGGCGCGGGCGACCCTGAAGGCAGCGGCCACGTGGAGGCCGCGCGAGTGCTCTTCGGCATCAACGAAAAAACGGAGCCTGACGGAGGCTCGGAGTCCTCCGCGCTCTCCGAGGCGGAGACAAGGTGAAAGATAAAATAATCATCGGCACGCGGGGTAGCCAGCTCGCGCTATGGCAGGCGGAGTTCGTCCAGAGAGAGCTTATGATGCGTAACCCCGGCGTCGAGATAACGCTCAAGAAAATAAAGACCACCGGCGACATGATACTCGATGTGCCGCTCGCGCAGGTGGGCGGGAAGGGCCTGTTCGTAAAGGAGATTGAGGAGGCCATGCTCCGGGGCGAGATAGACCTGGCCGTGCACAGCATGAAGGACGTGCCGACATTTCTCCCGGACGCGCTGCACCTGTCCTGCATGGCGAAGCGGGAAGACCCCAGGGACGCGTTCCTCTCGCGGGACTGGCCATCGTTTAAAAACCTCCCGAAGGGCGCGTCGGTTGGCACGAGCAGCCTGAGGAGGCAGTGCCAGCTCATGGCGGCAAGGCCGGACATAAAAGTCGAACAGCTCCGGGGCAACCTCGACACCCGTATCAGGAAATGCGAGGAGGGCCTCTTCGACGCCGTGATACTCGCAGCCGCCGGCATAAGGCGCATGGGCTGGGAAGAGAGGATAAAGGAGTATATCGGGCCTGATGTTTGCCTCCCGGCGATAGGCCAGGGCGCGATAGGCATAGAGTGCCGCCGGGACGCCGAATTTATAAACCACGCGCTTTCCGCCCTCCAGCACCAGGACACCTGGGACGCAGTAGTCGCGGAAAGGGCGTTTCTGGGAAGGCTTGAAGGCGGATGCCAGGTGCCCATCGCCGCCCATGCGGTCATTGCGGACGGCGGGAAGAAGCTCAGGATGGCGGGGCTTGTCGGGAGCGTATCCGGCGACAGGATTATCAGGGACGAGATGGAAGCCCCGGTCAGGGAAGGGGAAAGGCTCGGCGTGGAGCTTGCCGAGAGACTTCTTGCCAGGGGGGCGGACGGCATCCTCGCGGAGGTTTACGGCAGGGAACTTAAAGGCTACCAGGAGGGGTGACGATAATGTTCCGGAAAATATTGCCCGTATTCTTGGTTTTGTCGGTTGTTTTCGGATGGCGCGCGGCGCGCGGCGCGCGCGCGGACCAGGCGCAGAAAGTCCAGGCTCGGAAGCCTCAGGCCGCAAAGTCCGGGAACACGAAGAAAACGAAGAAAACAAAGAAAACTCCAGAGGAAATAAGGAGCGATAAGGCAAGGCTGTATTACGGCGAGGCCCTCTGGGCGGAGATGCAGGGCAACTACCAGAAAGCGATAAAGGACTTCACGATGGTTACCGTGCTGGAGCCGCGGAGCTACAAGTCATGGCTGCACATTGCGCGGGACTACAGGAAAACATCCCGCGCGATGGACGCCATCTCCGCATTGAACAACGCGATAAACGTGGAACCGAAGGCCCCGCAGGCATACCTCTCGCTGATGGAAAGCTACTGGGAACTGGGCGGCCTTGTAAAGAACGCCGTCCATACCGGCGAAAGGGCCATGAAGAACGGCGTAAGCCCGGCGATCATCCTTCCGGACATGGGCTGGTATTATTACCTTGCCAACGATAAGGCCAACGCGAGTGATTGCTACAAAAAGGCATACAAGACGGACCCGAAAAACTCTGTCCTGGTGAACAACATGGGACTGCTCCTCTTCTCCGAGGGCAGGTACGGCGATGCCATCAGCAGGTTCGGGGAGGCATTGAAGCTAAATCCCGGAAGCGTCCTTGCGCCGTATTTCGAGGCCCTTTCCTACAACAAGCTCGGGAAAGAAAAGGAGGCGCTGGAGGCGCTTCGGAAGGCGCTCAAAAAAGACTGGAGGCTGCCGGAAGAGTCGGCGGGATTCAACAATAAGTTCTTCCCGTGGGCGAACCCCGGCGACCTCTCGAAGCTCTTTGCGAAGCTTAAGCCTGCGCCTCCGGCTCTCAAGAACTCGTCGGTTAAGGCCCGGGCGCCGAAGAAAATACCCTCGGCTGCGCCGCCGAAAAACGGCAGGGGCGCGGCAAAAGGGAAATGAAACCGGCATCCGTGATGGCGCTCTCAGGCGTCCGCGTGGTTGTTACCCGCGCGCGAGAGCAGTCCGGCGAACTTATCGCGATGTTTGAAGGGGCGGGCGCGGAAGTGGTATCGGCGCCGGCCATAGAGACGGTCCCGCCGCAGGACTGCTCCGGCCTGGATGAGGGGATAAAAAACCTCTCTTCCTACGACTATGCGGTGTTCACAAGCGCAAACTCCGTAAAGTTCCTGCTGCTTCGGATGGCCGAGCTTGGTAAGGAGGCCGGCGAGCTGAGGCGCCTCCGGATAGTGTCGGTGGGGCCGAAGACGGCCCAGGCGCTTGAAAGAAGCGGACTTAAGGTGGACATCGTCCCGGATGAGTTTGTGGCCGAGGGGGCGGTTTCGGCCCTCCTGGGGGAGGATATCGGAGGCAAAAGATTCTTCTATCCGAGGGCGGAAAAGGCGAGGGACGCGCTGCCGGAGGCGCTGAGGAAGGCGGGCGCGGTTGTGGATGTCGCAGCCGCGTATAGGACTGTCGCGCCGGATGGTCTGGCTGGTATAATAAAAGACGCGCTTGCGGGCGGCAAGCCGGCGGTGATTACTTTTACAAGCTCGTCAACGGTTAAAAACTTCCTGGATGCGGCTGAGAAGGCGGGACTGCCGCCGGCAAAGGCGCTCTCCGGGGCGGTTATCGCCTGCATAGGGCCCGTGACGGCGAAGACGGCTGAGGAAGCGGGGCTTAAGGTTTCGGTTGTCCCGCGCGAATATACGGCGGAATCCCTTTTTTCCGCTATAATTGATTACCTTAAAGGAGAAAAATAATGCTTGAAGTCAGCGAAAGGGCGGTAAGCGAATTTAAAAAAGTCCTGGAGGCCCAGGAGGAAAAAGGCCTGGGCGTCAAGATAAGGGCGTTCATGGCGCAGTCGTCATGCTGTTCCTGCGGCCCGTCCCAGAACTACGAGATGGACCTGGTCGAGAAAGGCGAAAAAGGCGACCTGAGCTTTGAGATGCAGGGCGTCAGCTTCTATCTCGACCCGCAGACCGACGCCATGATGGACGGCCTCCAGGTGGATTTCGCGGAAGACCACGGTTTTATAATAAAGGAGACCGGAGCCTCGTCGTGCGGCTGCGGGAGTCACGGCGGCTCCTGCTGCTAAAAAAGGAGAGGAGATGGCGGAGAAACCGAAAGACATGCCGGGCGGGCTGACGTTCGAGCTCAGGCCGGAGGTGGAGGCCGGCGTCTATTCCAACGTCGCCAGCATCGTGCATAACCCCAACGAGTTCATATTCGATTTCGCGGCGGTCATGCCCGGGAAGGATACCGCCGTCGTGCGTGCGCGTATTATAACGAACCCCGTGCATGCAAAACAGTTCCTCGCGGCCCTCGCGGAGAACATATCGGGATACGAGAGGCAGTTTGGAGAGATACAGTCACCCTTGCAGATGCCCGGGCAGAAGACGACGGTGCATTAATAATTAGCTCTGATGGAGGTTTGAAATGTTTTTCCCCCAGTACCGCGCAAGGAGGATGCGTTCAAGCGAGACTATAAGGAAAATGGTGCGCGAGACCACGCTTTCCCCGGACGATTTCATCTATCCGCTATTCGTCGCGCACGGGAAGGGCGTGAAGAAGGAAATATCCTCCATGCCGGGGAATTTCCAGCAGTCCGTGGACAACATCGTGCGGGACGCGAAGGAGACGTTTGCGCTTGGCATCCCCGCCGTGCTACTTTTCGGGATCCCGGCGGCGAAGGACTCGCGCGGCTCCGAGGCGTATGCCGATGACGGCATAGTCCAGCAGGCGGTGCGCGCTATAAAGGACGCCGTGCCGGATATCCTGGTCGTGACGGACGTCTGCCTGTGCGAATATACCGACCACGGCCATTGCGGCATCGTGGAGAACGGCGAGATACAAAACGACCCGACAGTGGAGCTGCTTTGCAAGGAGGCGCTTTCCCATGCGCGCTCCGGCGCGGACATCGTCGCGCCTTCGGACATGATGGACGGGCGCGTCGGCGCAATACGCGAGGCGCTCGACGACTCCGGGTATTCCGGCACGCCGATAATGTCTTATGCCGTTAAATACGCGTCGTCCTTCTACGGGCCGTTCCGGGAGGCCGCCGAATCCACCCCGGCCTATGGCGACAGGCGCAGCCACCAGATGGACCCTGCCAACGCGCGCGAGGCCCTGCGGGAGGCGGAGCTCGACATCGACGAGGGCGCGGACATAATCATGGTGAAGCCCGCGCTCCCGTATCTCGACATCATCTGCCGCCTGCGCGAAAACACCGACCACCCCATAGCCGCCTATAACGTCTCTGGCGAGTTCTCCATGATAAAAGCGGCGGAGAGGCTCGGCTGGATGGACGGCCGGCGCGCCATGATGGAATCCCTCATCGGCATAAAGCGCGCGGGCGCGGACATAATAATCACGTATTTCGCCAAGGAGGCGGCGGAGATTCTGAGTAAATAGTTTATGTCTCGTTTTCTTTTGGTTGCGTTCCCTTCCCCTGCGAAAAGAAACTAACAGGGTTTTGACCAGATACGACATAACAATAAGCGGACGCAATGTCCGGTATTACGAAGGCGGCGAGGGAAGGCCGCTTTTGCTTTTGCACGGCGCGGGAGCGACCGCAAGACTCTGGCATCGCCAGTCCGGCCCGCTCTCCGGACGTTTCAGGGTCATAGCCCCCGACCTGCCGGGTTTCGGCGGTTCCGCGCGCGGCCCGGAAATCAAAAGCGTCCGGGATTATGCGCGCTTCCTGTCCCAATTCATCGGCTCTTTAAAAATCGACCGCGTATCCGTTCTCGGAAGCTCTATGGGCGGCTGGGCCGCCCTGTGGCTGGCGGCGGATTTCCCCGCGCTTGTCGAGCGGCTCGCTCTCGTCTCTCCCGCAGGCGCATACAGGCCGGGCGCCATGCCGATGACGGTGGACGAGCTCCTGCGCGAGATAGAGAAATATTACGTCCCGGTATCCGGCGGGGACTTTCCCGCCGCCTCGGACGAATTGTCAATGGCCGTTGATACTATAAGGAGCATGGACAATGCCGGAGGATTTATCCCGGATATCGAGCCGGAGCTTGCGGTAATAAAGGCCCCGACGCTGATAATCTGGGGAAGCGAGGACAGGGTGATACCCGCTTCGTACGCGGAGATATTCGCCCGCGCGATACCGGGCGCGCGCCTTGAGGTTATGGAAGGCGCGGGACATCTGCCCTACGTGGAGCGGCCAGAGGAATTCAACCGGGTTGTAATGGAATTTTTTGGAAGGGAATAAGAGCAGCATGAAAAAGATTATCCTCGCCTCGGCATCGCCGCGCCGCCGGGAGCTGCTGAAACTCGCCGGCATACCATTCCGTGTCGAGCCTGCCAACGCGGATGAATCTCCACTGCCGGGCGAGTCTCCGAAAGAGCACGTAAGGCGCCTGGCGCTCCTGAAGTCCGGAGTGGTCGCGGCGAGGCGCAGGGAGGGAGCGGTGCTCGGGGCGGATACGGTAGTGGTCGTTGACGGTATTATCCTCGGCAAGCCCGCATCAAAGGCGCAGGCAAGGCGCATGTTGAACCTCATCTCCGGGAGGACGCACGAAGTCCTGACCGGGATCGCCCTCGTGGACGCCGCGGCGGGGCGCGCCCTGAGCGCCGTCGAGAAGACGGTCGTATCCGTGAAACCGCTCTCGAAAAAAGATATAGAGGACTACGTAAAAACGGGCGAGCCGATGGACAAGGCCGGCGCGTACGGCATACAGGGACTTTTCTCCGTATATGTGAAGGGGATACGCGGGTGCTTTTTCAATGTCGTGGGGCTTCCTCTTCCGCGCCTGTCCGAGCTCATGAAGGAATTCTTGCGATAAAGGAATATTTATGAAAGTAGCAGTATCCGGCATAACGCCTCCGGGCTGCGCCATCGCCGCGCTCCTCGCCGAAGCCGGCGAAGAGGTATGCCTTGTCGGTCCTCCCGAAAAGATAGAGCGTATCTATGAGAGGATTCTCACGGTGCGGCAGGTCTGGGACGGCAGGGTAATATCGGTGGATGTCGAGATGGCGCCTTATCCGGCCTTTTCGCCGGACGTGCTGGTTTTTGCGGAAAGGGTGCAGGATACGCTTGCGGCGGCGGAGAAGCTTCTGCCCTGGTGCCGCGAGGCGACGGTTGCGGCAATCCAGGAAGGCACCAAGACGGAGCAGATTATCGCAAAGGTATTCCCGCGCGATAACATAGTCACCTGCGTCCTGACGCTCGGAGCGAACTGCGCCGTGCCCGGAGAAGTAACCATAAACTTCAAGGGATATATGGTAATCGGCAAGGCCTACGACGCGCCGGGCTGGCGCGAGGACATGGTGATGAATCTCATGTCCAGGGCCTTCAGCACGCGCCTCGGCAAAAAAATAGCGCATTTCAACTGCACGCGCCTCCTGCTGAACCTGCCGTACTGTATTCCGGCGATAATCGGAGAAACGGTGCAGAAGACATTCACCGACCCGGAGATGGCGGAGGCCGCCGCGCTTCTCTTGAAGGAAGGGATGACGATAATAAAAAAGGCGGGAGTTCATATAGAGGCCCTCCCCGACCTGGACGAGAAAGGCCTGCACGACCTCGTGGATTCGCCGCTCCCGGAGGCGTCGCGGAGGTTCATGGAAGCGGTGGCGTCGCTCTCGGGTTGTCCGTGCGAGGGGCCGGTGCTGGGCAGCATCGAGAACGGAGAGGCTTCAGAGATAGACTACCAGAACGGCGAGCTGGTGAAGATTGCCAAAGCCCTTGGACGCGACGCGCCGCTGAACGAACTGATGGTAAGGCTTGTCCACCGCGTCGAGAAGACCTGGAGGTTTATGACGAAGGAGGAGTTCCTGTCCTGTGTCAGAAAAGCAGCGCCTCGCCAAGAGCCACGGCAAGGACTATGAGCTCCGGCACGAGCATAATCCGGAAAATCGGCAGTATGTCCGACTTGAAATAGTCCTTGGTGAGCACAAGGCAAAGGTGAACAGGCGAGAACATTATGCCGGCGAAACCGGCGGCGTATGCGAACGCGAGCATACCAAGGTCTGCGTGTGTTCCGCCAATCAGGGGGACCACCAGCGGGAAGGTTATTCCGACGTATGCGAGGGTAATGCCGGTTATCATCCCGACAAGGAACGGCAGGAAAAAGATTATCGCCAGCACGGGGATTCCCTCCGCCTTGAAAAACACGGGCAGAGTCCTGACGGCGCCTGAGTTCTGCATCACGGCGCTGAACACCACCACGCCCCATACCAAAAGCAGGCTCTTCCATGTGATGCTCTCCCTGAAGGTCCGGAAAACCCTTTTTATACTGTATCTGAAATAAACGAACAGCCCCGCAACCACTACTCCGAGCGCGATTGCTATATCGACCTTGAAGAGCATCACGAGGATCATGACCACGAGTATCGGCGAGAAGGTAACCGCGAGCGTGCGGATGTCCTGGGATTTCGTAACGCTCAAAACCGCTTCCCCGCCGCCTCTCCCGGCCCCGTAACTCCTGCCCCTGCCCACTCCCCGGAACGCAAACAGAGCCCCCGTCAGAAGGACCGTGAGCGTTAAAAATATCGTGTGCAGGAAGATGGATTCCATGTGCGCGCCCGACATGTGGACGAGCAGGAGAAAGCCGGGGTAGAGCGGCGATATATACTCCCATATGTGCCTGAACCAGTAGTTTATGAAGCTCTTCCGTCTCGGGGAGATATTCTCGCCCTCGGAGGTGGACTGCACCATCGGCGCGGAGAAATACGCCCCGCCCGCGGACGGCAGTATGCCGACAATCGCGGGCATGAGCGCCATGACGATGCGCTGGTCTCCGGAGAGGCGCTTTAAGGATTCCACCATCTTCTTGAGCGTCTCGGTAGTCCTGAGCTGATTCTCCAGGACCATGATGAGCGCGAAGGCTGCGATGAGGGAGTCGGACTCCAGGTCTATGCTTGCGTGCCAGGCGGAGAGAAGTATGGCCAGGGGAGTCATGCGCATCAGGAGGCCCAGGGCGGCGGCCCCGATGAGCATGACTCCGCCGAGGTGCCACTTGAACTTAAGGAGGGTGATTATGAGCCCGAATACGAGGAGGATTTTTAAAAGGTCATGCAATTTCTTAAAGCTCCCTGTACTCCACGGCCTGGTCCTTGCCGCGTCTCTTCGCCGCGTAAAGCGCCTTGTCGGCCTGTTTTATCAGTTCCGTTTTCTTCTGCGAGTCCTTGGGGTAGTTGGATATGCCGATGCTGACTGTCAGGATGCCCTTGCCTTTCATCAGCGCCGAGGTCTTCTCTTTTATATGTTTTCTTATCCTGTTCGCGAGCGCCAGCGCCTGGGCGGACCCCACCTTCGGCAGTATTATGACGAACTCTTCTCCGCCGTAGCGCGCGGCGGTGTCGGATGCGCGTATCGACGATTTCAGTATCTCCGCAAGCTTCTCCAGCACCCTGTCTCCGAAGGTGTGGCCGTATGTGTCGTTTATTGTCTTGAAGTTGTCGATGTCGATCATCAGCACCGAGAAGGTTTCCTTATACCTCGTCGCGCGGCTGAACTCCCTGTCGAACTGCTGCATCAGGTAGCGGTGGTTGAAAAGCCCTGTCAGGCCGTCCGTCACGGCCATCTTGCTTGTCCGGGCATGGAGACTCGCGTGGTCTATGCTCATTGCCGCGAACGTGGAAAGGATTGAGAGGAGCTCAAGGTCGTTCTTGCCGAAGCGTCTCGGCGTGAAGTCGTCTACATACAATATGCCGATTATTTCGTCCTTGAATACGAGCGGCACGCAGATTACGGACTTGATGCCCTCGCCGATGGCGATGGGGTTGGTGAAATATTCATTCTTCGTCGCGTCCGATATGACGACCGGCCTGTCGGCTTTAAGTATCACGTCCGTGAGGCCGCCCGGACGCACCTTCCACTTGGTGTTTCCCACGAAGCCCTTGGAAAAGCCGCGGTGGGCGTGCATCTCCAACTCATGCTTGCTTTTGTTGTAAAGGGCGATGCTCCCGGCGCTTGTCTTCGTCAGCTTCATGGCGCTTTTAAGTATGGCCTCAAGGACCTGGTCCAGGTTCAGGGTAGAGACCACGAGGCGCGCTATCTGAAAGAGGTCGAGCAGTTCCTTTACGTCTACGCTATCGTCAGATGTTCCCATCAAGTATAAGTCCTGTATTTGGAAGTTATTATGAAATACCTGCGAAATGCTTGATTATAGCCGGTTACAGGACGGATTTCAACGGTTTTTACAGGAGGATGTTGTCGATAAGCCTTGTTTTTCCGATACGCGCCGCGACGGCCAGAACCGCGCCCGCCGTAACCTGCTTAAGCGGGGCCAGCGTCTCCGTGTCCGATACCTCCGCATACTCAGTCTCAATCATCGGCTCTTCTCCCAGGACTTTCCGCACGCCCAGGGCGAGAGCCGCGGCGCTTCTCTCCCCGCCGCCGTAAAGTTTCTCAGCCTCCAGGAGCGCCCTGTAGATTACGGGGGCCGCGGCCCGTTCAGGCCCTGAGAGATAGGCGTTTCTTGAACTCATGGCAAGGCCGTCCGGCTCGCGCACCGTCGGCATTACCACCACCTCCGCGTCGAGATTCAAGTCCCGCGCCATGCGCCGTATCACAACGGTCTGCTGGTAATCCTTCCGGCCGAAGTAAGCCCTGGCCGGCATGACGATATTGAAGAGCTTCAGGACGACCGTGGCTACCCCCCGGAAATGTCCGGGACGCCTGATTCCCTCCATGACATCCGTTGCGGCCACGACATCGACATGCGTGGAAAAACCCTCCGGGTACATCTCGCGGACGTCCGGGACAAAAACGGCGTCAACCCGGGCAGACTCGCATTTTTCAAGGTCGCCTTCCATATCGCGCGGATATGCCGCGAAGTCCTCCGACGGCCCGAACTGGGCGGGGTTAACGAAAATCGAAATGACGGTTTTCGCGTTTTTGGCTCTGGCCTCCCGCGCGAGCGACATGTGCCCTTCGTGCAGGTATCCCATAGTCGGGACGAAGCCTATAGCATCTCCGGAAGAGCGGGCCTTACGGGAGAACGACTGCATTTCGGAGATGGATTTAATGATTTTCATACAGCCCTTCAAGCAGCTCCTGCACCGTCTTTCCCAGCACGGGGTGATATGCGTCCGGGGCGATGTCGGCCAGCGGCCTCAGCACAAACTCTCTTTCGTGCATCAGGGGGTGCGGCACTGTAAGCTCCGCGGTCTGTATTACTTCCTCGCCGTAGAGCAGGATGTCCAGGTCTATCGTCCTCGGCCCCCACTTCACCGTCCGGACACGTCCGAGCGCGTCCTCGATATTCCCGCACACCGCCAGGAGCCCAGGCGGGGAAAGGGCCGTATAGACCTCCGCCGCCGCGTTGACGAACTTCCCCTGCGGCACGTCTCCCACGGGTTCCGTCTCGTAAAAGGGGGAGAGTTTCACCACTTTTATCCCCGGCGATTTCTCCAGCAGTCCGACGGCCTTTCGTATGTTCTCCTCGCGGTTGCCGAGGTTGGAGCCGAGCCCGATATACGCCTTCATAGCCGAATTACAGCACGAAAAATGCCTGAAGTCAACGAAACTAAAGCGTGCGCAAAGGCCGGGTCTTTTTCTTTTGACTTGGAAACGCCTGAGGTGCTATCCTTTAAATTTAAAGGATAGCGAATGATACTTGTAGTCTTTGCCACGGAGCAGGAGGCCGGGCCTTTTCTCGAAGGGGCGTCCTGGGAGCGGGAAGAAATCGGGAACAGGCCGATGTTCAGGCGAAGGGCCGATGCCCCCGCCGTCTCCCGGCGTTCCACGCCACCCTCCACCGCAGCCGGTCGGCCGGCCACGGGTTGGGAGGGCCGTGAGGAAGAGAAAACTATAGGCGTTCTTATTTGCGGCATGGGGCAGGTGAATGCCGCGCAGGCGCTGACGGCTTATCTGGAGCGCCGCGCGAAGCCGGATCTTATTATCATGGGCGGGTGCGCGGGCGCGTTCCGGGGCGGGTCCGCCGTGGCGGGGGATGTATGTTTCGCCACGGAGGAGATATATGCGGATACCGGAATAAATTCCCCGGAAGGCTTCCGGGGCCTTGAGAAAACCGGCATCCCGCTTTCGGAAGCGGAAGGCGCGAAATACTATAACCGCTTTCCCGTCCACGACCTATCCGGCAGGGTTGCCGGAGAGGGATTCACTTTTAAAATTTTTTCCGGCCCTTTCGCCACCGTATCCGCCGTCAGCGGGACGGAAATGTCCGCCGCCGGGATTGAAAAGACCTGGCGTCCGCTCTGCGAGAACATGGAGGGCGCGGCGGCGGCGCACGTCTCGCTTCTGTATAAAGCGCCCTTCGCCGAGGTGCGCGGGATTAGCAACATGGCGGAAGACAGAGACCGCGCCCGGTGGGATATTCCAAAGGCTTGCGCCAACTGCGCGGCTGTCATCAAGGAACTCATGGAGAAAATATGAACACGCTGACGCTCGGATACTCCCCCTGCCCCAACGACACCTTCATATTCTACGCCCTGACCCACGGCAGGATACACGCGGACTTTACCGTGCGCGAAATACTCGAGGACGTGGAGACCCTGAACATGCGCGCAATGGCAGGTCAACCGGCGTCGGGCAGTCAACCTGCTTCAGCCGGTCAACCGGCGGCGGGAGAGATGCTCGACTTGACCAAAATATCTTTTCATGCGGCGGCATATCTCCTGGACAATTACTGCCTGCTGCGCTCCGGCGGCGCCCTCGGAAGGGGCTGCGGGCCTCTTGTAGTATCCAGGGATTATTCCGGCATAGAGGATATTCGCGGCAGGAGAATCGCCATCCCTGGCCGCTATACCACGGCGCAGCTCCTGCTGATGCTCTACGGGCGCGGGTTCGAGGATGTCCGCGTTATGCAGTTCGACAGGATAATGCCGGCTGTCGCAAGCGGAGAGGTGGACGCGGGTCTTATAATCCACGAAGGCCGCTTCACGTACCAGAACTACGGACTCAAAAAACTCCTCGACCTTGGCGAGTGGTGGGAGAGGGAAACCGGCTCACCCATCCCGCTTGGCTGCATCCTGGCGAAAAGGTCGCTTGGGAAGAAGACGATCCTGGCCGTCGAGGACGCGATCCGCCGGAGCATAGCTTACGCCGGCGGCAACAGGGCGGAATGCACGGGCTACATCAAGGCGCACGCCCAGGAGATGGATGACTCCGTTATAGACGGCCACATAAGGCTTTACGTAAATTCCTTCTCGGACGACTTCGGCGAAGAAGGCGTCCGGGCGATAGAAAAACTCTTCTCTCTGGCCTCCGAAGCCGGCATTATATCCGCGAACCGCGAACCGCTCTTTCTTTAAGAAGCAAAATGAAGTTCAAGACTTTTACCGCCCTCCGGCACCGCAACTTCCGCCTGTTCCTGACCGGCCAGGCCATCTCGCTTGGCGGCACGTGGATGCAGTCGATGGCGCAGGGGTGGCTCGTTCTTAAGCTGACGGACTCGGCTTTTTACCTCTCACTTGTTCAGGCGATGAGCTCGCTCCCCATACTTTTCTTCTCGCTTGCGGGAGGGGTTATAGCGGACAGGATGAACAAACGGAGGCTTCTGTTGATTACACAGACATCTTCGTTGGTGCTCGCGGCTGTGCTCGGAGTGCTGGTGAACCTGGGAGCGGTCAGGTTCTGGCACGTCATGCTTCTGGCGGGGTGCCTGGGCGTGGTGAACGCCTTCGACATGCCCGGCAGACAGTCGTTCATAATCGAGATGGTGGGGCGCGAAGACCTTATGAACGGTATAGCCTTGAACTCCGCCGTCTTCAACGGCGCGCGCATCGTCGGCCCATCCGCCGCCGGGTTCCTGATAAGCGCCGTGGGGATAGCACTGTGTTTCTACTTAAACGCGCTTTCGTTCCTCGCGATTATCTTCATGCTGGCCATCATGCGTTTCGAGAAGGCCAAAGAGAAGCCCAAGGCCCGCCCGATGCTCAAAGAGCTGCGCGAGGGCCTGGTATACGTAAACAAAACGCCGTCCATAAAGTATCTTATCCTCTTCGTCGCCATAACGAGCCTGTTCATGATCCCTTACATCGCGCTGATGCCGGTATTCGCGCGGGACATCCTGCATATCGGCGCAAAGGGCCTCGGCGTTATGATGGGGTTCGCTGGAGTGGGGGCATTGGCCGGCTCGCTCTCGCTTGCGACGTTCGGCCACCGCGCAAGGAAGGCGGTCATCGCCTTTACAGCCGCGTTCATATCGGCCATGGCGCTCCTGGGCTTCTCACTCTCGCGGACGCCGCTTTTTTCGTACGCCCTCCTGATAGCCGTCGGCTGGGGGATGATAACCCAGTTCTCGACGGTGAACGCCGCAATCCAGCAGACCGTCCCGGACGAGCTCCGCGGCCGCGTGATGAGCCTTTACGTCCTTGTCATGCTTGGCTTCGTCCCGGTGGGCAACCTTATCATCGGGACGCTCGCGCACTATGTCGGCACACCGCACGCAGTCGCCGCGGGGGCCGTGGTATGCGTGATCACGTATGCCGCGCTGCTCGCCTTCGCGCGGCGGGAACTGCTCTCCTCGTAGCAAGTATTTTTCCTAATCCCTTCTCCTAAAATATTTTCTCAAGACCTCCCGAATACGCCTCGCCGCTGCCGGTGTATCTTCCCGTAAACCAACAACGGGGGTGCGCATGAAGACTTGCATGGAATGCGGCAAGCGCGAGAAATGCATTGAGATTTGTTTATATGTTAAGAGGCTTATCCCGGCTGTCGAGGACGGGCGGAACTCGGAAAGAGAGGTCTTGATGGCCCCGTCCAGCCTCGCGCTGGCCGCGGATTTATATTCCCTCTCGGAGTACAGCGGCGAGAGAACAAGGGCTTCAAGCCCGGCGATAGACCTTGCGGCGCTCTCCGCCTCGGAGAGGCGCGCTCTCCTGCTTATAGCCGAGGGCATGTCCTACGCGGAGACGGCGAAGGTCATTGGCGTCTCGCGCTCCACCGTCCAGAGCTATGTCGCGCGGGCCAGGACAAAGTTTGCCATACAAAACCGGCATATAGTGGGAACAGGAAAAACAGCGGGAATAAAACCAACCACAGGAGGCGCCAGCATGAGCACACGCATAAGGCATACCGCCGAAAAATCAGTCCGGAAACCTGCGGCGGAGAAGGCCGCAAAGGTCTCTCGCGGCAGGAAGCCCTCTCGGAAGCCGCATAAGACCGCCGTATCCGGGACCGGCAAAAAAGCGCAGGAACAGGCTGCGGCGGCGGGAGCGGTTTTCGAGAAGGGAAGTTACGACCCCGGCGTAATCAAGACAGGTACGGACATAAACCATGACGGAGTTTAACGGGAGGCCGGGAGCGGAGCGCGCCTGCGACAAGTGCGGCTCCGGCGTGCTGCTCAGAAGCCATATCGCTGAAATATGTCCCATATGCGGGGAATATTTTTTCCCGGCATGCGCGGACAATGCGGCGGCGAAACCTGATACGGCTTATGTCGCAGCCGAGTGGAAGGAACACCGACTCGGCCTGATGATGAAAAAGGACGGCTGGCGCTGGATAGAGGTCTTGTCGCCTCCGCGCTGGTTCACAGAAGAGGTTGCATAGGTATATCAATGACAAAACCGAAAAACGACAGCCTGTTTGTAAACAACCGGCACTTGGCGGGTTTCAGGAAATTCCAGAACGCGGCCATTCGCGCGCTGTCACTGCTTTCCGGGGGCCTCAAGAAAAAGAAGGCCGACCGGGCGCTGAAGGTCTCCGACATGAAATCGCTTGTCTCGACTTACAAGGAAGCGGTCATGGGGGAACGGAACGTCCTGGGGCTCGTCGGAGAGCCGCAGGGGGAATGGCCCGAAGAGGTTGTGGTGCGGTGGGAAGACCCGGAAGGCGAGCCGGACGAGGCCGGTCAGCCGGAAGACGGTATGCCGGCGGCGGAGACCGAGGATTGAGCTTCCGCAGGCTGGGCATAAAATACAGGATGCTCCCGGCGCAGGCGGCCTTCCACCGCTCATGTTCAAAATACAAGGCGTATGTCGGAGGATACGGCTCCGGCAAGACGTATGCCGGATGCCATGAAGCGATAAGGCTCTCGGTGATAAACCGGGGACTGCCCGGCATGGTCGTAGCCCCCACATACGGGATGCTCGAAGACGCCACGCTGCCCGCCTTTCTCGGGATACTCGACCGCGCGGGTATCGCGTACGGGTGGCGCCGTTCAAGCCTGAATCTCCTGCTTCCGTGGGGGTCGAAGGTCATGTTCCGTTCGGCGGACTCTCCGGAGCATCTCAAGGGGCCGAGCCTCGCCTGGGCGGGCATCGACGAGGGCGCGATAGTCTCGCGCACAGCGTGGGAGGTGTTGATCTCGCGCATCAGGCATCCGGAGGCGAAGAGGCTCCAGGCGTTTATCACCACAACGCCCGAAGGCTATAACTGGCTCTTCGAGGAGTTCGTGGAGAAGCGGAAGAAAAGGCACCGTCTTATCACCGCAAGCACGCGGGAGAATATATATCTCCCGCCGGAGTACGCGGAAGACCTTGTGGAGGCCTATGGCGCAAACCTCGCCAGGCAGTACGTGTCGGGCGAATTCGTAAATCCCGGCGCGGGCCGCGTGTACGACGCCTTCTCACGCGAGAGGCATGTCCGGGACGGCCTGGAATACGACCCGGCCTATCCGCTCTCGATGGCGGTGGATTTTAACGTTGACCCGCTCCACGCCGCGCTGATACAGGCCGCGGATGGAGAGGTGCGGATAGTGGACGAGATCGTCATCCGCTCATCGAACACGTGGGAGTTGTGCGAGGCGGTGCGGAACCGTTACGGGGATATACCCGTAACCGCATATCCAGACCCGACCGGCAGGGCGAGGAAGACCGTCGGAACCCCGGAGGCGCCGTCTGATTTCGCGGTGCTTTCGATTAACGGGTTTACGGTTAGGGCCAGGAACTCCTCGCCGACGGTGCGGAACAGGGTGAATGCCGTAAACAGGGTGCTGGCCGGGGACGGCCGATTAAGCGGCGGCGGCCCGGCGCGTTTGGCAATCTCATCCGCGTGCCGCGAGAGCATACGGTCGTTCGAGCGCACATGTTGGAAGGACGGTTCATCCGTGATAGACAAATCGCATGGCGACGAGCACATGACCGACGCCATCGGATATTTCATAGAATACGAATTTCCCGTGCGCGTGCCGCAGAGGGTGGAATACGAAGGATTTTCAAGGCGCGCGGCTGCGAGAGGTTTTTAAAAAAAAGGAGGTCTATTATTTTGGAGCCTTCAGAGAAGCTTTCATTCACATTGGAGAAGGGTCTTGAGCTTAACGGAAACGACGTGCCGGAAGAAGTACAGCTCCTGCCGGCAGGTGAAGTGCGTCCGAAGGGCAAGATGCAGTTCCTGATGGACGAGGAAGGTATGCAGTTGATGCTCGCCGCCTTCAATAAATCCGACACCGACCTTGTCATCGACTACGAGCACCAGAGCCTCTCGGGTTCCGAGGCGCCCGCCGCAGGCTGGATAAAGGGACTTATCGACAAAGGCGCAGAGGGACTCTGGGCGAAGGTGCAGTGGACTGACCGCGCGAAGGAATATCTTCGGAAGCGGGAATACCGCTATATCTCGCCCGTCGTGCTCGTCCGCAAGAAAGACGGGCGCGCCGTTGAGCTGCTTGGGGCGGCGCTTACTAACCTGCCGGCCATCGACGGCATGGCCCCGGTCGTAAACTCTACGCAGAAGGATTACAGGAGCCTGTACATGGAGGCGTTGAAGTTCCTTGGGCTCCCGGAAGACGCGGAGGCCGAGGCCGTGAGACTAAGGGCCGAGGCGCTTGTCAGGCCATCCGGTTTCGTGCCGGAGGCGGAACATCTTGCGCTCAGGGAGACACTCAGGAAGTATGAGACGGAAGAGCTTGTGAGGCAGGCGCTTTCAAAGGGGAGGATAACCCCGGCGCTTCTTCCGTGGGCCCGTTCGTACGCATTCGCAGACCCGGAAGGATTCCTGGAGTTCTGCGGGAAGGCCTCTCCGGCGGCGCTTGAGAGCAGACTCCCGGCGGATGCGCATCCCGCGCCCGCGCAGGCCAGGATAAACGGCCTGCTCGGGCTGGACGACAAAACCTTCTTCCGATACGCAAGCCATAATTAAATGAACAAAAAAGACTACACAAAGGAAATCGCTGCGCCGACGCTTCGGGACAGGTGGTCGGATTATCCATCGTCCGGCCTCACTCCAAAGCGGCTTTCCCGGATACTTCGGGAGGCCGACGCAGGGTATATACATTTGCAGGCGGAACTTTTCTCCGAGATGGAAGAGAAGGATGCGCATCTTTACTCCTGCCTCCAGACGCGGAAGCTCTCCGTTTCGGGATGTCCCTGGGAGATTGTCCCGGCAGCCGGGGCGGGGCCTGCCGAGACAGAAGCGGCTTCGTTTGTTTCCGAGTGCATTACGGGAACTGACAATTTCGACGAGTCGCTCACCGACCTGATGGACGCGGTAGGAAAGGGATTTTCCGTATCGGAGATCATCTGGGAACTCGACCACGAGCGGCTTGTCCCGCGGCGCCTGAAGAAAAGACCGCAGAAAATGTTTACTTTTCTCTCGGAGGACGGCGTCCCGACCGAACGCCCGCGCCTTGTTACGGACGACGATCCGGTTTACGGTATCGCTCTTCCGGCGTCGAAGTTCGTCGTTCACATATACCGCGCCGGGGCCGATTATCCCGAGCGGGGGGGTCTTTTAAGGACGCTTTCCTGGATATACCTTTTTAAAAACTATGCGATCAAGGACTGGGTCTCGTTCTGCGAGGTCTTCGGGATGCCGCTCAGGCTCGGCGTATACTCGCCCTCGGCGTCAAAAGACGACAAGGACGCGCTCCTTGAAGCCGTGACCAGCCTTGGCTCAGACGCGGCAGGGATTATATCCGAAAGCACCAGGATACAGTTTATCGAATCCGCGAAACGCGGCGACGGCGGGCCGTACAAAGACCTTGTGGACACGATGAACAAGGAAATATCCAAGGCCGTCCTGGGCCAGACCCTGACGACGGAAGCAGGCCACAGCGGAAGCCTTGCCGCCGGGCTTGTCCATGACGGCGTGCGAAAGGACATAGTCCGCGCGGATGCCCGCTCGCTTGCGAGAACCATAAACCGCGATTTATTGCGCCCGATGACGGCGCTGAACTTCGGCCCGGACGTAAAACCGCCGGAATTCAGATTCACAACCAACTGAGGAGGTTTCGATGTCGGCACTGACAAAGGACAGAGACACTGTTAGGAAGGAAGGGGTGTATGCTTCTTACCCCGTGGAAGGCGGGGCGGTAATTTATGCGGGGAGCATGGTCTGCATAGGCGCGGATGGCTATGCCGTCCCGGCTTCGGATACTGCGGGGCTAAAGTTCATGGGCATATCACGCCAGTACGTGGACAACTCCGCCGGCGCAGGCGGAAGCGTCGAAGTGGAAGTCTGGAGGCGCGGCTGTTTTAACCTCGCCGCGTCAGGCATTGCGCTTTCCAATGCGGGAGACCCGGTATACGCGCTTGACAACCAGACGGTGGGCCTCACTGCCGCGTCCACCAATCACGTCGCCTGCGGGAAGATATCGGAATACGACACGGCGTCCACAGTATACGTGGACATCAGCAGGATATAAGGAGGGAAGATGATAATCAACCAGGCAAATTTATCGGCGCTTTATACAGGCTTTTCGGCAATATTCAAAGACGTGTTCGACAACGCGACTGTGCTCTACAGGCGAGTCGCGACCGAAGTCCCGTCCACTTCCCGCCAGGAGCAGTATAACTGGCTGGGCCGCGTGCCCCGTATGCGCGAATGGCTGGGGGAGCGCGTAATACAGAACCTCTCCGCCTATTCGTACACCATAAAGAACCTCGACTGGGAAACCACGGTCGCCATTGACAGAAACGACGTGGAAGACGACGCCGTCGGAATATATATGCCAATGGTCAAGGCGCTTGCCGACGCTGCCGCCACGCATCCCGACGAACTGGTCTTCGATCTTATGACCGGCGGCTTTGCCAACCCCTGCTACGACGGCATGTCGTTTTTCAACGCTGCGCATCCGACCGGCGCCTCTACCCAGTCCAACAGGGGCACTGCGGTGCTCACGCCAACGAGCTATGCCGCGGCCCGCGCGCAGATGATGTCGCTTACGGACGAGCACGGGAAACCGCTTAACGTGGTTCCCGATCTCCTCGTAGTCCCGCCGCAGCTTGAGAGCGCCGCTCTGGGAATATTGCACGCCGACGTCTACGAGGACGGCACCACTAACGTATTCGTGGATTCCGCAGACCTTGTAGTGGCTCCGTATCTCTCCGCCAGCCCGACGGCATGGTATCTGTTGGACACGAAGAAGGCCGTGAAGCCTTTTATCTTCCAGAGGAGGAAGCCGCCCGTTTTCGTGGCCAAGGATACGCCGGATGACGAGGGGGCGTTTATGAAGAGGGAATACGTCTTCGGTGTGGATTCGCGGGACAACGCAGGCTACGGTCTCTGGCAGCTCGGGTACGCGTCAGACGGAACGACGCTGAATTAACCATGTATATATCAATATCCGATTTATATGTCCCTGAGGACGTATTGATACGTCTCACGGATGACGAGTCAAGCGGTTCAGTAAATACCGCGCGCGTGGACGACGCAATTTCTTCCGCGCAGTCGGTGGTGGACGCCTCGCTCTCGATGCAGTACGATGTGCCGCTTGAAAACCCGCCGCAGCTCGTAATAAAGCTGACGACGGACATGGCGGTATATAACCTTTACCTCCGCCAGGCAATTGTCCCGGCGGAGGTAAAGGACTCCTATGTCAGGGCGCTTGAGACATTGCAGAACATCGCAGACGGCGCCCTTTTGCTGTCCCTGGCCATTCCCGGAATATCGGTTTCGGAAAGTCGGAGAGAATTCAGCCGGGAAAGCATGGAAGACTTCTGATGGAGGCGGAAGAATATAAATGGCGATTTATAAACGAAAAGACCTTCTGAACGCCGTGGCCTCGGCCCTGTCGCCCATGCTTATATCCAACGGAGGCTCTGCGCGTGCGGTTTATGTAAGTGATATTACAAAGCCGGAGGATATTCTGGCGAAATCGCCCGCATTGCCATCCGTCGCGGTCGTTTTCCTGTCATCGACATGCAGGCCGGGACCATACCAGGCTTACGCGGAACGGATCAATTTCGGTATTGTCGCTATGGCGCGGTATGATATTTCGCCGACGCCGCTCGATTTGCTGGAGGACGTGCGGCCTCTGCTGATTGGGAAGGACCTGGGCGTAGGGACTTATCCTCCGAGGTTGGAGAGTGAATCGCCCGTGTCGGTGCGTGACGATTTCGCATACGCTTCCGCGAACTATTACCTGGTCCGGTATGTAACGCTGGAAAGCTGAACGAGGAGGCTTGAATGCCAGGCGCTTCTTTTACCGCGGTTGGCCTTACACCGCTTAATTTCTCCGTGAACCCGTGTTATCCGGGCAAGGTCACGCTGGATACCGGTTTCATAAATTTAAAGAGCGAGGGAGGCGAGGATATTTTTCTTCGCAAGGCCGATAGTTCTGCGCTCATAGCGCTGAATTTCTCGGGTCTTACGGCATCGGATTTCGACGGCGGGTTTGACTATGCCGCCGGCGCGCAGGCTGCCGGCACCCAGAGCCTCGTCAACTGGTTCATAAGCCAGGCCGGCAAAACCTTCACTTATGATGACCCGTTCGGCAACTCGCATTCGGTCGTATTCGGGCAGGAAAAATTAGAGTTTTCTTTTACGGAGGATGGCGCGTATAACGGCGCCGTGCTTCTCAAGGAGATAATAGGCTGATGCAGGCGATAAACCAGAATTTTGCAGCGGCTGCGGACGGGCATCAGCCGGCATGTATACTCGCCGTATTTCATTTCGCCAGCGGCGACGTATTCATATCGGATAGGACGATAACACCGCCTGACGGCCCTGCCTTTTCCGGACTTGTAACTGATTGGGCGGCGCCTGCCGTTTCTTACAAGGGGCCGTTCTCAATCGCTATTCCGGAGATTGAGATTGAAATAGCCAATTCTGGAAATCCGCCGTTCTCGACGTTAATAGAATCAAACGATGCGGAAAACACCGAAATAGAACTGTTCGCATGGTTCGAGGGGACAAACTACGCCGATAAAGAGGCGATAGGGAAATTTAAAATTTCCGCAAACAATTCGGGTAGCGGAATCGGGTCGGCGGCTGTTTGCTATGGTGATAATTCCGTCAGACTGCAACTGGCAGGGGCCTTTAAAGGAAGGGAACGACAGGTCGGGACTGTCATAAGCCGGGACATATGGCCAAACGCGGAACCTCACGCAATCGGCAAGGCGGAAAACATTATTTATGGTTCCGTACAAGACGTCCCGTGTCCGGCAGTCTCCGCCGGGGCGGTTACTACGCTTGTCTCTGATATTACGCTGTCCCAGACAGACGACATCGAGCTCTCCATTGCGCCGGGCGAGATGGCCTTTCCGCCTTCCGGTGTGGTTCAGGTCGGCGACGAGAGGATAAGCTATACCGGATTATCCGGGAAGGTATTGACCGGCGTATCGCGCGGCGCCGAGGGGACACAGGCATTCTCGCACAATAAGGGCGCGAAGGTCTTTGAGGTGCTGATCTCCTACGACTATCTTGTGGCGGGGCATCCGGTTCAGTCTATAGGAAACGTCTATGTGGACGGCATACGGGTAACCTCCGGGGTAAGCATACTGACCGACGATGGGAACGGAAGGGCTAAGCTGTCGTTCAGCGACAGATTCATCCTGGAGAAATCGGTGGATTTAAGCGTCAGCCAGGGCAGCCATTCCCATCAGAACACCACGTGGAGCGGGCAGGGAAACCAGTCATATTCGACGCGCTGGACAGCATCGGTAAACCCGAACTGGGCGGTAAACGAACATGTGGGCAACGCATTCCTGGATTCCGCGGGTAATTATTTCTATATCATAGACAACGGCGCAAACTATCTTGACGTGCGGAGCATCAACGGCTATGCGCTGGCCCCCGGCGCTTATACCGGCACGATAATACAGACTCAAACCGAGACCATCTTTCAGGATGCGGTAGAGGGTACGTTTGACGCCCCGGTTGCCGGCGACGCCTATGCGTTGTGCGACAAAAGCCTGAACGATTTTGGCGCAATAATAGTCCCGGGCGGCTATATCGACACGGTAAGGTCGTTTCTGGCGACAGACAAGGGGTACATTGTCGGCGCCAAGATATGCGCCGCCATCGGACAGATGACATATAACGGTATCGGCATGAGCACGGTTCAGGGGGGAATATTTGGCGGCGCATATGTCCAGGGCGGCGGGTCTTCAATGCAGGTATGCAAGACCGCCGGGACTATTATCCGCAGCACGGTCGGCGAGGTTTCATGGGGCGACTTTTCGAATATGGCGCTGCGCGCCACGTTTTCTTCCGGACTGGCCGCAGCCGCATTTTTTGAACAATGGGTCGAGGTAACTTACGTCCCGTATCATACCTCGACTCCTGCAACAGGTGTTGCGCTATCCGGCAGATCCGCGGCTGATTATGTTATTGGCCGGACTGTCAGTTGCGACGTAAACGGCATATTTGACGACACCGCCGGAAGCGTCACGGGGACGCCCGGCGCGCTTATAGAAAATCCTGCGGATGTCATCAGTCATTTCCTCATGAATTATTTGGATATGCCGATATCTGAAATTGACGGTTCGTTTGCCGTGGCCAGGTCTTCGCTGGAGGGCGCAATTACGGGAGGATATTCGTTTGCCGGGGTAATAAACACAGCTGTGGACGGTTTTAAGTTCATCGAGAAACTACTCCGGCAGTCTCGCCTTGCAATGATGCACAACGGATATGTTGCGAAACTGAAATTCCTGTCGAACAGCCCACAGTCCGCCGACATGACAGTAGAGACGGAAATGGTGCCGATGGGGGGCATAAGAATCTCTCGCACAGGGAAGGGCGAGATAATAAATTCTCTCGACCTTCATTACCAGAAGGACTTCATCAATGGCGGAAGATCCGCGGCATATCTGGCCGTCTGTTCATCGTCCGCACTTTATCCTTATGGCGGGGATCCGATCTCTGTGTCTAAATACGGCGAATTAACTCCAGCGCACCCATTTCTTTTCGATTTTGTCGTCTCAGACTCGCAGGCGTCAGACATGCGTGATTTTTTTATCGCGCGTTATAAAGACGTCAAGAGGCGGATAGAAGTTTTTACTCTTCTTGACTGTTTTGGTATCGAGATGGGAGACATAATTTCATTTGACTGGCCGACGACGTATTTCTCTCTGTCGGGCGCGCAGTTCTTCGTCGAGGAGGTCTCATTTATTCCCGGAAGTTTTAAGAAAAAAAGGCCGGATCAGCTCCGGCTTACTGTGCGGGAGGCATAGGAATGGATTGGCTTACCCGGATAATGGCAGCGGCGGCTGGATTTCTTTTGGCGTTCTTTTATTCCCGCATGATGAAGGCGGCGGACCAGGCGCCTGAGAAATATATGAGCAAGCACGACTGCGAGACCACACGCATTGAGTGCAGGCGCAATAACGAGCTTTGGCTGGACGAGGTCTTGCAGAGGCTTGAACGCATGGAATCAAAAATGGACAGGATGGCCGAGAGGATATTTGAATAACATGGAACTGGGACTTAAGAGGACCTGGCCCGATTCAAACTGCACCATCGGAGAGCTTTTTATCGGCGGCGGCGCGTCGCGGGAATGCTATATCCTTGAACCGCCGGTGCGAGAAATCGAAGGTATGCCTTTAGCGAAGTGGAAGGTGCCGGGCCATACCGCTGTGCCGCGCGGCAGATACAGGGTAATACGAAGATTTTCCCCAAAGCACGGGAAAGTCGTGCCGTGGTTGACGGGAATACCCGGGTTTGAAGATGTGGAAATCCACTCCGGCAATACGGTCATCGACACGGAAGGCTGCCTGCTTCCGGGCATGGAAAGAGGGAATGAGTCTGTTTTTAAAAGCGTTGCCGCATTTAATTCTCTGGATTTAAAAATTGCCGGCGCGATTGAAAGCGGCGATGAGGTCTTTATAACAATATCGTAACCAAAGGAGGAAACAATGGATAACCCGAAAACGACCATTACCGGAGTAATCACCGGAATTATAAGTCTGCTGGGATTCTTTCATGTCGGTATTCCGAGCTGGATAACGCCTCTGGCGACCGCCATAGGCGTAACGCTGATTGGTATTTTCGCAAAAGACGACGGCAACAGCCAGACTGCCAAATAGGGAGAATTTCAGGGACATGACGATCAGTCTCATTTCCGGTGTTATCGGCCTTTTAAGCGCGCTGGCCGCCGTGTTCCTCAAATTCTGGCCAGAATTGGAAAGAAAGCGCGATTTAAAAATAAGTCTGGAGACTTCAGATGAATTCGGGCGGGAACTTTTGGAAGGGAATGATATTGGCGCTTCTGTGCGCATGTCTGATGAGATTGACCGCGTGCGCCGAGAGGAAGGTGGCGATACTTCAATCTGACCATCTTATTGAAACCATACCCGACAATCATTGTGTCGATTGCCACGGGAGTTGGTACGACGGGCGCAAAGTAATTTCAGGCGGATACCTCCTGGACATCTTCAAGGAGTTGCAGAACAAATGAAAAAATATCTACTTATACGTTTAAAACCCAGGCTTGCCAAACGGGCGCTTGTGGTGGTAATTATTTTTTTGTGCGGATGCGCGATGTGCGCATTTGCGGCGCCCGTCGGTATGACAAAGCAGACCGCCGACATCCTCTACGCGCACAGGCTCGTGTTCCAGAACGCCACGTCGAGCCTGCATCACGAGATTACCGGCTCTGTCGCCGGCGTCACATCCTTTAATGGTCGCACGGGGACAGTAACTCCCGCGCTTTTGGACTACAGTTCGTTCTTCCCGACAAAGCCGGTGTTCCAGAACGCCACGTCAACCCTGCATCACGAGATGGTTAATTCCGTCGCGGGAGTAGCTTCTTTCAACGGGCGCACCGGCGCGGTTCTTCCGATGGCGAACGACTACACCCCCGCGCAGGTGGGCGCGGAGAGCCAGGGCGCGTTCTCGGCATATTCATCGAACATCGCGCACAACGGCACTCCGGTAAAGGGCTACACGAACATTTCCGGCCTCGCCGTGAATGCGCTTCCGCACAATGCGTTCAATTCTTATTCCGGGAACCAGGCCGTGAACATTTCCGGGCTACAGGCGGACGACACAACCTACGCGAAGGCGGCCCTTCTGCGTTCCGGCGGCACGATGACCGGGCCGATTAAGGGCGGCGTGCAGGCGACGTTCGGGAATACTTCTACGGCGAATATCTGCGCGACCGGCATGGTCATGGCATCGGGTATGGGGAAGTTCACGAACATATCCACGAGCGGCTATTACTACGGCAACGGCTCGAAGCTCACGGGCGTGACGGCGGCGGCATCGCTGGCTTACGTCTCGTCTCACCTGACATCCAATATAGCGATGACGACCGCCAACACGTATTATAACGGGCCCGCAGTAAGTCTTGGCGCAGGGACATGGTTGGTGGTTGGGAGTGTCCTGTGTTATAACGGCAGCGGCGGTTACATATATACCGGCAAACTGTGGGATGGCACGAATGTATATTCATCCACCGAAGCGCAAGACGCGGGGTCGTCGGTAGAATATTTACGATTAAATCTGTCTGCGATTATAACCGTGGCATCCTCCGCCACAATATACATTGCCGCAGCCTCCAAAGGCGGGAGCAGTTACATGTATGCGGCGTGTCCCGACAACGGCGCCGGCAACACGGCGAGCTACATCAACGCCATTAAAATACAGTGAGGAGCGAATAGATGAAGAAGTATAACTGCTCGATACTCAGCCTGACAACCGTTATTGGACTGCTCATAACACTTGGAATCTCCGTGGCCGCCCTGGCAGACTTCACCGTCAACAAGCCGATGCGCGAGGCGTTCCAGATGTTCAATTCCGACGGTTCGCCCCGGACGAACTGCGACATGACAAAGTTCAGCGCGGAGACCTGGCTGGACGACTCGCGCGTCCCTCTTTCGTGGACATTCCGGAACCAGTCCACGGGCGACTACGACGCCACGGCGACACCTTCTACCGCCGGGGACTACGAGGCGATATTCTTCTACGACAACACGACCATCGGGACGTTCACCGATGACGTGCGCCTGTGGGACATCGACACGATGTATGCGAACGCCGGGCCGCGCATGGCGAATATCAGCACGGCGATAACGGCGACGCCGGGGAATGTGTGGGCGAACGGGACGAGGACGCTGACGGGCGCCGAATGGTCGTATGCGAACAACACGAGCATCAACAATTACCTGACGACGGAGCACGGGACGGGCTTGTGGAACGCCGCCGGGAATGTTACCGTTCTGCCCTTCCAGGGCGCGGCGACATACGAGACGGTCGCCCAGGGAAATGACGTTCACATAACGCATGGGGATTCGGTATCAATCCCGTATTCCGTCGGCAAGGACATCTCGGGCTATACGGTCTGGTTCGGGGCGAAGGCGAATACGACAGACACGACATATGCAATCGTGCCGAGAGATATAACCGCATACGTTACGAGTGCCTCAACCGGCTCCGGATTGATTAACCTCTCGACGATGGATACCGCGCTTCCTACCCGAAAGTATGCGGCGCAGGTGGAGATAAAGAACGGGAGCACGGTTAATACGGTGCTGAAGTTCAACCTGTATATTGATGTGAGTGTGCTGAATTAGCCTACTCTTTGCATCGTTTTTTTTCGTGTGTTAAATTTATAATAAGAAGAGGAGGCGCTATATGCGGAAGCTCCACATCGAATGGCAGGGATATTTCCCGTTTAAGGGGAAAGTTATACGGAGCAAGGCTGACGACAGGGCGGGCGTCTATAAAATTTCAAAAAAACAGAAAGACGGGAGCCTCAAGCCGGTTTATGTCGGGCATGCGGACAGTATCAAGATGAGGCTTTTGGTGCATGCAACTTCAACGGATGATTCCTGTGTATCAATAGAACTAAGAGACGGGGGTTGTCAATTCCGCTTTGCCTATTTATACACCAGGGAAGACATAGCCGCCGTGGTGAAGGCCCTTTATGTGCGCTATGCCCCAAAATGTAATATTGGAGAAAGTCTGCCGGCAGAGACCGAGGAAGTGGAGATAAATTATAACTGAAAATTACGCATCCAGCTTGTACTTATTCAAGAGGCGGTGGATGGTCTTTCGGTCTATCCCCGCCTCTTTTGCCGCGCGGGATATGTTGTTCCCATTCCTGGCCAGCAGGTCCGAGAGATAATCTTTCTCGAAATCCACGAGCCAGCGTTTCTTGGATTCCTTGAAAGAAGCTCCCTCCTGTATCGCGGGTGTCCGCAACCTTGTCGAAGTTCTGATAAACTCCGGGAGGTCTTCGGGATTAATTATCTCGCCTGAACAAAGAGTCACCGCGCGGGAAACAACATTCTGCAACTCCCGCACGTTTCCAGGCCAGGCGTATTCCTCCAGAAGCTTCATCGCTTCCGCCGATATGCCGGTCGGGCCGTTCCGGGAAGATCTGACAAACTCTCCAAGAAAATGGTCCGCAAGCAGAGGGACGTCTCCCACTCTGTCGCGAAGCGGAGGAAGTTTTATGCTTATTACGTTCAGCCGATAGTATAGGTCCTCCCTGAATGTTCCCCGTCCAACACCTTCTTCCAAATTGCGGTTAGTTGCGGCGATTAAACGTATGTCGATGTCTATCATCTTCCTGCCGCCGACCCGCCTGAATTGCCTTTCCTGCAGAACCCGCAGGAACTTTGCCTGAAGGTTCAGTCCCATCTCGCCTATCTCGTCAAGAAAAAACGTCCCGCTGTTCGCAAACTCCAGAAGACCTGGTCTTGTAGTGTCCGCCCCCGTAAAAGTCCCTTTTTCATGCCCGAATAGTTCCGACTCCAGCAGGTTTTCCGGAAGCGAGGCGCAGTCAACCGGCACGAATGGTTTCCCGTTGCGGTTGCTGTTCATGTGTATGCTTCTGGCCACAAGCTCCTTGCCCGTGCCGGATTCGCCGTATATCAATATATTCGTATCGGTAACGGAGACCTTCCTTATCGTGTCGAATACCTTCCTCATGGCGAGTGATGAGCCGAGCATGTTATCCATGCCGTGACTCTGCGCCAGTTGCGTGCGGAGGTAGCGGTTCTCTTCCTCGAGGTTCTTATGCCTCACCGCCCTTTCCAGCGCAACCTTCAGCTGCTCGGCGGAAAACGGCTTCGCAAGATAATCGAAAGCCCCTTCCTTCATTGCCTCGACTACGTTTGGAATGGTGGCATATCCGCTGATAAGGATAACCATGCAGTCCGGGTTTATTTCCTTGCCGATGCGGAGCAAGTCCAGGCCGTTTAAACCAGGCATGGCGAAATCTGTCAATATAATAGACGGCATCTCGCGTCCGATAATCTCCGCGGCTGTCGCCGAATCCCGGACGGTGGTGCATTTATATCCGAGTTTCCCGATAATGCGGGCGCAATTATCCAGCATGTCCGCTTCGTCGTCGATTACGACTATCTTTATGCTCTGCGGGTCGATCAAGCTTCCTCCACAAGACGGGGCAGGTTGATATTAAACCTTGTCCCTTCCCCCGCCCTGCTTTCAACCTCGATATTACCGCCGAAGTCCTGTATTATGCCGTAACTTACCGCAAGGCCCAAGCCGGTGCCCTTGCCGACCTCTTTGGTAGTAAAAAAGGGATCGAATATGTTGCCCAGTATATCTTCCGGTATGCCGTCTCCGGTGTCCGCGAGCGTTATCTCGACCTTGTTTCCGGAATTGGCGGTCGCTATTATTATCGTGCCGCCGGAAGGCATTGCATCCCGCGCGTTGTTGAGCAGGTCCAGGAGCACCTGCTGAAGCTGGTTCTTGTTTGCCTTGACTTTAGGGGATTTCTGGAACAGGTGTTTTTCTATGACTATATTTTCTTTTAGGAATTGCTTTATAACCAGGAACAGGGTGTCTTCCACGATTGCGTTGACATCGACGGCTTCCATATCTGCCGGAGCCTGTCTTGCAAACGCGAGGAGAGATTTGGTTATCTCGCCGATCCTCCCGGCCTGCTTGCCTATTACCATGAGGTCGTCTTTCAACTGGCCCTCCGGCGCGCTTTCCCACAACATGCAATCAACCCTGGAAGATATTATTCCGGTGGGGTTGTTTATCTCGTGGGCAATGCCGGCAACGAGCGTGCCTATGGCTGCAAGTTTTTCGGACTGCATCAGTTTTTTTTGCGCCGCCTGCATCGACTCGTACGCCTCGCGGGTCTGTCTGCTCCTCTCCTCCAACTCGTCCCTGGAACGCTTCAGGTCCTGGATCATCCTGTTGAAAGAACGCCTGAGTTCGCCAACTTCGCCCTCACCCTGGGGAGGCACCCGGACGTCGAGGTCGCAATGCCCTACCCGTTCCGTGGCCTGAGAAAGCTCCCTCAGGGGCTCGACCACGTTTCTTGAAAGGAGCGTGAGGAGCGTAATCGCGGCAGCGAGCGTGGCCACGAGGAGAGATATAAGCATTATAGCCACAAGGAAGCGGCTCTCAGACATTACGTCAACCGAGCGTTGTCTTATAATTAGCGCCCCGTTTACGTTTCCCTGGGTATGGCAGCTCCTGCACTTCGTTTTGTTCATTACAGGCAAGGCCAGAAGCCGGATCGAGTTTGGGCCTTCGCGCGAAAAGGTGGTTACTTCAACCCCCTTTTGCAGCACCATTTTCATTTGTTTAGGGTCGATTTTCGGGATGTTTTTGCCGAAAGAGATAACTTCTTCCCCGCGCGGGTTAACAAGCGTTACGCTTCGGACGCCCTTGAAGCCGGCAAATTTTTGCAGGACAGATTTTACGCCGTCGAGTTGATTTACCATCATTGCCTGTTCCATGTCCCGGACAAGCGTTTTCTTGACTATTCTGTCGGATTCGTTAATGGTTTGGGAGAACTGCGAGGCAAGCGCGAACTGCTTCAGAATTATGACCATCCCCACAAACAGGGGGATGAGAAGCATAGCGGCAATCGTCCAGACGGTGATACTGGTGCGAAGGCTTTTGAATTTCATGCACTTTGCCTTTGAATACCGTCATTATAAAAGCGTTTTAAAATATAAGTCAAGAAATTTATAAGGGAATAATGTCCGAAATCGGAGGCGGGCAGCTAATTTACGTCATCCTCTATAACTTTTTTGGTTTTTACCATCATTTTGGAAACCGGGGCGCCGGTATACGCGCCGTTTAAGTCATTCCGGCGTATCTTCAATATGTCCGTCAGCATGTTCAGAGAATCGGAGAATATCCGGATGCTTGTTTTTCTGGGATTCTGAAGGGATATCGGGAGCTCTTTTATCGTGCAGTTTAATTTGCTTGCAATAAAAATCAGCTCGGCGTCGAAGGCGAATCTCCTGGTTCGCATTAACGGGAAAATTTTCCTTGCGCACTTTCCATGGAAGAGCTTAAAACCGCACTGCGTGTCCTTTATGTTGTAATTGTTTATTATAACCATCCTTATCAGCCTGAAAACGCGCTCCATTATCTTTCTGTACCAAAGCACTGGCTCAAGGACCTTAAGTCCGGGCACAAACCTCGACGCTATCACCATATCTGTCCCGGAGAGGGCCTCTGCCATGAACTTGTCCAACTCCTCGATTGGTATGGCAAGGTCCGCATCAAGGAATAACACGAAATCAAACCGGCTTGCAGCCACCCCGTCTTTTACCGCGTAGCCTTTGCCTTCGTTTACCTCTTTATTTATGGTGATTATTCCGAATTTCTCTCGCGCTTTTTCCATCTCGCTCCAGGTATTGTCCCGGCTGCCGTCGTTTACGGCAATAATTTCGTAGCGGGCAAATCTCTTGTCGAGATAATTCCTGATCTTCTCAATATTTTTATAGATTGTTCCCGACTCGTTGAAGCATGGCACAACGACGGAAATTGAGTTCTTTTTCATCTGGTTTAGTCTCTTTTCGAGGTTTCGGTGTTGCAAATAATAGCCCCGGAAGCATGATATATAACACGTGATGGCGCCGAAAGCAAGCTTGAATCGGGACTGCCGGCGAAAAAGACCCTGGCGCCGGATTTCCACAACTCCCGGAACTCATTATTATTTATAATAAAACTGGCGCCGTCGTTAAAAACCGACGGGACCATCGGGTTAACGCCGTCCCTCAGTATAAGCACCTTCCTGCGGGTGTAATAGCAGTAGACGGCGCTGTATTCGTACTCCTCATGCGCCTGAACGACAAGCGGGTCGCCGGGCTTGAGAAACCTCGCCGCCGCTTTTGCGAGATGCGCATCGGACAGCTCCGGCTGGAGCGCGTCGAGTGCGGGTTTTGAGCCAGCCCCCAGCACAATGCCTATAAGAAGCACCGCCGTGAACGCCTTCCCGATGCCGCCCTTCCTTATGAATATGAATGCCGCCGCCCCGCCTGCTGCAATGGCAAGAAAACAGGCTTCCGCCGTATAAAGCAATATTCTGCCGTGATGAGCCGGGACATCGGCTGAAAATTTATTGAATAAAAAAGGCGCGGCAGCCGCACCCGCGGCCCCCATCAATAGCAATAAAATGCTCCCTGCCGCCGCCGGTTTGGTCGTCAGGCCGGCCTCAGGGGGCAGACTGGCCCTGCCCGATGCCGGTCTACCGGTCGATGCCGGTCTGACGGCTTCCGCGAGCGCCGCCAGATAACCTCCGACAAGTATTGCGAGCGGCGGCAGGAGCGGTATCTGGTAGTATTCCATCTTCTGGGAAGAAAGGAGCAGAAATACCATGCCCCCAAGCCCCCAGTAAAGCGCCATGCGCAGGTTCGCATCACGCTTCCGGACGGCCATCCTGGCCCCCTGCAGGAGGAATACCGCCCAGGGCATCATCCAGGCCAGGGTAATCAGGGAAAAAAGCGGCGAACTTATGCTGTCCCAATCCGGCGGGATACGCTTGTTAAAAAACCTCAGCACCTGCTCGTTTATTATGAAGTCGTACAGGAAGCCCGGGTTCCTTAGCTCCATAAGGATGTGCCAGGGCGCTGTTATCGCCATAAACACGGCAATCGCGGGTATGCTTGCCAGTTTTTTCAACATGTCGCGTCTGCCTTCGGCGGCGATGAAAACCACAAAGGCTATGCCGGGGAATATGAGGCCCAGGAAGCCCTTGGTCATTACGGCCAAGCCAAGCGAGGCCCAAAGCCCGAACGTCCTGTTTTTCCCGTCGGATATCTTAAGGAAATAATATACCGCGCATGTCGTTAAAAACCCGAGCGGCACGTCCGGAAGGAGCTCCGCGGTATGGAAAACGAAGCCGTAGGACGTCGCAAGGACGCCTGCGGCCATCAATCCGGAGGTCTTTGAGGAGCGGGCGGCGATTTTATACGCGAATACTACGGTGCCCGCGGCGAAAAGGGCCTGCGGAATCCTGGGGCCGAGATGTTGCCCGAAAAGCCATATCGAGAGGGCGTTTGTCCAGAAGAAAAGCGGCGGCTTGAAGATAAAAGGGGCGTAGTTAAGCGTGGGGTAAAGGAAATCCTTCGACTCCAGCATCTCCCGCGGAACCTCGGCGTACATCGCCTCGGCATTCCATAGCGGATGCAGGCTGAATAAGAGGTAACATATTGATAAGACAATAAAAATAAAGGCGGTCACAAAAAGGCCGCCCTGGTTCTTCGTCTCAGGCATTACTCAGGCGTATGCTCCAGGCGTTTTTCGGCTAAAGACGATTCTCAAGCTTTCCTAAAATAGCAGAAAAAAATTACCCAGTCCAGCCTGTGTGATTATACGGGCAAATGCCGGTGCGTCTCTCCAACCTTGCAGGCCTCGCAGGAGTTATGCTTTATAAGGGCGTTCAAGGGGCACCATGAGAATATGCCTGTCAGAAACACTATTGCCCCCACAAAGGCCAGTATAAGGCCTGCGACGGTCGCGGCTGCGATTTCGGATACAAATACCGCATAACCCTTTAGGACGAGCCAGCCGATGATAAATAAAATCAACCCGCCTGTCAGACGGATAAGTTTTTCCTGCCTGCCCATGTTGTGTTTCATCTTCCGCACCTCACTCGATAGTTTATATTTATTATTATATCACCTTTTCTGTGATAAAATTACAAGCAGGAGGTGGCGCGTATGATTGGAAAACTGTTTTATACCGAGGATTCCTGGGCGATGCTCATTTTAAGGCTCGCGCTTGGCATTGTCTTTCTGGCCCACGGTTCCCAGAAGGTTCTGGGGTTGTTCGGCGGGCCTGGGTTATCTCAGACATTCAAGACCTTTTCCAGCATGGGCATCCCGCCCTTCTTTGCCGCGCTGGATGTAGCCGCCGAATTCCTTGGAGGGCTGTTCCTGATAATCGGCTTCCTGACGCGCGTTTCCGCCCTGGGAATAGCTGCGGTAATGGTTGTCGCGGTATACATGGTGCATTGGCATAACGGCTTTTTTATGAACTGGTTTGGCCGGATGCCGGCCGGGAAGGAGGGTTTTGAGTATCATATACTGGCCTTCGGGGCGGCGGTTGCGCTTGTTTTCAAGGGCGGCGGAAAGCTTTCGCTTGACCGTGCGGTGGCCAAAAAATTATAAAATTACCCGGAGAGTTGACAGGCAGGCCCGCGAGTATTACCCTTTAAATAAGGTTAACGCGGCTGTTTATGGCCTGGCTTGTAACGGAAGGGAGATAACCATGGAAAAGAAGATAAAAATCATAGGGTTTGCCGGGAGCCTGAGAAAGGAATCGTATAACAGGGCGCTCCTCCGGGCGGCGCAGGAACTGGCCCCGGATAATGTCGAGCTTGAGATTTTCGACCTTGAGGGCCTGCCGCTATTTAACCAGGACCTGGAGAACGATCCGCATCCGAAGGTGGCCGATTTCAAGTCCAGGATAAGGGCTGCGGACGCGATTTTAATCGCCACTCCGGAATATAATTATTCAATTCCGGGCGTCCTTAAAAACGCCATAGACTGCGCCTCGCGCCCGTACGGCGACAATGCGTTTGCCGGAAAACCGGTGGCCATAATGGGCGCGTCGATAGGCATGACAGGAACCGCGAGGGCGCAGTATCACCTCAGGCAGAGTTTCGTGTTCCTCGACGTATATCCCCTGAACAGTCCGGAGGTTATGGTGTCGTATGCCGGCGAAAAGAATTTCCCCGGTGGGCGGCTTGCGGACCAGAAGTCGAGGGATATGATAAAGCAGCTGCTCGTAAACCTGGCGGAATGGACGATGAAGCTGAAAGGGGGAAAGGAGCTTAAAAAAGCGGCCTGACCATAGCTCTATACGCCATAATTAATCGCATATTTCCAGCGCTGTCGGATGTCCGCCCGTGGGCAAAGGCGTGGAATGAATTATTCAGTTGCCGGGGCAGTTCTTTTTTAATAGAATAATTCAATGGCGCCCCGAAAACCCTCCCTTTTCTTGATTGACGGTAACTCCTATATCTACCGGGCGTTCTACGCCATCCGCGGGCTTGCCACGTCCAGGGGATTTCCCACCAACGCCGCCTACGGTTTCACGAACATGCTGATGAAGGTGGTAAACGAGAAGAAACCGGAATATCTCGCCGTCTGTTTCGACCCAAGGGGCATCACAACGCGCCACCAGGTATACGGGGAATACAAGGCTACGCGCCCCCCTATGCCCGAGGATCTGGCGCCGCAGATTCCATACATACACGGTATTGTCGATGCATTCAACATACCGCTCATTATGTTCGACGGGATAGAGGCGGACGATGCTATCGCTGCAGTCGCGCGCGAGGCCGTAAAAGATGGCCTCGCGGTAACGATTGTTACGGCGGACAAGGACTTGTTTCAGTTGATAAACGACGATGTGCTTATATACGACACCATGAAAGACGAGATGTACGGCACCTCCGAATGCGTAAGAAAATTCGGTGTCCCGCCGGAGAAGATACCGGAGTTTCTCGGGCTTGTAGGCGACGTGGCCGACAACATACCCGGCGTTCCCGGCGTGGGGCCCAAGACGGCCGTGCAGTTGATTTCCGAGTTTGGATCCATAGACAATATCCTTGAAAACCTCGATAAAATATCAAGGCCGAAGCTCAAGGAGGCCTTGAAGGCGAACGCGGACAACGCCAGGCTCTCGAGAGAACTCGTAGAACTGAAATGGGAATTGCCGTCGCCTCTGGATATAAGCTCGCTTGCCTGCCGCCACCAGAAAAGCCGCGAGTTGACAGCGCTTTTCAAGGAGCTTGAGTTTACCGCGCTCCTCAAGTTCGTTATGCCCGAAAAGGCCGCGGAGGCCGAATATATTACCGTCCGGGACGAAGTTTTGCTGGGTGAGCTCGCGGAAGAGATAAGGAGAACCGGCTTGGTTTCCGTGCATCTGGAGACGACGAGCGTTCTGCCGATGGACGGAGAGCCGGTGGGAATTGCGCTCTGCGCGGGCAATACGCGCTCGTATTATGTCCCGTTCGGGCATGTGGAGCAAAGGGAAGGAGACCTTCTGGCAACCGAAGCGCCGGGACAGCTTCCGGTTCGGAAGGTAATCGGGATTATCGGGCCCGTCCTGGAAGACGAGAGAATAAAAAAAATCGGCCACAATATAAAATACGACATCATCGCCCTGTCCAACATGGGCGTCCGGCTTAAGGGCGCGGAGTTCGATACGATGGTCGGCTCGTATCTCCTTAACCCGGGACGCGCGATGCATAACCTCGAGAGCGTGGCGCTTGAGCATCTGAGCCTCAGGAAGACGGCGCTTCCCGACATCGTCGGAACGGGACAGAAGGTTATGCAATTCTCGCGCGTGGACGTGGAGACGGCGGCGGAATACTCGGGGGAATGGGCATACCTGTCCTGGAGGCTCGCCGAAGTCCTGAAACCCAGGCTTGAGGCGGAAGGGCTCGCAAGGCTTTTTTATGAAATGGAGCTTCCTCTGATATATGTCCTTGCGCAGATGGAGAGAGACGGGATATATATCGACACGGAATATCTGCGGGACATGGGAGTTGAATTAAGTTCCGAGCTTGAGCGGCTGATGAAAAAGATATACTCCATAGCCGGCGGGGAGTTCAACATCAACTCCCCCAGGCAGCTCGCTTATATTCTGTACGAAAAGCTTGGCCTCCCGCCGCTTAAGAAAACCAAGAGCGGATATTCCACGGACGAGGAGGTGTTAAGAACGCTGGCATTAAGTCATCCGCTTCCGGCGGAGATACTCGGATACAGGGAGATATTTAAACTTAAATCCACCTACGTTGACGCCCTGGGCAGACTTGCGAATCCGAAGACCGGCAGGGTGCACACGAGCTTCAACCAGGCCGTTACGGCTACGGGCCGCCTGAGCTCGTCCGACCCTAACCTGCAAAATATCCCAATCCGGGACGAGCTTGGCAGGAAGATAAGGACGGCTTTCTCCGCGCCGGAGGGCAGCGTCATAATCTCGGCGGACTATTCCCAGGTGGAGCTCAGGATAATGGCGCACCTTTCGGAAGACGGCTCGCTTATCGAGTCCTTCGTAAACGACGAGGACGTTCACAGAAGGACGGCATCGGAGATTTTCAATATCGCGCCGGAGTCGGTAACGCAGGAGATGCGCAGGCGCGCAAAGGCTGTGAATTTCGGCATAATGTACGGCCTTAGCGCGTACGGCTTGTCTGTCCAGTTGGGCGTTCACCCGCGCGAGGCGCAGAAGTATATAGATGCGTATTTCACGCGCCATAGCGGCGTAAGGGATTTTATTGCAAAGACGCTCGACGAGACGTCCCGGCAGGGCTGCGCCGTGACGCTCTTCGGCAGGAAACGGCCCATCCCGGAACTGCAAAGCGGAAACAAGGCGACGCGCTCCCTGGGCGAGCGGCTGGCGGTAAATACGCCGATACAGGGGAGCGCAGCCGACATTATAAAGACCGCGATGATAAACATCGGCAGACGGCTTAAAGACGGCGGCTTTAGGGCGAAGATGGTGCTTCAGGTGCATGACGAGCTTGTCTTTGAGGCCCCGGAAGACGAGGCGGGGCGGGTCAGGGAACTTGCCGTCCGCGAGATGGAGGGCGCGGCGCGTTTAAAGGTCCCGCTGAAAGTCGATGTCGGCGTCGGGAAGAATTGGGGAGAGGCGCACTAAAGAAATGGTGCCGAAGGGGGGATTTGAACCCCCATGGGCTTGCGCCCACTAGGTCCTGAACCTAGCGTGTATACCAGTTTCACCACTCCGGCAACGAACCAATAAATTATCCTGAAGACCTTTAAAAGTCAAGAGTAAAAGTCGCTCTCCTCCGAATTCCTGAAAAACTTATCATACATCCCGGAAAAATATCTTGACAACTCTACTCTCCTTTTGATATACATAATTTCACCTTATCCAGAGCTGGCGGAGGGACTGGCCCTTTGAAGCCCGGCAACCTGGCGGATTCGCCAAGGTGCCAATTCCAGCTCCGGTAATGACCGGAGGGAGATAAGGGGGGATGTTACGGCTTTATATTTACCCCCTCTCGCAATCCGGGAGGGGGTTTTGTTGTACCCTCGCCCCTGCATAATTACCCTCCCCACCCGCGTGGGAGGGCGGCGCGCAGCGCCGGGAGAGGGCGGTTTAAGGAGGTGGTCTTCATGTTATGTATAATGCGAGGCCGGGAGCCGAAAACGCGGCTCCAGGGCATAAGGGATATTTAAGGATTTTACTGTCAGATAAGGAGGTTGATTTGAAGACCTGCGAGGAAATAAACGAAAAAATCCGCAAAGGACAGGCGGTTGTGCTCACGGCGGAGGAGGTTGTGGCGCTTGGCAGGGAGAAGGGAGTTAAGCATGTCGCGGAGACCGTGGATGTCGTAACCACCGGCACCTTCGGCCCGATGTGTTCTTCCGGGGCGTTTTTAAACTTTGGCCATTCCGACCCGCCCATAAAGATGCAGAAGGTGTGGATAAACGACGTGCCGGTATTCGCCGGGCTTGCGGCGGTTGACGCGTATATAGGCGCGACGGAGCTCTCCGAGAAGGTGGGTTTCGATTACGGCGGCGGGCATTTGATAGAAGACCTTATCGCCGGGAAGACCGTAACGCTCAGGGCGGTGTCGTACGGGACGGACTGCTATCCCAGGCGCGAGATAGAGACGGAAATATCGCTTGAGTCGATAAACCAGGCGTTCCTTTTCAATCCCAGGAACGCATACCAGAACTACAACATCGCCGTGAACTCCTCGGACCGGGCGCTCAATACCTACATGGGCATCCTGCTCCCGAACTTCGGCAATGCGACCTATTCCACGTCGGGGGAACTCTCTCCGCTTTTAAACGACCCGCTCTACAGGACAATCGGCATAGGCACCAAGATATTCCTGGGCGGGGCGCAGGGGTTCGTGGCGTGGGAGGGCACGCAGCACAACCCGAAACAGGCCAGGGGCGATAACGGTCTTCCTCTCGCGCCTGCGGGGACGCTGTCGCTCATAGGCGACATGAAGTCCATGTCCACGCGCTATATCCGCGGCGCGTATTATTACAAATATGGCATATCCCTCTTCGTGGGCGTCGGGATCCCCATTCCGGTACTGGACGAAGAGATGGCGAGATTCGTCTGCACGGGAAACGACGAAATATTCGCCACGGCGGTGGACTACAGCGTCGAAGCCAGAGCCAAGCCCTCGTTCGGCAGGTTCAGCTATGCGGAGCTTCGGAGCGGCAGGATTACCGTGAACGGGAAGGAAATCCAGACGGCGCCGCTCAGCTCGCTCAAGAGGGCGCGTGAGATTGCGGGAGTGCTGAAGGGCTGGATAGAAGACGGCCAGTTCACGTTGACCGCGCCTGTCAGACCGCTTGCGGGAGACTGGTCTTTCAAGCCGCTCAATATTGTCCCGCCGAAGGCGGAGGCGGTAAGTTCATAAACCGCACCCGGCCGTCATTCCCGCGAGAGCGGGAACCCAGGGACTTTATGGCTAAGCTGATGCGTGATTAAATAAGACACTGTGTATAAATGCCATTGGACTCGCTTCATGAGGATTCGTTCGGGAAATTCCAAGACTCGTTCGCTATGCGGCAAAAACCCGGCTTTCGCCTCGGACGGGTTTGCCGCATGGCCGCTTACTTCGCCAGGAATTTCCAGTCTCGCTCATCCTGATGTCCGCTCGTTCCGGTGGCATTTGGAAAGGAGTTTTTGATATGGCCCAACAGAGGGTGGTTCTTACGTTCCAGCGCTGGCAGCTTGACCAGCCCATTACATACAGGCTTGTGAAGGACTTCGACCTCGTGACGAATATCCTCCAGGCGAAGGTTACGCCGGACGAGGGGAGGATGTCTCTTGAGTTGTCCGGCCTGGAGCAGAATATCGAGCAGGGTATAAAGTGGCTAAAGGAACAGCAGGTAATCGTATACCCACTTGCGACGGGGCTTTCCGTGGAGAAGGACTCATGCGTGGACTGCGGGGCCTGCACCGCCGTATGCCCCACGGGCGCGCTTGAGCTCAACCGCGACTGGACGCTTGCATACGAAGAGGACAAATGTATACTCTGCCTCGCGTGCGTCCCGGCCTGCCCTGTGCGCGCCATACGGGAAAGGGAATAACGAAAACCTGATATTTATCATTTCGCGCTTAGGCTCGATGCGGTAGAATTTTTATTATGAAGCTTGCCCCAGGGACATACAGACAGACGGTCCAATGGGGCTTTTTTCTTTTTATCCTGTACCTGGGTTTTCAGCTATGGCGGTTCGCCGTCTCATACGGCCTGAACGGAGCCGTGTCTGAAATCTCCCGCCCGCCGCACCCGGACGGCGTCGAGGGTTTCTTGCCTATCGGCGCGCTGACGAGCCTGAAATACTGGCTTGTCACGGGCCGTGTCCCCCCGGCGCACCCGGCGGCAATGTTCATCCTTCTCGGCGCAATCGCCGTCTCGGTAATATTCAAAAAAAGCTTCTGCGGCTGGATATGCCCGATAGGCCTGATTTCCGATTGGCTCCGAAGGCCCTTTAGGCGGCTTTTCGGGCGTGAGCCTTCCCTGCCTTTCTGGCTCGACTATCCCCTCCGGTCGCTGAAGTACATAATCCTGCTGTTCTTCTTCTGGGCGATTGCCGTAAACATGGATAAAGCCGCGCTGCAAGGTTTCCTGGACGGGTATTACTGGAAGGTTGCGGACGTGAAGATGCTGCTCTTTTTCACGGACATATCGGCGCTCGCCCTGGACGTGATAATAGTCCTGGCGGTACTGTCCCTGTTCTTGAAGGGTTTCTGGTGCAGGTATCTGTGTCCGTACGGCGCGCTCCTGGGGCTTTTGTCCCTTGTCTCGCCCTTCGGTGTAAGGCGCGATAAAGGCAAATGCACCGGTTGCCGGAAATGCGCGCGCGAATGCCCAGCAAGCCTGCCCGTGGACAGGAAGGAAGGGATTATATCGCCCGAATGCACCTCCTGCCAGAGCTGCATATCCGCCTGTCCGGAAAGGGCGCTTTCATACAGGACGCGGCGGGGGAGTTTTGCCGTATCCGGCCCCTGGCTTGCGGCGGGGATACTCGGAGTCTTCCTCGGCGTCTACGTCATTGCGCTTGCAACCGGCCACTGGCATTCCGGCGTCAGCCAGGCCGACTTAAGACGCCTTGTCCCGGTTACAGCCTCCCTTGAGCACCCCTGAAATTAAAAAAGCCGGGAATATCCCGGCTTTTTTAAAACTTTCGCCCCCCCCGTTTCACCCTGAAATGGTGAATGCCGGAGCATGAGGTATTACAGGATGGTGTTGCAGGAGCTGTCGAGGCAGACCTTGCTCTCGTCGTTTATGGGGACGATCTTTGGGTTGACCGTCGCGACCGCTTCGGCGGTAAGTTTGCCCGCACTGTCGAAGACCGCCTGCCTGGCGGCGGCAACTGCGCTTGTCTGCGCCGCCGGGGCCTTGATGCCGATGCCGGCCAGACCGTTCGAGTCGATGGACGCCGCGGAAGCCATTGCCGCGGAAGAGGCTATTGCCGCAAACGCCAAAAATGCCGCCAGTTTTTTCATGGCCTTTCTCCTTTTCAACTTCGCTTGTTTGCAATAGGAAGGGATGCCATATCCCGTCCGCCATTACTGTGTCAAAGTATAATAATCAGGATACATATTGTCTGTGACTTTGGTCACGAAAACATATGATTTTAATCAGCACATCGAAATGATTGATTATTTCGACGATTTATATTATGTTTAGCGCATCGGGGATTAACCTTGAGGTATATTTATGGCCGGGAGGAAGACAGTCAGGGCAGGCGCGGGCAAGGGCGAGCGAAGAGGCGAGTTCTTCGGCATCGTTTCGATTGCCGCCTCGCTTATAATAGGCCTGTCCCTTTTCTCCTACAGCCGCTTCGACACTTCCTGGGGTGCATACTCAGGCCAGCATACCGTCCATAACCTGATTGGCCGTTTCGGGGCATATTCCTCCGATTTCCTCTTCCAGCTCTTCGGCGGCGGGGCTTTCCTGATACCCTTTTATATGCTGGTATACGGCATCAACCGTTTCATGCGGAAGGAGCGCCGCTACCGCATCCTGAAGGTCTTCGGCGGTCTGCTCGTAATCGTCTCTCTCTCCTCTCTCCTTAAGCTCAGGTACGACTACCTCTCTTTCGGCGACATACGCGCGGGCGGCTGGATAGGGGACGCCGCAACGGCCAGGATGCTCGATTTCTTCGGCAGGGCCGGCTCCTACATCCTTACCGTTACGGTGCTTCTATCCGCGCTTGTTCTCTCCACCACCGTATCTCTCATGTCCATTGTCATGTCCGTAAAGTCGGGCATAACCGCCGCCGCCGACAGCATGAGAAGGTTCTTTGCGTTGCGCGCGGAAAAGAAGACCAAGCGGGAGGCGCTGGAGAAGCTCGATGAGGCCGAGGCCTCGCCGCCGCCGGAGGTTGTCGTGCCGAAGGAGCCGCGCGCGGTCAGGAACCCCGCCCCCGAGAGGCTCCAGGAGGCCCTGCCGTTCACCGGCCCGGACAGGGATTACGCGCTCCCGCCGCTCAGCCTTTTAAACGACCCGCCTTCCGGCAGGAAGCGCGCGGACAGGGACTCGCTTATCATGAGTTCGTCCATACTCGAAAAGAAACTTGAGGATTTCGGCGTGGAGGGGAAGGTGTCGCAGGTATATCCCGGGCCGGTGGTTACGATGTATGAGTTCGAGCCCGCGCCGGGGGTGAAGGTAAACAGGATTTCCACCCTTTCGGACGACCTTGCCCTTGCGATGCGGGCGGAATCCGTGCGCATTGTCGCGCCCCTGCCGGGAAAGGCCGCGGTGGGCGTCGAGATACCGAACAACATACGCGAAGAGGTCTTTGTGAAGGAGATCCTGTCCTCGCCGGAGTATATAAAGGCGAAGTCTCCCTTGAACCTTGCGCTCGGGAAAGACATCTACGGCTCTCCTATGACCTCGGACCTCGCAAAGATGCCGCACCTGCTTGTGGCCGGCGCGACAGGCTCCGGCAAGTCGGTTGCGATAAACACCATGACGGTAAGCCTCCTGATGTCCGCCAAGCCGCGCGATCTGAGGCTCCTGATGGTTGACCCGAAGCGGCTGGAGCTGTCCGTCTACGACGGAATCCCGCACCTCCTTGAGCCGGTCATTACGGAGCCGCGGCGGGCGGCGGCCTCGCTTCGGCGCGTGGTCGTGGTCATGGAGGAGCGCTACAAGCTCCTGGCCGAGAAGGGCGTGCGGAACATCGAAGGCTTCAACCAGAAGCTCCTTGAGGAGAAAAAGCATCCGCGCCTCGGCGTGGAAAGCGAGGCGGGAGAGCCGAGGCGCGAGGCCGTCGTAAACGACGACGGGACTCTCCCGTATATCGTGGTCATAATAGACGAGCTTGCGGACCTGATGATTGTCGCGGCGAAGGAAGTGGAGGACTCCATCGCGCGTCTTGCGCAGATGGCGAGGGCCTCCGGCATACACCTGGTACTTGCGACACAGAGGCCTTCGGTCGATGTCCTGACAGGCGTCATTAAAGCCAACTTCCCGGCAAGGATTTCCTTCCAGGTCTCGTCCAAGACGGATTCCCGCACCATCCTTGACGCAAACGGGGCGGAGGCCCTTCTCGGAAAAGGGGACATGCTGTTCCTGCCGCCCGCGTCGTCGAAGCTTGTGCGCGTGCACGGCTCCTACGTTTCGGAGGAGGAGATAAATCGCGTCGTGGATTTCCTGAAGAAGCAGGCAAAGCCGAAATACGACGCGTTCTCCGCAATCAACCCGCCGGCCTACGACGCCAGGAAGGCCTCCGAAGAGCTCTCGGACGAAGGCGCAAGGGACGCGAAGTATTTTCAGGCGGTGCAGATTGTCCAGGATGCCGGCAAGGCCTCGGCGTCGCTCCTGCAAAGGCGCATGAGGATAGGCTATCCGACCGCGGCCAGGATGATGGAAATGATGGAAGAGGACGGCATCGTAGGCCCCAAGAAAGAGGGCGGCAAGGAACGCGAGGTGCTCAGGAAGGATTCTTTCATGTAACTCCTTGTCAAATAAGAAGTAAAAAAAATTTGAGATTTTTCCCCGGCGTAAAATTAGCGTTTTCCCCTTATTTTTCAATCAGTTCACTTCAAAACGTAACCCTTTGGGGCTATTGACAGCCCCGAAAACCCCTGATAAATTAACAACTAAGCTCGAATTCCGGGGCAAATTCCCCCTCGCCCTTTCATGGGAGAGGGTGGCGTGCAGCGCCGGGAGAGGGTTTATTTTCAGAGGTGCCGCGGCGGCAGTATGTTGCGGCGTATTATAAGCGTTACTCCGGGCAGGCCGGAGGTAAGGACGGCAGGCGGGGCAAGAGACGGCAGACAGTTCTATTTCCGAGGAACACCGGCTTTTAGCCTTTGGATCCTGAAGTCGCGGAAGGAGGACAGGACGTGATAGGGAAAGTGAAATGGTTCAACGACAGCAAGGGATACGGGTTTATTGAACAGGATTCAGGCAAGGATGTGTTTGTCCATTTCTCGGCCATAAACATGGACGGGTACAAGACCCTGAAGGAAGGACAGCAGGTGGAGTTTGAAATAACCGAAGGCCCGAAAGGCCCTCAGGCTTCAAACGTAATGAGGGCGTAACAAAACACAAATCCACAAATCCCCTAAGCCCCGGCGATGATTCTCCGGGGCTTTTTGCTGTCAGACCGCGGTCGTCTTACGCATTCCCCCTGAGCGGAAGGAATATTTTAAAAGTCGAACCCGCGCCGGGGATGCTTTCCACGGCAGCCCTGCCGCCGTGGGCCTCCGCCACGGCCTTCACGACCGCGAGTCCGAGGCCGGAGCCGCGAACCGCTCCGTTTCCCCGTTCGCCCGACTGGTAATACTTCTCGAATATCCTGTCCATCTCGTCCGGCGGTATTCCCGGGCCGGTATCGCTTACGGCTATGGCGAGGAAACCGCGGTTCTTTCTCCTTCCGTCAAGCTCCCTGACGCCGCTGTATGCCGACAGGCTTACCGCCCCCCTGGGCCCGGCATAGTTGAAGGCGTTTTCCAGCAGGTTCGCTATGGCCCGCTCCATGTAGGCCCGGTCCAGCCAGGCCTTTTCCATGGGCGCGAACTCCACCTTCAGCGAGATTCCCTTCCGGGCGGCAAGTGCGGTGAAATTCTTCTCTATCTCTTTTAGCATGTCCGCCGGGTTTTCCGGTGAGAGCCGGACACGAAGCTCCCCGGCCTCCATCCTGAAGACGGTCAGGAAATAGTTCACCATGTCGAGGATCTTGTTGCCGTTCCTGCGTATCGCTTCCACCATCTCCAGGGTTTCCGGCTCCATCTGTTTCTTGAACTTTATCAGGATGTCGGAATAACCCAGGATGGTTGTAAGGGGCGATTTCAAGTCGTGGGTCATCATGGCGACGAAATCCCGCTGTCTTTTCTCCATCTCCTTGCGCCCGGATATGTCCGTAGCTATGCCGATTATGGCCGGTTTGCCCCTGTATTCCGTGACGATGGTGAGCATCTCCACATGGATTATGCCGCCGTCTTTGCGGACGCTCCGGATTTCAAAGCATTTGTGCTCTCCCTTCTTGCCCGAAAAATCCTCCATTATTCTTTTTGTCTTGTCCAGGTCTCCGGGGTATACGAGGCTCATCACGTCGTCCATCCCGATAAGCTCCTCCCTGGTATATCCGAGGATCTCGGAAACGCGGCTGTTCAGGAATTCAAACCGGCCGTCCTGTATCATAAAGTTTCCGACAGGAGATTTCTCCGCAAGCGTTTTAAGCTTATCGTCCATATCTCGAAGGGATTCCTGGCGCTCCCTCTGGCGTACGAGCAGAATCGCGGCCACCCAGCCCGCGAGTATTCCCGCGATACGGTTAAACGCGATATCCGGAGCAAGGAGCGCGGAAGGCGGGACGGTCCCCAGGATTACCAGTGCCGAGAGAATGGCCGTAACCAGGTAAACCTTTTTTTTCGGGAAATTCCTGGCGGCGATTAAAAGCGGCAGAGTGTAGCCGAGCCATACGGCCATGCCCGGAGGAGCCAGGGCGCCGAGTATGAAGACCGCGAGGGTGGTAACGATTATGAACAGCCAGGGGCGTAGTTTCATATGCGTTAAGTAAAAATTATAACATTTATTTTTTTTGGATAATATAAAAAAATGCCGTTTTGTCTGTTTCGTCCTAAAACCCTTTGCTTTTGCCGGACTATTGAAATAAAATGTTTGAATGTCAAAAAACCCCGGCCTGCTTTCGGCGCCCGTAAGGGTCTTTTGGGAATTGGGACTTAAGTCCGGCGTCTCGCGGGAACGCGCCTTTCGGACGGCGGAAGAGCTTATAGCGTTAAAGGTATTTTACGTTACAATCCGCCCGGCAGATGGGCAGTCGGCCCGGCTGGCGGCGGAATTGATAGAAAAATCAAGCCGTTTTGCGCATATCACGCTCTCCGTCGCCTCGCCGGACGCGTTCCCCGGCCAGGGTAAAACAGTTGGAATCAAGGCCCTCGACATCTATAATTTCCCGGCGGGCCGTCTCCAAGAGTCTACCACAATCCTCAAGAACGCACCTGCCGGAGTCGCGCTGTCCGTTACGGCCGTCCCGGAAAAGGGAAAGCTCGACGGGCTTTTGGAAATTATCCGTGAGGGCCTTGCGCTGGGGATAAAGATTTTTTCGCTTGCCAACCCGAATCTCGTGAATATACATTGCAGCGGCGCGGATAAGCCGGTTCCACCCTCCCCCTCAGGCGGTGAAGCCGTCTCCCGTTTTATCCTCGGCAAGTCCGACAGGGAATACCTGAAACGGGGCCTGGAGGCCCTCTTTGCGCCACACGGGGATGAAGCAAGACTCCTCGTTCACGACCTCTTCCTCCATGAGGCTCTGAATCTGCCCGGACTCGGCAGGGCGGAATATGCGGGCTGCCAGGCGGGGGACGCCATAGCGTTTATCGCTGCGGACGGGACAGTCTATCCGTGCGCCACGCTTCCCCTTCCGCTGGGCAATATTAACGGCGAAAGCCTGAAGGACATCTGGGCCGGGGCGGCGCGCAGGAAACTCCGGGCGGAAATCGAGGCCCTTCCGGGCGTATGCGCCGCCTGCGGGCTTTCCGCGAGGTGCCTGGGGGCGTGCAGGGGGCTTGCGTTTGCAAGCGGAGGTTTCGGCCTCCCAGACCCGTCCTGCGGGAGAGATGAACAATCGGGCGGGAGTGTTCCCGGAGAAAAAGCATCTTGACCGTAAGACAGGGCTATTGCTGATATGGCGTTATTGCGGATAATATTTTTTCGGAGGGAATGCTCCCTCCCGCATACGGGGGTGTAATGCAGGAAAGACGAAGAAAACTGATGGAAGAGCGGGTCATAAGAGACATCTCCGGCGCCTTCACGCCGCTTGAGCCGGGGAGGCAGAAATATATCATCGAGAAGGACAAGTTCGCTTTCTACATATTCGATTCGCGCCCGAAGGGCCGTTCGAGCGGCCCCGGGACAGGCGCGGCCTCCGGGGAGGACGGCTGGACGAAGACGCCCGTGGCAAAGCTCAGCTTCATCGAGAACGAACAGCTCTGGCAGCTTTCGTGGATGCCGCCCCAGGGACGATGGCAGAGATACGGCAGGTATTACGACGTCGATACGGCAATACTCATAATAAAGGGAGACCCGGTGGGATGTTTCCTGGGGGAAAATTCACCCCTCGCATACCTGAAGCGCGAGAAGCCGGCCGGCCGGCCCACGGACGATGCGGCTGATGATTAAGAGGTCGGTCTTAATCCTCGCCTCGATAGCGCTCGTCGTATACCTCATGCGCCAGATAAACGTGCGCGAGGTCTTCACGGCCCTGCTCAAGGTCCCGCCGCAGTATCTGTTTGCCGCGTTTGCGCTTTTCATGCTGGGGCATTTCTCGCGCGCCCTGAGGTTTAAGATACTGCTTGGGGACAAGACGACGCTCGGCGGGCTTTTTTCGATAGAGTCCGTGCATACGATGGCGATAGGCTTCATGCCGCTTCGCTCGGGGGAGTTCTCTTTCCTGTATCTCGTGAAGAAGGAATACGGCATAGAGTATCCCGTGGGCGCGGCGGCGCTCGTGCTTGGGAAGGCGCTGGATTTCATGGTCGTGGTCGCGCTCTTCTTCTTCTCCTTCAGATCTCTCCCGAATGTCCCCGTGTTCTACAGGGAACTTCTCCCCTGGGCTGGAGGGTTGTTCTTCGCCGTCGCCGCGCTGCTTGTCCTACTTGCGCGCTCGCGCCAGGTTTACTCGGTCCTTCCGGCATTCTTCCGCGAGGGGCGGCTTATGAGCAGCGCCCTGATGGGAAACGTCAAGAAGGTCTTCAAGGGCGCGGAGGTAATAAAGTCCCGCTCCACGGTGGTTCTCTCGCTCCTGGCGACGCTCCTCACCTGGACGCTGCTTTACGGGTCGGGCTTTATACTTTACCGCGGCATAGGACTGAAGCTCACGTTTTTCGAAATAACCTTCATCACCACATCCTTCACTCTCTTCACAAATCTCCCCATCCACGCCCCCGGCGGGTTCGGGACCATAGAGTCTTTCTGGACGCTCCTGCTGGTTGCGTTCGGCGTGCCGAAGACCTTTGCCATCGCGACCGGCTTCGCCACGCACCTCATAAACATCGGCTTTGCGCTGCTGTTCATGCTCTGCGGCCTCAGGCTTGTCAGAAAGGCGCGGCTTAGGCCGGCGGCTGGAGCGGTCTCGGACAAAAAGCGCCCGGAATGACTCCGCGCGTCTCCGTGGTAATGCCCGTGAAAACGGCTGGAGGCGGCTTGAGCCGCATCGGACGGAAAGCCGGAGATGTCCTTGTCCCGGCGGTAAGGAGCGTCCTTGCGCAGACGATGCGGGACTTCGAGTTGATTATTATCGACGACGGCGGCGGCTGGAGCGGCCTCGGACATGGCTTAAGCCGCCTCGAACAGTCCGCCCTCAGTGACAGGCGGGTAAAGATTATTCATCTTCCGCCGACGGGCATCGTCGGCGCGTTAAACGCAGGCATGGCCGAGGCAAAGGCCCCGTATATCGCCCGCATGGACGCGGACGACGTATGCTCCCGAAGGCGGCTGGAATTGCAGTTCGATTACATGGAAAAGGACCCTGAATGCTCCCTTCTCGGCTCTCTCGTCAGGATATTCCCCAGGCGGCGCGTAAAGGACGGGATGCTCCATTACGAACGCTGGCTGAACTCAGTGGTCTCGGAAGAAGATATAAAACGTGATTTATTCGTAGAGTCCCCGTTTGTGCACCCGTCCGTCATGTTCAGGCGGGACGACGCCCTGCGCCTGGGCGGATACCGCGACATGGGCTGGCCGGAGGACTACGACATGTGGCTCCGCTTCGCCCGGGCCGGGCTTAAGATGGCCAAGATTCCCGAAACCCTGCTTTTCTGGCGGGACGGCGATGGACGGCTTTCCAGGACCAGCAGCTCCTACTCGGCGGAGAGTTTCAGGAACGTAAAGGCGCATTTCCTGAAAGGATGGCGTCTGAAAGGCGTAAGAGACGTGCAGGTCTGGGGTTCCGGGCGGGACGGCAAGACCTGGGGGAAGCTCCTTATAAAGTCCGGCTTCAGGGTGATTCAATTCATAGACATCGACAAAAAGAAGGTCGGCGGCCGCGCGCTCGGCCCGGCCTCCGTCCGGGCGGCAGACCGGCCTGATACCTCGAGAGATGCCGGACGCCGGGTCGAAGCGGCTCAAGCCGCCGGTATCCCCGTCGTCTGGCCGGGCGATATAATAAAAGGGACGCCCATACTTTGCGCGGTGGGCGTCAAAGGCGCCAGGGAGCAGATACGGGATTATCTCCGGCTTGAAGGCATGAGGGAGCCGGAGGAGTTCATGTTCCTTTCGTAGCCCGCATCCCTCACCCCCTGCCAATCTCCCGGAGGGCGAGGGGTAAAGGAGGGTTTTAGGCTGCCGGGGACTGGGCCCCGGAATACATTTTTTCATGCATAAGCGTCAAGTTAATCAAAAATATTTGATAAACGAATAAAAATATGTATACTACCGGAAATGGATGCCGAAACGTCGATAAAAGGTTTTATCGAGGCCTCGTTTCTCGACTGGCCGGGCAGGGTGGCATCCGTTGTTTTCCTGCCGTCCTGCAACCTGCGCTGCCCGTATTGCCATAACTCCGCCCTTGTCCTAACCCCTGATGATTTCGAGGAAATTTCTGTAGACGAGGTCATGTCCAGGGTAGAGGAAAACGCGGGTTTCGTAGACGGCGTAGTTGTAACCGGCGGAGAACCCGCCGTTTCAGCAGGCCTCCCCGGGCTGCTGGAACGCTTCCGGCTGTCCGGCGTACCCGTGAAGCTCGACACCAACGGCACGATGCCGGAAGTCCTTGAAAGGATACTGGAAAACGGTCTCGCCTCGGCCGTGGCGATGGACATCAAGGCCCCTTTGACGTCCGGGGAGTATTCCCGCGCCGCCGGCAGGGAAGTGGACATAACCGCAATAAAAGAAAGCATAGACCTGCTCCTTGGCGCGCGCGTGGAGGTCTTTTTCCGCACCACGGTTGTCCCCTGCCTTCACGACGACGACGCGATAAGAAGGATTTTGCAGGAAATACCGGGACACAGCCTGACGTTTCAGAACTTCCGCCCGGAAGAGGCGCTCGACCCCCAGTATCGGAAGATGTTGCCGTTCGGCGCGGAAGACTTTGAAAGATTAAAGAAAAATTGTTTTTGAACCGGGGAAGGGCGCGATTTTGTTGAAATCGAAGGTAGTTATCGGCCTCATGTCCGGGACGTCGCATGACGGCGTGGACGCCGCGGTGGCCAGGATTTCCGGCTCGGGCGCGGGCGCAAGGGTCGAACTATTAAGGCTTTCCCGCTCGCCATACCCCAGGGCGCTCCGGGAAAAGGTATCGAAGGCGTTCACCGGGACGGCAAAGGATATATGCGGGCTTGATTTCGAGCTGGGGGAATTTTTCGCTAATGCCGCGCTGAAGGCCGTCCGGGAGGCGGGGCTTAAGCCGCGGGATATTGATTTGATTGGCTCCCACGGCCAGACCATCTATCACATCCCGGGCAGTCCGGGGCGGCCGGCCTCGACGCTTCAGATTGGCGAGGGGGCGGTAATCGCGGTCCGGACGGGGGTTGTTACCGTCTCCGATTTCCGTCCGGCGGACATCGCCGCGGGCGGGCAGGGCGCGCCCCTTGTCCCGTATGCGGACTGGATGCTTTTCCGCAAAAAAGGCGGGACGCTGGCCGTCCAGAACATCGGCGGGATAGCAAATGTCACGGTCGTCCCGGAGGCATTGAAGGACGTCACAGGCTTCGATACGGGCCCCGGCTGCTCGTTGATCGACGAAACGGTAAAAATTATAAGCGGTGGGAAGCATACGTATGATAAAGGCGGGAAAATGGCATCGGGTGGCAGGATAATCCCGAAAATGCTCAAGGAATTAATGGCCGACCCCTATTTCAGGAAAAAGCCGCCGAAGTCCACCGGGCGCGAGTATTTCGGCCTTGAGATGGCAAAAAGGCTGCTGAAAGAATACCGGCGCGAGAAAAGCGAGGATATTCTGCATACCCTCACGGCCTTTACCGCCGAAAGCATATTTCTTGCATATAAGAAGTTCGTTTTCCCACGGTATGACATCGACCGCGTCCTGCTGGCCGGAGGCGGGGCGAAAAACAGACTGCTGGTGAGGCTCCTTGGCGGGAAATTCCCATGCCCGGTGGGGCGTACGGACGACGCCGGCGTCCCCTCTCAGGCGCGGGAGGCCTTGTGTTTCGCGGTGCTGGCGAACGAAACAATCTCCGGCCTGCCCTCCAATGTCCCCGCCGCCACCGGGGCCAAAAAGAGGGCTGTTCTGGGCAAGATAAGTCTGCCGGGGAGATAGCCTAAAGGCTGGCTAGTTATATTTAAGAGCAATCCAGCAACGGTTGAACTGCCGGATTGGCTGACGATAATTAACTAGTCTTAAATAAAGGAGAAAACGTGTATTTTTTTATTTTTATCTTGATCCTTTTTTTTGCATCGATGTTCGGATCGCTCATTGCGATATTAACGCGACGAAAATATGAAACCAAACGGAACTGGTTGCTTTTATTCGGAGCGTCGATGTTAATGATAGCTGCTTTTGCCCTTTTTATTCCCAAAACAGATTCACAAAATACACAAGCAAAACCAGCACCGCAACCATTGCCGAAAGTAGTGGCCGCCTCCTCGGGTGCCTCTCTCCTTCCCGACAGAACTACTGCCGCGGTAATTTCCTTGTGTAAAGCCATTATGACTAAAAAAATCGACGGTATTTATACAGCAAATGGACATGCCTATCTTTACAAAAAGATGATCAAGAAAGACAAAAAAAACTATGCGATATTAATTCATTTTTATAAAGCCATTAACCTTGATAACAGCAAAGACTTCGCTTTAACAACTCTCGATATTTTAAAATTTTTTTATGGCTCCAATTTAATAATAAACACCACCCCTCATCCAATTTACGGCAAAAATGAAAAAATTTTGGGATTTTATTTGCTCGACATAAATAACTATAAATATATGATTGTCACCTTAACACAAGATGGCAAAATCATTAATCTAAACGAGAAGACAACCGATCCTCTATCCAATTTAATTATTGAGAAAATAAAATCTTAGAATGAAACGCTTTCTCTTCACCATTCTTTTCATCGTGGCAATTCCCGCCGCGGCTTTCGCCGCAGAGAGATTTCCCGCGTTGGTTTCCGTGGAATTTTCGCCCACCGGCTCGCCGCAATCCGTCATTTTAAACGAGCTGTCAAAGGCGCAAAGGTCTGTCGAAGTGGCCGCTTACGGAATATCGTCGCCGCAAATAGTCAAGGAACTTGTGGAACTAAAAAAAAGCGGTGTCGATGTCGCCGTTTATTGCGATCGCAACGCCAGGAAGTGGAGCAAATGGCAAATCAGAAAACTGCGACGGGCCCGAATATTTGTGCGCATCAAAAAATCGAAACTGTTAATGCACAACAAATATATGATTATTGATGGGAGCGAAGTAATAACCGGCTCATACAATTTTTCAAAAGCGGCGGCAACGGAAGACAACAACATCGTGGTTATCCGCGACAGTCCGGAAATTGTTGCAAAGTTCGAAGCGGACTTCCAAAGGATGCTGAGAGAATCAGGCAGATGAGCATTCGCACTTTCACCGACCCGTTGGGCCGCGAACGGCACGGAATCGATGGCGATAATATCGTCTGCTTGCAAAGTGGGCATGCGCAGAGCTTACATGGACTATCATAAGATGCATACAAGAAAAAGGTATAATAAATGAGCTTCGACTTGAAAGGTCTTTCGGTTCAGAAGATGCTTCTCCAGCGCGTCATCCCGCGTCTGGAGGGAGGAAGGCTCGGCGAGAGAGATTATTTTAACGACATCCTGAAGCTCGTCAGGGCCGGGGTGGGCGGTTTTATCCTCTTTGGCGGGGACTTCTGGGAGGTTCGGCAGACCCTGCCGAAGCTCCAGGCGAAGGCCGAGATACCGCTTCTTTTCATGTCCGACATGGAAAAAGGCGCGGGCCAGCAGCTTAAAGGCGCGACGGTATTTCCATGCCAGATGGCCGTCGCGGCGGCTACGGACCTCGTCTCCGGCGAGGGCCTGACGGTGCTTGCCGCGATGCTCGACGGCATGGCGTACGAAGCCCGCGCGGCAGGCGTGCAAGCTATCCTTACACCGGTTCTCGACGTAAATTCCAACCCCTTAAACCCCATAATCAGCATCCGGGCTTTCTCCGACGAGCCGCAGGTGGTGTCCGGCCTGGGCGAGCGCTATGTAAAGGGGCTTCAGGGCTCGTCCGTCCCGGTAATGGCCTGCGGAAAGCATTTCCCAGGTCATGGAGACGTCCTGGTGGATTCGCATAACTCCTTGCCGATATTGGAAAAAGACAGGGAGAGCCTCGAAGAGGAGGACATGCTGCCCTTCCGCCGGGCGGTAATGGCTGGGGTGGAGATGATAATGACGGCCCATTTGAAGGCCGTGGAGCTCGACCCTGTATACCCCGCCTCGCTCTCGCAAACCCTTATTCGACGGTATCTTAGGAACCGCGCGGGGTTCGATGGCCTTGTCCTGACGGACGCGCTGAACATGGGCGCGCTTGCAGGGAGCTATTCCGCGAAAGAGGCGGCCCGCCTTGCCGTAAAGGCCGGGGCGGACATCCTCCTGCACCCCGCCGACCCACACGAATTTCTCAATGTTATTAATGAGTTGATTAGTGAGAAGGGCGTTACCAAGGAAGAGGTTTTCTGGCCTTCGTCCAGGCTCGCAAGGGCCAAGATGCGCTACTGCCAGCCAGTCCGCCTCCCGGACAGGCAGGTGGCGCAAAGACTTGAGGAAAATCAAGCGGTTGCCCAGGATATGTCCTCCCGCGCCCTGACGCTTGTCAAGGCGGCTGGCGCATTCCCCAAGTTGCGGGAAGTAAAGGGAAATATCGCGCACATAGTTCTTGAGGACGACGGAGACCCGAAGGCCGGGCGGGTGCTCAGGAGCGCCCTGGCAAGGCAAAAAAACGTTAAAAATCTGTTTGTTACGAAGCCCAGGCTCGAAGAGTTGAGGCCCGAGGCGCTTAAATATTCCAAAGAGGCCGCGCTTACGATTATCTCAATATTTTCAAAGGTTTCCGCAGGGAAGGGATCGTCTTTGCTCTCGCCGGAGCTTGTGGAGCTTGGCAGGCAGCTTGTAAACAAGTGCAGGTCCTGCGCGGTCGTATCGTTCGGAAGTCCTTATATTTTAAAGAATTTTTCCGATGCCCCCTACCTTGTAGCCGCATACGACCCGGGGCCGCCGATGCAGAGCGCCGCGTACCGCGCGTTCCTGGGCGAGATCGTCTTCATGGGCGAGCTTCCCGTGAGGATAACCGGTTGAAAATAAAGGGATAATCTGCGGGCACAAAGGGTTTGCGCACAGGGGAAGCGATGTGCCTGAAAGCCACGAAGCCGCATTTTGTAAATCCTGAAAAATCAATCGGTTAGGAGTGTTGCGCCGTTTTGCCGGGAAATAACGCAATATCGGGCGTAACTTGTGGTAAAAAAAGGATAAAAGGCGATTTGAAGACCTGCGCCGCAGCCCCTCCGAAAACGCATAAAAACCGCCAAAAAACAGTAAAAAACGCCCCGCTTTCGATACCGCCGGAAAAAAACGGTTTAGTCTTATTTTTATTTTAATAATCAATCAGTTGAATAACTAATACGGAATAGCCACTGACAGTGAACTTTGTCTACCGATGAGGATTGCTCACGGGCTTTTGGGCCACAGTATCAGTAAATAGCATCATCATTCATCCCCCTCTTAAGATAAGAGGGGGAACGAGGGGGCGTTATGACAATGTAGCTTCTTCGCGCTACTAAGAATTACGGCTTACCGCCGATGTCTTTTCTTCCGGGCGAGGCGCTCGCGCATATCGGGCATGAAGCTTAAGGAAGCATAGTCGTCCGCGACGCGCTTTATGGCCTCGGCGCGCGTGGGGTAGGGGTGTATGGTCTCGGAGATTCCCTTCAGGCCGATGCCGTTGTGCATGGCAAGGGCAATCTCGCCTATCATGTCGCCGGCGTTCCGGGCGACAATCGTCGCGCCCAGGATTTCATCCGTCCCTTTCTTCACGTGAATCTTGACAAATCCCTCCTCCTCGCCTTCGAGCGCCGTGCGGTCTATCCCGCTTAAGTCCCGCCTGAACGTATCGACGGGGATGCCGTCAGCGGAGCCGTTCTCCGGGCATAGCCCGACGTGCGCGACCTCCGGGTCGGTGAACGTGCACCAGGGGATTGCCGACGTGTCGAAACTCCTGCGCGCCGAAAGAAGCGCGTTTACCGCCACGATGCGCGCGGCGTATTCGGCGGTGTGGGTGAACTTTAACTTCAGGCAGACGTCGCCCGCGGCGAATATGTCCCGGTTCGTGCTCCTTAAGTATTTGTCCACCTTCACCCCCCGCGCGTCGAACTCCACCTCCGCGGCCTCAAGCCCCAGGCCCTCGGCATTCGGCGTCCGGCCAACGGATACGAGAAGCTCGTCAACGGCAGTCTCCTCCGTTTTGCCGCCTTCGCCTTCAAGGAATATTATCTTTTCGGCCCCGCGCCGCTCTATTCTCGTTACCTTCCTGTCCCCCAGGACGATGTTCACGCCCTCGCGCCGGAAGACCTCGCTTATGATTGCCGAGGCCTCGCAATCCTCTTTCTCCATAAGCCGCTTGCCGCGCTGGAGGATTGTAACCCCGGAGCCGAGCCGCCCGAAGGCCTGCGCCATCTCGCAGCCGATGGCCCCGCCGCCCAGGACACCCAGCCGCGCAGGGCGGCAGGTAAGGCTGAAGATGCTTTCGTTCGTTAAGTATCCGGCCCCAGCGAGCCCCTCTACCGGCGGGATAAACGGCCTTGCGCCCGTGGAAATCAGGGCCTTTTTGAATTTCAGGATGGCGCCGCCGACCTGTGCCGAGTGTGTTCCTGTAAACTTGCCGGCTCCAAGGAAAATGTCGATACCCATTCCCCTGAAGCGGCTTGCAGAGTCCTTGCGGGAGATCCGCGCCCGAAGCCGCCTCATTCGCTCCATCACCGCCGGGAAATCCGCCTCATAGCCGCAGATTACCTTCACCCCGTGGCCGCCCGCCTCCCGGACCTCTTCCGAAACCCGCGACGAGCTTATTATTGTTTTCGAGGGCACGCAGCCGAGGTTCAGGCAGTCCCCGCCGATGAGACGCTTTTCGATTAATGCGACTTTCGCCCCGGAGGAGGCCGCAATCTCCGCCGCTACAAGCCCGGATGTCCCCGCGCCGATAATCACAAGGTCGTAACCCGGCGCAGGAGAAGGGTTTTTCCAGTCAAGCGGGTGGACGTTGGCCACCAGCTCCGAGTTGTATTCGTCCAGGGGTAGTATGAGTGGAAGCTCCGCCATAACTAAAGTATAGCGAAGTATGGCGAAAGATGAGGGGGAAAGAGGGGAGGCTACTCCGAACTGGCCCGCTTCAGAAGCGGGAACGCGCCTTCGATGGCCTGACGGACTTCGGGGGGCATGAATACGTTCTCCAGGTTATAGCCCTGGAGGGATTCGATTAATACCTGCACCTTCTCGGATGCGTTAAGCGGCCTGTGGACTATTATGCGCGGCTCGCCCTTGACTATGCAAAGACCGCCCCTCGGCTGGCGCGCGGTCATTTTCTTTATCTTCTCGTAATTTACCTTTACGCCCAAAGAGGCCGCGACTTCTTCGAGCGACTCGACAAGCCTCTCGTCCTTCATCTCCTGCCGCCGTAGTATATATGTTCGAGGCGCGGCTTGTATACCGCGTCGTAGGCATGGAGCTTCTCCGGAAACACCTTCGACACCCACGTGCGGGTAATCTCCATGAGCCTGACCGCCTCCAGCTCGCTTAAAGACGGCTCCCTTAGTTTGACCGCCGTCCCTTCCACCATTTTCTTGAGCGCTCTTAAAGCCTTTTCCTCCTCGATAAAGTGCCATTCCCAAGCCATAACCCGTCCTTTCGCGTACTGTAAAGACCAAACCCGACCACGAATATCTTACCCCCAAATATCTTTTTGTCAACCTACTTTCTTTTCGGGAGAAAAGAAAAACAGGCGGGGCCGCTTCCGCTCTAACTTTTAATGCTGGACATCTTCAGCCTGCCTTTTTTGAGGTCGCGCGTCTTCATAAGGACGAAAATCACGGGCGTCATTATAAGGACGTGGACGGCGGAGGTTATCATGCCGCCTATCATGGGCGCGGCGATGGGCTTCATAACGTCCGCGCCCGTGCCGTCGGACCACATTATCGGCACCAGGCCCATGAGCGCCACAAAGACCGTCATCAGTTTCGGACGCAGCCGAAGCACCGCGCCCTCGTATGTCGCGTCGTAGACGTCCTTTTCCATAACGGCCCCGGCAAGGAGCTTCCTGTCCAGCGCCTCGTGCAGGTATATCACCATGACGACGCCCGTCTCCACCGCTACGCCGTAAAGCGCGATGAAACCCACCCATACCGCGACGGAGATGTTGTATCCGAGCGCCCAGACGAGATATACCCCGCCGACGAGGGCGAACGGCACGGAGAGCATGACCATCGCGGCCTCCTTCGCGGAATGGAACGTGAAATAAAGGAGGATGAAGACTATGAAAAGCCCAAGCGGCACGAGAAGCCGAAGCGTCTTCGCGGCATGGACCTGGTTCTCCCAGCTGCCCGCCCAGTCGATGTAATATCCCGGCGGGAGATGTAGCTCCGAGCCGAGCTTCGCCTTCGCCTCCTCGACGAAAGACCCCATGTCCCGCCCGCGGACGTCCAGGTACACGATGGAGCGCAGCATACCGTTTTCCGAGTTGATCATGTCCGGGCCGGAGTCGATGCGTATGTCCGCGACCTGGGCAAGCGGGATGTAGGCGGTGGTCTGTCCGTCCTTCACGGGCACCTGGATGCGGCGCAGGGCTTCCATGTTGTCGCGGAAGTCCCGCGCGTAACGCACAACTACCGGGAAACGCTCCCTGCCCTCGACAGTGGTCGTGAGCCGCATACCGCCTATCGCGCTCTCGATGATCTTCTGCACGTCACCGACGTTCAGGCCGTATCTCGCCGCAGCCTCGCGGTTTACGTCTATGTCGAGGTATTCCCCGCCCGTGACGCGCTCGGCGTAGAGGTCGGCGGCTCCGGGTATTTTCTCGAGTATCCCCTGGGCCTGCTGCGCGAGCGCATTCAACGTATTAAGGTTGTTCCCCATTATCTTGACGCCGACGTCCGTCCGCACGCCCGTGGAGAGCATCTGGATGCGGTTGATGATGGGCTGCGTCCAGCCCTCCGCGACGCCGGGGATGGCAAGCTTCTTCGACAGTTCGTTCACGATGTCCTGTTCCGTTATGCCCGGCCGCCAACGGCTCCTGGGCTTCAGGGTTATTATCGTCTCGAACATGCTAACGGGGGCCGGGTCCGTCGCCGTCTCGGCGCGCCCGACCTTCCCGAGGACGTGGTCAACCTCCGGAACGGTCCTGATGATGGCGTCCTGCACGGTAACCAGACGCTTGGCATCCGTCATCGAGACCGGCGGGAGCGTCGTAGGCATGAAGAGCAGGCTCCCTTCGTCGAGCGGGGGCATGAACTCGTGCCCCAGGCGCCCATACAGGAATACCGCCAGCGCAAGCGCGAGGATGTTCAGGAATATGACGGTCTTCCTGTATTTCAGCGCCCATTTTATTACCGGAGAATAAAGGAACACGAAGAACCGCGAGACCGGGTTCCTGGACTCAGGCGGCATGTTCCCGCGCAGGAGATAATACATCAGGACGGGCACGAGCGTGATTGCGATTATGGACGAGCCGGCCATCGAGAAGGTCTTCGTGAAGGCCAGCGGATGGAAGAGCTTGCCCTCCTGGCCCGTGAGCAGGAACACCGGGACGAACGCGAGGACTATTATAATGAGCGAGAAGAATATCGCGCGCCCGACCTGTTTCGAGGACTTTATCACGACTTCGAGATGCCTTGACTTCCGCTCCTCGGGCGAAAGCTCGGAGAGGTGCCGGTAACAGTTCTCCACCATTACGACCCCCGCGTCCACCAGCACGCCGATGGCTATAGCTATGCCGCCAAGGGACATTATGTTGGACGTAACCCCCATGTATTTCATCGTGATGAAGGAGATGAGCACGGCGATGGGGAGCGTCAGGACGATTACGAGCGCGCTCGGGAAGTGCAGCAGGAAGACGAGCACGACGAGCGACACTATGACGGATTCCTCGGTGAGGGCGCGCTTCAAGGTATGGACTGCGCGGGTGATAAGGTCGGAGCGGTCGTATGCGGCGACGATCTTCACGCCCTTCGGAAGCCCCGGCTGTATCCGGGCGATCTTCGCCTTCACGCGGTTTATGACCTGCATGGCGTTTTCGCCGTAACGCATGACGATTATCCCGCCGACTGCCTCGCCCTTGCCGTCCCAGTCTATAAGCCCGCTCCTGGTCTGCACGCCCATCTGCACCCGGCCAAGGTCTTTTAGCTGCACGGGCGTGCCGCCCGCGGCCTTTACCTGGACGTTCTCCAGGTCGCGTATGCCCTTGATATAACCCAGGCCGCGCACCATGAACGTCATGCCGCTTTTGTCCATGAGGTTTCCCTCGACCTCGCTGTTGCTCTTCTTCACGGCGTCCATGACCTGCGGGACGGTTACTCCGTAAGCCTGCATTTTGTTCGGGTCCAGGTCCACCTCGTACTGCTTCACGAACCCGCCTATGGACGCCACCTCCGCCACGCCCGGCACGGAACCGAGCTGGTAGCGGACATACCAGTCCTGTATCGTCCGGAGCGTCGCAAGGTCGTAGCCCTTGCCCTGTAGCGTATACCAGTAGACCTGCCCGACCCCGGTGCCGTCCGGGCCGAGTGTCGGCGTCACGCCGGGCGGGAGCCGGGATTCGGCGTAGTTCAGGCGCTCCAGCACGCGCGCCCTCGCCCAGTAAATGTCGGCGTCGTTGTCGAAGACGACGTAGATGAGGGAAAAGCCGAATGCGGACGTAGCCCTTACCGCACGGACCTTCGGCACGCCCTGAAGCCCCGTGACGAGCGGGTAGGTTATCTGGTCTTCGATGGTCTGCGGGCTTCTGCCCGGCCACTTCGTATAGACGATGACCTGGTTGTCGGAGAGGTCCGGTATGGCGTCGAGCGGGGTGTGGTAGAGCGCCCATACGCCCCAGATGGTTACCAGGCCGAACACGGACAGGACGATAAACCTGTTCTTCGCGGAATACTCTATTATTTTATCTATCACGTACAATGCTCCGTTATTCTATTGTCACCCTCTCCTCCGGCCCCTCGCCCTTTCATGGGAGAGGGTGGCCCGAAGGGGCCGGGAGAGGGTTCAACTTATTACATGTTCATTCCCGGCATGGTCTGCTTTTTCTGCGCCGGCGGAGCGGGCGTGGGCGGCCGGGAAGGCGTTTTCCCCTGTCCCGCGCCGGACATGTTCATGCCCGGCATGTTCGCCATTGCCCCGCCGCCAGTCGCCATGCCGCCGCTTGCGCTCGCCCTGAGCTGGGCATCGGAGTCTATCAGGAAGCCGCCCTGCGTTACCACCTGCTCGCCGGGCTTAAGCCCCGCAAGTATCTGGAAGTTATCTCCCGAACTGATGCCCACGGTTACGCTCCGCATCGTAAACACGCCGGGGCTTTCCTCCACCCATGCCACGTTGCCGTTGCCGGTATAAAGCACTGCGGACGACGGGACGAAAACTCCCCTGACTGGCGGCGAAAATATCTTCGCCGCAACGAACATGTTCGGCTTCAAAAGCCCGCGCGGGTTATAGAGATCCGCCCGGACCCGGATCGTCCTCGTCTGCGGGTTCACGGAAGGCTCTATAAACGATATTCGTCCCGTGAACGTCCTTCCGGGCCAGGCATCCGTAGTTACCTCCACGCGGGAGCCCGTCCTCGCCTTCGAGAGCTGGTATTCGTATATGTCCGCCTCCATCCACACGCGGGAGAGATTCGACACCGTGAACACCTCCGCCCCTTCCGAGACGTAATCTCCCTGCCGGGCCGAGATCTCCGTTACCGTCCCGGAAACGGGCGAGAAGACGGATATGGAGTCGCTCACCCGGCCTGTCTTGTCGAGCCTTGCTATCTGCGCGCCGGTCATGCCCCAGAGCTTCATCCTCGTCCTTGCCGCATCCAGGACGCCTTTCGTGCCGGAGGCGACTTCCTTGAAATCCGAGGAGAGGAGCCGTTTCTCGGATGCCTTGGCGACGAGGTATTCCTTCTGTGTCGCGACAATCTCCGGGCTGTATATCGTGAAGAGTTCCTGGCCCTTCCTCACGTACTGCCCGGTTACGTTCACGTCGAGCTTCTCTATGCGCCCGGCGTAGCGCGCGGAGATTTTCCTGATGTTCCGCTCGTCCACGGCGATTGTCCCGACGGTATCCATCTCCTGGGACAGGGTCTCCTCCCGCACCGGCGAGGTTGCCACGTTCGCAAGCATCCTCTCGCGCGGGTCGAGGGCAACGGAGGTTATGTTGCCCATGCCAGGCGCCGGTTGACCGGCCCCGGCCGGTTGACCGGCTTCAGGCTTGCCCGCGGCGGGTATCACCTTCTTTACGAGCGGCATCCCGCATATCGGGCATTTGCCGGGGTGATGCCGGATTATCTGCGGGTGCATCGCGCAGGTATAAATAGTTTCGGATTTCTTATTAGCCGGCGCCTGTCTGCCCGAAGCCGGTCTACCGGCCCAGAGGCCGCGGCCAAGGTATGCGCCCGCCGCGAGGACGGCAAGTATCGAAACAAAGATAATCAGTTTCTTTTTCATCTGGAATTCTCCTGTCGGACTGCCAGCCGTCAGCAGCCGGTCTGCCTGAAGCCGGTCTACCGGCCCGGTCTACCTGTTCGAGGCCGGTCTGCCGGGCCGGACCGCCGGTCCGACGGCTGCTTCGAGGCCGGCCGCTTTGGTCTCCCTGTCGGCTCTCCTGTTGTAATATTCCGTCTGGTAACCAAGCAGCGTCCGGATGGAGTCCAGCAGGTCGATATACTGCACCTTGCCGACCTCGTATCCGGCAAGCCCCGCGCTTATGTCGTCGTTCGCCTCCGGGATAATAACTTCCCTGTAGAGCTTTATCATCCTGTCGTCCTTCTCTATCTGCCAGACGAGGGACTCGACCTTTGTCTTTATCGCGTTCTCTTCGGCGTCTTTTTCTTCCTCCGCCGAGGACTTCAGCAGCGCCGCCTCCTTTATGCCCGGCTCTATCTTCGACCTGCGCCATATGGGGAGGTTTATGGAGACGACGGCGGAGACCATGTCGGAGGGCCGCACACCGTTATTCTGCCTGTCTCTTTCCATATACTGGGCCGAAACGGTGAAGTCGGGATAAGCCGCCTTCCTTGCGAGCGCAATCAGCGTCTCGCCCTTCTTTATGCGTTCGGACGCGGCCATGATCTCCGGGCGGTTTGCAACGGCTGCCTTTGCAAGCGCCCTGGCGTCGAGGGTAAGCGGCGCGGGTTTTATGTCCTCCACCGCCCCCTCCACCGGGGCGTCCCGCCCGAGGAGCGCGCCGAGCCTGGCCCGTTCCGTCCCGTCTTCCTTCCGGAGGGCGAGCCGCCTGTCGATGAGCATGGACTGCTCGAGCTGCGTCTTGATTATATCCCTCATGCTGCCAATGCCCACGGAATAGCGGGACTGGGCGATTTTCCCCAGGCTGTCGAGCAGCGCGCCAGTCTTCTTCAGGACTTCCAGGTCCTTCTTTATCCTGTAGAGCCTGAAATAAGCCGTCTTCACGTCCAGCTCAAGCGACAGGGCGTCTTCGCCGTAATCGCCCTTGACTGCCCCGGCCTCCTCCGAGGCGGCCTTTTCTCTCAAGGCCCTTTTGCCGAAGAACGGGAATGTCTGGGACAGCCCTATCATCTTCGAGGTCATCATGTCCTCGTCGAATTCAAAGGAGTTTACGGGGAGGTTCAGGACTCCGGCCATAAGCATCGGGTCGGGCAGCGCCCCGGCCTGCGGCACGCGCTCCAGGGCCGCCCGATACTTGTATTTCACCGCCGAGAGCGCCGGGTTCTTCGCCCTCGCCTCGGCCAAGAGGGCGGAGAGCCTCAGGGTCTCTCCTGCGTGCGCCGGGACGCCGGGCGCGGCGAAAAGGACAAATGATATTAACATCGGCGTTATTCTCATGGCAGAAATATACCTCATTTATTAAGATATTTCCAAGGAGTAACGGCGGATTCTTCGGCTGCCGCCTCAGAACGGCGCGCGCTTTTCTAGACGCAGGCGCGCCCTCGAAAGATGCGGCGTTCAAGCCGCTCTTTAAGTTCGCGCCCGCTTGAGCGGGTTCAGCAGAGATATGCGGAGTTAAGTTTATAGACGGGCACGGAGGCCGGAGCCCTCGGCGGGGAGCCGGTAACAAGCGGGGATTTCCCAAGGGAGATTTTTATGGCAAAAGCCGGCGAGCAGACGTGCGGCGCGCCTGACAGATACCTTTCAGCCCGGGCCGTATTGACCGTCGCCGGAACAAGCCGCCGGGCGGCCTGGGCCATGCAACAGGGTGTTTTCTGCGCGCTTATGCTGTGCCCGGATGCGGTATCCGTCCCGCAAGCCGTCACGGCCATGCCCGGGGCCGGCCGACCGGCGCAACAGGGCATGTTGCAGGGTTTCGGCGGCATGAACGCGCCGAGGAGGTTAAGGCTTATCGCGGCAGCCAGGAATGCTTTGAAAAATATCTTCACGCTTTATTTATACGTCAGGGACCTTGCGGCTGTCAAGATAAAACACATGGGGGAATACGCGATATTCCGGAATATACCGGTGTCCCGAAGCCGTCAAACGCGGGCAATCGCGTCGTTCATGCGGCCATCGGCCTGGTGCATGAACGCCTCAAGGCGGGTTATCGCGCCCGCCTGCTCGTTTCCGTCGTACGACATGGAGATATACGGAAACCCTTCGTAATCCTCGGAAAATTTCTTTAGAAGCGCGGCGACGATCGTCCCCGGCATACAGTTGAACGGCATCGCGTTCACAAGACCCGAGACCCCCTGGCGCGCGAAGTCAACGCTCTTGCCCATCGAGAGTATGGCCTCGCCCTGGAAGCTCGCCTTAAGGTAGGGAAGGGCAAGCGACAGGGTCTCCTTTATAGGCGGCTCGTGCAGGGTTTTTAAGTATCCGTCGAATATCGAGGCGTATTTCTTCTCTATCCTCGTCTGGACGAAATGCGTCGTCAGGCAGGAGAAATATTCGGAGAGCTTGCCCTTGCGCTTTGAGGCGTCGATATTCGTATGGTTCTGATAGAATATCCACTCCCCGAACGGCGCAAGCCAGACCTCCCCGCCGAGGGCCTCTATCTTCTTTATGACGGATTCGTTCGAGAACTCGTTGCTCCGGACGTATATCTCTCCGACGATGCCGATGAGGGGCCTTTGGGTGTGGTTCTTGGGCAGGGCCTCGAAGGCCTCCCGCATGTCCCGGAGCGCAGGCTCCATCGGCAGGCCCTTCTCTATGGCGCCGCATATGACCCCGCGAAACTCCCTGTGCAGGGCCTCGGCCGTGCCCTTTTCCTTCTCGTAGGGGCGGCTTTCGTGCAGGCACTTGTTCAGGAGGTCTGTCGCCACGATGCCCTGCCAGGCGCTGCGCACGAAACTGCTCCCGACCATCCCCAGGTCGCGGTAGAGGCCCTCGTCCTGGTTCGGGGCGTAGATGGGCACGTCGGGGAAACCGATTTCGTCGAGCACGAGGCGGTGCAGCATGTTATACTGCCCGAAGCGGCACGGCCCAGTCCCGGAAGGCATGAAGAAGGCCGAAGCGCCGGGGTCGAAACCCGGCTTCGCGCATATCTTCACCATGTCGCCCGTGGTGATGATGCAGGGATAGCACTCCTTGCCGGAGGTATGCTTCCTGCCGAGTTCGAGCGTGAGGGAATCCGGCGGCTCCGTAGGCTCGGCCTCTATGCCGTGCCGCCTGAACGCGGACGCCAGCGCGAAGGCGTGGTCGCACATGCGCGGTATGAATATCTTCCGGGCGCCCCCGCTTTTGGAGTATGACACCTGCCGTATCTTCTTCCGCGCGGCCTTTAGCATCCCGACGTTCCCGATGGAGTCCAGGAACGCCTCGCACCTCGTTATCGCGCCCGCGTCGGCGGAATGCTCGTCCAACTCGAGCTGGAGGTATGGTTTCCCGCCCATGACCTCCTTGAAGTACTTCGTCAGGAAGGAGTCCGGCCCGCAGCCGTAGTTCGTGACGTAGAGCGCGTTCAGCCTTTTGTCCTCCCGGACAATCTCCGCCCCCTGGAGTATCCTCTGGCCGCTCCGCCAGTACATGTTCGGCCACTCGCGGCTGATGTCTATGTCGCCGAGCGGCAGGAAATCGAGCGGCACGGCGGCGATGCCGAGGTCCCGGAGCTTTTCGGGGAGGTCGAGGTTCAACCCCCCGTCGCAGCCGTTGTAAGGCCTGCTCATTATTACGATTGCGCGGCCATCTTCGCCGAGGGAGCCGAGGAATTCCTTCCCGGCCCTTTTAACGCCGTCGTAGAATTCCCTCTGCACCCCAGCCCCCGCCTCAAGCGCGGACTTTATCCTGCCCGTCCCGATACCGTAATCGGAAAACGCGGCTTTCAATTCCTTCGCCATCTCCGCGGCGTCCAGGCCGAAATCTATGGACGGGGCGATTAATTTAAGGCCCGGTATGGCCGCGCTTGCGAGATACGGGATGGTCTGGACGTATGGGCACGCAAGCCCCCGCATCTTTGCTCCGTCCTGCGCGAGGTTTATGAAAGAGGGAAGGAATATCCGCTCCACGCCCTTGTCGATCAAGTCCAGTATGTGCCCGTGGGCCATCTTTATCGGGAAGCAGGACTCGGCGCCCACCGCCTCCAGGCCCCGGCGGATGGTGGACTTGTTCGAGCGGTCGGAGAGCATCACGGTAAATCCGAGGCCCTCCAGAAACGCCCGCCAGAACGGGAACTGCTCGTGGAAGAACAGCGTGTACGGTATGCCGATAACCGGCCTCGAACCCGCTTCGCGCGATGCGCGGGGAGACGCTTCCGGATTCGCCGTTGGCGCCGATGTATCGTAGCCCTTCAGGAGCAGCTCCTCCCGGAGCGCGAAAAGGCGCGGGAGTTGATTTTCGTCTTTCGCGGCCTTGCGTTTCACGTCGTATTTCTCGCAGCGCGAGCCGTAGAAGAGTTTGTCCTTCTCGCCTTCTATGGTCACCTGCCTTATTTCGCATTGGTTGGAGCAGCCCTTGCAATCGAAAGACTTTACGCTGTAATTGCGGTCGCCCAGGTCGAAGCCCTTGAAGGCGCTTGTTTTGATACCCGTCTGTTCGGCGTGTTTCTTCGCAATGAGCGCCATGCCGATCGCGCCTGTTACGTCGTGGTGCGGCGGGACGGTGATGGGTTTCCCCGTAACGCGCTCGAATGCCGCCGCGACGCCTTTGTTGAACGCCACGCCGCCCTGGAAGAATATACGCTCGCCTACCTTCTTGTCGCCGACTACCCTGTTTAAGTAATTGTAAACGATGGAGTAGCCGAGTCCCGCGACAAGGTCTTCCTTCGGCGCGCCTTTCTGCTGGTGGGAGACGACGGCGGACTCCATGAATACGGTGCAGCGCTCGCCCAGGGATATGGGGCATCGGGAAGAAAGCGACATCTCGCCGAACTGACCTTTGATGTTTATGTCGAGCCTCTCGGCCTGCTCTTCCAGGAACGAGCCGGTGCCCGCCGCGCATACCTTGTTCATCTCGAAGTCCACGACGACTCCGTCCCGAAGAGAGATGAACTTGGAGTCCTGCCCCCCTATCTCGAATATCGTGTCCACGGACGGGTCTGTGTCCGCCGCCGCGGTGGCCTGGGCGGTAATCTCATTCTTCACGACGTCCGCGCCTATGAAATCGGCAATCATGTAACGCCCGGAGCCTGTCGTGCCCGCGCCCTTTACGGTTATCCTGCCGCCGATCTCCGCGCCGACCTCGCGGAGGCCCCGGCGCACGGCTTCTATCGGCCTGCCCGCCGTCATCAGATAGCGTTTCGAGAGCACGCGCTTTTCCCCGTCTATCACCACGACGTTCGTGCTTATCGAGCCTATGTCAACGCCGAGGTACGCGTCGATTTTCCCGCCGCCTTCGATCCTGCCGACCTCCGAGAGCGGGCTGCTGCGCATCAGAAACTTTTCGTCCGCCATTAGCGGCGCCAGCCCGCCGCCGCTGTAACGGGCCACCTTAAGGTGGGCGCGCACCCTGTCCGCGCCGTGGAAGGCGCGCATATCTCCGCGGGCCCCGGCGTAAAGCGCCGCGCCCGCAGCCGTAAGGACGGAGAAATGCTCCGGCACGATTAATCCGTCACCGGTCTCCATTACCTCCCGAAACGCCCGCACCATGCCCGCATTGGCCGCCACTCCGCCCGCGAACATCATCGGCGGAAGCATCTTCTTCCCACGGCCTATGGCGCTCTTGAAGTTCCGCGCGACGGCGAAACAGAGGCCTGCGACAATGTCGTAGTCCGGCGTGGCGAGCTGCTGGAGGTGTATCATGTCGGACTTTGCGAACACGCTGCACCGCCCGGCGATGCGCGGCGGGTTTTGGGACTTGAGCGCAAGCTCGCCGAACTCGTTTTCTATTTTTATGTTCAGCCTCTCGGCCTGCTGGTCGAGGAACGAGCCGGTGCCCGCCGCGCACGCGGAGTTCATGGAGAAGTCCTTCAGCCTGCCGCTCTCCATCACAAGGAGCTTCGAGTCCTCGCCTCCCATTTCGATAACCGTCCTTGCCTCAGGGTAATATCTCCCGGCGGCGGCGGAAAGCGCGACGACTTCGTTTACGTGCGTAACGTCGAGTATGCTGGCCAGCAGCTTCCCGGCGGAGCCTGTTACGACAAGGGGCGCGCCGTCGGGCAGCTCGTCGAGGAACTCAAGCGCGGCGGCGAGCGCCTGACCGTAATGTCTTTTGTACCGGGATGAGATAATTTCCCCGTCGGCCCCAAGCGTCACGGTCTTTACGCTGACGGAGCCCAGGTCGATCCCGACCATGCGTTCCAATTAACGCGCCTCCTTTATGAAATTGCTCGGGAACCCTCTCCCTGGCCTTCAGCCTTCCCTCTCCCACGCCGGGGAGAGGGAAAATTCTTTACCCCTCGCCCTTTTTATGGGAGAGGGGCTTGGGGAGAGGGTGAAGCCAGCCGACGCACCGCGTGCAGGACCTTCTCCCGTATGACGTCCGGCCCCGGAAGCTCCGGGATTAACCTGCCTCCGCGCATAAGCGGGAGCAGCAAGTCGTTCATCTCCCCGCCGCATTCGCAGTGCCTGTGCTTCTCCGTGAACGGGACGACCTTGTCGCAAAGACACGAAAAGCACCTGATGACGCTCTTGGTCCCCGAGGCCTTCCCGCGCTTGGAGACGGGTTTTCCGTTTATCTCAACTATGTCCATAGCGAAGTCCACCACGGGCGCGTTAGCAATGGATGTGCCGATGCCGTAGCCGTCCGCGACCGGGTTCAGTACCGGGATGTCCTTCTCGCCTATCCCGCCGCTCACGAAGAGCCTTATGTCCTTGTGCCCCCTCAAGTCAAGCTCCCACCGGACTTCTTCGAGTATGCGGTAGAAATCCCCCCTGCGGGAGCCGGGCGTGTCGAGCCGCATGGCGCGAACCCGGTTCCCCATCGCATCGGCCACGCGGACGGCCTCGAACTTTTCGTCGTTGAAGGTGTCGATAAGGACGGTCCTCGCGGCGCTCTTCTCGATGACCTCGTCGAACGCCTCCGCCGCGGCCTTCGTGTCTCCGAATATGAGTATCAGCGCGTGCGGCATTGTGCCCATCGGGTCGTGCCCGATTAGCTCCCCGCTCTTCATGACCGACACGCCGTCGCAGCCGCCGATGTATGCGTTTCTCTCTATCATCGGGGCGAGAACGGGGTGCATCCTGCGCGCGCCGAAGGATATGACCGGCCTCTCCCCGGCGAGCTTCTTCAGGCGAGCGGCCTTCGTGGCGATGCCGGATGCCTGGCAGACAAGCCCCAGGACGGCGGTCTCGTAATGGCCGAAGTCCGTGTAATTTCCCTCCACCTCCATCACCGGCTGATAGGGATAAAATACCGTGCCCTCCGGCATCGACCGGACGTTTACGGGAAGCCCCGACAGAAGCCCGGCCACTTCCTCGACCCCGGCGAGAACGGCCCAGTCCCGGTTGTCGGGCAGGGCCTTTGCGATTATCTCCATCCGGACGCGCGCGTCCATCCCCCTGGCCTTCAGGATGCGCATCGTGCGGTCGAAGTATACGTCGGTTATCTTGCCGGCCTTTATGTCTTCCGGGTCTGCGGTGTGGAACATCCTCAATATACCTCCGCCTTTATCACCTGCTCCATCTCTTTTAGCGCGAACTCGTGCATCCGCGTGTCGAGGCCCGCCGCGCAGTCCCTTGGCACGCGCACCCTGAAGCCGCGCACTGCCGCTTCGACAGCCGTGAGCATCACGCAGATGTTCGTTACGCAGCCTGTAACCTCGACGGTTTCCACGCCGAGGCCCCGAAGCCTGTTCTCAAGCTCCGTTTTGTAAAACCCCATGAGCGTCTTTTTATGGATAATTATATCCCGCTCCGAGGGCTTTAGCTCATCTATGACCTCCGCGCCCAATGAGCCTTCCACGGCGTGAGACGGCCAGCTCCTGAACTCCATGTCGTCCTTGTCGTGCGCGTCGCATACATAAACCACCGGAATTCCTTCCCTGCGCGCCCTGTCGAGCTCCCGCCGGATATTCGGTATGACCAGCCGCGTCATAGGGACGTAGAGCGGAGCGTCCTCCCGGCAGAAGTCGTTTAACATGTCGATGATTAAAAGGGCTTCGGCCTTTGCCATGTCGGATGTGTTCTCTTTTTCGGGGCTTGCGCGGCCCGCACTTATGCGGAACTCTTATCAAGATAACAGAGAGGTATGGATTTTTCAAGGTTCAGAAGGAAAATAAAAGGCCGGTTTAAAAAACCGGCCCAAATTTCATTATGAGCGAAAGAAGCGGCCCGATGCGGCTGCCCATTCATGGGGCGAAGTTTACTTAAGCCCCTTTTTACTCCTGTAATCTGAAATCGCGCTCTGGAGCGCCTCTTCGGCGAGCACCGAGCAGTGCATCTTCTGGGACGGAAGCCCTCCAAGCGCCTCCGCGACCATCGAGTTGGAAATCTTCAGCGCGTCATCGAGCTTCTGCCCCTTTACCATCTCGGTAACCATGGAAGACGTGGCAATCGCCGCGCCGCAGCCAAGCGTCTGGAACTTGGCGTCAACTATGGTGTCGTCCTTCACCTTGATGTAGAGCTCCATTATATCGCCGCAGACCGGGTTGCCGACCTTCCCCACGCCGTCCGGGTCTGTCATCTCGCCGACATTCCGTGGATTCCTGAAGTGATCCATCACTTTCTCTGAATATGCCATTTCTAAGACCTCGTCTCCTTTCAAATGCTCGTCACCCCGCGCTTGACACGGCGCCCAGGAATTTTGAACTCCCTGGATTCCCGCTGGAGCCTGCCCCGGCACGTATAAAGCCGGGGCGGGAATGACGGATAAAGTGGATATTACGCTGTCTGCTGTCTTAAAAAGTCCTTGTAAATCGGGCTGAAGCTCCTTAGTTTCTCCACGACCTTCGGGAGCGCCTCCAGCACCTTGTCCACGTCCTCCTCCGTATTTTCCCTGCCGAAAGACATCCGGAGCGCGCCGTGGCTCTTCTCCGGCGGGACGCCCATCGCCGCCAGGACGTGCGACGGCTCCAGCGCGTCGGAGGTGCACGCCGAACCGGACGCGGCGCAGATGCCGTGCTCGTCGAGGCTGAGGATTATGGACTCGCCCTCGACGTACTCGAATATCACGTTCAGCGTCCCCGCGAGCCTCATGGCCGGATGGCCGTTAAGCTTCACGTGCGGGACCTTCGCCTTTATCCCCTCCCAGAGCCTGTCCCGAAGCTTCAGGAGCCGGGCCTCCTCGGCCGGCCCTTCGGCGGCCATAAGCTCGGCGGCCCTGCCGAAGCCGACAATCCCCGGGACGTTCTCCGTGCCGGGCCGGAGCGAGCGCTCCTGGTGTCCGCCGAACATTATAGGGAGTATCTTCGTCCCCTTCCGGACATACAGAAGCCCTACCCCCTTGGGGCCGTAAATCTTGTGCGACGACGCGGAGAGGAGGTCCGCTCCGAGCTCGTTCACGTTTACGGAGAGCTTCCCGAAGCTCTGGACGGCGTCGGTATGGAAGGTAATTTTGCGCGCCTTTGCCATCTTGCCTATCTCGGCAATCGGCTGGATGGTGCCGACCTCGTTGTTCGCGTGCATTATGCTGATAAGCGTCGTGCCGGAGGTGATGGAGCGCTCCACGTCGGCGGGATTTACCATCCCGTATTCATCCACGGGGAGATACGTGACCTGCCAGCCTTCCTTCTCAAGGGCCTTGCAGGGGTTAAGCACCGCGTGGTGCTCGATCTTCGTCGTGATTATGTGATTGCCCTTTTTCCTGTTAGCCCTTGCGGCGCCGAGCACGGCGATATTGTCGCTCTCCGTGCCGCCGCTTGTGAATATCACTTCCTCCCTGTTGCAGCCGAGTATCCCCGCCATGATGTCCCTCGCTCGCTCCATCTCGACATGGGCTTCATGGCCGACGCAGTAAAGCGTGGAGGGGTTGCCGTAACAGCCCTTCAGCATACCTGCAAGCGCCTCCACAACCTCCGGCCTGACCGGGGTGGTGGCGTTATTGTCAAGATAAATCCTGCCCATTACATCACGCTCCTTTCAAAATGCCGAACAACTCTCCCCCATTTCGCAAGCCTTTATATATACCTAATTCTAACCCTGAATGTCAACTATGTCTATAAAATTAAGTAAAAAAACCCGTCTTCGCATCCGTGCCCGTCACTCCCGCCCCTCATGTTTGTCATTCCCGCGAAAGCGGGAATCCGGGAAGTTTAAAATTCCTGGGCCCCGTGTCAAGCACGGGGTGACAGGCCTTACTTCTTACCAGAGCACGAACGCGAAGAACGTTATTTTTTAACCTGCCTCCCCAGTAACTTCTCTATGGACGCCACCTTCCCCTCGATCCTGTTCGTCCGTGTCTTCCTGTCGTCGATGCTTATCTCCGTGATGACGCGCTCCGTCTGGCCGGCCAGGAGCTGGTGGCATCTTTTTATAAGCCCCATGACCTCGTCCCAATCGCCCTCCACGACCGTCCCCATCGCGTTTACCTTGTATGGCAGGCCGGATTCGTCCACCACCTTTATAACCTTCGCCACATGCTCCGATACGGACGCCCCGACCATCGGCCACATGGAAAATTCCACGACCATGACGCACCTCCATAAAAAATGAACTGCAGGGGCGGTTACATGCCACGAGCTCGGCCACAATGGCCTGCTTTAAATTAGACCGTGGCTAAGAAACCGGCCCTGCAGGAACGGACTGTATAAGTTATTATGATTAAGATTAACAGAACGGGCGGAATCTGTAAAGCCGGCAGACCGGCTTCGGGCCGGTGCAGGGCCTAACGACGCCCCAGGATTCCGTATTTTCCCGTTGATTTTTATAACCCCTTGTGTTATCAATTAGTTTTACGCGTGAAAGTTGTTTCCATTAATTAAATTTAACTACCATGTCAACTGATAAACTGATAGAAGAGTCCAAGAAGTATCTCTTTAATACTTACGGGCGGTTTCCCGTGGTGTTCGTCCGGGGCAGGGGCATGAAACTGTGGGACTCCGACGGCAAGGAGTACACGGATTTTCTCTCCGGCATAGCAGTGAACAACCTTGGGCACTGCCATCCGAAGGTTGTGATTGCGCTTCAGAAGCAGGCCCAGAAGCTTATCCACGTCTCGAACTACTTCCACATCGAGCCGCAGATAAAGCTTGCGAAGGCCCTGTGCCAGAACTCGTTCGCGGACAGGGTGTTTTTCTGCAACTCCGGCGCGGAGGCGAACGAGGCGGCCATCAAGCTCGCCCGGAAGTATGCCAAAAACAACATGGTGGGGCAAAGGCACGAGATTATCACCGCCCTGAAGTCGTTCCACGGCAGGACGATGGCCACGATTACCGCGACCGGCCAGGAGAAGTTCCAGAGCGCGTTCACGCCGCTTCTGCCGGGTTTCAAATACGTCCCGTTCGGGGACGCGGGTGCGATACGGGACGCCATTACGGAGAAGACCTGCGCCGTCATGATGGAGCCTATACAGGCGGAGGGAGGCGTCAACATCCCGCCGGAGGATTATTTCGGCGAGCTCCGGGCGCTGTGCGACGAGAAGGGGCTTCTTCTCATCCTCGACGAGGTGCAGACCGGCATGGGACGCACCGGGAGGCTTTTCGCACATGAACACTACGGCATAAAGCCGGACATTATGACGCTTGCGAAGGCCCTTGGCGGCGGGACGGCAATCGGGGCCTGCCTTGCCACGGAGAAGGCGGCGGAGGCTTTCTCTCCGGGCGACCACGCCTCGACGTTCGGCGGCAATCCGCTGGCCTGCGCGGCGGGGCTTGCATCGCTTGAGGCCATACTCGAAGACGGCTGGCTCATCGGGTCCTGCGCGAGGATGGGGGAATATTTCACGAAGGAGCTTTTAAAGCTCAAGGAAAAATATTATTTCATAAGGGATGTCCGGGGCAGGGGGCTTTTAATCGGCATGGAGCTCGATTTCGACGCCGCGCCGATAGTCAGGCAGGCGCTCGCGGAGGGTTTCGTGATAAATTCGACAATGGGCAGCGTGCTGAGGTTCGTGCCGCCACTTGTCGTTACGGAAGAGGAGATCGACGCGCTGGTGGAGACATTGGACAGGATATTCGAAGGCAGGCTGCACCATGACTAAGGACCTCCTTACCCTGGCTTCTTTTCCGGACAAGGATTTCTTCAAGGTCCTTGAGCGGGCGGAGACGCTCAAGGCCGTCCGTGCAGGAGGAGAGGAGAGGTTTACGCTAAAGGGCCGGTCTCTCGCCATGATATTCGAGAAGTCCTCGACGCGCACGCGGGTGTCCTTCGAGGCCGGGATGTCCCAGCTCGGCGGACATGCGATATTCCTCTCGCCCGCCGATACCCAGATAGGACGGGGCGAGGAGATAAGGGACACGGCAAGGGTGCTCTCGAGGTATGTGGACGCGATAATGGTCCGGACATACTCGCAGGAGTCCGTCGAGGAAATGGCGGAATATGCGTCCGTGCCCGTGATAAACGGCCTCACCGACAAGCATCACCCCTGCCAGGTGCTGGCCGACCTCCTTACGATAAAGGAGAGGTTCGGAAGGCTTGAGGGCCTCAGGCTCGCATATGTAGGCGACGGCAACAACATGGCGAACTCCCTCATCGAGGGCTGCGTCAAGGCCGGCATCGACATCTCGCTTGCCTGCCCCGAGGGCTACGACCCCGACCCCGGCGTCCTCGCATGGGCGAAGGCCGGTCAACCGGCGGCGAAGGGAGCGGGGAGAGCGAAAAAAGGGAAAGTAAGTCTTGTGCGGGAACCGCAGGCCGCCGCGGAGGGCGCGGACATCCTGTATACCGACGTCTGGGCCTCGATGGGCCAGGAGTCCGAAAAGACTGCAAGGCGAAAGCGTTTCAAGGGTTTCCAGATAAACGGGAAGCTGATAGGGAAGGCAAATCCCGGCTGCATCGTCCTGCACTGCCTCCCGGCGCACAGGGGCGAGGAAATAACGGACGAGGCCATGGAGGGCGTAAATTCCGCCGTTTTCGACCAGGCTGAGAACCGCCTTCATGCGCAGAAGGCGCTTCTGGAACTGCTTATAACGGGCTGAAGTCCGTTAAAGGTCAGCCCTTGTTGGTATATAATTGAGACACAGGGTTCCCGGACTGTCAAACAGTTAAAAGAGGTCCCCCTATGAAGAAATTGCTGGTTGTTTTATGGCTTGCCGCGGTTTTGGCGCCGAGCGCCGCCTATTGCGAACAGAGCAAGATAGGCAGCCTGCTCGACAAGATCCTCGGACGGGCAAAGACTACGTCCTCGACGCTTGAACAGTCGGTCAAGCCGGGGAAGAAAGTGAATTATATAATCAGGCTTAGAAACGGCGGGAAAATAAAAACCGACAACTATACCGTCCTGAGAAACTCCATCCGCATAATACTCCCTTCCGGCGCGATTGTCATAAGCAAGGGCGAGATAAGGGATATACAGGTGGTCAACTCCGACGAGGTGGGCACGACGGTGCAGAAGTCCTTCGCCAGGACTCCCGGCTCCGGGGGCGCGGCGAAAAAAGAGGAGCTTGTCCCGGCGCCGGCCCCGGCCAACCCGGCGGCCCCGGGCTATAACACGGATAACTACGGCCATAACCGGTTCTGGTGGAAGGCCCGGATTAATAACTGGAAGAAAAAATACCGGAAGGCGGCGGAGAAATACAAGGAGGCCAGCGACGACTGGAGCCGGTACAACGGACTCCTTACAACCGTGAGCCCGACGTCCATCTCCGACTACCAGGTGACGGAATATCAGGACATGCGGGGCGCGGCGAGGGTCCGGATGGACGACGCGCAGAAGGAAATGGACAAGGCCCAGAACATGATAAACAACGTCATCCCGGACGAGGCCAGGAAGGACGGCGCGCCGCCGGGATGGGTAAGGTAAGGAGATATGGTGGATAAAGGCGTCAGGAAGGTCGTCCTCGCTTATTCCGGGGGGCTGGATACATCCGTCATCATAAAATGGCTCATCGAGAACTACCACTGCGAGGTCATAGCCTTCTCGGCGGACCTGGGCCAGGGGGAAGAACTCTCTCCGCTTAACGAAAAGGCGATAAAAACCGGCGCATCGAAGATATATATCGAAGACTTGAAAGAGGAGTTCGTCCGGGACTTTGTCTTCCCGATGCTCAGGGCGAACGCGCTCTATGAGGGCAGATACCTGCTGGGCACTTCAATCGCCAGGCCGCTTATCGCAAGGCGCCAGATAGAAATAGCCCTTGCCGAGGGCGCGGACGCGGTATCCCACGGCGCGACGGGCAAGGGAAACGACCAGGTGCGCTTCGAGCTCGCGTATTACGCCCTCAAGCCCGATGTCAGGGTCATCGCGCCCTGGCGCGAGTGGAGCTTCAAGTCCCGCGAAGACCTTATCGACTACGCCCAGAGACACGGCATACCCGTTACGGCGACAAAGAGCAAGCCCTTTTCCACGGACAGGAACCTCCTGCACATCAGCTACGAGGGCGGCATACTCGAAGACCCGTGGATGGAGTCCACGCGCGACATGTACACCATGGCGGCGCCCGTCGAGGACGCTCCGGACAGGCCCGTATACGTAGAGGTGGATTACGAAGGCGGCAGCCCCGCCGCGATAAACGGCGTCCGGATGAGCCCTGGAAAGCTCCTTTCGGAGGCGAACAGGCTCGCCGGAGAGAACGGCGTCGGACGCGTTGACCTCGTTGAGAACAGGTTTGTCGGGATGAAGTCCCGCGGGGTATACGAGACGCCGGGCGGGACGCTGCTACATGCCGCGCACCGCGCCGTCGAGAGCATCACTCTGGACAGGGAGGTCATGCACCTGCGGGATTCGCTCGTGCCGAGGTATGCCGAGCTGGTGTACTACGGCTTCTGGTATTCTCCGGAGCGCGAGCTCATGCAGGGGCTTATCGACGATACGCAGAAGAACGTCACCGGGACGGCGAGGCTTAAGCTCTACAAGGGCAACTGCGATGTCGTCGGCAGGAAGTCCGCCTGCTCGCTCTATCACCCGGAATTCGCCACGTTCGGGGAAGAGGCGGTATACAACCAGCATGACGCGGAAGGGTTCATCAGGATAAACGCGCTGAGGCTCCGCATCCGCGCGCTGCTCGGGGGCAAGGCATGACCGATAAACCCTGGGGCGGGAGGTTCGAGGGCCCGACGGATGAGTTCGTGGAGGAGTTCACGGCCTCGGTCCCGTTCGACAGGCGGCTTTGGCGCTACGACATCGCCGGGAGCCTCGCCCACGCCAGGATGCTCGGGCGGCAGGGTATCATATCGCCCGAAGAGGCGGACAGGATCGTCCACGGCCTCGAAGAGGTCATGGGCGAGATCGAGCGCGGGGAGTTCGTCTGGAAGACCGGGCTTGAGGACGTCCACATGAACATCGAGGCCCGCCTCGTCGAGAAGACGGGCGACGCCGGACGCAAGCTCCATACCGCAAGGAGCAGGAACGACCAGGTCGCGCTCGACGTAAAGCTTTACTTAAAGGACGAGTGCGCCGCCTGCGCGAACCTCATAGACCGCCTCCAGGAAGCCGTCCTCGAGAAAGCCGAGAGGCATATCGACATTATCATGCCCGGCTACACCCACCTCCAGCGCGCCCAGCCGGTGCTTTTTTCGCACCACCTCATGGCCTACTACGAGATGCTTGAGAGAGACTCGGGCCGCTTCTCCGACGCCCTTAAGCGCGGGGACGCGATGCCGCTCGGCTCGGGGGCTCTCGCCGGGACGGGCTATCCGATAGACCGTTCGTTCGTCTCGCTGATGCTCCGTTTCCAGGGGCCGACACATAACAGCATGGACTCCGTCTCCGACCGGGACTTCAACCTCGAATACCTTTCCGCATGTTCGATACTTATGATGCACCTCTCGCGCCTCGCGGAGGAGCTGGTGCTCTGGTCAACGGGCGAGTTCGGCTTCATAAGCCTTCCCGACCGCTGCTGCACCGGCTCGTCCATCATGCCGCAGAAGAAGAACCCGGATGTCCCGGAGCTCGTGCGCGGGAAGACCGGCAGGGTATACGGAGACCTGATGGCCCTGCTCACGGTCATGAAGGGCCTGCCGCTTGCGTATAACAAGGACATGCAGGAGGACAAGGAGCCGGTCTTCGACGCCGCGGACACCGTCCGGGGATGCCTTCGGGCCATGACGGACATAGTCTTCGGCATGGAGCCCGATGCGCAAAAGATGGCCGCGGCGGCAGGCGGGAGCTATTCCACGGCGACCGACCTCGCGGACTGGCTGGCAAGGCATGGCGTGCCGTTTCGGAGCGCGCACGAGATTGTCGGGAAGCTTGTCAGGAAGCTCTCGGAGTCCGGGCGCGGCATGGACGAGGTTACGCTTGCCGAGCTTAAGGAGTTTTATCCCGGAGCCGACGAGAGCGCGTTATCCGCCCTGAAGGTTGAAAACTCCGTCGCCGCAAGAAACCATACCGGCGGCACGGCCAGGGAGGCCGTCCTCGGGCGCATAAATTCCGTCCGCGAGCTGAGGGCCGGAACCGCGAAAACGTCCCCGCGCGACTGATGGACCGTGAAACAAGGGAGCTTCTCACACAGATATACCGCGCCGCAGTCTCCGCCGCGGACGCCTATTCCTGCGTAAAGGAAAACCTCGCCCTCGAAGCCGAAGCCGGTCTGCCGGCGGCCGCGCTTGTAATAAACAATTCCCGCTATCTTCTTTCCGAAATTAAAAACATATATGTAATCGCCGCAGGGAAGGCCGCTTACGGCATGGCGAAGGCGGCTGAAGACGTCCTTGGGGACATGGTCAGGGAAGGCGTCTTTGTCACAGCCGGGGGCTACGGCGGCAGGGCGCTTTCACGGATTCAGGGCTTCGAGGCCTCCCATCCCCTCCCGGACGGCCGGGGCATAATCGCCGCCGGGCGTATAATGGAGCTTGCAGGAAGGGCCTCCGCGAACGACCTCGTCCTGTGTCTTCTCTCCGGAGGCGCGTCCTCGCTCATGGTCCTTCCGGCGGAGGGTATAAGCCTGAAGGACAAGCAGGAGGTAACGAGGCTCCTGCTTGCGTCCGGCGCGGACATAGGCGAGATAAACTGCGTCCGCAAGCACCTCTCCGCCGTCAAGGGCGGCAGGCTCGCCGAGGCCATTTCCCCGGCCATGACGGTGAGCGTCATAATCTCGGACGTCGCGGGCGACGACACGGGCGTCATAGCCTCCGGCCCGACAGCCCCGGACGAGACGACCTGCCTCCAGGCCCTTGAGATATTGAAGATAAGGGGCGTATACGAAAGAATCCCGCCGTCCGTCCGGGAACGCCTGCAAAAAGGCGCGTCCGGACTGATACCGGAGACGCCGAAGCCAGGGGACGCCATTTTCGGAAGAGTTACGAACTTTGTCGCGGCCTCCAATGCCGCGGCCCTTGCAAAGGCGTCGGAGATGGCCGCATACCTGGGCTACAGGCCGTATATCCTCAACGGTCTCCTCGCCGGAGAGGCGCGGGATGCGGCAAAGCGGCTTGCCCGGGAAGCGTTCCAGCACAAAAGGGCGAGGCGGCCGACCCCGGCATGTCTCCTGGCGGGCGGAGAGACGACCGTAACCGTAAAAGGAGACGGCATAGGCGGCAGGAACCAGGAGACGGCGCTTGCGTTCGCCATAGAGATAAAAGGGGACAGGCGCGTGTCCGCCCTTTTCGCCGGCACCGACGGTATCGACGGCCCGACGGACGCCGCCGGGGCGTTCGTCGGCGGAGAGACGATAAAAGACGCCGGGGACAAGGGGCTAAGCGCCGGGGATTATTTGCAAAATAACGACTCGAACAGCTTCTTCGGAAAGACCGGCGGCCTCTTCTCGCCGGGGCCTACCGGCACGAACGTGATGGATATAGGCGTTATATTGGTAAAGTGAATTTTCTTGTAAACCTTTAACCCGGCTGGCCGTCTAACATTCGCGCTGGGATTAAAACCCATTTTTTTTTATGGCCCACCGGGCCGGGAGGAAAGAGGAATGAAGAAGATTCTCGCAGGACTGATTATGGCCGTGCTTTTGGCCGCCCCGATGTCCATGGCTTTCGCGCAGAGCGCGAGCGCCGCTCCCGCCGCCAAGACCGCGGCGAAGAAGAAGGTAAAGAAGGCCAAGAAAAAGGCCGTCAAGAAGGCCAAGAAGGGCAAGAAAAGGGTCGTCAAAAAGGCCAAGAAAGCCAGGAGAAGGGTTGTCAGGAAGGCCAAGAAAGGCAAGAAGAGGGTTGTCAGGAAGGCAATGAAGGGCAAGAAAAGGGTCGCCAGGAAGGCAATGAAGGGCAAGAAAAAGGCCGTCAAAAAGGCAATGAAGGGCAAGAAAAAGGCTGTCAAAAAGGCCGTTAAAAAGGCCAAGAAAGCCAAAAAGGGAGCAAAGAAGTAAGGTTTTTTCCGGGGGCCTTCCCAGCGCGCGATGGTCCCCGGGAAAGCGCGGTCGGCCACAGTTAACACTGATAAAGGCCGGGACTTCCATGAAAAAGGCAGTCCCGGCCCCCGGCCCTCCGGCAAGGCAGGCCAGACAGTCCAGGCAGATTTTTCAAATCGGGCGTTTCCCAAACCCTCCAGCCGGAACGCGGGCAGGTCAATAGCCTCCGGACGATTTCCAAACCGGGTATTACCGCGAACCTTCGACCGAAACCCCGAACACGCCGTCCAGCCGGCGTTGTAAACCTTCTTCGTCTGCCATACGTCTAATATAATAGTTCCGCAGCCGGACGCCATGTTCCCTTGAAGTAAAGGCCCCGAATGAAGTATAATAGGCGCATACAGGGGCCGGGAGTTTAGTGTTCAGGGAGCCGGGCGCCTTGATTCAAAGGGGCATCTCGCTGAGAGATGTCCAGCCCCGAGGTTGGTTTCAGGGGCGGGCGCCCTGGTTCAGTCCGGCAGTTTCAGCGCAGTGGGAATAGCCTGGGGCGGGCGCCTGATTTGAGGGCCGGGTTGTAAAGGCTGAATAAGACCGCCGGGGTTCGACAGGCGCGGCTGTTACACAGAAGGAAAACATATGCTGGAAGAGACGGCGACCGGTCAGTCGGCCTGTGTTGCGCCGAAGCCGGCTGGCGGGATGTCTGGCGGACAGGCGGATGCGGCGGATAGCCCGCACGGCTTTGCGAGTGGGCTCGGAGGGGCCGGGGGCAGCGCGGAAGAGACCGGGTTTATCTCCGTGCCGATGGATGCGGCGGGTGCCGGTATGCCGGCGGCGGGTTTTGGGCCGCGCCGCGTAAAAGGTCCGGGCCAGGCCGGGACAGCCCCGAACGAGCAGGAGCTTGTCGAGGCTTCGAGGAACGGAGACCCGGAGGCGTTCGGCGCGCTGGTAAAGTTGTATATGCCGAGGGCGCTTGCGTTCGCCCGGCAGATGACCGGGAACGCGGACGACGCCCAGGACCTCGCCCAGGACGCCTTCGTAAAGGCATACAGGGCGCTGAATTCCTTCAAGGGCGGCTCGTCGTTTTACACGTGGTTTGTCAGGATATTGTCGAACGTCTGTCTGGATTTCTTACGCAAAAGGACGTTCATAAAGAAGCTCTTCTTCTTTGCCGCCCCCGAGGAAGAGGATGACGGGCATGACGCGGTAGATCAGGCGCCGGATTGTTCCCGCTCGATAAAACCGGACATGCCCCTCGAACAAAAGGAACTCCGGGCGGCGCTCAGGAAGGCGCTCTTGTCGCTGCCCCCGAGGCAGCGGGTTGTATTCCTTATGAAGCACGAGGAAGACCTTAAGCTTACGGAGATAGCGACGGCCCTGAGAATAAGCGAAGGCGCCGTCAAGGCCCACCTCTTCAGGGCGGTTGAGACCTTGAAAAAGAGCATGAAAGGGTATCGTTATGGATGACAGGTCTTCATGTGATTTCAGCGAGAAGCTGATACTTTACCACTATGGAGAGCTCTCACGAGAGCAGGCCTCCGAGGTAGCCGCGCACGTCATTTCCTGCGCCTCCTGCCGACGCGAGCTCGATGACATCTCCTTTACGCTCTCCAGCGTTCCTGGGCCCAAGAACCCGACCTCCGGCGAGAGTTATGCCGCCGCCAAGGGCGTTATGCGCAGGCTTTTCCGAAAGCCCTCCGCGTTCAGGAGGTTTGTCCCCGTCTACATCACCGCCGCCGCTGCGATAGCCGCCGTGTTGATAGCTTTGTATTATCCCGGTTTTAATGCCGGACGGCAGCCCATGCAGGCGCAGGCGGTAAAGGCCCCCGCGCCGGTGGATTGGGAAGTCCTGAACAATATCGATGTAATAGACGACCTCGACGTCATACACCAGATAGACCAGAGCGGCCTGGACCAGCTGGGGCCGATAAGGGAATCCCGGCACAGCGTCAGGGCGAGGATGGCGGACAAGGGGCCTGTCAAGGCGGGAATCAGCGCGGACGGCGGGCGTCCTGAGATTGCCGAGGCAAATAACGGCGGATAAGATGTTTATAAAAAAGCTTGCAATCGCAGCCCTGTTCATCGGGCTGTTTTTTTCCGTTTCGGCCTTCGCGGCGCAGGTTCAGGCCCCTCCTGTTAACGCAAATAAACCGCTTACCTCTCATAAAGCGCGGACGACGCATACCGTCCGCTTTAAGAGAAGGCTGTTAAAAGACCGCTGGGATTCCCTTTCCCCGCGCGAGCAGCAGGACCTGCTGGAAAACTACGAGATATGGAGGACGATGTCGCCCGCGAGGCGCAGGCGCCTCAGAAGGGCGTACCGCCTTTTCAACTCGCTCCCGCCCGCCAGGAGGCAGGAGCTCCGGGAAAAATACGAAAAGATGAAGGCCCTCCCGCCGGAAGAGCGCGCGAAGGTGATGGGCAAGGTGGAGCGCTGGCGGAAGATGACCCCGCAGGAGAAACAGGACTACAGGGAAGGAATTGCCCGGTTCGACGCACTGCCGCCGGAGAAACAGGCGAAAATTCGCTCACAGCTTCGGGAGCTAAAGTCCCTCCCGCCGAGAGAGCGCGCCAGGCGGCGCGAAGAGATAAGGCGGGAACTCGCCCGACAGGGAATAATAATCCCCCGCAGGGAAACAGCCGAAAAGACTCAAAAGCCTGTATCCAAACCATAACCGCCCGACCGAGCGGAGTTAACGTCAGCGCGCCCGCAGAGGCGTGAGAGGCGTTTTCATAACGAACGGGCCGGATATCTTGCCGGCCATGTAAAGGCACCGCCTGGTCTCGTCGAGCATCATGCCTATGCCATTCTGCCAGCTCACGGCCCCGCCCGGACGGTTCATGCCGTAGCCCGGCCCTTTGGCGCTGCCTATCAGCGCAAGAAGCGCGAGGTTTATCTGGTCGAGGTTCCGGACAAGGAGCCTGAAAAGCCCTCTCTGATCCCTCGGTAGGACCTTAAGACCCAGCCTGCGCAGGTTGTCTATGGCCGCCCGCCTTGCCGTAATCCTGTCGGCAGCCGCCTTCAGCTTCCGCGCGTCCATTGCCCTGGCGCCGCCCGTGCCGCGCATATCCACCTTTACAGTCTCGTAGTCCCTTTGTGTGGCGTCGAGGAGATTGGAAAACCTGCTTTCGGCGCGCGCGGTAGCGGCAAGGGAAGCAAATGCCATTACCGATACCAAAAAAGCTTGATACTTCATCGCCGCCTCCTTTCCTGTAACCGGGATTTTCGCCAAGCTCAAAAGCGGCAAAGGCCCGGCATGGATAAAGCTCGCCGTCCTTAAGCCGTGTCGAAAACCCGTTTTTCGATTTTTGCCGGAGATTTCGTATTGCTTTTTATTTGTAAAACGGAACGCCCGGAGGTTGATTCCGGGGTCTATAGGGAGTATAATATTTGTGTTTCTTTCAAAGAACGCGTTACTGCGAAGACGTATGCATAAGTATAATGCCTTTTAGCATCCTGGTCAAGTGTTATATTTTGCAGCAATTTCACGGGGATAGACATTAAGTAAAATTAATTATTATTTTCTTGCCGCGCATAACCCGTCAAAGCTATCATCTCTCGGGGGGCAGGAAAGGGATAAAGTTGAAAGACCTCAAGATAGATTTCCATATACACTCGAAGGAAGACCCGCACGACTTCCTCAGAAACGACGCCTGCAAGATAATCGACATGATGGCGGCAAGGGGTTTCGACGCAATCGCCATCACGAACCATAACCGGTTCACCTGGTCGGAGCGGCTCCGGGACTACGCCGGGGAGAGAGGCGTCATTTTGATACGCGGGGTCGAGCGCACGATAAAACGTAGGCACGTCCTGCTTATAAATTTCCCGGGCGAAACCGGCGATTACCGCACCCTGGACGACGTCGAGGGTGCAAAAAGGGAGGACAACCTTGTAATAGCCGCGCATCCGTACTTCCCGATGCCGACGGCCTCCGGGACGCTTCTCGACAGCCGCCCCGAGGTGTTCGACGCCCTGGAATACTGCCATTATTACGTAAAGAACTTAAACTTCAACAACCGGGCGGTCTCGCGCGCCCTGGAGATGGGAAAGCCACTCATAGGCAACTCCGACGCGCACGTAACCCGACAGATTGGCCGCACCTATTCCATTGTAAAGGCTGAGAAAAACCCTGAAGCGATAATCCGGGCCATCAAGGAAGGCCGGGTGAAGGTAATAAGCCGCCCGTACCGCGCCGCCCAGCTTTTGCGCATATCCTCGGTAATTTCCATAAGGAACTTCCACGGCAGGATGAAATGCCTGATAAAAAACGGCAAATACGGCTACCGGGGCGATGTGGACACGCTGCCGGACTAAGCGGAACCGCTTGTTTTTCTGCTATGTCAGCCCGTCAGCCTGGGGAAGCCCAGGCCCTTCCGGCTTGGCGCCGGCATACTTAAGACCCGCATTTCCTTAAACCTGCTCCCGTCCCAGTAGAAGAACAGGTTCGGCCCGTTCTGGATAAAAAGATTGATTCCCGGCGCCCTCAGAACAAGGTTTGCCTTCCGGTTATTTTTGTCCAGCACCTCGTAGTTCCCCGGTGGCGCGGGCTGTATGCTCCAGAACTGCGGGCCTGTGTCCCCTTCGGCAACCTCTTGTATTTCCGGCTGATTTCCGGTATTCAAGAACACGAAAAGCCCCCACCACTGCGGCCTGTCCGTCCGGATGAGTATCCAGGCGTCGTCCTGGGCGCCGACGCCTGTAAAGTCGGCCCGGAAGTGGAACGGCACCGGGATTTCCTTCCTGTAGGTCTGCCAGAAGCCCGAGTAATCGCTATCGACAGGGTATCGCCAGCCTTCCGGCGGCGCCGTTTGGGCGAATACGGCGGAAGCCGATGAAAACACAAGGAAAACGAGGAGATGTCTTAGAAAACGCGGCATAATGCACAATTATCGCCCTCACTAATGGCAGTGTCAAATAAAGGTTTTTTTATTAATTTGCCAGTCGGACCGCGCCCTGTTTTACCCCCGGAATCACACCCTGCCCGACGCCCGGTTTTTGTCCCAAAATCACGCCGTTCCCAGCACCCCCTTTTTGGCCAGAAATTGCCCCAAAACGGCCCGTTTTCGAGCCGCTTTCGATGCCGCCCGAAAAACTCTATTTTAACTTATTTTTTCTTTAATAATCAGTTTGTTGTGTAGTTAATCCGGAATAACCACTAACAATGAATTTCGCCTACCGATGAGGATTGCTCAATGGCGTTCAGGTCGAAGTATTAGTAAATAGCATCGCCATTCATCCCCCTCTTAAGATAAGAGGGGGAACGAGGGGGCGTTATGACAACTGTGGATGGCGGCGAACCCTCTCCCGGCCTTAGGCCACCCTCTCCCATGAAAGGGAGAGGGGTAAACTCTTACCCTCCCCCGCCGCTGGAGGAGGGGGAACCGGCCCCCGCCGGTGGGAGAGGGCTGAGGGGCGGGCGCAAGTGAACTTGCGCCCCTACGACAGGCAGCCGCGGAGGCTTGGCCAAGATTCCGGTTGAGGTGTTCGGGAATAACGGGCGGCGGCATTATCTCCTTGACATTTCTTTAATTCTCCAATAAAATCCATCCTTCCCGTAATATGGGAAGGCGCGGAGGTGCGCCCTTTTTGCTGCGGCGCCAAAAAGGCCGGGGCGTGATATAATTTTCATAACTCCCCTAATCCCCTCTGAATCTTAAGAGGAGAGCCGGGGGGGGTAGTTCAGGCGGCTGGATGTTCGAGAGCTTATCCGAAAAACTGGAGAAGGTATTCAAGCGGCTTAAGGGGCGGGGTGTCCTGACAGAGGCGGACGTCTCCGACGCGCTCCGCGAGGTGCGGATGGCGCTCCTTGAAGCCGACGTAAACTTCAAGGTCGTAAAGGATTTCGTCGAGGCAGTCCGCGTAAAGGCCGTCGGAAGCGGCGTCCTTGAGAGCCTCACCCCCGGCCAGCAGGTCGTGAAGATCGTCCATGACGAGCTGGTGAGGATGATGGGCGAGTCCGCGGCCCGCATACAGCTTGTCCCGAACAGGCCGACGGTCGTGATGATGGTCGGCCTTCAAGGCTCCGGAAAGACGACCACCTCCGGCAAGCTCGCGCGGATGTTCAGGAAGGGCGGCAGAAAGACCCTGCTTGTCGCGGCGGATACGCAAAGGCCCGCGGCAATCGACCAGCTCATCACGCTCGGAAAGCAGCTCGGCGTCGAGGTGGAGGAATCCCGTCCGGGCGAAGACCCGGTCGCCGTCTGCGAGCGCGGCCTTGACAGGGCGAGGCGCGGGGCATTCGGCGTGGTTATAATGGATACCGCCGGACGCCTGCACGTGGACGACGCCCTGATGGACCAGCTCCAGGCGGTCAGGGCGAAGGTCAGCCCCGACGAGATACTGTTCGTCGCCGACGCCATGACCGGCCAGGACGCCGTAAAGGCGGCCGCGGCCTTCGACGGCATGCTCGGCCTGACCGGCGTCATCCTTACGAAGATGGACGGCGACGCAAGGGGCGGCGCGGCGCTCTCGATACGGGCCGTTACCGGGCGTCCGATAAAGTTCGCGGGCATGGGCGAGAAGCTCGACGCCCTGGAGCCTTTTTACCCGGACAGGGTGGCCTCCCGGATACTCGGCATGGGAGACGTCCTCTCGCTCATCGAGAAGGCGGAAGAGAGCGTATCCCTCGAGGAGGCGAAAGACCTCGAAGCAAAGGTCCGGCAGGGAGATTTCTCGCTCGAGGACTTCCGCGTCCAGCTCATGCAGGTAAAGAAACTGGGGCCGCTCGACCAGCTGCTTGGGATGATACCGGGCATGGGCAAGCTCAAGGGCGCGATGGCGAACGTGGACGACCGGGAGGTTGACCGCATCGTCGCCATAATAAACTCCATGACGTCGAAGGAGCGCAGGAACGTAAACATAATAAACGGCAGCAGGCGTAAGCGCATCGCGAGGGGCAGCGGCACTCAGGTGCAGGAAGTGAACCGCCTGCTGAAGCAGTTCGCCGAGACCCGAAAGATTATGAAAATGCTCTCCAGGCCGGGAGGGAAACTCAGGCTCGGCAGGGGGCTGTTCGGATAAGATTTTGTTCGTCATTCCCGCGAAAGCGGGAACCCGGTGTATTTTAATAACGCCACCTTAATCCCCCTCTTGTCTTAAGAGGGGCGAAAGAGGAGCAAAGATAATTTAGAAGGAGGTGATTGAATGGCGGTAAAGATAAGGCTTACGCGCAAGGGAACTCACAAACAGCCGTATTACAGGGTTGTGGCGACGGACTCCCGCTCGCCAAGAGACGGGCGCTTTCTGGACATACTCGGCACCTACGACCCCCTTGCGAAACCGGCTCTCATAGAGCTCGACCGTGAGAAAGTGGTGTCCTGGCTTAAAAAAGGCGCGACTCCCTCGGAGACGGTCAGGTCTCTTATAAAGACGTCCGGAGTCCTCAAGGCCGGGGACGCGCCACAGGTTTCCTAAGGCTTGAATCCGTGTTCGCGGCAAATCGAAAACACGTGTTCGTGATTCGCCACTCGTGTTCGTGGCGGAACTTGAGAATTTAGATTTTCACGGACACGCATAACGTCCTTTATGTTCTGACCGGCACGGCCACTACTACCAGCGGAGGTGGGCAATGAAAGACCTGATCGAACACATCGCCAAGGCTCTGGTCGATAATCCTGAACAGGTGAGCGTCGCCGAAGTCGAGGGAGAGAAAACCACCGTCATCGAACTGAGGGTCGCCCAATCCGACCTGGGGAAGGTTATAGGCAAGGAGGGCAAGACCGCCCGCGCCATGCGCACAATCCTGAACGCAGCCGGGACAAAGATCGGGAAAAGGTGCGTCCTGGAGATACTCGAATAAAAAAGCGCGTCCTTGTCGGCATAGTTCTGAAGACCATCGGGCTTAAAGGCGAGCTTAAAATAAGGTCCCTCACCGACAACCCGGACCGTTACCGGCCCGGGGCAGTGATGTGGGCGGCCGGGGCCGGCGGGACGGGGAATACGGGAGGCGCCGGGGCGCGAGCCGCCGGTCAACCGGACACCGGGCGCGCCGAAGCTGTTTTGGAAGGCCCGGGGCGCGCCGAGGTTGTTCCGTCGGCGGACGTGCCGCTTACCGTAAAATCCGTGCGGGAAAGCGGGCGCGACCTTGCCGTGTTCTTTGAAGAGGCAGGCTCGATCGAAGACGCCGAGGCCCTGCGGGGCAAAGAGCTTTTCGTCCCGGAGTCGGAAGTCCCGCCCCTGCCGGAAGGCGAGTATTACCACTTCCAGATGCTGGGCCTCCGGGTCTACACCAGCCGCGGGAGGCTCCTGGGCATGTTGAGCGATATAATCTCCGCGGGCGCGAGAGACGTATACGTCGTGAAGCCTGTCGAGCCGGCAGACCGGCTGCGCGGGACGGGACGGGAATATTTGATACCCGCCACAGACGACGCGATTGAGATGATAGACATGGCGGGCGGCAGGATAACCCTGCGCCCGATGAAGGGCTATATCCCGGAGTGAGGCCGGTCAACCGGATGAACTGCGAGGTCCTTACCCTTTTCCCGGGTATTGTCGAGGCCGCGGTCGGCGACAGCATCCTGAAGCGCGCGCGGGAGAAGGGTCTTCTCAACATAAAAATAACCGACATCCGGAGCTTCACCAAAGGGAAACACAAGACGGCTGACGACGTCCCCTTCGGCGGCGGGCCGGGTATGGTTATGAAGCCGGAGCCGGTCTTCGAGGCCGTCGAGGCCGCAGCCGGGGGTGACGGGAATAAGGCTGCGCGTGTTATCCTCATGTCGCCCCAGGGGCCGGCATTCAGCCACGCAAAGGCCGTGGAGCTCTCCCGCGAGACCAGGAAGCTCATATTCATCTGCGGGCGCTACGAAGGCATCGACGAGCGTGTGCGGACCCTGGCGGACGAAGAGCTTTCCCTGGGCGATTTTGTCCTTTCCGGCGGAGAGCTCGCGGCGGCGGCGGTCATAGAGGCCTCGACAAGGCTCATCCCCGGCGTGCTTGGAGACGATGAATCCGCCGGACAGGATTCGTTCTGCGAAGGTCTCCTGGACTACCCGCACTATACCCGTCCGGCGGAGTATCGGGGGATGAAGGTTCCGGAAGCGCTTCTCTCCGGGAACCATGCCGAGATACGGCGTTGGAGGCGAAAAGAGGCGCTTAGGGCGACCATGCAAAAACGGCCCGACCTGCTTGAGGGCGCGGCCCTGACGGATGAGGACAGAAGGCTGATAGAGGAACTGGAAAACGAGTAATTTATACATTGCCCTTATTCACTACCCCGTAAAGAACAAAAACGGGGACGTGGTCTCCACCGCGATTACGAACCTCGACCTGCACGACATGGCGCGGACGGCGAAGACATACGGCGTGAAGGGCTATTACATAATTAACCCGATGGCCGCCCAGAGGGAGCTTGCCGAAAGGATAATAAGGCACTGGACGGAAGGTTTCGGAGCGGGTTACAACCCGAACCGCGGCGAGGCGCTCCGCATCATAAAAATCGTGCCGGAGTTCCATGACGCGCTTTCCGGGATAGAGCGGGAAACCGGGGCAAGGCCGAAGGTCGTGGCCACGGCGGCGCGCGAACCCGGCGAAAGCGGACGCGCATGTGACGACCAAGTTATACGGGAGCGGGCCGAGCAGGGTTCGCATGGCGGCAGGGTTATAGGTTTTGCGCGGGCGCGGGAGATAATAAACGCCGGGCCGGCTGTAATTGCCTTCGGGACGGGCTGGGGACTGACGGATGAGTTCATGGAATCATGCGACTTCCGGCTCGTGCCCATCCGGTGCGCGGGCGGATATGAGGGCCGCTCTGCCGACCCGGCCGGCGGCGATAACGGATACAACCACCTGCCGGTTCGTTCCGCCGCCGCGATTATCCTTGACAGGCTGGCGGGAGAACGGTAATAATAGACGGCCCGAAAATACGCTATTCGTGTTTACGAAAAATAGCGGCTGTTATTCCCGCGAAAGCGGGAACCCGGCGTCTTTTGTCATTCGATGGGAAGTCTCCGGGCCCCCGTTTCCACGGGGGTGACGAGCCTTTAAATTCCTTACACGAACACGGACAACGAACCACGGACACGGATTTATAAGGAGGTTTTAGAAAAATGAATATTCTCGATTCCATAGAAAAAGAGCAGATGAGGAGCATCCCCGAGTTCGCCATCGGGGACACGCTCAAGGTATCCCTGAAGGTAAAGGAAGGCGACAAGGAACGCATACAGATGTTCGAGGGTGTCTGCATCGCCAGAAACGGCGGCGGCATCCGCGAGACCTTCACCGTGCGCAAGGTCAGCTACGGCGAGGGCGTCGAAAGAATCCTGCCGCTTCACTCCCCGCTCATCGCCGACATAAAGGTCGCCAAGCGCGGCAAGGTGGCGAGGGCGAAGCTCTTCTACCTGCGCGACCTCTCCGGCAAGGCCACGAGGATAAAGGAGAAGGAATTCAAGCCCGAAGGCGCGGGAAAAGCGGAGGCGTCAGCCAAGAAGGCGAAGGCCGAAAAGCCCGAAAAACCGGCAAAGGCCGAGAAACCCGCAAAGGCGGAGAAGCCGGCAAAGGCGCCAAAGGCCCCTAAGGCTGCAAAGGCAAGGAAATAGCCGGAACCGCGTGGCGAGCGCACATATGACGACCGGGACGGTAAATGTCAGTGAAGCGAATGGTCATGCGGGAAACTGTCCGAGGCGGGAGCCGGGTTTTCCCCGCATAATTGGCGGGCCTTGCATTTACCGGAGGGATTCATCCGGGAGCGAGGCGTGCGGGTCCGACAGCGGCAGGTAGAGTATGCCGTCGAGTAAAAAACAGTCCGGTTTCGATTTCGGGGATGGCCTGGCGCCGTCCCTTTATTTTTTCGAGGCGGACCTTGCGGGCCGGGGGTATGCCAGGATTGCCGGCGTGGACGAGGCGGGCCGCGGGCCGCTTGCCGGGCCGGTGGTTGCGGGCTGCGTAATACTTCGGCCCGGCCAGACAATACCGGGCGTCAACGACTCTAAAAAACTCACCGAGCGCGAGCGCGACAGGCTCTGCAGGATTATATGCGCCGAGGCGCTCGATTTCGGAGTAGGCATCGTCGAGGCCGGCGAGATAGACGAAATCAATATCTACCAAGCCGCCAGGAAGGCGATGCTGCTTGCCGCGCAGGACCTCAATGCGCCCCCCGACTTCATACTCCTCGACGCGATGAGCATAGACCTCGACATACCCCAGCGCTCCTTGATAAAGGGCGACTTAAGGAGCGCGTCCATCGCCGCCGCGTCGATTGTCGCAAAGACGACACGCGACCGCATCATGGTGCGCTACGACATGGAATACCCCCAGTACGGCTTCGCAAGGCACAAGGGCTACGGCGCCATGACGCACAAAGACGCCCTGAAAAGGCACGGTCCGTGCCCCATCCACAGGCGGTCTTTCCGGGGCGTCATAAACCCGGACGGATGAAAATAACCTATCGGCGCTTGCCTTATTTTTTCTTAATTGTTACAATTGGATTACAATTGAGTTTCTATGTATCGGGGGGCGGGTCAATTGGAATATTTCGACGTTATAAACGAAAAGGGCGAGATAATCGGGAAGGCGCTCAGAAGCGAGTGCCACGGGAACCCGGCGCTTTTGCACCGGGCGGCGCACGTGCTGGTGTTCAACAAGAAGGGGAAGCTTCTCTTGCAGCTGCGTTCAAAGGACAAGGACATCCAGCCCGGCAAATGGGATACGTCCGTCGGCGGGCACCTCGGTGTCGGCGAGAGCTACGAGCAGGCGGCCCTCAGGGAGATGAAGGAAGAGCTTGGAGTGGATCCGCCGGAGCTGGAACATCTCTACGACTACCCTATGCGGAACGAGATTGAATCGGAGAACATACGAAGCTTCCTGACCCGGTGCGAAGGGCCGTTCACGCCGCAGGCGGAGGAGATAGAGAAGATCAAGTTCTGGAGCCTCGAAGAGATTGCGTCGTCCATGGGCAAGGGCGTCTTCACGCCGAATTTCGAGACGGAGTTTCGGATGCTTGCGCTCTTCTTCAAGAAGTCGGAAGACACGCCGCTTCACTAATTTCCCTCTCCATCGGCGGGAGAGGACGGGCACAGGGTGAACCAGTGAGTCCCGCATACCTGGGGACGCTTGAGACGGCGGACCCGCTGTATTCATATCTTGTAAAAGACGTCATGCCGAAGGTGAGGCTCGATGTAAGGACGCCGACCTTCCATGTCAGCCGCCTGTCCGGTTCCAACCTTGTATACCGATACCGGGAAAGCGCGTCTCAATTAAACCTCATCGGCAAGTTCTATACCCCGGCCGAGGCCTCGAAAGGGCCGAAGCTCATCGGGGAATATCACAACCTCAGGAAGGCGCGGGCGCTGGGGCTGACGGGGCCGCCGAACAGAGTCGTCCGGCCTCTTGCGAGCGAAAAAAGCCTGGGGCTCGGGCTCCTGGAAGAATATGTCGCCGGGCGCGACCTCGACCATTACATCAGACGCGCGGCTTTCGAGGGCAGGCACGACAGGCTTAGGACGCGGCTTTCGGACCTGGCCTTCTTCCTCTCGGAGTTTCACAAAAGGACCACCTCGGACTTCCCGCTCTCGCTTGGGCGCTCGTCCGATTATTTCGACCGGATACTCTCAAAGCTCGCAAAGAAAGGTCTTCTGGACGAACACCTGGAGAGTGTTTTCAGAAAGCTCAAGGAAGCGTGGCTTGAGCGCGACTGCATGAAAGACGACCGCCGCGTGCTGGTGCACGGCGACGCGACGCCGACGAACTTCATCTTTCCGGACGGCCAGGGGTGCATAGCGATAGACCTTGAGAGAATGCGCCCGGACGACCGGATGATGGATATAGGGATGATTTGCGGGGAGCTCAAGCATTCCTTCCTCTGGCGCACGGGCAACAAATACGTCTCCGAGGAGCATATCGGGCATTTTCTAAACGAGTATGCGGGGCATTTCGGCAATCCGCGCAAGGTCTTCGGTAGCATAGCCCGCAGAAATCCCTTCTACATGGCCCTGACGGAGCTTCGCATAGCCCGTAACTCCTGGCTCGACCGGGAACACAGGAGGAGGCTCGTCTCGGAGGCGCGCGAATGCCTCGCATGGGGGCTCAAGCTTTCATGAGCCTGCCCGGAGGACATAGGCTTTGGGCATAAAGGCGCTGATATTCGACCTCTACGGGACGCTCGTCAATATCCGCACGGACGAGCAGGACCCGGCGATATACTCGGAGCTAAGCAAGTTCCTCTCGTACAGCCATGTGAATATTTCCCCGGAAGACCTGAAAGACGAATACACGAGAGGCGTCAGGCGGTGCCTCTCCGCCGGGAAGGAGCAATACCCGGAAGTGGACGTGCGCCGCATATTCACCGGCATTGTAGGGTCGAGGCGCGAGGGCAGGGCGGAGCCTCGCACGGCCCTCGTCGCGGCGAGGCTTTTCCGCTCGCTCTCCAGAAAGAATTTCGAGCCTTTTCCGGGGATTTACGGGATGCTCGAGCGGCTGCGGGAACAATACTCAATGGCGCTTCTCTCGGACGCGCAGAGGTGTTTCACGGAGCCGGAGATAAACCAGCTAAAGCTCGGGTGGTTCTTCGACCGCATATTCCTTTCCTCGGATTACGGTTTCAGAAAACCGGAGACGAAATATTTCCGCATGGCCCTCGACGCGCTAAAGGTGGCCCCGGAAGAGGCCGTATACGTGGGAGACAACGCCTTCCGCGACCTCTGGGGAGCGAAAAAGGCCGGGATGCGAGTGGCGCTTGTAAACAGCTCCGTCCGCGAATACGACGGCATAAAACCGGACGTCTACATAGACGAAATAGCCTCGCTTGAGCAGGCCGTCGCGGATATGTTATAATTTAAATCAGGAGTCGTGGGCCGGGGGCAGGGGGCGGCAAGATTCAAATTCCTTTATGCCTGCCGCCGACGGCTGACCCCCGGCTTCCGCTTTGTAGGAGGGTTTTGCGATGGTAAGGTCGATTGAACGCGACGAGCTCAGGCGAAAGCTCCATGAATCGCCGGGCAGGGTAATACTGGTGGATGTCCGGGAGAGGGTCGATTACGAAAATGAGCATATAAAAGGGGCCATATCCATACCAGTCTCCGAGCTGTCCATGCGTGTCCAGAAGGATTTCGGCAAGGATATGGAAATTATAGTATACTGCGGCGCTTTCGATTGCACGATAAGCACCAAGGCCTCGGAGATTCTCCTGAACATGGGATACGAAAACGTCATGGAGTATGAAGGCGGGCTTAAAGACTGGAAGATTGCCGGTTTCCTGACAGAGGGGCCTGAACGCCTCGCCGCATAAGGCGCAAATTATCCTGAAACCCGCCCCCGGAGGCGAGTTTTTTTGTCTTCTTGCGCCCCGAATAAAATCAAGAAAATTATGGACAAAAAGCGGGCGGAGTGATAGATTATCTATCACTTTGTCGTATAGACGTTTTTTGAGACAGGAGCAGCCATGTTTGTGAAACGCCTGGTAAGGACTTTTATTCCGTTCCTGATAGCGGGCGCCGTCCTCGCGGGGACTTCCCATGCCGCAAACGCCTTCAGGAACGTCTCCGTGGGCCAGCACGCCCCCGACTTCACCCTTCAGGACAGCTCCGGCAAGGACTACTCCCTTTCGTCTTACTCGGGGAGGATTACGCTGGTAATATTCATCAGGCCGGACCAGGGGAGCTCCGTCAACGCGATGAAGATCCTCCAGAAGATATATCCCGAATTTTCATCAAAGGGTGTCGAGTTCCTGGCTATCGTCTCCGAGACCGACCAGAAAAACAACATACCCGTCCTGGTGCAGAAGGAAAATATTACGTTCCCGGTCCTGTTTGACGAAAACCGCAAGGTGTACGGCGCCTGGGGCACAATACTTTACCCCACAACCGGCATAGTCGGAAAAGACGGGAAACTGGCAGTCCAGGTGCCGATGTGCGACTGGAAATTCAAGGACACGGTCGTGGGCAACCTCAAACTTGCGCTGGGCGAGATAAGCAAAGAGCAGCTCGAAGAGGAGCTTAACCCGAAGGCCAACGAGACTGTCGCCCCGGGCCTGGCCAAGGCGCAGCGCCACATGATGCTGGCAGAAGACCTGATGAAGCGCCAGATGTACACGGACGCGTGCAAGCAACTTTCCGCTGCGGTCAAATCCGCGCCCGACCTCACCGATGCGCATATAAAATACGGCTTCGCCCTCCTCAGCAAGGGAGATACGAAGAAGGCCGGGGAACAGTTTACCCTGGCGCTTAAGCAGGAGCCGAAATCGAACGATGCGAAGACGGGGCTTGGGTCCTGCCTTGTGGCGCAGGGGCAGGTGGATAAAGGCATCGAACTTCTGACGGAGGCGTCGAAGCTGAACCCGCAGCCGGCCCGGGCGTATTTTGAACTCGGCAAGGCTTACGAGAAAAAGGGCGCCTTCGACAAGGCTGCGGAGTATTACAGAAAATCTGCGGAGAAACTCGCCAACTGGTAAGGTTTAAAGAACAGATGACCGAGGAAAAGAACGGCGTTTTTAAAATAACGGCGGGCACCTTTGCGGGCCTCGCCGTTTTTTTTGGGGCTTTCACGGTATATCTCCTCACGCTCGCCCCGGAGGTGACATTCTGGGACTGCGGCGAGCTCTCCACCGCCGCGTGGTCTCTCGGAATCCCCCATCCTCCCGGATATCCCTTGTTCTGCATGATAGGAAAGCTCTTTACCTTCCTGCCGCTGGGGAGCATCGTCTACAGGCTGAACGTCATGTCCGCCTTCTTCGCCGCGGCAGTGGTATACGTCCTGTTCCTGACGCTTAAAAAAGTCCTTCGCGGGGCGCCTTTTGCCGAATGGCTTTCCGCCGCCGCCGCGCTGTCTTTTGCGTTCTACAGCTATTTCTGGGGCGTCTCCGTCGTGGCCGCCGTCCGCACCCTGTCGACATTCCTGCTTGCCCTGACCGCCTGGTTCCTGCTCGTCTTCGAGGAGTCCCAGGACATCAGGTGGCTCTACCTCTCCGCGTTTTTTCTGGGGTTTTCGCTTGTAAGCCACGAGAGCGCATATTTCATCATCCCGGCATTTATCATTTACCACCTCTTGCGCCCAGGCACAAGGAAGGCCGGCGTAATCGCCGTGTCGGCGAGCCTGTTTTTGCTTGCATGGTCTGCGTTCCTTTACGAGCCCGTGCGCGGACATGCCGGGCCGATAATCGACATAGGCAGACCGGACACCTTCAGGAATATCCTGTGGACGCTGAAGTGGGACGTCTACGCCAACATGGTCAGGTCCACCCTGTCGAACATCTCCTCGTTCTTTACGGGCGCAAGGATGGCCGCGGGCGCGGCGGGGCTCGGCCTTGCCGCCGTGGTCGTTTACCTGCTCAGGAAGCGGCGCTGGCTTCTGTTCATGGTCCTTGCCGGGGCGTCATTTTATCTCTGCATGACGTTCTTTACCCTGAACGCCACCGCGGTGAGGAAGATGGGCCTTCTCGACAAATATTACAACCCGGTCTTCATCTTCCTTATGCCCGCGCTGGCCGCGGGGTTTGCGTTTATGTGGGAGAGGTTCCCGGCAAGGAACAGGCTGGCGCCGGCCATTGCCGCAATTGCGCTTTCCGCGCTCCCGGCATTCCTGCTCGTCTCCAATTACAAGGCGCTCGATAACTCGAATAACTTCTTCGCGTACGACCTTGCCGGCAACGAGCTTAATTCGCTTCGGCCCTTTTCCGTACTATTCTCCTGGGGAGACAACGGCGTCTTCCCGATGTGGTACAGGCAGGGCGTCGAGAAATACAGGGACGACGTTTTGCTCATACACGCCGAGCTTCTGTCATACGCCTGGTACATGGAGAACCGCCAGGCCGAGACGTACAGGAGATACGGCGTTGTCTTCTCGCCGTGCGCCCCCCTTTCGGACATCGGAAGCAATGTGGAGGCGATGGCCGCAACGCTGAAGAAGAGAACCCGCGTCTATTTCGATTTTTCCTCGGCGGCTCAGCTGAAGATCCCCATGACATCCCTGATTCCGCAGGGAGTGGCGTGGATGCTGCCGTCCGGGAGTCCTGAGCCCCTCGGGGAAATATGGGGACGTTATAATCTCCGGGGCGCCCTGGACGACAGTACGAACAAGGCCTTCGCGGTGGAGGGGATATTGAATATTTACGCATGGGAAGCGGCGGTGTGGTCCCAGACCACGGCGCATCCGGCAGAGGCTTTAAGCGCCTATTTTATCGCAAAAAAACTCGGTTATAAAAACAAGCTTCTCGACAATTGGGCGATTTCGCTCCAAAGTAAGCTCGAAGGTGTTGGCAAATAACTGAGCTATTTCGCGCAACACGGATTTTATGTTTGAGTGAGAACGCAGGACAAGGCTTGCCGGGCATATGATAATTCAATAATTGTTATGAGTATATAAATATAATTTTAGACCCGCAGGGAAATCGGCCGCAGGCTGACCTGAAGATGTAATCCCTTGATTATTCAATAAATTATTAATCAAGGCGGAATGACTTCCATGTGGATTGTAATTTTGGGAGGGGGAGTGCAGAAATGTGTTTTAAAGCTATAATAACCCGATTTTGCTTGGATTTTTCGCCATAGCGTTAATGCGGCGGAGGGGATTATGAGTTAAGCTATGATAAAAATGGGAGATGCTGTTTTCCGGGAAAGGCATGGGAATTGCATCCCTATTGGGATGGCTTCAGTGCAACTTAATAGTAAAAAATCCTGAAAACGGATTTTTTTAATAGGTTTGGAGGTAGGAAAATGAAGGGTGGATACTTCGTGAAACCGTTGTTGTTTGCTTTAGTTTTCGGGGTGTTTATTGCCGGAGCGGTCCCGGCCTTCGCCGGCGGCGTTAAGTTCATGGGCGGATATCCAAGGCGTGAAGGCAAGTCCGTCCTTATGCAATGGCTTCCCGTTCACGGGGCATCGGCATACAAGGTCTACCGGGCCGAAGGACGCATGAAGGCCAGGGTCATAGGCGAGCCGAAGGTCAACAGGTTTATAGACAAGAGCCTCCCGGCGGGCAAGACCCTGCATTATTACGTCTCCGCGGTTATCGGCGGGAAAGAGTCCTCGAAGACGACGGTATGGAGCACAACCACCGCCTCGAAGGCGCCTAAAAAAGTCTTTATTCCCCTTAAGACGCCAAGGCTCGCCGGCCTTCATCTGAAGCCGGAGCCCGGCAACAAATACTCCGTCGGGATGAGGTGGGAAAACGCCGGCGGGACAAACTTTGTCGGTGTAAATATTTACCGCTCCACCGTAAAAGGCAAGGATTTCGCCCTCATAGGCTCATCTTCCAGCGACATGTACAACGACAAAAACGTAAAGCCCGGCATGACATACTACTATGTCGCGACGTCCGTGGACAGCCAGTTCCACGAGACCAGATATTCAAACGAGCTTTCGGTATCGATTCCATCTCCCGCAGCGCTGGCGGCTGAGCAGAAACAGGCCGAAAAAGAAGACGAGCCGGTAAAAATGAGGCCGGCGAAGCTCCTCTTCCGGATACCCGACAGCGAGGAATCTAAAAACAAGGATGAAATACCTTACGCGGCCATGTCCGTGGCCGTCGATGAGGCGGTTGGACACATATACGTCACTTCAGTGGTCTACGGCGGCGTCCTGGTATACAACCTCGACGGCAAATACCAGTTCGGCATCCGCAAGGACGGCGTGGACGGCAAGGAAAAATTCGGCACCGCGATGGGCGTGGCTGTCGGCAAGGGCGGCGATATTTACGTGTCCGATTACAGCGGCCCGACGGTAAGCATATTCGATTTCACGGGCAAGCCCGTCGGGACGATAAACATAGACACCACCAAAATGCCGGAATACAGCGACGTCCTGAGGAACCATGCCAGGAACCACAGCATAGCCATTGCAAAGGATGGAAGGATGTACATATGCGACCCGGCCGTCAATTCGATACACGTCTATAACGCCGCCAACAACAGACACATAACCGATTTCCGTGGCGCAAGGAACGCGATGGAAGAAAAGAAATTCCACACGAAGCTTTTGCTGAACGGGCCGGCATATAGCGCAATACTGAATAATGGAGACCTGGCAATAGTGGATTCCGGGATCGCCAGGATTGATGTATTGGACAAAGAGGGGCATCTTGTAAACCATATCGGGGAATACGGCGAGGGCGCGGGCGAACTCTACTTCCCGTCCGGCGTGGCGGTCGACAGGAAAGGCGATGTTTTTGTCGGACTGGCGCAGTCCCCGAACATACAGGTGTTCAGCCCGGAGGGCAAGTTCCTCTATGCGCTTAGCAATGAATCTGCAAACGGGCCTTTGCCGATACAGTCCTCCGGCGGCCTGGCCGTAGACAGCCACGACAGGCTTTACGTGGCCGAGACGATGGCCGGCAGGGTCTCGGTATTCCAGCTTCAGGGGAATACCAGGGACATTAAGACGGGAGTAAAGTAATCGTTTTCTTTGGAGTATCAAGGTATTGAGAGATTATGGAATCTATAAATTTCGACAAGGAAGGGAGGTGAAGATTTTTTAGGGAGAAGTATCGTTAGCGCATTTTTTTCAATCAAACAGGAGAGTAGAGATGAAAAGATTATTAACGGTTCTAATCGCGGCGGCGGTGGTGCTTACGGCCTACCCGGCGTTCGCGATGATTCTCGGGTCGCCGCACGACTTCACTGGGCAGGCAGGCGCCGGCACCTACGTTTACGGCACCTGCGATACATGCCACGTGCCGCACGCCGCGAAAGAGAGAAAACGTTTGTGGAATAACGTCACCGGCATTACAATAGGAGGCACCCCTTGGGGCAGCACCACGAAGGGCATAGGCCTTCTCTGCGGAAGCTGCCACTATGGAAACGCTTTTACGGTCGCGAACATTGGAGGCAGGCCGGCTGACAATATGGCCAATCTTGCCTATGCCGCCACCTCTCACGGCGACAACCTGGGTGTCCTCGAAGGAACCGCCGCGGGCGACCTCAACGACACCGCTGGCGCCGCGCCCGACGCGACCCTGCCTTACACCCAGACCGCATCGAACACCATCGAATGCACCTCGTGCCACAACCCGCACCAGGACGGCGGCCCGGGCGGCGAAGCCAGTCCAAGCACCGGCATCAGGCCGTTCCTTCGCGCCGATACCGGCGTCACCGACATTTCCGATTTCTGCGCCGAGTGTCATAAGTCGAGGGTAAACAACCCGGTCAATTCCCTCAGCACAAACGACTACCAGAACGGCGACCCGACAGGCGCAGCGACGGCTTCAATGTCGGACTTTACCAGGAACCACCCGGTAAATGTTCTGTATGGCGACGACCCATCTAACGGCATCGGCTGGTTCAAGAACCAGCCTGCCGGCGGCCCGCTCACGACCGTCGTCTACGGCAAAAATGCGACCAACAACGCCCTCATCGGCTGGTCCCTGGGCGGCAAGATGCAGAACACCGACGGCAGCATTCCGTCAACCGCATATACTGAAAACGCCGGCAGTACTCCCGATGCAAATAACGTATTGGGCGGCACGAGCCAGGGAGCGCAGCAAATAGGCTGCATGACCTGCCACTCCATACACAAGCCTGGCGACAGCAACGGGTATGTAGGGTCTGACGCGGGTCTGAGCACCGGAACCGGTAGCTATCAGGCTCTCTGGCTTCTTGCGGTGGGCAACAGCGGCCAGGGCGGCGATTACAGGTCTGACCTCTGCGAGACCTGCCACGGCCAGGCTATTTCGACAAGCGCCACCACCTGGGATACGAGGGCGGGCGGCGTTGCGCCGAGCACCACTGGAGGCTATGACCACCCGATAGACGGCCCGATTGCCGGCACATATCTCACCACCTTCATCACCGCATGGTCTATGGAGACAAACGGCAATACCACTTTCGGCCTTAACAGCCTCCGCACCAGGGCCGAGCGCGTGCCGGCCGGCACATCTGCCACATGGCCCGCGGGCAACATGGGGTCTGCCACGCCCCAGATTATTTGCACCTCCTGCCACAGCGCCCATCATGCCGGGTCAAGGCTGAGGAGGATGAATGGTGATGTGAATGACTGGTGCAAGTCCTGCCATCCGTCGGTATCTCCGCTCGGGCATCACTCCAATCACGCGAACGACTACCTTTCGGTGCTCGTGTGCTCAAACTGTCATACCGATGTGCCGGCTCTGAGCGGCGGCACGTATACTGTAAATGGGGTCGCTGAGACCTCGTCAGGCCTGGCCCATAACGGCTTCGTCTACTATAACCTTGGCGGCGACAATATGGGCTCCACCCCGCTTGCCACCAATACAAATGGTGTGACTGTTTCCGAACCGTCTACGCAGTTGGCCAATGGATCCGGCTGTTCCTACTGCCATGCTATCGCGAAGGAACAAATAACATATCCGAATACTCAGAGTGCTACTAATCCCGGTTATGCGGTGCCGCCGGTAAACAGGCTGGGCGACGTGACTAATTCGTATCAGGTGAACCACTACCTCGGCCAGTTTGACACCAACGCCAAGTCTGGTGTATCCATAAACGTCAAGACCGGGGCCTGGAACAGCTACCAGATGCTCCCGAACCACAAGGGCGAGCAAAGGGACTACTCCAAGTTCGGCAATTCCACCGGCATCGGGAAGCGCGCAGCCGGCTGGTTACTCACCTGCGAGTCCTGCCATTCGATACTCGGCAACATAGGCAGGGAGGCGCCGGGACAAGGAGCGCCGATACTCGCCGGCATATCGTCCGGATGGGAGAACAACCTGCTCCTGGAGGACTACCAGGACGACAGCTACTACGGCAATGGAGCGGCAAGCGATCCTACGTCCACCACAGCGACTGCTGGTGTAAACGCCGGCAACGGGATCACCTGGGCGACCCAGGCGAACGCCCTGAGCGTCGGTTCCGGTCTGTGCATAGCCTGTCATAATCAGGGCGGCGCACAGTACAACCAGGGCGCGGCCAACGGCACGGTGCCGGACTACGCAATTCAGGATCCTACGGTTGCGCCTCTGAACATGCACCCGATGACCGGATGGTCGATAACCAGGGCTCAGGACGCGGGCAGGACAACCGGTAACGGTTTCTTCCTGACCACGGACCAGGATGGGACAACCGATGACCTTTCTTACGCCAACAACCCGCAGCTTACTACCGGAGGCGCTTATGGGACGACTGGCGCTCCGGCGAAGAAGACCGGCGGATCGGTCGGGCTTGGCGCGGGTGAGGGCGCGGTATCCTATCCCGTAACTCCGGGCTCGTTGCATACGTCGAACGGCGATCCCCTTACATACTCTGGCGCTATGGACTGCGACAGCTGCCACAGGCCGCACAACGCGCCTTCCGGCGCCTGGTTGCCCGCGTCCGAAATAAAGACGCGCACACTCAGCAGCAGCGCCATCGGGAACGGCGCAGTCGATACCACGGTGACAGGGGCTGTGGGTGTGCCGGTTATACTTGAGTACGCTAATACCGCTCAGGGTACCACCGCTGACAATACCGGGACCCTGTGCGAGCAGTGTCACAGCTATTAGTGGGTTGTGCCGGAAACTGACAACCATGACGAAAGGAGGGCCGCATGGCCCTCCTTTTTTTAAGGACGCAAAGGGCACGTCCTGATTGACTTGCGGAGCATTCTCCTGTATTATACCTAAGGCAAATTGCCGTTATTCCGGAAAGCGTTATGGGGAAGCGGCGTACCGGAGTTGGTTGATTAAAACAGCGTTTTGGAGGTTTTAAAAAATGCGTCTCCCTGACAGAAAAAAATGGCTGACGGCGCTCCTGGCCGGATTGGTGATTTTGTCCGCTTTGAGCCAGGGCTGCGTCAGAACCCGACATTTCGGCAAGGGAGTGCTGGCGACCATCGATAATCAACCGCTTACCGTGGAAGAGTATAAAATCGTTGTCGGGAGGATACCGACGGATTTCAAGAAAAGAAAGCGCAGGCTTCAGCAGATGATAAGCACGAGGCTCCTTGCGGAAGAGGCGCTTGCGAAAGGCTATCTCGGGACGTCCGCGGTTTACTGGGGCATGCAGAGGTTTTATTACTTCAGGCTGCCCGAACTGTTAAAGTGGGATGTCTACAATAAAATCAAGGTGGACAAGAACAAGCTGGACGCCATAAGAAAGGCAATGAATCTCCAGACGGTGGTGCATGTCAAGATGCTTGTCGCGCCGACGATAGGGAGGGCGCAGGCGGCGCTTAGCGACCTCGAAAAAGGCGAGAAATTTGAAGACGTGGCGGCAAAGTATACGGTCGTGAAGTCGGATGTCAGGCACGAGATAAGCCTCGACGATTCTCTTTATCCCATCGGGGTCAGGGCGATATTAAACCGCACGAAACCCGGCCAGCTCACGCCGCCGATGAAGCTTGACATCGGCTACGCCGTGATGCAGGTGCAGTCGAAAGACGACCCGGCCGCCGTATGGAAGTCCGTGGAAGACAGAATGGCGGGGAACCTGAAACAACAGGAAATGAAAAAAGAGATGGCGGATATACTTGCCCGGCTTCGTTCCACCGCCAAGATAAAGATATATTCACAGAAGAACAAGCAAGGACAGACAATATATACCGGCGCGGAGGTCAACGGCATAAATATAAACATGAACCCGCGCCTCTTCAAGCGGCAGAACAACCCTCATTTCGCGCACACGATGATGAACGCCCAGACACTGATGGCAGCGCTCAACGAAAGAATCAACGACATACTTTACACCGAGGAGGCGAAGGCGCGCGGCCTCCAGTACAACCCAAGGTTCAGGGAAGACGTGCGGCTGAAGAGGGAGGAGGTGCTTGCGGATTGTTACCTTGAGGCGATGGTAGGAAACAATACCGCAACTCCGCAGGATATAGAGAACTATTACGAAAAATATAAAAAGAGACACGAACAGAACCGGCTTGCGCGCATAAGCCACATACTGCTTCCGAGCGAGAGCCAGGCGGAGACGGTTCTCTCAGAATTGAAAAAAGGAAAGGATTTCGCCCGGCTTGCAAAAGAAATGTCGCTCGACCTGCCGACAAAAAACGCCGGCGGCGTTGTCGGTTTTATCGATCCGAAAACCCTGAAGGAACCGATGAAGAGCGTTATCATGGGAATGAAGCCCGGAGAGATAAGCGGGATTGTAAAAGGCCCGGCTGGGTACGAAATAGTGAAGGTGACCGAGTGGAAAAACGAGATCGTGCCGCCGCTTTCCGAGATAAAGGACGAGATGACAAACAGGGTACTCTTGAACAAGCGCTCGGACAAAGTGACGGCGCTTTATAAGGTGGTTTACGCAAAGCACAAGGTCGAAATAAACGAGCAGCTTCTAAAGTCGCTGTAACATCAGCACCGAGGTTTACGCACTAATGGGTAGTAAGATGTTCACGAGAAACAAGCTGGTTGCCTTGGCGGCGGCTTCGCTTCTCTTTATTCTAAGTGTTGTTGCCGCATTTCCCGCGCAGGACTCCGTCAAGCCTCCGATATGGGTTGGCATCTACATCGCCGCAGAGAAGGTGGGGCTTAAGTGGACGCCGGTCAAGGGCGCTGTACGGTATAAGATATACCGTTCCATTTCCAGCGGCGGCCAGTACAACCTCATCGCGTCAACTACGGACGACTCTTACATCGACCCCACGGTCCTCATAGGGGAGACCTACTACTACGTCCTCAAGTCCGTCGGAGCCGGCAGCAAGGAATCGGGTTATTCCGAAGAGCGTTATATAAAGGTGCCGGTCGTCAAGGAGACCGTGCCCGTCCAGCCGCCGGAATGGGTTGGCGCGCTGGTGGGAAGAAGAAGGATAAGGCTCGCCTGGAATCCCTCCGCCTCGAAGGACGTCCTCGCATATAACGTCTACAGGAGCGCCGACCCAACGAAGGGTTTTCAGCTCATCGGCTCCACTCAGGACACCAGCCTCACCGACACGGACATAAAAGAAGGCGAGACATACTACTATGCCGTCTCCGCCCTGGATAGAAATTTCAGGGAGACAAAGCTCGGAAAGGTGCAGACCGTCCGGTATGCGCCTTCGGAGGGGAAACCGGGCGTCGGGGCCGTCCGGCCAGGCGCGTCCGAGATGCCGCCGCGGATTATACCGACAAGGCTGACTATCAGGCGCACCCGGCGGGTGGGATATATCCTGAGGTGGAAGAACCGCAGGCCGCTTTTTTCTCCGACGGATGTCGTCCTTGGCAAGGACGGGAAGATATACGTATCTGATACCGGCGACAGCATGATACAGGTCTTCAAGCCGGGAGGCGCCTTCATACGGTCCATCGGCAAGTTCGGGACAAAGCCTGGGCAGTTCGAGAAGCTCCTCGGCGTGGATGTCAACGACAAGGACGAAGTCCTCGCCGTTGACGCTTATACCGGCACGATACAGAAGTTCGACAAGAAGGGCCGTCTCATAATGTTCAAGAAGATGCTTGATGACAGCAAGGCCATCGCGCTTGACCTTGGACGCAAGAAGCCGGTGGAGGTCTTCGGCATAATAAAGGGCCTCTTCGCCCCGGACGGGAACCTGTACATAATCGACAACTTCAACGACTGCGTCGAAATTTATTCGCCGACCGGCAAATATATAAAGACGTTCGGAGGCAAGGGAAGGCAGGACGGGAAGTTCCTGTCTCCCACCTTTGCCATATTCGGGAAAGACGGGCATCTCTACGTGTCCGATTGCATGAACGCGCGCGTCCAGGTGTTCGACAAGGACGGACACTTTCTGTGGAAGTTCGGCGGGTACGGAAATATCGCCGGGACATTCGGCAGGCCGAAGGGCATCTGCATCGACAAGGCCGGCAATATATACGTCTCGGATTCCATGTCCAACGCGATACAGGTGTTCGACAGGCACGGCAGGTTCAAGTACGCCCTGGCGAACAGAATGGGCAAACAGATTGATATGGCCACTCCGAACGGTATAGCCATCGACAAAGACAAGCGCATCTATATCGTCGAGAAGCTGGTGAACCGTATCCAGATCAGACAGGTCGAGTAGCCGTGAAAAAGCTTGTTTTGATTCTTGCCGCAATAGTAAGCGTAATCGCCGCGAAAGAAGTTTTCGCGGGGGTTATCGGTTCTCCGCACGATATAGCCGCCCAGAAGTATGTTGTAGCCGGCGAGCAGCAGTGGACCAAGAACGTGTGCAACTACTGCCACGTTCCGCACAAGGCGAAGGGCGCGATGCTCTGGCCGACGCCTCCTCCGGCGCTCAAGGGCTGGGGCAGGGTAGGGCCTTTGTGTTATTCCTGCCACGACGGCGTGGCGATTGTCTCTCCCTACGTGGATGCGTCCCAGACGGTTTTCAATCCGAAGAGCCACGGACTCAAGCTTGCAGACCTCCCGGCGGGCGACGACGCATCCGGCTCCGGCCTGCCGTATACCAACGGCAGCCAGGACCACATCGAATGCAGCACGTGCCATAATCCGCACGACGACACGCACAGGCCCTTCCTCCGGGTGGACATCAACCAGCTCTGCGAGAAGTGCCACAAGCACCGCGAGAACTCCGGCTACGGCATAAACAACGCCGAGGGAACCCATCCGGTTCACATGCCGCTTAAAGACCAGACTGGCGGCCGCATCCCGCTTGAGCCCATCAGCAGCTTCATGGTGCCGTTCCCGATGCCGTATCCAAAAGAGAACGGGAAAAACACGTACGGCGTGCACTGGACGCTTGGCGGGCATCTCTCGGATGGCTCAACCGGAACGGTGGAATGCACCACCTGCCACAGCATACACGGCAGACTGCCCTCCGGGCCGTTCTACAAGCTTCTCAGCGTCGATCCTGTGAAGGACGACGCGGACAATTTCTGCGAGGGCTGCCACAGGGGCAAGAGAGCCGACGGACTGCCGTCCCCGCCATATCCGAACCCGGGCGGCACGACAGCCCCGCTCAGTTATCATCCCGCCGACAACGACACCTGCAACGGCACGACCGACACGACCAACGGCAGGATTGTGGCGATAAACGAGCCGGACGGATGGGTATTCGGCAAGCACGGAGAGGTTCTCTGCACGACCTGCCATGAACCGCACGGCGCCCGGAAAAACTCTCCGATACTGAGGCAGGACCCGGATTCGCCGACGTTCTGCGAGTCGTGCCACTCGGTTCCGTTCCCGCATCACCCGACCGGAGACCTCACCGGCAATTCAAACATAAATTCGGGCGACGCGCACGCCAGCACGAGAGAGATTGTAATACCCCCGTCCTTTCCCGCCGGGATCACGTACGGCGACCCGAAGCCCGGCTGGCTGTACTGCTCAAGCTGCCACAGGGCGCACAACGCCAACTGCACCCCGATTCTGGTAATAGACTGTCGAAACGGCACCGCCTGCGACATATGCACTATGTGTCATCCGAAGTACAACCCTACATGGCAGACTGACGACAACTGGAAGTCTACCCATTTCATGGGAGATCCGACGGCGTTTACAGTGCCCTACATAACATTGCAGGGCGATCTCGAAGGAACACAGCCGGGGTATTACGACCAGTATCCGCCCATGCACATAGGAAAATGGCCGGAATCGGGGCTGGAGTCGCAATACGGAGGGCCGAGCGGCAAAGAGATAACGTGCTGTTCGTGCCACAGCTTCGACGTGGGTAACATTACCGCCGGAAACGCCGACCAGTCTCCGTACCTTGGGCCGATACTCGCTCCCGGATACCAGCCGACTGACCTGGTTTCAGGGCTTCTTGCGAGGGCCGGCAGTTACAAGGAATGGCTGCCGAGCGACGTGCAGGATGTTATAATCGGCGGCAACCGCGGCACCGAACAGATAGTTGACAAATACCTCTGCACAGGCTGTCACGGCCTGACGCCGAGGACGGACGTGTCGTCGGGCTGGGAAGGCTTTACGCATCCCATGATGAATGCCGACGGCTCCACCCTGGCGAATATAATTGCGCCTGCCACCCTGACTTTCAACCAGCATGTAAACTGCGAGTCCTGCCATACCCCGCACGAAGCCGACAGCAGGGGCGGTTTCCTGATACTAAAGACTGCGGCCCTGAAAGACCCGATGGCAAACAGCGCGCCGCCGGATCCCTACCGCATCTACAAGGATCCGGTCAATTACATCGAGTTCGCGCCGCTTTGCGAACTCTGCCACATAGGATATTGAGGGATACAATGCTGCGGACGGCGAAACATATCATGCTTGTTCTGACGGTCGCGGCGGCGCTGCTCCCGGCTGTTGCGTACGCGGCAATAGGCGGCACGGAATCGAAACACAACATGACACTGTTAGGCGGCTACCCCTACGGCCAGAACGTATGCGACGCATGTCATTCGTCACATTTCGACTCGGGCGTTAGGCTTTGGGCGGCGGGCAGGCAGACGGAACTCGCTAACGCAAAGAATCAGTCTCAGGACGAACTGGCCGGCGGGAATTATCCGGGCATATACCTCTGCCTCGACTGCCATAGCACGGCAGCGTCGGTTCCATCGGCGCCTGCCTCCTGGGCAAAGCCCGCCGCCGAGAACGTCGTCACGCACTCGACGCTCGAAATGAAATTCGCCGGGTATTCCACGAAATACGAGTCTTTTACGATGCAGTGCACCACCTGCCATAATACGCATCAGTACTGGAACGGCACGTTCCAGCCGGGCCAAAACGGATACATGATACGCTCCACCATCATCACCCCGAACAGCGGCGTTAAGAAGGTGGTCTTCTACGCGATATCCGGCCCGAACTCCATGGGGAACGACTATACGCCCCATACGTCCATATGCGAGGTCTGCCATACCAGGACCACTTACCACAACAACGCGTCATCCAATAACCCGCATTACGACGGGCAGAAATGCACTCTCTGCCACAACCACCAGAACGGTTTCAGCGCGAGGTGGACATGCACCTCCTGCCACGGGAACCCGCCGACGAGCCAGCCGCTGCTTGTGGGCCGCTCCCTGAAGAACGGTTATCCGCCCACAGGCGAGACCTCGGCGGGTATGCACGCCTTCCACTTCTACTCCACGAAGGTTTATTCCACAAACGGGTCCTTCAGCGTCGGTTATTCCTGCGACTACTGCCACAAGGGCGGCATGAACGATACCGGGCTTACCGACAAGATTATAGAAGTGAAGTTCTCGGATTTTAGCCGCTACACATCCGGCAGTTTCGACGGCTTTGCTCCGATAAGCGGCTATACCTTCAGCCCCGGCAATACCACCGGCGGGACGCAGGCCTGCTCCAACACCTATTGCCACGGCAACTTCTACGGCGGGAACAAGACCAACAAGCCCGTATGGACAAACGCCGCGAGCGGGGCATGCGGCACCTGCCACGCCACCGCCCCACCGGCCCTTCTCGACCACAGCGTGCACCTAACGGCCTCGTGGGGACCGAAGGCGTCCTGCGACGACTGCCACGGCGCCAACGCCTCCATTGGCAGCAACACCGGGCACGTGGGCGGGTTCGTCATATTTGCAGACTTGAAGAACTTCTCCACCACGACCGTTTGCAACGGGTGCCACGGAAGCGGCGCGGCGATGGCAAAGGCATACTGGGGGCACACCAGCATCAGGTCGCAGGACTCCTGGTGCGAGTCCTGCCACAACGGCAACAGCCCGGCGTCCGTCGTGAATACCGCCGCCGGGACAGGCGGAGTCAATGTTACCGCGCAGAATGTCGTCGGCGACAAAACGACCTACGGTTACGACTATACCGGCCACGGCGCGCCCCCGGGCGCGATCCAGTGCACCGCATGTCACGACATAAAGTCTCAGCACGTGGGCCCAGCCTCGTTCTCGTACAAGGCGTCGTCCAATAACTACAGGTCCGCCTTCAGGATGGGTTCGGTGTCCAATACCGTCCCGCTGCTCGGCAGCTATACGTCTTCGGCGGCGGCGCTGTGCTATTCCTGCCACAGCCAGACGAAGATACTGGGTATGCCCGCCGAGGGAAAACCGTCATCCATGCACGTCCACAACCCCATATACATTTCCTCCTGGGCCACGGATTTCCGCAATACCTCGACGATACTCGGACTTTACAGCGGCGGCGACTGGGACGCCACCGGCAGCAGCGCCGACGAGCCCACCAACATCCACTGGAACCACCTTGACGACTACGGGAGCACCAAACGCTACCCGTCGGCCTACATATACGACTCCGACGGCGACGGAGCCGGAGACTCCCGCATCGTCTGCGATACATGTCACGACCCGCACGGCACGCAGCAGCCCGCGATGGTATACGATGCGTTCGACCTGAGGACTTATTCCGCCCCGCCCAATCCCGGCTACAGATGGGTAAACGGAAGCGGATATGCGACGAACAGGTGCATTTCCCCCGGCAACTCATGTCATACGGCGGGAGATTTTCCTGGAACCGCGGGCATGAGGTGGTATCGGCAGACCCTGTCGAATACCACAACCGGCGCCCCGGTGGGACTTACGGCGACTCAGCTGCAATAGGAGAGTCGGCTATGAAGATGAAAATGACGAAGACAAAAACGGTTCTACTTTTTGCGGTGTTCGCGCTTGTTGGCGTTGCCGCAGGGCTGCCCGCCGAGGCTGCGCCGGCGACCGCGCGTATCGTGCCTGCGCGGATGCGTCCGCAGATGGCGGCGCGCGTGTTTGCGCCGGAAACGTCCGTGCATATGCAGAGGTTCGCGCCCGGGCATATGTCCATGCCCATGCGTATGCCGGCGCAGATTCGTCCATGGCAGAGGCCCGCGCCCGGGCAGGCATCCACGCCCATGCGTATGCCGGCGCAGATTCGTCCGATGCAGAGGCCCGTGCCCGCGCAGACCAGTCCGGTGCGGAGGTCCGCGTCCGGGCAGACCAGTCCGCAGGCGCCTGCGCAGAAGCCCGTCTCCGGCCAAACGTCCGCCGCCGGTCAAACCGCCCCGGCCGGTAAAAGCGGCGGGCCTGGCATAAAGCTTCAATGGAAGGCCCCCGCCGGCATTGCCGTGTCGAAGATAGCGGGGTACTACATCCTGCGCGCCGACAAAGAGCTTGGGCCGTATAAAAGAATAAACGAAAGCCCTGTCAAGACGCTTTCGTACGACGATAAGGGCCTGAAAGACAAGGCGGGGTATTTCTACGAGGTTTGCACGGTTTTGCAAAACGGCACGATGAGCCGCCCCACGAAGCCTGTCGGGATAATTGTCGGAAGCAAGCAGACGTACGCGCCGCCGCGGATAGAATCCTTTGGCGCGGATTCCGCCGGGAAAGTCAGATATGCCGGAGAGACCGCGTTTTTCAACATGAGCGGGACTCCGGGAGACAACGCGGTTTTTTCCATCGAAGGTCAGACAGGCGGGATAACGACGCCCGGCACGCAGATAACGATGAAGGAGATAACGCCCGGCGTTTACAGGGGCGCATACACCGTGGCGCGCGGCGTCCGGATAATAAACGGTTATGCGGCGGCTACATTGTCGGATGACAAGGGAGGGCAGGCTGCCGCAAAGACCGGCGCCAACCTCGATTTTATCGGGATGGCCAAACCGGCAATCTCCGGACTTTACGCAAGCCGGATTACAAGCGACAGCGTGTGCGTCGGCTGGCCCCGCGTCGACACCGGCGAAGGATATTACAACCTGTATCGGGACACCTCGCGCATAGTGGACGCCAGCAAACTTACCCCGCTGTCTGCGAACATGAACACCAGCGTATCCACATTCATAGACGATTCCGTAAAGGCGGGGACAAGCTACTACTATGTCCTGGTTTACGACGATCTTTCGGGCGCGCCGCTCGCCATAAGCGATAACCTGGAAGTCAATGTCCCGTGGATGCATGTTTCATTCGGAGCAAACTCCGTGCATGAAGACTCCGGAGGGAAAACCCTGAAGCCCGGAGACGTCCTCGGCGTAACCGTGAACACGGCGGCCGGCGGCAAGGCGGCATTCAGTATAAGCAATACGGCCAGCAACCTTGCGCTGACGGAAGGCCCGGCCGGGGTCTACAAGGGCGCGTGGACGATAAAGGAGGGCGACGGGATATTCAAGAGCAGGGTGGCCGTGAATTTTACGGCCCCTGACGGCAGACAGCATTCCGCGCTGTCCGCAACGCTTGTCTCCGTGGACGCCCCGAAGGCAAATCAAGTGAAGCCCGCCGTTCTTGCGGCCTCCGTGAAAACCATTGGGGGCAGGAATCCGGTACTGGTCAATAGCAGAAATCCAGCCGGGATTAATAAGAAGCTGCCCGGAGCCGGGAAGCCGGTTATCGCCGGGATTAAAGGCAACGTCAGGGTAATTCCGGGGCCGCCGGGCAGGCCGGCAGCCGGAAAGAAACTTACCGTATTGCCCGGGAAGGCGGGAAGAACGTCAATCATCACAACCGGAGGGCTTGCCTCAAGACCCGGCGGTGTCATCGGCGCGGCGCAGGCGGCGAAGAGCGCATCAATCATCACGGGCGGGAGGCCTGACTCAATACCGCGTGGGCTGCCGTATGAATTTCAGAAGCCGGAACCCCGGCCATCTCCTGCTCCGGGAATGCATTCTCCGGCTTCGGGAATACAAAGGGCCGGCGGCTCGTTTCCGGGCAGGCCGGCGGAAAGCGCCGGAACCCCGGCGAACGCTGTGAACCCGATTGGCGTTGTAAACCCGGCAGGCACTGTGGCCCCGATTGGCGTTGTGAACCCGCTTGGCGCTGTAAACCCGGCAGGCACTGTGGCCACGATTGGCGTTGTGAACCCGCTTGGCACGGTGAACGCGGCGGGCGCGGGGAATGCTGCCGCGGGGCCTGTCTCAAGCCTTCCGGCGCCGTCGCATGGGAAGAAAAAACCGGGAACTCCGCAGTCTCCGGCTTCGGGAACACAGTCTCCGGTTCCGGGAATGCAGTCTCCGGTTCCGGGAATGCAAAAGGCCGGCGGCTCGGTTCCGGGCCACGGCGTTTCGGCCTTTGGAGACTGAAATTTATATAACTGGCCGTAAAGACATGGCGTAAAGGCATTGGGGACCTGTGAAAATATTCCCGACCCTGTCTGGGAAAATGCTCTTTGTAAAGTATTGGCCCGCGGTTGTGGCGGGGGCCGCGGTGTTTTTTGCCCTGTTCTCAAACCCGATGCTCTCTTTTGCCGCGATGAGCTACGGAACGGATTTATCTTATCAGCAGAACAGTTCGACCAGCGGCAGTATTACCAGCAGCAACGCCCAGGAGCGGTTCGGAGCCTATTTCGACATGCTGTCCGCGCCAAACTCCAAACTGACGCTTACCGGGATATTCCGCCTGGACGTTGTCAGGAATACGGCAAATGCCGGGAGCAAGAGCTTCGAGCTCGACCCGGATGTCGCCGTCAATATGTCCACCAGGGCGACGCAGATTGGCGTCGGCTACACGGATATTAACGTGACCAACAATATCATAACAAACGGACAGACCCAGACCCAGACGACGAAAGCCACGGATATGTACGCGGACTCCGCTTTTGCCAGCGGGAACCTTCCGGCGCTCAGGGTCAGATACGACGCGCGCAACCAGAACCAGTCCGCCTCGGGCTCGCCGTCCAGCGACACGAAGACGGGAGCGTTCGACGTGTCGACTAATTACAGGATCGGCATAATTGCGTTTAGCGGCGATTACAACAACCAGGCGACAACGACCAACACGACCGGACAGACCCAGGATACGACCTCTATAAACGGCCAGGTCAGCGCGGCGAAAAGTTTTGGAAGCAGATTTACCGCAGGCGTGAGCGAGAATTACAACTACGCGCTCGCCACCACTGACGGCCAGGCCAATTCCAAGGCCTATAATTCAATATCCGATTTGACTGCGTCATATGTGCCTATTGCCGGGGCGCAGGTTTCGGGGAGCTATCTATACAGGTTGTCGGAAGACCTCCTCAATGCGTCCGGCACCGGCAGGACCACCCAGAGCACGTATTTCAGCTCGGCCAGTTACGCATTTCCGAAATATCTCCGGCTCTACGGTTCGTATATCCTGAACGACTCATCGGGGGGGATAAGCTCGTCCTCGAGCCAGACGCTCGGCGGAATGGACCTGATCCACCACGTAGGCATATTTACCTTCAGCTCAAGGTACGAAAAGAGATTCGACACAAACAGCAGCCAGGGGAGCGCCTCGACTTCGGATACTCAGGACAACGTGGACTGGCTTATCTCCGCCCATCCGTCCATGTTCCTCAACATGGCCCTCTCCGAATCGTACGTCAATTCCTCGAACTCATCCAACACGGGCAGTTCGTCAAACGAATTCAGGTTTATGACCAACATCGGCCCGATAAAGAACCTGTCCATGAACCCTTACTGGGACTATACGGTATCGGCCACATCTCCCGGTTCTTCCTCGACCAACAATATGGATATGGTTATCCCGGTGATGTATGTGCTGAGCCTGCGGCAGAGGTTGATGATGAATTTCTCAGACATGTACAGGATGGCATGGGCCGGCGGCACAGGCGCGGCCACCACGTCTACAACCCAGAACAACGCGGTTGTAAGGCTTTCTCTCGCAAGGCCGCTGCCCAACACGATGTTGACCGCCGACGCGGCCTTCAACACCTCATGGGGCACCAACGCGCAAGCCGTCACGACCAGCTCATATTCTCTCATGGGAAGCTGGTTTGATCAGCCGCACGCGCTGAACTTCAATTTAATGTATCAGCCGGCGTCCTTGTCTCCGGCCACCATGAATTTGGCCGCGCAGTACAGCCTCGGCGTAAGGCTCAGGAACCTGGCCGTGAGCTTGCAGGCGCGGTATAGCTACTCACAGGTTTTTACATCCGAAAGGAACAATTCACAGGCGATTTACCTTTCGTTAAGTATCAGGAAATAAAGAGTGAATTCAATCTTTAAAAATTTTTAATTTTCAAAGATTGATGTTGCAAATCAATTATAGCTATGATAAAAAGTCAAACTGGGGGAGGGGGAGCGTTTATTATGCGAATTAGTATCAGGTTTCTTCTTTTTGCATGTCTGGCGGTTTTATTTCTTGCTGGTTGCGGAAGCGGGACGACCCGTCTTTTTACCAAGCCTATCGCCGAATCCACTTACGTGACATATCCGGAATGGGGCCCCGACTGCGACGTCGCGGTTATGCCTTTCGTGAACGTGTCCAAGGACAAGGATGCGGGCCTTAAGGCGCGCGATCTCTTCGTTACCGAGCTCTATATCTCCGGCGCCTTCAAGGATGTCGTGGACGAGGGCCAGATGGTCGAGGTAATGAAGAAGCTTAAGCTTAGGGAGACCGACAACATCGGCAAGGACACGCTGAAGACCCTTGGGGACAGCTTGGGCGTTCAGGCCGTCATATTCGGCACGGTCGAGGTGTACAACGAACGGTCCACCCAGGGCGCGCAATTCGCGGTATCGTTGCGCATGGTGGATGTCGATACCGGCCAGATACTCTGGCTCGGGGACGCGTCCAAGGAGGGCGGCGGGACGGTTTCCGAGGCCCTGGGGCTTTCCAGCGGCCCGCCCGTAATCGACGTTGCGCGCGACGTCATGAGCGGCCTCGTGGACGACCTTGCGAGTGAAATAAGGGACAGGAAGGTAACGGGTAAAAAGGCCCTTGCGCTTTTAAAGAGAGAGAAGATGGGAAATGTATTGAAGGCCAAGGTGAATAGCGCGCTCGTCCCGAACCAGCAGGCCGGAGCTGTGCCGCCGCCCGCCGTTAAAAGCAACTCCGCGGGCATAACGCCTGCGCCGGTCGTTCCTTAAGATGGGGTGGCGGGAAAATACCGTGATTCCCGGATGACGATGTTTCATTGTTCGTCATTCCCGCGAAGGCGGGAATCCAGTGACTTTAAAAATCGCTGGGCCCCCGTTTAAAGACGTCCGGGGATGACAGGCTTTAAAATTCGCGGGCACGGGTATTAATAACGAGAACAGGGGTTTTAAGTATAAAATGCGTATATCCATGAAGAATATAAAAACTGTTGCGGTATATGCGGCCTTCGCCCTTGCAGTCTGGGGCTGCGGCCACAGCACGGTGGTCGTGGGGCGCCGGGCCGAGATTAAAGGCATAAAACCCCAGGAGCAGTCCCAGCCTTCGGTATCGGCGAAGTCCGCCAAGGCCGCCGGCCGGAAACAACAGTCCGTCCTCGCGGGCGCAAAAGGCGGCGCGATGGGCATGGGCGGGCCGTCCGGCGCGAAAGCATCGACTGCCAAGGTTGCCGCCAATATGCTGCCGCAGTCTTCGCCGGCAAGGCCGCGGCCCGCGCCTCCGAAAGAGGAAGCAAAGTCAAAATCCGGCCCCGCGCCATACAAGCTCGACCTCTCCTTCGGCGGTTTCGGGCTTGGGATAGGGCTTTTCGATACGCCCGTGGCCGTTGCGGTGGACGACCAGGAAAATATGTATGTCGTTGACCAGGGTAACTACCGCATACAGAAGTTTGACCGTTTCGGCCTCTTCCAGTTCGCATTCGGCAGGCAGGGCATGGGAGAGGGGGAGTTTGCGCAATCCATGACGACCCCCACGGCCCTGCGCGAGACCGGCGAGTTCGAGTTCAACAAGCCCGTCGGGATATACCTCGACCAGGACCGCACCAGGAACCTGACCAGGATACAGGTTGTGGACTCTCTGAACAACCGCATACAGCGTTTCCTCGTCGCGTCCAACGTATCGGACTTCATGAATGTGTACAACCCCTTCGACGCAAGTCCGCCGAACGTTTTTATCATGCTCACAAAAACCGGGAATGCGGTCGATACGGCCCTGCACGACAAGTTCCTTGCGGAGAACAGGCTCGTCATACTCGACCCGCTATACCTCCAGGACATTGCGGGAAAGGCCAACGCATTCCTGCTTACTCCGTTTATATGGGGTGGGCTGGGCTTCACGCAGGGCCAGCTTAACCAGCCGACATATCTTACAATGGACGAAAACAACGTCCTTTGGGTTTCCGACACCGGGAACGGACGCGTGGAAGGCTTCAATGTAAGCGAGTCCAACCCCGCGGTCGATGCGACATATTTCCGCGAGTTCGGAAACGACACGAACCTCTCTTACGGCAAGGGCAGGCTCAATCAGCCGACCGCCATCGCCTACGATAACGAGGGACTCGGCGGGTTCCTTGTCCTCGACAAGCTCCCGGACGGCACTTACGCAATCGAGAAATTCGACAGAGACGGCCGTTTCAAGGGGATATTTACCAAATCCGGCGACAAGGAAGGACAGTTGAAAGAGCCGGTTGACATCGCCCTGAGCCCTTTCGACAATACCTGTTTCGTTACGGACAGGGGCAGGCGGAAGGTTATGGTCTACAACAACAAGGGCGTGTTCATGTACGAGTTCGGCGGCAACGAGCTGGCGGATCCGAGGGGCATAACGGTCTTAAGGAACGGCTATGTCTATGTTACGGACGCCGCCAAGAACATGGTCTACCGGTATGTCCCGCAATAAGCCTGTAATTGTCCTCTTTGCGCTGTTTTTGTTTGTCTTAGCAATCCCTCTCGCAAGGTCAGCGGCTGCCGGAACGAAGGCGCGGAATGGTGTCACATCCGGGGCCGGCTCTCCGCGGGACCGCTCCCACGCAGGGTCAAAGACCGACAAAGTGAAGACGCAGGGCAAAGGCGTGCTCGTGCTCGTGCCCGAGAACCTTTCCGCCGTCTACTCCGAAACCGAGCTCTCCGGGGCCCGGCGGCGCGAGGTCTCTGTCCAATCCACCACAGAAGGAGAGATTTCGGTGGTGGGAATAGCGGACGGCAAGCCGGAGATAGAGATAGTAAATAACGGCAGGTCCAAGGTAACGCCGGTATTTTACGGCAAGTATTTCCACGCGCAGATTATCCTGTCGCTCGGCGAGAACATGATAAGCGTGCGCTGGAGAAGGAAGGGCGGGGACTGGAATGTCCAGACCATTTCGCTTTTCCGCTCCTCCAGGATGCTCGGCGCGCCGGTTGTAAACTACCCGCCTTATTCCTTTCACACTCCCAAGAACGAAGAGCAGTGCCAGGAGTGCCACCAGATGCAGCTTACGCGTAAGGAAATAGAAACGGCAAGGGACTTGAGCTGCCTTAAGTGCCATGCCGACCTGACGAGCAATATTTACGTCCACGGCCCGGTAAACGTGGGCATATGCACGGTATGCCACGACCCGAACAGCAAGCCGAACAAATACAAGGTGGAGGAAGGCGACAAGACACTGTGCTACTCCTGCCACACGGACAGGGAGAAGATAGACGACAAGATGAAGCGCGAGCACGGCCCCGTAGGCGCGGGGCTTTGCACTGTATGCCACGACCCTCACGGCTCGCCATTCAGGTATCAGCTTGTTAAATCCAAAAACGAGATATGCCTGATGTGCCATCAGAGCGATGCGAACCACTGGCTAAACCAAAGCAGCCTTCATCCGCCGTTTAAAAAGGGAGAATGCTACAGGTGCCACGACCCTCATTCCGCGAACTATAAATACAACCTCAAGGCCGACAGGAAGCATATCTGCTTGATTTGTCATACCCTTCCCATACCCGGCCATCTTCACGACCCGGGCAAGGTGCCGCTTTTCAAGCTGCCGCCGGATTTTCCCCTTACAAAACATGGGAAAACGATGTGTCTGACCTGCCACTCCCCACATGGCGCCATAGGCCCGCACCTGACCCGCCGGAGGGGTTGCAAGGGCTGCCATCCGGACAAGGACTCGTAGGCCGGCCGCTCGGTTTCAAAATAAAAAAAGCCCCGTAAAAACGGGGCCTTTTTTATGTCTTTCCGGTCAGTCCTTCTTGCCGATTTTAAAAATTTTGGTTCCGCATACCGGGCATTTGCCTTCGACGGCGGGTTTTCCGTTCTTCATCGTAATCTCTTTTGCGTCGCTAATATCCCGTTTTTCCTTGCATTTTACGCAATATCCGCTTGTCATCGCCCCTCCTTTGAAGTGGATTTATTTCCTCAATACTACCACTAAATTTCTATAAATCAATTTGTTTTTCATGGAGTTTCATGCGCCGCGAAACGCACCATCCCATCGCCCGGTTTTTGGGCGCGGAACAGATCTAAAAAATGGCCGTTTTCGGGCAATTTCGGGGCAAAACGGGGGCGCGGGGAGGGGACGTTTCCCTGCGGTAATTTAGTAAATTCCTCTTATTCCACAATGTGTTGCGGTTCATATAAATATTTATCGCGTTTATATACTTGACAAACCCAAATAATTCTGGTAGAGTTTAAACATTCTAAACATTCATTCGTCTAAAGGGAGCTATGGAAACCAAGAATAAGATTACTCTACCGGAACTTGCAACTTACTTCCACAATGAGGATGCCGCGCGGGAATTCCTTGAGAAACTCCGTTGGCCGGACGGCGTGGTCTGCCCGCATTGCGGCTCTATCAATGAACATTATCGGATTGTGCCAAAAGAAGGCTCCAAGACCCGCAAGGGCCTTTGGAAGTGTAAGGACTGCCGCAAGCAGTTCAGCGTTACGGTAGGAACCGTTTTTGAAGGCTCTCATATTCCCATTCATATCTGGCTTTATGCTATCCATGAAATGAGTTCCGCTAAAAAAGGCGTGAGCGCGCACCAGCTTCACCGGAAACTTGGGATAACCTATAAATCCGCTTGGTTTATGGCACATCGGATAAGATTTATAATGGAAGGTGATACGCCGTTAGCCGAGAAAATGAAGGGCATCGTTGAATGCGATGAAACGTATGTAGGGGGAAAAGGGAAGGGGCTTGGCAAGAAATTCTGTGGTCGTGGAACTCTCAAGACTCCTGTCTTTGCACTCGTTGAAAGGGATGGTCGTGTTAAATCTCAGGTTGTGGAGCGCGTAACCGGTAAGAATTTAAAGGGTATAATCAAGAAAAACGTCGAAACCGCTTCCACGATAATGACGGACGATTTCAAGTCCTATAAAGGGTTAAACAAGATATTTTATGCTCATAAGGTGGTAGAGCACGGCAAGAAGATTTACAGTAAGCCCGGTGGAATTCACACCAACACAATTGAAGGCTATTTTTCTATCCTGAAACGTGGTATAGTTGGCGTATACCAGCACGTCGGCAAACAGCACCTTGACAGGTATCTCGCCGAATTTGATTTCAGATACAATGCCCGCAAGGTTACGGATGGGGAGCGTGCCGTATTAGCTCTCAAGGGCATTGAAGGAAAGCGGCTGATGTATCGGGACTCATCGCTATGAAGAACAGACTAATAAGCCCCCGGACTATCGCTCTTAGGATTGAAGGCGAGAAAATACCCGCCGAAAAACTCCGCCGCGCTATTGGCGATTTCTTTAATTTTCTTGATGAGGCAAGCGCAAATGTAACTGGCAGACGAAAGCCAATAGAATGGCTTGTGACTGTCAAGAAGGGAAGCGCTATCTTTGCCGCCGATCCTGCAATTAAAGGTAAGGTAAAACCAAATACCGTGAATGATGTTTTTAAAGCAGTAGAAAACGGAATCGATGTTTTAGAAAGAGGGAAGGGGCGTCCCAAAATACTTAGCGATAAGGCTTTGGAATACTATCAACATTTGGCTATTAGCCCTTCTGTGAGGGGGGAAGAAGGAATAATAGGTATAAGTGTCATTATTGACGAAAGGGAACCTTTAAAATTAACCAAACACGCAGTTGAGCATATAGACGAGATATTGGGGACGCACTCTAAAGCTTTAGGCTCCGTGGAAGGACAGCTTTTAACCATCTCTGAAAGAGGAAGTTTAAAAGTAGTAATATATGAAGCTCTAACGGATAGAGCGATTGACTGCCATATAGATGATTTTATGCTTGAGGATGCCATGAACGCCTTTGGGAAAAGGGTTTATGTTTACGGTCTGATTAGTTATAACAAGCAAGGACTACCAAATAGAATAATAGTTGAAGATATGCGGATATTTCCAGAGGATGAAGCCATACCTACCGCCCGTGAGATTTGTGGACTCTTAGGAGCCTAATTTGCCGCCACAGAGAAGATACTGGGATTCAGATTGTTTTTTGGCTTATCTTGGAGAAGATACCGGAAAACGCGGTAAATGCTTAGGTGTGCTTGATGCCGCCGAAAAAGGTGATGTGCTGATAATTACCTCCGCCCTTACCATTGCAGAGGTCGTTTATCTCAAAGGCAATCCTAAAATTACTCCCGAAAAATCTGATAAAATTTGCCGCTTTTTCGAAAACAAATATATCCAGCCAATTAACTTAGACCGTTATCTCGCTGAAGAAGCAAGACAACTCTTGTGGATACACCCGGCACTAAAACCAAAAGATGCAATTCATGTGGCGAGCGCTATCCGCGCAAAAGTCCATTTGATGGACACTTTCGATAAATATCTTATTGGATTAAGTGGTAAAATAGGAGACAATCCTCTTATTATTGGAGAGCCAAACATACCCTATGAAGAAGATATGTTTAAAGGACTCGAAGAAAACTAAGGAAAAACATAAGGGGGCCGAGAAGCCCATCTCCCTTTATCCCCTCGGTTTCGAGGATGCTATGAAGGCTATTCTTCAAACCCCGCATGAGTCAAAGCGCGTAAGTCCTAAAAAACAAAAAGAAAAAAAAGGTAAGCAAGGGTAATTTCTTCTATATCTGTTAGAATTCGCTCCTATTCCCTTCCCGCTTGGGTTTGTCAAATATACAATCGCGATATTTATCGATAAGCAAGGCCCCGTTTTGCAACTATTTGAGAAATAAGGGTAAATTTGTGCTATATTTTGAGATATGGACAGGGATATAAGAGAAGCCCGCGACAAGGCCGTCGATGCCTTGGCCGTGGCAATAGGGTTTTGGGGAATCGACCCCCTTGAGGCGCGCATCTGGGGTTTCCTTTTCCTTTCGCGGGCGCCGCTCTGCCTGACAGGGCTGGCAGAGAGCTTAAGCGCCGACGCGCAGGCGGTGGAAGCCAAGCTTAACCTGTTGAAAAGGCTGGGCGCAGTGAAGGAATCCGCGCAGTCGCCGGGGCGGGATAAGTGCTTCGAGGCGGAGGCGGATTTCTTCCGGATACTGCAAACCGTCCTGAAGGAGCGCCGCGAAAAGGAAATGGGATCGGCCCTCCAGGAGATCTGCGACCAGCGCGCGTATGTGGAATACCGCTATGACGAGGAAAAAGCCCCGGAGCTTAAGTTCATGGCGGAACGTCTGGAGAAGCTCGAAGGTTTTATACACCTGATAGACCGCGCGATGTTCGGGCTTAGGACTTTTGCCGGGATAAGGGGCATGTTCCGGGGGCGTGAGAAATGAAATTTCCTTGACAGGGTAAATAGATACAAATATACTCGGGCGTATGAAATATATAAACGAGCTGTCGGAGGGCGAGAGGATTGAGTCCGTATTTGCCGCAACGGAAAAGCAGCTCAAAAAGACAAGGGCGGGGAAGCCGTTTCTTTCTTTTCGGCTGGCGGACAAGACCGGGAGCGTCGAGTCCGTAGCCTGGGACAATGCCGAGGCCCTTGCGCTGAAGTTTGAAAAGGGCGATATTGTGGCCGTCCGGGCCGAGGCGGGCTCGTATAACGGCAGCCTACAGCTGACAGTCAGGGACATAAAGAAGGTTCAGGCGCCGGACGAGTACCTGTCCCGAATTCTGCCGACGACGGACAGGGACGTCGAGGCCATGCTCTCGGAGCTTAAGGCGGCGGCGCAGGGCGTAGGGACGGGCTGGTTAAGGGAACTCATGCAGGGTTTCCTTGACGATTCCGCGTTCATGGACGCGTTCAAGAAAGCCCCGGCGGCCAAGGGAATGCACCATGTATTCGCCGGAGGACTGCTCCAGCACACGCTGAAGGTCGTGCGGCTCGTGAGGCTGATATTCGAGGAATATAGCGCCTCCGACCCGCTGGTCGCCTCTATGACAGACAAAGACCTCCTCGTCGCGGGGGCCTTCCTGCACGACATCGGCAAGATAGAGGAACTCTCTCCCGGCGCGGGGTTCGATTACACCTTCCGCGGCAGGCTCATCGGGCATGTGACGCTCGGGCTTATGGCCCTCAAGGATAGGCTGGACGGGATAAAAAACATAGACAGGGAAAAAGCTGACCTGCTCATGCACATGGTAATATCCCATCACGGCAGTCTCGAATACGGCTCGCCCAAGATGCCGATGTGCATGGAGGCCATGATACTGCACTACGCGGACAACCTCGACGCGAAGCTACAGGGCCTGGCCGAGTTCGCGGACAAGGACGTCCAGGACGGGAAGTTCACGGCCTGGCACAGGCTCTACGAGCGGCAGTTCTATAAAGGCGGCGATACGGACCGGTAAACAACGGGCGGCGGAAACTCATGAACCTGCCGAACATCATTACCCTCTTGAGAATCGCGCTTGTCCCGGTCTTCCTCGCCTTTCTTATCCAGAACAGGTACGGCCTCGCCATCGGCGTTTTCATCGTTGCCGGGCTGACGGACGCAATCGACGGCGCCATTGCCCGGATGATGAACAAAAAGACCAGCCTGGGCGCGCTGCTCGACCCGCTTGCGGACAAGCTCCTCGTCCTCACGGCGTTCGTCGCCCTGGCCCTGACGGGCAGGCTTCCGCTCTGGCTCGCGGGAGCGGTGATAGCAAGGGACGCGGCGATTGTCGCCGGATGGCTGTATCTTAGCAGGTTCGGCTCCCGGGAGTCCCTCCGGCCCACAGCGCTCGGGAAGCTTACGACGTTCATGCTCATAGTGCTGATTATGGCCGCCCTCGCCGGGCTGTATACGGGACGCGGGCCCGCCCTGACGGAATATCTTTTATGGCCTGCGGCCATGCTCCTGGCCGCATCGGGACTGCATTACATCATCCGGGGTTTCAGGATCATACATGGTAAAAAAGATAATCTGGCAGGCTGACCTCGCGGTATTCATCTTCCTGGCCCTTTTTTTCATGCTCGCGTGGGCGCTCGGCGCTTCCATAACCCCGTTCGTCCTGGCGCTTCTTTTTGCATACATACTGAACCCGGCCGTGCGCTTCCTCGAAAGGCGCGGCGTGCCGAGAGGCGCCGGCGCGGCCATTTTCTCCGTTTTGCTCTTCGCCGCCCTTGCCGGGGTCCTGTTCGGGGCGGTATATGTCCTGATGAGGGAAATCACGCAACTCGTGAACAACATCCCGGCGTATATCTACACGTTCAAAAACGAGTATTTCCCGTACATCAGCCGCGCGCTTGGACTTGGGCCGGCGTATGATTTCAACACGCTCATCGGAAAGCTTAAGGCGCAGGTCTCGAATCTCTCGCCGGAGTCCTTCGCGTCGGCGTTCGGGCATGTCCTCGGCATCGTCGCCGGGACGCTCAATGTCTTCTTCCTTATCCTGGCGCTGTTCCTGATACCGATATTCATGATATACCTGCTTATGTCCTGGAACGACATGAAGCAGAACGCGCTCGCGATGATGCCGGAGGGGTATCGTGAATATATCGTCGGGAAGCTTGGCGAGGTGGAGGCGGTTCTGAGGGACTTCGTCAAGGGACAGCTCCTCGTGGCGCTGATAATGGGCGCGATGTATTGCGCGGGCTTCTATTTCGCGGGCGTGGACATGTCCGTGCTCGTCGGAATGGGCGGGGGCATTCTAAACCTCGTGCCGTATCTCGGCACGACCGTGGCGGGCCTCACCGCCGTCGTCCTCGCGCTCCTCAAGTATCACGATATACTCCACCCGCTTATAGTTGTAGGCATAATGGCATTTGTCCAGGCGATGGAAGGTTATATCATCACGCCGAAGGTAATCGGGCACAGGCTCGGGCTGCATCCGCTTATCATTATCCTCTCGCTCCTTGTGCTTGGGAAGCTGTTCGGCTTCGTGGGGATACTGCTGGCCGTGCCGATAGCCGCGGTCATAAAGGTCTTTCTGGCGGGTTTCGTTACGAGCTACTGGGAATCGAAGTTTTATACGGGCAAGCCGTAAAATATGGTCAAGGGTCTTAAAATCATCGGCGTGGAGGCGGGCGGCACGGCTCTTGATGTCGGAATAGGGGAGGGGGACAGGATAATCTCCATAAACTCCGCGCCCGTGCCCGACTACCTCGCGTACCGCTATCTTATCGCCTCGGAGGAAGTCGTCCTGCTGGTCGGGAAGAAGTCCGGCGGTGAAGTCGAGATAGAGATTGAAAAAGACGAGGACGACGACCTGGGGATTATCCCCGCCCCGATGAAGGTGCGCTCCTGCAACAACCGGTGCGTGTTCTGTTTCGTGGAGCAGATGCCGAAGGGCCTGAGGCGGACCCTTTATGTTAAGGACGAGGATTATCTCCACAGCTTCCTGTACGGCAACTACATCACGCTTACGACGCTGAAGGACGTGGATTACGAGCGTATAATCCGCGAGCGCCTCTCGCCGCTTTACGTCTCCGTCCACGCCACGGACGACGGCCTCCGCCGCTTCCTGCTCGGGAACTGCAAGGCCCCATCCATTCTCGACGGCATAAAGAAACTGACGGAAGGCGGCATAGTCCTTCATACGCAGGCGGTTGTCGCTCCGGGGATAAACGACGGCGCGGCGCTTGTCAGGACGGTGGAGGATATGGCGGTTTTTTATCCCGGCGTGCAGTCTATTGCGGTAGTTCCCGTGGGGCTTACAAGGCACAGGGAAAGGCTCTATCCGCTCCGGACGTTCACGAAAAGGGAGGCCGCGCGCCTCCTCGACGGGTTGGAGCCGCTCAGGAAGAAGTGCAGAAGGAAATTCGGCGTAAGTTTCGTATATCCGTCGGACGAATTTTATCTGAAGGCCGGGCGGGATTTCCCGAAGGCCGGGGAATACGACGGCTACCCTCAGTTCGACAACGGTGTCGGGCTGACGCGGGATTTTCTGGACGAGTTTAAGCAGATTGGGAAAAGAGGCGCCTCCATTGCCTGTAATTCCGAGCGACAGCGAAGAATCCACCGTTACCCCCCTCTCAAGATAAGAGGGGGGACAGGGGGGCGTTATGGAGTCAGGAAGATAATCCTCATAACCGGCAAATCTTTTGCGCCGATTCTGAAAACCATCGCAAAGGAAATCGAGACGATGAACGGCCTGAAACTTTCCGTCCTGCCGGTAAAGAACAATTTATTCGGCGGGAAGGTGACGGTCGCCGGGCTTCTGTCCGGCGGGGACATAATAGCGGCCCTGAAGGGCAGGAAGGCCGACGCGGCAATAATCCCCGCCATTGCCATGCGCGACGGCGCGGGCGTGTTCCTCGACGACCTGACGCCAAAGGACGTCGAGCGGGAGACGGGAATAAAAATAATTATGACAGAGCCGACGGCGCGCGGGCTGATTGAAACCGTGTTATCATTACCTCGCCGGCTGCCCACACTTTAGAGGCGTAATTTATTGCGCCCGGCACCGGTTATGCCGGGACAGGCTCCGTCAGGCGCAGGGTGACGGGTAGGGGCATTCTCAAGGAGAATGTCACTCCCGTCTTACTCGCCCGTGTCCTTTCTCTCACTTCTCTCATCCGCGCCCTCCGCCACATGCGAGCTACGCTTCGCGCAGCATATTTCGAGGAAAACCTTCACTATCTCCGGGTCGAACTGGCTTCCGGCGCAGTATTTCATCTCCTGTATCGCGTTATCCACGCCTATTGACGGCCTGTAGGGCCTGTCGTACGTCATTGTGTCGAACGAGTCTGCAACTGCCAGCGCTCGCGCCATGAGCGGTATGTCGCCCTCCTTGAGGCCGGCCGGATAACCTCTGCCGTCCCAGCGTTCGTGGTGATGGCGCACCGCGGGCAGGATGTCGGCAAGCTCCTTTATGGGCGAGAGGATTTCGCAGCCCTTGTCGGGATGTTTTTTTATAAGTTCAATGTCCTCGGGAGTAAGTTTTTCCGTCTTTTCGAGGAGCGTGTCGTAGGTGCCTATTTTGCCGATGTCGTGCAGAAGACCGGCCAGGCGTATCCGCTCTATCGACCTCTGGTCCATCCCCAGCCGCTCGCCTATCGACGCCGCATACTCGGATACCCGCTCGGAATGGCCTTTCGTCCAGTGGCTTTTCGCGTCGATGGCGGAAGACAGGGCATGGATGATGTTCATCGAGAGGCTTTCGAGGTCGGATATTAGCCTGTTGTTCTGTAAGGCTACCGAGATCTGGCGCGCCACGCCCTTAAGAATGCGCATGTCCGACGCGGAAGGCAGGATGTTCGGCGGCAGATAGAAATTCATAACCCCAAGGACGGCGTCTTCGGACTTTATCGGCACTATTATATGCCCGTGGGCCTTCATGCCGTTGTAGCTCGTGGTATGGTCCGGGTCGTCCATGCAGTTGCGCGAGATTATGCTCTTTCCTCCCAGGGCGGCCTTGCCGCACAGGCAGTGCCCCAGGGGGATGCATTCTTCCTCTTCGGTCAGCTCGGGGTCCAGGTTCAACGACGCGGCCATCCGAAGCCCTTGCCCTTCCACGAGGAAGATAACCCCTTTTTTCATAACGTCAAGGAAATGCAGGTTTATCACCTCTCCCAGGGTTTCTTCCAGCATCTTTCCCTGGTCTTTGTTTTTTGAGATTATCCTGGATATGGAGTTGATCGCGGAAAGCTCGCGGTTTCTTTGTATTACCTCTTTTTTCTTCCTGTGGTCGTCATAGCACACCTGCCCGGTCACGGCCCCGGTAAAGGCAAAAACAACCACTGCGCCAAGAAGATAGAGCCTGAAAACAGGCGGGCTGTCGATGCGGATGGACGGGAGAAATGCGTTGATAAGGGAATAAAACAGTAAACCGGTGGCGCCGATTGCCGCGCCAACCAGGGCGAATTTTACAGGCAGGCCAAGACTCAATCTTCGCAATGATATAACCTTATTGCCCCGTATTAGTTTCTCGTTTAACCTGACCGGAGCAATTTACTATAACCAAAAGGAACTGTCAACCTAAAAGGCGTCCTGTTTTGTATTGTTTATGCATTCGCAATATGTTATATTTTATTGTTAAATCGTGTAATTCGACGGAGGGTTAATGAACTCGAACATCAAAAATATTGCCCTGATACTTGTCCTCATCCTAACGATGGTGCTGATATACCACCTCTTCTCTTCTCCCCAGAAGCAGGAAACGGCGCTGATATACTCGAATTTTATCGCGCAGGTAGAGAGCGGGAACGTAACCGGCGTTGTAATGAAGGAAAACGAGCAGGGCATAGACATCGCCGGGAAGCTTAAAAACAACGAGGAATTCAAGACGTTTGCCCCGAAAGACCCCCAGCTTATCCCGCTTCTCCAGTCAAAGGGCGTGCAGATAACGGCAAAGAAAGTCGAGAGCAACCCGTGGTATTCCCAGATTCTGTTCTTCTGGGGGCCTATTGTCCTGATGATATTCTTCTGGATATTCATCATGCGGCAGATGCAGATGGGCGGCAACAAGGCCATGGCCTTCGGCAAGAGCCGTGCAAAGCTCCTGACCGAGAGCACAAAGAAGGTGACGTTTGCCGACGTGGCCGGCATAGAGGAGCCCAAGGAGGAGCTCCACGAGATAATCGAATACCTTAAAGACCCGCAGAAGTTCCAGAGGCTCGGTGGCCGCATACCTAAGGGCGTCCTGCTTGTAGGCCCTCCCGGAACCGGCAAGACGCTTCTCGCAAAGGCCATCGCAGGCGAGGCGGATGTGCCTTTCTTCTCCATATCCGGCTCGGACTTCGTCGAGATGTTCGTCGGTGTCGGGGCATCGCGCGTGCGCGACCTCTTCGAGCAGGGCAAGAAGAACGCCCCGTGCATAATCTTCATAGACGAGCTCGACGCCGTCGGACGTCATCGAGGCGCCGGGCTTGGCGGCGGGCACGACGAGCGGGAACAGACGCTGAACCAGCTGCTGGTGGAAATGGACGGGTTCGAGTCCAACGAGGGCGTAATCCTCATCTCCGCCACGAACAGGCCGGACGTCCTCGACCCGGCGCTCTTGAGGCCCGGCCGGTTCGACCGCCAGGTCGTCGTCCCGCGCCCGGACATAAGGGGCCGCGTAGGCATACTCCAGGTGCATACACGCAAGGTGCCGCTCGATACGGACGTAGACCTCGACGTCATCGCCCGCGGGACGCCCGGTTTTGCCGGGGCCGACCTTGCGAACCTCGTGAACGAGGCGGCGCTCCTTGCGGCAAGGGAGAACAAGGACAAGGTCTTCATGATAGACTTCGAGCACGCCAAGGACAAGGTAATGATGGGCATAGAACGAAAAAGCCTCGTGCTCTCCGACGAAGAAAAGAAAAATACCGCCTACCACGAGGCCGGCCATACGCTCTCCGCGCTCCTCACGCCGCGCACGGACCCGATTCACAAGGTCACCATCATACCGCGCGGGCGGGCGCTGGGCCTTACGCAGCAGCTTCCCGTGGACGAGCGCTACACCTACGACCGGGACTACCTGCTCTCCCAGCTTATCGTGCTCCTGGGCGGGCGCGTGGCCGAGGAGCTGTCCCTGGGGCACATGACCACCGGCGCGGGCAACGACATCGAACGCGCGACGGAACTTGCCCGGAAGATGGTCTGCGAATGGGGCATGAGCGACAAGCTCGGGCCGCTTACCTTCGGCAAGAAGGAAGAACAGATATTCCTTGGCCGGGAGATTGCGCAGCACAGAGACTACAGCGAGCACACCGCCGTGGAGATAGACCACGAGGTAAGGAAGCTTGTCCTTGAAGCCTACGGAAATTCCAAGTCTCTTATCCAGGAGAACATCCGCGGCCTGAACGCAATAGCCGATGCCCTGCTCGAGAAGGAAACCCTCGACGGCAAGGAGATAACCGCAATCCTGGCCTCGGTCGGGATAGCCATAGCCAATCCCACCCCGGACGAGAAGACGAGCGAGAAGGACGGCGCGGTATTCGCCCCCGACAACGAAGGGGGCGTAAAAGAGACGGAAGGCTGATGGACCGCGGCGCCTCGGCAGTAGCCAGACCCAGCCTCCGGACAAAAGACGGCGTCCTCGACCTCTCAAGGACGCGCGTCATGGGCATCATAAACATCACGCCCGATTCCTTCTCCGACGGGGGCAGGTTCGGGGGCCGCGGGGACGGGGTTTTAAACAACCTTGCAGGGTGCGCCGCCCACGGTGGAGCAGCTTCAGGCGCGCCGGCTTTCCGCCCGGATTATTCCAGCGCTATAGAGGCCGCGCTCAGGATGGCCGAAGAGGGCGCGGACATACTCGACATAGGCGGGGAGTCCACAAGGCCGGGGGCGGGGGCCGTTTCGCAGGAAGAAGAAATCGCCCGTGTCCTGCCGGTTATAGAGGGGATTAGAAAGCGCTCCGCAATCCCCGTTTCGATAGACACCTTCAAATCCGCAACGGCGCTGGCCGCAATCAAAGCCGGGGCGTCCATAATAAACGACATAAGCGGTCTTCGGTTCGACCCGAAAATGGCCGGAGTTGCGGCGAAAACCGGCGCTGCGGTCGTTATCATGCACATAAAGGGAACACCCGCCGGCATGCAGGCCGAGCCGCGATATGACGACCTTCTGGGGGAAGTAAAAGGATATTTAAAGGCCGGCATCGACATGGCGCTTGCGGCCGGAGTCCCGGCGGATAAAATATTAATCGACCCCGGCATAGGCTTCGGGAAAACGCTTGAGCATAATCTGGAGCTTATTGCAAGGCTGGGCGAAATAGCGGGGTTCGGTTATCCGGTGGTTTTGGGGGTTTCGAGGAAGGCTTTCATAGGAAAACTGACCGGCGGGGCGCCAGTTTCGGACAGGCTGGAGGGCACTATCTCCGCATCGGTACTGGGGATTGCCGGCGGCGCGAACATCATCCGCGCGCACGATGTCAAGGCCGTCCGCCGGGCGGCGGATGTCGCCGACGCGATACTGCGGGCGTATTAACACGGAGCTTTATGCTTGAGGCAATAAGGGACATCCGCGTATGGGATGTGCTGGACATCCTCGTCGTCGCGTTCATACTCTATCGCGTGTTCCTCCTTATCAAGGGGACGCGGGCGGTGCAGATGATGTTCGGCATGGGGATAATCCTGCTCGCGCTGATATTCTCGCGCTGGGTGGGGCTTTATACCCTGAACTGGCTCGTCCAGAGCTTCATGACGCAGATAGTCCTCGTAGTCCTGGTCCTATTCCAGCCGGAGCTTCGGCGCGCGCTTGCGCGCATGGGGGAAAACACGCTCTTTTCGTCGCTCTCGCCGATAGAATCATCTAAGTTCCTCGACGAGATTGTCAAGGCGGCGGTATCGCTCGCCAACAGGCGCATAGGCGCGCTTATAGTCCTTGAGCGGGAGACGGACTTAAAAAACATAATCGACATGGGCACGCCGCTTGAGGCTAAGGTAAGCAAGGAACTGCTCCTCAGCATATTTCACCCGACATCGCCCCTGCACGACGGCGCGGTAGTGGTGCAGGAGGGCAGGATTGCCGCGGCGGGCTGCTTTCTGCCGCTTTCCATGAGCCCGTCGGTGGCAAAGGAGCTCGGCACGCGCCACAGGGCGGCCTTGGGCCTGACGGAGGAGACGGACGCCTTCGTCATAGTCGTCTCCGAGGAGACCGGGACGATATCCGTCGTGCAGGGCGGAAGGCTCGTCCGCGATCTCGACGCCGTAACGCTCAGGCGCGCCCTCACGGGGATCTTCAAGACCACGAAGAAGAAATGAAGGGAGGATCGCAAATGTCTTTTTCCGGCAGGTTAGGAGCAGCAGACGGAAGAATACCGAGGATGCTCCCGCCTATCAGCGTTATATTATTCCTGATGTTCTTTTTGTTTATGCTCCTCCACGGCTCGTGGCTGCTCATCGACGGCGACACCGGCTGGCATATAATAAACGGCGAAAGAACACTCGCCACCCACGCGTTCCCCCATGCCTATCCGTATTATTACACCATGAGCGGCGCGCACTGGCAGGACTTTGAATGGCTGTCTGAGGTACTGATGGCCCTTTTTTATAAGGCGATGGGGCTGAACGGGGTTGTGCTGCTCACCATATCCGTCATAACCCTGACTATTGTGTCCCTTTACAGGTTCATGCTGCACAGGGGCGTGAATCCGGTATCGGCAGCAATTTTCACCATCCTCGCGGCTATGGTCACCGCCATTCACTGGCTGGCGAGGCCGCATATCTTTTCCTTCCCGATGACGCTCGCCTTCTTTGCAATACTCGACACCTATCAGCGCGGCGGAAAGGACCGCCTGCTCCTTCTGCCCCTGCTTACCATACTGTGGGTCAATCTGCACGGGGGTTATATCCTCGGGATATTCTTCATTGCCGTTTACGCGGGCGGGAACCAGCTCCTGTCCGTAATATCCACGGGCGACAGGCGCGGCTACCGGACGAAGGCCGTGAAGCTTTGGCTTATCCTTGCGCTATGCGTCGCGGCCGCCTGCATAAACCCTTACGGCACGGGGCTCCTGACCCTGCCATTCCGCCTTGTCGGCAACAAGTTCCTGGTGAATCATATATGGGAGTTTCAATCCCCGAACTTCCACTACGAATTGCCGGCCGAGCTTATGCTCCTGGTATCGGGCGCGATATTTGTAATCGCCGAAAAAAAGCCGGACCTGTTCGAGGGGGCGATTATACTCCTTCTTGCCCATATGTCGCTTTTCGCGATGAGGTTCTTGCCGCTCTTTGCCCTGGTGGTTACACCGATTGCGGCGGCAAGGCTTGAGGACGCGCTCTCGCGCATCCGGGCCGGCGCAAGGGACTCAAAAATATTGGAGAGGATGGGACAGCGGCTTAAAAAGGCCGGAGAGAACATGGCCGCGCTCGAGATGCGGCCCGCATGGCGCCTTCCGATAATTGCCTGCCTGGCCATAACCTTCGCCATAGCGGCCAACGGAGGGAAGGTCATGAACACGAAGGTAATGAACATGCGCTTCAACACCAAGGTAGTCCCGGTAAATGCCGTAAACTTTGTGCTGGATAACAACATAAAGGGCAACATGCTCAACGACTTCGGCTGGGGCGGCTACATTGATTACAGGGCGTATCCGCGCTACAAGGTCTTCCTTGACGGCAACTGGTACGGTCTGCCCATGATGCGCGATTACTTGAAGATGATGGACGGGAGATCCGGATACGAAAAGCTTCTTGAAAAATATAATGTGAACTGGGTGATTGTCTACCCGCGCGAGCCGATAGTGCATGTCCTGCTGGCGACCGGGAAGTGGAAGATGGTTTACAAGGACAAGACCGCCGTGGTCATCCTGAAGGATGTTCCGGAAAACCAGGAAATAATCAGGAAATATATAATCTGAAACCATGCTGATACGGGACCGGCACGATGTCCGGCCCCTGTCAACCGGGCCGTAACCATGATTCAGCGATTAAGGCATCTGATATTCGACAATATCGTCATAAAGATATTCTCGCTCGTATGCGCGATAATATTATGGCTACATGTCTCCACGCGCGGAACCTCGGAAGTCAACTTTATGGTGCCGCTTGAGCTTAGGGACATACCTAACAGAATGGCCGTGGTCGGGAACGTGCCGGGGCTTGTGGATGTCCGGGTGCAGACGCGCGAGACTTTCTTAAGGAGGCTTACGGCGCGGGATTTCGCCGCCTTCATAAGCCTCGCAGGCGCCAATCCCGGCGATTCCGTATATACCCTGACCCCGTCCAACGTCCGCGCTCCGGGTAATGTCAAGGTAAAAAGCGTAAGTCCCACCGAGGTGCGGCTGAGGCTGGAGAAGCTTGCCAGGAAAGTCCTGCCGGTAAGGGCGGAACTCTCAGGCCGGCTTCCGAACGGTTACCACATCCGCAAGGTGGAGGCCAACCCTGATTCCGTCACGGTCGAGGGGCCCGAGAACCTCGTCAGGAAGCTTGAGGATATACGGACGGAGAGAATCGACATAAGCGGGATAACCGGCAAGGTCGAAAAGATGGTTTCGCTCGTATCTCCCGAAGAAGGAGGCGGCGAAAACGTCAGGCTTTACGACGACAGCGCCGAGATAATCATAACCGTTTCAAGGGACAGGCAGCCGGTCAGCCGGCGGCGCCGTTAAAGGGGTAAAGTGAGAAAACTTTTCGGCACGGACGGCGTAAGGGGGGTCGCGAACATCCACCCCATGACTACGGAGATGGCCATGAAGCTTGGCCGTGCGGCGGCCTATGTCTTCAGGAACAGCCGCGCCAGGCACAGGATAGTCATAGGCAAGGATACCCGTCTCTCCGGATACATGCTGGAGTCCGCTCTCACATCCGGCATATGCTCGATGGGTATGGACGTCCTACTCGTGGGGCCGCTCCCCACTCCGGGCATAGCGTTCATAACGCGGAGCCTGCGGGCGGACGCAGGCGTGGTCATATCCGCCTCGCACAACCCGTACGAGGACAACGGCATCAAGTTTTTTTCCCGCGACGGGCTGAAGCTTCCGGACGACGTGGAGGACAGAATCGAGGAGCTTATCACCTCCGGCGGGATAGACCACATACGCCCGACAGCCGAGGAGGTCGGCAAGGCCTTCAGGGTGGACGACGCGGTCGGACGCTATATCGAGTTCGCCAAGAGCACCTTCCCGAAAGGAATGACACTTGAGGGCCTGAAGGTTGTGGCGGACTGCGCCAACGGCGCGGCATATAAGGTTACTCCGCGTGTATTGAAAGAGCTTGGGGCCGAGGTGTATGTGCTGAACGACAAACCGAACGGCTCCAACATAAACGCCGGATGCGGCTCGCTTCATCCGGAGATAATCCGGAACGCCGTCGTGGAGCAGGGCGCGGACATCGGCATAGCGCACGACGGAGACGCCGACCGCGTCATATTCTGCGACGAAAAGGGCCGGGATTTCGACGGCGACAAGGTATTGGCCCTGTGCGCAATCGACATGAAAAAGCGAAGATGCCTCGCAAAAAATACCGTCGTCGCCACGGTTATGAGCAACCTCGGGCTTGAAATGGCGCTCAAGGGGGACGGAATAAAGCTCCTGAGGACCGCCGTGGGGGACCGTTACGTGGTGGAAGAGATGCTTAGGGGAGGCTATAACCTCGGCGGAGAGCAGTCCGGCCATGTGGTTTTCATGGACTACAACACCACCGGCGACGGCATAATAACCGCGCTCCAGGTGCTCTCGATAATGAAACGCAAAGGCCGGAAACTATCCGCCCTGGGCAAGGTAATGACCACCTACCCGCAGGTGCTTGTCAATGTAACTGTGCGTGAAAAAAAGGAAATAAAGGACGTCCCCACGCTGGCCGAAAAAGTGAGGAGAGCCGAGGCTTCTCTTGACGGGACGGGTAGAATCCTGATAAGATATTCCGGTACCGAGCCCAAGCTCCGCATAATGGCCGAAGGGAGCGACAAGGCCTTTATCGAAGACATGGTTCACGACCTGGCCAGCGCGGTGCAGAAGGAGCTGGGGTAACGTCAATTTTGACCGTCATTCCCGCGAAAGCGTGAATCCAGGGACTTTAAAAGTCGGCTTAAGCCCTCGTTTTCACGGGGGTAGCAACCTTTAAGAGAATCATCGTTACGAGAGCCTTATGCTTGCAAAAGACCTGCATCTCCACGAGCTGAAAGAACTTTTCTTCGCAGTAATGCAGCTCATAAAAAATGTCTACATAATCCAGTTTTACCACATCCGCATCCTTAGAGACATCTTTACCGCCATCCCGTCCTGGGCCTATCTGTTCATCGCGGCGTTCACGCTCTGGCTTTTCTATATCATACTGAAGTTCATAATCTCCAGAACATACCGCTTCATAATGAGCAGGTTCCACGGCTCATCGCTCAGCATGTCCATCGAGAAGAGAAAGATGTATTCCCAGGCCAGGAAACTGGCCGGCAAAAAACAGTTTGACCGCGCGGCGGATCTGTATATGTCTCTGCACGAAGACGTCATGGCCGCCAAGGTGCTTGAGAAGGGCGGCCTTATCGCCAAGGCAGGGCAGATTTACGAGAAGCTGGGCAAGGTAGACCAGGCGATAGAACTCTACGAGAGGGCCGGAGAGCATTCCTGGCACGCCGAGGCCCTGATGAAACAGGAAAAATACGCCCAGGCTGCGGAGGTCTTCAGAAAGGCGGGCAAACCCATCCTGGCGGCCGAGGCCTACGAAAAGGCGGAGATGCACTCGGAGGCGGCCCGGCTTTTCGAGGAGGCGGGGCATACGTTATTTGCCGCCATGCATTTCGAGAAGGCCGGGAACCTCGACAAGGCCGCCATGTATTACGACCGCGCCTTTGTCGAGACGACGTCTTCCAAGGAGATGAACGTCGCCAATATAGAGAAATACAATCAGTATTCGATAAAGGCGGGGCAGTATTACCGCGAAATAGGGCAGTACCCGAAGGCGGTGGAGTGCTACGCCCGCGTTAAGGAGTATATCGAGGCCGCGGAGTGCGCTCTCCTGGCCGGAGACAAGACCAGGGCCGCGGAGCTTTTCGAGTCCGGGAAGCTCTACGAGAAATCCGCCGAGATATTCCGCGAACTTGGAAATACCCGCCGGGCAGCGGAGCTTATGTCGGACAAATATTTCGCTGACGGCAACTACGCGGCGGCGGCGGACATGCTTGCGGAGTCCGGAGATTTCGTCAAGGCGGCGGAGCTTTATAACGGCGCCGGCGAATATGCCAAGGCCGGGGAATGCTACATGCGCCAGCGCGAATATTACGACGCGGCGGCGATGTTCGAGAAGGCGGGGGAAGACCTCAAGGCCGCCCAGGCCTACGAGAAAAACGGAGATTTCAAGATTGCCGCCGAACTCTACATGAACCTTGGGGATGTCGTAAAGGCGTCGTCCATGGTCGAGGCCGCCGGGGAGTATTTCGCGGCGGCGGAGATGTACAGGAAGGCCAACCTCCCGGCGAAGGAGTTCTCGTCTCTTCAGAAGGTGCGCCAGGGCGACCCCGGATACCTGAACGCCTGCGGCAGGATGGCGGACATCCTGCGCGAGCAGGGAAAGCTCGACGTCGCGGAGCAGAAATACATAATCGCAATCGGCCAGTCCGAGCCGGACGAGGAAAACGTTGGCTATTTCTACGGCCTGGCCACGATATACGAATCCGACGGGAAGTTCAGGGAAGCACTGGGGATGTACAAGAAGATACAGCTTGTTGACATCGCATACAAGGACGTCGAGGAGCGCGCTAAGAGATGCGAGGCCCAGGCCGGGGCATCGCAGGCCGGCATGTCCCGTCCCGCAAGCTCCGGCGCTGGAAAGCCGGCGGACGTCAGGCCGTCCTCGGCGACATCGGACTCCGCTAGGAGATACACAATCCTCCAGGAGATAGGCCGGGGTGGGATGGGCGTCGTCTACAAGGCTATGGACAATACCTTAAACCGCGTAATAGCCATAAAGCTCCTGCCAAAGAGCATCAGCGAAAACCCAAAGGCCATTATGCGCTTCTCCGCCGAGGCCCGCTCTGCGGCCCAGCTCCAGAGCCAGAACATTGTTACGCTTTATGACTTCCAGCAGGCCGGCGGCAGAAGCTTTATAACGATGGAATACGTGGAAGGCGTAACCCTGAAGAAGCTCCAGACAATGGTGGAGAGCCTGCCGCTTAACAAGACCCTCAAGATTATCTACCAGTGCTGCCAGGGGCTGGATTACGCGCACAAGAAGGGCATAATACACCGCGACATAAAGCCCAGCAACATTATGATAAGCAAGCAGAACGTGGTAAAGATAATGGACTTCGGGCTGGCAAAAAGCCCCGGAGAAGAGACCATTACGGACGCAGGTTCCATAAGCGGCACGGTAATGTACATGTCTCCGGAACAGTTGCAGGGCAAAAAACTCGCCCCCACCACGGACATCTACTCGCTTGGCCTCGTCCTCTACGAACTGGCCGCCGGGAAACACCCGTTTTCGGACGGAGACGCGGCATATCAGCACATCCACACCCAGCCCGTGCCGCCTGTCCGGATAAGGCCGGAAATTCCGGGGAAGTTAAACGAGATAATCCTGAAATGCCTCGAGAAAGACCCGTCCGGGAGGTTTGAAAGCGCCTATCATCTCGCAATGGCGCTCCGCGAGGTGCCGTTGAAACAAGCCTGACAGCAGTTCCTGGATTTATCCGCGGTTAATTCAGTTCCACGGCTACGATGAGTTCCACGACCCGCAAACACGCATCCCGGCCACTCCTTGTCCCCGCCGCCGCCCTGGCCTGCGGCATAGCCGCGGCGAAAGGTTTTGAATATCTTCCCTATACCGTCTCGGCGCTCTCGGCAATCTCTCTTTTAGTATTTTCCCTCGTTTCAAAATCGTTTTATAAATCACGGGCACGGATAACGATTATCGCGGCCCTGTTTTTTCTGGCCGGTTTCGCATCGTTTTACCTCTACGGCCCCGGCGCCCCTTCCGTCTCCGCCGGACTTGCGGGAAAGGGCCCCATCCGCCTCACGGCGGCGGTCGTGCGTCCGCCTGAGGAAAGCGGCGGGTTTACCCGGCTTGTTGTGGAGCCGTCCGCGCCGGCGCCATTCCCCGGAAGAAAAGGTCTTATACTCCTCGCGATTAAAGGAACCGGCACGGGCGTCCGCTATGGGGACATTGTGTCCGGGGTTATCTCCCTGGAGAAACCGGGGGGCTTCAGGAACTTCGGGGAGTTCGACCGTGGCCGCTACGACGAAGACGAGTGCCGGGACGCGGAAGGGTATGCAAACCCGGGGGATATTTCCATAATCGCCCGCGGACGCGGTATGCTCTCAGGTCTTTACGCCTTCCGGCTGAGGCTGTCGAGGCTTGCCATTGCTAACCTTCCCCCGGAGCAGGCGGCGCTTTTCAACGCCATGGTGCTGGGGGACGAGGGCGCGGTATCGGACGGGATGCGGGATGAGTTCTCCGCGTCCGGGGCCTCGCACCTGCTGGTCGTATCCGGCGCGCACGTGGCGCTGCTCGCCTCGCTTGTGTTCGGGCTTGTCATCGCCGTTTCGTATATCATCCCATACCGCCTCGCGCTTCGGTTCAGCCTGCTAATGGACAGGAACAAGGCCGCGGCCCTGGCCGCGATACCTGCCGCGATGGCGTACGCGCTCCTTGCCGGTATGCACGTATCGACCGTGCGCTCCATCCTTATGATAACGGTCTTTCTTTCGTCCGTTATCCTCGACCGGGAGCGGGACAGCTTAAACGTCCTTGCCGGGATCGCCTTGCTGGTTCTTTTAATCGACCCGTCCTCCCTTTTCTCCATTTCCTTCCAGCTCTCCTACTCCGCCGTCCTGTTCATGGCCCTTGCGATCAACAAGCTCAAGGACTACACCGGGAAAAGGGGCGAAGGCCTTTTTTCGGTTGTAAAAAGCCGCCTTTTCCTGCCCGGCGTCATCACGCTCGCCGTTACCGCCGGAACGGCCCCCCTGGCCGCCGAATACTTCAACTCGTTCTCGTGGGTATCAATGCCCGCGAATATCATACTTATGCCGTTATCCGGCTTCATACTCATCCCGCTCGGGCTTCTGGCGGCCATTTTATCCGCCGTCCATCCATCCGCCGTCCTGCCGCTTCGGGGTATGATATCGTTTTCTTATGGCGCGTTCTACAGGGTTGTGGAGTTCTTCGCCGCCGCGCCTCATGCCAACCTCCGCCCGCCCGCGCCGGCGCTGCCGCTTCTCATGGTAATTTATGTCGTGTTGTTTTTGTTTCTTGTTAGGAGAAAACCGCCCGATGAATCGGGCAGCCGCGGAAATAAAAAATCCGGACCGGGCGCAAAGATAACGCAGTTCTTCGGCCAAGGTGGCGCGCGCAGGAGGAATACGGCCATCGCGGCAGGCGCGGCGGTTTTCCTGGCGTTCGGCCTTTTCCCGGCGGTGCCGGAGCATGAAAAAAAGATGGAGGTGTCATTCCTCGACGTGGGGCACGGGGATTCCTGCCTTCTGTCCCTGCCTGACGGGAAAAACATCCTGGTGGATGGCGGCGGAAAGGATTTCAATGCCTCGACCGGCCTCGACCCGGGCAGGGCCGTCGTCGCGCCATACCTCTGGAACCGGGGGATAAGGCGGCTCGACGCTGTGCTCCTGACGCATCCCCACCCGGACCACATGAACGGGCTGGTATACATATTAAAAAATTTCGACGTCGGCGAGCTCTGGGAGTCCGGTCTTGCGTCGCGTTCGGACGCTTACAGAGAGCTTCAGACGCTTGCGATAGAGAAGGGAATCCGCCGGATAATCTTCCGGGGCAGGGGAAGCTTCAACGTAGACAATGTTCAGTTCCAGGTATTAAACGACGCCGCATGTCCGGTCGCGGACTCCGGGAAGCCTGTATACTGGCTGGAGAACGACCGCTCGGTGGTGCTCAGGGTAAAATACCGGAAGGTCTCGTTCCTTCTTGGGGCCGACATGCAGGATGAGGCGGAAGAGGCGCTGCTTGACGCAAGACCGCCCCTGCCCCTCAGGTCCACTGTCTTGAAAGTCCCGCACCACGGCGGGAGGACGGCGATGTCGCTTAAGTTCGCGGCGGCAATCCGGCCCGAATACGCGGTTATTTCCGAAGGTAATATAAAGGCTTACCCTGCTCCGTCGCCCGAAGCCGTGGCCGACTTGAGGGCCGTCGGCGCGAAGGTTTTCTGCACGCGCTGGAACGGCGGAGTTATTTTCCGCACGGACGGGAAGACCATCGAGGGCGCGTCCTGCGAAGACATTGCCCTGGAACACGCGAAATGCCTCGAAGACGAGAGGGAAAACATCCTCCGGCTGAAGGAGAGGCTATCCTATGATTTCCTTTAAGTCCTCTACACGCTCGGCGAAGAAGTCCGGCCCCGCCTCTTTAAGCTTCGTTTTGTCTCCGTAGCCGTACCCCACAAGACAGCACTTCATCCCCGCGGCGCGCGCGGCAAATAGGTCGTTCATGCCGTCTCCCACCATGACGGAATCTCCGGGAGATATGCCCAGATCCCCCAGCGCGCGCAGAAGTATCGCCGGGTCCGGCTTTACCGGGAGGCCGGGAACCCATCCCTTAACGCAGGCGAAGAGCCTTGACAAATCAAGGCCGTTCAAGATAATCCGGGCGTGCGTCAGGGGCTTGTTCGTCGCCACGCAGAGCTTAATACCGTCAGCGCCGGAAAGCGCCAGAAGCGTCTCCCGTATTCCGGCATACGGGATTGTGGTGTCGAGGACGTGGTCTTTGTATATGCGCCAGAACCTCTCGACCCCCTCGTCCACAAGATCCGAGGCCGGTTTGCCGGTTACGGACTCCGAGGGGAACGACGCCAGGACGAGCTTGTGTATCCCTCCGCCGATGCAGCCGTAAATCTCCCCGTTGTCCCGCGTGGGGAAACCCATTTCCTTCAGCATCCGGTTCACGGAGACTGCTATGTCCTTCCGGGAATCCACCAGCGTCCCGTCGAGGTCGAAGAGAACCGCCTTTGTCATACTCAGGATTATAATTTATATTCGATGACAATTGCAATGCAAAATAAAAATGCCCTTTTTTTGACACTATGTTCCTTTTTTGTTATATTTTTTTAAGTTGTAGGCAGCTGTTTACCAATCTACTGCTTAAAGCCAATGCGGGGCTGGATCAATGAAAAAGTCTGTTCTGGAAAAGCTTGAAGAACGCGAGCTTATGGAGCTTGCCCAAAAGCTCGGAATAAGTGTCAGGAAAGGGGCTAAACAGCCTGAAATCATTAAACTTATAAAATCCGCACAGGCCGCTTTGACGCCTCCTGCCGTTAAACCCCGCGCGAAGCGGGCGCCGTCCGCTCCGGAGACGGGCAGGTCTGCCGCCCGTCAACATGCCGAAGCCGCCCAACCTGCCCGGAACAGCTCGCAACAGGAGGTGGAAGAGAGCAAGTTCTATACCGGAGCGCCGCCGGAGGAGTTCCGCCTGCCCTCTGAACTCCCATACCATTACGGGGACGACCGCATTGTCCTTCTTGTCCGGGACCCGTACTGGGCATATTCCTACTGGGAGGTATCCCAGAAGAAGCTGGAAATCGAACGCGGGAATCTCGGCAGGGCCGGGGAGGACGCATACCTGGCGCTTCGGGTATACGACGTAACGGACGTTCGCTTCGACGGACAGAACGACCACGGCCATTACGACATAGGCATCTACGACAGGGTCGGGAACTGGTATGTAAATACGGGTATGCCCGGAAGGTCGTTTATCGTGGACCTGGGGCTTAAGACGCAGGACGGGCGGTTTGTAACCCTTGCCCGCTCGAACGCCGTCCGGACGCCAAGGGACTCCGTCTCCGACGTCCTGGACGAGGAATGGATGGTCCCGGACAGCGATTTCGAGAGGATCTTCGCGCTTTCCGGGGGCTTAAGCGCCCTCACCGGCGCTTCCTCGGCGGACGTGCGGCTGGCCGGCGGGGGTAAACTGCCCTTCGGCATCGCATCGCCCGGCATGGGCTCGCTTGCGCTTATGTCGCCCGTCAAGAAGAAGCAGAGGGCGTTCTGGTTCGTGCTCAACACCGAACTGATAGTCTATGGCGCGACCGAACCCGACGCGAAGGTGAGCGTCCAGGGGCGGCCCGTGCCGTTGCGTCCCGACGGCACCTTCACGCTCCGTTTCGCCCTTCCGGACGGGAAGCAGATTATAGAGTGCTCCGCCATCTCGGCGGACGAGGCGGAGACAAGATGCATAACGCCGGAAGTAAGCAGGTCAACCAAGGTCAGCTAAGAGGTGTCTGGTTTGGAGAAGGGTTATCTCTCTATAGTTCTGCACGCGCATCTTCCATTCGTAAGACACCCGGAATACGAGGATTTCCTTGAGGAAGACTGGCTCTTCGAGGCCATAAGCGAGACATATATCCCGCTCATAAACGTCTTCGATTCCCTCGCCGCCGACGGTGTTGACTTCCGCCTTACGATGAGCCTGACGCCCACGCTCATCGCAATGCTCACGGACCCGTTACTCCAGGAGCGCTACCTCCGCCACATAACGCGGCTTATCCAACTATCCGAGAGCGAAGTCGAGCGCACGCGATGGCAGCCGCAGTTCCACGAGCTCGCACGCATGTACCGGGAACGGTTCAACAACTGCAAATACGTCTTCGAGACGAAATACGGCAGGAACCTTGTCTTGGCGTTCAAGAAATTTCAGGACATGGGAAAGCTCGAAATAATCACCTGCGCCGCCACGCACGGCTTTCTGCCCCTGATGGAACTTAACCCGAACGCCGTGCGCGCCCAGATAGCCATAGCCGCGCAGAACTACGAGAAGCACCTTGGCCGCCCGCCGAGAGGCATCTGGCTCCCTGAGTGCGGCTACTATTCCGGCCTGGAAGAGATACTCAAACAATACGGCATAAAGTTCTTCTTCACGGACAGCCACGGGGTGCTGTACGGTTCCCCTCGGCCCAAATACGGTGTCTTTGCACCGATATACTGCCCGAACGGCGTTGCCGCCTTCGGACGGGATCTTGAGTCCTCCAAACAGGTCTGGAGCGCCCAGGAAGGCTATCCCGGAGACTACTGCTACAGGGATTTTTACAGGGACGCAGGCTTCGACCTCGACTACGACTACATTCGCCCATACCTGCACGGCGACGGCGTGAGGACGAACCTCGGCGTGAAGTATTACCAGATTACCGGCCCGACGGACCATAAGGAGCCTTACGTCCGCGTCCGCGCGCTCGGCAAGGCGGCGGAACACGCCGGGAACTTCATGTTCAACCGCGAGAAACAGGCGGAATATCTCCAATCCATCATGGACAGGAAGCCGATAATCGTCTCCCCCTATGACGCGGAGCTTTTCGGGCATTGGTGGTTTGAAGGGCCGGAGTGGCTGGACTTCCTCTTCCGAAAGCTGCACTTCGACCAGGACAACATCCGGCCAATCACGCCGATGGAATACCTCGACGAAAACCCGAAGAACCAGAAGGCCACGCCGTCGCTTTCGTCATGGGGATACAAAGGTTATGCCGAGGTATGGCTGGAAGGCTCCAACGACTGGGTATACCGGCACCTGCACAAGGCGGCGCAGAGGATGGTCGAGCTTGCAAGGAACAATAACCCGAAAAATCCCACGGACGGCCTGACCCTGCGCGCGCTGAACCAGGCGGCAAGGGAGCTTCTTCTCGCGCAGGGCTCGGACTGGGCGTTCATAATGAAGACCGGCACGATGGTGCAGTATGCGATTAAACGCACCAAAGACCACGTGAACAGCTTCAACGCGCTCTACGGAATGATAAACGAAAAGAGAATAGACAGGAAGTTCCTCGAAGACCTGGAGAACCGGGACAATATATTTCCGGAACTGAATTACAAGGTATACGCGTAAGCCCCCTCACCCCCTGCCCCTCTCCCGGAAGGCGAGGTGGTAAAGTTATGTTAACACGTCCAGCTTAATGTGCAATTCCTTTAACTGGGCCTTGTCAACATCGGACGGCGCATCGGTCATAAGATCCGTCGCCTTCTGCGTCTTCGGGAACGCTATGACATCGCGGATGGAGTCCGCGCCCGTGAGTATCATGGAGAGCCTGTCCAGTCCAAAAGCAATTCCGCCATGCGGTGGCGCTCCGTATTCCAGCGCTTCAAGCAGGAATCCGAATCTCTCTTTAGCCCGTGTCTCGTCTATCCCAAGCGCTGTGAACATTGCCGACTGAACAGCCATCCTGTGTATACGGATGCTTCCGCCGCCAACCTCGCTTCCGTTCAGAACGAGGTCATACGCCCGCGCCCTTACGCCTTCCGGGTTGCTCGTTAGAAGCGGCACGTCCTCCGGCCTCGGCGCGGTGAACGGGTGATGCATCGCCTCCCATCGTTTCTCGTCCTCGTTGTACTCGAACTGCGGGAAGTCCGTAACCCATAGGAAATTGAACTTCGTGTCGTCTATCAATCCAAGCCTCTTCGCCACTTCGAGCCTGAGCCTGCCAAGTACGTCGTCCGCGACTTTCTTTTTGTCCGCGACGAACACCAGCAGGTCGCCCTCTTCCGCATCAAGAACTTTTGATATATCAGAGAGCGTTGATTCGTCGAAGAACTTCTTTATTGGCGACTCTATCCCCTGTGCCGTCACCTTCATCCATGCCAGCCCCTTCGCCCCGAAGGATATTGCGGTATTTGTAAGGTCTTCGATTTCCTTCCTTGACATAGAGGCCAGGCCCTTGGCATTCATACCCTTCACTACTCCGCCGGAAACCAGTGTGTTTTTCATTACTTGGAACTCCGTCGTTTTCACGATTTCGGATAAATTTTTAAGCTCCAGCGCAAAGCGTGTGTCCGGCTTGTCGGAGCCGTATCTCTCCATCGCGTCGGCGTAGCTCATGCGCGGGAACGGTATCGGCAAATCGACGCCTTTTATTTCGCGGAATATGTCCTTCATCATGTGTTCGATAAGAAAATATATATCCTCTTCGTCTATGAACGACATTTCCATGTCTATCTGCGTAAACTCCGGCTGACGGTCTGCCCTCAGGTCTTCGTCGCGGAAACACTTTACAATCTGGTAATACTTTTCAAACCCGGAGACCATCAGTATCTGTTTGAAAAGCTGCGGCGATTGCGGGAGCGCGTAGAATTTCCCGGCATTCACTCTCGACGGGACGAGATAGTCCCGCGCGCCTTCCGGTGTGCTTTTGGTAAGCATCGGCGTCTCGACTTCTATAAACGCCTCTTTGTCCAAAAAACTCCTGACTATCGAGCATATCCTGTGCCGCGCCATGAGGGATTTTAAAAGTGGCCTTCGGCGCAGATCGAGATAACGGTACTTGAGCCGGAGCGCCTCGGATGCGTCGGTGTCGTCCGTCAGCGGAAACGGCGGAGTCTTGGATGTGTTAAGTATCTCGATTTCGTTTATATATACCTCAATATCTCCCGTAGGAAGCTCCGGGTTCGCCGTCCCTTCGGGCCTTAAATATACCTTGCCCTTTACGGCAACAACATATTCCGAGCGCACCTTGTCGGCAATGGCAAGCGCGTCCTTGTCCGTATCCGCGCTGAAGGCAATCTGCGTAATGCCCGCCCTGTCGCGCAAGTCTATGAATATAAGCCCGCCGTGGTCGCGCCGTGTATCAACCCATCCGGCGAGGACGACTTCTTTACCCGCGTCAGATGCGCGTAGGCTCCCGCAGTCGTGCGTGCGTTTCAAGTTCAATATTCGCTCCCTATTATTTTCATAACTCCCCCGGCTTCGCCTCCCCCTCTTAGCTTAAGAGGGGGACAGGAGTGGGCGCTACTTTATGATAAATCACCCCGCCGCCCTTTGCTTATCCGGCTCTTTCCCCGCCGCCTTAAGCAGCGCCCGCACTTCCGAAGGCGTAAGCTCACGGTATCCGCCGGGCGGAAGCGCACCCATGCTCACCGGTCCGACTTTTGTCCGTTTCAGTTTCTGCACCGGGTGGCCGAGGGCCTCGCACATGCGTCGCACCTGGCGGTTCCTGCCCTCGTGTATCGTAATCTCTATCCAGGAATTCGCCTCCGCGAGCTTCCTCTTCCGTACCTTCGCCGGGGCCGTAATGCCGTCCGAAAGCCTCACGCCGCCTGCCAGCCGATTAAATTCCGCATCGCCCATCACGCCCTTGACTTTCACCTCGTATGTCTTCTGCACCTCTTTCGACGGGTGCATTACAGCGTTGGCAAAATCACCGTCGTTCGTAAGGATAAGCATCCCCTCGGAGTCGTAGTCCAGCCTGCCCACGGGATATACGCGCGCGCCGCCCGTCGATCGGTCTCCGGCGGATAGGCCCCGGCCAAGGAGTTCCATCACGGTTTTCCGCCCCTGCGGGTCTTTTGTGGTGGTGACATACCCTTTCGGCTTGTTTAAAAGCAGATATATTTTTCTGCCGGATTCCCGGCCCACCACGCGGTTTCCGACCTTTATGACGTCCTTCCCGATGTCCGCCTTCTGGCCGAGCTCGCTTACAATGCGCCCGTTTACGCGCACCTTGCCCTCAAGGATAAGCTCTTCTGCCTCCCTTCGGGAGCAGACGCCTGCGGCGGACAGAATCTTTTGGATGCGTTCCAACAAGTTTTACCTATTCCTTCAACCCCCTTTAGAATAAGAGGGTGAGCGAGGTGGCGTTATGAGAGACGCTGGGTTCCTGATTAAACCTTACTCCATCCTGTAGTTCGGGGCTTCCTTCGTTATCACGACATCGTGCACGTGCGACTCCCTGAGGCCCGCGCCGGAGATCTTCACGAACCTTGCCTTCGCCCGAAGCTCAGAAATGGCCGTGCAGCCGGTATATCCCATGCCGGCCCTGAGCCCCCCTACGAGCTGAAAGACATAGTCCGCAAGCGTCCCTTTATACGGCACGCGGCCTTCTATGCCCTCCGGGACGAGCTTGGAGGATACGCTCTCGTGCTCCTGGAAATACCTGTCCTTGCTCCCGGACTCCATCGCGCCGATGGAACCCATGCCGCGGTATACCTTGTAGCTTCGGCCCTGGTAGATGACGGTCTCGCCGGGGGATTCCTCCGTCCCCGCGAAAAGCCCGCCTATCATAACAGCGGACGCCCCCGCGGCGATGGCCTTGGTGATGTCGCCTGAGAACTTTATGCCGCCGTCGGCGATTACCGGGACGCCGCGCTTGTCGGCTACCTTGGAGCAGTCCGCCACCGCTGTTATTTGCGGGACGCCGGCGCCTGCGACGATCCTCGTGGTGCATATCGAGCCAGGGCCGATGCCTATTTTTATGCCGTCGGCCCCGGCGTCTATGAGGTCTTTCGCCGCCTCGCCCGTGGCGATATTTCCGGCGATAAGCTGTATGCCGGGGAATTTCTTCTTTATTCTTTTCACGGTGTCCATGACGCCGCGCGAATGCCCGTGCGCGGTATCCACGACCAGCACGTCCGCGCCCGCCTTAACCAGCGCCTGCGCCCTGTCCATGCCGTCGTGCCCGACGCCGACCGCCGCGCCGACCCTGAGCCTCCCAAGGCTGTCCTTGCATGCGTTCGGATACTTTATGCGCTTCTCTATGTCCTTGATGGTTATAAGCCCCTTCAGGTTGTAGCCGTCGTCGATTACCAGGAGCTTCTCTATCCTGTGCTCGTGCAGGAGCTTTATGGCGTCTTCAAGCGTCGTCCCCTCGGGCGCGGTAACGAGGTTCTTCTTTGTCATCACCTCCGAGACCTTCACGTTCATCCTCGTCTCGAAGCGCAGGTCTCGGTTGGTAAGTATACCAAGGAGCTTTCCTTTTCTCGTAACCGGGACGCCGGAGATGTGGTATCGCCTCATAAGCTCCAGCGCCTCGTGAATCCTGTTGTCCGGGCCTATGGTTATAGGGTCCACAATCATTCCGGACTCGGAGCGCTTTACCTTGTCCACTTCCATGGCCTGTCTCTCGATGGTCATGGCCTTGTGGATTATGCCTATCCCGCCTTCCTGCGCGATGGCTATGGCGAGCCTCGCCTCGGTAACGGTGTCCATGGCGGCGGATACTATGGGGATATTGATGTCTATCTCGCGGGTGAGGCGGGTTTTGGTGTCAACGTCCTTGGGCAGGACTTCGGACTTTCCGGGGAGCAGCAGCACGTCGTCAAAGGTAAGGCCTTCCTTCACGCTTTCGTCGAGCATAAACGACTCCTTTTTTAGAACCTATCGCATTTTTTATGGAATTAGGAAATTTACCACAAAAAATATGCGTATGCAATAAAAAAGCCCCGGACAGGCCGGGGCGGGAAATGACGAACAAGGGCGGGCGCGATTAGTTGCGCCCCTGCACGAAAACTTACGCCGCCAGCTTCTCTCTCGCCTGCTCATAGCTCTTCATAACGTCGGCCATGTTCGCGTATTGCCTGTTCGGCATGTTCTGGAGCAGGTTTATCACCGTCTGGTTCGCGTTGTTCTGCCTTGCCTGTTTTATCAGGTCGTTCCTGTTGCAGGGGAAACGGCATCCCTTCAGGTGCTGCGTGATATTGGCCGGAGGCTGGCCTGTCGTCCTGCCATGACCACCCTGTTCATCCTGTTTCGGCATGTTTCACCTCCCGATAATAATACGGCCGGCGGCCCCGGCGCTCCTCTAAAGAGCCGCCCCGCGTCACCCGGCCCTTGACGGATTACGCTCCAAATTATAGCAACCGGGCGGGGATTCCGCAACCAGGCCCCCGCAACATAACGCCCGTTTTTTATTGACTTCACGCCCCGGCCAAGATATATTTTCACTTTTAAATCATTATCATAACTCCCCCGTCCCCCTCTTAGTCTTAAGAGGGGGGATAAAAGGGGGCGTTACTTAAAAAAGGAGATACTTAATGGCATACCGCGTTACCTTTATCCCCGGCGACGGCACCGGGCCTGAGATTGCCGAGGCGACGAGGAGAGTCCTCGAAGCCACCGGCGTGAAGTTCGACTGGGACGTCCAGGAGGCGGGCATCGACGTCTTCGAGAAGGAAGGGACGCCGCTCCCCGACAGGGTCGTCGAATCCCTGATAAAGAACAAGGTCGGCATAAAAGGCCCCGTTACCACACCCGTCGGGACGGGTTTCCGGAGTGTCAACGTAACGCTTCGGCAGAAGCTCGACCTGTACTGCTGCCTGCGGCCATGCAGGACGTACGAGGGCGTCCGCTCGCGTTACGACAACATCGACCTCGTCATCGTAAGGGAGAACACGGAAGACCTCTACGCCGGGATAGAATACGAGAAGGGCTCCGACGGCGCAAGGGCGATAATCGACACCGTTAAGGCGCACGGCGGGCGCGAGATAAGGCCGGATTCCGGCATCAGCATAAAGCCCATATCCGTCGCGGGAACGGAGCGGATTGTAAGATTTGCGTTCGATTACGCCAGAAAGAGCGGGCGCAAGAAAGTCACGTCCGTGCACAAGGCCAACATAATGAAGTTCTCCGACGGCCTGTGGCTGGAGGTCTCGCGCGAGGTGGCGAAGGACTTCCCGGACATAGAGTTCGAGGACAGGATTGTAGACAACATGTGCATGCAGCTCGTCCAGAAGCCGGAGCTCTACGACGTCATCGTCCTGCCGAACCTCTACGGCGACATCCTCTCGGACCTCTGCGCAGGGCTTATCGGCGGCCTGGGCGTGGCGCCCGGGGCGAACATCGGGACGATTGGCGCGCTCTTCGAGCCGACACACGGCTCCGCGCCGAAGTATAAGGGCCTAAACAAGGTCAATCCCGTCGCCATGATGCTCTCCGGCGTGATGATGCTGGAATACCTGGGCGAACGGGACGCGGCTTCGAGGATGCAGACGGCCATTGCCGAAATCATCCGCGAGGGCAGGGACGTTACCTACGACCTGAAGCCCCGCCCCGACGACCCGACCGCCGTCGGCACCTCCCAGATGGCGGATGCGATAATTAAGAAGATGAAGGGATAAAAAGCTTGTCATTCCCGCGCAGACGGGAATCCAGGAATTTAAATAAAAGCCCGCAGCGAATGTTGCGGGCTTTTCTTCTGATAGCAAGGGGAAAATTAATTTAATGCTTTTCTTATCTTATCTATTTTTTCTTGATTAGACTTATGTTGTTCATAAAGGTGCCAGGTTAAATCGTGTAGTTCCTGGATTATAGCTTTTTGTTCCGCTCTTGTCGCAGTTTGAATAGATTTCAACCTGATTGCTATCATTTTTTTAATACCTAAAGCGCCTCGTTCTCCGTTACCGTATACTTCACAATAAATGTCCGAATAATTATATTCGGGAAAATTTTCCTTCCATATTTTTGCAATCTGTTTTCCCTCCTTAGCAAGCATTACCATTTTCTCACTATCTTTCTTGGGAACGGCCATATCGTACCTCCTTTTTGCAACTCACCAATAAATAAGAATAAAGAAAAGAAAACTACATAGAATGCGGTTATAAATTTCCTTACCCGACTATACCACCGCCTCTTCCAGACATGAAATCGCAAAAACAAATAGTTCAAACCCAGCACGATAGCCAACTTGCTTTAAAAAAATATCAACGGGATTTTTCCCAAACACAAAAAAGCTTGATGACTTATACCAATTAATCATAGGTGGGCGCACTATCCTTAAGCTTACTAATCCGGCAATCAACATGTAAATGGCAATAATCCAAACAAGCGTATTGCTCATAAAACACCTCCGCTTTTTTAATAATGAATAAAATTTGATTACAAAGAATACTATGTATTCGTTGATGTTGTCAAGAATATAATGTATACAATCCTCATATGAAACAAGAAATCGTTATAACCATCAGAGTAACATCTGAGATAAAATCGATTATCCAGAAGCTTGCCGAGAAAGATGACAGAACTATCGCATGGATGGCGAGAAAACTTATCGTCGAGGCCCTTGAAAAGCGACGACTCCTTAAACCTCAAAAACAATCCTGATTGTCCCTTTTTGCCTTGACACAGTGGCAGTAATGATTAGATAATTCAGAGAGAATAAAAAGGGCCGACACGCGCTTCGCTTGGTACGGCCCCTACAATTAGGATGAAAGAAAAATACCTTAAACTCGCCTATGCACTTGCGGTAATCACGATAATCTATAACATCGCGGAGGGGATCGCCTCCGTCTGGCTCGGCTGGGACGGCGGGGCGTTCTCGCTTATCGGCTTCGGGCTGGACTCATTCGTCGAGGTCGTCTCCGCCGCGGGCATCCTGCACATGATAAGGAAAAGCCGCCTGCACGAGCAAGGGCGCGACCAGTTCGAGAGGCGCGCGCTGACGATTACCGGCGGCGGGTTCTATATCCTTGCGGCGGGGCTTGCGGCGACGTCTGCCTACAACTTCTACACGGGCCACAAGCCGGACACCGCATTCTGGGGCATCGTCATCTCCGGGCTTTCCATATCCTCGATGTGGCTCCTCATGGGGCTTAAGCTGAAGGCCGGGCGCGCGCTCGGCTCGGACGCTATAATTGCGGACGCCGCATGCACGAAGACCTGCCTCTACCTCTCCGTCGTCCTTCTCGCCGCAAGCCTTGGCTACGAGCTTACGGGATACGGCTGGCTGGATTCACTTGGCGCGTTCGGCATCGCCGTGCTCTCGTTCAAGGAAGGCCGCGAGGCGTTCGGAAAGGCGAACGGTAAGGCGTGTTCCTGCTGCTGCGGCAAAGGCTGACGGCGGCTCTTTTCCGGGACTTCTTTTGCGGCGGCGAGGGCGGCCTTTGGACCGGAAAAGTGGCCGGCGGATGCACCCTATAAAATTCTTTGACAAACAGAACGGTTCCATTTACAATGTCCGAGATTATGAAAATTCATACCCTCGGCAAAGGCAGGATTGACAAGTTCTTGAGAAGGCTTATGAGCCAGAACGCGCGCGGTTCTGCCCCGAAACTCGACGAGGTATTAAAAGAAATACTCATAAAAGCAGATGAATTTGTCCCGTCAGAGGCCGGCTCCATACTCCTTGACGACCCTTATATAAAGTCCGAACATATCGACGACCCCTTCAAGAACCAGCTTCATTTTGTGGCGTGTTTCGGGCCGGTGGCCGAAAAAGTCCTGGGCATGACCATCCCCGCAACATACGGCATCGCCGGTAAGACATACATCGCCGGACGCCCTTACATGAACGAAAACGGCAAAAAACACGAAGACTTGCATGATGCGGTAGATAAAAAACTGGCCACGAGTACCCGTTCGATTCTCTGCGTCCCCATCGTGCTTGGCCGCTCGACTTGCGGGGTCATAGAGCTCATAAACCGGAAGGGCAAAAAGAGCTACAGCAAGGACGAAATGAAACTCCTGGAGATATTCGCCGGCTATACCTCCACGCTCATCCAGAACGCCCTTGACGCGAACAGAAACGAGGAGCTAACCAAACGGGACGACCTGACAGGGCTGTTCAACGACCGTTTCTTTCACCGTCAGCTATCCGAGGAACTGAAAAAGGCGAAACGCTCCGGCAGGCATATTTCCCTTATATTTCTCGACCTTGACAACTTCAAGCAGGTCAACGACAGCTACGGCCATCTTGTCGGGAGCCGCACGCTGGCAGAAGTGGGGCATCTGATACGCGACGCCCTCGAAGGCGAAAACGCAAGCATTGTGCGCTACGGGGGCGACGAATTCGCCATAATACTTCCCGGCAGATCCCGCGACGAGGCGTATCTCCTTGCCGAGCGCGTGCGGGGCGTTATCCAGCATGCGGTCTTCCTTAAGGAAAGAGTGCGCGGCGAACAGCCTTACAACATCGCCGGAGTCATAACGTGCAGCGTCGGCATCTCGTCTTTCTTCGAGGACGGGCTTGAGGGCGGAGCGCTGGAAGAGGAAAAGATTGCCTTCATACGCCACGCGGACAAGGCGATGTACATCGCAAAGGAAAACGGCAAGAACAATATCAGTTTTGGAGAGAAACAGGGTGGAAGCGCGGCCGCATCACATCACGCGGCGCGCAGGGCCGACTGGTAAGGCCGCGGCAGGAACATGACAGGCGCCGGAGAGTGTTTCAGCATCTCCTCCGCCACGCTTCCGATTACCCTGCCTTCCACGTCCGCTCCGCCTCTGCCCGCTCCGCCCCGCGTATTTTCCATGCCTATTTTTACCCTTCTGCCCCTGGACGGCATTATAATCATCCCGGTCTTCTCCTCCACGGCAATCTCTATTATGCCCGAAGGCGCCTCTCCGCGATGTACGTGGACGGTCGTCTTAAGCCCTTCGCTCTCGAACTCCCCGGCGTAATCCGCAAGCGCGCCCTCAGCCGCAGCCTCGAAATCATGCTGGATTTCTCCGGACGTCCCGGCCTCCACCACGTGCGCCAGGACGACTTCATGCACGACAACGCCCGCGAGGGGCCTGAGGAACCTCGCCGCCTCGCCGGGGAAATCCGTTATGTCCACCGGGACGAGCACCTTGCCGACAGGCCAGAGCGGCGCCTTCAGGACGTGCCCCCGCGCGTTAACCGAGTGTTTCTCGATAAGCACCGGGATGGCCGACTCCCGGACTACTTCCACGGACACGCCGGCTGTGACGATGTCTTCTATGACGCCCTTGTCCACGCGGCTGATTATTATGACGGAAGCGCCCCACTCGGCGGCCTCCTTCGTTATCTCCCGCGGGACTATGCCCTCGCGCACGCCCGTTTCCACGGAGACGCCTGCCGCTTCCAGGTCGTTTTTTATCTTCTCAAGGCCGCCCAGGGCGTCCTCTCTTGCCGCCTGGCGCCTTTCCTTTTCTTCCGGGGGAACCACGTAGAGCATCCGCATCTTCTTTATAAGTCCGCTCTCCCGCACGAGGGCCAGTTCCCTGAAGACCTCGCTGCAGCCCCACGAGAGGTCCGTCGCGCAGAGAATCCTGTCGAAAACGGTATCCATTTTATTACCCCATCTTCCCGACCAGCACACTGTTTCGCGCATGTTTTACAACCCTCTGCGATACGTCGCCGACGAGGATCCCCTTGATCCCGCGCATTCCGGACGACCCCATCACCGTTATGTCCGGGGCCATCTCGTCTATCGCCGAGAGTATCTCGGATTCCGGCGCTCCCACCGTCACATGCTCCCGTACGGTCCTGAAGCGGTCCCTCAGGGCCTTTGCGTCCTCCGCTACATATCCTTCCGCCTGCTCCATGAGATGCCCCCTCAGCTCCGCCATCATCGTGGAGGTCTCGCTGTAGGGGTAATACTGCTCAGGCAGGCTCGAAACCTGCATGTCCGCCACGCTTAGCACGTCCACCTCCGTATCGGGCGGAAACGGAAGCCTCATAAACAGGTCGCGCGCGTATTTCGCGTGTAGCGAGCCGTCCGTGCAGTAAAGCGCCTTCACGGGCTTGCCGGACATCCTGCCACGGACTATCAGGACGGAGCTTTCGCCGTGCCGCATCACGTTGTTCGAGACGCTGCCGAGCAGGAACCTGCCGAGTCCCGTATGCCCCTTGTGCCCCATGACGGCCAGCTCCGGCCTGAACTCCGCTATTGCCTCCGTTATCTCCTTCGCGGGGTCTCCCTCGCGGACGACCTCCTCGGCATCGAGACCCGCGCCCCTGAACTTCTCCGCGACATCCGCCACGAGTCTTTTCGCGGCGGCCTTGCCGGCTTTGCGGAAGTCCCGGTTCGGGTCTATGGTGTCCGGCAGGACGAACTCCTTCAGGACGTGAAGGATTGCGAAGCTGTCTTCCGGCCCGAACTCCAGAGACAGCAGCAGGTCCATCGCCTGGAGCGACGGTTCGGAGCCGTCCGTTGCAAAGAGAATGCGCATATCCGCCTCAAGAATATATCGGCCGAATCTTACGGCCTTCGATAAAAGTATAACAGATAAAAACGTCCGGGCCTTGTTCCTGGAGGGCTTTTTTATAAGCAATAACATCAGTTATTGACTAAAATGGCTTATATTATTATAATTTTAAAACGGAGAACAACATGTATCAGCCGAGACTTCTGATAATAGACGACGACCCGGAAATCAGCGGCTACATGAAGGCGATGCTGACCCATGACGCGCCCCACTTCCGCATAGACATACTTGAAAGCGCCGGCGATTGCCTGGAATACCTGAAAAATAACGAGGTCGACTGCATCCTCTCCGACTACCAGATGCCCGGCATCAGCGGCATGGATCTCCTTGAAACCCTGCGCGGCGCCGGCAGCGACATCCCGTTCATTTTCATAACCGGCCAGGGTTCCGAGGAAGTCGCGCGAGAGGCGTTCAAGCTGGGAGCCAACGACTACTTCACGAAAGACATCGGATTTGCCCATTTCCCCCGCATAATCAATTCCATAGAGCAGGCTGTAAAGAACCGGGAGGCCAACCGACAGAGAAGGCTCGCGGACGAGCGGATAGGCCATCTTTACCGGCTTTATTCCGTGATAAGCGGAATAAACAAGGCGATAGTCCGCACGCGCGACAGGAACATCCTCATGGAGAACGCCTGCCGGATAGCCGTGGAGAACGGCCTTTTCAAGCTGGCGTGGGTCGGTATGCTGAACCCGGAAGACCTCAGCGTCATCCCTGTTGCGAAATGGGGAAACGACGAGGGCTATCTGAGCGAGATAAGGCTCTCCGCCAAAGACGATCCGGTGGGACGCGGGCCGGTGGGAAAGGCTATCCGCTCCGGGGCGCCGCATGTGGTAAACGACGCCGCCAACGACCCGGATACGCCCTGGAAGGAAAAGGCTATTCCCAGGAACTACCTTTCGATAGCCTCGTTCCCTATAAAATTATCCGGGAAAACCGTGGGCGCATTCACGGTATACTCAGGCGAGGTCGGCTTTTTCAGCGAAGACGAAGCCGCCATGATGTCGGGTCTTGCCGACGACATCTCTTACGCCCTGGAGGCCATAGAGCACGAGGAGAAGAGGATCCTGGCCGAGAACGCCCTAAAGGATTCCGAGCGCCGTTACAAGGACCTTGTGGAGCTTTCCGCGGATTTCATATACCTCTCGGACGTTCACGGAAACCAGCTATTCATGAACAGCGCCGCATACAGGATGCTTGAGACATCTCCCGGCGAGGAGAACGGACAGCCCTGGATGAGGTGGATACATCCCGAAGACATAACGAAGTCCGTGGAGGTTTTCCGGGAGATGCTGGCGAAGGGCAGCGACACCTTCAATTTCGAGAACCGCTTCGTATCGAAAAGCGGGAAGATAATTTATGTCATGCACAACATCCGGGTGCTCAAAGACGAGCACGGGACGGTATTTGGCGTCCAGGGCATTGCGCGCGATATCACCGAGAGGAAGCTCGCGGAGCTGGCGCTCAAGGAGGCCCAAAAAGAGAAGGATGCGGTCTTCCATATGCTGACGCACGACATAAGAGGCCCGCTTTCCATAATATACGGCTACTGCGACATACTGAAGACCAAGGGCGGCAGGACGGCAAAGATAATGGAGGAGATTCAGAAGGCCGCAAAGAGGATTTCGCTCCTGATAGACGACATGCTTGCGATCTCCAGGCTCGAATCGGACGAGGCGGGGCTTATGCTCCAGCCGGTCTCCGCCACGGAGCTCATAGAGCAGGCCGTCAAGGACTGCGAGATGTTCGCGCGGGAGAGGCGGGTGGAGATAAAAATCGAGGTTGAGCCGAAAATGCCCGGTATTTACGCAGACAGCGCCCAGATAAGGCGCGCGGTTACGAACCTGCTTTCCAACGCCGTGAATTATAACAGAGAGGGCGGGACGGCGCTCATCAGGGCCGGCGGCGTCCAGAATGACCCGATGAAGATATTCATAGAGGTCTCAGACAACGGGGACGGGATTTTCGAGGAAGACCTGCCCCGTCTTTTTGAAAAATACTACCGCGGGAAGAACGCGCTCAAGCGGCGCGGCACGGGCTTGGGGCTTGCAATGGTAAAGGCGGCCGTGGACGCGCACGGCGGGAATGTAAGCGTGTCGAGCAGACGCGGCGAAGGCTCCAGGTTCACGATGGTACTGCCTGTAAAGCCGGGGATAACGTGAATACAAAGGGTGTCGGGCGAGCCATCACCCGGCGCCAAGCGCCACCCTCTCCCGCAAGGAGAAAGGGTAAAATTCAGGGGCGCAGCGCCCGGCGCAAAAAGCCTTTGCCCGCCTTAAGCAGGCGTTCCGCTTCCGCTTTCGATACTCCCCCCGCAATCATCACACATGCGGTCTTTGGCCGCATCCCGGATTTCTTAAGGTAATCTTCCGCCTTCCCGGCGTCGCAGCCCGTAACCTCGGATATAATGTCCACCGCACGCCTTACCAGCTTGCGGTTCGTCGGCATCACGTCCACCATCAGCTCTCCGTATACCTTGCCGAGCATTATGAATGCGGCGGTGGTTATGCGGTTCAGCGCGAGCTTCGTGGCCGTCCCGGCGGCGAGCCTTGTGCTTCCCCGTACGACCTCGGGCCCGGTATCGAGAAGGATTTCATTTGTCTTTGCCTGTCTCCCGCCGCCTGCCTCCTGACATTTTATTATCCATGTCTCTGCGCCGCGCCTTTCCGCCTCGGCAAGCGCCGCAAGGACATAAGGCGTCGTCCCGGATGCGGTTATGCCGATAACCACGTCTTTCCCGCATGTCGTGATGCGCGTTATTGCACTCCTGCCCGCCGCCTCGCTGTCCTCGGCCCCCTCGACGGCCCCGGTCAGGGCCTTCTTTCCGCCGGCCATGATTCCGATTACCTGTCCCGGCGCGGCGGAGAATGTCGGCGGACACTCCGAGGCGTCGAGCACGCCAAGCCTGCCGGACGTGCCGGCGCCGACGTATATCAGCCTTCCCCCCGAGCCTATCGCCCTGGCGGCGGCTCCGGCGGCCATTGCAACGGCCCCCCGCGCGCGCCTTACGGCTGAAAGCGCCCTTTCGTCCGCCGTGTCCATAAGGGCCATGATTTCTTCGGGCGGCATGTATTCCAGAGGTTTGTTCATTTATAATAATTAGTACATTATAATCGCTTTTTAAACAAGCGAAAAATTGAATCCCCGCGTCCATTATGATTGACATTGCAGGCATTGTTGTGTTAAGTTGTTTTAACTTTTCAACCGGCAGTATCGAAAGGTTTTTTTCTTGAAATATCCAGGCAGGTCGGGCGCGTGGGGCAGTTCGGGTGCAGCGGGCGGGTCGGAGGGGATGGACGATGAAGGCAGGTTGTCATCAAGACCCGGCAGGCCCGGTTTTAAAAATCCGCTTAAAAGTCTCCGGATAAAATCCGTTCTCATCATCTCTTTCTCCTTCTTCCTCTGTGCCGCGCTGGGGTTAAAGCTCCTGGTGGACTTCCAGACGCGTCAGCTACTTAATGAAGCCGACAAGGAGGCCGGCTCGCTCGCCTCCATGATAAGCGAAGACATCATGGACGCCATGCTGAAGGGAAGCCCCTCGGAGGCATGGAAGTCCATCCGGAAGGCTGCGGAAGACGGCAGGAACAGGGCCTGGCTCACCGACTACAGCGGCACGATAATAGCGTCTTCCGTCCGGCAGGACATAGGCCGGAGGGCCTCCAGCCTCTTCGAGATAAGGCACGGCGGCATCTCCGACATCCTGAAAAGAGGCCCCAGGGCGGCAAGCGGAGGGCAGTACATACTCTCCCGGACGGTTGCGATACGCAAGAAGCCGCAGTGCGCGGGCTGTCATTACAACAGCCCCGCCGTCCTGGGCTGGCTCACCGTAGGCGTATCCTACACCAAGACCCTGACGGCGCTAAACAGGCTAAAGCGCCTCTTTGTCCTGGGCGCGATCGCCCTCGGCGCGGTACTGGCCTGCGTGCTGATTATATTCCTCACCGGCACGGTGGTAAAACCCGTCCGGAGGATGACAGACGCCATCCAGGGCGACCTGGACGAGAAGGTGAAGAAACTTACCTCCCTCTCTGACATCAGCCGATCCATGAACATAATACACAAGCAGGGCGACCTCCTCCGGATGGTAATCCACTCCGCAGTCCGGGAACTGGACGCCGACAGAGGCTCCGTGATGCTCCTCGAAAAAAAGGTGGACGAGCTTTTCATCCATACCGGGAAGGGCCTCTCGCCGGAGACGCACCGCAAGAGCAGGTTCAGAATGGGCGAGGGGATTGCGGGCTGGGCGGCCAAAAACAGAATCCCGGTGATGATAGAAGACGTCCTGGAAGACCCGAGGTTTATATCCGGCAGGGGTTTTCCTGTCCATGCCTCCATGCTCAGCGTGCCGCTAATCGGCGCAAGTTCGGAGCTTCTCGGCGTAATCAACATCGAGCGCGGCCCGACGAGGCCGTCGTTCCGAAAGGGCGAGATGGAGTACCTGCTCGCCATCGCGGGCCAGGCATCCGTCGCCATAGAGAATGTGGAGCTTATACAGAACCTCGAGAAAAGCTACTACGACACCATCTCCGCGCTCGCCCAGGCGGTCGAGGCCAAGGACCCCTACACCCTCGGCCATTCAGACAGGGTCACGCAGCTTGCGATAGCCATCGGCGAGGACATGGGGCTTCCGAGGGAGGACATAGCCGTCCTGCGCTACGGAGCCATTCTGCACGACGTTGGGAAGATAGGCATAGACGAATCCGTGCTGAACAAGCCCGGCAAGCTTACAAACGAGGAGTTCCTTCACATGAAGGAGCACCCGGAGATAGGGGAAAACATCGTCCGGGGGGTGGATTTCCTCCAGAAAGTCCGGCCAATCATACGCCATCACCAGGAACGCTACGACGGCCTGGGCTATCCGGACGGGCTGAAGGGCGACGAAATCCCGCTTATGGTCGCCATCGTCACGGTCGCGGACGTCTTCGACGCCCTGACCTCCGACAGGCCCTACAGAAAGGCGAAGCCCGCCGCCGAGGCGGTTACGATGATAAAGACAGAATCCGGCAGGCAGTATAATCCCAGCGTGGTCAAGTCGTTCCTGAGGATATTCGCGGAAGAGGACGCGCCGGTTTGCGGCCGGATGGCCCGGGACGCCTCCGCCTCGACCGCCTGAGAGAGGGCGCATGAAGGATCCCGTTTTGCGGCTGGACAGCCTGATAGATTATTTCAGGAATTTCAGGGGCGCGGCTGTGGCCTTCTCAGGCGGCGTGGACTCCTCCGTCGTGGCGGCCGCGGCTTTTCAGGCTCTTGGGGAAAGGTCGGTCGCCGTTACGGTGGCGTCCGAGTTCGTGCCCGCCTCCGAGATCGGGCAGGCGGCTTCGGTCGCGGGGGCTATCGGCATCCGGCACGAGGTCTTGCGGTTGAACGTCCTGGAAGACGAGAAAATAGCCTCCAACCCGCCGGAGCGGTGCTATTACTGCAAGAGGGGCGATTTCGGCGCGATACTGGAAATCGCGGAACGGCGCGGTCTGGAAGTCTTCGACGGCACGAATGCCGACGATGCCAGGACAAGGCGGCCCGGCCTTAAGGCCCTCCTGGAGATGGGGATCAAAAGTCCGCTCAATGAGCTTAACATCGGCAAGGACGAGGTCAGGGAGATTGCGCGCCGGCTGAAGCTTCCTAATGCCGAGAGGCCCTCGTCTCCATGCCTGGCGAGCCGCTTCCCCTACGGGATGAGGATTATTGAGGACGACCTCGAACGCGTGGGTCAGGCGGAAGAGTTTCTCCGGTCGCTCGGGTTTTCCGAGCTTCGGGTGCGTCACCACGGCGCCCTGGCGAAGATAGAGCTTCCCGCGGGCGATATGCCGCTTGTCATGGCCCCGGAGACAAGAGAAAAAATTGTGGCAAAGCTCCTCTCGCTGGGTTATAATTACGTCGCCTTGGACCTTATGGGCTTCAGAAGCGGGAGCATGGACGAGGCTCTCCCGCCGGAGTAACTGCGACAGGCCGGCCATTTCGGCAGCCGGCAGACCGACCCGCCCGGAGGAATTTAATGTTTTCAAGAAGTTTTCCGATATTTTTCGCCATCTCTCTCCTTATAGCCATGCCATTTGTCTCCTGCGCAAAGAAAGAAACCAGGGAGGCCACCCTTGGCAATGCGTCCATAACGGACTTCCCGCAGGAGGCCGAGATGATGGAAACCGCCCTGAAGAACGACCCGAAGAACGTGGACATCCTCATCCAGCTCGGGAACCTCTACTACGACTGGGGCCAGGACGAGGTGGACAGGGAGGGGAATTCGGCGCAGCCTTACGACAAATGGATGCGCGGCATAAGCTGTTACGAGCGGGCGCTTGAGATAGACCCCGGCAACGTGAACGTCCGGACGGACATGGCCACACTCATGCGATATGCCGGACAGATTGACCAGGCCATCTCCGAATACCGCACCGCCCTGAAACTCGACCCGCGGCACCCGCAGGCGAGGATAAACCTCATCCTTGCGCTCGGCGAGTCGAAGCATGACTACAAGGACGCGCTCTCCGAATACGACAATCTCATAAAGGAAGTCCCGGACCAGAAGGAAAACCTTGAGCTGAGCCAGGAGGTTGGCGCCTTCCGACAGGCGATGAAGGATGGTGAAAAATAGAACGGATAATCCTCCTCCTTATCCTTGCCGGGTCTTTCTGGTTTTTCCTCGACAGGCTGCTTAAATTCCTTACGGGCCACGGCCCCGGCGGCGCGTCCTCGGGCGGCCATGTCCCGCAAGCGCGCAGCATAGAGGGCGACGAGATGGTTTCGTGTATGCAGTGCAAGGTCTACGTGCCTGTCTCCCGCGCCGTGAAGAAGACCTTCGGCGGCAACACGCTCCATTTCTGCTCCGATGACTGCGCGAGAAACTTCCTGAAGAGGATAGACCGATGAACCAGCTCTATTTCGGCGACAACCTCGACGTCCTCCGTAAGGACATCCCCGACGACAGCGTCGATTTGATATACCTCGACCCGCCGTTTAATTCCAAACGCGATTATAACCTGCTCTTTAAATCCCCGAAGGGGCACGACTCCGACGCGCAGATTACGGCGTTCGAGGACTCATGGCACTGGGGCGAGCAGGCCGAGCGCGAGTTTGCCGAGATAATGCATCAGCCGAATACGGACGTCTCCGAGATAATGCAGGCGTTTCGCTCCTTCCTGAAAGAGAACGACATGCTGGCATACCTGACGATGATGGCGAACAGGCTCCTGGAACTTCACAAGGTGCTTAAGCCCACCGGCAGCCTATACCTGCACTGCGACCCGACCGCAAGCCATTACCTGAAGATCGTCCTGGACGGGGTGTTCGGGAAAGAGAATTACCGCACGGAAATTAGCTGGAAACGCTCAAGTGCCCATAGTGACGCGAAACAGGGCAGGACACAATACGGCAATATCCGAGACATTATCTTCTTCTATACTAACAGCAAAAAATGGAAGTGGAATCAGCTTCACACCCCGTACAATCCGGAATACATAGAGAGCATGTATAGGTATAAAGAAGATGAAACGGGGAGAATATATCGCTTAGATAATTTAACGGGACCGGGCGGTGCGGGTAAAGGTAATCCCGCTTATGAAGTAATGGGAGTAACAAGATATTGGCGTTATTCTAAAAAGAAAATGAAAGAGTTAATAAAGCAGGGGCGGATTATTCAAACAAAGCCGGGTGGTGTCCCTGCTTATAAAAGATATTTAGATGAGATGCCCGGTGTCGCATTACAAAATGATTGGCAGGATATTAGCCCTTTATCGGGAAATGAATATCTCGGCTACCCGACTCAAAAACCCCTTGCGCTGCTTGAACGCATAATCATGGCGTCATCGAATGAAGGCGACACCGTCCTCGACCCTTTCTGCGGCTGCGGCACGGCAGTCCACGCGGCGCAGAAACTGAACCGCAGGTGGATAGGAATCGACATCACGCACCTTGCAATATCGCTAATCGAGAAACGGATGCGGGACGCCTTCAAAGACGCCTCGCCGCCGCTGAAGTTCGATGTGCACGGGACGCCGAAAGACCTGGACGGCGCGCGCGAGCTTGCGGCCCGCGACAAATATGAATTCCAATACTGGGCGTGCTCGCTTGTGAACGCGCAGCCTTACCAGGGAAAGAAAAAAGGCGCGGACAGGGGCATAGACGGCCTGATATTCTTCCAGGACGACAAGGGCCCTTCCAAGAAAATAATAGTATCCGTAAAGGGCGGCGAGAATATAAGCGTTGCAATGATACGCGACCTGGGGCATGTCATAGAGCGGGAAAAGGCGCAGATTGGCCTGTTCGTTACCCTTGCGGGCCCGACAAGGCCGATGGAGAGGGAGGCCGTAAGCGCGGGATATTACGAATCGCCGCATAACGGCAATTTCCCGAAGATTCAGATTTTGACAATCGAGGGGTTGATGAACGGAACGGAGAAGCCGCGCTACCCGGATTTAAGCTCCGGCGGCCTTACCTTCAAACAGCCGAAAAAAGAAATTTATAATATCGAACAAGAGACGTTATTCGAATAAAAACAGGAGGCAATCCCAATGTCCTTTGAGCGCGACCTGATCCGCTTCCCGGAGGCGGTAGACACGGAAGACTACGTCGTAGCGACATACTATCTCGAAACCCCGATGGACTTATACCAGGCCGCGAACGCCTTCGCCGCCGAGCAGTCCACGGGCACCTGGCAGAGGGTCGGCTACGAGACGGACGAAGTCCGCGAGAAGCACGGAATAAAGGTTCTGGGAATCTACCCTCTGCCCTATGAGCCCGCGTCTCCGAACCTCCCGACCGGCACGAAGATGACAGAGTTCGGCGCCGGTTCCGGCAGGATAAACGCGGCAGTGCTCCGGCTTGCCTTCCCGCACATAAACTTCGGGCCGAAGATTCCGAACCTCCTGACGGCCGTAGCCGGGAACCTCTACGAGATGGGCGCGTTCACGGCAATCAAGCTTATCGACCTTGAATTCCCGAAGTCCTTCCTCAAGGACTTCACCGGGCCGCGCTTCGGGATAAAGGGGACGCGGGAGCTTGTCGGTGTCCACGGCCGCCCGCTTGTCGGCGCGATAATCAAGCCCTGCGTGGGGATAAGCGCAAAACAAATGGCCGAGCTCGCATACCAGGGCGCCAAGGGCGGCCTCGACTTCATAAAGGATGACGAGCTTATCGCGGACACGTCTTACAATTCGCTCAAGGAGCGCGTGAAGGCCGTAACGGGCGCCTTGAAACGCGCGGAGGAGGAGACGGGCGGGAAGACGATGTATGCATTTAACATAACCGACCGCATGGACAGGATAAAATGCCTGCACGATATTGTCGTAGAGGGCGGCGGCATATGCGTTATGATAAACGTGGCGACGGCGGGGCTTGAAGCCATGCGCGAGCTTGCCGAGTATACGAAGGTGCCGATACACTGCCACAGGGACTTCGCCCCGATGTGGGCGCGCTCGCCCTACCTTGGCATAAGCTTCGCGTGCCTGACGAAGCTCTTCCGCCTGTGCGGGGCCGACCAGACGCACTGCGGCGCGATTTCCGGCAAACTCTACGAGACGGACGAGGAAGTCCTGGGGAACATGCGCGCCTGCATACACGGCTTCGGGAATATCGCCGAGACGATGCCGGTGTCATCCGGCGGGCAGTGGGCCGGCAAGGCGCCCATAAACAGGCGGAAGATTGGCCACCTCGATTTCATCCACCTCTCCGGCGGCGGGATATACGCCCATCCGGGCGGGGCCGAGGCCGGGGCCAGGAGCGTGCGCGACGCCTGGGACGCGACGCTGAAGGATATACCCCTTGAGGAATACGCCAAAGACCACCCGGCCCTGAAAGCCGCGATGGAACATTTCGGCAGACCAGTGTATTAAAATTGGGACCGGACCTCGAAGAAAAACTGACCTCTCTCCTCTCGCCGGAGGAGGTCGTGACCGGGCCGGAGGCGGCTGTCCTCTACGGCGGGGATTCCACCCGCGTATCCGGGCGGCCGGATGCCGTCGTGCGGCCCGCTTCCGCAGAATCCATCCGGCTGGTCATGGAATACGCCGCGAGGGAGCGCGTCCCTGTTACGCCGCGCGGAGCCGGGTCGGGGCTTTCCGGCGGATGCGTCCCGGCAAAGGGCGGTGTTGTCGTTTCCACCGAGCGGCTGAACCGCATAATCGACATCGACACGGCGGACCTGATTGCCGTTGTCGAGCCGGGGGTAATAACCGCGTCGCTCCATTCGGCGTCCGAGGCCCTGGGATTTTTCTATCCGCCCGACCCCGGCAGCTCCGCGTTCTGCACGCTGGGCGGGAACGTCGCCGAAAACGCCGGGGGACTGCGGGGCCTCAAATACGGTGTCACGCGCGATTACGTCATGGCGCTCGACATCGCGCTCCCGGACGGGCGGACTTTTACGGCCGGTTCGCGCACGCGCAAGAACGTAACCGGCTACGACATGGCCCGGCTTTTCACCGGCTCGGAAGGGACGCTTGGGTTTATTACGAAGGCCGCGCTCAGGCTCATCCCACTCCCGGAGGCAAGGGCGGGCTTCCTCGCCGCGTTCGATACGCTTGAGGCGGCGTCCGGGGCCGTGCTCATGATTATAAAATCCGGCATCACTCCCTCGACGCTTGAGATAATGGACGCGGTAACGCTCAAGGCCGTGGCGTCATACCTCCGCGCCAACTCGCCCTTTGACGGGAGAGGGGACGGCGGAAATGGTGCGCCGGGCGCGCTCCTGCTGATTGAAGTGGACGGCTCCGAGGCGGACGTTGTCAGGCAGTCCGGGAGGCTTCTGGACGCGCTGAAGGATTCGGGCGCGAAGGAACTTCGGCAGGCGAAAGACACGGCGGAGCAGGAGGAAATCTGGGCGGCAAGGCGCGCGGCGCTCACGGCGCTGGCGAGGATTTCGCCCTCCGTCATCCTTGAAGACGCAACCGTGCCTAGGAAAGAGATTCCGGCGATGGTAAGGGCTATTCGCAATGTCGCGGAAAAATATTGTCTTCTCATCGGCACGTTCGGCCATGCGGGCGACGGGAACCTGCACCCGACGATAGTCACGGATCTGCGCGTCGAGGAAAATAAGAATAAAGTCAAGGCCGCCGTGGGCGAGATATTCGACGCGGCGCTGAGTCTCGGCGGGACGCTCTCCGGCGAGCACGGCATAGGGATTATGAAATCGGACTACATGGAGCGGGAACTCGGAGAGGCGGGAGTCTCCGCCATGCGCAAGGTCAAGGACGCCCTCGACCCGCAGGGGATAATGAACCCCGGGAAGATATTTAAAGGTTGACAAAACCAGCAATGTCTAATTTAACGAACTACTCCGACGAGATATTCAAGTGCATACGATGCGGGGCGTGCAGGGCGGTATGTCCGACGTTCGGCGAGGAGCTTGACGAGATCGCCGTCGCCAGGGGCAGGATGGCGCTAATCGAGGCCGTGACGGGAGGCGAGCTTGCCCTCACGGACGCATTCGAGAAGGCGGTCTTTGACTGCGCGATGTGCGGGGCCTGCAAGGCCGGGTGTCCCTCCGGCGTGGACGTGCCCGCCGTTATCGAGGCCGCGCGCGCGGAGCTTGTGGAGAAGAAGCGGAGCGAGGGGCTTATCCGTTTCCTGGCCCGTAAGTCCCTCAGGGACAAGAAGTCCCTCGACCGCGCGTTCTCCCTGATGGCCCTTGGGCGCGCAGCATACGGCCCGCTTGCCGCGACGCCTCTTGCGAAATACCTGCCTTACCAGTACGAGGACTTCAAGCGCAACTTCCCGAAGATCCCGCGGAAACCCCTGTCGAAGCGCATCCCGCCCGTATCGCGCGTCCGGAACGCGAAGGGGACCGTGCTCTTCTATGCCGGGTGCGTCATAAACTACGTGTATCCGGAAATCGGCGTTGCGGCGGTGAAGGTATTGAACCACGCGGGGTACGATGTCGTGTTTGCGAAGGAAGAACCGTGCTGCGGCAAGCCTCTCCTGTCCCTCGGCGAGACCGGGGTTTTCCGTTCCGTCGCCGAAAAGAACGTATCCCTGCTCTCAGGCGTGGAGGCGGATTTTATCGTATCGGCATGTCCTACATGCTCCTTGACATTGAGGGACGACTATCCTACAATCTTGACCGAAACCGCCTCGGACAAGGCTGCGGCAATATCGGCGAAGGTGCGCGATATAAACGAATTCCTCCTGCACGAGACGGATTTCATAGCAAGGCTCGACGCGGCGGAGATGATTATCACATACCATGACCCGTGCCACCTTGCGCACGGGATGGGCGTGAAAAAAGAACCGCGCGAGCTCCTCGACGCGGCGACTCTCGGCGGCTTGGTGGAGATGCGGGAGGCGTCGCGTTGCTGCGGGTTCGGGGGCAGCTTCAGCTTCCTGAACTACGAACTCTCCGGCAGGATTGCGAACAGGAAGGTCAGGAATATCATAAATACCGGCGTGCCCGCAGTCGTTACGGCGTGCCCCGGGTGCATGATGCACATAGGTGACGCGCTAAGGCAGTCCGGCTCGGATGCTGTCGCTTTCCATACGCTCCAGATATTCGAGAAGGCCATCAAAAGATAAGGGGGAATATCCGCATGAAATTTTTTATCGACACCGCAAACGTGGAAGAAATACGCGAGGCCGTGAGCCTCGGGGTGATAGACGGCGTTACGACGAACCCGTCGCTTGTCGCAAAGGAGAAGCGCGATTTTAAAGAGCTTATCTCCGAGATCTGCACCATCGTCGACGGCCCCATATCCGCCGAGGCGGTAAGCCTCGACGCGCCGGGGATGATCGCCGAGGGCCTGGAGCTTGCGAGTATGGACAAGGACAAGATCGTCGTGAAGATACCCATGACGAAGGAGGGCCTCAAGGCCTGCAAGCAGCTCAGCTCCCTGGGGATCAAGACCAACGTGACGCTTGTTTTCTCGCCCTCGCAGGCGCTCCTTGCGGCCAAGGCCGGCGCGACTTACGTCTCTCCATTCGTCGGCAGGCTCGACGACATCTCGCACGACGGCATGGACCTAATCGAGAAGATTGTGACAATCTTCGGGAACTACGATTATAAATCGGAGGTCATCGTTGCGTCTATCCGGAACCCGCTACACGTAATCGACGCGGCGCTGATGGGCGCGCACGTGGCGACGATTCCGTTCAGCGTCATCGACGCCCTCGTGAAGCACCCGCTCACGGACATCGGCATCCAGAAGTTCCTCAAGGACTGGGAGAAAGTGCCGAAGAGGTAAACGCATAACCCTTACCCCCGGCCCCTCTCCCGAAGGGCGAGGGGTGAAAGAAAAATGCCAATCTACGAATATAAATGTCCCCGGTGCGGGGAGGAGTTCGAGAAGCTGGTCTACGGCGGCGCGGAGGTAGTCTGCCCGAAGTGCGGCTGCGCAAAGCCGGACAAGAAGATGTCCGCGTTCGGCATGGCGGGCAAAAGCGAGAAGGGCGGCTCTCTGGCGTCGTCCGGCTCGTCATGCTCCGGGTGCGGCTCGTCCTCCTGCGCGGGCTGCAAGTAACTTATTCAATTCGTGGCCTTTTTGAGAAAGGCGGCGCAAAAAACCTTCAAACCTGCTAAACTTAATTAGTCCCGCTTTCTTTTGGTTGCTTTCTTTTCGCGCGAAAAGAAAGCAACGAAGTTCCAATTTCAATACACGGAGGCTATAGATGGACTGGCGCGACGAGGCCTGGCGGGAGAATCTGAGGATAGCTCTCGATTACAACTCCGTAACCACCCGTTTTATTGGAAAAAACGGCATCTCAGAGGCGGAGATTAAAGCGCTTCTGCCTAAGGCGCGGGAGGCCCGCGAATCGCTTTCAAAGGGCAGGAGCGAGGGAATTTACCCGTTCTTCGACCTCCCATACCAAGACACCTCGCTCATAAAACAACTTGCCGACGACATAGCTAACCGGGCGGAAAATTTCGTTTTATTGGGCATCGGCGGCTCGGCCCTGGGGCCGATTGCCCTGCACACGGCCTTAAGGCATCCATACCATAACCTGCTCACGCCCCGGGGACGCGGGAAGCGCCCCAGGATGTTCTTTATGGACAATGTTGACCCGGACGCCTTCGGAAGCCTCCTTGAGCAATTAAACCTCGATAAAACAATCTGTTGCGTCGTTACAAAGTCCGGCGGGACAGCCGAGACGATGGCCCAGTTCATGGTCGTGCGCTCCATCATGCAGAAGGCGCTCGGCAAGAGAGAACTTAAAAAACATTTCGTCTGCATAACCGACCCTGTGAAGGGGAACTTAAGAAAAATAGTGCAATCTGAAAGGCTTACGTCTCTTGAAGTCCCGCCTGGCGTAGGCGGGAGGTTCTCGGTATTTACGCCTGTCGGGCTGCTCCCGGCGGCGGTTTCCGGGATCGACATAGACGAGCTCCTGGCGGGCGCGGCGGATATGGACAGGCGGACTCGTGAGCGGGATTCCCTTAAAAATCAGGCGGATATGCTTGCCATGCTGCAATATCTCGCGGACAGGAAGGGCCGGCATATCTCGGTTATGATGCCGTATTCCAGCGCGCTCAGGGATATTGCGGACTGGTACAGGCAGATTTGGGCGGAATCCCTGGGGAAACGCCTTGATTTAAAAGGGAATATAGTGCATACCGGCCAGACGCCCGTGAAGGCCCTTGGGACGACCGACCAGCACTCGCAGGTCCAGCTATACATGGAAGGCCCAAGCGATAAAATCTTTATTTTTCTTAGGGTTGAAAGCTTCGGGCGCGAGCTTCCGATACCGAAAATATATAAGGATATTGATGGGATAGCATACCTCGGCGGACATACGATGGCCGAGCTTATCAATGCGGAACAGGCGGCGACAGAGGCCGCGCTGGCAAGGGCCGGGCGGCCTTCCATGACAATCCGCATACCGGAGGCGCGGCCCTTCACAGTGGGCCAAGTCCTTTATTTGCTTGAGGTTTCCACGGCTATGGCCGGGGGGCTTTACGGCATTAATCCGTTCGACCAGCCGGGCGTCGAGGAAGGGAAAATTCTGACTTACGCGATGATGGGCAGGCCGGGCTTCGAGGAAAAGCAGGCGGAACTTGAGAAGGTGAAAAAGAGGCCGGAATACGTGATTTAAAAAATTTTACAGGTAAAATACGTTTAAATATCAGATAGTTACAAGATTGGAGCATTCATGTCGACTATTGTTTATAAATAACCAATTCCTTGCAAATCAAGCGGAATTACCATCTTCCCGCAAAAACGCGCCACCTGTCCCGCGCCCTGTTTTACCCCCGGAATCGCACCCTGCCCGACGCCCGGTTTTTGGCCCAAAATCACGCCTTCCCCGCGCCCCCTTTTTGCCCTGAAATTGCCAAAAAACGGCCCGTTTTCGAGCCGCTTTCGATGCCGCCCTGAAAACGCCGTTTTTTCTTTTTTTGCTTTAATAATCGAAAGGTTGCGCGACTAATCCGGAATAACATCCAACAGTGAACTTCGCCTACCGATGAGGATTGCTCACGGGTGTTTGGGCTGAAGTATTAGTAAATAGCATTGCCATTCATCCCCCTCTTAAGATAAGAGGGGGAACGAGGGGGCGTTATGACAACTGTAGAATGACAGGCGTGGAGGGCGGGAATGACGGGCCAATGCCGGGCGCAACAAGTTGCGCCCCTACGATGAGCAGGTCGACGGTGAACCCTCTCACGGCCTGTGGCCACCCTCTCCCATGAAAGGGCGAAGGGTGAAAAGCTCTGACCCTCCCCCGCCACTGGGGGAGGGGGAACCGGCTCCCGACGGTGGGAGAGGGCCGAGGGCCGGGCGCAAGTGAGCGGCCATGCGGCGCGTATGTGTGACGAGCAACAATAACGGCGTGGCAATGGCGGGCATTGGCGAGTTTACGGAAAATGCGGAACCACGAATAAGATTGACAGCATGTCCCGCTTAATCTATTATTTCCGGGAATCGAAATATGGAAAGGCGGAGGGGTAAGATGATAAAGACGATACTGGCGCTGGCGGTCGGGCTGTGTTTCGAGTCGGTCGGGAACGTCCTTTTAAGAAAAGGGATGATGAAGGTGGGGGAGATAAAGTCCTTTTCGGTTCCCGCGCTCTGGGATGTGTTCATAAAGGGCGTGACGAACCCGACCGTCATCTCGGGCGTGGCGCTCGATGCGCTCTTCTTCGTGTGCCTGCTCTTTGCCCTTTCCTGGACGGAGGTCAGCGTCGTTATGCCGATAACCGCGATAGGTTATGTCACCACGACAATAACCGCGAAGATAATCCTGCACGAGGACATCTCGTCGCTTAGGTGGGCCGGGACAATAGCCATAGTCTTCGGCTGCATGATGGTCGGGAAGAGCGGCCTGCACTGATTTCATAACGCCCCATCGGCCCCTCTCTTGTCTTAAGAGGGGGGGCGAAGGTTTAAAAATATCTGCCGATTTCCACCAGCCCAAGAAGGTAATTCTGGCCCCTGTTCGGCTCCCTGATGCCGGCGTTGGAGAGGTGCAGGAACCTGCACTCGGCGCCAATCGTCCACCTGCCAGATATGAAATACTGCGCGCCTATCGCGGGGGCTATGATGAAGTTGTATTTCGTCCCCTGCACCGCGCGCGGAACATCCAGATACACCATTCCGAGCGAGAGCGACGCGTAGGGGACAAGCCTGCCGCGAAGCCCCGTGAAGTCATACCGGAAGCCTGCGGGGCTCAGGCCCGCCATGCCGCGGTCGCCGAGAGTCGTAATCAGCCCGAGCGGCACCTCCAGCTTGTATTCCAGCACGCCCCTCGTAATCCAGTTCTTCATTATGACACCGGTCAGGGGGACGGTGAAATACGGCTGGAGGAGCGCGGTATTGAGGCGGAAGTGGTTGTTGTCCCAGACCTTGTATCCGTCTCCGCCCTGGATGCCGACGGAGCAGTCATTGGAAATGATATTTTCGTAATTCGTGATGGGTTCGGGGCCGCCGGGCGGGGCCTCATGCGCATGACACCGGGCCGGGAAAAGCGCAATTGAAAAAAACAGGACGATGAGCGGCGGAAGAATCTTTTTCATCGATGGTAACCCGGTTATATTTGTTTTCTCACTATCCTTCCCTCTCTTTTTATTTCGAAGCTCTCGCCCTTCCATCTCACGCTGCTCCCGGTGAAGCTCAAGGCCCATGTCAGCGCGCCGGCAATGTCCCTAAAGGGCAGAAGCCAGTAGTATCTCAGCGCGCCCGGAGCCTTGATATGTTTACTCTCCAGCCAGACGGCGAGGGAGTTCCGAAGCGTCAGATCCGCGCCGAGTACCGCCCATCCAGCGGGCGAAAACCCGGACGCCAGGAGAAAAAGCGCGGCAATGGCCGTCCCCTTCGTAAGGCCGGCGAAGAAATAGCTCACCGGCCTGCACGCCCGGTACGTCCTGCCCCACCTCAGCTGGTGCGCAAAGTATTCCGCGAAGCTCTCGCGGCCCTGGACGCTGTCCACGACGCAGCGCGAGAGCTTAAGCTTGTAGCCCGCCCTGTATATTTTGTTTCCAAGCTGATAGTCGTCCGCGAGGAAGTCCTTAAGCGCCTCGAAAGAGCCGATTTTCTCAAGCGCCTCCCGCCGGGCAGCCATGGTCGCGCCGAGGGCGAAGCTTATCCCCTCGAGCCTCTCGGCCACCGTTACCGACGGCAGGAAATCCGCGTTTATTGAAAGTGTCTCGAATGCTGCGCCGACGCTTCCGGGATAACAGCCCCGGTACGGACACGTGACAAGGCCCACGGACGGCTCGGAGAAACCTTCCGAAACACGGGCGAGATAATCCCTCCCGACCCTCATGTCGGCGTCGGCAATCAAAATTATATCATATCTGGAAAAAGCATACATGGCCGCGAGGTTCGAGACCTTGCGGTTCGGCGAGAGGGCCGGGCCCGTCTCCACGGCGAGCAGTTCCCGTTCCGGATATTCAGAGACGAGCCTCTCGGCGATTTCGTATGCCGGGTCGGAGCGCTCCGATATGCCGAAGATTACCTGGAAACGGGGATAGTCCTGCTCGACGAAGCTCTTCAGGTTTTCGTAGAGGGCGTCGTCCGCGCCCTTTATCGGCTTCAGGACGGTGATTGGGGGATAGGAAGTAACGCCCCCTCCTGTCCCCATCTTAAGATAAGAGGGGGATGGGGGAGTTATGAAAGAATTCTTATAAAACGACCTCAGGCACCATGCGGAGATTATGTAATACGCGGCGGAAGAGAGCCACAGAAGAAGCAGGATGGCAAGGACGACATGCAACCTTAGCTTGCCTCCTTGAGAAGTTTTACGGCCTTTGCCTTGGTCCCGGCGTCGTCGGTGTCGCCCTTTTTCGCGGGGGCTTGAATTACGTATTGAAGCTCCGTGCGGGCGTTTGCCTTCATGCCGTTTTTCAGGTACGCCTGGGCGAGGTAGAGGCGGTTCACGAGGTTTCCGGGCGCAATGTTCACGGCCCTGACGAGGAGTTCGAGGCCCTTCTTCTTATCGCCTATCAGCGACCAGGCGGGGGCCTCTATTAGCACCTTGCCCCGGCTCCTGAATGCCCCGGCGCCGTCGTAAGCCGGCGCGCTTTTCGAGACGGTCTTCAAATCCCTCAGCGCCTCCCTCACATCCGAGAGCGCCCCCAGTCCTCCGACGACATCCGCCTCCTGGAGTAGCGCCATCGCCTTCCAGTAAAGCGATACGGAGTCCGACGGGTCATCGGCAAGCGCCGTCTTCGATGCGGCAAGCGACCTGCCGAGGTAATCGAGCTTCCGCCTGTCGTCCTTCTCGCCCTCGCCCAGGAGGTAGAGCGCGCGGCCGAGCTGTTGCCATACTCCCTGGGACGGGGCGGATTTTGCCAGCGTGTCGAGCCGTGCCACCTGCCTTACGATGTCGTCTTTCGTCCTGGCCTTGTCGAGCGCGGACGTTATGGCGCCGACCGGCGAATGCTGCGCGGCGAAAGACGCGGCGGGGAGGGCCGAAACAAACACGAGAATTGCCGCCGCGATTGCCTTCATCCCTTCAGCGCCTCGCGCCGCTTGGCGATGAAGCCGTAGAACTCCTTCGCCTCCCTGTATATCCGCTTCATCTCCTCCTTGTCGGAGAACGCCTTCTTCAGCACCTTGATTACGTATTTCGGGCGGTAGTAGAACTTCTTGTAGAATTTCTCCACCGCCATGAATATCTCCTCGCTCGAAATGGACGGGTAGTTTATTACGCAGCTCTGGTAGCCCTTCTCCGAGACGAGGCTCTCCGGATTGAAGTAGCCTTCTTTCACGCACATGTCGAAGAACTTCGTGCCGGGATAAGGCGAGGCGAGCGAGACCTGTATCGTTTCCGGGTCCATATCGCAGGCGAACTTGATGGAGCGCTCGACCGTCTGCCTCGTCTCGCCAGGAAGACCCAGGACGAACGCGCCGTGGATGGTTATTCCGAGCTCCTTGCAGTTCTTCGTGAAAGTCCTCGCCTGCTCTATCGTAGTCCCTTTCCGGACGTTATTGAGTATGGCCTGGTCGCCCGTCTCGTAGCCGACCATGATGACGCGCATCCCGCCTTCCTTCATGGCCTTCAGCGTCTCGTATTTCGCCGTTACCTTGGAGTTGCAGCCCCAGCTTATGCCGAGCGGGCGCATTAGCCTGGCAATCTCAATCGCCCTTGGCTGGTCCTCGCAGAAGTTGTCGTCGTCGAAGAAAATCTCCTTCACGTCCGGAAACGCCTTCAGCGCGTATTTCACCTCTTCGATTACGTTTTCCGGGCTTCTCGTCCGGTATGCGTTCCCGGAGTATGTCTGGGGCCAGAGGCAGTATACGCATTTCGACGAGCAGCCGCGCCCGGTATAAAAAGAGATGTAGGGATATTGTATCCAGGGTATCTCGTATTCCCGGAAGTCGAGGTCTCGCTTGTAGACCTCCGTTGCGAACGGGAGCTTGTCCAGGTCGTGAATAAGTCCCCTGTCGGGGTTATGGACGATTTTATTCCCGTTCCGCCGGCTGATGCCCTTTATCCCGGCCGGTCCGCCGCCCGCCGCAACCTCCGGAATCGCATGGTCGAACTCGCCCCGCACGACAAAATCCACCGCAGGCGCGGCGCCGAGCGTCTCATCCGGCAGGACGCTGGGGTGCGGCCCGACGAAACACACGAGCGCGCCCGGGTTCTGTTCCTTTATCCTTGCGGCGAAGGCGGAGTCGTTTTTAAGCGAAGGCGTGCTGGTATAGAGGACGAATAGGTCGTAGTCCCTGGCAATATCGAGCGTTTTCTGCACGTCGAGGCCGGACGCCGGGGCGTCGAGTATACGCGAGCCGGGCAGCATCCCCGCCGGGTATGCAAGCCATGTAGGATACCAGAACGAGCGCACCTCGCGCGTGGCCTGGTAACGCGAACCCGCGCCGCCGTCGAAGTCCTCGAAGGACGGCGGGTTCAGGAACAATGTCTTCATCACTCGTCCCCTCCGAAACTCTTTATCCGCTCGATGACTCCGTCGATGAGGATGTCCGGCGTCGATGCGCCCGCCGTTACCCCCACCTTGCTCACGCCCAAAAACCACTCCCGTTCGAGTTCCTGGGCGTTGTCCACGAGATACGACTTGGGCGCGACCGTTTTGGCCACTTCCTGGAGCCTCTTGGAATTCGCGCTGTTCCTGGAGCCGACGGTAATCATTATCTCCACCTTGCTGCCGAGCTCCATCGCCGCGGTCTGACGCTTTTCCGTGGCGTCGCAGATGGTGTCGTATATCTCGGACTGCGGGTAGCGGGCCTTTATTTTTTTTACGACTTCCTCGAAGAACTTTATGTTCTGTGTCGTCTGGGACACCAGAGCGACCGGGCCTTCCACGAGGGGCAGATTGCCTATTTCCTCCAGGAAACGGAAGACGTGCGTCACATCCGGCGCGACGGCCTTCAGGCCCTTCACCTCCGCGTGGTCCTTGTCGCCCAGTAGGAATATCGTATGGCCGGAGCCTGTTAGCTTCGTTATTATCCGGTCTATCTTGCTGACAAGCGGGCAGGTGGTGTCCACGACCTTCAGGCCCTTGGCCTTGGCCTTCTCGATAACCTCCGGCGCGGCCCCGTGCGCGCTTATTATGAGCGTGCCCTCGTCCACCTCGTCCACGCTGTCAACGGACTTGACGCCCCTGGCCGCCAGGTCGCTCACGACGCTGTTGTTATGCACAATCTCGTGCAGGACGAAGACCGGCGCGGCCTCCTCGGAGGCCGTCTTGTGCGCGAGGTCGATGGCCCTCTGCACACCCATGCAGAAACCGGCGTATTCAGCCAGAAAGACTTTCATAATCAAAATGGAAAATCCAGCCCCACGAACGCGTTCAAGCCTTCCTTGCTGTAGCCCAGGTCAACCCGGCCCACGACATTCGGCTGGACTATCGCCCGAAAGCCTATGCCGGGGTTTACCTGGTAGTCCTCAAGCGGCTCTTTCCGGAGCGAGCTGTACACCCGGCCAATATCGACGAAAGGCGCCGTCTCCCATTCGCTCCATACGCCGAAGAGCCTGAGCTTGAAGAGCCTTATCCTCTCCTCGGCGTTAAACAGTATATACCCTTTGTCGTAATAACGGTAGTCCCCAAAACCCCTGAGCGTGTTCTCGCCGCCGATGTTGCTGAGCTCGAAGAAAGGTATGTCGTGCCCGCCGGTCATCTCGAAGGCGCCCTTCAGGACAGTTACGTATCTCTTGTCGTCCGCGGAGATAAACGTCCTGCCGTTTATTCCCACACGCGAAAACATCCTGTTGTGGGCGAAGTTCTGCCCGAGCATCCCGTAGAGGTTGGAGTACCAGCCCATTGTCGGGAAGAGACGGTTGTCCCGCGTGTCATATGTAAGCGTCAGCCGCCGCTCGATTACCGCGCCGCCGTTTATCCCCTGGAGCGTCGGGAACTTGTCCTTTATGTAGGGGAGGCCCTTCACCGTGCCGCGGCGGATGGTTACCCAGTGCAGCGCCTCTCCGTAGGAGAGCAGCAGGTGGTGCGGGAGATAATATCCGAGGACAAACTTCGGCGCCATCTCCACGTCGGAATAGTTCGTTTCGGCGTCTTCCGGGCTGCTCGCGGACAGGCCGAAGAAGCGGTAGGTGGAGTCCCGGAAGAACGTGAACCTCCCGTATATCATGAAGTTGCCGCCAAATATCCTGTGGTTCCAGTATTCCCCGGTATATTCCTGGTCAACCTTCGTCGAGCGGTTTATGAATATATTGTAGTTCTCGTCCGTGGTAGGATAGCCAAGGTAGCGGAAGGTGATATTCACGCCGGTATCGGCGTTGTACACCACCGACGGGGCGACGATGCCGTAGATGTAGCCGCTGTTCTCCTTGAGAAGCCATACGGGCATGACACCGTATTCGCCTCCGCCGTTCCTGGAGGTATCGTAAACCGGGAGGGGGATAAGGGAGGTGTCCGCGCGCGCCCGCGGCGCGGCGGCCCCAAAAAGCAAAAGCAAAGCCGCGGCAAAAGCCGGCGCCGCGGCCTTCAAGCTAAGCCTCGACCTCTTCAAACTCGCCCGCCCCCCGTTTTATTGCCGTAATGGACATGAGGGCAGATATTATCATACCCTCATCCCCGTTGGCAATAGCGTTTTGGCCGGTTGACCGGCTTCGGGCCGGTAGACCGGCCTCGAACTGGTCTGCTGGTCCGAAAACGGTCTACCGGCCCGAAGCCGGCTCAGGCCGCGGCTTTTCTCTTCTCCGACGTCAGGTCCCGGATGACCTTGAGCGCGGCGTCGAAATCGGGGAATTCGCCCATGTCCCGGACATATTCGGCGTGTTTTATCACGTCGTTTTTATCCACCACGAACACAGCCCGCATGAGGAGCCTCAGGTCCTTCACAAGCACTCCCCAGTTCTCCCCGAACGAGGCGTTTTTGTAGTCGGATAACATCGTAATACCGCGCACGTCCTCGTCTTCCAGGAAGCGTTTCTGGGCGAAGGGCAGGTCCATGCTGACAACCAGCCAGGCTATATCCGGGTTGTCGAAGTTCTCAGCCTCGTCGCCCCAGCGCATGGCCTCCTTGCTGCATACGGAGGTGTCGAGCGAGGGGACGGAGGCGATGAGCCTTACCTTGCCCCTCGTTTTGTCGAGGGTGTGTTCGTTCAGTTTTGTGTCCGTGCACGTAAATTCAGGCGCCCTGTCGCCTTTTTTAAGCTCCGGGCCAAGCAGGGTCAGACTCTCGCCCCTCATAGCGGCGACGCCCTTTCTCTCCATCATGGCGTTACCTCCAATACATGCTTAAATTTTTTGTTTTTCCTGCTACACAAAGAGTAACACCCGGACGGGGTTGGCGCAAGTCCGGACAAGGGCTTTAAAGGCCGTAAAACTCCCTCATCTCTGCGGTATATTCCCTCTCGCTTTCGTATACGAAAAGCGGAGGAAGCGCCTTCATGCCGGGGGCTGCGTCCTTCACAGCCTCGATGAGCATCATCCTGGCCCCGTCCCCCTTGCAAGAGTGGACGAACCTGAGCCTCTTGGGCTCAAGGGAGCGCGTCTTCATAAGCGTTATCAGCTCGCAGAGGCGTTCCGGGTGATAGACGACGCAGAGCCTCCCCCGGTTCTTCAGCATAATCCCCGCGGTTTTGACCGCCTCTTCTATCCCGCCCTTAAGCTCGTGCCGGGCCGCCGCGCGCTCGCCGCCGGTGCTTATCCTGCCCGTGCCGGTCTTCCGAAACGGCGGGTTCATAACGCATAGCTCGAAAGACCCGGGCTGCAGTATTTTCGGGAGTTCCCGTAGGTCTGAATGGATAAAACCCACCCTGTCCGGGAGGTTGTTCAGCTCCGCGCTCCTTGCCGCGCGGCGGTAGAGCGATTCCTGTATCTCCACGCCGGTAACATGCGCCCTGGGGTATTTCAGGGCCAGCAGGAGCGACACGACGCCGCTCCCCGCGCCGAGTTCGAGAATGGACTTGCAGGACTTCAGCGCCGGGAAATCGGCCAGAAGGAGCGCGTCGAGCGAGAAGCGGTATCCGCTTTTGGACTGGTAGATTTTTACTTCAAAGTCGCGGATTTTTATGGAATCGAGGGTTTCCAAAATATTTACATAACCCCCTGCGGGTCCACGTCCACCTCTACCTTGCAGGCCGGGGCGGCCTTTTTATGCTCGATTAACTTAAGCCCGGCGTCGAGGACTTCGTGCAGCTTCCCGTGGCTCTTCGAGCGCAGGGTTATGAAATACCGGTACTTCCCGCGCACGCGGAATACGGGCGCCGGGGCCGGCCCGATTACCTCCACGCCCCTGCCCCGCGCCTCGTTTTTGAATATCTCGGAGGCCCCCGCCGCGCCGCTTTGGGCCTTCTCCGGCTTCACGCCCCTGACCACGACAAGCGCGAGCCGGGAGAACGGCGGGAGGTTCAGCTCCCTGCGCAGTTTTATCTCCTCGGCGTAGAACGACCTGTAGTCGTGCCGGGACGCGCACTCGATGCTGTAATGCTCCGGCATGTATGTCTGGATTATGACCTCGCCGGGGATGTCTCCGCGCCCGGAGCGGCCCGCCACCTGCGTCATCACCTGGAAGGTTCGCTCCGCCGCCCGGAAGTCCGGCTGGTTGAGGCCGTAGTCCGCAAGCGCCACGCCGACAAGTCCTATGCCCGGCAGGTCGTGTCCCTTGGACACCATCTGCGTCCCGACGACAATCCTCGTCTCGCCGCAGGCCACGGAGTCGAGGAGCTTTACGAAGCCGCCGCCCTGGGCTATGCTGTCTTTGTCTATGCGCGAAACGCTTAAATCCGGGAAGAGGCGCATGAGCTCCCTCTGGAGCTTCTCCGTGCCGCCGCCGACGTATTTTATCCTGTCCCCGCCGCACTTCGGGCAGACGGAAGGCGCGGGATGGGCCGCGCCGCACCAGTGGCATTTGAGCTGCCGGGCCTTCCTGTGAAACGTCATCGGGACGGAGCACGAGCCGCATTTCGGGACATCCCCGCAGTCCCGGCAGATTATGAAGTCGGAGTAGCCCCTCCGGTTAATAAAGAACAGGACTTGCTCTCCGTTATCGAGCCTCTTCTTTGCGGCGTTAATCAAAGGCTCCGCAAGCTGGCCGCCCTGAGGCCGGTCTGCCAGCTCGGACGCCGGTCTGCCGGCCTTCAGGTCTATCAGCCGCACCTCGGGCATGGGCCTGCCGGATACCCTGTCCGGAAGCTCAAGAAGCGTATATTTCCCGGCGAGGGCGTTATGATAGCTCTCAAGAGACGGCGTCGCGCTGCCGAGGATTACCGGGCAGCCTTCGAGCTTCGCGCGCATGACCGCCGCATCCCGCGCGCTGTAACGCACGCCCTCTTCCTGTTTGTAGGACGCGTCGTGCTCCTCGTCCACGACAATCATTCCGACACTCTCAAAGGGCGCGAAGACGGCTGAACGCGCCCCGACGGCGACCGCGGCCTCTCCCTGCCGGATCCGGCGCCACTGCTGCCGCCTCTGCGAAGGCGTCAGGCCGCTGTGCAGAACCGCGACCCTGTCTCCGAACCTGCCGCAGAACCGGCGGACAAGCTGGGGCGTAAGCGAAATCTCCGGCACGAGGACGATTGCGCCCTTCCCGGCCTCGATAACGGGCTTTATGGCCCTTAAGTATACCTCCGTCTTGCCGCTCCCCGTCGCGCCGTGCAGGAGGAACGGGACAAAGCCGCCCGCCCCCGAGATTTTCCCAAGCGCCTCTTCCTGCGGAGCGGTTAATACAAACTCCCGCCCGCCTTCCGACATTCCCGAAGCCGGCTGGCCGGCCTCGCGCACCTCTTTCCGGGGGCGGGAAGGCTTGTCTTCCTCCACGCCGGGGGCGACTGCCGCGGCCAGAACCATGCCCAGGGGGGCCATGTAATATTCCGAAATCCACCCGGCAAGCCTGAGCAGTCCGTCCGGCACCAGGGGCGAGGAATCCGGGAGGTCGGCAATCTCCTTGTAGTCGAAAGGCCCGTCTCCGGAGGAAAAGCCGACGATAAAGCCGGTCTTCGTCCCGCCGGAAAAGGGGACAACGGCCCTCTGCCCGGGGCGGGCCTTTTCCATGAGACGTTCCGGGACTTTATAAGTGAACGTTTTTCTTGACGCCAGTCCTATGGCAATTTCGGCATACATGATTTTATTGCTCTTATTTGTTGAGCGTTTACGAGCAGAAATGCCAGGTAAAAACGCGCATAAAATAATACAAATGTATTACATCGCGCTCTTTTTTGCATACCGCTAATCCTACCGGGTATTGTAAATCTTAATAAAGTTTAATTTTTATAGCCGGTTATACTATGCCAATAAAAATAATTCCTTTTAAAATTCAAAGGGCCCGGAACTTGCATAAGCAATGTAATGGTCTGGTATTGCCAAAAGGATGTTAACCTGCTTTAACATTTGGTGATTATGAAGCAACTGCTCTTTAAAATCAACAGCAATCTAAAGGCGAAAATAGTAATATTCATCGCTGGTTCCATTATTCTCTTCCTCGCCGGATCCACCTTCGGCAACATCAGTTCGGAGCGCCGTTTCTACAGGAAATCCGTGGAAAATAACCTCCGCCTCCTCTCAAACACCATAGAATCCGGCCTTGTCCAGGACATGCTGCGGGGCGAGCGCCAGGAAGTCCAGAACTCATTAGAGCAGATAGGCAAAAACAAGGGCATCGAGGACGTCAGGATTTTCGGCGTCAACGGGATCATCCTGAGCTCTTCCAACCCCGCCGAGATAGGCAGGCCGGTGGACGCCGAAAACTACACGAAATACAAACAGGCCGTAAGGACCTTCGTCTTCGACAAGAACGGCCAGAACAAGCTCTTCCTCGTAAAACCCATCCTGAACCGCCCGGCGTGCTACGGCTGCCACAACAGGAACCAGCGCGTCAACGGCGTTTTGGAAGTAAGCTATTCCCTTGTTAGAGCCGACGCCGCCATAAACAGCCGCTTAAAGCAGCTCATGGTATCCGGAATCCTGCTGTGCCTTGTCCTTGCGGCGGCTGTCTTTGTCGTGCTGGAGATCCTCGTCAACAGGCCGGTAAGAAAGCTCAATGCGGCAATGGAGAAGGCCGAGCGGGGCGAGGACGTGGAACTGGACAATACCGGGAGCGACGAGCTTGGGCGTCTCCAGAGGGAGTTTGTTGATATGCTCGGGCGCATCCGCGAACTGAACCAGGAAAACAGCCGCAAGGAAAATGAAATTGTAAGGAACCTTGAAATATCCAACTCGCACGCCCGCCTGAAGAGCATGATGGAGGCGATGCCGGACGGCATTTCCATCCTCGACCGGGATATGATAATACAGGACATGAACCCCCGCAACATGGAAATATTCCCCGGCGTGCGCGCGGGAGACAGCTGCTACAGGAGCATCCACGGCAGGAACAACCCCTGCCCGCACTGCGGGGTCATCAGGGTCTTCGAGGACGGCGTAGTCCACGAGCACCAGTCCTCATTTTACCTCTCCGACGGGAAGGAGAGGATAGTCCAGAGCATCTCCGCGCCCATACGGGACATGAACGGCAATATAACCCATGCGATCGAGGTCGTCCGGGACATCACCGAAAAAATAAAGGCCGAAAAGGCGCGGATGGAGACGGAGCAGAAGCACAAGCGCGAGCTTGAGTCCATTAACCTTCAGCTGACGGCGCGGATAAAGGAAGTCGAAGAAGCCAACAACCAGATAGCCATGCTCATAAAAGACCTCGCCCACAAGAACTCCGACCTGGAGAAGGTCGTAGAGCGGCTCACCACGGTCAACCACATCGGCAATATCCTGAACTCGGTTGTAGACAAGGACAACATTGTCGAGGTCATAGTCAAGACGATTGCAAAGACCATGAACGCGGAGATATGCTCGCTCATGCTCATCAACGACAGCCTGGGCGAGATGGAAGTCGCTTATTCCGTCGGCCTGGAAGAAGGCATCAGGCTCCGCAAGGTAAAGATTGGCGAAGGCATCTCCGGCTACGTGGCAAAGGAAGGGAAACCGCTCCTGGTTGCGGACATAGAATCCGACCCGCGCTTCAACCAGCCGAACGACTTGCAGTACTCTACCACATCCCTTGTGGCGGCGCCGCTTTTCATCAAGGGCAAGGTCATAGGCGTCCTCAATATCAACAACAAGCAAAACGGCGAGCCTTTCACCCATGACGACCTGAACCTCCTTACAACCGTGGCTGGCCAGGCCGCTATAGCCGTCGAGAATTCAAACCTCTACAAGGACATCAGGTCGAGCTATTTCAATACCGTCCGGGCCCTTGTAAACGCGCTCGAAGCCAAGGACAAATACTCCAAGGGCCATTCCGAGCGCGTGACGCTTCTTGCCATGATGATAGCCGAGGAGATGGGGCTGCCGGAGGACAGAAAGCAGGCGCTCCAGCACGCGGGCGTCCTGCACGACATCGGCAAGATAGGCATAGCCGCGAATATCCTCAACAAGGCCGGCAAGCTCTCCAGCGAGGAATACGACCAGATAAAGGACCACCCGGCCATAGGCGAGAAGATACTCGACCCGATAAACTTCCTGAAAGACGTCAAGGTGATTGTCGGCCAGCACCACGAGCGCTACGACGGCAAGGGCTATCCGCACCAGAAGAGCGGCAGCGAGCTGTCGCTCGAAGCGCGCATACTGGCCGTGGCCGACACCTTCGACGCCCTCACCTCCGACAGGCCCTACAGGAAGGCGCTTCCGTTCGACGATGCCGTGGCCGAGATAAAGCGCTGTTCCGCCAGCCAGTTCGACCCTGAAGTCGTAGACGTATTCCTCAAGACCATCGGCGTCTCGGAGTCTGTCCATTAAAAAAACATATTGAAATCGGCGCCAGATTGTGCGTTAATTACTCTTCGAAATGGACAACCGCCACATAATCGAGTCGTTCAGCAAGTACTGCCGCAGGTGCGAGGGCAGGTGTTGCAGCGGAATAATGGTCGGCCTCTTCGACTGGGAACTCCCCAGGACGAAGGGGCACAATCTCCCTTCTTCTCCAAAAAACGGCGTCTTAAACATCACATTTAAAAAAGACTGTCTCTTACTTAAAGACCGCAGGTGCTCCCTGGCATCCGGTGAGAGGCTCCTCGACTGCCTTAGCTACCCGGTCTATCCGAAGATAGAGGACGGCAGGGTGGCGGGGTTAATCATCCACAAGGGATGCCCCTACCACGCTGAAATTGCCCGGGATGCGGAACTTACGGGCATGGTGAGGCTGATGTGGGAGGAAAACCTCGGCAGGCTGAGGCCAAAGCAGGCCGCCGAGTTTTTCTCAGGCGAGTTCTGGGACGGGGAAATGTTTATGGAAATATGAGCATTTTTCCCGGGTCTGGTGTATAATTATGGGTATGCAGAGTCGTATGGTAACCATGGTCACGCCGTCCCAGAGGGCGAAGATTCGTGAGCTCGAGGAGTACTTGGGCTGGGCGCAGACGCCCGGAAGGCTCCGGAGTTTTATACTGCGCAGGATAGGCACGGAACGCGTCCTGACCTCCGAACAGGCGAAGAGAGTTATCGAGGGCCTTACGGAGCTGGTCGAGGAAATGGAAAATCCGCCGGAAAAGGGGCAGGGGCGGGGGTAAAAGAGGGCGTCTCAAAAGAGGGTGTCATTCTGAGCCCGTTCGGCTGCCCCTTCGGCTTTGCTCAGGGCTACGGCTTACCAGGGCAGGCTCCGCGAAGAATCTGTCTTTAATTCTTTTACTGTGGATTCTTCGGGCAGGCCATCGGAACGACAATCAAAAATCAGCATGACCTGGGTTATGGTATATCCTTTCCTTGTCCCTTCTTATCTTCGCCGCAAGCTCATAATACGCAGTGGATTTCCTGTCGAGCTTCGACAGCCGGGCCTCGGCGGCCTTCAAGCCTTTCTCGTTGTTTCTTAAGCTTTCCATGTATTTCCTGTATTTCTCCCTGTCCGGGAGCGGGATCGAGAAATCCCCCGGCAGGCTCCAGATATTCTTCAGATACATCCACGCGGCATAGTCCCAGGGGTTCACGTCGCCCAGCGGCCTGGGTTTGGACGTCTCCCGGATGCCGGAAATCCTGAGGCCTTTTTTGTCCCCGGTTATCTCCTGTGCGCCCGTGAACGGCAGAGAGCCGGCATATTCCAGGTATTCCCAGGAAGCCGTCGCCCGTTGCTCAGCCGACGCATGGCAGGAGGCGCACGGCCTTGACTTTCCGATTCCATGCCCTACGGCCTCGAACTGCATCCATGCGAGGGCCTTGTTCGCCGCCGGGAGCGAGGAGTAAGTCCCGATTATCGCATATGCGTCCTGCGTCTCGCCGCCGGGCCAGCGCCACTTAAGGCCCGAAGGATGCGCGTCTCCCCTGAAGTTTGTCGCAATGTTCGGCCAGACCTTGTAAGGCGTATACATCCCCTTTTCGTCCTTTACAAGGAGCGGCGGCGAGAACACGCCGTAGTAGAGGCTGTATTTCATGAACGGGCTTTCCCGTCCGGCGATTATCCCCTTGCCCCAGACGGTCATCTGGTAGCCGCCGAGCCTTGAGATGTGGCAGGCCTGACACCGGACGTTTTTGTGCGGGCCTTCGGAATTCGCTTTCCATGCGGCGTAGTGGCACCCGCCGCAGTCCACCTTACGGCTTATGTCGCCCATGCCTTTCCCGCCGTTCTCGTGGCAGTCTATGCACTGCATACCGGCCCTGACGTGCGCGTCCGGCGGGAAACCGGGAGGCTGGGAGAACTCCGCGCCGAGGTAGCTGTCGCCCCTCCTTCGCTCCTGGCTCCCGGAGTGGCACATGCCGGTGCCGCGCCCGCCGCCCGTGCAGTTGACGGCCGGGACATGTCTGGTGAAGTTGTGAACGCCGTCTTTGGCCGTCGGATAGTAGTGGCAGTCGATGCACCCGGCGTGGCAGACATTGCAGAAACGCTGGCGGTCTTTCGCGTTCTCAAAGCTCGAAGGACACGAGGTCTCGGCCTTTACGAGCTCGTAGTTCTTCATCGAGAAGCCCGCCCCGGCGCCGGGCGGCATATCGGCAAACGACGGGCCGCAGTTGTTCGGCCCGTGAATGTCCGTCCATTTACGCATGGAGCGCTGGCGGACGTTCCCGCCCATTATCGTGCCGCTGAACTGCTTCACCTCAAGCGGATGACACCCGCGCCTGCCGCAGGTCTCTTTTGCTATTTTCGGGTCGAAACCGAGGGTCTTTCTGTCCCTGTCGTGCCAGAGCACGGTAAAGACGTCCGGGTTGGGCTGCCGGTCGACCGGCTTCGGGCCGTCCGGGATCTTCGGGAAAAGCGCGTACATCCTGTTTTGGCCGGTCGGGATAAGGCTGTCGAGTATGCCCTTCCTTGGGACGATATGCGCGTTGTTGTCTATCACGAGTGGCGCGAGGAGTCCCTTGTGCGCCTCTTTTCCGTCATGGCTTGCGCCGTTGCCGAGGTGGCAGTCCGTGCATCCCGCGCCGGGCATTTTCGTCTCTTTTTCCACCTCTTTTGCCGTCATGTAATACTGCGGATAACCCGCCTTTGCCATCTTCGCCCTGTCCGCATGGCAATACAGGCAGCCGGCGTCTCCGCTTCTGGCGTGATATGCCGAAGCGAAGAGGACAAGGACGATGAACTGCGCGAAGATTAAGATAACCGGGATGGGCCTTGAGAACAGGCTTGAGAGGAGTCCTATTGATAACTTCTTCATACGAGGGCCATATTACATTAAAAAAATGGCGGGGTCAAAGCTATTTAAATTTTCCGCTGTTTGTGTTTTAATATCCCCATGCATAAACTGTTTCTTATGCTCATAGCCTGCGCGCTCGTTTTCTCCGCGTGTTCCCTGAGGGAAAAGGCGGAGCCTGTAATCCCATCCGGAGACTCGGTTGTCGTCAACGGGGCGTCCATACGGCCGGGAGAGGCGAAGTTCTTCGAGTATAAGTTCCGGGGCAAGGAGATACGGTTTATCGTCGGGCGCACGGACACCGGGGCCTTTGTCACGGCGTTCGACGCATGCGCCACGTGTTATGTCTATAAAAAGGGCTATCGCGCCGAGCCCGGCTGCGTCGTCTGCAACGAATGCGGCTCCCGTTTCAGGCTGGGCGAAATGGAGAAGGGCTTGGGGAACTGCGTCCCCATAGCCCTCCCGCACACGGCTCAGGGCGACAAGGTAACCGTCAACCTTGGCGATTTGCAAGCCGGATATAAATATTTTTAAAACATATACCGCATACCGACCGTCGTCGTAAAACGCGGCACAAGCTGGACTCCGTTCACGTCCTGGTATAGCGGCACCTGGACAAATCCATACAAAAGCAGATGCCGGCTGACTACCGGGACGGACACGCCGGGGCTTAAATACAAAAGCGTTCCGCCGGTAGAGTACCTGTCCGCGCTGGCCCCCGAATCCCGGTTGGCGTATTTGAAATTAAACTGCACCAGCGGGCTGAAATAAGAGATGCCCGCGTATCTCATGCCGACGCTACAGTTCACGCTGTCGCCCGGCCGGTAATCCTCCCGGAAGTCGAGCGCCCTCTGGTAAAGCACCGACCCGAAATAATCCCAGTTTTCGGCTATGTCATTTGAATAATACGCTCCGAGCATGATGTCCGTCGTGCCGCTGCCGGGCTGAAGCCCGCGGTCGATGGAGACCTCTCCGGGCATCATCGGATCCGTCGATGTCCCTTTCTCGGTGAAGCTGCCGGTAGGGAGCTTTATCCCGCCCATGACACCCAGCGTGCCCCAGGCGCAGTCCCGGAGAATGCCCTGATAGCGCCCCATTATCCTTATATCCCCTATGCCGTCCGTGCGCGAATTATACGACATCCCGTCCCCGTAGAGGTTGGGCGTGATGCCGTTCGAGGCCGTGCCGAGCGTGCTGTGCCTGCGGTCGATAAACGGCACCTGGACGTTTATTCCCCAGAGCCTGTCGATTGCGTAGTCCATCCCGAGCGTAACGTAGTTGTTCTGCGTGAACTTCTCCACCTCCTGCGGGCTCCCGTCGTTTGTTATCTTGCTTGCGTCGATGGCGGATATGCTGCCCGTGCCGTGCCGGAGCTGGTCCTGGTCGAGGTAGTCGTAGCGCAGGTCTATGCTCAGGCCCGGCTTGAAAGTGATCGCGGTTCCGGACGATTGCATATTTTCCCAGTCCGAACTGAGCGTGCAGCCGCAGCTTGCGCAGGCAAACGCCCTTTTTTCGGCGAACGCGGCAAGACAAAGCAAAGCCGCGCAGACAAGACATAAAGCTCTTATGAGGTTCCTCATGGTGTAAGGCTCTCCTTATCCATAAATTGCATCATGCGCATTAAACGATGTCATTCTGAGCGCAGCGAAGAATCCACAGCAATATCCCTGGCGCAAAGCAAATTCAAAAGTGGGCCCTTCGGCTTCGCTCAGGACGACAGATTCGGAAAGGTTTTGCGGGGCGAAAGGCCCCGGGATTACGCCTTGGGAGGGATATCTATTTCTCCCGGAAGGGCCTCGGCGGAGGTCTCGTCCGGGGCTGGAGGAAAGCTTAAGGAGACAAGATAGCAGCGGTAACTTATGTCCTGGAAGAGCGCGGGCCCAAGCCCGGTCTGGTTTATCGACTGCCCGCCGTGGCCGCAGACATCGAGGGATATAATCGATGCGCGGTTCCTTGTGCCGGCGTTTACAAACGCCGTCCCTTCCATCCCCGACATATACGAGACGAAGATAAGGAGAACGGCGGCTGTTAATCTTTTGACCGCGGACGCTTTCACGAAGCCCTCTCAAGCCTCCCGGCGGACATCCTGTAGCGGGATTTCGCCTCGGCGGCAAGCGAACTGTTATGCGTCACGATGATGAACGTCGTTCCCTCGGCGCATTTTTTCTTGAATATCTCCATTATCTCCGACTCCGTGGCCTCGTCGAGGTCGCCGGTCGGCTCGTCCGCGAGGATGACCTTTGGCGAGTTTATGAACGCCCTGGCGATGGCGACCCTCCTCTGCTGTCCGCCGGAGAGCCGCGAAGGATAGCTTTGCATCTTGTCCTTCAGGCCGACCATCTCGAGGAGCGAGCGGGCGTATTCCACGAGCCCGTCCCCGGATTTTCCGAAGGCCGTGGGAAGGAGCACGTTCTCAAGACACGTGAGAGTCGGCACGAGGCTTGCGAACTGGAAGATGAAGTTCACGTTCTTGTTGCGGAAGGCCGACAGATCGTCGTCCGGCAGTGACCATATCTCCGTTCCGCCGATGGTTACGGAGCCGGACTGGGGTTTTGTAAGGCCGCCCATAAGGGACAGGAGAGTGGTCTTGCCGCTCCCGGAGTGGCCTACGACGCTGACAAAATCGCCCGCTTCGACCTCCATGGAAACGCCGTCCACGGCATGGACGAGTTGGTCGCCGTCCTTGTAAGTCTTGGAAACGTCCCGCAAGCTGATCATTTACTCCCCTTTGCGGATCGCTTCGTATGGCTCCATCCTCGCGGAGATGGAGGCCGGATACAGCGCCGCGGCGATGCCGGTGATGGTGGAGACGACTATGCACCCGACGAGAAGCGCGATTATAAGGCCGGGCGAAGGCCACAGGTACGGCACGCTGAGTTCCTTCACCAGCAGGTTCTTGAACGAATAGACGACAATCCCGCCGCCCGCCACGCCAAGGATGCCGCCGGCGGATGTCAGCATGGCCGCCTCGGTTATCAGGAGGCGGAACATGAAGCCCTTCGTCGCGCCCATCGCCCTCAGGAGGCCTATCTCCCTCTGGCGCTCGTTCACAATCATAGAGAAGACCACGCCTATGAGCAGGAGCGCCATAACCCAGACAATCCCGCCGACCGTCAGGAGGTATGCGAACAGCTTAGAGAGCTGGTCCTTTACCGTGGATATTACGTCGCTCGATGCGATGGCCTTGACGCCGTCCACCGCGAAGGATATTTTCACGGCCACTCTCTGGGGCGTGTAGCCGTCCTTTACCTTCACGAGGACGGTCGAAATCTCGTCCGGCGTCACGTTCACCTTCTTCAGGGCCTTGGTCCCGGACTGCGCGGCCATTTTATACGCGGCGTTTAAGGTAATGAACGCGGAGTTGTCGAGGTATCTCATGCCGGTGCGGGCGAGGGTGCCCACGACGTTGAATTCCTGGCCGTAGAACTTGAGCGTCCTGCCGGTCATCGTCGGGACCTCGTCCCCGGCGATTATATCGTTGTTGTTGAAATTTTTCCCGGAGAAATCCGTAAGCCAGGGCGTAACGGAGAAGTCCGTTGACGGGTCGAAGCCGATAAGCAGGACGTTGGATACGCCGCAGCACGAAAGAGGAGATGATTTTATGAATACCTGCGGGGTGGCCTTTTCCACGCCCTCGACCTGCCGCACCTCATCAAGGACCTTGCTCGGCATGTAGTATTCCGAAGGCTGGCCGGATATAAGGGCGTCCCTCGCCTTGGACTCGTCCTGCGCGGGAACGACGAGCACATCGGCCCCAAGCCGGCCGGCCCCGACGGCGATGCTCCTCCTGACGCTGTAGATGACGAGCGTGGCGGAGAAGAGAGTGCCGGACACCGCCGCGACGGAAAGGACTATGGACACCGTGCGGAAGAGCTTCCTCCTGATATTGCGGACTGCCAGGTGGTTTAGGCCCAGCTTCTTCAAGATTCCACCTCATCTTTCCTTGCCGCGAGAAAAATAATTATGGACAATAGCAGAATGGCGCCGCCGCAGAGCCTCCAGACCGGGAGGTCTCCATACGTGCAGGCCATCATGGGGTTATTGCAGACACCGATTAAAAAAGACGGATAAAGTATGATAAGGACTCCGCCGACTGCGGTTATTACGGAGAGCATCCGGGGAGTTTCCATTTTCGATGAGATTATGGATAGAAATGCGGCGGCAATGACTACCGCACAGGCGCCGATGACGCCCATGTAGGTATGCGAGTCCTTGTCGGAACAGAGCGGGAAAACCGCCGGGGCGACAAGCGCGGCTGCGGAAACGGCCATTTCTCCGCCCGCGACTACGGCAATTAATTTTTTTCTTGCGCTCAAAACCTGCCCCCTGAACTTTCAGAACGTCCCTGGTTGCCGTCTTACAATTTCATACGGCTCGTTTTATTTTTAATATATCACGGTTGACTGGTCTTCCGGTAAAATTTTACTAAAAACCGTCCCCTGGGCCTTTTGACCCAGGGGACATGAGTCTTCCCTTGTTTAGGGGGGGCCGGGTATCTATTCAGGGTTCTTTCCCCAGTCCACGGCTATGCCGCAGAGGAGGGGCGAACCGTTGTCTATCTTAATCTTCACGCCCGCCTCCTGATGACATCTCTTGCAGATGGACACTTCCTTGACGATCTTGTGCGTCTTGGCGTTCATGACGGCCAGTATCGAGTCGTCAGAGTATGTCCTGCAGGACACAAGCACCCATTTGCCGTCCGGCGTAAAGGCCAGGTCGTGCGGGAAGAGCTGGTCGTCCGTCACGTCAACCCTGTCCTTTATCTTCCTATTCTTCACGTCGATTATGACAATCTGGCTCTTGCCCTTGCCGGCGACGGAACTTGGCTGAGGGCCCTTGGCAGTAACGACGAACTCGTTCGGCGCGGTGCACCAAAGCTCGGTATGCGCCGGGTTCATGCGTATCTGGTGGATGAATGTGCCGATCTTAATCGCGCCGATTTTCTTCTTGGTCTTCCAGTCAAGGATGAAAATCTTGCCCTGAACCATGTCGGAGACGAAGGCGGTCTTGCCGTCTTTTGTCCAGGCGATGCCGCATACGGACTTGCCGACCGGTATTACGTCCGCCTTCTTTTCCTTCTTGATGTTGAACTGGTATACGTTGCCGTTCGCCATGTCCTCATAGTAAATATCCTTGCCGCCGGGGCCGGGGATGGCGCCGCAGAACTTCTCGCCAACCTGTCCCAGGTCGGTCAGTTTCTGGGTGTCGAGATTATATTTTTTAACCCGGCCGTCAAGAAGGCCGACGAAGAGATCGCGTCCGATAAGCGCCGCGCCGTGGGTGCCGCCGCCCGGCTTCTTGTGCGCGGCGTCCAGGTGCAGGCCCGCTATAACGCCTTCGGTCTCGCTCCCGGCGTGGGTTATTACAATCCTGTCCAGATCCCACGTGGAAAGATTAATCACGGCCAGGTGCCCGCCGTGTCCCGCCACATAAGCCGTGCCTTTCAGAAGCGGCGCGTCATCAGCCGCGGCAATCATGGCCGTGGCCATCAGCGCCACGGCGGCAAGAGCAATACAGAACATCATCTTCTTCATGGCTTTTCCTCCAAGCTGTTTGCCATTTTTAATAGCCGGAATCCGCCGAGACCGGCTTTTCCCCAGTGATACATAGAAAAATCTCCCCTGCAACAACCTAAAAAATAGCTTCCCGCAAATACCGCGTTCACCTCCTTTAAAAAAAATTCGACTACTCTCTTATGAACAGGAAATAGACCATCGTCCAACTGCCGAGGATTATGAATATTATCGATACCAGACTGCCCAGGGCCAGCGTGGAAAGGCCGGTGAGTCCGTGGCCGATGTTGCACCCGCCCGCAAGCGTTGCGCCGAAACCCATGATAAGCCCGCCCGAGAACTGTGTCACGAGCGACTGGGCCTTGGGGGCGCGCCACGAGAACTCCTTGTTCCTGTATGCCGACAGAAACGAGCCCGCCACGAGTCCGAATATCATCCACACGCTCCATGTCATCGTCCCGAGCTTGCCTACCACGCCCGCCACGTCATCCGCCTGGGCCGCGACAGCCGTTTTCTTTATCGCGGCGAACTTGGCCGCGCCGGTGAACCATGCGGACAACTCGTTTAAGGGGCCGGTAAAGGAAAGGCCCCTGGCATGCGGGAAGCCGCCCCAGACCTCGGAGGCATAGAAAGCCAGTGTGGCCACAAGGCCGACGATTATACCGGTAGACCACCAACTGAAGCCCTTTTGTCCGGCAGTCCTCTTGAAATTACCCTTGGCGATGAATATCAGGGCGGGGACGGCAAGCACGGCTATTACTAACCATCGGTTTACGCCGAGCACGCTGTATATGGTGACCGGCATGAGGTTGCCGTTTGTGTCCACTACTCCGTAAAAGAACTTCGCGCTGGCGAGGTTGGATGGATCGAACCCCGGGCCGAACCACAGGAACTTGGCGATGGGGTTAAGTACGCCCGAGAGCGTCGAGGCGGCTGTTAGCAGGAACCCCAGGGCGGCAAACCACGAGCCTATCATGCCCTCGCCCACCCTGTAGAGCGTCCCTGTCGCGCATCCGCCGGCCAGCACCATCCCGATGCCGAATATATACCCGCCCAGGACGTTGGCCAGCCAGGTGAAGGGAATAACCCGGAGCTTTATAATACCGGCGGCGTCCAGGCCGTTGGCGCCTATGATTAATATGATAAGCGCCAGGATGTATATCCTGAACACGGTGAAATCACGGGACAGGAGCACCTCCCGGAATGCGGTATTCATGCAGAATCGTCCGTGCTGGAGGGCCCATCCGAATATCAGCCCTACGCTAAGCCCGGAAATGATTAACGGCCAGTTCATTTCTTCGTTCCTCCTTCTATTTATTGATATGGATTTAAACAACCGCCATTTTCCACAAGTGCAAAAGCTCTGCCACCCCGTGCGCGGATTTTTGTCTTTTCGGGAACCATATGATTGAAAAAGGGAAAATGTTTATGAACTTTAAAATCCGGCATTTAATTGGCTGCTAAAATAATGCAAACTGGGACATCAGCGCCCCATTTATACCTTTTTTGTCCCAAAAGAAAGGGCTTTTATTCGGTTTTGCACTGTGATAAACTCCGGCAAGTGTCAGGATTGACCGCTTTCCATGGCATGTTAATTGCAATCATTATCTGTGTTGATTAGACCCGCAACATCTGGTTAAAACAATAAAAACATTATTAATCAGGAGGGTAAGCAATTGTCATCGAAAAGAGTTCTTTGCGTTCTGGGGGCGGTATTTTTGCTTTTTGCGGCATCCGGCTGCAACAAAAAGGCCCAAAGCGATACGGCGGGAAGGCCGACGATGCGGATTGGATTCATGATATGCAACAGCGAGGCAGAGACCATGTCCCGTTTTGCGCCTCTCTGCAAATATCTGTCTGAAAAGATGAATATCAATTTTGTCCCAGTCCCCATCAACACTATAGATTTCGAGCAGGCGGTCCGGGATAAGAAAGTGGACTTTACTCATACAAATTCCCTCTTGTATGTTATACTGAATAAGAATTACGGCGTCGATATACTGGCCGGAGACGTGCGGGGGCAGTACGGCAGGTTCTCCAGGGGGGCTATAATGGTCCGCAAGGACAGCCCCATAAAGACCATTGCCGACCTTAAGGACAAGCGTCTTGTTTTCGGGCCGGCGTTTGCGCCCACGGGTTATCTTTCTCAGTATTACCTGATGCTGAAGAACGGGTTCAACCCCGAAACCGGCCTAAGGTTCTATACGACGCCGCACGGCGCATACAAGCACGACAAGGTAATCTACGCCCTGATGTACGGGGCTTATGACGCAGCCGCCGTGCCGATGCTCGATTTCGAACTGCTGTCCAAAGAAGGCAGGATAGACCCTTCAGATTTTCGCATTATCGCCGAGGAAAAACTCATACCATACTGCGGTTTTGGAGTCTGTGAGAACGTAAAAGAGAACATTGCCGGCAAGTTCAAGAAAATCCTCCTGAACATAAAGCCTGGCGACACAGTGGATTACCAGGGCGAGCGCCTCAAGGTATTGAAGGCCGCATGGGTGGACGGTTTTGCGCAAGCGAAAGACTCTGATTACGACTTTGTAAGGGAGATGGCCAAGACGTGCAATATGCCGCCTTACCAGAAGTTCTGAGATGAAGCTCGACAGGTTTGATCTCGTCGTCATTTCCGCCGCCGCGGCGCTGGCGGCCGGGGCTGTTTTTTATGGCGCCGCAGGCTACGGAACCCAGGAAAAGGCGGAGGCCGCGGCCAGGCAGGACCCGACGGTCGCCGCGCAGATGGCCCCGAAGATTATCGAAGCCAGGGCATTGATGAATTCCGGCCAGATGCGCCAGGCGGCCAGCGCCTGCAAGTCTGTATGCCTTGCCGACCCTGCGGACGCCTCGGCTCATGCGCTCTACGGCCAGGTGTGCTCCAGGCTTCAGGACTATCCGGATGCGGTAAAGGAGTTCCGGATGTGTCTCTCTCTCGATGCGGATTACGCCGACAGCAAATCGAGCAAGTTTATCGGCAAGATAATCAAGGCCACGATAAGAGAGTGCAAACCGCAGTTCATGCTGGCGCTTTCAAAGAATCCGGGCGACAAGGAAGCGGCGGCGGACATGGAAAACGTCCATTACATCCAGAGGATGCTTGCGGGTGGCTGCGACTGAGTTTGTAAAAAAGCACAAGGAGACCCTTGTCGCCATCGCCGCCGGAGTGGCCATGGGGTGGGCCGGGGCGTGCCTCGCCTGTCTCGGCAACCCCAAGAATACCGGCATATGCATATCCTGCTTCATGGAGAACCTTGCCGGTTCGCTGGGGCTTCACCATAACCTCAGAATGGCCTACATACGCCCGGAACTTGCCGGGTTTGTCCTGGGCGGCATGGCAGCCGCACTAATGGCCAGGGAATTCAGGCCGGAGGGCGGTTCTTCGCCGATGCTCCGCTTTTTTGCCGGCGTCCTCCTCATTGTCGGCTGCTCCATCTTCCTCGGATGTCCCATAAGGATGGTGCTAAGGCTGGCAAACGGGGACTTCACGGCGATTTCCGCGGTCGTGGGCCTTGTTGTTGGCGTATGGATAGGCTTTCAGTTTCTGAAGCGCGGGTTTTATCTCGGCGATATTTCGCCGATGCCGTTCTTAAACGGTCTTGTGATACCGGCGATATTCGGGCTACTTCTCCTGGGGCTTGCGTTCAGGCCCGATTTCCTGCGCTTTTCTAAGGTCGGCCCCGGGGCGATGGAGGCGCATATAAAGTTCTCGCTGACCGCCGGACTGGTTATAGGCTTCCTTGCGCAACGCTCGCGTTTTTGCATAACGGGCAGTATCGGGAATTTCATCGCATCAAGAGACAAAAAGGTAATCATAGCGCTTGTTGCGTTCGCGCTCACGGCCCTCGCGGTTAACCTCTACAAAGGCTTTTTTACGCCGGGATTTGAAGGCCAGCCCGGCTCGCACCTATCCTACGGCTGGAGTTTCATGGGTATGATGCTCGTCGGGATAGTGTCGGCGATGATAGGCGGGTGCCCGTTCAGGCAGCTTATCATGGCCGGCCAGGGCAGCACGGACGCCGGCGCGGCGGTGCTCGGCATGATTGCCGGCGGGGCCGTAGTCCAGGCATGGGATATAACCAGCTCGAACATGGGGCCGACAGTCTATGGCGAAGTGGCCACGCTGGCCGGGCTTTCGCTGGTGCTGGCGGCGGGGCTTTTCCTGCGGGTGAGGGAATGAAACACGTGATTTGTGCTTAGTGGAAAAGCCGCCGGGGCCCCGTTTAAAGGCCTCCGGGGGTGACAGGTTTTTAAATACAACGAACACGGGAACGAGCCACGAACACGGGTTTTACCGAGCGCCATGACAAACAGGACATTGATTTAAAATATTCTTCAATTCCCGGTATAATAAAAAAATGATATACCTCGACAACGCAGCCACGTCGCACCCGAAACCTGAATCCGTCTACAAACGGATAGACTTCGTCCTTCGGAACGCCTCCGCGAACCCCGGCCGCTCCGGCCACAGGATGGCCATAGAGGCAAACCGGGTAATCTTCGAGAGCAGAGAGAGCGTAGCGCGCCTGTTCAACATCAAACGCCCCGAAAGGATAATCTTTACCTGTAACGCGACGGCGGCCCTCAACCTCGCCCTTAAGGGGCTTCTTCAGCCGGGCGACCACTGCGTGACGTCCGACATGGAGCACAACTCCATGGTCAGGCCGCTTAAGTTCCTCTCGCAGCAGGGCGTGAATGTTCACAGGGTGCAGGCGTCCAGGGAAGGGAGCCTCGACCCGGACGAGGTGTCTTCGGCCATAACCTGCGAGACCAGGCTCATAGCCGTAACGCACGCCTCGAACGTCATAGGCACGATTACGCCGATAGACGCCATAATCAGGGCCGCGCATAATAAAGAAGTGCCCGTCCTCATCGACGCCGCACAGACCGCGGGGTCCGTCCCGATAGACGTCGAGGCGCTTGACGTGGACATGCTCGCCTGTCCCGGCCACAAGGGGCTGTTCGGCCCGCAGGGGACGGGGTTTTTATATGTATCCCCGAAGATAAACCTGAACCCTACCGTGTTCGGCGGAACCGGTTCGCGCTCGGACCTCGACAGGATGCCGGATTTCCTGCCTGACCGTTACGAGGCCGGGACTCTGAATACGCCGGGCATCGCGGGCCTTGGAGCAGGCGCGGAATTTATATCCTCGGAAGGTGTCGATGCCATACGCGCACACGAAAAACATATGCTTTCCCGCCTGATAGACGGCCTGTTACGGGTTTTGGGGGTGAGGGTTTACGGGACGGGGGACATCGAGCGGCGCGCGGCTGTCGTGTCTTTTACAATCGAAGGCATGGACCCGGCTGTCATCGGGGACAGGCTCGATACGGATTTTGGAATAGGCGTGCGCGTGGGGATACACTGCGCCCCGGACGCCCACAAGGTAATCGGGAGCTACCCGAAGGGCACGGTGCGGATGAGCCCGGGATATTTTACGACGCCGGAAGATATAGACCGGGCGATAGAGGCGGTAGGCGTAATCGCAGCCGACCGGGACAACCGCCGGCATGTCCCTGTCTCCGCCCCGCGTCCCGCCCTCCCGCGCGGATGGGGAGAATAATGGGTAACGGTTGTTTCGGGGCCTGGTACAGATAGGGCAACGCGCGGGGCTGATAAATGGAAGAGCAATATAAAATCTTTGTATTCAAAAGCACGTACCTCACCTTCAAGGCGGAGCGGGCGCTGAAGGGCGCGCATGTGTCGTGCAAGGTGGTAACAAAGCCGCGCGACATAAGCTCGGACTGCGGGCTTGCCATACGCGTCGGCGCGTCGGACGAACAGACAGCCTCCAAAATAATGGGCGATTCAGGCATCACAAGCCTTGGGGTTTGGTAGGTTCTGGTATGATTCTTGCTCTATTTTCCCTGTAAATTATCCACTATCCGGAGAATCGCCTGATGCACAAGCTCTTGTCGAACATATATTACGAAGTCCGCGAGCCGAGGATGAAGTGGGACGATATAGGCGGTTTCGAGGACGTGAAGGCCATATTGAAAGAGATGGTCTGCCTGCCGCTCACGAAGGGGCCGGAACTTCTCGATATGAACGTCGAGATCCCTTCCGGAGTTATGATATGGGGGCCTCTCGGAGTCGGCATAACTATGCTTGCGGAGGCCTGCGCGTCGGAGGCAGGCGTCGGATATGTCTACATTTCCGGGCAGGAGATGCTCGGCAAGCCGGAGGCCCTGAGGCGCGCGTTCCACGAGGCCCGGCACGAGGCCCCGTGCGTCCTTTTCATCTCCGATACGGAGTGGCTCTGCCCACGGAAGGGCGCCGACTACGAGTGGGAGGCCGGGAATTTCCGCGGGATTCCGCCTACTTTTGCCGACAAGGAGCTCTCCGAGACGTTTATACAGGAGATAGACCGGCTCCACGGCGTCCGGGATGTCGCGCTGGTCGGCTCCTGCTACAGGATAGACACGGTAGACCAGGCGATTATCAAGGAAAAACGCAGGTTTAACCGCAAGGTGTTCATGCACCCGCCAACGGTGGACGACAGGAAGGGCATCCTGAACGTATACTTTGAGAAAATGAAGCTTTACGAGAAGGTGGAAGACGACGTGACCATAGCCCGTCTGTCTGAATTGACGGAGGGTTACGTCGGATGGGACATCGAATCTCTCTGCAAGCGCGCGGGGCTTTCCGCCGTGAAATCCGGCGAACGGGTAATAGGCATGAGGCATTTCGAGGCCGCGCTGAAGGAGATTGAACCTTGGCTTTCCCCCGGCATGAACAGGAAATATTACGAGCTTCGGGACAGGGATTGCCCGCACCACTACGCCTTCTGAGCGGCAAAAAAACGGTCCGGTTTTTCTTTGCGCGCTTTCTTTTCACCCGGAAAGAAAGTAAGTTTTTGCCAGGATAGACAATATCTTGTCACCGGGGCGAGGGGCGCGGGAGGCCCGGTCACTGTGCAAAAACGCGCAGCTGTTGCGGGAATTTCATCAGTTTCAATGCGGCGGACGTGGCCGAGTTCCGTATCTGGTTGATAATAAAGGCTTAAATAAATCCGGCGCGTATCCCATATTGGTTCGATTTTTGCATAATGCTCGGAAGGGAGCAGTTTATCTTAGTGATTGACGAGTAAGGCCGCTTCTGTTAACAATATAAGAATCAACGGGGTAGAGATAGTGAAGAGTCAGGTGAAGTGGGGTGTTGTTCGCTTCAAGATCGCCGCTTATGTCGCTGTTGCGGCGGTTGTTGTCCTTGCGTTAATCGGTCTTGGCGGCTGTGCGACTTCCGCCGGCAGGTCTGCCGGCTCGGCCTCCGCTTCCGGCGTCCGGGGCGTTGTGACGACGCCTGTCGAGGGCGCATACATATTCGTCTACGAGAAGGGCGCGGAGCCTCACGGCCCGCCTTATGTCATGTCCGAGCCCACGAAGGCCGACGGCAGTTTTGAGGTCGGTCTCCCCGACGGCGAGTATACGATAGTCGCCCGCAAGCACAAGGACGGCGAGCCGGGAAGCCCGCTCAGGGAAGGCGTGGACAAGAAAAGCCCGATGGCGGATATTATCGTGAAAAAAGGCGTTATCCAGACGCAGAACTTCGTCATCAGGACGAAGGAGGACGACAAGAAATATTTCGGCGCCTGGGCGCCCTCCGATACGTCCATATCCGGGAAGATACTCGACAGCGACGGCAACCCCATGAAGAACTTCCGCGTGCAGGTATACACATACGCGCAGATGTCGGAGAGGCCGAAGTACGTATCCGACAAGACCGGGCCGGACGGCAAATTCGTCGTATACCTCCCGAAGGGCGGGACTTATTACCTCCAGGCGCGGGATACTTTCGGAGGCCCCCCGAAGGTGGGCGATTTTTATGGCAGGTACGACGAAGGGACGGTTGACCCGTCGGGTGTTATGCTGAGGAAGGGTCAGAAGATAAAGGACATAGATATAACGGTGCACAAGGTCTGGTAATTTTTTAAATCCTGAAAGGAGGGTTTTATGAAGGTTATCGGCAGGTTTGCGATGCTGGCCCTGCTGGTCGGGCTGGTCATCTATGCCGCATCCGCCAATGCGGCAAAGAACTTCCACTTCTTCCGGAACGTGGCGAAAGAGGCGGGGGTTGACGACAACGGGCACGGCAAGGGCGTGATACTGTTCGACTACGACGGCGATGGACGGCCCGATATTTTCAAGTCCAACAAGGGCGGCCATAACGTCCTTTATCACAACGACGGCAACGGCCATTTCTCCAATGTAACCGTGAAGGCCGGGTTGTGGGACACCGGTTTCTCGATGGGTTCCGTGATGGGCGACCTCACTAACGACGGCCACGAGGACTTAATCGTCGCCAAGGGCGGCAGGTACGAGGTTGATTCCGTAAGGGTCTACAAGGGCCTGGGGGGCGGCAAGTTCAAGGACGTTACAGAGTCCTCGGGTCTCGCCGGCTACAAGGACTTCACCTACGGCGCGCTCCTTTGCGACTTCGACCACGACGGTAAGCTCGACCTCTTCCTCTCCAACTACGGCGTGCACAGCGAGGACAGGCTCTTCCATAACGAGTCCACCCCCGGCCACATCAAGTTCCGGGACGTAACGAAGCAGGCCGGACTCGGCAAGGTGCGCGGCTGGAGCTGGAGCGCGCAGGCGGTGGACGTTAACGAGGACGGCTGGGACGACCTCTACGTCTGCCGGGGCCGCTATCCCGCGGGCGAGCCGAACAAGCTCTACTTAAACGTCAGCACGCCCGGTCATATCAGGTTTGCGGACTACTCCAAACAGTCCGGGCTTGACGACCCGAACTGGACCCTCGGCGCGGCCTGGGCGGACTACGACCACTCCGGCCACATGAGCGTCTACATCTCTAATTATGTCGGCCCCAACAGGCTTATGAAGGGCGACGGCACCGGGCACTTCACGGACGTTACCCACTTCGCCGGGCTCGACGACAAGCCCGACCACTGGGGAAAAGGCCCGTGCTGGGTGGACATCAACAACTCCGGCTACCCCTCTCTATACGAGGCGGACTGCAAGTTCGCAAGCCAGCTCTACTTAAACGACCGTAACGGCAAGTTCACGAACATTACGGAGCAGAACCCGGATTGCAAGATGACGGCCTTCCGCAAGAAAGGCGTGGCCTGCGGAGACCTCTTCGGCAACGGCTCTCTCGACCTCTACGTCGTCAACTGGGCCGAGCCTGCCGCGCTTCTTAAGAACCTGAACGTCAACAAGAACTGGATAGAAGTTGACGCCAAAGGCACTGTCAGCAACATGGACGGCGTAGGCACCATGGTGCGCGTCTTCGATGCCGGGCACATGGGCGACATGAGGCACTACAGGGGCGAGAGCGAAGTCCAGACCGCGACCGGCTTCTGCGCCCAGAACCCACTTACCCAGCACTTCGGCGTAAACCACAGGCGCAACTACGACATCGAGGCGGTATTCCCGAGCGGGCTTATAGCCTACAGACTGAATGTCCACACCGCCCAGAGGATAAAGATAGTAGAGCCAGGCTCCCTGGCCATGCAGAAGAAGCTCTACCCGATGGCCCTGGCGTCCAATGGTCTTCGCTATCCGCTCTCCGTGGCCGTGGCCTCTCCCTATAACCCCGGCATGAGCGACGTGTTCAATGCGAGCGCCTGCGCGAAATACTAATAGGGGCAGGTGGTCAAGCGGGTGGAGGTGCGAGACTGGAAGGATGGGGGGAAGGCAATTTGACGCCCGGAGAAATGGAGAGCCGCCTTCCCCGGTTTGGACATGATTAAATAAATCAGCCGCCTATGGGTAAGTTCAGCCCGTAGGCGGCCTGTTTTTGTAACGCCGGCACTATAACGGCCCGGAGCAATATGAGAGTCTCAGCGATAAAAAACGCGGTATTGGTTTTCCTGATATGCGCCCTGTGTTGTCTTGTTTTTCCAGCCGCCTCTTCCGCCGCACAGACAGGCTTTGTCACGGGCAGGGTCATGTTCCACGCGAAGCCTATGCCGGGCGCTTCGGTATATGCATATACCGACCCGGCAGACCTCTTCAGAAAGGAGTCCGCGCCGTCCGTGATAAGCGGCCCCGACGGCACGTTCAAAATGAAGCTCGCACGCGGGTCTTTTTATCTCGCGGCAATGAAAAAACTTACCGGGCCCGGCAAGGATGCCGCCGGTCGACCTGTCCCAGGGGATCTCTACGCCTTCTACGGCGGGAACCCCGTCATGATCGACCCGTTCAGGACTGCGAAGATAACCATAAACCTGATGGTAAAACCGAAAAACCGGAAATCCGCGCCTTGCGAATTAAAAGGAAAAGGCGGCGTCGAGGGAACCGTCACGCTCGACGGCAAACCTCTCGACGGCGTTACGCTTTACATTTACCTCGACTCCAACAGCTCCTTCAGGGGCCTCGGATATTACATGTCCCCGCCTACCGGCGTGGATGGCCGCTTCAAAATGAGGATGAACGAGGGGACGTATTACCTTGTGGCGAGGAAGCGGATGAACAGGGAGGTTACGGGCCCGCTTAAGGCGGGGGATTACTACGGCTATCTGGATACGAACCCCCTCGTGGTGCGCAAGGGAAAGGTGTTGCGCGTCGAGTTCCCGGTGATGATGAAAGTGGAAAAGGCCGCGCCGGGCGGGCAGGGCTTTACCATCGTCTCCGGGACCATAAAGGACAAAAGCGGGAAGCCGCTTAAAGGTATGTACGCCTGCCTGTATAAGAACGACACGATGACCAACCGGCCAGCGATAGTCTCCGGCAAGACCGGCGCGGACGGGGTTTTTCGCCTGGAAGTGCCGTTTTCCGGCAAATATTATCTCGGTGCAAGGAGTGTCCTCGGCAAGCCCGTTGACAACGGCCAGTACTGGGGGCGCTACGACGGAAACCCCGACCATTCCGTGGTCATCGTAGCCGGGAAGACGGTCGGCGGCCTCGACATAACGGCAGACATTGTGGGCGGGAAATGACAGGTGCGGGACGACAATCATTAACGACATGGATGTTCGTAATATTTTTCGCCTTTTCCCTTCCGCTTTCCGCGTCTGCCGCGGGACCTGCCGTATATAATAAATCCAATTCCACCATAACAAAAGATACCACCTGGAGCGGGACGGTTCTGGTGGATTGCGTGGTGTTCGTGCCGGATGGCGTGACGCTGAAAGTCGCGCCCGGAACCACCGTGCTCTTCAAAAAAATCGCCGCGCCGCCCGGAAACGCCCGGGAATCGTCCCGGATTCTAATTCCCGGAAGCGGTATACGGGTCGAAGGGAAGATTATAGCCGAGGGCGAAAAAGGCAGGGAAATAACCCTTACCTCCGCCGAGAAGACGCCCAAACCGGGCGACTGGGGCTGTGTTTTTATTGACCACTCCGCGGGAAATGTTTTTTCCCGGTGCCGGTTTATGTATTCCGCGTATACGATTCACGCGCACTTCTCGCGCCTGTCCGTTTCCCGCTGTGTCATCACGAAAAACATCGACGGGAGCCGCCTTGGAATTTGCAGGGCGAGCTTCGATCACTGCAACATAAAAAATAACTCCGGCAAGGGGCTGAACTTCTGGCAATCGAAGGTCGATGTGACATTCTGTAACATTACGGGCAACTGGGACGGGATATTTTTAAACGCAAAGGACTCCGCCTGCAACATCGAGCACAATAATATCTGCGGCAATCGCGGGATGAATTTGCGTCTTGGGGATTTCCACAAGGACAACATAAAGCTCTCCGAGGACTGGTGGGGGGCGGCGGATCCGGCGAAAATCAGAAAGAAAATCTACGACAAGGCCCAAGACCCGGCGGTAGGCAGGGCGGATATTATACTTCCGCTCTCGCGGGAAGTCCTTGGCGCGGGGCCTGACGGGCCCGGGATAAAAATAAAGTGGAAGTTCAAGGCCGGTGCATATGTCGACGGCGGCGCGGTGGAGGCTAACGGCGCGGTATATTTCGGCTCGTGGGACAAAAACTTCTATGCCGTCCGCGCGGACGACGGCAGGTTAATCTGGAAATTCGACGCCGGGGACTGCGTGGACTCTACCCCGGCGATTGCGGACGGGAATGTCTATTTCGGTTCCTGGAACCGGTATATCTACTGCCTGAACGAAAAAAACGGGAAACTTGTCTGGAAATTCCGCATGCCGCCAAGCAACTTCGACGACCATCGGCAGGCGTCGCCGGTTGTTTATGACAACGTGGTTTATATGGGCGGGTTCAATGGGGTTATTTACGCCCTGAATGCCGAAACCGGCGGGAAAATATGGGAATTCAAAACCCACGGGCCTGTCCGGAGCAGGCTTCTTCTGTCTTCGTGGGCGTCGCCCGGCATTAAGCCGCAAGGCAAGCTTCCATGTATTTATTTCGGTTCCGGCGACAAGTTCTTGTATTCGCTTGGGCTTGCCGACGCTCATGTGTGCCGGGAGATCAAAACCGGCGGCGCCGTTCTCAGCTCTCCCGCCTTCGACAACACGAAAACCACGGCCTCCTGCGTTTATTTCGGCTCCGCGGACGGCAAAGTCTATTGTTTTAACGAGGTTACCGGGCAAATCCTATGGGAATACGACACCCACTCCATAATTGTATATTCCTCTCCTTTAATCCTCGCCAATCTCGTCTGCATCGGCGATTGCGCCGGGACACTCAACGCCGTGGATAAAAATACCGGCAAGGCTGTCTGGAAATTCACCGGAGGGGGTGTCATATATTCGTCACCCGTGGCGGCCCGGGCTGGTCGACCGGCGGCGGGGGCCACATCGGGCCGTGCTGTCGAAGTGGCTTCAGGAGCGAAAATACTTTACGGAGACAACTCCGGCGATGTATACTGTCTCAATCCTAACACCGGGGGATTGCTGGCTTTTTTCAAGGCCGGCAACGCCGTGCAGAACATTACGGCCAGCCCCGGCGGGGCTACGGTATACGCTTCTTCCCGTGACGGTTATCTCTATGCCCTGACGGTTTTGGAGTAGTAATTTCAGGGCACGGAAATTGCATTTCACGATAGAGTTGGCGTGTTCTGGAAGAAACATTTGAAGAAACATTTAAGGTATAAGCGGGCTTTTTTATGGATTTCCGGTTTTTAAAATTTTCTTTTGCCGCGGCGGGGTTTGTTGCGGCATTAATTTCCTCTTCTGCCGCCGCGGACATGGCGGTAAACCAGCCTATTGTTTTAAGCAAGGATACAGTCTGGTCGGGGAGGGTGAGCGTCGTGCAGGCGGTGAAAGTGCCCAAGAAGGTTAAGCTAAGGATAATGCCGGGGACGATGATAAAGTTCGGCGACAAGGCGGGGCTGACCGTCGAAGGAGTCCTGAAGGCGGCGGGGACGAAGTCCGCTCCGATTACCTTCACGTCTGTGGACAAGTCCCCAGTGGATGGGTGCTGGCCGGGCATAAACTTCAGCGAATCTGGAAAAGGCTCCGAGCTTAAGAGGTGCGTAATCTCCTATGCCGCTTCGATAAGCATAGACTCCTGCTCGCCGGAGATTAAAAACTGCACGATTACACAGGGCCGGCAGGGAATAGAGCTTGCGAGAAAGGCAAAGCCGGTGATTTCCGGGAATACCATCCGGGACATTGCCGGATCTGGCATAAGCTGCCAGATGGGCTCATTCCCGACCATAGCCGGGAACACCATAGCCGGGTGCAGGCAATACGGCATTTTTTCTTCCCAGAATGCGGAGCCGCTTATAAAAAACAATACCATTACCGGCTGCGATACCGGAATATCCGTCCAGGCGGCCCAGATCATAGAGGGAAACGTAATAAAAGACAGCAAGTGCGGCCTGTTCGCCAGCATCGCCGGGAATGTCTTTGCCATCAAGGGCAACCGTTTCATAAACAGCGTAACGGGCGCGGTATGCCAGCAGTATACCTCTCCGGTATTCGAGAAAAACGAGTTTACGGGGAACAAGGAGGGCCTGGTGTGCTTCCGGGCGTCCAGCCCTCTTGTAAAAAACAACGATTTTTACAAGAACAAGAAAGCGATTCTCTGCATCCAGATATCCCACCCGACCATCACCGCCAACAACATACACGACAACGGCAAAGGGATATACCTGCATCTCTCATCCTACGCCCTGATAAACGGCAATAACATCTGGGACAACAAAATCCAGGTGGAGCTCGGCAACATGTCGTCGGACTGGGAGCGCCGGGTCAAGAATAAGCCGACAAGGGGGCGCCAGGCCCAGAATATCAACATGGTAAGCCGGGCAAAGGCGGTGCCTGAAAAGCTGAGCGACGGGGCGAAGATAATGGGCAGCGTGGACGCCACCGGCAACTGGTGGGGCGCGGACGTTACGCGGGAAATGGACAGCAAGGGGCCGCAGGCAAACATAAAAAGCCTCATAGACGGTTACGACCGCCCGACGCGCACCTACAAAGGCTACTCCGGCGTATACCTCGAAGACCGCATAAATTACAGAGGCTGGAAAAAGACAAGAATAAAAGACGCCGGGATTAATTAGAAAAATTGGGTCATTCCGAAAGGGGTTTATTGATGAGACGCTTCCTGTTTTTTTGCGCCGCCCTGTTTTTGCTGCCCTGCAACTCCTTTGCCGCGGGCATGATAAGCGGGAAGGTAAACTGCGAGGGAAAACCGCTTGACGGGGCGTATGTATATCTCTACTCGAAGTCTGATACCGGGTTTAAGGGGCCGGCGGATTACAAGGCCGGGCCGACCAAGAACAAAGGCTCTTTCAGCATCTCCGCGGCCAAGGGCAGATACTACCTCATCGCAAAGAAACCGGTAAACGGGACGCTGGATAACCCCGCCGACGGGGATTACTACGCCTACTACGGCGGGAATCCGGTGGTAGTCGGCGACGGCGAGACGATTAACATCGGCATAAACTGCTCGCCAATCCTTGCTGCTGCCGCAAAAAAGCCCGGCGGCACGGGCATCCGGGGCCAGGTCTTCTTCGGCGGCAAGCCCCTCGACCGGGCGCGCGTTACGCTCTACCAGGACGACAGCACAATATTCCGGGGCATCGGCTACGCCTCCATCCTCACTAACCAGAAAGGCCAGTTCGCCTTCTCGCTTGGGCCCGGAGCTTATTACGTCGTCGCGAGGAAACGCTTGGCAGGGGACAGCATGGGCCCGCTTGGCGTGGGCGACCAGTTCGGGTTCTCTCCGGATAACCCCGTGACGGTGGAAAAGGGAAGCTATACCATCATATCCATAAACTGCGTCAAAAAGCTTGTGAAAGTCAAAAAAGGCGGGCAGGAACTTACGCTCGGCGGGACGGTGAAGTCCGGCGAGACGGTGGTGCAAGGCAGGATTACCGACAAGAGCGGGAAACCTGTCGCCGGGGTATATGCGAGCGCGTACAGGGACTCGATGATGACCATGAAGCCGGACTTCATATCGAAGATGACAGGCCCGGACGGGATGTATTCCATAAGCCTCTCCGGGGGCGGCGTTTATTATATCGGCGCGCGCAACACCATAGGCGGCCCCGCCGAAAAAGGAGACCTCCTGGGGCGCTACGCCGGAAACGACGACCACTCCGTAAAACTGAAGACCGGGGACAAGCTAAATAACATAGACATCGTCGTGGAGAAAGTTCAATAGGGGCTATATGAATAAATATCTCGTTTTTGCTCTGGCCGCTTTCTTCATGGTCCTGCCGTCCGCGGCCCTTGCGGGCACGGCGCCGAAACCGGACAGCTGGACAGGCTTCGAGGGCCGCGTGGTGTGCGACAGCCAGGTGTTCCAGGGCGCGCGCGTATATGTCTACAAGAGCTTCAAAGACATGCTGGCAGACAAGCCCACGGCCGTTTCCGCCCCGACGAAAGAAGACGGAAGCTGGAAGATGGACTGCCCGCCCGGGACATACTATCTCGCGGCCAAGCAGCTCGCCAAAGCCCCCGCAACCGGCGCGCCTGCCGCGGGAAACTCCGGCGAAGTCCTTGGATACGATGGGCCGCTTTCCGTCGGGGACTACTTCTGTTTCCAGGGCAGCAACCCCATAACGGCGGTGCGGGGGAAATACACGCATGTCGGCTTTGCGCTCGTGAAATATGCGGCATCCGTCTCGTATTCGGATTCGAGCGACAAGGACAACGGCACCCTTACCGGCACCGTTACATGGAGCGGGCAGCCCCTCAAGGGCGCGATAGTCACGCTTTATATGGACGACAAGGACAACTTCCGGGGCCAGGGTTATTCCGCCTCGCCCCCGACCGGGAAAGACGGCAAATTCGACATGGAATTCCTGCCGGACACCGATTACTTCCTTATAGCCAGAAAACGGCAGAACGGCAAGAAGGCAGGCCCGTTGAAGGAAGGTGATTACTTCGGATATTACGTTGCGAACCCGGTACACGTAAAGGCCGGCAAGGTGGCAACGGTTGATTTCGGAGTAATATCCAAGGCCGGTGAGATAGGCAGGGAAGACAGCCTGTTCAGGGATACCGGGACGCATATCACCGGCAGGATACTGGACGACAAGGGCAGGCCGGTCAAGGGAGTTTATGCCTTCGCATACGTGGAGAAGGTGATGGCGCACAAGAGGCCGGAATTCATCTCCAGGCCCGCGGATAAAAGTGGAGTATACGTCCTGAACATCTCCAAGGGCGGGACATATTACATAGGCGCCCGTTCGAGATACGGCGGCACGCCCTCCTTCGGCGAGTGGTACGGCTGCTACGAAGGCGCAGGCGACCATCACGTGAATATAAAGACCGGCCAGGTTCTGAAGGGTATAGACATCCCCGTGGAGAAAATACCTCAATGAAATCAGCCGCCGCGGCGTTCATAATGCTGGCGCTTTTCGCCGGACAGGCCTGTTTGCAGGAATCGGCCGAGGCGGCTCCGACGGTCTACAACAAGGCATACATCCAGCACGACGAGACCTGGAGCGGAGAAATAAGGTTGATAGGACAGAACGTCGTGAAACGCGGATGCACCCTTACAATACTCCCCGGCACGATAATAAAATTCCCGTGGATTGACGAAGATAAAAATAATATAGGCGACGGGGAACTGACAATCGAGGGACGGATTATCGCCAAGGGCACGAAGGACAAGCCCATAGTGTTCACCTCCGCGCAGCCGAAGCCGAAGATGAAGGACTGGACGTTCGTGCAGATTGCCATGAGCAGGAACTCCATCGTGGAATATTGCAAGTTCGAGTACGCCTTTACCGGGCTACAGGTGCATTACTCCACGGGGACGATAAAAGACAACCTCTTTAAAAACAACTTCGAGGGCATGAGGTTCTCTACGACGGATGTCCTTATAGAACATAACGACTTCATAGACAACGACTTCGGTATCCGATGCGAGGCTCTGGGCTCCCGCACGACCATCAGGAACAACCTCTTCCGGGGAAACGGGCAGACCTTCTTCCCGGTCCGTAATACATGGAACACTGTAAAGATATACGACAACAACATACTTGACAGTCGGGAATACGCCGTAAACTTCGGGCTGAGCCAGAAGCAGGATATAGATTTCACAAATAACTGGTGGGGCACCGCGGACGCCTCGGCCATCGAGGCCCTGATATACGACAAGTCCAAGGATGATACCCTCGGCAAGGCGGATTTTATTCCGTTCCTTAAAGAGCCGGTGAAGGACTGCGGGATAGAATAATATCTGTAGGGGCTCAATTTATTGAGCCCATGGGCGCGATGAATCACGCCCCTACTTTAGGAGGAGACTGTGAAAAAGTTCGGCAGGCGCGATTTTATAAAAGGCGCGGCGTCCTGTTCCGCCGCCGCGGGACTGAACCTTATCGAGGGCATAGACCCGCTCGGCCTGGTGTCGGAGGCGTTCGCGGGGACGGTCAGGCCCGTGATAGCAGTGGCGTCTAATAAGACGCCGGAGGCCCTGACGCGCGCGGCGGTAAACGCTATAGGAGGGATGGGAAAATTTGTAAAGCGCGGCGAGGTGGTCGTTGTAAAGCCGAATATCGGCTGGGACAGGGTCCCGGCGCAGGCGGCCAATACAAACCCTGACGTCGTGAAGACCGTAGTCATGATGTGCCTTGAGGCCGGGGCGAAAAAGGTGCGCGTGTTCGACAGGCCGTGCAACGACCCCCGCCGGTGCTACTACAGAAGCGGCATACAGGGCGCTGTGGAGTCCATTGGGAATCCGGCTGCGGTAATCGAATTCGTGGACGACAGGAAGTTCGAGATACTCCCCATAAAGAACAGCACGACAATTCCGAGCTGGTCGTTCTATAAGCCCGCGTTTGAGGCGGACAAACTGATAAACGTGCCGATTGCCAAGCACCATAACGCCGCCCGGCTCACCATGACCCTGAAGAACGTGATGGGGCTTCTCGGCGGGAACAGGGGGAACATACACCACGACCTTGACATCGATATAGCCGAACTGAATACCGTCGTAAAGTTCAACCTCCATATCCTCGACGCCGTGAGGATTCTTACGGCAAACGGCCCTCAGGGCGGACGCCTTCGGGATGTTAAGGCAATGAACAAGGTTATGGCGGGCACGGACCCCGTGGCTGTCGACTCTTACGGCGCGACCCTCTTCGGCATAACGGGATACGACGTGCCGCACGTTGTGTATGCGCACAAGCTGGGAGAGGGAGAGATTGACCTGAAAAAGGTCCGGGTGATAAACGTCTGATGTCCGTGTCTTTTGTCGCGGCGTTTATCTTTGCGGTCGCAGCCGCGGTCCCGGCTCAGACGGTGCTGGCGCATAATCCGGCTAAAACCCTGGGCGAAGGGCAGATAAACAAGGCGCATAACCTGCGTCAGGGAAGCGAGGAAAGACGGCCGAAATCCCTGAAGGGCGCCTGGTTCGAGGACGTGACAGAGAAGTCCGGCATACCGCCGCTTAAGTATTCCGAGGGCGTAAATTTCTGCGATCCGGAGGGCGGCGGCCTGCCAGATTTGTTCACCCCGGTCGTTAAAGGAAAGGACCGGCTGTTTCGGAACAAGGGCAATTTCAGGTTCGAGGATATAACAGACGCCGCCGGGATAAAAGGCAAGGGCGGAAAAGACGGCATCGGCGCGGTATTTGCGGATTTTATGGGAAACGGTCTCGAAGACCTCTATATCGTAAAGGGCGCCTATCCATACGGTGACAACGTGATGTATCTCCGGAAGCCGGACGGCGCGTTCCGGGACGTAAGCGCGAAAGCGGGAGTAGTGAACAGAAAAAACGGCATATCGGCGGTTGCGGCTGATTTCTTCGGTTCAGGGAGGCCGGACATCTTCGTCTGCAACTGGGGGATGAACACGTTCTTCAGGAACGTCAGCGCAGGCGGGAAGCTGAAGTTCAGGGACGATACCGTTAAGGCCGGGCTTGGTAAAAAGGGCATGAGCTGGGCGGCCGTAGTGGCGGATTTCAATGGCGACGGCAGACCGGATATCTTCGTATGCCGCGGCGGATACGGCAAGCCCGAGTCTCCAAAACTATACATGAATAACGGGGACGGGACGTTTACCGACAGGACAGCCCAGTCCGGCATAAGCGGCATAGACTGGTCCCTTGGCGCGGTATCGGCGGATTTCAATAACGACGGCCTGCCGGACCTGTTTGTAACGAGCTACGACGGCCGGGACAGGCTCTATATGAACCTGGGCGGGGGCAGGTTCAGGGACGTAACCGAAACATCCGGGATAGACACCGGCCATTCGGTCGGCGCGGCGGCGGCGGACATTGACGGAGATGGTCTGACCGACCTCGTCGTGGCGCAGTTCGCGGGGCCGGTAAAGGTATTTAAAAACCTGGGGGGCGGCAAGTTCAGGGAGATAAAAAAATCCGGGATAGGGGCGTGGAGCAGGAATGAAGGCGTAGCCCTCGCGGATGTGGACGGCGACGGCGCCCCGGATATTTACGTGTCCAACTACGACGGACACAACAGGCTCTACCGTAACCTTACGGGCGGCAGACGCCTGTCGATAGCGATAACGGGCGCGCGGGGCGCCGGGACGGAGGCGAGACTCTACGAGACGGAGGGGGGCAAAAGGAGCCTTGCCGCATTCCAGGAACTGCCCGGCGTATCCGGTTTTTGTTCGCAGGCCCCGGACGAGTTCCTTTTTGCGCTGCCGGAAAAGAATGCGCGGTATGATGTCGAGATTATTTTTCCGGGCGGAGGCAAGAAGATGCTTTGTAATGTAAGGCCGGGCAGGTTGAAAGTAAAAAGCCAGGCAAAGGGTAAAAATCAATAACAGGAGGCCAGCCATGCGCAGGAATTTTACACTCTTTATTTTGACGGCAATATTCTCAGCCGTTATGTCTATGCCGGCTTTTGCATGTGTCGGGAAGACGCTGATTATCGGGGCCGTCAACAGGCCGGACATGAACACGATGTCCCAGATGCTCAGCATACTCATAAACGAGCGAACCGGCACGACCGTCATATCGAAGTCGTTCAACAGCTTCCCAGCGCTGATGGACGCGATGAAGAACGGCAAGATAGACATAATGCTCGACTACTCCGGCAGGTGCTATATAGACGTGCTGGGAAACAAGCCGGAAAGCAGCGCGCAAAAGGTGTTCGCCGCCGTTAAGGAAGTATACCAGCGCGAAAAGAACCAGATATGGCTCCCGCCTTTCGGGTTCTCCGAGAAGGGGGTTATTACCGGCAACTGCGGCGCAACCCCGGCCGTCGCCGCCCCGGTCTTGCGGAGGAGCACGCTTGAGAAATTCCCGGCCCTGCCGCGCGTGCTGGAGAAGCTTGCCGGGAAGATAAATAATGCGACCATCACCCGCCTTTCCAACGAGAGCCGCCACGGGAACGTCAAGGAGATTACAAGGAAGTTCCTGAAAGAAAACAGATTGATATGAACCGGAGAGGTTTCTTAAAGACCACCGCGATTGCCGGAGCCGGCGCGGTAATCGCCCCCTCTTTCATAGAAGAGGCCCTTGCGTTTGAAGGCCCGCTCGTTTCGATGGCGAAAGGGACGCCGCCTGCAAGGATTACAAGGGCGGCTGTTGACGCGCTGGGCGGGATGAGCGCATTTGTCAGAAAAGGGGATGTCGTGGTGGTGAAGCCGAACATAGGCTGGGACAGGAACCCGGCACAGGCGGCGGATACGAACCCGGAGGTCGTAACCGAGGTGATAAGGATGTGCCTTGATGCGGGCGCCCGGAAGGTGAAGGTGTTCGACCGCACATGCAACGACGCGCGCCGGTGTTACGAGAACAGCGGCATAGGCCCCGCGGTCGAGGGCATTAAAGACCCGCGTGTGGAGCTTTCTTTCGTGGACGAGAGAAAATACAAGATGGTGGACATCCCGGCGGGCAAGCTGATAAGGAGATGGCCGATATATGAGGAAGCCCTGAATGCGGACAAGTTCATAAACGTCCCCGTCGCCAAGCACCACAGCGCCGCGCTCCTTACGATGGGCATGAAGAACGTCATGGGCGTAATCGGCTCGAACCGCGCCGTGCTGCACAGGGAAATCAACGACGCCCTGCCGGACTTGAACCGGGTTATAAAGACCAGCCTTGCGATAATCGACGCGACGCGGATACTGGTCGCCAACGGGCCGCAGGGCGGAAGTCTCAAGGACGTGCGCCAGACGAAGACCGTAATCGCCTCGGCGGATGTTGTCGCGGCGGATACCGTCGCGGCGACTCTCTTCGGCAAGACGCCAAGCGAGGTGCGTTACCTTAAGCTTGCGCAGGACGCCGGCCTTGGGGTCGCGGATATAAACAGGATAAGATTGAAAAAGGTTTCGGTATAGGAGCGATGAGAGTATTACGAAGGCTTTCGCAGGTTTTGGTATTCCTTGTTTTCGTGTTCCTTTTCCTGAATACGGAATACAAGGACAACGACGTTCTACCCTACGCCGTAAACGTGTTCCTGCGCATGGACCCGCTTGTGGCGGGCGCGGCAACCCTCGCGGGCAGGGCTGTGATAAACCTCCTCTGGCCTGCGCTTGCCGTGGCCGGGATAACGCTCTTTTTCGGGAGGTTCTTCTGCGGCTGGGTATGCCCGATGGGCGCGATTCTGGACTTTGCGGACGCGTCAATCTTCAGGAAACTCAAGAGAAGGGTGAAGCTCCCTGCAAACCTTCCGAGGCTTAAATATTTTATTCTGTTCTTTCTTGCGGCGTCATCTCTTTTCACGCTCCAGATGGTTTTTCTGTTCGACCCCATAAGCATACTTATACGCTCGCTCACAATATCCATCTTTCCCGGCATCAACATGGCGATAAACTCGCTTTTCGATGCGCTGTATTTCACCAACATCCACGCCGTAACCAGGGTCTCCGAACCTGTTTTCAGCTTTCTTAAGAATCACTTCCTCGCGTTCGAGCAGCCGCAGTTTCGCCTGGCCGCGCTGGTCGGCTCGATATTCCTTCTGATAATCTCGGCGGAATATTTCCAGAGGCGGTTCTGGTGCAGGAACCTCTGCCCGCTCGGCGCTCTGCTGGGGCTTCTGGGACGTTTCGGCCTGACCAGGAGGCGGGTCGGGGATTCATGCATCTCCTGCGGGAAGTGCGAGCGGGACTGCCGGATGGGAGCGATAGGCGGCGACTTCAAATCCACCAACGCGAGCGAGTGCGTAGAGTGCCTTGACTGCCGCAGCATATGCCCGGAAAAAGCCGTGCATTTCGTCGGGCGCGGCAGGCCGGAGCTTTTGCCGGTAAACGCGGGCCGTCGCGGAGTCATTACATCGCTGGCCGTCGGCGCGGTGGCGGCGCCGATATTCCTTTCCGAGGGATACAGGAAGGTCTCCGACCCGTCCCTTATCCGCCCTCCAGGCGCGCTCTCCGAGGAGAAGTTCCTGGACAGATGCACCAGGTGCGGCGAGTGCATGAGGGTATGCACCGCAAACGGCCTCCAGCCGGCTTTATTCGAGGCGGGGCTTAGCGGTCTCTGGAGCCCGATACTGGTGCCCAGGATGGGCTACTGCGAGTTTAACTGCACGCTCTGCGGGCAGGTCTGCCCGACCGGCGCGATAAAGCGCCTCAGCCCCCGCGAGAAAAGGAAGACGAAGCTCGGACTTGCGGAATTCGACAGGAGCCGGTGCATCCCCTGGAAGGGCGAGTCGAACTGCATAGTCTGCGAAGAGCACTGTCCTACGCCGGTGAAGGCCATCAGGCTCCGGGAGGAGCAGGTAACGACATTGTCGGGCGAGGTCATCAGAATTAAAAGGCCGTATGTGGACGAGAACCTCTGCGTGGGCTGCGGGATATGTGAAAACAAGTGCCCACTTACGGGGCATCCGGGGATAAAATGCACGTCCCGAGGCGAATCCCGCGCACAGGGGGCTGAGCTTCTGACCACGGACGAAGGATAGGTTGCCAGGAAAAATCAAGCGATGAATCATTCCCGCCCACTCGGCTTCCCCGTTCGCTTCGCTCAGGGCTACGGCTTATCAGGGCAGGCAAGAGCGGGAATCCGGAGACTTTCAAAGCGGGGCATAACGGTTTATAAATCTTGAAATTATGAGTCGTTATATGTTATTTTATATGCGCCACCCGGAGGACGCCCGATGAAGAAAGCCCTGCCGATTTTCCTTATGTTGTCCCTGCTCACTTTCCCCGCCTGCTCCACGCAAAAAACCGCGCTTACCGGCAGCCAGATACAGGGACTGCCGGCGAACACAAGGACGGTCGACCTGCTGATAGAGCAGCTGAAATCCCCGCGCCCGCAGAGGGACATGGCGTATAAAAGGCTTATCGAGATAGGGGAGCCCGCCGTGCCGAAGCTGCTCAAGCTTCTGAACAGCGGCGACCCGGACATGCGCGAGTATGCCGCCGCGATTCTCGGCTCCATCGACGACAAAAGGGCCATAAAGCCGCTCATAGCCATGCTTCAGGGGCACAGGCGCAGGCGATATATCGCGGCCTGGGCGCTGGGGCAGATGAGGGCGAAACAGGCGATTGCGCCGCTTGTGGACGCCCTGTCCGTGAAGAACGACGCAATCCAGAAGGAGGCCACGCGCGCCCTGATTAACCTGGGGCCGGACGCCGTGCCCGCGCTTATCGCGGCCCTAAAAAGCCCCGACGTGGATACAAGGGAGTTTTCAATCCGGGCGCTTGGAGAGATAGAGGACAAGCGGGCGGAGAAGCCGATTATCGGGCTTTTAAACGATAAAAATAACGGGGTCACGGAGGTCGCGGCGCTCGCTCTGGGGAGCGTGGGGACCGGAAAATCCATACCTCCGCTAATCAAAACCCTGGGTTCGGAAGACGTTACGACCAAGGTTAACGCCTCGATTTCACTGGGACAATTGGGGGCGAAGGCCGCGATCCCCACGTTGACGGCGATGCTGAAGACCGACAAGGATTCCTACGTGCGGCAGTGGTGCGCCAGGGCGCTTGAGAACATTACCGGCAGGAAATACAAGTATAAAAACGAGAATGGCGTCATGGTCTTTCCCTATAACCTCTACAGGTAATGGGCGTTTTGCGGGAAGATTTTTCGGAGGCAGGTGGGAGAGGTTCCATCTGCCTCTTTTTGCAAGCATGAAGGGAAAATATGAAAAAACACCTGTTCCTGGCGGCCGCGGTTTTGCTTGTTATTTCCGCCTGCGCGCATAAAAACGATCTCTACGGCATGAGACGTCCGGGGGTTGTAAAAGGAGCGCTTACGGACGAGGCCGGGAAGCCGCTCGCGGGAGCGGAGGTATATTTTTATGTCAGTTCGGAGCGCAAGTTCAGAAGCCCGGCTGATTTCATGGCGGAACCGACGGGGCCGGACGGCGAATATTACACGGAGGTGCCTCCTGGAAAGTATTATGTCGTCGCCAGGAAACGCATGTCCGGGAGCATGTCCGGGAACCTCAAGAAAGGAGACTTGTATACCCCGGACGCAGTCCGGATTGATGTCCGTCAAGGGGGAACCTATAAGATAGACCTCTCCCTGTATGTTTTCTCCGGAAACATGCTCTTCTCCGGCAGCGTCGGAAGGCAGGGCATACGCGGCATTATAACGGACAGGAGCGGGAAGCCGTTCAGCCAGGCGTATGCCTTTGCATACAAGGACGCGAGGATGGTGGGCAGGCCGGATTTCGTCTCAGGATGGAGCAGGAAGGACGGGAAGTTCGTGATATACGTGGACAAGCCCGGAAAATATTATATCGGCGCGCGCACCGGTCTGATGGGCGCGCCGGGGCCGGACGAGCCTTACGGTAAATACAGGGGAAGCCGCGACCACTCCGTAACCGTCAAGGACGGCGCCTTCACGGGCGGGATAAATATCAGGCTCGGCAGGTTTTCGGATGAGAGATAGATGGAACCCATAACCCGCATATGGGGCGCGGGCAGGAGGTTCTTCTCCTCGCTTCGCCTTGCGGTATTCCTGCTCATCATGCTTGCGGTGGTGTCCGTTTTCGGGACATTCCTGCCGCAGGGGCAGGCCCCGTCTTTTTATATCGGCAAATACGGCGTCCACGGTTACAAATACCTGAAACTCCTCGGCGTGATAGACCTCTATCACTCCTGGGGTTTCCGCGCGATTATGTCCATGCTTGCCGTAAACCTCCTGGTGTGCAGCATGGGCAGGCTTAAACGGCTTATGCAAAGGACGCTTAAACCAAATGCCGAAAAAACCGGCGGCGACATAAAAAACCTCAGGATACACAACGAACTGCCCGCAACGTCCGGGGCGGAGATACTTGAACGCTCCCTGAGGGACAGAAAATACAGCGTAATCAAGCGCGGGCGCTGTATTTACGGCTTCAAGGGGAAACTTGGCCCCTGGGGAGACATGGTAACACATGCGAGCATCCTGCTTGTTCTCATCGGCGGCCTTATCGGCAGCATGGGTATGGTGGGCACGGTCAATATCTACGCAGGAGATTATGCGGACAGGTTCTACGACTGGGGCTCCGGGAAAGAAAAGCCGCTGAATTTCAGGCTGTACGTGGATAAGTTCACACTGGAGCATTACCCGGTGGGGATGAAGGTGAACGTGCGGGACAGCAATACCGGCGCGATGCTCGGGACGTTCAATGCGATAGAAGGCAAGTTCTTCTCCATACCCGGCACGAAGTTAAAGATAAAGCCGAAGAACGCGGACATGGAGAGACGCGAGGCAATCCTTGACATCTACAACGGGGAAAACTTCCTGGGTTCTTACGATACCGGCGCGCCCGACGGCGGACTCGCCGCGCCTCCGAGCCTGGGATATATCTTTACCGTAGGCTCTTTCAACGGGCCGGTGCTCAAGAATATAGCGAGCAGTGTCCGGATAGTGAAAGACGGCAGGGAAGCGGACCGGGCAGTGATAGAGATAAACAACCCCATGGAATACGACGGTATGACCATATACCAGACGTCATACGCGCGTGATGCGCTCGGCAGATACTATTCCGGTTTTCAACTGGTGGAGGACCCGGGAGTCCCGGTCGTCTGGGCCGGGTTTATCCTTCTCCTGGCGGGACTGTTCCTCTCGTTTTTCTTTTATCACAGACAGATATGGATAACCGTCGAGGACGGGCGTATATTCATCGGCGGGACATCCAACAAGGACATACAGGGTTTCATGCGCGAATACGGCGGGATAATCAAGAGCTTTATGCAGGAAGTTGAGCCGGTTTGATGCATTTCGGCCTCAGGACCAAGGTAATAACGTTCGCATCCTGCCTGGTTGTCGCGATAATCGGGATAAACGCGGCGGTAATGCTCCATACCGAGAAGACCGACAGCAAAAAACAGCTCGAGGAGCAGGGGAAACTCTTCGCCAAGCTTACCGCCACGGAAGTCGTCCATACTTACGGCTCGCTGTCCTGGGAATCCGGCGGAAAGCAGGACGTCCGGACGCAGATGCTGAAGTTCTTCAGATACTACCCGGACCTTGTCCGGCTCACGATTATCAGCCAGTCCGGGCTTATACTATGGGATTCGGGCGGCGCTCCGGGACATACCCCGGTTGTGGACGAAGCGCTCCTGAAAAGGCTTCCCTCGAACGGGATCGATACTGAAAAATACTACGGGCCGGACGGCGAGGAGTATATGGATATCCTGGCCCCCGCCGCGGAAAACGGCGGGCCGCAGTTCCTGAAGGTCAGGTATATCATATCCTACCGTTCGCTGAAACAACGGCTTGTAGGCATAAGGAAGCAGTTCCTGCTCCTGACCGTTATCTTCATGTTCGTTGGCGTGTTTACGGCGGCTGCCTTTGCGGCAAAGCTCATAAACCCGATACTTGCCCTGAAGGAAAGCGCCCGCGCGATAGAAGGAGGCGACCTGGACCAGGCGGTTGAGCTTGACCGCGAGGACGAGCTCGGCGAGCTTGGCCGGTCGTTTAATTCTATGGCAGGCGCGTTGAAGGGGCACAGGCGCGACCTGGAGGAGGCGAACAGGAACCTCCTGGCCGCGAACGAGGAGCTGAGGCTCCTCCAGACGGAGCTTGTCCGCTCCGAGAGGATGGCCGCGGTGGGCCAGCTTGCGGCGGGGCTTTCCCACGAGATAGACAACCCTATCGGCGTGATAATGGGTTTTGCGGAGCTTTTGCTGGAAGACACGCCTCCTGAAGACCCAAGGCGCGAAGACCTTGCCAGGATACTGGACGAGAGCAGGCGCTGCAAACGCATTGTCAGGGGACTGCTCGATTTCTCTCGCCCTCCGGCCCTCGGAGTCGTGCCGACCGACCTTGCGGAGGCGCTTGGCCAGACGGTCGAAGCCGCGAAGACACAGAGACTTTTTCGGGATGTGAGGATAAACCTTGATAGTTCCCCCGTCCCGAAAGTAATGGCCGACCCGGACAGGCTGAGGCAGGTATTTATGAACCTTATGATAAACTCCGCCCAGGCGATGCCGGACGGCGGGAATATAGACATAAAACTCCGGCATGAGGAGGCGGCGGGTGAAGTGCGGATATCTTTCTGCGACAGCGGCCCCGGAATAAGTCCCGAAAACATGGAAAGGATTTTCGAGCCTTTCTATACCACCAAACGACCGGGCGAGGGAACGGGGCTGGGGCTTCCGATATGCGTCCGGCTCCTTGAAGAGCATGGAGGCAGGGTTTGGGTGGAAAGCGCCTCCGGGAAGGGCGCGACATTCACCGTTTCGCTCCCGGACGGGCAGATTTCCGATGAAGTCCCCGGAGAGACTGACGGAACAGGCGAAAATTCTTGAGCGCCGCCCGGAATTGAAATATAATGGGAAAGCTTAAAAGGCGCTGTGGTTATAAAACCTGTATTTGCAGAATATGTGATTGCAATTTGCTTTGCCCGCGCAGAACGAGAAAGCTGAATTAATTAAATGCCTGACATAAGGATACTGGTCGTAGACGACGAGCCTGGAATGCGCAGCCTGCTGAGCCGGGTGCTGGCCAAGAGCGGGTATTCCGTAAGCGCGTTCGAGAAAGGGGCGGATGCGCTCGAATCCATAAACTCGGAAGACTATGATCTTGCAATCCTCGATATCGAGATGCCGTCCATGAACGGCATCGAGCTTTTAAAGAAAATCAAGATAAAAGACCCGTCCCTGTCCGTCGTGATGATAACCGCCTACGGCTCGCTCCAGTCCGCCGTGGAGGCGATGCGTCTGGGGGCGTACGATTACTTGAGCAAGCCCTTCGAGATGGAGGAGATAAAGCACGTAGTCGGGAAGGCTCTGGAGCGCGAGCGGCTGATACGGGAGAACCGTGAGCTTCACAAGGAACTGGAGGAACAATACCGTTTTACGGGCATAGTGGGCAAAAGCCCCAGGATGGAAGAGGTCTACGAGCTTGTAAACCAGGTGGCGGCGACCAACGCAAGCGTCCTGATACAGGGCGAATCCGGCACCGGCAAGGAGCTCGTGGCCCGCTCTATTCATTACAACAGCAGGCGGAAGGGCCAGCCGCTCGTGATACTCAACTGCGCCGCGCTCGCCGAGGGGGTGCTGGAATCAGAGCTTTTCGGCCATGAAAAGGGCGCCTTTACGGGCGCGATAAAGCGAAAGGCCGGGCGTTTCGAGCTGGCGCACGAAGGCACGATTTTCCTGGACGAGATAGGCGAGATACCGATTTCCACGCAGTTGAAGCTCCTCAGGGTATTGCAGGAGCACGAGTTCGAGCGGGTAGGCGGAGAGAAGACGATAAAGGTTGACGTCCGGATTATCGCCGCGACGAACAAGGACCTCATGGAGGCCGTAAAAGAGGGACGTTTCCGGGAAGACCTGTACTACCGCCTGAATGTCGTAAACATAAGCATCCCGCCGCTCAGGGAGAGGAAAGACGACATCCCCGGTCTTGCCGAGCACTTTCTTGCGAAGTTTTCCGGGGAGACGGGCAAGAAAGTCGAAGGCATAGAACCCGCCGCCATGGACATGCTTACGCGCTACGACTGGCCTGGAAACGTCCGGGAACTGGAGAACATAATAGAGCGCGCGGTGGTGCTCGAAAAGAGCGAGACGGTTACTCCTTCGAGCCTGCCTCTTACGCTTCGCCATGAGGCCGGGGACGCGGACGTCGTAAAGCTTCCGGAAGGCGGCGGGACACTGACCGATGTCCTGGAGGAACTCGAAAGACAGCTTATTGTCAAGGCTCTGAAAGAAAAAAGCGGCTCGCAGACCGCGGCGGCGGCGGCCCTGGGTCTTAAACGCAGCACGCTTCGCTATAAACTGGAAAAATACGGGCTTGTATCGGCGGAACTCTCTGAATAGGAACGGAATTTGCATTTTACTATATCGTACGAATGCGGATGAAACCCATTAAATTTTTTACAATCGGTTTTATTCTCGCCCTTATTGTTTCCTCGCGCGCCCTTGGCAGCGACAGGCCAATGCAGGTGGAGGGAGTGATAAAAAAGAGCGCAGAATGGTCGGGAACTATACTAATAACCGGCGATACGCTTGTGCCTGAAGGCGTAACGCTGAAGATAGCTCCGGGCGCCAAGGTCTTGTTCGTCTCAAGCGAAAGCTCGAAGATTGAGCCCCTGTATCTTTCGATGCAGACCGAGCTCCTTGTCCGGGGCAGACTCCTGGCAAAGGGCACGGAGAAGGCGCCGATAATCTTCGGTTCCGCGGGCCGGGACGAGGATGGAGACAGTATAAAGCCCAAAAAGGGCTGCTGGGCCGGCCTGATATTCGACGGCCCGGACTCGTCCGACAGCGTTGTCTCTCATGCGTCCATCAGGTTCGCGGATTCGGCGATAACGACAATAAATTCTTCGCCGGTCTTTAGTTTCTGCGACCTCACGGACGGCAATTACGGTATCTCCTGCCTCGGCGAATCATGGCCCATGGTCTATTCCTGCAACATTGCCGGGAACGACTTCGGGGTGTTGTCGGGCAAAGGGGCCGAAGCGGGGATTGACCACACGAAGGTGGAAAATAACAAGGTGGATTTTATTACGAGGCAATGATCCATGGTACAGGACTTCTTGAGCAACTTGCAGGGCAGTGGTATGGCGGGGTTTTATATCGCGGCGTTTATCCTGGGCGCATTTCACGCGCTCGAACCCGGGCACGGGAAGACCGTTGTCGCGGCGTATCTCATCGGCTCAAAGGCGAAGGTTTACGAGGCGTTTGTGCTCGGAGTCATTGTAACCTTCACGCATACCTTCAGCATAATTGTCCTGGCAATCCTGGCGAGGTTTTTCGCCGAGAGGTTCACCGGTCTGCAACTGCATATTTATCTTGGTTTTGCCGCGGCGGCCATGATACTCGGCGTCGGCCTCTCCATGATATGGACACGTTTCCGGGCCTTGAGAAGGCATATACGTCACCGCAATGAACATGCCGACGCCCATGACCATGAACACGAGCATGACCATGATCACGAGCATGACCACGAACACGAGCACGTGCATGATGAACATTCTCATATGCATTCCGACCATTACCATGACCACGACCATGACCACGACCATGACCATGAGCATGACCATGAGCACGACCACGAGCATCCTCATGCGCATTCCCACGGAGGGTTTTCCCATACGCACTATGTTCCGGGGCCGGGCGAGGAACCCTCGCTATGGAAGCTGTTTCTGCTTGGCATATCAGGCGGCATCGTGCCCTGTCCTGCGGCCTTCGCCCTTCTTCTCGCGGCTGTTTCCGCAGGCGCCGTTGCCAAAGGCTTAAGCCTCGTGATAGTCTTTTCGCTCGGCCTGGCGTTTGCGCTGATTACCATAGGCGTAGGCGTTGTCAAGACGGCGGGGTTTGCCGGCAGGTTCATGGATATGGAAAAGGCGGCGCCGTACATATCGCTTGCGAGCGCCGTGCTTGTGACGCTTATAGGCGTCGCGACATTGTACGGCTCGATAATGCATGTAATTTAAGAAACTGCGCTATTATGAATAAGGTCTTGTTTATATTAATTTTACTCTTTCCCGGGGCCGCGCTCGCAAGCGGCGGCATACTGCGCCTGCACGACCAGACGTATAATATCGACCAGACCTGGAGCGGCAAGGTTATAATCGACGGTGTTATTCAATTCGGGCCGAAGGCGACCCTTACGGTCCTGCCCGGGACGAAAGTCGAGTTTACAAGGAACGACGCCCACGGCATCGGCATTGGCGAGAACGAGATATACATCCAGGGCAGGCTTGTCGCAAAGGGGACAGCGGACAAACCGATAGTGTTCACTTCGGCCGAAAAAACCAAAAGGCCGGGGGACTGGGGCGCGGTGAATATAATGGTGAGCCAGGGCAAGATAAACAGGCTTTCCCATTGCATAATCGAGTATGGTTATCGCGGCTTTCACATGCATTTCTCCAAAGCGTCGATAACCGATTCCAGTCTCAGGCACAATTACATGGGCATTCAATGCCAGGACTCGTCTCTCGACATTGAGCGCTGCGAGATAAACGATAACGAATGCGGGGCGATAGTCTTTAGAGACTCCAGGCTCAAGATACGCGACTGCAACATACACGACAACCCCTGGGGGATAAGGTTCCTTTACGGCAGGGCGGATATTACGGGCAACGTATTGACGGGGAACATCTTAAACGGGATTACGTTCAGCGGGGCGAAGGTAAGGGTATCAGGCAATATCCTGCGCGGAAACAGGAAAGGAATCTCGGCGGATAAATCCCGGGTCGAGATAACAGGCAACGTGCTGGCGGAAAACTACGAAAGCGGGCTGTACCTTAAACGCTCGAAGGGCGTTGTTACCGGCAACCAGATTACCGGGAACGGCTATACCGGAATATCCGTTACGGATTCGGACGTGAAAATAACCGGGAACAACATAAGGGCGAACTGCATCTGGGCGATAGACAACGGCGGCAAACAGGACGTGGATGCGGCAGGCAACTGGTTCGGGCCTTCCTTCAGGGTGGACCCGGCGAGGCTATTGTACGACAGAGGCAGGGATGCGGCCCTGGGAAAGGTGACCATCCTCCCCCAGGCGGACAGGCCTTTTATAATAACGCCCGATGTTTCCGTTCCGGCGGGCAGGCATGAATAAGGGAGGGTCGGACTTAGATTTTTATGAGATTAATCTTTCTTCTGTTTTTTATTCTGACGTTAATACCTGCTCCGGCCTTCGCGCACTATACTGGGGAGCTGCTGCCGGATTCGGTCGCGGTCATGGAATATCAGATGATTATCAGTATGCAGCCGAACGACATGTTGACCAGGAACAAGCTTGGTATGGTGTATCTCAGGCAGAACAAGCTGGATAAGGCAAAAGAGCAATTTCTGGAAATATTGAAGATAGACCCGAAAAATTTCGACGCCCTGGACAGCCTCGGCATTGTCTCAAGCAGGCTTGGAGACCCTTCGCAGGCGGTGGCTTGGTACGAAAGGGCGCTCAAGATAAAGAACGACAATGGTTGCAGGCAGCGGTTCCTGGCGGAAAAGGCCTTGCTGAAGGCGAAAAAATAAGGAGGCTACTTTTGAGAAAGATATTACTTTCATCGATTCTTCTGGTTATGCTGACCTCTCTTGCGTCGTGCGCGGAGGTAAAGCCGATTGCGAAATCCGAGCTCCATGAGAAAAGACTCGGGCTCTATACCATGATGAAGGATGCCACGTGGGAAGGCCGGATAAGGATAACGGGCGACGTATACGTGAAAAAGGGTGCGACGCTTACAATAAAGCCGGGGACGGTTATAAGGTTCGACACGATCGCGCCCAGGCTTGAGTCTCAGGGCGGAAGGAACATGTTCAGCGTCGGCGGCCCCGGAATCCCGTATTTCCCCGGCGCGGAGATAATCGTCCGGGGGAGGATAATCGCCGTGGGCACGAAGGACAGGCCGATAATCTTCACTTCCGACGATCCATCTCCCAGGCCGGGGATATGGGGAGCGGTAAACCTCCTCGGCTCGAACGGCGACGTATTCAAATACTGTCGCATATCCTATGCCTACAACGGCATACACAACCACGCCTCCCACGCGAAGGTGACGAAGTGCATATTCCATGACAACGGGACGGCGCTGTCGTTTATGAAAGCGAATTTCAACAACACCTGCGTAATGGACATAGAGGACAACACCATTGTGGGCAATCTCTCCGGCATTTCCGCCAGGTATGCGCACATAACGATTCTCCATAACGACATATCGAACAACAAGTTCTACGGCATCTGGCTGCACGAGGGCGATAAAGGCAAGATCGCCTACAACGACATAATGAGAAACGGCAAGGGCATCTTTCTTTTCAGGGCGGCGCCGTTGAAGGTGCATTGGAACAACATAGCCCATAACAGGGAATATAACATTGCGCTGGCCGTGGAGACCCCCAATAATGTAGACGCCGCGGACAACTGGTGGGGCACCATCGACCCGGTAAAGATTAAGGCCAGGTTTTACGACAAAAGGACGGACGACAGCCTTGGGCTGGTCAATTTCAGGCCATTCCTCAAGAAAAGGGTGCCCGACACAGTGAAATGAAAAAGATCGCAATCATAGCGGCTGTCGTCGCCGCAGTCTTGTTCTCCGCGCGGGTCCGCGCAGGTACGCTTGAGGCGAACGCCGTCTGGACGGGAACGGTAAAGGTGTCGGGCCGGTTATTGGTGAAGCCCGGCGTGACCCTTAAAATCGAGCCGGGGACGGTTGTGAAATTTGTCCCGGCGAAGCCGGACGATACCGGGCTCGCGCAGTGCGGTATGCTGATACTTGGGACGATAATAGCGGACGGACGGCCCGGCGCGAGGATAAGATTTACCTCGGCGGCGCAAAGGCCCAGGCCGGGAGACTGGGGAGAGATCCAGATTATAAGGAGCAAGGGAAGCTCTTTTACGGACTGCGACTTCCGCTTTGGCGGATGGGGACTTCATATGCATCACACGAAGATAAAAATCTCCGGCTGCACCTTCATGCGCAACCGTTTCGGAGGCATTCGCGGAAAGGGCGGCAGGGTTGAGATTGCCGGCTGCATACTCAAGGGGATGCACATAGGCATACGTTACCTAAGCGGCGGGCCGTATATCCACAACAGCGATATAACGGACGACAGGACCGGGATATTCTGGCGCCAGGGATGCAATCCAAGGATCAAATATAATAACTTCCAGGGCAACAGGGATTACGACATAAAGCTCGGCGAGTTGCAGTCCGGCAATATAGACGCCCGCCTGAACTGGTGGGGAGACGGAAGACCGAAGCTCTACGACCGTCATCGGGAGAGTTATATCGGCAGGGTCATTACGAAACCGGCGCTTTCGGCCAGGGCAAAAATAAACTGAGGCAGGGGATTGCAATGCGGAATATCAGGCGGAACCCGGACATAATCTGGCGCGAGGAGGAAGAGGCCAGGGAAGAAGCCGTCAAGGCTATGGAGCGCGGCGATGACGCGTCCGGGGAAGGGACGGCGCTGCTTGTGGAATCCGGGATGATGCACCAGCTTAACCTCCTTGGCGGCGAGATATGGAAGCTCCTCGACGGTATCGACGAAGAAGCCCTTGTGGACAGGCTCGCGGAGGTATTCGACGTGGACAGGGAGACGCTCTCGCGCGACGTCCGGGACTTCCTTATCGACATTGACAGGAGGGGCTGGCTGGTCCATGAGTAGAATACCTTTTTCGCCCATAACGATCAACTGGACTCTTACCTTCCGGTGCAACTTCAACTGCCGCCACTGCTACTCCAGGCCGGAGAAAGCGCCTGAGCTGCCGACGGAACAGGTGAAGGAGATAATGGCGAAGGTTGCAAAATATAAAGTTCCGTTTATAAATTACGGCGGAGGAGAACCGCTCCTCAGGAGCGACCTCTTCGAGCTTACCGGGTATGCGGCGGCCCTCGGCTTCAACGTCTCCATGAACACCAACGGGTTTCTGATGACGGAAGAGAAGGCGGCCCTGGCCAAAGAGTCCGGTTTTAAGACCGTCGGCGTATCCATAGACAGCACAAGGCCCGAAGCGCACGACGACTTCCGCAACACAAAAGGCAGCCACAATAAGGCCGTGAGCGCGGCGAAGTTCCTGAAAGATAAGGGCGTGCGCCTTACAATATCCTCCGTCATATGCCGGATAAATTATACTGAGTTCGAGGACCTCGTGCGCCAGGCGAGAGACCTCGGCGCGGAGCAGATTTCGCTGCACAACTACAAATGCGCCGGGATGGGTTTCACCAACAGGGACGAGCTCGACCTCTCGCCCGCGGAGTGGAAGGAATTTTACCTGAAGGCCATCGCGCTCAGAGAGAAGGTAACGGATATAAGAATATCGATGGACGACCCCATCACGGCGACGATACACAAGGCCCCGGAGCAGGCGATTGTAAAGGGAAGCACATGCGGGAAGTTGTCTCTCAATATCCGCGCGAACGGCGACGTTACGCCGTGCGGTTTTATTCCTGTTGTCATAGGCAACCTGCTCACGGACGACCTGAAAGACCTCTGGGACAACTCGAAAGTCCTTGAGAAGATGCGCAACAAAAAACCGAAGGAGAAATGCCTTACCTGCAAGCACTACGAGGACTGCCTCGGCGGCTGCACCGCCCGCGCCTACGCCACCACCGGCGACTTCAACTCCCCCGACCCGCACTGCTGGGTGGCGAAATAACCAGCAGGTATTTATGCTGATACGGGTGTCGGCAGGATAAGACTTCACACTTTTCTTTTCCTCTCCCGGTTGACCATATATATTATTCAATCTATCCTTTTTTTTATGCGCACCATCCTCCATATCGACATGGACGCCTTCTTTGCGGCGATAGAGGAGCTCCGGCATCCGGAGCTTAAGGGCAGGCCGCTTGTCGTCGGCGGGAACGGAGACCCGAACACGAGAGGCGTCGTCTCCACCGCGAACTACGCCGCGAGGAAGTTCGGCATCCGGTCCGCGATGCCGCTCAAGGAGGCATACCGCCGGTGTCCTTCGTGCGTCTTTTTGCCCGTGGACTATGCCGAATATTCCCGCGTATCGAAGGAGATGATGGAGGTCCTGAGGGAGTTCGGCTGCACAATCGAGGAGGTCGGCATCGACGAGGCGTTCATGGATATAACGGACTGCCCGCTTGGAACACCCGAAGAAATCGGCAGGAAGCTGAAGGAGCGCATCAGGGAGAAGACGGGTCTCACGGCGTCTGCCGGGATTGCGCCGAACAAGCTCGTTGCGAAGATTGCATCCGACCTTGAGAAGCCGGACGGGCTTACGATAATCCCGGATGGCAAGGTGCGCGAGAGACTTGCTCCGCTTCCGGCGGACAGGGTCTGGGGCGTAGGCGAGGTGACGTATGCCCGGCTCCTCAATATGGGGATAAAGACGCTGGGCGACCTTGCGGAAGCGGACGACGGGAAGCTTGCCGCGGAGTTCGGAGAGAACTGGGGACGAAGCCTTAAAGCGCGCGCACGCGGGATAGACGACTCCGAGCTTGTTACGGAGTGGGAGCCGAGATCGCTGTCGAGAGAGACGACATTCGAGCGGGACACCGCGAAGATGCTTGAGATAAAGAAGGAGTTCGAGTGGATGGCGGAAGACCTGGAGCATCGGCTGAAGAAGCGGAATTTCCTTGCCAGGACGGTTACCGTGAAACTGAGGTATTCGGACTTCACCACCCTCACGCGGGCGAAGACGATGGAGCGTCCTACGGCGGAGCGCGAGCCTATAATGCGCGCGGGGCTGGGGCTTCTGCACAAGTTCCCGCGGGAGCGCCCGGTGCGGCTTGTGGGGCTTCGTGTGTCGAACTTCGTCGCGGACGGGCAGCCGCAGGACCCGCCGCCGGACGCCGCCCTTTTTGATTGAAAAGTTTTTTTATTGGCTTGACAGGGTCGGAGCGGCCGGATATTATTCATAAAGGCATTTAAATATTTTTATTCGGGCAGGGGATAAGGTATAGTCCTCGCGGTTTGTTCTTTGCGTTAAAAGGGAGGGCAGGGAAGTGGAAAAGCTTATACCGGTATTCAAGGCGATGGCGGACGAAACGAGGCTCAGGATATTAAAGCTCCTTTCCTGCGGAGACGAGATATGCGTGTGCGACCTCACGGAGGCCCTGGAGATGACGCAGCCGAATATCTCGTTCCACCTGGGCATACTCAGGGAAGCGGGACTCATAAAAGACAGGCGCGAGGGGCGCTGGAGTTTCTATCAGCTCGACACGGGCGACATGTTAAACCGCTCGCTCGTTCCCGCTTCTCTTGAGAGGGTTGCCGGCAGAAAGCTCGACGGCGACAAGAAGCGCCTCGAAGCTGCGCGCAAGGCAAAGGAAACCGCAAAGGCGGCCAGAGCCAAGGCCGATAAACCAAAGCTTAAAAAAGGCCGTAAACCGGGCGCCGCCGGGGCGAAATCCGTGTCGAAAAGAAGGTCTGTGGAGGCGTGACGTGGTTATGGATAAGAAAATAAAACTCAGCGTGCGGAAGACGTACTCCGGCATTGCGAAGGGCGAGTCCGGCAGTTGCTGCGGCTCAACAAAACCGAAGTTCGCGCACGAGGAAAATATCGGTTACGACATGAAAGAGCTTCTGGGCCTGCCTGAAGGCGCGATTCTCGGCGTCGGCTGCGGCAACCCTGTAGCCCTCGCCTCGCTTAAGGCGGGCGAGACAGCGCTTGACCTCGGCTCCGGCGCGGGTATCGACGTATTCCTTGCCGCCGGCAGGGTCGGGCCTTCCGGCAGGGTGATAGGCGTGGACATGACGCCCGAGATGCTCGCCCGCGCGAAGAAGAACGCCGAGGACGGGAAGTTCACGAACGTCGAGTTCCGACAGGGCGAAGTGGAAAACCTGCCGGTGGAAGACTCTTCCATAGACTGCGTGATAAGCAACTGCGTCATAAACCTCTCCGTGGACAAGGACAGGACATTCTCCGAGGCGTTCCGCGTCCTGAAGAGCGGCGGGCGGCTTATGGTGTCGGACATCGTGCTTACGAAAGACCTGCCGCGCGCCGTGGTGGAGAATGTCGAGGCGTATACCGGGTGCGTCTCCGGGGCTGTGAAGCACGACGAGTATATCGCGGCTGTAAGGCGAGCCGGGTTTGAAGACATTACCGTCCTCTCGCTCGACGACGCCTCTTTTCTCGCGGAGACGACATGCGGCTGCGGGATTGTCACAAAGGACAACGTCAGCGACCTTGGCCTTCGGAGCATAAAACTCCTTGCAAAGAAGGGCGGCCAAAGCGACTTTGGCGGGCCGGAATCCTGCGGCGGGGACTGCTGTGGCGATTAACATATTAAAATAACAGGGATTATTCCCGTTGGGCCATCTTGCCTTCCCTTGTCGATGTTCGTGCATAATCCGTCGGTAATCATAGCTTATAACCTCCAGGCTCAAGCGGCAGCCCCGCCGCTTCTTGCCAATAAGCCCGCCCCGGGTTTCCGTCAAAGGCCGTTACATCCGCGGCAGATAGCGTAAAAGCACAATCTTTATAGATAGTTGCGCTGTATGGTTACCGTTATGTTATAAAAAGACTTGACAATATTATACTAAAGTAACATAATCAGAACAGCGCAACACTATGCCACCTTACCGGAGGGACCTCGAAAATGAAGATAATAAAATGGGATCCGTTCAAGGATATGATGATGGTGGAAGAGTTCTTCGATCCCGCAAAGCGTCTGCGCGGGGTGGATAAGCCGTCCACATGGTCTCCGGCGGTGGACGTTTATGAGACGGAGAACGAGATAGTCCTGACGGCGGAGCTTCCGGGGATGAACCAGGAAGACATAACGCTGACCGTCCAGGACAACGTCCTGGCGCTTAAGGGAGACAGGCTTTTCGAGAGGGATGTGAAGCACGAGAACTTCTACCGCATAGAGAGGAACTACGGCCACTTCAACAGGAAGTTTTCCATGCCCTGCGACGTCGATACGGAAAGAACCCTGGCCAATTTCAACGACGGCCTGCTGAGAGTGGTAATACCTAAAAAGGACAAGGTCAAAAAGGTGCATGTCAAGGTGGAAAGATAAATGACCGGGAAAAGGGATTATTACGAGGTCCTTGGAGTCCCGAAGACCGCGGACGAAAAGGAGATAAAAAAGGCATACAGGAAGCTTGCCCGTAAATTTCACCCGGACGTCAACCCCGGCGACAAGGATGCGGAGCGCAAGTTCAAGGAAATAGGCGAGGCGTACGACATCCTCTCCGACCCCAAGAAGCGCGGCATGTACGACCAGTTCGGCCACGCGGCCTTCGATCAGGGCCAATCGGCCGGCTTCAGGCCGGGGGCAGGCGCGGGGCCTGGAGGTTTCCGGTATGAATACAGACCCGGCGGCTTCGGGCCGGAAAACTTCGAGGGCTTTGCCCACGGAGGCCGGTCTGCCGGTTTCGGCGCGGGGGAATTCGAGGACATGGTCTCCGGCCTGTTTGGAGGCCGTTCTGCCGGCTTCGGGCCTTCCGGGCCTGTGAAGGGCGAGGATACGTCCACCACGATGGAAGTGGACTTCGAGGACGCCCTTTTCGGGACGACCGCACAGCTTAACCTGCGGCGCGAAGTCCCATGCGCCTCCTGCGGCGGCACGGGGACACAGCCCGGAACCCGGCCCGGAACCTGCCCGGACTGCGGCGGCGCAGGGCAGACCAAGGCCGGGCGCGGGATGTTCAGCATAAACAGGACGTGCCCGCGCTGCGGCGGCAGCGGCAAGGTGCAGGAGCCTTGCCGGACGTGCGGCGGCAGCGGCTATGTCCCGAAGACGGAGAACCTTACGGTAAAGATACCGCCGGGAGTGGACGATGGCTCGAAAGTCCGGCTCCCCGGCATGGGCGGCCCCGGCATGAACGGCGGCCCTCCGGGCGATTTGTATATCATAACCAGGGTCCGCCGGCATCCGTATTTTGAAAGGCGCGGCGACGACCTCTACAGCGAAATACCAATAACTTTTTCCGAGGCCGCGCTGGGCGCAAAGGTTGACGTGCCCACGAGGGACGGGATTGTAACCATGACCATCCCGCCGGGGACGCAGTCCGGCCAGGAATTCCGCCTGCGTGGAAAGGGCGCGCCTCGCCTCGGCAAGACGGGCTCCGGAGACCATTACGTCCGGGTGAAGGTGGCTGTGCCGTCTTCCTTGAGCGAGCAGGCGAAATCGGCCCTCATGGATTTTGTGAGGCATAATCCGCAGAACCCGCGCGCAGGCATCGGCTTCGGCGGGTTCAGGCGCGGCGGGAGGGGCGCGGCATGACAAGAAAACAGACCGCCGTATACATGATAAGCGTCGTCTCCGAGATGCTCGGTGTGCACCCGCAGACGCTTAGGCTCTATGAGCGCGAGGGTTTCGTGCATCCCTCGCGGCGCGCCGGCGTAAGGATATATTCCGAGGATGACGTTGAGCGCATCCGGGCGATAATTAATCTTACCCGCGACATGGGCGTGAACCTCGCGGGCGTCGAGGTCATACTCTCGATGCGCGAGAGGATGCAGAAGCTCCAGGACGAAATGGAGCACATGATGTTCGAGATGCGCGAGGAGTTCATGCGGGAGCTTTCGCGCCGCGAGGCGGAGATGAAACACCCCCTGGCCAAGGTGCCCGAGGGGAAGATTATAAAAGTGAGGAAGATGCGGTAATCAACCTGTCATTCTGAGCGGAGCGAAAAGTCCGGGGCAGTCGAAGGGTTCAGAATGACAGTAAATGTTGGTCGGAGGTTTTATGCGGCTCGATAAATTCACGGTAAAGGCGCAGGAGGCCATGCTTGCCGCGCAGGACGAGGCGGGCAGGCGCGGGCATCAGCAGGTGGACGCGGAGCATCTGCTGCTGGCCCTCCTTAGGCAGGAAGAAGGTGTTGTGCCGCCGATACTCAAGAGACTCGGTGCGGACGTGAAGGCGCTTGAAGGCGGAGTAATCTCGGAGCTTGAGCGGATGCCGAAAGTCGAAGGCTCCAGCGCGATGGGGCAGGTATACGTTACGCAAGGGCTGAACGGGATTCTTGAGCGCGCGGCGCGCGAGATGGACGGCCTGAAGGACGAGTACGTCTCGACGGAACACCTGCTCCTTGCAATGGCGGAAGACGACGGCGCGGCGGGCAGACTCCTTAAAGGCGCCGGCGCAAAGAGGGACGGAATACTAAGGGCGTTGAAGGAAATCCGGGGTTCCGAGCGTGTTACCGACCAGAACCCGGAAGGGAAGTATGAGGCGCTTGCGAAATACGGCAGGGACTTGACAGACCTTGCGCGGAGAGGGAAGCTCGACCCGGTGATAGGCCGGGACGAGGAGGTGCGCCGGGTTATACAGGTGCTCTCCCGCAGGACGAAGAACAACCCCGTCCTGATAGGCGAGCCGGGCGTCGGCAAGACCGCGATTGTCGAGGGCCTCGCCCAGAGGATAATCGCCGGAGACGTGCCGGAGGGCCTGAAGGACAAGCGCGTTGTCGCGCTCGACATGGGCGCGCTTATCGCCGGGGCGAAGTTCCGGGGCGAGTTCGAGGACAGGCTGAAAGCCGTCCTGAAGGCCGTGGAGGAATCCCAGGGGAGGATTGTTCTTTTTATCGACGAGATGCATACGCTTGTCGGAGCGGGCGCGGCGGAAGGCGCGGTGGACGCCTCTAACATGCTGAAACCCGCCCTTGCCAGGGGAGAGCTTCGGTGCGTCGGCGCGACGACCATAGACGAATACAGGAAGCACATAGAGAAAGACCCGGCCCTTGAGCGGCGCTTCCAGCCGGTGATGGTGCAGGAGCCGGACGTTGATGATACCATCTCGATACTCAGGGGCCTGAAGGAGCGCTACGAAGTCCACCACGGCGTGCGCATAAAGGATTCCGCGCTCATAGCGGCGGCGATGCTTTCCAACCGCTACATAACCGACCGCTTCCTGCCGGACAAGGCCATAGACTTAATCGACGAGGCGGCGTCCAGGCTCCGCATGGAGATAGACTCCATGCCCACGGAGCTCGACGAGCTCGACAGGACGATAAGACGGCTCCAGATAGAGCGGCAGGCGGTAAAAAAGGAAAAAGACCAGGCGTCGAAGGAGCGGCTAAGCGGCATAGAGAAGGAGATTTCCGGGCTTTCCGAGAAGCGCTCCGGGCTTCATGCCCGGTGGATGAACGAGAAAGATGCAATCAAAAGAATACGCGGGCTCAAGGAGAAGCTGGAGCAGGCCAAAAGCGATGCGGAGCGCGCAGAGCGGGAGGGGAACCTGGGCCGCGCGGCGGAGCTTCGCTACGGGACTATCGTGGAGCTGGACAAGGGTCTTCAGAGGCAGAACGAGGCGCTGGCGGCTCTCCAGGAGCAAGGGACTCTTCTGAAGGAAGAAGTCGATGAGGAGGACATAGCCAGGATTGTCTCGAAGTGGACGGGCGTGCCGGTATCGAAAATGCTTGAAGGCGAGGCGGCAAAGCTCACGAGGATGGAAGAGCGGCTTCGTGAGAGGATTGTCGGGCAGGAGGAGGCTGTCGCCGCCGTGTCGGACGCCGTGCGCCGGGCGAGGGCGGGGATACAGGACCCCGGGAGGCCGATTGGCTCGTTCATATTCCTTGGGCCGACGGGCGTCGGCAAGACGGAGCTTGCGCGCGCGCTGGCCGAGTTCCTTTTCGACGACGAGAAGGCGATGGTCAGGATAGACATGTCCGAGTATCAGGAGAAGCATACCGTGTCGAGGCTTATCGGCGCGCCTCCGGGATACGTGGGTTTCGAGGAGGGCGGCCAGCTGACGGAGGCGGTGCGCAGGAGGCCCTATTCCGTCATACTCTTCGACGAGATAGAGAAGGCGCACCCGGAGGTGTTCAACGTGCTGTTGCAGCTTCTCGAGGACGGCCGGCTCACGGACGGGCACGGGCGCACGGTTGACTGCAGGAACACCGTCGTCATCATGACCTCCAACATCGGGGGAAGCATCATACAGGAGGCGAAGACCGAGGACGAGATGCGAAGGCTTGTATCAGATGCCCTGAAGGGCCATTTCAAGCCGGAGTTCTTAAACCGCATAGACGACATAATAATATTCCACCCGCTCTCCGGGGAGCAGTTGAAAAGGATAGTGGACATTCAGCTTGGGCTCCTCCAGAGGCATATCGCCCAGAAGAAGCTGAACATAGTATTGACCCCGGCGGCAAGGGAGATGCTTGTGACGATGGGATACGACCCGGCATACGGCGCAAGGCCGCTTAAACGCGCCATCCAGAGGGAGATACTGAACCCGCTCGCCATGAAGATACTCGAGGGGCAGTTCAAGGAGGGCGATACGGTGCAGGCGGACTTTGAAGGCGGGCGGCTCGCCTTCCGCCGGATGTCCGAGGCCGGGGCGGCGCCTTTATCTTGAATTTTCGCGCCGGAAATGATACAAATACAATAGAATACGGTTAGCTTGGAGGCAGGTTTTGGCTGTTCTTGAAATAAGAAAATATCCCGACCCCGCTCTCCGGAGGAAATCGAGGCCGGTGCCCGAAATAACCCCGGAAATCCGGGAGCTTATAGACGACATGATAGAGACCATGTACGCGGCGCCGGGTGTGGGGCTGGCCGCTCCGCAGGTGGGTATACCGCTCAGGCTCGCGGTTATCGACGTGTCCACTAAGGACGAGAAGTCTCCGCTCCTGGTGCTTGTGAATCCGGAAATAATCTCCACGGAAGGCGAACTGAACGAGGAAGAAGGGTGTCTGAGCGTAAAGGACTTCCAGTCCGTCGTTACCCGCTTTGCCAGGGTCCGCGTCAGGGCTATTGACAGGGACGGCAAGCCCTACGAGGCGGAAGGCGAAGGACTTCTTGCCCGCGCCTTCCAGCACGAGATAGACCACTTAAACGGCGTGCTGTTCATAGACCGTATAAGCCCACTGAAACGCAATCTGTTCAAGCGACGGGTCAGGAAAAACCTGAAAGAAGACAAGGCGGCCATTTGAGAATAGTCTTCATGGGGACGCCCGGCTTCGCCGTGCCTGCGCTTCGCGCCCTTGTGAAGGCGGGGCATGAAATCCCGCTCGTGGTAACCCGGCCGGACAGGCCGAAGGGCCGGAGCAAAAAGCCAGTCCCGCCGCCGGTGAAGGAACTGGCCGTCTCCCTTGGTCTCCCGGTCTTTCAGCCGGAAAGAGTAAGGACTCCGGAGGCGATGGAGGAAATAAGGAAGCGCCGCCCGGACGCGCTTGTCGTGGCCGCATTCGGACAGATACTCCCGGGGGCCCTCCTCGACGTCCCAAGGCTCGGCTGTTTCAATGTCCACGCATCGCTCCTCCCGGCATACAGGGGGGCCGCGCCGATTAACTGGGCAATAATAAACGGCGGCGATATGACCGGAATAACCATCATGCTGATGGACGAGGGGATGGATACGGGGGCTATACTGACGTCCGAAGAAGAGCCGATACTGCCGGAAGACACCGCGGGGACGCTGACGGAGAGGCTTTCGCATATTGGGGCCGGATTGATTGTGAAGGCCCTTGCCGAGTTCGAGGCGGGGCGGATAAAACCGATAAGCCAGGACGGCTCGCGGGCGACATATGCGCCCATACTTAAAAAAGAAACGGGAAAGATCGACTGGAGCAAATCCGCGCGGGAGATTGAAAGAATGGTTCGCGGGCTTGACCCCTGGCCCGGCGCGTATACATACCGGGCGGGCAGGTTGCTGAGGATCTGGAAGACGGGGGCTTCGCCCTCTCCACGGCCATCCGCCACCAGGGGAGAGGGTGAGGTTATCTCCGCCGATAAGAGCGGCATAGTCGCCGCCGCCGGGGAAGGCGCGGTTATTATTCATGAGCTTCAGCCGGAGGGCGGGCGCAGGATGAAGGCGTCCGAATACCTCGCGGGACATAAAATATCGCCGGGCGAGCGTTTGGGATGAAAGAGCCGAAGAAGCGCGTATTCATTGTTCTTCTCTTTATAACGATGGGCCTGCTCTCGGGGGCGGGCTGGCTTTTGTGGTATATCCCGCAGGTGGGCCTCAGGAACATAAATCCCTTCCTCCCGGTTGTCCTGACGGTGATTATCTTCGGCGCTATCGGCGTCGTGGCCTTCGGAGTTTTCCTCCTCATCCTCACGCTTATCAGGGGGCACGAGATATTCCTGGCCCAGCGCCTGAGGTTCGTGGTTATAAAAGTGCTCTTCCCCATGATGGTCCTTGTCGGGAAGCTCCTTGGCATCTCGCGGGACAGGGTGCAACAGTCCTTCATAGCCGTCAATAACCAGCTCGTCCGCTCGAACGTGGGGAAGGTCAGGCCGGACAGGCTGCTGATACTCCTGCCGCACTGCATACAGATAAACGAGTGCAACATAAAGATAACCGGCGACGTGCACAGGTGCAAGGGCTGCGGGAAGTGCGAGATTAAGGAGCTTGTCGCCATTGCCGACAAATACAGCGTAGACCTCTCCGTCGCCACGGGCGGGACGCTGGCCAGGAGGATAATCAGGGACAAGCGCCCGAAGGCCATAATAGCCGTCGCATGCGAGAGGGACCTGACGAGCGGCATAGTGGACAGCTATCCGCTGCCCGTGATAGGTATACTGAACGACCGCCCGTTCGGGCCGTGCATGAACACGCGCGTGGACATGAACGATGTGAAGGAGGCGCTCGAAACCTTCATTTCGCCCGCCAATGCGTAGCGCGCGCGACGCCGCTCTATATGTCATCTCCCGCGTGCCCCCGGCGCGCGCCGAAACCCTGCTCAAGGAATCTTTCCGTAAATACTCCCTCGACAGCCGGGACAGGCGCCTTGTGACAGAGCTTGTCTACGGCGTCATAAGAAACCTTATAACGCTCGACCATTCCCTCTCGTTCTACATAAAACAGCCTAAAAAAGTCCGGCCGGAGGCGCGCAATATCCTGAGGCTTGCGGCCTACCAGATACTTTACCTGGACAAAATCCCCCCGCGCGCGGCTGTGGACGAGGCGGTGGAGCAGGCCAAAGGTGTGGCGGGAAAGTGCATGACCGGATATGGTCATGTCCGAAGCCGGTCTACCGGCTCGACCGGCCCCCGGCTCGCCGCCGCCGGTTTCGTTAACGCCGTGCTCCGGAACATGCTGAGGGCACCGGAGAAGGTTATATTCCCATGCCCGGAGAAAAGTCCTCTCGATTACCTTTCCCTGAAGCTCTCGTACCCGAAGTGGCTTGTCGAGCGCTGGACGGGGCGTTTCGGCTTTGAAGGCGCGAAGGCCCTCATGGAGGCCGGGAACGATGTCCCGCCGCTCGTTTTAAGGGTTGACAGCCGCCGCCCGCGAGACGAGTTGATTAGACTTTTCAAAGAAGGCGGGATTGAGGCGGAGCCTGGAAGATACGCTCCGGACGCGCTTGTCGTGCGCTCGCGCAGGCCAGTTACGGAGCTTCCGGGATATGACGAAGGGCTGTTTTCCGTGCAGGACGAGGCGGCGCAGCTCGTGTCGCTCCTCGCCGCCCCGGAACCGGGCGAGGTTATCCTCGACGCCTGCGCCGCGCCCGGCGGCAAGAGCGCGCACCTCTCGTCCATTTCCGGCGGACTTGCCCGTATAGTTTCAATGGACATCTCCCTTGACAAACTCGCGGTTCTGAAAGAAAATAGTCTGCGGCTCAAAACGCCGGACATATTTTCCGTCGCTGCGGACGCGGCGGGTGAGTTGCCCTTCAAGGGGAAGGCCGCCGGTTTTGTCCATGCCGGGGCAGGCTCCGGTCGGGCGGGGGCCGGGGGTTGGTCCGGGTTCGACCGCATACTCCTCGACGCGCCCTGCACCGCGCTCGGCATAGTCCGGCGGCGGCCTGAGATAAAATATGCAAGGGGGCCCGCGGACATCGCGCGGATGGCCGTGATGCAGTTATCGATGATCGAGAACGTCTCCGGGCTTCTGAAGCCGGGCGGGACGCTGGTATATTCCGTCTGTTCCACGGAGCCCGAGGAAGGCGAGGGCGTCGTGGGAAGATTCCTCTCGCGCCATGCGGAGTTCAGGCTCGACGACCCGCGCCCGTTTCTGCCTCAGCCGGTTGACCGGCCCGGCGGCGCGGCGCATGGTTTGGTTATGGATAATTTCATCCGGACGTTCCCGCACCTGCACGGGACGGACGGGTTTTTCATGGCAAGGATGATGCGCCGGTGACGATGAAAAAATTCTTTCAGATTATGCTTGCCGCGCTGGTGTTTTTTGGTCTGGCGATGGTCTCGGCGTTCATAACCATGAAGGCCGTGACATGGAGCCGGACCGTGGCCGTTCCCGATGTGCGGGACATGAGCCTGCCCGTGGCCATAAACCTCATAAGGAACGCCGGGCTTAACATAAAGGTGGAGCGCGAGGAGCACCATCCGACCGTGCCGCAGAACTACATCGTCGGCCAGAACCCCGCGCCGGGCGAGCGCGTGAAGAGCGGCAGGGACGTCATGGTCGTCGTGAGCCTCGGCTCGCAGGAAGTGACGGTGCCGCAGGTGACTGGCGAGGTGTTCCGGCTTGCGCAGGTTACGCTCAGGCAGGCCGGGCTGAACCTTGGCGAGACGGCGCGGGTCAGCTCGCCGTCTCCTGTCGATTCGGTGATTTTGCAGTCCCCGACGCAGGGAACCGTGGTGCAGAAGGATTCCGCGGTGGATATGCTCGTGAGCGGCGGCAGGGAGGCGGTTCGTTACGTAACGCCGGATTTGAGGGGAATGACGCTTCCGCAGGCCGGAGACGCGGTGAGGCCGATGGGCGGGAAAGTGCTTTATTCCGGGAAGGGCGCCGTGATTGCGTATCAGCAGCCGAAGGCCGGGTTCCGGCTGCCCGCGAACGGGCAGATAATCGTCGCGCTCGGCGCGCCCAGGCCGGGCAAGGTTCCCGCGCCGCAAAAGCCGACGCCGGGCAGCCAGGGGCCGGGAACCGGTGTTCAGGGGCCGGAGACAACGCCCCAAATCCCTAATTAATCAAGGAGGTTATACACGTGATAAGTATTGCGCCGTCCATACTTTCAGCGGATTTCGGTAGGCTTGCGGAAGAGATAAAGGCGGTCGAGAAGGCGGGGGCGGACATCATACATGTGGACGTGATGGACGGGCGGTTTGTCCCGAATATCACCATCGGACCGAAGGTGGTCCAGGCGGCGAGGAAGGCCACGTCGCTCCCCATAGACGTCCACCTGATGATAGTGGAACCGGAGAGATTTATTCATGATTTTGCACATGCCGGGGCGGATTACCTTACCGTCCACGCCGAGGCCTCCGTGCATTTAAACCGCACCCTCGCGGCCATACGCGAGCAGGGGGTGAAGGCCGGAGTCGCGCTTAACCCCTCGACATCGTTGAGTTCTCTGGACTGGGTCTGGGAGTATATCGACCTGCTTCTGATAATGTCGGTAAACCCCGGTTTCGGCGGGCAGGAGTTCATCCCGAACTGCATGGACAAGCTCTCCGGAGCCAGGGTGGAAATAGACATGAGGGGCCTGGACGCGCTGCTGGAGGTGGACGGCGGGATAAAGGTGTCCAATGCGAAGGAAGCGGCCCTCGCAGGCGCGGATATACTCGTCGCCGGGAGCGCGATATTCGGCGCAACCGATTATAAAAAAACGATAAAACAGTTTAAGAACGCGGTCAAGGGCGTGCGCGAGGAGTAGCCGCCTCCTCCGATGAACCGGGCCTGTCCCGAGCCCGTTTTGCTCGGAAATCGCACTGTTCCCGTTCCCTTTTTTTTGCCCGGAAATACTCCTTCCCCGCACCCCGTTTTTGGCCAGAAATTGCCCCAAAACGGCCCGTTTTCGAGCCGCTTTCGATGCCGCCCGAAAAACTCTATTTTAACTTATTTTTTCTTTAATAATCAGTTTGTTGTGTAGTTAATCCGGAATAACCACTAACAATGAATTTCGCCTACCGATGAGGATTGCTCAAGGGCGTTCAGGTCGAAGTATTAGTAAATAGCATCGCCATTCATCCCCCTCTTAAGATAAGAGGGGGAACGAGGGGGCGTTATGACAACCGTGGATGGCGGCGAACCCTCTCCCGGCCTGTGGCCACCCTCTCCCATGAAAGGGCGAGGGATGAACTGTCTTTACCCTCCCCCGCCACTGGGGGAGGGAGAACCGGCTCCTGCCGGTGGGAGAGGGCTGACTTTCGAGCGCCGGCGGGAGAGGGCTGAGGGGCGGGCGCAAGTGAACTCGCGCCCCTACGATACTGGCAGCAGGCACGGAAATGGCTGGCGTTACGCCCCATATCAGGACATATTACAAACAATCATTCGGCTTTCCTTGACGGCCTTCGGGCCCTGTGTTATATTCTAAGAAATCTAAAAATTTCGAGGGGGTATAAGTTTTGGAGAGTATTGGACTAACGGCTTCCATTCTCGTGGTTGACGACGAGGAAAACGCGCGCGAAGGTTTATCTAAGATCCTTTCCAAGGAAGGCTACCGGGTCGAAACCGCTGCAAACGGCAAAGAGGCGATAGACACTTTGAAGCGTCAGCGTTACGACCTTGTCATAACCGACATGCGCATGCCGCTCATGGACGGATTCGAGGTCCTGCGCGAGATCAAGAAAATGGACGAAAACACAGGAGTAATAATGATTACCGCCTATGGCGAGGTGGAGTCGTATCTCGAAGCCATGAACATGGGCGTATTCGAGTACATCAACAAACCTGTGCGCGTCAACGAGCTGAAAAGGGTAATATCCAAAATCCTGGAAGCACGGCTTAAAAAGCCCGCCTGACGAACCTCTACTTTCGCATGAACCATCCACAGGAAACCGGGCCGCGGGTATTGGACGCAAACGAGGAAAGCTTCCATAATCTCGTAATCCACTCCCCTCTGCCCGTGGTGCTGGAGTTCTGGTCGCCCGAGTGTTCCTTCTGCATGAAGATGGCGAAGGTGCTGGACGCCCTCGCGTCGGAGATGTCGGGGCGCTGCAGGGTCGTCAGGATGAACGTGCTCGAAAACCATTATACGCCCAATAACTTCGGCGTGACGGGCATCCCGGCGTTTTTCAGGATAGAGGACGGCAAAGTTGTCGGCAGGGCCGAGGGCGCGATGTCCAAGGGGAGGCTCAAGAAGGCGCTCGGAATACTTTAAGACGGGGGGAGAGATGAAAAAATCGTTTCTTACGATTGTTCTAGCCGCGGCGCTCCTTTTCATGGCGCTTGCTTTCGGACAGGCGATGGCGGCCACGGGCGCCCCGATAAACATATCGGACAGCGAATTCAGTCGGGCCGTGCTTCGCTGTGCTTCACCGGTCGTGGTGGAGTTCTGGTCTCCCAAATGCCCGCACTGTCTGAGGATGGCGGGCAAGGTCGATGCGCTTGCGAGCGATCTTGCGGGAAGGGTGAAGGTCGCAAAGGTAAACGTGCTCGAAAACCGGTGGCTGACAAGGGAATACGGCGTGGAGGTTGTCCCGACTTTCCTGCTTTTTAAAAACGGCAGTGTCGCGGCGAAGGCCTCCGGCGAGATGGAAGAGGCCGACCTGAAAAAGGCGTTAGGGATATAATATTTTAAACGGTATCTCTTCCGAAAGCGCGCCGGCGAGGCCCATGAAATCGGCCTTTAAATCCGGCGCGACAAGGACTTCGAGCAGGCCGCTTTCAGGGTCCGCCGTCCGCACGACGCCGATGCCGTCGTACGCCTCGATTATGAAGCTCGCGTAGGCTATGCTGCGCTTCTCCGTCTTTACGGTTATGACGAGGGAGTCAGGCATTCTTCGCGCCCGGAGGTGACGTGAGCGAGCCGATGGCGCGGAATTTTGCGTAGCGGTTTGCCGCGAGCTCGTCCGGGGACATCGCGCTCAGTTCCGAGAGGTGCTTCTTAAGGGCCTTTTCGATGTTCTTTGCCGCAAGCTCGTAGTCTCTGTGCGCCCCGCCTACCGGTTCCTTTATCACCTCGTCGATTATGCCGAGCTTCAGGCTGTCCTGCGCGGTGAGCCTCAGTAGCTCCGCCGCGTCGGGGGCCTTCGAGCCGTCCTTCCAGAGGATGGAGGCGCAGCCCTCCGGCGAGATGACGGAATAAATCGCGTGTTCGAGCATAAGCACGCGGTTTGCGACGCCTATCGCAAGCGCCCCGCCGCTTCCGCCCTCGCCGATGACGACCGACACCACCGGCACGCGAAGGCCCGACATGACAAGCAGGTTCCGCGCGATGGCCTCGCTCTGTCCGCGCTCCTCCGCGCCTATGCCGGGATACGCGCCCACGGTATCGATTAAGGTGATGATGGGCCGGCCAAACTTTTCGGCGAACTGCATGATCCGAAGCGCCTTTCTGTAACCTTCCGGGAGGGGCTGGCCGAAGTTCCGCTTCAGCCTGTCCTTGGTTGTCCTGCCCTTGTTGTGGCCGATTATCACCACGGGTGAGCCGTCGAACCACGCCATGCCGCCGATTATCGCCGGGTCTTCGGCAAATAACCTGTCTCCGTGCATCTCCGTGAAGCCCTGGGTCAGAAGACCTATGTAGTCCTCGGTGTTCGGCCTGTCCTGGTGCCTTGCCACCTGGGTCTTCTGCCAGGCGTTAAGGCCGGAGAATATCTTCTCCCGAAGCTCGTCCGCTTTTTTGGAGAGCCTCTTTATCTCGTCTTCCGCGTCCACCTGTCCGCCCGCGGCCAGCCGGAGGTCCTCTATGCGGCTCTCAAGCTCCGCAAGAGGCTTTTCAAATTCCAGGAAGTTGTATGCCATAATTCTCCTATGCGAACGATACCGCGCCCGCCCCGAGAAGCCCTTCCACTTCGTCCACCAGAAGCTCCGTCGGGGAGACGGAGAGCTCGCCGCCCGTCTTGAGCGAAAGCGCCGCGTTCCCGTGCCTGGGCATGTCTATTTTCAGGTAAAGCGGACAGCTGCCTTTGTGCCGGAGGATTACCTCACGGAGCTTTATAAGGTCGTCAGCCGTGGCGCCTGTCGCGGAGAGCCTTATGTCCACCCTCGTCGTCATCCTCTCGCGGACTTCCGACAGAGGGAGTATCTTCATCGCCCGCAGCTTCACGCCCTTCTCGCCCCTGTCCACCGTGCCGGTTATGAGAAGCGGGGCGTCTCCTGAAATAAGCGCCTCCGATGCCCTGTACTGTTCCGGAAAGACGATTACCTCCACCGTGCCCTGGAGGTCTTCCACGGTGAGGTTCGCCATTCTGTCGCCCTTTTTGGTCGTGGCGACTTTCCTTGTCCGCACGACGCACATTATCGCCGTCTCGCGCCCGTCCGGAAGCTCGGGCAGCTCGGAGCTTGTGTTCCGGGCGAATTTCTTCGCCTCGGCCTCGTACCGCGCAAGGGGATGCCCGGTTACATAAAACCCCATCGTCTCCTTCTCGAAGGCGAGGAGCGCCGCCTCGTTCCACTCCGCGGCTGCGGGATATTCCTCGTCATTTATTTTCGCTGGGCCGGAGTCCTCAAGCATCATGTCGAACATGGAGGTCTGCCCGGCCTGGCGCTCCTTCGCGAGCTGGTTTGCGCCGTCCATAGCCTTGTCGAGCGCCGCCATCATCTTCGGGCGCGAGACGCCGGTAGAATCGAACGCGCCGCACTTGATAAGCCCCTCGATTACGCGCTTGTTCACCCTCCTTAAATCCACCTTGCGGCAGAAGTCGTAGAGAGACGAAAACCCGCCCAGCTCGCTCCGCGCCTGCTTTATGGACTCTATGGCCGAATGGCCGACGTTCTTCACGGCGGCAAGGCCGAAGAGGATTTTACCTTCATCGACGGTGAAATACGCGTCCGAGCGGTTCACGTCCGGCGGCATTACGGGTATGCCCATGTCCCGGCAGTCGGAGATATATTTCACGACCTTGTCGGTGTTGTCCATCTCCGAGGACAGAAGCGCCGCCATGAACTCCACCTTGTAATGCGCCTTTAAGTATGCGGTCTGGTAGGTGATGAGGGCGTAGGCGGCGGCATGGGACTTGTTGAAGCCGTATTCGGCGAACTTCTCCATGTTCTCGAACACCGCCTCGGCCTTCTTCGCGGGGATTTTCTTGGCCGCAGCGCCCTGGAGGAACTGCTCCTTCATCTTCGCCATGACTTCGGGCTTCTTCTTGCCCATCGCCTTCCTTAGCGTATCCGCCTGGCCCAAGCTGAAGCCCGCGAGCTTCACGGCTATCTGCATGACCTGTTCCTGGTAGACGATTACGCCGTAGTTGTTCTTCAGTATCTCTTCGAGCTCCGGTGGGTCGTACACTATCTGCTTCGCGCCCCGCCGCCGCTGGATGTAGTCGTCCACCATACCGCTCTGAAGAGGCCCTGGGCGGTAGAGCGCGTTGACGACTATCAGGTCCTCGAAGCGCTCCGGTTTCATCCTGATAAGGAGGTCGCGCATACCGGAGGATTCAAACTGGAAGACGCCGTCGGTGTCGCCGGAGGCCAGGAGCTTATATGTGTCCGGGTCCGGCTCGTCGAGCGAGAGAGACGAAAGCCCGAACGCCTCTTCTTCGGGCGCGCCACGGTTGATGAGCTTTACGGCATTGTCTATGACTGTAAGCGTCCGAAGCCCCAGGAAGTCGAACTTCACAAGGCCTATCTTCTCTATCTCGTCCTTGGCGTACTGCGTGACAATCGCGCCGTCGGCGTCGCGGTAGAGAGGCGTGTAGTCCGTTAGCGGTTCCTGAGAGATGACCACGCCGGCGGCGTGCTTCGAGGCATGGCGGGTAAGGCCTTCCAGCGAACCGGCAATCTCGAAGACCTGGGCTATGCGCTGGTCTTCCTTTACAAGCTCCCTCAGGCGCGGCTCCTGTGCGAGGGCCTCCTTCAGTGTAATCTTGAGCGCGTCCGGGACGAGCTTTGCCACCTTGTCCACGTCCCCGTACGGGATGTCGAGCACGCGTCCCACGTCTCGTATTACCCCCTTGGCCAGCATGGTGCCGAAGGTTATTATCTGGGAGACGTGGTCTGCGCCGTATTTCTCCTTTACGTAACTTATGACCTCGTCCCGGCGGTCCATGCAGAAGTCCATGTCGATATCCGGCATGGATATGCGCTCCGGGTTCAAGAACCTCTCGAAGAGCAGGTTATACGGCAGAGGGTCTATATCGGTTATCTGAAGCGCGTATGCGGCTATGCTCCCGGCGGCGGAGCCCCTGCCCGGGCCGACGGGAATGCTCCTGCTCCTGGCGTAGTTTATGACGTCCCAGACAACAAGGAAGTAGCCCGCGAAACCCATGCTCTTGATTATCCGGAGCTCTTCTTCGAGGCGTTTCCAGTAGGCCGCCGTGTCGCCCTTGACGGTCTTGAGCCGCTTCTCCAGGCCCCGCCGGGCGAGCTCGTCCAGGTAGCCCTCTTTCGTATAGCCGTCCGGGACGACATAGTGCGGCAGGTGATACTGGTCGAAGTCGAGCTTCAGGTTGCAGCGTTCGGCGATTGTCACCGTGTTCCTTACCGCCTCCGGGTAGAACTCGAACGCGGACTCCATCTCGGCGGGGGACTTGAAGTAGAACTCGTCCGTCTGGAAACGCATCCGGGACGGGTCGCTCATGGTCTTGCCGGTCTGGATGCAGAGAAGGGCCTCGTGGGCCCTGGAGTCGCTCTTTTTAAAATAGTGGCAGTCCGACGTGGCGGCGAGCGGGATGTTCAACTCATGGGAAAGCTCGGCCAGGAGCCGGTTTAGCTCTTTCTGTTCTTCGAGGCCGTTGTCCTGTATCTCGAGGTAGAAGTTCTCCGGCCCCAGGATTTCCCTGTATTCGAGCGCAGCCTCCCTTGCGCCGTCTTTGTCTTTGGCCAGAAGCTTCTTCGGGACCTCGCCCTTCAGGCACGCCGAGAGGCCTATAAGTCCGCCGGAATACTGCCTCAGGGCCTCCTTGTCGATACGGGGCTTGTAGTAGAAGCCCTCGGTGTATCCGAGGCTTACGAGGCGCATGAGGTTCCTGTAACCGTCGATGTTCCGGGTGAGGAGGATTAAATGATACGCGGAGTCGTGCGCCCCGCCGGTCTTTTCCGTCCTTGCATTCGGGGCGACATAGCACTCGCAGCCGATAATGGGCTTTACCCCGGCCTTCCGGGCCTTCTGGTAGAACTCTATCGCCCCGAACATGTTGCCGTGGTCGGTAATGGCCAGGGCGGGCATACCGTATTCGACGGCGCTGGCTATCAGGTCGTCTATGCGGTTTGCGCCGTCGAGGAGGCTGTACTGGGTATGGATGTGAAGATGGACAAAGCCCGCGTGATGCATAAAAAACCCCTTTTTTGAGCAGGTATATTTATACATCATCCGCGCGCTTTTATCAAGGGAGAGCGTCCCTAATTAATTTTTTTAAGCGGGCCGCGCCAATCCGGCTTTTTTGTTTGACTTTACGAATTGTCGGCCTTAATATAATATTTTCAACAAGATAACCGTGATGGACGAGAGAATGCCCGCCTTCGCGCGGAAAAAATACAATATCGGAGATCTGGCGGATGTAAAGGCGAAGCTCCGCGGGCTTGGCCTGCACACGGTCTGCGAGTCCGCCCGGTGCCCCAATATCGGCGAGTGCTTCAAAAAGCCCACCGCGACGTTCATGATACTGGGGGAGGTCTGCACCCGCAGGTGCGGTTTCTGCTCGGTAAAAAAAGGGACCGCCGCGCCTCCCGACCCCTCGGAGCCCGAGAATATCGCCGTTGCGGCGGGCAGGCTCGGGCTAAGGCACGCCGTCATAACCTCCGTCACCAGGGACGACCTCCCCGACGGCGGCGCAGGGCAGTTCGAGGCGGTTATACGAATTTTAAAGAAGGAATTTCCGCAAATGATCGTCGAGGTCCTGACGCCGGATTTCGGCGGGGACGAAGCGGCGCTTTCGAAGGTGGTCGGGGCCGGGCCCCACATATTCAACCACAACCTCGAGACGGTGCCGAGGCTCTATTCCCGCGTGCGGCCCCAGGCGCTCTACGCCCGTTCGCTCGCCGCGCTCAGGAATGCCAAGGCGATGCGCCCGGAGATCTACACGAAGTCCGGGATAATGGCGGGCCTGGGCGAGACGGAGGACGAGGTCGTCTCCGTGATGCGGGACTTGAGGGGCGCCGGCTGCGACCTCCTTACAATCGGCCAGTATCTAAGACCGTCGAAGGAGAACCTGCCCGTCGAGGAATATGTAAGCCCGGAGACTTTCGAAAGATACGCGGAGGCGGGCAGGCGCATGGGGTTTCTCTCCGTGGCATCCGCGCCGTTTGTCAGGAGCTCGTATAACGCGGAAGAGGTGTTTTCCGCAATAGGCGGATGATAAGGATGTATGTTTCCCAGGTTTATCATCTCACGCTTGGCGTTATAATCGCCCTCGTCGCCGTATTGATTATAGCGAAGAGGTTCGGCGGGAAGGGCGGCGGCGCCGGGAAAGGCGCCGGGAAAAGAAGCGATAATAACAGGAACAGGGACAGGAACAGGAACAGAAGGAGATAACCGGAGGTGTTGTTTTGTACGAGTTCCAGAGGATAAAACGGCTGCCGCCATACGTCTTCGCCATCGTGAACCAGATGAAGATGGAGGCCAGGAAGCGCGGCGAGGACATAATAGATTTCGGCATGGGCAACCCGGACATGGGCACGCCCCAGCACATCGTGGACAAGCTCGTCGAGGCGGCTTACAACCCGAAGAACCACCGCTATTCCGCGAGCCGCGGCATCCCGAAGCTCAGGGCCGCGATAGCCGGCTGGTACGGGCGCAGATACGGCGTGGACATCGACCCTGAGACGGAGGCCATCGCGACGATGGGCGCGAAAGAGGGACTCAGCCATCTTGCCCTCGCGACGATAGAACCCGGCGACATAGTCCTGTCCCCGTCTCCCGCGTACCCGATACACCCGTATTCGGTGGTAATCGCGGGCGGCGAGGTGCGGCACATACCGCTTCGGCGGGACTCAGACTTCTTCGAGGACATGCAGGCCGCGTTCCGCCAGGCGTGGCCCGCGCCGAAGATGCTGATAATAAGCTTCCCGAACAACCCGACCACGGCGACGGTGGATTTGGAGTTCTTCCAGAAGGTTGTCGATTTCGCAAGGGAGCACAAGGTCATGGTAATCCACGACCTCGCGTATGCGGACCTCGTTTTCGACGGCTACACGGCGCCGAGCTTTCTTCAGGCGAAAGGGGCGAAGGACGTCGGCGTCGAGTTTTTCTCGATGTCCAAGAGCTACAACATGCCGGGGTGGCGCGTCGGTTTCTGCTGCGGGAACAGGGAGATTGTCGGCGCGCTCCAGAAGATAAAAAGCTATCTCGACTACGGCATGTTCCAGCCTATTCAGATAGCCTCGATTGCCGCGCTTAACGGCCCGCAGGACTGTGTCGATGAGATATGCGGCGTCTACAAAAGCCGCCGGGACGCCCTGGTTGACGGGCTTAACAAAATCGGCTGGGAGATACCGAAGCCGCTCGCGACGATGTTCGTCTGGGCGAGGATACCGAAGAAGTTTGAGCACATGGGCTCGCTCGAGTTCTCGAAGATGCTCATCGCAAAGGCGAAGGTCGCGGTCTCGCCCGGCATCGGCTTCGGCGAATACGGCGAAGGACGCGTGCGCTTCGCGCTAATCGAGAACGAGCATCGAACGAGGCAGGCGATAAAAGGGCTGAAGAAGGCGCTGGGGGAATGAAAAAAATCGGTATCGGATTAATCGGTCTCGGGACGGTCGGCTCCGGGGTGGTGAAGCTCCTCGGGGAGAACGCCGGCATCATCTCCCGGCGGCTGGGCGCGGAGGTAACGCTCGTCAAGGCGGCGGACCTCGACGCCTCGCGCGCGAAGGCTTTGAGAATATCCCATGATGTTTATACGAAAGACGCCCGCAAGGTAATAGACAGTCCCGGCGTGGACATCGTAATCGAGCTTATCGGCGGATACAACCCGGCGAAGGAGTTCATACTCTCCGCGCTAAAGAACAAAAAGCCCGTCGTCACGGCGAACAAGGCCCTGCTTGCAATGCACGGGGAGGAGATATTCTCCGCGTCGGAGAAGGCGGGCGCGCCGGTGGGCTTCGAGGCGTCGGTCGGCGGCGGCATACCCATCATAGGCGCGATAAAACAGGGCATCGCGGCGAATAATATCGAATCCATTTATGGAATCATAAACGGCACGTCGAACTATATCCTGACGAAGATGACGGACGAGGGGCGCGATTTCGACGACGTCCTCGAAGAAGCCAAGGCCCTGGGATATGCCGAGGCGGACCCGACCTTCGACGTGGAGGGAATCGACCCGGCGCACAAGCTCGCGATACTAGCCAACATCGCCTACGGCACGCCGATAAATTTACCGGACATCTACACGGAAGGTATCTCGAATATCCTGCCGGAGGACATACGCTACGCGCGTGAGCTCGGTTTCAAGATAAAACTCCTGGCGATTGCCAAACTCAAAAACGGAGAGATAGAGGCGCGCGTCCACCCGACAATGCTCCCGGAGGATTATCTGATAGCCAAGGTGGACGGCGTTTTCAATGCGATCTACGTCGTCGGGGACGCCATGGGGCCGGCGATGTTCTACGGACGCGGCGCGGGCGACATGCCCACTGCCAGCGCAGTCGTGTCTGATATAATAGACATTTCCCGCGACATCCTCTGCGGCGGCATCGGCAGGATGCCCGTCGCGTCGTTTCGGAAAGGTAACAGAAAAAAGCTGTCCGTTATGCCGATAGACAAGGTCCGGTGCCGGTATTACATGCGTTTCTCGGCGCTCGACCACCCCGGCGTGCTCTCGAAGATTTCCGGTATCCTCGGCAGGCACGACATCAGCATATCGTCCGTAATCCAGCACGGGCGCGGCGCGGGGAGCGCGGTTCCCATTGTCGTTATGACGCACGGGGCGGTCGAGATGAACGTCAGGAAGGCGCTCGGGAAGATCGACGAACTGGACGTAATCTCCGCGAAGACGGCGGTGATAAGGGTGGAAGGGGAAGAGTGAACAAACACATGAGACGGAAGAGGTGAGCGATATGCCGGCCAAACGCGGGACCGGAAGCGGCTATGTCCTGATTATCATATCCGCCGTTACGGCGTACGTGCTCAAGACGCGCGTCGAGAATATCTTCGGCTACAGGTATTTTGTCCTGTCCGGCCATAATATATTCGACCGGCACGGCTTTCGCATCGGCGGCGGGACCTATACGTTTTTATGGGTTGCCGTCATCGTGGTATTTATTGCCGGAATAGGGATGATAACAGGCACAATCGGCGGCAGGCCGCCGGCGAATGCCTGGACATCGGACGAAACCTCCGGCGGCGCAAAGAAATGTCCGATGTGCGCCGAGACGGTCAAGGCCGAGGCCCTTAAATGCAGGCATTGCGGCCATATGTTCGAGATTAGCAAAGACAAACCCGGAGAAAAGTAATGGCCTGGAGAGGGATAATAGAGGAATACAGGGAGTTCATGCCGGTGACGGTCAACACGCCGGTGATTACGCTCCTTGAGGGCAATACGCCGCTCGTGCGGACGAGGAACCTCGCAAAGCTCATCAACCCGAAGCTCGATATTTACCTGAAGTTCGACGGGGCGAACCCGACGGGCTCCTTCAAGGACAGGGGCATGACGATGGCCATATCCAAGGCCGTCGAGGACGGCTCCGGCGCGGTCATCTGCGCGTCAACGGGGAACACGTCCGCCGCCGCCGCCGCGTATGCCGCGCGGGCCGGGATAAAGGCCTTCGTGCTGATACCGGAGGGCAAGATCGCGCTTGGGAAGCTCGCGCAGGCCATGATGCACGGCGCGCGGGTGATACAGATCGAAGGCAATTTCGACGAGGCCCTGAGAATCGTGCGGGAGGTGTCCGCGAAGTATCCGATTACGCTCGTGAACTCCGTCAACCCGTACCGCATCGAGGGCCAGACGTCTGCGGCATACGAGATTTGTGACGCCCTCGGCGGCCCGCCGGACTTTCACGCCCTGCCTGTCGGAAACGCGGGAAACATCAGCGCGTACTGGAAGGGTTACAAAAGATACAGGGATGCGGGGAAGATAAACTCGCTGCCGGTAATGACCGGTTTCCAGGCGGCGGGCGCCGCGCCGATTGTCATTGGCCGTCCGGTCGAGAAGCCGGAGACCATAGCCACCGCGATACGCATAGGCAACCCGGCGTCGTGGAAGACGGCGGAGGCCGCGAGAGACGAGTCCGGCGGCGTAATCGACATGGTTACGGACGACGAGATTATCGAGGCGTATAAACTCGTTGCGGCCACGGAAGGCATATTCTGCGAGCCGGCTTCCGCCGCGAGTATCGCGGGCGTGATAAAACTGAACAACCTCGGCTACTACAAGGGCGAGGCGCGCATCGTCTGCACGCTCACCGGCCACGGCCTGAAGGACCCGGACACGGCGATAAAGGTATCCGCCAAGCCGCTTTCCATCAAGGGGACGATGGACGAGGTGATGAAGGCGCTGGGATACTAATTACATAAAGGCGCCGCTCTGGAAGGTGTCACTCTGAAATAAAAGGATGTCATTCTGAGCGCAGCGAAGAATCTGGTTGTAATTTTTGCCGTATTTTTGTTGCCCGTTTCCGCTGTTGCAGGGCAGGAGAAGACTCTTTTCGATGCCGTCAGGGCGGGAGACGTTGCGGGTGTGCGCGCGCTCATCGGGAGGCGCGCGGACGTAAATGCGCGAGATAGTCACGGAGCGACGCCGCTTATCCACGCCTCGGCGGACGGTCTGCGGGACGCCGTGCGCGCGCTCCTCGCCGCCGGAGCAAACCCGAACGCAAAAGACAGGGACGGCTCCACGGCGCTTATGGCCGCGGCGTTCAACGGCTATACGGTCATAGCGGCGATGCTCCTTAAAAGGGGCGCGGATGTCAACGCCCGCGCGGGGAGCGGCGAGACGGCGCTGGTCTACGCGGCTGTAACCGGGCGGGACGGCGTCGTAAGTCTGCTCCTCAGGGACAAGGCGAACCCGAACATAAAAAACAACGAGGGCGAGACCGCACTGATGGGAGCCGCCGCCGCGGGCCAGGCCGGCGTCGTGAAGGAGCTTTTGAGGTATGGCGCGGACGTGAACCTGAAGGACAAGTCAGGCAACACCGCGCTTTCTTTCGCGAAGGCGAAGAAACATCCTGAAATAGCGGAAGCGCTTTCCAGGGCGGGGGCGAAATGAAATATCTTGTGCTTCTTGGCGACGGAATGGCGGGGCTTCCGCTCGACGAGCTTGGCGGGAAGACCGTCCTGCAATACGCCAGGACGCCCAACCTCGATTACCTTGCCTCGCACGGGCAGATGGGCATGGCGCGGACGGTCCCGGCGGGTCTGCCGCCGGGCTCGGATGTCGCAAACCTCTCCGTGCTGGGATACGACCCGCGATTATACTACACCGGGCGCGCGCCGCTCGAAGCCGCGGCGATGGGCGTCGAGCTCGGCCCGGACGATGTAGCCTTCAGATGCAACCTTGTATTGCTCGACAGACTCGGCGGACATGCAGGCGATGACTATCGCTCCGGCCGGCTAATGCGCGATTTCTCGGCGGGTCATATCAAGACAGACGAGGCTCGGCGGCTTATAGAAATATTAAATAACGAGTTGGGCGGCGACGTTCGTTTTTATCCGGGTGTCAGTTATCGCCACCTGATGGTCTGGAAGGGCGGCGGCGGCCTCGTATGCACGCCGCCTCACGATATTACCGACAAGGCGATAGCCCCTTATCTGCCGAAGGGCGATGGCGCGGAATTTGTTATACGGCTGATGGAGCGCTCGATGGATATACTCGGCCAGGAGTTTCGGCAGGGCGTGCGCGAGGCGAATTCCATCTGGCTGTGGGGGCAGGGCGGTAAACCCGCGCTCCCGGCCTTCCGTGAGAGGTATAATATCTCCGGCGCGATGATCTCCGCCGTGGACCTCATGAAGGGGATTGCGAAGATCCTCGGCATGAGGGTAATCGACGTTCCGGGCGCGACGGGCTATATCGACACGAATTATATCGGCAAGGCCAGGGCCGCGCTCGCCGCCCTCGAAGAAGCCGATTTTGTATATGTGCATGTCGAGGCGCCGGACGAGGCCGGACACGCCGGGAACGTGGACCACAAGGTGCGGGCCGTGGAGGATTTCGACGAGAAGGTCGTCGGGACGGCGCTGGATGCCGTTAAAGGGAAACCCGGCTTCCGCGTGCTTTCAATGCCCGACCACCCCACGCCGATAAGAATAAAGAGCCACACCTCCGACCCGGTGCCGTTCGTCCTGTGGGAGTCCGGCCAGAACAAACAAATAAACAATATCGGATATAATGAAGCGGATGCGGCCCTGACTGGCCTTGTGGTAGAGGAAGGCTGGAAACTCATGGATCGTATAATGGAGCCTTGAGGAGGATAAATTTGTCCCTTATAGTTCAGAAATACGGCGGGACGTCCGTCGGGAGCGTCGAGAGGATAAAGAACGTCGCCGCGAGGGTGGCGAAGGCGAAAAGGCAGGGGCATGATGTCGTGGTCGTCGTCTCGGCAATGAGCGGGGAGACGGACAAGCTGATCGGCCTTGCCAACGCCGTATCGTCGAGCCCGGACGAGCGCGAGATGGACATGCTGCTCTCGACCGGTGAGCGCGTTACCATAGCGCTGCTTGCTATGGCGTTAAAGGACCTGAAAGTGGACGCCGTGTCGTTTACGGGGAGGCAGTCCGGGATACTCACGGACAACGCGCATACAAAGGCGAGGATAAAGAGCATAGACGCGGGAAGGATAAAGGAAGCTTTGTCCGGGAACAGGGTGGCGGTGGTGGCGGGCTTCCAGGGCATAACGGAGGATTCCAACGTCACCACGCTCGGACGCGGAGGCTCAGACCTCACGGCCGTGGCCGTGGCGGCGGTCTTGAAGGCGGATTTCTGCGACATCTACACGGACGTGGACGGCGTGTACACCACCGACCCGAACATCGTCCCTCAGGCCAGGAAGCTCGAAAAAATATCCTACGACGAGATGCTTGAGATGGCGAGCCTCGGCGCGAAGGTGCTCCAGACCCGCTCGGTGGAGTTCGCAAAAAAATACAACGTGCCCGTCAGGGTGCTGTCCAGCTTTAACGACATACCCGGGACGCTGGTAACAAAGGAGGACAAGGGGATGGAAGAAGTCGTCGTCTCAGGCGTGGCATACGACAAAAACCAGGCGAAGATAACGCTCTGCCGCGTGCCGGACAGGCCCGGCGTGGCCTCGAAGCTCTTTAAGAGCATTGCGGACGCGAAGGTCGTCGTTGACATGATAATCCAGAACGTGAGCAAGGACGGAATCACGGACATATCCTTTACCGTGCCGAAGACCGACCTGAAAAAGGCGATGCCTGTCATACAAAAGGCGGCGAAGGTGTCCGGCTCCGAAGACGTCATGGTGAACGAGGAAATCTCGAAGGTGTCCATAGTCGGTGTCGGGATGCGCTCGCATTCGGGCGTGGCGGGCATTATGTTCACCGCGCTTGCGGACGAGGGTATAAACATTATGATGATAAGCACGTCCGAGATTAAGATCTCCTGCGTGATAGACGCCAAGTATACGGAGCTTGCCGTCCGGGCGCTCCACAAGGTCTTTAACCTCGAAGAGACCCCGAAAAAAACTAAAACGGCAAGGCCGTCCGGGCGCAAAAGGGGACGCGGGGCTGAAATATAAAGATGTACGACCTCCACGCCCATATCCTTCCGGGTGCGGACGACGGCGCGCGCGATATGGAAGAGGCGCTCTCGATGCTCAGGACCGCCGCCGCCGACGGGATAAAAGGCGTAGCGATGACCCCGCACGTCGTCCCCGGCCTGCACGACAACCCCAAAGAAAAGGTCTTGCGGCTGACGGAGGAGCTCAGGGCGGCCGCCGCCGGCATAGGCATCGAGCTTTATCCCGCCTCCGAGGTCCGGCTCTCCGACGAGACGCCGGAAGGGCTTAAGTCCGGCGCGGTTTGCGCTATAAACGGTTCCCGCTACGTCCTTGCGGAGCTTCCGCCGTTTTTCGATTCCGAGAAAATCTACGGGCTGATGCACTCCATGCGCGAGATGGGAATTGTCCCGCTTGTCGCGCACCCGGAGAGAAACCCCGTGGCGCTTGAGGACGTCGAATGCCTCTACGAGCTGGCGGCTATGGGGGCGCTGATGCAGGTGACGGCGGGGAGCTTCCTGGGGATGTTCGGAGACGACGTCAAAAGGCTCGCCGTGTCCATGCTGGAGCGAAGGCTCGCGCACGTGATGGCAAGCGACGCGCACGACAACGGCTCCAGGCCGCCCGTGCTCTCAGCCGCGCTCAGGGAGGTCTCGAAGCTCATAGGCGAGAGGGCGGCGAAGGCCATGGTCGATGCGGTGCCGGAGAAAATACTAAAAAACGGGCAGGTGAATCCGCCGGAGCCGGTGCGGCCCAAGAAGTCCCTCTTCTTCTTCAGCGATCTCCCGTTCTTCGACTGACCCGCATACCCTTGACATAAGCCGCCGTGTTGTGAGAAAATTAACAGCTTGATTTATGTAAAACCGTTTTTCCGAGGTTTTGTTCTTAATGGCAAGCATTGCCTCAAGAAGGATAAAGGGCGGCGGGGGGCGTTCCGGAACCGGACGGCCCGATGAAGAATGCAGGGACTATTTCCTGTCGGCGGTTATCCTCTCTGTCTTCATCCACGCGGCGATATTCGGAGTATTCTGGGTCGAGTCCGGGCGGAAGGCGCTTAAGAAGGTCGAGATGTTCAGCGTCACCGTCACCACCCTGCCGGGGCCGCAGGGCGGCGGCGGACATGCCGAAAGGATAATAAAGAACCCGGTCAGGGAAAAGAAGCCCGTCCCGAAAGAAGAAACCGTCAAGATCGCAAAGAAAGAGACGGAGAAGAAGCCGCCGGAGAAAAATAAGAAGCCCTTGCCTCAGAAACCCGAGGTGGCGAAGGTTCAGCAACAGGCGCCGGAGGGTCCGGGCCAGGGGCCTGTCGGCGGCGGGGGCAGGCCGAAGCCCGGCGCGATAATCGGGCCGATGGCGTTCATGGGGAACTTCGATTCGAGATACGCCTGGTACGCACAGATAATCCAGCGGGCCGTCGAGAGGGCCTGGAGGGAGCGGGTGCCGTGGGACGTCCCGGCGCGCCCCGCCGTAATATCGTTCGTAATCGACAGCGACGGGAACCTCACCCAGGTGCAGATAGAGTCGTCGTCCGGGATCGGCTATTACGACCAGGAGGCGCTTATTTCAGTCAGGATGGTGCATAAGCTTCAGCCTCTTCCGGCGGGCCTTGGGGACGCGCTCGGGGTGCGCTATTCCTTCATACCGAAGAAACAGGGATAAAATAAAAATGAAGAACTTAAAAAGACGCTGGATTCCCGCTTTCGCGGGAATGACGTTGGCAATGATATTTTCCGCCGTCCTTTTCTTTCCGGCGGCAACGCGTGCCGGCGCGATACCGCAGATAAACCTCTCCACCTCCCAGAACGCGGCGAAGATAAGCGTCATAGTGCCGGACTTTGTCAAGGTTGGGGGATTCATCGACCCGCAGAACCGGGACAAGACGATGGCGGACGAGCTCGCGGACGACCTGAATTTTTCCGGGTTCTTCACGGCCACGAGGGTAACGGAGGTAAAGGGCGACCCGAAGGCCTGGTCCTCGCTGGGCGTCAATAACATCGTAGCCGGAAGCTATTCCACGGACGGGCGCGAGATAAGCATATCCGCGAAGCTTATCGACGCCAATGCCGGCTCCGTCCTGCTCGACAAGACCTATCCGAATTCCCTGCGCGTGATGCGGCAGAACATCCACAAGCTCTCGGACGCCATAATCTACCAGCTTACGGGCGAGAAGGGCGTCTGTCAGACGAAGATCGCCTTCATCTCGGACATGACCGGCCACGACGAGCTCTACACCTCCGACTACGACGGCCACGACGTCTTCATGCTCACCAGGGACCTCGGCGTGGACCTCCTCCCGGCGTGGTCGCCCTCAGGCAACTACATCACCTATACCTCCTACCGCAGGATGAACCCGGATTTATGGTGGGTAAGCGCGTCCGGGAAAAGCAGGGGAATACTGTCGTTCTCCTCCGGGCTTAACACCGCGGCGGCGTGGTCGCCGGACGGCCGGAGGATTGCGCTTTGCAAGAGCAGTGGCGGCAACGCCGAGATATACACCATGAACAGGGACGGCGGCGGGGTTACGGAGATAACCCACACCCGTGGCATCAACACCTCCCCGTCGTGGTCTCCGAACGGGCAGGAGATTGTCTTCAACTCCGACCGCGAGGGCAACCCGCAGGTTTACGTCATGGATTCGGACGGCGGAAACGTGCGCAGGCTTACCTTCACCGGTAATTACAACGCGTCACCGGCATGGTCTCCGAAGGGCGACAAGATAGCCTATGTCGGACGGGAAGGCAACGTCTTCAACATATTCACCATGGACCCGACGGGAGGGAATGTCGTCCGGCTTACCTGGAACAGCGGCAGCAACGAGAATCCGTCGTGGTCGCCCGACGGCAGGCATATCGTCTTTTCGTCCACGCGCGGCAGGGAGAAATCACTCTACATAATGGACACGCACGGCAATGACGTTATGAAGCTTCCCATTACGGGGAACTGCCAGACCCCCGCATGGTCTCCCGCGGCAGGCAGCGAAAAATAACTTGAATCCGGCGCATTTATGATATACTTAACACCTGTCCGGATTGTTCCATATTTATAAATCGCTTTCAGGACATGGAGGCAAAACGGTGAAGACAAAAAGTATTCTTCTCGCGTGCCTGGCCGCGTCGCTTGTGATATTCGCGGGCGTCTACGGCTGCGCCAGAAAAGAAGTGAAGTCCACGAGCGGGATGGAAACCCAGCAGCCGATGAAAGAGGCGCCCGCAGCCCCTTCGCCGTCGGCCCCGCCCGCCCGTGAGCAGGCTAAGACCGAGGCGCCTCCCGGCCCGAAGGAACAGCCGCAGCCCGTGGAGCCGGTGAAGGCCGAGAAGGCGCTCAAGGACGTGTTCTTCAATTTCGACAGCTATGCCATAACACCCTACTACGCGTCCGTATTGCAGAAGGACGCCGCGTGGATGAAGGCGCACCCCGGGCGGGTCGTAACGATTGAAGGCAACTGCGACGAAAGGGGCACCGTGGAGTATAACCTCGCGCTCGGCCAGAGGCGCGCGGACGCCGCGAAGAAATACCTGCTGTCCTTGGGCATCCCCGCAGACAGGCTGAAGACCATCAGCTACGGCAAGAGCAAACCCTTCGACCCCGGCCATAACGAGGCTGCGTGGGCGAAGAACCGGCGCGACCACTTCGTCGTCCAGTAAAACGCCGCGCGCGGCTAAACCGGATACATGGCAATTAATCTTAAAAGGCGGGCCTGCGCGGCCCGCCTTCCGTGCAAAGGGGGGCTTCAAAAAACCTCCGGCGCGCGGCTTAATTTATGTGCGGAGAGGGTATGATGCGGATGAAAAAGCTTCTGATTTTACTGCCGGTTGTCCTGCTGGTTTTTGCGTGCGGCTGCGCCACAAGCCAGGATCTCTACAGGGTGGAACAGCAATCCGCCGCGAATAACGCGCGGCTGACGGAAATAGGTGGCAGCATAGACGACATCAACTACTCCCTCAAGGCGGAAAACAAGCGGAGCAAGCAGCTCGTGGGGATGATGAAGTCTTTATCGGAGGTCAACACAAACCTGAAGTCCATAAACGACCAGCTCGGCACCGTCCTTAAAAACCAGGCCGACCTCGGGAGCCGCGCATTTTCATCCAGCTCGAAAAGCGGTATCGCGCAGGGGCAGATTGACGAACTGAGGCACGAGATCTCTGACGTGAACGCCAAGATGGACGCCATGAAGGCGCTTCTCATGCAGAAGTTCAGCGAGATACAGCAGGCGCAAGTCCAGGGCGGCCGGACGGGTGCGGCCGGGCAGGCTTTCGGGGGCGCGACAAGCGCCGGCGCCGGACAGGCTTTCGGAGGCGCGACAAGCGCCGGACAGGGCAGCGTGGAGGCGCTTCCGGACCCGAACCAGATGTATCACCAGGCGTATCTGGATTACACCAACGGGAACTACGACATCGCCGTAGGCGAGTTCAGTGAATACCTGAAGGACTTCCCGGACGCGGCATACGCCGGGAACGCCCAGTTCTGGATAGGCGAATCGCTATATTCCATGAAGAAGTATTCCGAGGCCCTGCCGGCGTTCGACAAGGTCATAAAAAACTTTCCACAGAGCATGAAAGTGCCGGATGCGATGGTAAAGAAGGGATATGTCCTGGACGCCCTGAAACGGCATGGCGAGGCGAAAAAGGCATACGCCGAGGTCCTGAAAAAGTTCCCGGATTCCGATGCGGCGAAGCTTGCCGGGGAGCGTCTGAAGAAGTAGCTTCATGCCGATTTTTAATGGAAAAGGGGCGCGTTTCTGGTAAAATATTATTCAGGAATTATAACGAGCTTGTCATTCCGAGTTCCGCCGTTATTACATGCCGGGCAGGCTCCGCGAAGAATCCGCCGCAGTGTTGTAGTTCCCGCGAAAGCGGGGAACCGGGGATTGAATAAAACTCCGGCCCCCCGGCTAAAGCATTCGGGGATGACGGACAACGCCGGATTCTTCGGCATAACCGCCTCGGAATGACGTATTACGCGTTTTGGAGGTAACAGCTAAATGTACAGGGTTCGCACTGCGATGCTGATGGCGGCGCTGACGGTCCTGATGATCCTCGTCGGGGAGGCCATCGGCGGCGAAAAAGGGATGCTCGGGTTCTTCGTTTTTGCGCTGGTTATGAACTTCTTCAGCTACTGGTTCTCCGACAAGATTGTCCTTATGATGTATCATGCGCAGCCGGTTACGGAGGCCGAGGCGCCGGAGCTTTATTCCGTCGTGCGCGGCCTTGTCCAGAAGGCCGGGATGCCCATGCCGAAGGTATATATAATACCCGACGACTCCCCGAACGCCTTTGCGACCGGCAGGAACCCGAACCACGCCGCGGTCGCCGCCACGGAGGGGATACTGAGGCTCCTTACAAGGCAGGAGCTCGAAGGCGTCATGGGGCACGAGCTCTCGCACGTGCGGCATCGTGATATACTGGTCAGCACCATCGCGTCGGTCCTCGCGGCGGCGATTACAATGCTCTCGCGTTTCGCGCTTTTCTTCGGAGGCGCGCTCGGGGGCGGACGGGACGACAGGGAAGGGAATCCCATCGCGGCCATAGCCATGATGATACTCGCGCCGATAGCCGCGATGCTCATACAGCTTGCCATTTCGCGTTCGAGGGAATATATGGCGGACGAAGGCGGGGCCGAGTTGTCCGGGAATCCGCTTTACCTGGCCAGCGCCCTAAAAAAGCTTGAGATGGGGACGGAGCGCATCCCGATGGCCGCGAACCCGGCTACGGCCAACATGTTCATCGTAAACCCGTTCTCGGTGCGCGGTGTGACGCGGCTCTTCTCCACACATCCGCCAATCGAGGATAGGATAGCGCGCCTCGAAGCGATGGCGCGGGGCCGATAACAGAAAACCACCCCTCTCCCGCCGAGGGGCGAGGGAGTGATGGTTTTCCCTCTCCCTTGATGGGAGAGGGTCAGGGAGAGGGTGAGCGTTACGAAGCGCGAACTTCTAATCGAACCCGACGAGGACTTGAAGGCCCTTTACGGGGAGTTCGACAAGAACCTGCGGTATATAGAAGACACCTCCGGCGTGGACATCAGGGCGCGCGGCAACAAGCTTTCCATAGAAGGCGAGGAGCCGGCGGTTCTGACAGCCGAAAGGGTTATAAAAGACCTGGCCGGGCTGGTCGGCAGCGGATACGCGCTGAGGCTCGAGGACGTGAAACTGGCGATGCGGGCCCACGAGGCCGGCGGCGCGGACATCCGGGATATTTTCTCAGACACCGTGCTCATCGGCCACAACAAAAAGCATATCAGCCCCAAGACCGAAAACCAGCGGGCGTATGTGGAGGCCATCAGGACTCACGACATCGTCTTCGGCATAGGCCCGGCAGGCACGGGCAAGACGTATCTCGCGATGGCGGCTGCCGTCGCGGCGCTGATGAAGAAAGAGGTAAACCGGATAATACTCGCGCGCCCCGCGGTGGAGGCGGGCGAAAGGCTCGGATTCCTGCCGGGAGACCTCTACGAGAAGGTGCATCCGTACTTAAGGCCGCTCTACGACGCCCTTTACGACATGATGGACCCGGAGAAGGCGGCGCGCCTGGTGGAGCGCGGGACGATAGAAGTCGCGCCTCTCGCGTTCATGCGCGGACGGACACTGAACGACTCCTTCATAATCCTCGACGAGGCGCAGAACACAACCTCCGAGCAGATGAAGATGTTCCTTACGAGGATGGGTTTCGGCTCGAAGGCGGTCATTACCGGGGACATCACGCAGGTGGACCTGCCCGCCGAAAAAGGCTCCGGCCTCATAGAGGTAATGAAGATACTTTATGCCGTCAATGGGATCAGTTTCGTGGAGTTCTCGGAGAAGGACGTTGTCAGGCACAGGCTCGTCCAGCAGATAGTAAAGGCATACCAAAAGTACGAGGAGAAAAATGGCCGCCCTTAAGGGGGAGCGCGCGAGGGTAGGCGTAACTCTTCACAAACAGGAAGCGAAGCCCCTTTCAATCCAGAAAACAAACCGCCCGGCGGAGAAGCGCCTTCATTCCGAGAGGGTCAAGAAGGCGGCGATGGGCGGCCTGCTCGTGGTATGCCTCTCTTTCCTCCTGGTGGATTATTCGCAGCTCTCCAGGATGTCGCCCTTCGACAGTTTCCAGACCTTTGTCGGTCTTCTCATGGTCGTTTCCCTGCCGATATATGTCCTGTACCGGGACATGCGCCGCTACAGGAGGAGCGTTACCCAGGACATCCACAAGCTCGCGCTCGTGTGCGTGATACTGATAGGCGCCCTGGCCATAAGCCGCGCGTCGGCGGAGGTCTTTACCACCTTCACGGCCAACATCCCCGGCGTCGGCAGGCGGGCCGGTTTCTATGCCGTCCCCATTTCCACCGCCGCAATGCTCGCCACGCTCCTGTTCGACATACACCTGGGAATTGTGATGTCCATCGTGATGAGCATATTCGGCGGGCTCCTCGTCGGGCATCGGATGATGTTCGGGTTCTATACGTTTATCGGGAGCGTGATAGCCAGTTTTTCGCTCATACGCTGCACCCGCCGCTCCGCGCTTTTGAACGCCGGCCTTTTCGTGGCGCTTGCAAACATCGCGTCGGTGATATGTCTCGACCTCTACCAGCGCGTGCTCTTTACCCACGCGGCCCTGTACGACATCGTCGCGGGGATAGCGAGCGGCTTCTTTTCGGCGATACTCGTCTCCGGGATACTGCCGCTGCTTGAGTCCACGTTCAAGATGGTGACGGACATAAACCTGCTCGAATACAGCGACTTGAACCGCCCGCTTCTGAAACAGCTCATGGTCGCCGCGCCGGGGACATACCACCACAGCGTCATCATCGGGAGCCTGGCCGAGGCGGCGGCGGAGTCCATCGGAGAAAACCCGCTCCTCGCCCGCGTGGCGTCTTATTACCACGACATAGGAAAAATAAAGAAACCGGAATATTTCGTCGAGAACCAGGCGAAGGGAGAGAACCGGCACGACAGGCTGACGCCGTCCATGAGCAGCCTCATCATCTCGTCGCACGTCAAGGACGGCTACGAGCTTGCGAGAGAGCACAAGCTCCCGCCGCAGATTTCGGACATAATACAGCAGCACCACGGCAACGCGCTTATGACGTATTTTTACGAGAAGGCGAAAAGCGCGGACGGCGGCTCCGTAAGCGAGGACGACTACCGCTATCCCGGCCCGCGCCCGCAGACGAAGATTGCGGCCATCGTCATGCTGGCCGACGCCGTCGAGGCGGCGTCGAGGGTGCTGGAAGAACCTTCGCCGGACAGGATCTCCGCGCTTGTGGACAAGATAATAGGACGGTTTTTCGTGGACGGACAGCTTACGGAGTGCGACCTTACGCTTAAAGACTTGACCGCCATAACGAGGAGCTTCAACCAGCTCCTCTCCGGGATTTATCACCACAGGGTGGATTACCCGGGCCTTGGCATTCCGTCGGGAGGGAGGAAGGCTTCTGGTCAGAACGGCAAACTCGCAGAGGAAGGTAAAGGTGCCGGCTGGGATGCTCCGGCGGGCGGCCATGAAGGCGCTGTCGTCCCTGGGATGCGCGGACGCTGAGCTTTCCATACTCATCACGGGCGACGGGAAGATGCGCCGCCTGAACCGCCAGTGGCGCGGCATCGACAGGACGACCGACGTCCTGTCTTTTTCCATGCTGGAGGGCGTGGGGGCGGCGGAATCCGGAAACGCCCCCCTTGTGCTGGGCGACATAGTCATCTCCGCGCCGAGGGCGCTTGCGCAGGCAGTGGAGGCCGGACATTCCCTCGAGGAAGAGCTGCTTTTCCTGCTCGCGCACGGTATCCTGCACATCCTTGGCTACGACCACGAAAAAGGCGCGAATGAAAAGCGGAGGATGGAGAAAAAGCAGAAGGAGCTTTTAAGATCGATAATGGAAAAGAAAAGGCGAAGCTGAAGCCTCAGAGCTGGTATCAGAGCGCGAACCTGGCCATAGAGGGAGTTCTTTACGCGACCAGGACGCAAAGGCACATGCGGCTTCATTTCATGGCCGCCGCGCTCGTTATCATGCTGGGGCTTTTTTTCGGCCTCGACAGGGTCTCCTTCATCGCGCTCTCGCTTGCCGTCGTGATTGTCCTTGTGGCCGAGGTAATAAACACGGCGATAGAAGCGGTGGTGGACCTCGTCTCCGAGGATGTGCATCCGGCGGCCAAGGCGGCCAAGGACACCGCCGCGGGAGCGGTCTTCATAGCGTCGTTCGGCGCGCTTATCATCGGTTTTCTTATACTCTACCCGCACGTGGCCCAGGTTGTGAAGGCCGGCGTGGGGGAGACAAAGATAGCCGGCGAGAACGTGGCCTTCATGGCGCTTGTCTTCGTGGTCATCGCCGTAATCATGGCCAAGACCTATATCGGGCGCGGCTCTCCGCTCATGGGCGGCATGCCGAGCGGTCATGCGGCGGCGGCATCGTCGATATTCGTGATAACGCTTTTTCTGACGTCGAACGCGCTGGTATCAATCCTTGTGTTCATAATGGCGGCGATGGTCTCCCACAGCCGCATCGCGCTCGGCATACACACGCCGAAGGAAGTCATTATAGGCGCGCTCCTGGGGGGGCTTGTAACGCTTTTCATATTCCTGCTTTTCGTTTAGCCGAATCGGCTGCGCGAGTTTCATGTAATCCGAAAGGGGGAGGGGATGCGGGCGCTCAGGATTATTTTTATATCGGTTGCCGCCGCCGTTTTTATTGTTACCGCGGCCTTCGCCGGCGATTCCGGGAAGTGCGTTACCGGGAAATGCCACAGTGGGATGCTCGATGCGAAATACGTGCACGGCCCCGTGGCCGTGGAGGAATGCGGGGACTGCCACAAGGCTGCGGGCGGCGGACACAAGTTCGTGCTGGTGGCAGAGCCGCCGCAACTATGCACAAGGTGCCATGACGAAAAGCAGATGGTTAGCCGTCCTTCCTGCCGGTGTCACGACCCGCACGGCGCGGACAACGAACATCTGCTTTTAAAGGGCGTCGGAAAAGAATGCAGGTAATGGAGGGTAATCTTGGGATTTTTCGACAAGCTTAAATCCGGCCTTGTAAAGACCCGCGACAGCTTCGTCACGGGGATAGAAAACGCCGTTTACGGCAAGAAGAAAATCGACGCGGCGCTCCTCGACGAACTCGAAGAGCTGATGGTCCTTGCCGACCTCGGCGTAGAGACGTCCGGCGCGATAATAAGGGGAGTTCAGGAGAAGGTCAAAAGGCAGGAGCTTACGGACGCGTTTTTGCTGAAAAAAGAAATAAAGGACCAGCTGCGCGGCATCCTGCGAGGCGACGCCGGGACGTTCGGGGCGGGACGCGGCGGCAAGAGCCTTTCCGTCTATCTCTTTGTCGGCGTCAACGGCACGGGAAAGACCACCACCATCGGCAAGCTCGCGGCGAAATTTTCCGCCGAGGGCAGAAAGATAATACTCGCGGCCGCGGACACCTTCCGCGCGGCTGCGTCGGAACAGCTTGTCCTGTGGGGAGAAAAAGCCGGGGTGGACGTCATCCGCCACAAGAGCGGGGCCGACCCGGGCGCGGTGGTTTTCGACGCCATCGCCGCCGCCCGCGCAAGGGAGGCGGACATCCTTCTTGTCGATACCGCCGGCAGGCTCCATACCAAGGCGAACCTCATGGAGGAGCTTAAGAAGATTAACCGCGTGATAGAGCGCGAACTTCCCGGAGAGCCTTCGGAGGTGATACTTGTCCTGGATGCGACGACCGGCCAGAACGCGCTAAGCCAGGCGAAGCTTTTCAATCAGGCCGTCGGCGTGACGGGCATAATCCTCACGAAGCTCGACGGCACGGCCAAGGGCGGGATTGTCGTCGCCATCGCCTCCGAGCTTGGCATACCCGTAAAGATGATCGGCGTCGGGGAGAAACAGGAAGACTTGCAACCGTTTAATCCGGATGAATTTGTAGAGGCGCTGTTCGAGTAACATAACCGCTAAGGTGGGGAAACCAGGGATTTTAATTTACTTAAACCTGGGTCAAGTTCCCTTATCTTTTTAAAGGTGGCCCGTAACTCGTCTTCTCGACCGAGTTTTGTTAGGATAAGAAATTTCAAGGAGTATGCACGAGGGTCATTTGGATCAATTTTGATAGCCTTGTCGCATTCTACTATTGCATCTTCGTTTCTACCGAGATTCATAAGCACGGTGCCCCTGTTACAATGCGCAAGCGCAAATTTGGGATCGAGTTCAATGGCTTTGTCGAATGCAACGATTGCCTCTTTAAATCTGCCAAGTTCGTTCAGCGCGGCACCCTTGTTATCGTATGCGCCCGCGTCTTTCGGGTCAAATTCGATGGCCTTATCACATGCGGCGATTGACTCCTCGTATCTGCCAAGTTTGCGAAGCGAGTTGCTCTTATTATAGTACAGCATACCCCCATCTTTTGGGTTTAGTTTGATTGCCAAATCATAGGTTTGAATTGCTTCTTCGTATTTACCAAGATCGTCAAGCGCCGCACCCTTGTTCATGTATGCAACAACGAGTTTTGGGTCAAGTTCGATGGCCTTGTCACACGCGGCGATAGCCTCGTTATACCTGCCAATGGTATGAAGCACAGAGCCCTTATCGCTGTATGGCGCGGCAAAACTTGGTTCGCGTTTAATGACTTCGTTTAACACAGTGGTTGCCTCTTTGTATCTGCCAAGCAAGTCAAGCGGTAAGGCCTCGAAATAATATACTTCGGCATCTTTGTTTTTTATCGATTCAAAAATTTTTAGGGATGATTTTAAATCGAGAGCTGTTAGCTTTCTTAGCCCAATAATGAATTTAACTGTCTGTCCAATTTCAGCAACATCTCGATAATCTGACTTATCTATGTAATCTCTGTCACAAATGAAATCTTTATTTATATCTAAACCTTTAAATATAGGGCCTTCAGTTAGCAATATTTTCGGCTTGAATTTATATTTCCCCTTGCAACCTTCGAGGCCTTCATTGCAGCGGACGCTGCCGAAGATCACGAGATTGGCCTTCTTTCTCAATCCTATTTTACGGGCATTTTCTTTCTCCTCTTCGGTTGTATCTCCCTGAACAGTTTCATCGCTTTGTATTACTTCTATAGTCGGGTCTGGGATTTTTTTGAGCTCATCCCTTAAAAGATCAGGGAAATTTTTAGCTGCATTTTTCGAGTCATCGGACACAGGCTGAAAATTTAACACAAGAATAACAAAACGGTCTTTCGGCGGCCTGTTTATCACTGGCGCTATAATACTTCGATAAAAAGGATATGCAAATATCAGAATAGCGAGTAATAGAAATACGTAGCGATGAGACCAGATTATTGTGATTGGCGGTTCGTCTTTCTTCCCTAAAAACCAAATTAAAAAAGAACATAATATGACGAGGACAACCGTTGCTGTACCCCAGTAATTGCCGAGAAATTTCTCAGCGTATGATCTAAAAGTATCCAGCATATTGTTTTAAGTTCTGATTATTTATTCTTCCTCTTCCTCCTCGCGCACCTTCTGCACCCACTCGTCGATCTTGTCCTGGATGAGCGGGTCTAAGTCTACGAACTTTAGCCCCATGCCCGGGTCTTTCTTGCCGGCCTCGGAGAAACGCCTGCTCCAGACCACCTGCACCTTGCTTTTTATTGTGAAGTCGGCCTTGGGGAGTTTGAATTCTATCTCGAACTCTTCACCGGGAATTCTCGGCGTGACGGTCTTTATAAACACACCGGCGCGGCTTATGTCCCGCGCGTAGCCGAAGAAATATCTCCGCGAGTCGCCTACCTTCGTGCGCGTAACCAGGACGTGGCTCCTGGTATCCGCCCTTCTTTCTGCTCCGGGAAAATCCAAGCTTCACCCCGCATGTCAAATGAAGGATGCTTCTTAAGACAAGCGTAATTTAAGCATTAATGTTCGCGCAAGTCAAGGATTTTCCCTTGAATTCCGAAGTGTTTTGTGTTATTTTCATAAACCTTATGATTGACCTGCACACCCATAGCCTATTTTCCGACGGCGCGCTTGTCCCGGCGGAGCTCGTGCGCCGCGCTGTGGTAAGGGGTTACGAGGCGATTGCCATCACGGACCATGCGGACAGCTCGAATATCGACTTTATAATCCCGAGGATAATACGCGCGGCGGAAGACCTCTCCGGGCTTATGCCGATAACGGTCATACCGGGGATAGAGCTTACGCACGTGCCGCCCAAGTCCATAAAAGCATTGGTTAATCAGGCGCGCAGGCTGGGCGCGAAGATAATTGTCGTCCACGGGGAGTCTCCGGTTGAACCGGTGGCGGAAGGAACTAACAGGGCCGCCATCGCCGCCGGCGTGGACATCCTTGCGCATCCGGGGTTTATTACGGCGCAGGACGCCTCGTTTGCCGCGAGGAAGGGCGTTTTCCTTGAGATTACGTCCCGTTCGGGGCACTCCCTCACGAATGGCCACGTGGCAAAGACGGCGCTTAAGGCCGGGGCGAGGCTGGCGCTCGATACCGACGCGCACGAGCCGGATGATCTGATTGACGATTCTTTCGCGGAGAAGGTGTTATTCGGCGCGGGGTTATCTGCCAAAGAATGCGCGGCGGCTTTCAGGAATTCGAGAGAGATTGTAAACAGGGTTCTCGGAGGGTAACTTGACTACCTGGAGGAAAAGGACAGGCAAGAAGAAGGAGCAGTTCGACGGGCCGGACGAGTTTCAGTCTCTCACGCAGAGGGTGCTCCTGTATGTCCAGAAAAACATTAAGAAATTCTACATCGGTCTTGCCGCGTTGGCGGTAATCGCAGTGGCGGCGTCGATTTGGCTCCTGGCGGCGAAGGCCTCGGAGGAAAAGGCCGCGGCGGCTATTGCAACCGCCCTTAAATATTACGATTTAAACTCAGCCGTACCCGGCGGCAAGCCCATGACATCCGTGGAACGGCTTGAAAAGGCGGGCGGGCTTTTCGCCCAGGCGGCTTCCGGGAGCGGCAAACAGGCCAATCTTTCCTTGTATTATCAAGCAAATACAGATTTTGAACTCGGCAATGTGAACAAGGCGGTACAGGAATATGACGCCCTGAAGGGGCGCACCAAAGACCCGCTCCTGACATCGCTTGCGAACCAGAGGCTGGCCTCGGCATACTTGGAAGAAGGTAATAAAAACGGGGCGATAGACGTCCTGATTGCCGATAAGAAAGCAGGCGGTTTCTTTGTTGACGAAGACCAGTTCCGTCTTGCCCAGATACTGATGCAGAGCGGAAATACTGGCGAGGCGGTAGGCCAGCTCAAGGGGCTGATTAAAAATTTCCCTTATTCCGTATGGGCTTCCGATGCGAAGCTGGAGCTTTCCAAGCTCACGGGGAAGCCTGCCGGAACTCCGCAGGCGATAGGCGGAACGCCGCTGTCAGGCCCCATAAAAATTATTACCGCGCCTGCCCCCGGCGCGCCAAAACAGGCCCCGGCGCCTCCGGGCAAGAAATAGCCATAGCCCAAAACATACTTCTGCGGCCCCGCCGGTAACAGCCGAAATCGCCCTGTCCCGAGGCCCGGTTCTTGCCCCGAAATCGTCCCGTCCCCGCACCCCGTTTTTGGCCTGAAATTGCCCGAAAACGGCCCGTTTTCGAGCCGCTTTCGATACCGCCCGAAAAACGTGATTTTATTATTTTTTACTCTAATAATCAATATGTTGTATCGCTAATCCGGAATAGCCGCTGACAACGAACCTCGCCGACCGATGAGAATTGCTCACGGGTGTTCGAGTCAAAGTATCAGTAAATAGCATCATCATTCATCCCCCTCTTAAGATAAGAGGGGGAACGAGGGGGCGTTATGATAATGTAGCTTATTCGCGTTGCTCGGAATTACGGGCGCGTGGGGCGGGAATAGCGGGCGCAGAGACAGCGGCGAACCCTCTCCCGGCCTGTGGCCACCCTCTCCCATGAAAGGGAGAGGGGTAAACTTTTGCCCTCCCCCGCTGCTGGGGGAGGGAACCGGCTCCCGACGGTGGGAGAGGGTTGAGGGCCGGGCACAAGTGAACTCGCGCCCCTACGATGCGGGTAGGCGGCGGCGTGCCCGTCATCACCGGGCAGTGCGAGTTAGATCGTTATCCGTTGTCTGCAAAGATTACATTGACACGATTGGGGATGTCACACGTATGGCCCGCGGCAGGTTATATCGTTATCCCGCCGTCCACGGAGATTACCTGGCCGGTGATGTAGCCCGCGTCGCCTGAGGCGAGGAAGAGCGCCGCTTCTGCGATGTCTTCGGGTGAGCCGAACTTCGACAGCGGGATATGGGAGAGGAGGTCGGACTTTATCTTCTCAGGCAAGCCCACGGTCATTTCAGTATTTATTACTCCGGGCGAGATGGCGTTGACCGTCACGCCGAACGGGGCGAGTTCCCTTGCCAGGGACTTCGTCATGGAGATTACTCCGCCCTTGGACGCGGAGTAGTTCGTCTGGCCGGCCCTGCCCGTGATGGCCGACGGCGAGGCCATGTTGATTATCCTGCCTCTCTTTGCCCCTATCATGCCCCGGCAGGCGGCCTTGCAGCAGTTGAATGTCCCTTTCAGGTTCACGGCGATTACATTATCCCAGTCCTCCTCGCGCATGAGCATCAGGAAGCCGTCCTTTATCACCCCGGCGCAGTTCACGAGGACAAGCGGCGCGCCAAGCTCGGCCTTAACGCGCTCGAAGACCTGGTTTACCTGGGATGAGTCCGATACGTCCGCCCTTGCGGCAATGGCCTTCCCAAGCCCTGACGCATCGGAGAGGAAGGCATCGGCGGAGCCGTCGTCTTTGCGGTAGACGGCGGCCACGGAAGCCCCCTCCCGCATGAATGCGAGCGAGACCGCGCGCCCTATGCCCTTGGTGCCGCCTGTAACAACGGCTGTCATCCCGCTTAAAACACCCATTTGATCTTCCCCCGAAAAAGTGGACACACGGTTAGGCTTGAGAGACCGCCATCGCCTCGAACTCTGCGGGTGAGCGGTACTCAAGCGACGAATGCCTCCTTGCCCGGTTGTAAAAGACCTCGATATA
>JAJYHX010000012.1 GCA_021784575.1 Nitrospirota bacterium
AAAATATCGTTCCAAGCCTGGGCATGGCCTAAACCTCCTTGCTGGTAACGGGTTCTCGCAAACTCCATTATCCAACAAATCGAGGTTTACGGCCATGCCTTTTTAACTTTTACCGGACAGTAGTGTAGTGGTGTATAAAAAACTATGAGGGTCAATGTGAGACGAAGAGGGGAAATATGGCAAAGCGGCCGGGAAAAATAGTCAGAAGCGGGAAACCGGTCAGTGCGTCGGAAAAAAAGAAGTTAAACGGCGCCGAAAAAAGAAGGACGGTTGCGCCTTCTCACATCGTCAAGGATTTCCATATCGTCGGCATAGGGGCATCGGCGGGCGGGCTTGAAGCGTTCGAGCAGTTCTTTTCCAATATGCCGGTGCCGAGCGGTATGGCGTTTGTGCTTGTGCCGCACCTGGACCCTACACACAAGAGCATAATGCCTGACCTTATCGCCCGCCATACAACTATGGATGTTGTCCAGGCGAAAGACGGAATGAAGGTCGCTCCGGACAAAGTTTATATAATCCCGCCAAATAAGGACCTGTCGATATTCGGCGGCACGCTCCAGCTGATGGATCCGACCGCTGCGCGGGGCTTAAGGCACCCGATAGATTTCTTCTTCCGCTCGCTCGCGACGGAAAGCGGCGAAAAGGCCGTTTGCGTCATACTCTCCGGCACCGGCACGGAAGGGACTCTGGGTTTGAAGGCCGTAAAGGGCGAAGGCGGGCTTGTAATAGTGCAGGATCCCTCAACAGCCAAGTATGACGGGATGCCGCAGAGCGCCATAGAGACGGGCCTCGTGGACTTTGTGCTACCGCCGGATAAGATGCCGGAGCAGATTGTAAACTATATCGGCCATACTGGAACTTCGAGGCCGGAGAGGCTGCCCGCGAAGCCTTCAAAGGGCGACCACCTCCAGAAGATATTCGCAATCATCCGCACGCACACGGGACACGACTTCTCCTTCTACAAGCACAACACGGTGATAAGGAGAATAGAACGGCGCATGGCGGTCAACCAGATAACCGACATGCAGGGCTACGCCGGCTATCTCCGCGACAACGCGCACGAGGTTGACGCCCTATTCAAGGAGCTGCTGATACGGGTGACGAACTTCTTCCGGGACGCGGAGGCCTTCGAGGCCATAAAGGAAAGGGCCATGCCGCACATCTTCAGGAACAAGAGCAACGACTCCTTGGTCCGGATATGGGTGCCGGGCTGCAGCACGGGAGAAGAGGCGTACAGCCTGGCCATGATAATCCAGGAGTATATGACGGAGACGAAGGACAGGCACAAGGTACAGATATTTGCCACGGACATCGACTCCGGGGCGATAGAGATTGCCCGCACCGGGGAATATTCCGAGAGCATAACGGTGGACGTCTCGCCGGAGAGACTGGCCCGTTTCTTCGTCAAGAAAGGCAATATATACAAGATCAAGGACGAATTGAGGGAGAGTATAGTTTTCGCCGTCCAGAACATCATCAAGGACCCGCCTTTCTCGAAGCTCGACATCATAAGCTGTCGGAATCTGCTGATATATTTGAGCAGCGAACTCCAGAAGAAGATTATGCCGCTTTTCAGGTACGCCCTGAGGCCCGACGGCGTTCTGTTCCTCGGCTCGTCCGAGACTATCGGCGAGCACTCGGATGTGTTCGCCATATTGGATAAAAAGTGGAAGATATTCAGAGCGAAAAAGGGAGACGGGGCCTATGCGGCGCCGCTCGACCTCAGGCATCTGACCGCCCTGGACAGGATACCGCACACGGAAGGCAGGCCCGGCGAGAAAAAAGAGTTCACGCTGGGCGAGTTCGCCAAGAAGTACATGCTTGAAAACTACGCCCCGGCATGTGTCGTTACGAACGACCAGGGCGAGATTCTTTACGTCTCCGGCAGGACCGGAAACTACCTTGAGCCTGCCGAAGGAAAGGCCTCGCTCAATGTAATGGATATGGCCAGAGAAGGCCTGAGACTGGAACTTCGGACGGCTGTCCGCAAGGCGCTTAGCCTCCGCGAGGACGTTCGGCTTGAGAGCCTGAAGATAAAATTCAACGGAGGGTTCAAGACTATAAATCTGGACGTCAAATACGTGCGGGAGCCTGAACAGCTTCAGGGACTCCTGCTGATGGTGTTCAACGACATCCCTGCCGTCAAGGAAGAGCCGGCGCCCAAGGGGAGGTCGCGAAGGGAAACACAGGTGGACCAACGTATAAGCGAGTTGGAGATGGAGGTAAAATCCACCAAGGAGCACCTGCAAACTACCATAGAAGAGCTGGAAACATCCAACGAAGAGCTTAAGTCAACAAACGAGGAACTCCAGAGCGCGAACGAAGAACTCCAGAGCACAAACGAGGAACTGGAGACATCCAAAGAGGAGCTTCAGAGCGTGAACGAGGAGCTTATGACGGTGAACGCGGAGCTTCAGAGCAAGATAGACGAGCTCTCCCAGGCGTCCAACGACATGACTAACCTGCTCTCCAGCACGCAGATAGCGACGATATTCCTGGACAACACTCTCCGGATAAAGAGATTTACGCCCGCGATGAAGAAGGTCATAAACCTCATAGAGACGGACGTGGGCAGACCGATAAGCGATATAGTGTCAAAAATCGATTATCCCAATTTTGTCGCGGACGTGGATGCGGTCTTATCGACTCTCGCGAGCAGGGAAAAAGAGGTGCGGGACATGTCCGGCCAGTGGTACGTGGCCAGGATAATGCCCTATCGCACCGTGGACAACATAATAGAAGGCGTGGTGATTACGTTCATCGATATAACCAGGCGCAAGACGGCTGAGGAGCGGACCCTGCACGAGCGCGCCCTGCTGGGCTCCGTCCTCGGTTATCTCCCCGGCGGGACGGACGACTTGAGGGACGTGCGGGTGCAGCTTGTCAGCAAGCAGACGGACGAGGCGGACCTGACAAAGGCCGCCGTCGATATACCGGTCTGCGACCAGATGGAAAACTGTGAGATATTCAAGGGGGATGGCGCCCGTAAGGTTTCCGAGAAAGAATTCCCCCTGACGCGCGCGCTTAAAGGCGAGGCCATAACCGGCGAGGAGTGGAGCCTGCGCCAGCCGGACGGAAGCACGATAAAAGCAAGGTGCAACGGCGGGCCGGTCAGGGGCAAAGATGGCGAGATTATCGGCGGCATAGTTGTATGGAGGTGCGTATGAGCGAGCCTGCTAAAAAGCGTAAGACGCCGGACATTGCCGAGCTGAGAAGACGCGCCGAGGATAAGCTCCGGGAACGGGAAAATATGGCCGAGTATGCTTACGGCATGGAGATAAAAGACCTGATACACGAGCTTGGCACCTACCAGATAAAACTGGAGATGCAGAACGAGGAACTCCGCCGCGCCCAGGAAATGATCGAGGAGTCCAGGCAAAGATATGCCGACCTCTACAATTTTGCCCCCGTGGGCTTGCTTCTGATCGACAGGGCCGGCTATATAAAGAGGATGAACACGACCGCCCTTTCGATGCTTAAGGTCAACAGGTGGGCGAAGTTGTTGGTTTCTTCATATCTTCTGCCGGAAGAGAGACCTCGGTTCAGGAACCATCTGATGGGGGTCTTGTCCAAAAAGGACAAGGCGATTGTCGAGATGAGGATGAAAAGAGACGACGGCTCGGAATTTATCGGCCAGTTCAAGAGCATCGCTTTTGAAGAAGACGGCGCTCTTTACCTGCGCACCGCCATTATCGACGTTACGGAGCTGCGGAACGCGGAGGAGGCCAGGAGAAAGGCCGAGGAAAACGAGAGGGCGGCGAGGGATGAGGCCGCGCTTTTAAGGACCCAGAGGCTGGAGAGCCTGAATGCCATGGTGGGCGGAATAGCGCACGACCTGAATAACCTGATGGTGGCCGTGGAGGCCAATACCGAGATAGCGTTAAGGGATTTAAACCCCGATTCCCCGGCATGGGAGGCGGTGAATGGCATAGAGAAGGCTGTTGGAAAGGTATCGAACCTCTCGAAGCAGATACTCAGCTTCTCCGGTAAGACGAAAGACTCCAAGGAAGCCGTCGATATAAACACCGTCGCGCGTGATACCGTCCACCTCCTGCTTGCGACGCTCCATCCGGGCACAATGCTGGAATCGAGCCTTGGCCGCAATATCCCGCTCATCAAGGCGGACCCGCAGAACGTCCAGCAGGTGCTGATGAACCTTATAATAAACGCCTCGGACGCCATAGGCGACAAGGGGGGCACAATCCGCATTTTTACCGGCGAATCCAGCGTCTCCAGGGATTACCTCGACAATATCATGCTTGGCAAAGAGGCGCGTGAAGGCAGGCACGTGTTCATCGAAGTCACCGATACCGGAAGCGGGATGAACCGGGATACGGTAAGGAGGGTATTCGAGCCGTTCTTCAGCACCAAGTTCACCGGACGCGGCCTTGGCCTTGCGGCTGTTTTAAACATTGTAAAATCCCACAACGGCGCGATTGAACTGAGTTCGGCCATCGGGGAAGGGACGGGTTTCAAGGTATTCTTCCCGGTGCCGGAAGAAGAACTTGAGATAAAAGAGGAAAGGAAACCTGAAAAGAAAATATGGAGCGGAAAAGGGACGGTGCTTGTCGCCGACGATGACGAATCGGCGCTTTTGATAGCCGGGAAAATTCTCTCGATGGCCGGATATAAAGTGCTTACGGCCACGGACGGCCCGGAAGCCATCTCAATATTTGAAACACACAAAGACGAGATAGATCTGGTGGTGATGGATTATATCATGCCCAGGATGCGCGGCAGCGAGGCGACAGCGCAGATGCGTTCCCTAAAAGAAAACGTGAACGTCATACTGCTTTCCGGGTATTACGACATAGACGTCAGGGATATTTCGGGCGGCTCCGGAAAAACTTTTATACTTGAAAAACCATACAAGATTGAGAAATTTCTCCAGAAGGTGCATGAAGCGCTTGAACACCGGATGGTCTGAGCCGAGAATGCGCAAACATACGCCATCTCGCGCCAATAATGGGCAACGCATAATCATTTTACGGATACTGCCGTCCTGACCTGAAGAAACTTTTCAGGGTAATAAGAAAGCCGGGAACAGTTCCCGGCTTTCTTATTCTATCTTTTCAGACTCAATAGGCCCCTATGTTATACGGAGTCTGCCTCGTGACGTAGTCGTAATTGTATGGTACCGCGCTTATAGTGGTCCCGGCGCCGATTGCGGGGCTTCCGGAGCTCAGTTGGTAGTCGCCGGCGGAGGCATCGACATACAACGGGTTCGCGCTGATGGAGTGGAGTTCGTTGCCGGAGGCTTCAGGCCTGGCCGACTGGAACTGCGCGAGGGTGTAGTTTGTGCCCGTCCAGATTATGTCAGCCGCGTTGCCGTAATAGAGGTTATAGTCGCCCGATACCTGAGCGCTGTCAAAAGACCCGACTCTCAAACCGCATACCGTGTTGTTGGTTAAAATGTTGTTTTCCACCACGGCATTGTATACTCCGACCGGGTCGGTATCGCCCGCCTGTCCGTAATCTATGCCATACTCGCAGTGGTTGATGGTGTTGTTGTAGGCATACACTCCGTTGGCCCCGTCTCCAAATAAAATCCCGAACCGGCAGGCGGAGATAACATTGTTGTAAATCACAGTGTTGATTGCCCCCGGGGCGTGCCAGCCCTGGATGCCGCAGGCCGCTATGTTATATATCTGGTTGTTTCTTATCGTGAAGTTTGCCGTCCCCGCACCAAGGTATATCGCGTGGTCCTGGTTGTCCCCGCTTGAGGTGGCATTCGCCCCGCCGCAATTGCGGATTGTGCAGTTCTGAATGACTATGTTTGATGCGCCGCCTCCGCCCCAGTCGGCGGCAATGATAGCAGCGTCGAAACTGTAATGCTGGAAGACGATACCGTCCACCACCACCCAGTTTATCCCATTGGAAAAGCAGAGCCCGATGCCAACACCGCCGGTCCATTCATAGCCGGACAGAATCGAGCTGTTCGATGTGGCGGTCGCCCCGCCGTCGAATACGGGAATCTCGCCGGGGTAGGCCTTGAATGTAATCGGCGCCGTCTGCGTGCCGGAGGCGGAATACCAGTTCGCGGTGCCGCCGGAACCCCACCCGCCCTGGTTGTAGTATGTGCCGCCGCGCGCATAGAGGGTATCGCCGGGTTTTAACATGGAGCTTGCGTATGCCCATGTCAGCCACGGAGAATTTATCGAACCGTTGCCGCTGCTGTCCGAACCCGTCGGCGATATGTAATACGAATTGCCGGTTGAGGCCGATGCAAGGGTATAGTTTACGGAGTTTGTTGTCGTGTTCCCGGAGTTGTCCTTGACGGAGACGGTTATGGTGTCCGTCCCGGCCATCGCGCTGGTTGTGTCCCATGCCCAGGTGTTTGATGTTCCCCATGCCTGCGTTATTGTCGCCGTCCCGCCGGTGTCCGGCCCAAGCCGGGAGAACTGATATTGGTAGCTGCCGCTGCCCCCGTTTGCGGATGCCGTCAATGTGACCGCGGAGCCGGCGGTTGCAGCAGCCGGGCTTGCCGTAACGTTTGCGGAGAGTGGAGTTGCAGGCGGCGTAATGGCGGCATATATATTCTGCACGTCGGTTGCGCTCAGGGCTATATTATAGATGCGCACCTCGTCAATGACCCCGTTGAAGTTATATGAAGCGCTGCCGTTTCCGTGTTTGCCGAAATAGAGGTTTGTCCCAAGCGTGTATGGTATTGTATCGGATGTGCTGTATGCAGCCTTTGAGACACCGTCAACAAATATCTGAATCTGGCTTGCCGATTTCACTCCCGCGATATTGTGCCATCGGCCGTCGAGGACATTGACCCCGGTGGTCTGCACGGTAATCCATGTTGTTCCGTTGTAAAAGAAGAATAACACGTTTCCGTCGGACAGCACGCGAAGGGCGTAGTTGTCTCCCATGGAAACGACTTCTCCGCCCAATGAGGGGGCTGTAGTGGTCTTGATCCAGGCCGTGACGCTGACGGTGGAGGCCGGTTTCAGTGCGCTTGTGCCGGGCACTTCGACATATGTGCCGGTGCCGTCGAAGGAAACCGCGTACCCTGATACGCCGCTCACCCATGTCGCGCCGTTAAGGGTGCCGTTGTTGCCGAGGCCGGAAGAGTCCGCGGTGGTTGTGCCGGAGCCTTCGTCGAATTTCCAGTAGCCTGCGAGTCCCGAAGGAGACGACAGGATATAATTTGCCGTGGCGGTTGCAACGGCGCCCGTGCTGTCTTTTATGCTGACAGATATGGTGTTATTGCCGGACATAAGGCTGGTCGTGTTCCATGTCCAGCTATTCGACGTCCCCCAGGGCTGTGTTACGACTGCCGCGCCGCCGGTGTCCGGCCCGGTGCGCGAGAACTGGTATTGATAGCTCCCGGAGCCGCCGGTGGCTGCGGCAGTCCAGACCACCGCAGTCCCGACGATGCCAGGACTTGGTATGCTCGGCGTTATGCTGCCGATAACTATGGCAGTAACCGCCTGCACTATGGTATATGTAATCGATGAGGAGACCGTCCCGCTTCCGTCGGAGTTGCGCGCGTTTACCATTATCGTATTTGTCCCGGCCATCGAAGAAGTGGTTGCCCAGTTCCATGAAGAGGAACCGCTCCAGTTCTGCGCAACCACATATGCCCCGCCGGTGTCCGGCCCCATGCGCATAAACTGGTACTGGAGGTTTCCGTTGCCGCCGGATGCGGAGGCCGTAAATGTAACGGCATTTCCCGATGTTGCCGGACTTGCGGCGGAGGGCACCACAGAGTTTATCACAATTGCCGGCCAGCTGACGGTGTAGGCGGGCGTTTGACTGCTCACCTCGCTGGTTCCGTCCGAATTTTTTACATAGACAAGTATAGTATTGCTTCCCACCATTGCCGGGGTTGTCGTCCAGGACCAGGTGTTTGAGGTCCCGTAGCCTTGGGCTGCTATATATACTCCGTTCGTATCGGGGCCCATGCGCATGAATTCGTACAGGTAACTTCCGCTTCCCCCGGAAGCTGTTACCGTCCAGGTGACCGTGTCGCCTTCCACCGCCGATGTTTCGCTTGGTGTTATCGAATTTATGGTGATTGCTTTGTGGACCTTGAAAGGCGCGGTCTTTGAACCTTTGCCGCGTGCTGTGTTTGATGTGCTCTTCGCCGATACCTTAAGAGCCGACGAATCTGCTACGTTTACCATGATGGTATTGTCGCCGACCGACGAACTGTTGACGTTCCAGGCCCAGGTGCCGGAGCTGCTCCAGCCCTGCACCATGGCGTACGTTCCGCTTGTGTCAGGGCCTTTGCGGAGGAACTGATACTGGTAGTTGCCGTTCCCCCCGGTGGCAGCGGCGGTCCATGATACTGTCTGACCGGGAGCCGCATCCGGCTGATTTGGAGTCAGGCTTACGCTTATCGGAACATACTTGAAGACCGCTCTAACAAGCCGGCAGTTTACGATAGTTTCGTTTTTCCCTTGTGAGTCGGTAGCGCGGCTCATGATGAGGTAGAGGCCCTTTTTGGGCGGGTACCAGGTATAGCTCCAGGATGTGGTTCCGTCTGCGGTCTGCCAGGTTGCGCCGCCGTCCGTGGAGACCTCGACGAAAGATACGCCGTTTGAGGCGGAGGCCGTGCCTGAGATGGTTATCCCGGAGCCGTCCGAGTAAGTCATGACGCCGTTTTCGGGCGAGGTTATCGTGGAGACCGGCAGGGCGTAGGACGGCCCCTCGACCATCCTGACGCGGTTGTTCCTGGTGTCGGCTATGAATACGTCGCCCGAAGGATCCACGGCCACTCCGAACGGGAAGCTGAGCATTGCGCCGCCCGCCGTGGAGCCGTCTCCCGAGAACCCGGACTTACCCGTTCCGGCCAGCGTGGTTATCGTCCCCGACGTGTCCACCATCCTCACGCGCTGGTTGTGCCAGTCGGAAATATAAACATCTCCTGATGTGTCAACGGCAACTCCGGATGGGAAATTGAGCCTTGCCGAAGCTGCGGGGCCCCCATCTCCCGAGAACCCGGCCTTACCCGTCCCGGCCAGCGTGGTTATGACTCCGGATGCGTCGATAACCCTTACGCGCTGGTTATAGCAGTCTGATATGTATATCCTGCCTGAAGAATCCAGGGCCACGCCGGTCGGCCTGTTGAGCCTTGCGGAGGCCGCCGGGCCTCCGTCGCCCGAGTACCCAGGCCTGCCGATTCCGGCGATTGTCGTTATTATACCCGCAGGGCTTATCATTCTGATACGGTTGTTTCCGGTGTCGGATATATAAATATTCCCTTTTGCGTCCACGGCAACGCCTTCGGCGTGGTTTATCGCCGCCAGAGCCGCAGCCCCGCCGTCTCCGGAGAAACCCGGCTTTCCCGTTCCGGCAATGGTTGTTATAACGCCTGCCGGGCTTATCATCCTGATGCGGCTGTTGCCCATGTCCGCAAACAGGATGTCCCCAGCGCCGTCAACCGCAATTCCCGAGGGGTTTTTTATCATGGCCAGAGCCGCAGCCCCGCCGTCTCCGGAGAAACCCGGCTTTCCCGTTCCGGCGACGGTCGAAATATTGCCGGCGGCATCGACCTTGCGTATACGCTGGTTCGCCCTGTCGGAAATATAAAGGTTACCTGCTGCGTCAACGGCCACGGCTCCCGGAGAATTCAGGAGGGCCGCCGTGGCTACTCCGTCGTCTCCGGCATAACCCTTGCCAAGACCTGCAAAGGTATGTATGTCGCCCTGGGACGCATACGCAGAATTCTGGGCGAGGGTTGTGAAGAATGGCAGAAGCAGAAAAACAAAAGCGCTGAAAACAGTGAAACTCTTCTTAGGGGACATCTCTTTCCTCCGTTGTTTCGTGCAAATGAAAACTGCACAAACATACCCGGAACCACCCCGGAAATCCAATTAATTACCATTAATTAAGTGTTATTAATCAATGAGTTAAGTGGTATAGGGGATAATTTGAATATTTGTTTTTTCCAATAAAACAACTAGCCCGATGAGTTATTCAGAAGGCCAGATGGCGTGATTTGAGCTTTAGAGGTATAATAAATAATAGTTACTATAAGTAATATTAGCGGAACCGCAAAACGAGAGAAAAATCAGGTCTGGCCGCCGGGGCCGCATTTACGCCATGCCGGAGAAGGACGCAAATTCCGGGGTTATCAAGCAAGGAGGTTTGGAAATGAGAAAAAGATTGTTGCTTTTGCTGGCAGTATCGGTGTTCACTCTTATGCCGGTCGCTGCCGTGTACGGCGGCGGGGCCTACGAAAACCCTGCGCCTGGGACTTTTGAAACGCCAGCGCTTCAGGGCACAATGGAAATGCGCTCTTCAAGCGTGCTGCACAGGTACCAGATAGGTTTCCGCGATGCGGCAGACAACTCATGCAGGGTCAAGGCGATAAAAGCGAAGAACTCTGCCCGGGCTCTTGAGATGGCGCAGAACGAATGCCCGACCTGCAAGGTCGAAAACCTGACGGGCAAGGAGACCACAACCAGGACTCCTCCGTTTTACACGATACCGATGTCTGTTGCCTTCTGCCGCAAGCCGTAGCGTTAAAATCAGGAAAGCCCCGTTGAACGGGGCTTTCTTATGCCTTAAATCTGGCCCTTGCGCAGTTTTTCCCGTATTTTTTTCGCCTTTTCGTCCATAGCGTAATAAAGGAACCTGTTCGCCTCTTCAAGCCACTTAAGCCTGAGCTCGACAGGGAGCGTACGGAATTTTTTTATGTCGGCCATCGTTACGCTATATGAGTATCCGCCGGATTTTTTATGGTTTTTTTTATCCATTATTCTTCATTCTTAAGCTTCTTTAGGATTGAAACGTCCGTCTTATCCTGTTTACGTCCGGTTTTTTCCTTCAATGCTATAAGGCCGTCCATTGAGGCGACCGGGATTTCGATTCTTCCGAAATGCGCTATTTTTTTCCCGGCGCACAATTCCTTAAAATCCACGGGATTCTTAATGAACACATCAATCTCCTGGTAGGGGATTTTGGGATTTACAAGGGTGAACATCACAATATTTTTATCGCTCGCCCAGGATTTTCTTTTATGTGGGTCGAGAAAATCCTTAAACGTAAGCGGTGGCCTCGGAACGTATCCGATTTTACCTGTCGCGGCGATAAATTTTTTAATGTTAACGGGGACAAGATCGAGCATTATGTCAAGGTCTGCGGTCATCCTCGGTATGCCGTGCAGGCCCATTGCCACCCCGCCGACGACCAGGTATTTTACCTTGTGTTCCTGGAGAGCCTTAAATATGTCTTTATAATACATGGCGCGAATTATATCAGATAATCTATAATTTTCCATATTTTGTTTGACAAAAAAGCCTCGCCCGCTATAATCCTCCGATATGGCTTTCGGCTTTACGGTCATTAAAAATGATCCCGGCACGCGGGCGAGGCTTGGCAGGCTTGTCACACCGCACGGAGAGGTGCAGACCCCGGTATTCATGCCCGTGGGGACTCAGGCGACGGTAAAGACCATGTCCCCGGAGGACTTAAAGGCGCTTGGGCCCGCCAAGACGGATGGCGGTTATTCTGCCCGAAGCCGGTCTGCCGGCGGCGCGGAAATAATACTCTCAAATACCTATCACCTGTATTTGAGGCCGGGGCAAGAGCTTATAGCGAGGATGGGCGGGCTGCACCGCTTCATGTCGTGGGACAGGCCGATACTCACGGACAGCGGCGGATACCAGGTATTCTCGCACAGCCAGCTTCGGAAGATTACGGAAGAAGGGGTGAAGTTCCAGTCCCATCTGGACGGCTCGTATCACTTCCTGACGCCGGAGAGCGCGACCTTGATTCAGGAGGCCCTTGGCGCGGACATTATAATGTGTTTCGACGAATGCCCGCCATACCCGAGCACGTTCGATTACGTGAAGGAATCCACGGACAGGACGCTCAGGTGGGCAAGGAGATGCAGGGACACAAAAAAAAGAGACGATCAGGCGCTCTTCGGCATAATCCAGGGCGGGATGCACAGGGAGCTTCGCCTGGAGAGCGCGGCCAGGACAGTTGAAATCGGTTTCGACGGATACGCCATAGGCGGGCTTTCCGTGGGCGAGACGAAGCCGCTTATGTATGAGATGGCGGGCTACGCGGCTGAGGCGGTGCCGGAGGACAGGCCGCGCTATCTCATGGGCGTGGGGACGCCGGAAGACCTGCTCGAGTGCGCCTGTCTGGGTATCGACATGTTCGACTGCGTAATGCCGACAAGGAACGCCAGGACTGGAACACTTTTTACAAGCTTTGGTAAAATGAATATAAAGAACGCGAAGTTCTCCGAGGACGAGGCGCCGGTTGACCCGGAATGTTCCTGCTACGCGTGCAGGAACTTCTCTCGCGCATATCTCCGGCACCTTTACTCGGCGGGAGAGATACTCGGGATGAGGCTCAACACCATCCACAACCTGCACTACTATCTGACGCTGATGGATAACATACGGGATGCAATACGAGAAGACAGATTAACGGATTTCAGGCGTGAATTTTACCTAAAACAGGAGGTGGAGAAATGTTAGCTGCATTGGCATATGCGATGGGCGCGCCGGCGGGCGGCGCAGCGGCTGCTCCGGGAGCGGGGCCGAGCATGTTTCAGTCGATCCTTCCGATTGTAATAATCATTGGCATATTCTATTTCCTGCTCATCAGGCCGCAGTCCAAAAAGGCCAAGGAGCACAAGGCGATGCTCGACGCCCTGAAGAAGGGAGACCGCGTGATAACGAGCGGCGGGATATACGGGACCATCTACTCCCTTACGGCGGATACGGTTGTCCTGATTATCTCCGAGAACGTAAAGATTAAAGTGGCGCGGGGATACATCGGCCAGACGGTCGGCTCCGAGGAAGAAGTAGAGAAGGGGACGCCGACGTAACCCGGAGGATTATGGCGGGGAAACTCTATGGAATAGGCGTTGGGCCTGGAGATCCGGGACTTATTACTTTAAAGGCCGCCTCCATAATAAAGGCCGTTCCGGTTATAATCGCCCCGAAACCCGGCGAGGAGTCGGAGAGCCTGGCGCTTGCGGTTGTGCGGGAACATATTGATCTCTCAAGGCAAAAGGTCATAACGCCGCTGTTTCCTATGAGCATGAGGAAGGACGTCCTTGAGGGCGCGTGGGCGGAGGCCGCAAGGGCTGCGGCGGACGAACTTTTGAATGGCCTGGATGTAGCTTTTCTCACCATCGGGGATCCGTCCCTCTACAGCACATATTCATATATACTTGGGAGAATAAGGATAATAGTCCCGGATTTAACGAGCGAGACCATTCCCGGCATATCTTCCATAAACCTCGCGGCGGCAAAGGCGGGAATTGACCTTGCCCTGGGGCGGGAAAGGCTTGCCGTAATGCCGCCGGGCAGGGATATGGAGGAGGTAAAGAAGGCCGTCAGGGATTTCGACACGGTAGTCCTGATGAAGGTGAACCGGGATTTCGGCGGGCTGAAAAACATGCTGAAAGAAGAAGGCAGGGACGGGAAAGCCGTATATGTCCGACGGGCCGGGACGGAGCGCGAACTGATTATACGCGGCCTGGATAACGTGAGGGACGAAGACGTGGACTACTTCTCGCTTGTGATAGTCAAAAGGAGCTAACTGCCTGAATGCCGAGGGTTTTTTTCATAGGCGCAGGGCCTGGAGACCCGGATCTGATGACAATAAAGGCCGGGAAAATCATTGCCTCGGCGGGACTTGTAATATACGCCGGGTCGTTGGTGAATCCGGACGTTTTAAAATTTGCAAAGCCCGGCGCGGCGATTTACGACAGCTCGGGGATGGAACTTGCCAAAATAGTTGATTTAATGAAGGATTATATCTCTCAAGGGAAGACCGTCGCGCGCGTGCATACAGGCGAGCCGAGCCTCTATGGCGCGATAGCGGAGCAGATGGCGGAGCTGGACAAGGCGGGCATCGAATATGAAGTCGTGCCAGGCGTGTCGTCCGCTTTTGCGGCGGCGGCGGCCCTTAAATGCGAGCTTACCATCCCCGAGGTGAGCCAGACCGTTATTTTTACACGGCTTTCCGGGCGCACGAGCGTGCCGGAGGAAGAGTCGCTCGCGTCGCTCTCAAGGCACCGCGCGACAATGGTGATATTCCTTTCCGTTGGCGGGACAGAACGGGTTGTCAAGGAACTTCTCGAAGGTTATAAAGAAGATACGCCCGTGGCGGTGGTTTACAAGGCATCCTGGCCGGAAGAAAAAATCATTCGGGGGACGCTGTACGACATCGCGGGAAAAGTAAAAAAGGAAAATATAAATAAAACCGCCCTGATACTCGTGGGCCAGGCGCTGGACAGGAGCGCTATAGAGAAATACTCGAAGCTCTATGATAAGGATTTTAAGCATGGTTACAGGAATTAAAGATGTCATTCTGAGCGTCGGCGAAGGGTCTGATTTTAATTCAAAAGCGGATTCTTCACGGAGTTTGCCCTGAGCAGGTCTAAGGGCTCAGAATGGCAGGCCTAACATGCCGACCAAGTTAGCCATACTTGCCTTAACGCGCGGAGGCTCCTGTCTTGCAAGGCGCATACGGAAGCTATATCCCGGCGGGGCGGAAGTTTATCTGCCGGGGAAATTTCTGAAGCCGGGAGAGGAAGCGCATTCGCTTTCCGGCGACCTCTCGGCGGATATGAAGAGGATATTCGGAAAGCATAAGTCCATCGCGTGCATAATGGCGGCGGGGATTGCCGTGCGGACGATTGCTCCGCTTGTCCGGGACAAGCTGACGGACCCGGCCGTCGTCGTGTTGGACGAAGAGGGCAGATTCGCCATAAGTCTCTTATCCGGGCATGTCGGCGGCGCAAACGCCCTGGCGGAGACACTGGCGGGAATAACCGGCGGACAGGCCGTAATCACCACCGCCTCGGACGTGCAAGGCATGTTGGCGGTCGATACGCTCGCGCAGAGGCTTGGCTGCGCCGTCGAGGGTTATGACGATGCGAAAAGGGTCACGGCGGCGCTCGTAAACGGCGGGAAGGCGGCCGCATGGTCGTATGATGACGCTGTATCGCGCAGGCTGGGCGATATGGCCGGTCTTAGTCTGTATGGCTCGCTGGAGGAAGTATTTAATGCAAAGCAGGACGCCGCGCTGATAATATCTCCGTTTATACTGCCGGAGGAGTTTAAGGCGAGGCGGGGGCCTGTAGCGGTTCTTAGGCCGAAGGTATTGGTTGTCGGTATCGGGTGCAACAGGGGAACGACCGCCAGGGAGATAGGGAATCTTGCGGCAAGGGTGTTCCGGGAGCGCGGCCTTTCGCCGCTGTCCGTGCGGAACCTGGCGACAATATCCGACAAAAAAGACGAGGCCGGAATAACTGAGTTTGCGCGCAGGGCGGGAGTCGGGGTGGAATACATCCCGAAACGGCGGCTCCTCGGAGCCGATACGCCTTCAGGGCCGTCAGAGAAGGTTTACAGTAACATGGGAGTCTATGGAGTATGCGAGCCGGCGGCGCTGGTCTCGGCGGGGGCAAAGACGCTCCTCGCGCCGAAGAGAAAATCGAAGAACGCGACTGTGGCGGTGGCAGAGGCTCGCTTCGCGTAATCGGCATAGGGCCTGGGTCTATGCGCGACATGACCCTCCGCGCGAGGGATGCTATCGAGAGAGCCGATACCGTCGTCGGATACTCAACATATGTCCGGCTTGTCGGGCCGCTCCTGGAGGATAAAAAAATTGTCTCTACAGGCATGACCACCGAAGTGGAACGCTGCCGGGAGGCGATTAGCCTTGCGGCGGAGGGGCGTTCAGTCGCGCTGATATCAAGCGGAGACCCTGGCGTTTACGGTATGGCCGGGCTTGTGCTGGAGCTGCTGAAAGAGGAAGAAGAAAGCCCGCTTCCCTTCGAACTGGAAATAATACCCGGAGTGCCGGCGGTATGTTCCGCGGCGGCATCGCTCGGCGCTCCGCTTATGCACGATTTCGCCGTAATTTCCCTCTCCGACCTTCTAACGCCCTGGGAGCTTATTGAGAAGAGGCTGTCCCTTGCGGCAGAAGGAGATTTTATAATCGCGCTCTATAACCCGCGCAGCAAGGGGAGGCCGGATAATCTCTCAGTGGCCCTTGAAATAATACGGCGATACAGGCATGCGGATACACCCGTCGGCGTCGTGAAGGATTCGGCGCGCGAGGGAGAGAAAATTACTGTAACAACGCTGAAAGATATCCCGGTGGAAAAGATTGACATGACCACGATTGTCATTGTCGGGAACTCGAAGAGTTTTCCGTTTCTGGATTATATTGTGACGCCGAGGGGATATAAAGGAAAAAGGTTATAGCAACCCGATAAGGAGGCGATATGCGCGAGAGAAACAGGGAAATAAACAGAAGAAGGCACAGAAAAGAGAAAGCAGGGAAGGCCAGGAAGCGTGAGGCGATAGAGGCCGCCGCAAAGGCCGCGCCCGCAGGCCACAAGAAAAAATAATGCAGGGCCGCGCATTCTGGATTACCGGCCTGCCGGGTTCAGGGAAAAGCACGCTTGCCATAGCCGTAAAGAAGGTCTTTCCCGAACTTGTCCTTCTTCAGATGGACGAGATGCGCAAGGTCGTAACGCCGAATCCGACATATTCGGACGAGGAGCGCGAGCTTCTGTATATGGCGCTGGTATGGGCGGCGTTTGCGTTTACGCGCGAGGGGAAGGACGTTCTCATTGACGCGACGGGGCATCTGCGCCGCTGGCGTGGCAAGGCGCGGGAGCTTATCCAGGAGTTCTACGAGATATACATCAAATGCCCCGTAGAGACCTGCATCGAACGCGAGAAGGGCCGCCGTGACGGTCTCGCGCCCGTGGATATTTACGAGAAGGCAAAACGCGGCTGGCCCGTGCCGGGGATAAATGTTCCCTACGAGGAGCCTTTGAGACCGGAACTGGTTATCGATTGCCAGGCGGGACTAAAGGATTCCGCCCGTGTTTTGTCGGATTATATCCGCAAGGTTGTTGTAAGCTGATTTACCACAGCCCCGCGCCTTTCAGCCACTCCTCAAAGCACTTCCGGCCCGCCGCCGCCAGCGCCTCGCCGAATCTTTCCGTATCGCTTCTTATGGCCGCGACGGTCGTAACCTTTGATGTCGCAATCTCGCTTGCGTGGCCGATGAGCCAGGACTCGATATTCGCCTTCTTCAATTCCGGATGGCACTGAAACGCGATTAAGAAATCCCCATAGCTGTAAATCTGGTTCTTTGTAATATCCGTAGAAGCCAGAAGCGTCGCGCCGTCCGGCAGGTCGAACGTGTCCCCGTGCCAGTGGAGCATGGATGTATTCGACGCGGCAAGGTGCGAGACGGGAGAGTTCTTCCCCGCCCCGGTCAGTTCAAGCGGTTTCCATCCTATTTCCCTGGCATTGCCCGGATAGACTTTCGCTCCCAGGGCATACGCGAGCATCTGTGCGCCGAGGCATATACCGATAACCGGTTTCTTTGCGGCGATGCGCCTCCGGAACAAATCAAGCTCGTCGTTTACGAAGGGATAACAATCGGATTCATAGACGCTTATCGGCCCGCCGAGGCCGATGAACAGATCAGGCGCCAAGGCGTCTATGAGAGAGAGATTTGCAAGACCTGTCTCGATGTAAGTAATTTCAAAACCGCGTTCCCTGAGCACGTCTCCGAGCGTGCCGCAGTCTTCGAAATGCACGTGCCGGACTGCAAGCGCCTTTTTCATGTCCGGGCCTCCTCGTCTCCCGCGAAAGCGGTAATCCGGTATCTGCAATTATCCGGGATTTTACTATATCACCAAATACCCAGTTCCGGCATGATAAAAATCATCTTTCTCCCTTGCCCTTGCGCTCTAACCCTGATAAAATCCCGCTATGTTTAAATCCATAGTCGTTTTACTATCCTTTCTCTTGTTTTTTGTCTCTCTGCCCGCCATCGCCTCACAGAAAGCGCCCAATTCCGAAGAATTAAGGCAGATACAGGAAAAGCTGAAAGGCGTAAAAAAGAAGGTTCAGGAATCAACCCGGAAGGAAAAGCATGTCCTGACAGATCTGGATAAAATAAACCGGAACCTGCAAGTCAAGAAAATGGAAGTTAAAAGGCTTGAAGGTAAACTGGGAGTGGTGAGCCGTAAGATGAGCGCGACGCAGTCGGAGATGTCCGGATACCAGGCAAACGTCCAGGCAAGGGGGAAAGACCTCGCGGGAAGGCTTCGGGAGATGTACAAGACCAGGCGGGCGGGAAGCGAATGGATACTGCTCCTTTCGGGAGACTACGGCTCTATTCTCCGCCGGTATAAATACCTCGAGGCCATATCGGAACGAGACCAGCGCATGATACAGGGTTACGAGGAAAGCATCGATGAACTGGCAAAATATAACAACAGGCTTAATAAACAGAAGGCCAATTTCAGCAAGATAAAAATGACCCGGGACGCCGAGGCGGCAAAGGTGCAGACCGAGGAGGCAAGGAAGAAGAAGCTTCTGGCAAATATTCAGAGGCAGAAGAGTTCTTATGAAGCGATGGCTCGCAGCCTCGAGAAGCAAAGCCGCCGCATGAAGGAATTGATACGGAGGCTGGAGGCCCAGGCGAGGTCCCGGCGTCTCCCGGCGCTTCCAGGGAATCTCCCTGCTCTCAGGGGCGGCCTGAACTGGCCCGTTGCGGGGAAGGTGGTGAGTTTCTTCGGCAGGCAGATGCTTCCCGTCTACAATACATATATTTATAACAAGGGTATTAAAATAGCGGCCCCTGCCGGAAGCCTTGTTCGGGCCGTGGAGGCCGGACAGGTTGCCTTTGCGAATTTCTTCAAGGGTCTTGGGCTGATTGTAATCCTGCGGCATGGAGGCGGGTATTACTCCGTCTATGCCCATCTTGCGAATCTGAAGGTAAAGACAGGCCAGAAGGTAAGAAAGGCCCAGCCGATTGCCGTGCTTGGGAACGCCGGGCCGGCAGGGTCGTCTCTTTATTTCGAGGTCAGGAAAGGGGCCGAGGCGATAGACCCGCTTTTATGGCTGAAAAGAAGATAAAAAAAGCTTTTCTTAGCAATAATCATGTAGTATAATTTTATATTGTTGAACGCTTCGTAGGCTGCGTATCCAAATCACAGGAGGTTTCACCCAAAATGAGTTTTATCCGGAAAAGGAAGATTGTCCCGTTAATTATAGTCATGGTCTTTGTCCTCGGCATGATTATCGGCACGGGCATGGTGCGTTACAGCCAGGCCGCGAACGGAACTTACGACAACCTTAAGACCTTTACCGAAGTCCTTTCCATTATCCAGAAGGACTATGTAAAGCCGGTCAACACCAAAGACCTTGTTTACGGAGCCATAAAGGGCATGGTGGCCGACCTCGACCCGCACAGCTCCTTTATGACGCCGAAAGAATACAAGGACATGCAGGTCGATACCAAGGGCGAATTCGGAGGCCTTGGGATACAGATAGGCGTTAAAGACAGAGCGCTTACGGTTATAGCCCCGATAGAAGACACCCCGGCTGACAAAGCGGGTATCAAGGCGGGCGACAAGATAATAAAAATCGACGGCGCTCCCACAAGCGACATGACCTTAACCCAGGCCGTGGACAAAATGAGGGGGCCGAAGGGCACCAAGGTAACTATAACCGTAATGCGGGATGGTTTTGCCAAACCGAAGGATTTTACCCTTGTGCGAGACATCATTACAATCAAGAGCGTGAAATCCAAAATACTCGACAAAGAAATAGGCTATGTCCGCATAAGCCAGTTCCAGGAGAAGACCGACTCGGACCTCGAGAAGGCATTGAAAACCTTCAGGGACAACAAGGTCAAGGCGATTATCGTGGACCTTAGAAACGACCCTGGGGGCCTGCTCAATATGGCGGTTAATGTCGCGGGAGAATTCCTGCCGTCAGGAAAGCTCGTAGTGTACATCAAGGGCAGAAACGGCGAGAAAGACCAGTTCTTCACGAGCCAGTCCAGCCCGATGACCCATATCCCGATGGTAGTACTGGTCAACGGAGGCTCCGCCTCAGCTTCCGAGATAGTGTCCGGCTGCCTCCAGGACTGGGGACGCGCCGTAATAATGGGAACGCAGACCTTCGGCAAGGGCTCCGTCCAGACGGTAATAGGCCTTTCGGACGGTTCCGGCCTGAGGCTGACCACGGCCAAATACTACACGCCTAAAAATCGCTCGATACAGGACGTGGGGATCACTCCGGACATAGTCGTAAAGCAGCCCAAGGTTGCCGGGGCTACAGGCTATCCGCATGCTCTGCGCGAGGTTGACCTCGAAGGCCACCTGAATAATGATACCCTCAAGAACAAGGCGCGCGCGGCGGACAGGGCTAACAAGGGGGATGTCTCGGTAAGCGGCATAGGCCCGACCCCAAATGAGCCGAAGATAGACGAGACGCCGGAGAGCACGCCCGTGCCTTCCAAGCTGAAGACGGGAGACGATTATCAGCTCCAGAGGGCCAAGGACCTCCTTAAGGGTCTTCTCATACTTGACCATACCTCCGGGAAGAATAAATAAAGGCGGTGTGGAGCGAATAAACAAAAAGGGGAGCTTTCCGCTCCCCTTTTTGTTTTGCCGTATACAATTCCCCTCAAGACATTTTTTATTTCTGCTATACTTTTGATGAAAATTTTAGTTGATTTTTAGAAAAAGCATGGTATATTTTGTTCTACCGTTAGCACTCAATTAAAATGAGTGCTAATAAAAATTCCGGGCTTACGAATGCCTTAAAATTCTTAAGGAGAAAGGAGAAAGAATCATGGGTTTCAAGCCGTTGGGGGACAGGGTTTTCGTCAAGTATATGGAGGAAGTCGAGAGGACTGCCGGTGGTATTTACATACCGGACGCAGCCAAGGAAAAACCCCAGAAGGGCAAGGTTGAGGCGGTAGGAAAGGAAGTCAAGGAGGTAAAAACTGGCGACGTTATCCTCTTCGACAAATACGCCGGAAGCAAGATAAACATCGACAACGAGGACTACCTGATCATCAAGGAGGAAGAAGTCCTGGGGGTAATTTCCTAAGCCGGAAGGCCGGCATTAAAATTCAAGGAGGTTTGAAAGATGGCAAAACAGCTTATTTTTTCCGAGGAGGCGCGGGCCAAGATATTAAGCGGCGTGAGCCAGCTCACCGAGGCGGTTAAGGCTACCCTGGGACCAAAGGGCAGGAACGTCGTTATAGATAAAAAGTTCGGTTCGCCGACAATCACAAAAGACGGCGTGACCGTGGCGAAGGAGATAGAGCTCAAGGACCCGTTCGAGAACATGGGCGCGCAGATGGTCAGGGAGGTCGCCTCGAAGACCTCGGATGTCGCGGGAGACGGCACAACCACGGCGACAGTCCTCGCGCAGGCGATATACCGCGAGGGTTCCAAGAACGTTACGGCAGGCGCGTCGGCCATGGAGCTGAAACGCGGCATAGACAAGGCCGTGGAGGCAGTCGTCGAGGAGCTTAAGAAGCTCTCCAAGCCCACCCAGGACAAGAAAGAAGTAGCCCAGGTAGGCACTATCTCCGCAAACAACGACCCCGCAATAGGCGACCTTATCGCCGAGGCGATGGACAAAGTGGGCAAGGACGGCGTCATAACCGTAGAGGAAGCGAAGTCCATGTCCACCTCGCTCGACGTTGTGGAAGGGATGCAGTTCGACAGGGGCTACCTTTCTCCATATTTTGTGACGGACGCCGAGCGGATGGAAGTCGTGCTCGAAGACGCCCTGATACTTATCCACGAGAAGAAAATATCGTCCATGAAAGACCTGCTTCCCATACTGGAACAGATAGCCAAGTCCGGCAGGCCTTTCCTGATTATCGCGGAAGACATAGAAGGTGAGGCGCTGGCCACCCTGGTCGTGAACAAACTCCGCGGGACGCTTAACTGTTGCGCCGTCAAGGCCCCGGGCTATGGCGACAGACGCAAGGCCATGCTTGAGGACATAGCCGTCCTGACCGGCGGACAGGTCATATCCGAAGACCTCGGATTAAAGCTTGAGAACGTGAAAATGACCGACCTTGGCCGCGCCAAGAAGATCCACGTTGACAAGGACAACACCACCATAATCGAAGGCGTGGGCGCAGCCGACAAGATTCAGGGCCGCGTCAAGCAGATAAAGACCCAGATAGAGGAAACCACCTCCGATTACGACCGCGAGAAGCTCCAGGAAAGGCTTGCGAAGCTGGTCGGCGGCGTTGCCGTAATAAAAGTCGGGGCCGCGACTGAGACGGAGATGAAGGAGAAGAAGGCCCGCGTTGAAGACGCCCTTCACGCAACCCGCGCGGCTGTCGAAGAGGGCATAGTCCCCGGCGGCGGAGTCGCGCTGCTGCGGTGCGTAAAGGCGCTTGACAGCCTGAAACTCTCCGGCGACCAGAAAATCGGAGTGAACATCGTCAAGAAATCGCTGGAAGAGCCGATACGCCAGATTGTCAACAACGCCGGTCTCGAAGGTTCGATAATCGTTCAGAAGGTGCGCGAGATGAAGACCACCGAAGGCTTCGATGCCGGTTCCGAGCAGTATGTCGATATGATGAAAGCCGGCATCATAGACCCGACAAAGGTTACAAGGACCGCGCTCCAGAACGCGGCCTCAGTCGCGTCCCTTATGCTGACGACCGAGGCCATGATAACCGAACTGCCGGAAGATAAGCCGGAACACGGCGGAGGAATGCCCGGCGGCATGGGCGGCATGGGCGGCATGTATTAAATCTGCTGAAAACGGGCCCCATATCCGAGGGCCCGTTTTTTTATTTCCTAAATATACTTACTGAGGCATTTGAAATATCAAGGTTATTTTTGTTGACAAAACTGAGAAAACATACTAATATATAAAAGTAACCTATATTAAACAAGCGCCGCTTTTCAAATTCGGAGGAGCGGCTCTCTTTATCTGTATCTTTACGACAGGAGAGGAACTAATGGGGGAGAATGCTTTAAAAGTTACTTCAGCCAGTTGGGAACAAGACGTCCTCAAGGCGGAGGGCCTGGTGCTGGTCGATTTCTGGGCTGTGTGGTGCGGCCCCTGCCAGATGGTGGCGCCCGTAGTGGAACAGATAGCGGCGGAATATAACGGCAAAATAAAGGTGTGTAAGTTAAACACGGATGAGAATCCGGATATTGCCAGCAGGTACCGCATAATGGGAATTCCGACCCTTATGTTCTTCAAAAACGGCGCGGCGGTTGACCAGGTCGTCGGCGCGGTGCCAAAGGCGCAGCTTAAATCGAAGGTCGATTCCCTGTTGTCATAATCCCTTGCGGTTCCACCGGGGTGGTAAGGCGGGCCTTATGAAGACTGTAGCGCAGAAGATAAAAGACGCTATTAACAGGAAGGGGTTCAGCACCGTCAAGGAGTGCGCCCAGGTTCTGGGGCTTCCTTACGAGCTACTCCGGAAAGTTGTCGGCGAAGACCATATCCCCAAGGACGAGCAACTGCTTGTCTATGCAAAAAAACTGGGGATAGAGCCGAAGGATCTTCTCTTCACCGCCTACCATCAAAAAGCCCCGGTGGATTTCAAGGAATATTTCGAGAAGAAGCTCATAAGGGAAACGCCGGTGCATTACAACAAGGTTCCCGTCCTTACGTGGGTGCAGGCGGGCGGCTTCGCATCCGGCTCGGATAAATATCCTTATCCCGGAGTCGCCGAGGAATACGTCGAGACGGACCTCCAGAGCAAATACCTTTTTGCCATGCGCGTAAAGGGCGATTCCATGGAGCCTCTTTTCCGCGAGGGAGAGGTCGTGATTATCGACCCGGAGATACAGCCGCAGCCGGGGGATTATGTGATTATCAAGAACGACACGGAAGAAGAGGCTACCTTCAAGCAGATCAAGAAATACCGCGGTGTCTGGGTAATGCATCCGCTGAATCCGAAATACGACGATCAGGAAATGACCAGGGAGATGCGGGTGCTTGGAAAGGTAATCCGCAAGCAGATGGATTTTTAAGTTACTTTTCTTTCGGAGAAAGAAAAGTAGCAAAAGAAAGTGTTAGCTTAGACCGCCGGGTGGGTTTTCGGCGGTTTTTTATTTTCTTAAGCGGTCGAATATGATGCTATATTTAAAGTATAGGGGGTGGGTATGATTGTCTATCTTCTTTCCGCCGTTACGGCCTTGATGCTTGGCGCGCCGCCGTCCCAACCGGCAGTCCGGCAGCATGGGTATCCTGTCCCGAACGTGTCCAAGGCTACATTGATACTTGAAGAGAACCAGCTTATAGGGGACAAGAAGCCGCCCACCGTAATCAACATCAGGACATATAAAAGCCCGGACGGGTCGGTTTTCCGGTCTTATTCGGTGGGCGGACATATCTTTAGGTATGATGTGGGCATAAACGGCGCTCCGCCCTTTCAATACAGGCTGATAGACGAAAAGGGTAACGGTGTCTTCACCAGGAAAGAGGCGATGACGGGCGAAATGAAAGTAAAGGGGCATAAAAATAGCGAAGGGTATTATATTGACCTGGGGCCGGAACCGGGGAAGGAATACAGATACAGCTATGAAAAGATTAGAAGACCCGGCATAAGAGAACAAGCTCAATTACTTGAAGGCCGTCCGATTTACATACCGCAATGGGTATTGCTGAGGGGCGACCTGTTGAAATAACAACAGCTCTTGAGCGTTATTGAGCAGATTTTAAGTAAGATTGGTTATTTGTTTACCGCTAACTATTTAATTTTTTTTAATAGTCCAAAAAGATTTTATCGGGTATTGTTGTTGCATATCTTTACTGTATTATAGCTTGTTAAATATAGCTTTTTGGCGAAAAAGGTAACCTGATCCGAAAGGGCAGGGCACAAAGGCGCGGCCTTAAAGTGATTTCCCATGGTCGAGCGTCTGCCGTAATCAAAGCTTTATTCGGCCTGCCCCTTTTTATGGGGGCAGGCTTTTTATTTATCACGGTTATGCGGTTGCCACAGAAAGGAGCTAAACCCGATGCCTTTCAACAAAAAGGTAATCCTCTTGATTGACGATTCCGAAACCTTCGTAATGTACATGGCAATCCTGCTAAAGAGGATGGGGTACAACATAATTCCAGCCAGGGACGGCCTTGAAGCGCTGAAACTTTTGAATATATTACCGCCCGACCTTGTTATGCTCGACATCCAGATGCCTATGATCGATGGCATAAAAGTCCTTGCCGAAATCAAGAAAAACGAAAAGACGTCCACGATACCGGTTGTAATGCTCACAGCCAACGCCAAAGACGAAACCGTCGAAAAATGTGTGGCGCTCGGATGCTCCGGCTATCTTACCAAACCGATAATGTTTGAGGATTTGCACTATATAATTCAGGATGTTTTTTTCAGAACCGTAGGATGGAGAAGGAAACATATACGTGTCCAGCATGTATCAAGGGTAACATTGATAAAATCGGAAGAGAAGTTCGAACTTTTTACCGAGACGCTTTCAGAGGGCGGGATGTATGTCAGGAAGAAGAATCCATTCCCGGTGGGAACCCAGGTGAAGGCTTTGCTTGAGATGAATGGCGAGGTTCTGGATTTCGAAGGGACGGTTATTTATAACAAGGGAATTTACGGAGACTTCTTTAAGATTCCGCCAGGCATGGCAATCGAGTTTACCGGCGTGAACAAAAGAAAATCAGCCGCGTTGACCGGCTATATATCCGGGCTTTTGACCCAAGATCTTATAAACGCGCCGGGAGAGAGCGTGCTGAGGACTAAAAACAACAGGGTTGCAATGAACAATTAGGGCGGGCCGGGACTTTTGGTGATCCCTACGGGACTCGAACCCGTGTTGTGCCTCGCGCCTATCCCTTGTTTTAATCTGACAAACTCCAAACAAAAATTCCTCATATAAGGCTCCCGTTTCATCCGGATTTTTGAAACGGGAGCACCCGATTATCCGGCTTGCAGGATAATCGGGTTTCCATATGGGAACGTGCTATTGAAGCACAGACCCCTGAGGGGGCAGACGGATGCCCCTTCAGGGGCACCGGCTGGCCCCTCAGGGCGCATGTGAAACGGGAAGGGTAATGGATACGCACCGCACGC
>JAJYHX010000006.1 GCA_021784575.1 Nitrospirota bacterium
CGGATCGCCTCTTCCTTGAACTCCCGGCTAAACTTACGCCTTACCTCCTTCTCGCTCATGAACTCACCTCCAAGTCAGTAGATTACTACTTGCTTTTCGGTGTGTCCACTAAATCAGGGCAAAGTCACTTGATTACACAGAATTTATAGTTTCACCCGCGGAATGGGATAGGCAGCCGGGATTTGCAATAATAGGTTCATTAAGCGAAATGATTAGTTCGCATTTCAATTACTTGACAGCAAAAGAAGGGAGTATTCATAAATTAACACCGAATCAGCAACCAGATGAATTAAGTATTCTTATCCCACAGGACTACAGAGGAAAGGTGCTGAGACTCTGGCGTTTTGATTTGAAACCAAATTACGATGATGGAAAAAGTCTTCGTACATAAACATTAAGCTGTCTAACATAGGTGCGGCAGGAAACAATTATGGATGACCGGAAAAACAACACCAGTGCGCTTATTCCGTCTAACAAACATGATTTAATCAAACGCAATACCAATCTCGCTAAAAGAGGATTGGAACTCTTATCCCACGAAATTATTGTAGTAGCCTCAGATGGTCCCTCTCCTCTTATATCTGCTGCTAAAAAAGGCCTCCTTGACGTAGTCAGGGAGTTAATCAATAATGGCGCAGGTGTGAATGCTAAAGAAGATGAACACGGTTGGACTGCTCTTAGGGCTGCGGCCTATGGAGGCCATCTTGAAGTTGTCAGGGAACTTGTAAAACATGGTGCGGATGTTAATGCAAAAGAAGATGAGTATGGTTGGACTGCCCTTATGTATGCAGCCTGTGAAGGACATATTGATGTTGCCAGGGAATTAATCGCCAATGGCGCGGATGTGAATGCAAAACTTAAAGACGGCAGTACCGCCCTGGCTTTAGGTGACCTCGATGTTAATATGTTTTGGGAACTAATTGACCATGGTGCTGATGTGAATGCAACAGGCAGTGACGGTTGGACTGCCCTTATGTATGCCGCAAGCATCGGTCATCTTGAAGCTGTCAGGAAACTTATCAGCCGTGGCGCAGATGTAAACGCAAAAAACAAAAGTGGTTGGACTGCGCTTATGGATGCTGCCTGTGAAGGCCTTCTTGACGTTGTGAAGGAACTAATACAACATGGCGCTGACGTGAACGCAAAGGATAGTGACAATCGGACCGCCCTTATGTTGGCTGCCGAAGAAGGTCATGTTGATGTTGTCAGGAAACTACTCCGGCAGGGCGCTGATATGTTTGCAAAAGATAGCAACAACAGAACAGCCCTTATGTATGCTAACGGCAATCCTGATGTTGTAAAAGAGCTAACCATTTGGAGAAGATTGTGCCAGACGATAGATCGACTCGCACATGAATAACATGTCAAAGAAAACATTTTTAGTGCATTTAATTCTCATCATACTGGGCGTGCTTATCTTCTGGAAAAGTATGTCCGCTTATGAAGAAGCGAAAACGTACTTGACCCCTGCCAGCGTCAGCGTTTCCGGTTATACCAGACAAGACGGAACATATGTCAATCCTTACAATCGTAGACCACCGGGTGGCGCAATGCATGATCGTCCCTATGAAAATGAAATATTCTTTTATAAGATGATCATGGTAGTCGGGGGTGGTTTGGTAATTATTCCTACCGCTGGCTTTATAAGGCGCATTAAGACACAACAAAAGAATCCATCAAGAATTTCTTGAATGGTTAAGCGCCCTTATCCTATCCCAGCAGAAAGTCCGCGCAAGTGGGTTATTTGCTTGCTAGGAGCATAGGCTACGCCCGGCTAGTTTAATCAACAATCCGACGTTCAATCTGATATTGCTATCCCGGGATCAATAGTTCTGGCAATCACGATGTCGCTTCCGCATTCGCGCCAGCTCCACATGCCCCGCTCAGCCAATTAGATGCATCACTCAGCGGACCGGGACCGTCGGGCCGCTTGATTCCCGGACCACATACAATTCCCAACAATATAATGCCATGACCGAACTGAGCCGAGTAGGAGAAGAAATCCTCCCTTTCTTTATAGCCCCAGCTATATCGGAAGCGATCTCCATAGTTCCTGATATTTGGACGCATGCCTACTGTCTGGTTTGGCAGAAGCGATGCAAGATACGCGGTCAAGTTTTTAGTCTCCGCGAGTTGCGGCTGGTATGAGGAAGTAAAGAATTTATGCTCCGGAATTAAAATCTTGCCGGTTTCATGAAAGTACAGAGCATGGGTTAGCTTTATGCCCATCACCTTAATCGCATCTTCCAAATCAGGTGGTGCACGGAATGTGTACGCCGCTGGTTTAGGTGTAATGATGGAACCTACTCGATGCACCGGATATGTTCTATCGGGTATGACTTCAGGATAATTGTTGTTAATGCCCTTCCGTAGTTTCTCCATCTTATTCAGATGTTCTTCCAGACTCATCTTCGATTCATCAAAATCAAAGACCATTGAATAGAAGCCGAAAATCTGATCTTGCTTCTTGGTCCCTTTGTTGCAGGCTTTACAAGCTGGTAATTCGAAACCATCAGGTGCATATCCATCTGGAAAGCAAGCCCGTGGCGGAACGTGATCGATCGTTGTGGAGGGATTGACTCCGCCGCAGAAATAGCAGTACGGATATTCTTCCAGAAACTTTTGCCGTTTCTTCTTCTTTTGCTGGGACTCAGACATACTCGTCTCGCCCTCGTCTTTTGTTACTCGAAATAATCACCGTACAGTGTAGCCTAATCAGACCTGTCGCCCAAGGTGATGCGTGCGCAGGCTCAAATAAAATTAGAGTTGGCCAAAGGTTTTAAAGAAAGGATTTAAAACTGGACTTGTGAACCATTTTGTGAACCTTTTGTGCACCAAAAAACAGGCAGTTAAAAATTCTAACTACCTGTTTTTAAAGGGAAATTTTGGTGGAGGCGGCGGGAGTTGAACCCGCGTCCGAAAACCCTTGACATTGAGCCACTACATGCTTATCCGGCGTACGTTTAACCTCCTAAAGGCGCCCGCCGGCGGGCTCCTTGCTGGAGGCTGTCCCGGCCAAGGTCTCAGCCCGCCCTCGCGGGAAGGAAAGCGGGAAAAAGTCTGCGATTATGACGCCCTGCTCCAGGCTCCGCAAACCAAAGCCCGGAAGGGCGTTAGCCGCTTAAGCGGCTAAGGCGTACTCGTAGTTGTTGGCGAGTATGTTTGTCCACCTGGTTACGGGTCGGTGGAACCCGGCATGCAGCCCAAGCCTCGATGTTCCCGTCGAAGCCTGTCGCCCCCACTCTGGTATTATAATAAAAATCGACATGTTTTGCAAGGGCTGTCGTGTCGGCCCTTTTCAGGCTACCTGCCTTCACGTAGCATGTCCGCAAAGTATCCCGGCAGGCCGTTTTTAACAATGGCCGACGCGACCCGCTCGACGTCGTATGGCAGTCTTAAAAACTCCGATGCAACGGTTCTTCCCTTGATTTCAAGCAAGACGATACAGGCGCGGGAATCCCCGTCCCTGGGTTTTCCGACGCTTCCGGCGTTAATGAATACCTTGCCGCCAATGTCTTTTCTGTAAGGCTTGTGCGTATGCCCGTAAACCATCACGTCCGCATCCGCCTTTGCGGCCATCCGCAAGAAAAAGCCGTTGTCTCTATCCTCGGTCCAGTACAGGTTGTTTTTGGTCGGTGTTGCGTGGAACAGCGCGATGTTAACGTCCTCGCAGGTAAAGGTTATCCTGAACGGCAGGCTTAGCAGATATTCTTTTGTTTTCTGAGTCGCGCGCTTCTTTGTCCAATTAAAACCCAGCCCCATCATCTCCGCCTGCATCTCGTTTTCATGCCGGCATCCGCAGTGTTCCTTATCCTTGCCGACGGTTTCATCGTAGTTCCCCTGCACGCCTTCGATATTATGCTCTGCAAGGAATTCCGCGACTTCGTTGACAAAGGGCGCATAACCGCCGATGTCGCCAAGATGGTAGATTCTGTCGGTCTTACGCTCTATGGCCGCCCGGTATGCGGCCCCGAGGGCGTCGATATTGCCGTGTATATCTCCGAAGACCGCTATTCTCATGCCGCCTCAAGAAGAGAAATTTACCTGACGATGCCAATGGTGCCGAGTGTGGCTCCTATGGCGAGGACCCATGCGGGATGCCACTGGAAACGCGCCAGCAGAAAAAGGGCTGTCGCCAGTAGACCCCAGGCGGCGATGTCGTGAAGTATCCCGGGCGACAGCAGCACGGCCGCACCTGCAACCATGCCCACTACGGCAGGTGTTACGCCACCCATAAAATTCTTGAAATACCGAGCGTCCTTGAAGCGCGAATACTCGCGCGACATTAAGGTCATAAGTATCATGGCGGGAGTAAACAGCGCAAGTGTGGCCGCAAGCGCACCCAATACGCCGTGAAGATGAAAACCGGCGAAGGTGGCCAGGACGGCGATTGGGCCCGGGGTAAGATTGCTGATTGCGACTCCGTCCACGAATTCTTTCTGCGTGAGCCATCCGAGCGCCCCCAGCCTCTGTTGGAGGATGGGTATCAGGACGAAACCGCCACCGAAAAAAATGAACCCGATTTTAAGAAATACCCATGCGATGTTAAATATGCCCGCAGATACGGAACCGACAGCCGGGAGCGCCGCTATCCCGGTAACAGAGGCGCCTCCTCCGCCGGATGTCTGCGGCTTGTTCTGTTCCGCATTTTTCGGTGGTTTATCTTTGGTATTGATTCGCTTCCCGGCGATTAAGCCTATAATGCCGGCACCCGCAAGGATATAGACTGCGTTTATCTTGAAAAGGGAGAGCGCAAGCGCAAGCGCCGCCATCAGTACGGACGGCCAGGAGCGAGCCGCCTTCCGCCCCATCGACCACGCCGCGACAAGTATAAGGGCGATTACTACGGGCCCCAAACCTCCTATGGCGCCCTGAAGCGCCGGGATTGCATGGAAGCTGAAATACAGCCAGGAGAGCAAAATTACAATTAGAACGGAAGGCGCCATGAACGCAAAAGCGCATGCAAGTCCACCCAACGTGCCGTATAGCCGGTTCCCGACGAACAGGGCGGTATTCACGGCGAACGGGCCGAGCACCTGGCCAAGCCCCACCCCCTGGAGGAACTCCTCCGCCTCCAGCACGCGCCTTTTGCGGATGAGGTCCCGCTCCATCAGGGCAATTATCGCCATACCGCCGCCGAAGCCGATGGCTCCTATCTTCAGGAAGTCAAGGAGCAGGGCCGGCAGCGAAATTGCCGGCCTTGCTCCTTCGTTATGCAACGGTTCCCCGGTCATTACAAGCCGCCCTTTTTTGTTTGAGACACCGCCGGATGGAGAATTTATGCAACACTTTTTCTGCCGGTAGCCTTCTCATAACATGGGATGCAGACCTTCTTTTCTCCAAGTATGCGCCCGTAAGGCTCCACGGTCATTTCCCCGCAGGATTCGCAAACAAAGGAATTGAAGGAGTGAGGCGATTCTTCCCAATTATAGCTTGTTACCTCGCCGATGTTTATCAACATGTCGTCCGGGGCGTTCATAACACGTTCCACGAGAGGGTCTACAACCTCGTCCGGCACCTGTGAGGCCGGAATGCCTTTTTCGCGGTATTTTGTGAAGAACTCGGTCTTCCTGTTAGCTTCCATCGCCTCCGCCTTCGGCGCGACGCGCACTGCCCGGCCGGACTTCTTATCCACCAGCGTAACGCCCCATTTCCCGTAGTTGAGCTTCTTTATGTTCCCCTTGCCGAATGTGCATCCGGTAATCATCTGCACGCCGTCGGCGAAACATGTCGCGCAATGCGCATCGCCTATCTCCACAAGGGCTATCAACTGGCCGTCCCTGGCCCGTTCCACGCCCAGAGCGTTCATTGCCGCCCCGCCAACCCGAAGTCCCATAGGCATTGCGGGGCACTTGTGCCCGTGAAACATCAGTCCGGCTTCAAGATATTTCTTCGCGTCAGTCATGCTTCACCTCCGTGATGTTATTTGAGTTTTTAACGCAGGGGGCGTTTTATAAACCCGCCGCTTTGGCCGGCGCGGGGGCAGAAGAATCTCTTCCGGAAATACAGCGAGACGTTTACCAGGCCGATTAGCGCCGGGACCTCGACCAACGGCCCGATTACAGCCGCGAAAGCCGCACCTGAGTTTATCCCGAAAACGGCGACCGCGACGGCAATGGCAAGCTCGAAATTGTTTGACGCGGCGGTGAATGAAAGTGTCGCGGCCTGTTCGTATGTCGCGCCGATTTTAAAGCTCATGTAGAACGACACGAGGAACATGACGATGAAGTAAACAAGGAGCGGCGCGGCAATCCTCAGGACGTCGAGCGGCAGGCGGACGATATATTCCCCCTTGAGGGAGAACATGATAATTATTGTGAAAAGCAGCGCGACAAGCGTAATCGGGCCGATGCGCGGCGCAAACTCCCTCTCATACCACTCCCGCCCCCTGGCCCTTACCAACGTCAGGCGCGTAAGCATCCCGGCGATAAAGGGGATACCGAGATAAACGAAGACGCTCTTCGCTATCTGGCCCATGTTTACCTTTACCACCGCGCCGGAAAGACCAAACATCGGCGGGAGCACGGTTATGAACAGCCAGGCGTAGACGGAGTAGAACAGCACCTGGAATATGGAGTTGAAGGCGACGAGTCCGGCGGCATATTCCCTGTCCCCGCAGGCGAGGTCGTTCCAGACGATTACCATGGCGATACACCGCGCAAGGCCGATCATGATAAGCCCGACCATGTATTCCGGATAACCGCGCAAAAAAACCACCGCGAGGACAAACATGAGGGCAGGCCCGACAACCCAGTTCTGAACCAGCGACAGGCCGAGGACTTTTGTGTTCCTAAAGACGCGCCCCATTTCCTCGTACCGGACCTTCGCAAGCGGAGGATACATCATCAGGATAAGGCCTGCCGCAATGGGGATGGACGTGGTGCCGATCTGGAAGCGCGTAATTAAGCCGACCCAGCCCTTGAAGAGATAACCGGAACCGACGCCGACGGCCATTGCGAGGAATATCCAGAGCGTCAGATACCTGTCGAGGTACGACAGCCTGCCCGCTATGCCCTTCATCGACACCTTTCCTTTTCCGCGTCCTGCTTCAGTGCGCATACGTTTCCGCCCTTGGCAGCCCTGAATTCCAGAAGACGTCTCCTGTCATTGGAAACCTTTTCCCCTCCGGCGCCTTCGAGCGCGGTCGGCAGCAAAATCCGGCTCGTTATGGACGAGAAATCGAGGTCGTAATGGTTCCACCGGCCCTTTTTACGGTCTTTAATGAACCCCGCCTCTTTCAGAATGGCCAGGTGAAAGGATACGTTCGGCTGATTCATCTCGAGCGCCGCGGTAATATCGCAGACGCAGAGTTCGCCGTTTTCCAGGAGTTTCAATATCCTGAGGCGCGTCTCGTCGGACAATGCCTTGAAAAGATATAGAGTCTTTTCCAATTCCCTTGCTCAATAAATCAGTTGTTTTTTATATTTAAATATTACTCGTTTGAAAAGTCAAGCTGTTTTTAATATCATATAAAATTTAACCGATAATCTTGAAAATCCGGGCCAGTTCGGCAAGGACTTCTTCCGGCGGTATGCCAGGCGGCGCGGCGAGGTATCGGGGTTCCCATACGGGGTTGAATTTTTCCTTGAATTCCCTGAGGGCGGGGGGCGAATCGAAGTGTTCCCGGTGGGCGTAGGGGAGGTCTTTCAAGGTGTTTTCGCCCTCTTTCAAATCGAGCGGCGCAGTTCCTAAGTTTAACCATTTAAAGCCTTTTTCCGCTCCGTGGCGGTGAATCCCCGCCAGCAGGGGCATAAGCGCGCCGGCGCCGGGTCTTGAGCGTATAACTACCGGGAAAAGCACGGATTTTTCTTTGCATTGCCATACGCGGGCGAGGGCGGCGATACCGTTTTTATAGAGCGCCGCGACGGGTAAATTTTTAACCAGAAGCCCTTCCGCGGGCCCTGATCCGTGCTCGAAAGACGCCCGCGCATCCGCCGGCAGCGCCGCCATTCCGCCCTCGAAATATCCGAATCCGAACCCCGCTTCCTCGGGGTAAACAAGCCCTTTTGCGCCGTCCGTTATAAGCGCCCTGGCCTCATCGGAAACCTTGGTCAGGGTCAATCCCATGTCGAGGTAGAACTGGCGGTTCTCGGACGGGATTTCGTAAAACGCGGGCCTGGTCTCGCGGTTTGTGTATTCCATGAAGCGCCAGGCGAGCTCCGTCCTGGCGGAAGGCGGCCCGACCGGTTCGCCCAGGCATATATTCACTCTTTCGCCCTGCGCCACCGGCAGAAAGGCCCCCGGCTCTCCCGTAGACATGGCCCGGGCGTTCCCGCTGAAAACAAGGTGCGAAGGCGTCTGTCCGGAGCGGCAGGCAATCCCGGGCGCGTCGGGTATTTCCTCCATCCCGCGCGGGACGAGTCTCGGCGCTTTCCGGCCAAGAGCGGTTCCCGCAGCGATGAATACAAGGGCCGCCGTCGCGCCGACGGTGGTCCGGAAGAACCTTGCCGCATTTGCGAAGTAGCCGAACTCAAGCCATATCTCCCGCGTGTAGTGGACATGCCTGTAAATGAATAGTCCGACCGCGGCGGAGCTGATAATAACAAGCCCGGCGGCAACCAGCCAGGCCGTCGAAAGCGGCTGCGTCTTAAGCGGCGCAGTCCTGTAGAACAGCCTCGGAAACGGCAGGATACCGGCCAGGACGGCGAAAAGAAATATCGCTTCCTCGTAATCGAACGCCCGCATTAACGAAAATACAATCCCGAAGAACAGCGCAAGGATAGACAGGGAGTAGGCGCTTTTGATGCGCCTCTGAAGGCCCCTTGCGAGAAACAGAAGGACGATGCCCGTGATGCCTGCCATAATGTGCGCCGCCTCGACCGCCGGAAGCGGCAGCAGCGCCGCCAGCGCGGACATCCTGCCTGGGATGGCGGGCGCCGCGCCCGTTATGAGGAGTATCGCCCCGGCGGCGAATACGGCTATGCCGGCCAGGTCGGGGAGCAGGATCGGCGCGGCCCTGGAGGCCGAGAGCGCGGCGGTTTTAAAGAATTCCTTGTTCCGGAGCGCCTCCTGCGCGCCGAGCATGAGTATGCCGGCAATCAGCGGCAGGATATAGTAAATGCCCCTGTATACCAAAAGAGAGCCGAGGACAGAGGTCGGGGGCGCGTACGGAGAGAGCATTACGAGAGCCACCGTCTCGAATACGCCAAGGCCGCCGGGCGCCTGGCTTGCAAGGCCCGCAATCTGCGCGAACAGGAATATGCCGATGAAGTCCGGGTACGGCAGGCGCAGGTCGTGCCGCAGGAGCACGAAGAGGACGCTGCCCGCGAGCAGCCAGTCGAGCGAGGATACGACTACCTGGGCCAGGCAGATGTCGAGGGACGGCACCTCGAACTCAATGCCGAAGACACGGACGGGTTTTTTCCTTATGAGGCATACGGCGAGGTAGGATAATACGACGAGCAGACATACAAGCCCGGCGGCGAAGTCCGACGACACCGGCAGATGAAGCCCCGGCGGGACGGGCGCGGGCCTTGACAGGAATATCAGAGTCCCTACGAAAGTAAACCCCGTCCAGAACGTGATGCCGTTGAACATCACGACCTTCGCCACATCGCCCGCGGAGAGCCCCCATGATGAATAGAGCCTGTACCGGACTCCGCCGCCGCTTATGGCCGAAGCGCCTATGCTGTGGCTTAGGGAGTAGGCGACATAAGACGCGAAGGCAGTCCTCCTGTATGCGAGCGTCCGGCGGATATAGCGGATGGAGATTGTGTCGTAGCCCGTGAGCACGAAATAGCCCGCGGCGGTGAGCAGGAGCGCCGTCATGACATCGTGCGCCGGCAGGTTTTTTATGTGCGCGATAATTTCGTGGTAGCTGTATTTCCTGAGGGCATGGCGAAGGACGAAGAGCGCGACAAGGAAGAGCGCCCCGCCAAGAAACGGCGCGAGCCTCGCCAGGATATTTTTCAGCCTGCTATGCCCAGGACTGTCCGACATGATGCACCTTAAGGAGGTTCGTGCCGGAGCCGAACGGCACGCCGAGCGTTACCACTATGGCGTCTCCGTGCCGCGCCAGGCCGCAGCCCAGGGCCGCCCGCTCCACCTCGCGTATCATCGCGTCCGTGTCGCGCTCCTGCCGGACGAGCATCGGGATTACCCCGAAATAAAGCCTCATCCTCCTGAAAGTCTTCTCGGACGGCGTCGCGGCTATCACGGAAGTCCCGGGCCTGTATTTCGATATTCTGAGGGCCGTGTCCCCGCTCCTCGTGAAACAGATTATGGCCCTGGCGTTCAGGGCGTCCGCGCTCCGGCAGGCGGAAACGGCGATGACCTCCACCGGCGTTGCCGCCGTATCCGCATGGTGGACGGACGAACCCGGCGCGGCTTTGGCCGCCTCCGCGTTCGCGGCTATCCTGTTCATCATCGTTGCCGCCGCGACGGGATATTTCCCCGACGCCGTCTCGCCGGAGAGCATCAGGGCGTCCGTGCCGTCAAGCACCGCTCCCGCAACGTCCGAGGCCTCGGCCCTTGTGGGCCGCGGGTTCCATATCATGGACTCCAGCATCTGCGTCGCGGTTATCACGGGTTTTTTCATCTCGTGGCAAAGCCTGATTATCCTCTTCTGGACGAACGGGACTTTCTCGAGAGGCATCTCCACGCCGAGATCCCCGCGCGCCACCATAACGGCGTCGGAATTTCTTATAATCTCCTTTATCTCCCGAAGGGCCTCAGGGCGTTCTATCTTTGAAACCACCGGCACGTCCGAACCCATCTCGGATATTTTGCGCTTGAGCATGAGCGGGTCGGAGGCCTTCCGGACAAATGACAGGGCGATGTAGTCCACATCCTCTTCCACCAGGAGCTTCAGGTCGTCGAAGTCCTTGCCGGTCATGGTGGGGAGTTCGAGCGGGAGGCCGGGGAAGTTCACCCCCTTGTGCTCCAGGAGGACGCCGCCCTTTACCACCCTCGCCTTGACCAGGCCCGCGGACGCCGAGATTACCTTAAGCTCCATCATCCCGTCGTCTATCAGAATGCGGGAGCCGCGCCTTAAATCGGCTCCGAGCCTTTCGTAACTTACGTGTATCCGCTCCGCGTCCCCGGTTGTATCCTCGGAGGTGAGAAATACCGTATTGCCCTCGCTCAGCCGCGCCTTTCCGCCCGCGAGCCTGCCTACCCGCACCTTGGGGCCGCCGAGGTCTCCCAGTATGCATAAAGGCTCCGCCCTGCCGGATTTCGTCAGGTTTCTTATCCGCCTTATTAGCTCGCGTTTCTCCTCCGCGTCTCCGTGGGACATGTTCAGCCGGAACGTATCCACGCCCGCCTTTATAAGCCCAAGGAGCGTTTCTTCGCCGGCCGATGCCGGACCGACCGTCGCGACAACTTTTGTTCGCGCCATAAATAATTGAATCCCCTTGTGTTTGTGTGTTATACTCCCGTCTCAACAATTATAGCAACTGCCCGTCGTTCGGGAATGACGGACACGCGCGGCGCAATTGCGGGGGCGCAATTTATTTCGCCCGGCAGCCGCCTGTTCGCGTCTTTATTATATTTGGAGAACCCCGTTTGAGGAAGAACTTTTTTTTAATCGCCGTCCTGACAGCCGCCTTGTTTGCTGTCTCATGCGGCAGGAAAGGGGACTTGATAATCCCCGGGACCGTGCTTCCAAGGCCCGTGACCGGCCTTTCCGTGGAGCTTAAGTCCGCCGCCGTGATACTCTCCTTTACTGCGCCCGACAAAAATACCAGAGACTATCCGATTGCCGACCTTGCCGGGTTTCTCGTGCTGCGCGCGGATGTTCCGACAGGCGGGACGGGCTGCCCCTGCGCGTTTGAAAAAGTTGGATACATAGACCTTGAATATCCAAAAGGCGCGGCGATAAACGGCAGAAAGGTCGTATGGGCGGACAGGACGGCCATCTTCGGCAGGAGATACGCTTACAGGGTGATGCCCATGAACAGGGACGGCTTTTACGGCCAGGCCGCGCAGACGCTCCCGGTGGATTTCCTCATGCCGCCGGAGAAAATATCGAAACTCACGGCCTCCGCGGGGAACATGACGGCCCTGCTCTCCTGGAGCATTCCCGCTAAAGACGAAGGCGGAAGGCCGATGAACGACCTGGCCGGGTATGATGTTTATCGGCGCGCAATGGGCGCAAAAACGCAGACAAAAATAACCCCCCGGCCCGTAATGGAGAATAAATTTATCGACACCGGGCTTATAAACCGCAAGACCTATTGCTATTCCGTAACCGCTCTGAGGGGCAAGGAGCCGCCCCTGACGGAAGGAGATAAATCGGAAGAGGTGTGCGTCACGCCCGCCAAGACACAGGCCCCGCCCCCGCCTGCGGGGCTTCGGGCCGTGGGGGGCGAAGGGATGGTATTGCTTTCCTGGGAGCCGTCGTTCGAGCCGGACGTGGCCGGGTATAATATTTACCGGCGGGCCGAAGGAGAAAAGGCGTTCAAGAAACTGAGCCGGACGCTTGTCGCAAGGATAACATACACGGACAGGGACGTTACGCCGGGAGTCAGGTATACATATTATGTGACGGCGGTTGACAATGCCGTTCCGCCGAACGAGAGCGCGCCCTCAAAGGAAGAAGAGGCCATCCCGCAGGCATTGCAGCCGGGGCAAAAATAATCGGCAGTAACCGGCAAGCCAGCCGTCATGGGCGCCGGGGCCGGATGGCCCGTCGCCTGTTGCGCGCAATATCAAAGATGTGAATGCGGTTGTCAACGCCTTTCACGCTGTTATTGCCCCTGCCTGTTGCGGCGCGAGTGCAACATAAAGACTCTACGGCCTTATGGAAGCCTCGCCGATGCGAGGCAGGCCGCCTTTCTCATACTCCCGGAAAAAGGCGGTGTAGGTTGCGTTAATCCCGTTCTTGACATGCGCCCCCAGCCGCCCTACAGGAAACCCCCTCTTTTTTGTCTTCAACGCAAGCCCTGAATTAGTCTGCCTACCGTTCATTTATCTCCTTTCGTAATGATAATTAATATTCTTATAACAATTAAACTCTTGCATGGAAGTGAATTTTTGTCAAGAAAATTAATATTTATGGTTTTTGTTATAATATTATGAGATTTGGTAAATTGGGGTATTTCAACTTATTGCTTTCCAAAAGATTTATGCAGAGCTAAAAAAACCTGCAAGCCTTTATCAAAATCAAAAGAGAGGCGGAGATGAGGGCGGTTGCGCTAATTACCTGTTTATTTGTGCTGACAATGGCGGCGCCTGTATTCGCGGAACAGGCGCAACCCTCCGGGGCCGGTGAAAACGGGCTTAAGATCTCTCTCGGATATGACGGGGCCTACATGCATTACTCGGAGGATCAGCCCTTCGGCGCCGGTGTGTTCGATAAAGAAAACGGCTGGATGAACGGACTGAGCGCCGAGATAAGGTACGACCGCGCGTTCTCTTATCCACTCTTCGCGCGGGTGGATTTCGACTACCTCGATTCCAACCACGTAAAATATATCGGTGGTTTGCAGACCGGCAACGGGACCATCGTTCCGTATAACGCAACAACCCCGGATGTATTTTACAAGACTGAGTTCGACTTCGGATACAAGGTATGGAACCCTGGGCGTTTCTCGCTGGCCCCCTATCTGGGCGTCGGCTACAGGGACTGGGTGCGCGGCCAGGATACGCTTCCGGACTACAGGGAGACTTACACCTGGTGGTACGGTGCAATAGGCATGGAGGCCAGGTGCAGGGCAACAAAACGCCTTCTTGCCGGGGTTGACGCCGCGCTGTTTTTGCCCTTCGGCCAGGAGATGAGCACCAGCATCTCCCATACAATTGATCCTGCGACATTTCACATAAAGAGCCGCCCCGGCTGGCAGGTCGAAGTCCCGATATCGTATGACATTTATACGACCGGAGCCGGGCGTTTCGCGGCGTTTGTGTTCCTTACGCCTTATTACGAGCGGTGGGATATAGGCCAATCGCAGACCATTACTTTGACGGTAAACGGCCAACCGGTTGGCGCTGCCCTTGAGCCGGCGAGCCATACGGATCTCTACGGCGCGAAGGCCGGAATAGGCGTAAATTTCTAAGGCATCCCTGAAATAACCTGCCCCGGATTTGCAAAGCCCGGCGGGACAGGTTTTTGTTTTTCTTATGGCTCATCAGAAAATTTTATAATACTTTTCGATATATAGGCGTTGTCCCTTAAGTTTCCACAAGTTATAGTTACGGGCCAGTTTGGCGCTTTCCTTTTATGCCTGCCGTTTATCCCCTCATTAATATTATTAATTGGAAACCTATATAGAAAGGATGTAAACTCCCCCTCCGTGAAGGGCCATGCGTATAAGCATGAACGGGGCAGGGGGCGCGTGCAGGTAGCGAACGGGCTGTTGACGTGACCCCAAAACCCTTAGCACCAAGGTTTCTGACCGATTTAATAAAACAAGGAGGAAGTGAAGATGGCGCTTGTTAATCCGCACGGAAAAGCAAAGAAACTGATGCCGCTTCTCCTGGAGGGGAAGGCACTGGAGACGGCGACAGCCGCCGCGAAGAAAATGGAGCAGGTCAAAATGACCTCCAGGGAGACCTCCGACCTCATAATGATGGGCATCGGCGCGTTCACCCCGCTCACGGGCTTTATGACAAAGGCCGACTGGCAGGGCGTATGCGACAAGTTCGTCATGGCCGACGGCACGTTCTTTCCCATTCCCATCACGCTCTCGACCGGCAAGGAGCAGGCCGGCAAGCTGAAGGTGGGCCAGGAAGTCGCGCTCGTGGACGGTGAGTCCGGCGAGCTTATGGGATCCATGACCATCAACGAGAAGTATTCGATAGACAAGGCCTACGAGTGCAAGGCCGTATTCACCACGACCGACCTTGAGCACCCCGGTGTCCAGAAGGTCATGGAGCAGGGCGACGTCAACCTCGCCGGGCCGGTGAAGGTCTTCTCCGAGGGCCACTATCCGGAGACCTACAAGGGCGTTTACATGAGGCCCGCCGAGACCAGGAAGCTCTTTGAAGAGAAGGGCTGGAGCACCGTTGCGGCCTTCCAGACCAGGAACCCGATGCACCGCTCCCACGAGTATCTTGCGAAGCTTGCGATAGAGATGCTCGACGGTTGCTGCATCCACATGCTCCTCGGCAAGCTCAAACCCGGCGACATACCGGCGGACGTAAGGCAGAAGGCCATAGACGTCCTGGTTGACGAATATTTCACGAAGGACACCTGCGTCGTCTCCGGCTACCCGATGGAAATGCGCTATGCAGGCCCCAGGGAGGCGCTCCTGCACGCGCTCTTCAGGCAGAACTACGGCATGAGCCACCTGCTCGTTGGCCGCGACCACGCCGGCGTCGGCGACTACTACGGCCCCTTCGACGCCCACCACATCTTCGACAAAATCCCCAAGGGCGCGCTGGAGACGCAGCCGATGAAGATAGACTGGACGTTCTACTGCAAGAAGTGCGACGGCATGGCCTCCATGAAGACCTGCCCGCACGGGAAGGAAGACAGGCTCATACTCTCCGGCACCAAGCTCCGCAAGATGCTCTCCGAGGGCGAAGAGGTTCCCGATCACTTCAGCCGGCCGGAGGTGCTTACCATCCTCAGGAAGTATTACGAGGGCCTGACGGAGAAGGTCGAGATAAAGATGCACCGTTTCGCGGAAGGCAAATAACCCGGGACGGGCGCAGGCGGCATATGACCGGCGGGATGATTTAAAATCCGTCGTGCCACAAATTTAATACGAGCAACAGGATTGGTCACATAATTCTCTGATAAAAGGAGGTGGGAAGGAAGCAGATTTTTTCTTAGGGGGAGTTTGGACGCATTCAGTCTGAAGCCGGTTATACGGCTAAACGCAAACAGAAGATTTACAGGAGGAGGTTAAGATGCCAAGTTGTGTAAACGTCGATAAATGTGACGGCTGCAAGGGCAAGGACAAGACTGCCTGTCAGTACATCTGCCCGAACGACCTTATGAAGCTGGACAGGAACCTTATGAAGGCTTGGAACCAGGAGCCGGAAGCCTGCTGGGAGTGCTATTCCTGCGTGAAGATATGCCCCCAGAGCGCCATCGAAGTCAGGGCCTATGCGGACATAGTCCCGTTGGGCGGCAGCGTTGTGCCTCTCAGGGGTTCGGACTCCATCATGTGGACCGTAAAGTTCCGCAACGGCAAGCTCAAGAGGTTCAAGTTCCCCATCAGGACCACCGCGGAAGGCTCCATAAAGCCTTACGAAGGTATGCCGGAGCCGGGCGACGTAAAGGACCAGCTCCTGTTTACCGAAACCGGGAAGACATTGCCGAAGCTTTAATTCAGAACAAACAGTCCATAAAAGCAGGGGCCGACCCCTGCGTCAGCCCTACAAGGAGGATTTGATATGTCCTTAGAGAGAGAAAGCTGCACGTCTTCATACTGTGAAGACCCGCAGATAGTAGAGATGGATACCGATATACTGCTCATCGGCGGCGGCATGGCGAATTGCGGAGCAGCGTTCGAGGTTATGCCCTGGGCCAAGAAGTTCGGCCTCAAGGTGACGCTTGTCGATAAGGCGGCGATGGATCGTTCCGGCGCGGTTGCGCAGGGCCTCTCCGCCATAAACACCTACATGGGCGGACAGGATCCCGCCGACTACGTCCGCATGGTCAAGAACGACCTTATGGGCATCGTGCGCGACGACCTCATCTATGACGTGGGCCGCCATGTTGACGACTCCGTCCACATGTTCGAGAAGTGGGGCCTCCCCGTCTGGAAGCAGGCGGGCGACGAGGGCAAGCCGCTTGATAAGGGCGGCAAGTGCGTCCGCTCCGGCAAGTGGCAGATAATGATAAACGGCGAGTCCTACAAGGTTATCGTCGCCGAGGCCGCGAAGAAGGCCCTTGGCGAAGAAAACATCTTTGAGAGGGTGTTCATCGTCAAGCTCATCCTGGACGAGAAGGAAGACAACAGGATCGCGGCGGCAGTCGGCTTCTCCACCCGCGAGAACAAGATATACTACATCCGCGCCAACGCCATGTTGCTTGCCGCCGGCGGCGCCGTCAACATCTTCAGGCCGCGTTCCGTCGCGGAAGGCATGGGCCGCGCTTGGTACCCGGTATGGAACGCCGGCTCCACCTACACGATGGCAGCCCAGGTCGGCGCGGAGCTTACGATGATGGAAAACCGTTTCGTGCCCGCCCGCTTCAAGGACGGCTACGGCCCGGTCGGCGCGTGGTTCCTGCTCTTCAAGGCGAAGGCCACCAACGCCAAGGGCGAGGACTACATGACCACAAACGGCGAGATGCTCAAGGACTATCCGCCCTACGGTCTCGCCGCAGTCCCGGCCACCTGCCTCAGGAACCACCTGATGCTGAAAGAGATGAAGGAGGGCCGCGGCCCGATATACATGGACACCGCCACCGCGATGAAGAACCTCTCGGCGACGATGGACGAGAAGCAGGTAAAGCACCTCGAAGCCGAGGCGTGGGAAGACTTCCTCGATATGTGCGTCGGCCAGGCGGGTCTCTGGGCCGGCATGAACATCCAGCCGGAAGTCATCGGCTCCGAGCTTATGCCGACCGAGCCGTACATGCTTGGCAGCCACTCCGGCTGCTGCGGCATCTGGGTCTCCGGCCCCGAGGACATAGCTCCCGCCGAGTGGCAGTGGGGCTATAACAGAATGACCACCGTCAAAGGCCTCTTCACGGCTGGTGACGGCGTCGGCGCCTCCGGCCACAAGTTCTCCTCCGGCTCTCACGCCGAAGGGCGCATAGCGGCGAAGGCGATGGTGAAGTTCGTCCTGGACAACAAGGGCTTCAAGCAGACCATCTCCAAGAGCGGCAAGGAGTTCGCGGCTGAGATACAGAAGCCGTTCAGGACGTTCGAGCAGTTCAAGAACGTCACCACGGACGACTACGTCAACCCGAACTACATCAGGCCGAAGATGCTCATGTACCGCCTGAACAAGATCATGGACGAGTATGTCGCCGGAACCTCCACCTACTACATCACCTCCGGCAAGCTGATGAACCGGGCGCTGGAGCTTCTCACCTGGCTTAAGGAGGACTCCGATAAGATGGCTGCAAAAGACCTCCACGAGCTGATGAGGTGCTGGGAGAACTACCACCGCATCTGGACCGCCGAGGCGCACCTCCGCCACATCCTCTTCAGGGAAGAGACCCGTTACCCCGGCTTCTTCTACAGGTCGGACTTCCCGAAACTGGACGAGACGAACTGGAAGTGCTTCGTGAACTCGAAGTACAACCCCAAGACGAACGAGTGGGAGATGAAGAAGGTCCCGCACAAGGACCTCGTCCCGCTTACGAAGTAAACAGGGTTTGTCTAACCTGGCCAGGCCCGCCTTGCGGCGGGCCCCGCCTGATTGGACGAGCGGGGGCAAAAGTGGCGGCGCCAAAGATTACGCCGTCATTCCCGCCCCGGACGTGTGCGAACCGGGGCAGGTTGCATGGGAAATTCAGGCGGCGGGTTATGCCCCGGGTCGTTTTGAATTGTCAATCTGGAGCCGGGGCAGGCTATAGAAGGAATCCATGTGGCGGGGGCGGGCGTATCCGGACGCCGAGGAGTATCAGGGCCGGTAGAGCGCGTGGAACATTATGAATGGAGAGGCTGTATGGCGGAGAACAAAAGCATCCTGGTCGTTGGCGGCGGAATAAGCGGGATTTCCGTGGCCGTCGAAGCGGCGGAAGTGGGGTACAAGGTTCATCTTGTCGAAAGGAACGCGTACCTGGGCGGAAGGGTGGCCCAGCTCAACAAATACTTTCCCAAGCTGTGCCCGCCCTATTGCGGCCTGGAGATAAATTTCAGGCGTATCAGGCCCAATCCCGATATCGACGTCCTTACGATGAGCGAAGTCGTGAATGTGCAGGGCGATCCCGGGAATTTTACTGTCACGATAAAAACCAACCCGCGCTATGTCAATTCGGCCTGCACAGCCTGCGGCAAGTGCGCGGAGGTCTGCCCGGCTGAGCGCGTAAACGGCTTCAACTACGGCATGAACAAGACGAAGGCGGCATACCTTCCGCACACCCTGGCATTCCCCATGAAATATGCCATTGACCGCTCGGCGTGCGCATCCGGTTGCAAGGCCTGCGAAGAGGCCTGCAAATACGGGGCAGTCGAGCTTGGCCAGCAGCCGGCGACCGCCGAACTCAAAGTCGGCACAATAGTCTACGCAACCGGCTGGAAGCCGTACGACATGGGGAACCTGAAGCTCCTTGGCGAAGGGAAGATGAAGAACGTCATCTCGAACGTCATGATGGAGCGTCTCGCTTCTCCGGGCGGGCCGACCGGCGGGAAGATACTCAGGCCGTCGGACGGCAGGGAGGCCAAGGTTGTAGGGTTCGTCCAGTGCGCCGGGAGCAGGGACGAAAACCACCTCTCGCACTGCTCCTCCGTCTGCTGCATGGCCTCGATAAAGCAGGCATTCTATCTTCGCGACCAGTATGCGGACTCGAAGGCGGAGATATTCTACATAGACTTAAGGACGCCCGGGCGCTACGAGAAGTTCCTGAACAGGGCGCAGGCCGACGAGAACATAAAATTCACCAAGGGCAAGGTCGCGGCGGTATCCGAAGACCCGTCCACGGGTGATGTAACTGTCGAGCTGGAAGACGTGCTCGCCGGGACAAAGAGGAAGGCTACGGTGGACATGCTGGTGCTCGCCACCGGCATGGAGCCTGAAATGAAGGGAAGCACGGGCGCGGCTTCGATAAATCAGGACGGGTTCGCCCTGGCCGATCTTCAGAAGCCGGGGATATATTCTACAGGGGTGGCCAAGAGCCCGGTGGACGTTATGACGTCCATACAGGATGCGGCCGGGACGGCTCTCAAGGCGATGCAGTCGATAGTCAGGAGTTAGCCATATGGACAGGAAACTTGGTATTTATCTTTGCTCCGGATGCGGCATATCCGATGCCGTTGATATGGAGAGGATCGAGAAGGTGGCCTCGGGAGAGCTGAAAGCGGCCTCGTGCGCGGTGAACCCTTTCCTCTGCGGGAAGGAAGGCTCCGCAAAAATAGCCGCAGACGTCAAAGACGGCGTGAATACCGTCGTAATCGGCGCTTGTTCGCCCAGGGTCATGTACGACGTCTTCGACTTTGGCCCCCAGACGGTGCTCGAAAGGGTGAACCTGCGGGAACACGTCGCCTGGTCTCAGCCGGGTGCGGAAATCAAGACGGAGGGCGAGGGGGCGGAAGGGGGCCAGGGAAGCGCAAAACTGGTCTACACTGAATCGACCCAGATGATGGCGGCTGACTATCTCCGCATGGGCGTCGCGAAGGCGATGAAGGCGGAGCCGCCGGAGCCTCTCAGGCAGGAACTGACAAAGGCCGTCCTGGTCGTCGGCGGCGGCGTGACAGGCATGAGGGCCGCGCTGGATGCTTCCATTATGGGATACAAGGCCGTCCTGGTCGAGAAGACCGGCGCGCTTGGCGGCTGGAACGCAAAGTCGTTCATGCAGCTTCCGACCACGGGCGACTTCTCCAAGGCGGAAGAACCGATTGCCGGCGAACTCATAGCGCAGGTTCGCGCCGACGGCAATATAAAGGTGTATCTCAACGCAGAGGTTACGAAGACCGCGGGCGCGCCGGGGATGTACGATGTCACCATAACCTCCGGCGGCGCCGAGGCGCAGGAAAAGATAGGCACCATCATCATGGCGGTCGGCTGGCAGCCCTACGACCCCGCGAACCTCGCGGACAAGTACGGCTACGGCAACCTCGTGAACGTGATAACGAGCGTCCAGCTCGAGGAGATGGCAAAGGACGGCTCCATCAAGAGACCGTCCGACGGCAAGGCCCCGGGCAGCGTGCTGTTCATACAGTGCGCAGGCTCGCGCGACCCGCAGCACCTCCCCTACTGTTCTTCCACGTGTTGCGCGACATCGCTTAGACAGGCCGGCTATATCCGCCAGGCCTCGGGCGAGGCAAAGGCGATAATCGTCTATAAGGACATGCGCACGCCGGGCCTCTACGAAAACTACTACAAACAAGCCCAGAACGACCCCGGCATATTCCTTACAAAGGGCGAGGTTACGGGCATAACGGAGGAAGGTAGCGGGAACCTCCTGGTCGAGGTCTCGGACAGCTTCCTGGGCGAAAAGGTGGGGATAAGGGCGGACCTCGTGGTGCTTGCCACGGGCATGGTCCCGAACACGAAGCCTCTCGACAGGGCATCCAACGAACTGCCCGTCAGGACTCTTGCGATGGACTACGACGACCAGGCCAAGGGCGTAAAGCCCCTGACGCCCGCGCCGGTGCTGAACCTCCAATACCGCCAGGGGCCTGAAGTCCCGACGCTTGAATACGGCTTCACGGACTCCCACTATATCTGTTTCCCCTACGAGACCCAGAGGACGGGCATCTACGCCGCAGGCGCGGTGCACTCCCCGATGGGCGTGGCCGAGGCGCTTAGGGACGCATCCGGCGCCGCCATGAAGGCCATACAGTGCGTGGAGCTTACGTCGAGAGGCGCGGCGGTGCATCCGAGGGCGGGCGACATGACCTACCCGGAGTTCCGCCTGGAGTCCTGCACACAGTGCAAACGCTGTACGGAGGAATGTCCGTTTTCCACGCTGGACGAAGACGAGAAGGGCACGCCGAAGCCGAACCCGACCCGCTGCCGCCGCTGCGGCGTGTGCATGGGCGCGTGCCCCCAGAGGATAATATCTTTTAAGAACTACTCCGTTGACATCATAGGTTCCATGATCAAGGCGGTGGACGTGCCCTCGGACGACGACTCGCAGATGCGTTTTATCTGCCTAATGTGCGAAAACGACGCATACCCCGCGCTCGATATGCTGGGCATTAACCGCTTGAAATACCACAACAACCTGCGTATAGTGCCCGTCAGGTGCCTGGGCTCCGTCAACGTCGTCTGGATAGCGGACGCCCTCTCGCGCGGAGTGGACGGCATAATCATGGCCGGCTGCAAGTTCGGCGAGGACTACCAGTGCCACTTCATCAAGGGTTCCGAGCAGTGCAGCAAGAGGATGGACAATGTGCAGGAGACGCTCCAGAGGCTTTCGCTCGAGAAGGAGCGCGTCCAGCAGATACAGGTTACCGCCTCGGATTACGCCCAGCTTCCCGCGATGCTGGACAAAATAGTCGAAGGCATAAAATCCATGGGCCCCAACCCATTCAAGGGCTTTTAGGAGGATGACAATGAACGGGACAATTATTGAGCCTGATCTCGGGTTTATAAAAGGCTTGACGGCTTCCGGGGCCGAATCCCTGAAAAAATGTTATCAGTGCGCGACATGCTCCGTTGTCTGCAAGATAGCCCCCGAAGGAAGCCCGTTCCCGCGGAAGGAAATGATATGGGCGCAGTGGGGGCTCAAGGACAAGCTCGCCGCCGACCCGGACGTGTGGCTCTGCCACAACTGCGGGGACTGCACCGCCAACTGCCCGCGCGGCGCAAAGCCAGGCGATGTCCTCGGCGCGCTCAGGCAGGCGACTATCGAGAAATACGCCATGATAAAGCCGCTTGCGTCTCTCGGAAGCAGTTTCGCCGCGCAGCTCATAGTTGCGGCGATGGTCATAGCCGGCCTGCTCTTGGCCGTCGGGCACACGAACGTCCTCGCGAACTACCATTCGGTCGGCAAGGACGGCAAGCTGCGTATCATCTTCAACAACTTCATCCCGACCCACGACATAGACAAGCTCTTCGTGCCGCTCTTCCTCCTCGGCGTGCTGACGGCAATATACGGGATAAAGAAATTCTGGAACGACATCTGCGATGCCGCCGGGCTTGGAAAATATACCGGCAGGAACGCGCTGCCGAGCATCCTTCCCACAATCGGCCAGGTGCTGAAACACAATGTCTTCGCCTCGTGCGGCGAGAACAAGGACAGGAAAACCCCGCACATGCTGACGCTCTTCGCCTTCATCGCCCTTTTTATCACAACGAACTGGGCGGTGTTTTACCTCTACGTGCTCGGATGGAAGCCGGGAGACTACTCATCTCTGGCCAATCCCCTGAAATGGCTCGGCAACGCCGGCGCAATCATGCTTATATCGGGTTCTTACCTGCTCATCAGGAACCGCAGGGCAAAGTCCTCGAAGCAGACGAGTTCCAACTTCGACTGGAACCTGCTGTATCTTGTCTTCTTCATCGGCATAACCGGCCTTGGGGCGGAGGCATTCAGGCTTGTCGGGTCGTACGCGGAAGCGCAGATACTATATGTCACGCACCTCGTATTTATCGCGCAGCTCTTCATATTCGCGCCCTATTCCAAGCTCGCGCACATGTTCTACCGCACCACCGCGATGGTCTTCGCCAGGCACACCGGTAGGGATCTGAGGGTGGCGGCATAAAGCGGGAACTGGTTTCGGGCGACGGTATAGCAGGTTTTAGGTTGCGGGCATGTGAGCAAAAGAGTCTCCGAGGCCCATCGCGTTCTTAATGCATGGCAGGTTTTCGGTTACAGGGATATGAACAGACGGGAGGCGGATGCCTCCCGTTTTTTTGCGGGAATGGCGGGCTAATTGCCGGCTTTCTTGGCCTGAGCCGCCTGCGCTTCGCCCATCTTCTTCGCTATGGGCACGGCAAGTTTTGTAACCTCCTCCGGCACGTCTTCGTTTAATACCCAATATAAAGCCGTCATATAAGTCGCCTGCCTGGCCACCTTAAAGAAATCCTCCGGCTGCACCTGGCTCTTGGCCGTAAAGTCCCTCAGGGCCTCCAGGCTGTCCTGTATCTTTGCGCGTATTTCGGTTTCGTTTCTTGTCATTATCTCTCCTTTGGGCTAAAAAGTTCCGAATTTTTAACAAAAAATCTAATTTTTAAAGCTGCCGTCATCAACCTTTGATAATAAAGACACGCCCGCCGTTTGTCAAGAAATCATAATTATTTTAAGGTGAAATACACTAAAAACAACAGATAATTTATTTTGTTTAAAATATATGGTAATATTTAAATTGTTCAGAACCGTAAACCTCAAAACAGGAGAAGCCTATGAATAATTTGAAGCGCAATAAATCGCTCAATGACTTTGCGGCGGCATTCAGGTTCTCGATGCTCGCGATATACACTATACCCATGTTTGTAATCGCCTATGTTTACATCCAATACATATATCCCATGTTCTCCACCGAGAGCGGCGACAAGGCTATAGGGGTAATGGCGGTGCTCGTCCTCGCCGTTGTGCTTTCCCTGCTCGGGCTGGCGCATCTGTCAAAGACCTTCAAGAAGGAAGGCGATACGCTGATGCGTCTCGACGAGCGGATGCGGATTTTTATGAATGCGACAAAACGCTTCGAGGAGGTCGGATACTCCGACCTGCTTATAGATTCCATCGCGGACTCTGCCAGGGAGGTATTGGATGCGGAGGCGAGTTCGCTCCTTTTGTTCAACAAGGAAGGCCTCCTGAGGGTGGAGTATGTCGAAGGCTCGAAGGCCGCGGCGTGCGCGATGAAGGGCAGGACGATTCAGCCGGGGCAGGGCATAGCAGGCTGGGCGGCCAAAGAGAGGCGGCCTGTAATAGTAAACGACGTAAAATCCGACCCGCGCTTCGATGAGAAGCTGGAAAGGGAATGCAGGCTTAATAGCAAAGCCGTGATGTGCGCGCCGCTTGTCTTCGGCGGGCGGAATTTCGGCGTCCTGGAGGTCATAAACAAGCGGGACGGCGCCGACTTTTCGGAAGGCGACTTAAAGACCCTGGTCTCTCTCGCGGAAAGGGCGGCCTCGGCGATCCACCGAGTAAGAACGGAAGAGGAAATGAAATCGGACCTTGTCCACATGTTCGATATACTTATGGTAGCGATTGACAACTACATGCCTGAAAAAAAGGGCCATTCGAGAAGGGTATCCCGTTACGCCGTCAAGCTTGCCAAGAGCCTCGGACTCGGGGAAGAGGATGTAAAGAAGGTTTATTTCGGAGCGCTTCTGCACGACGTGGGTTTTCTGAAGTTCGATATAGTGGAAAACCAGATTAAAAAAAGAAGCAGGTTCCATCCGCAGATAGGGGCGGATATGATTAAGGACATAACACAGTGGAAGGATATTGTGCCTATAGTCCTGCAGCACCACGAGCATTACGACGGCACCGGCTATCCAGCCGGGCTTAGAGGCAGCGACATCTCGCTCGGCGCAAGGATTGTCGGCCTCGCCGAGGCATTCGACGCCATGACAAGCCCGGAGAGTTATAAACCCGCCGTGAGTTTCGAGCAGGCCATTGAAGAGATAAAGGCGTCATCCGGAAAGCAGTTCGACCCGGAGGCGGCGGACATTCTGCTCAGAACGTTCAGGAAGGAAGACGTAATCGATATGTGAAGGCAAAAAACACGCCCTACTTCTTCAGTTCCTTTTTCAATATCTTGCCGGCAGCGTTTGTCGGAAGGGCGTCCATGAACACCACGCGGCGCGGAAGCTTGTATAGCGCAAGACGCTCCTTAAGGAACGACTTAAGCTCTTTTTCGGTCGCGGCGCGGCCTTCGTGCAGGGATACGAAGGCCTTCGGAACCTCTCCGCGGCCCTCGTCCAAGACCCCTACCACGGCGGCCTGGCGCACAGCGGGATGGGCGTAGAGCGCCTCCTCGATTTCCCTCGGATAGATATTCATGCCGTGCGATATTATAAGGTCCTTCTTCCTGTCCACTATGAATATGTATCCGTCCACGTCGATGCGGCCCAGGTCGCCCGTATGAAGCCAGCCGTTTTTTAATGTCTCGGCCGTCGCTTCGGGCGCATTCAGGTATTCCCTCATGACGTTTGGCCCGCGGACGGCAATCTCGCCAACCTGCCCGCGCGGCAGTTCCGAGCCGTCCTCCGAGAGTATGCGCGCCTCCACGCCGGGCAGGGGCAGGCCGACGGAACCGGGCTTTCGCGCGCCGTCAAGCGGATTGCACGAGACGACCGGAGACGCCTCTGTCAGGCCGTATCCCTCCAGGAGCGGGATGGGATAGTTTTTTCCCCAGCGCGCAAGCGTATCCTGTGAAAGCGGGGCCGCGCCGCTCACGCAGAGCCGAAGCGGCAGGAGCCTCAATATCAGCCGTGGGAAGCGCCTCATCGACAGGAGGTTGTACACCGGCGGGATGGCTATGAAAAAAGACGCGCGGCCGAATATCACGGCCTTTATGACATTCGAGAAGGGTTTCACGGAGCGAAGGATTATTACGCTCGCCCCGACGGTTAAAGGCAGAAGCAGGCATACCATAAACGAAAACGCATGGAACATGGGTAGAAAAAGCAGAAAACGATCCCTTCTCGTGACCTTGAACATATCTATACAGGAACGGGCGTTTGAAAGGAGGTTATCGTGCGTCAGCACGACGCCCTTGGGTTTTCCGGTCGTCCCGGAGGTGTAGAGAATGGCGGCGACCGGTTGACCGGCCTCATCGCCCTCACCCGGCGCTAAAGCTCCACCCTCTCCCGCAAGGGGCGAGGGGTTATCGTAAAGGCGCAATTTACCGCGCCCGCGAGCCAACTCTTCAAAAGCGCCCCCGGTTGAGATAATCTCTATGCCGCGCAGGTTCTTTGTCAAATCCATGAATTCCGGAGACGTTACGAGTATTTTTGCCCCGCAGTCGGAAAGGATATATTCTATTTCCGGCGCTGTAAGGAAGGTATTCAGGGGGACGGCTGCGGCCCCGGCCTTGACAATACCGAAGTATGCGACGGCGAATTCCGGCGAGTTGTTGAGCAGGATTGCGACAGCCCCGCCTCTTTTAATGCCAAGGGACGAAAGCGAGCCGGCAAAAGCCGAAGTCAGGCCGTCGAGCTCGCGGTAGGAAATCTTCCGGCCTTCAAACGAAAGCGCCGTCCTGGAAGGGTATTTTTTTGCGGTTAACTCAAGCTGTCCGCCAAGCGTAATGCTCAGTTGAGGATCCTTTCGCTAAAAGGCCGTGGAATGTGTTCGTGGAAAAACAAGAACGGACGTGATTCGTGTTCGTAAAATCTAAATTTTTAAATTTCACCACGAACACGTGTTTTATCTTCACGAACACGTGTTCTATGCTTTTCCTCCCGGCCTCTCAGGTTTCTGAGCCCTCGCGGCCTCCATGGCCCTGGCGGCCTTGTCGAAATCCTCCGGATGCACAAGTATTTTTATCTCGCCGATATTCCCGATGGAAACCGGTATCTGGGAGATCCTGGACGACTCGATGCGGCATGAAATGCCTTCATTCTCCAGAAAACCCCGGATAATCGTGGCCTCGGATTCGTCATAAGTAGTGTAAATGTCCGTCCACCGCTCTTTTTTTTCCATAGGCCCCTCCCCAAAAGCGAATTATATGCGTCTCAAAGACATACTGCAAGGAAAAGCTTGAAATTCCACTCGCCGACCATTATATTATAACATCCGGTTGGCAAAACCCGCCCTGCCTGCTATAATATTGATTTTACGCTACATTCTTTCGCATTTACATATTCCACTATTAGGAGGGGTTATGGGACTTACGCAGAACGCGCAAAAGCTGATGGACAGAAGGCCGCCGCAGGTAACGAAGAAACTGGGGAACGGCGCAAAGGCCCTCCTGGTTTCCTCCGACCCTATATTCCGCGCGCTCCGTGAGCACAAGGTAATAATCATGGCCTGCAATACGCGCATAAAACACGTCATACCCGGGATCATGCGGGCGGCTGAAGACCTGGACGCGATTGTCGCATTCGAGCTTGCGAAGTCGGAAGGGAACCTTAAGGGCGGGTATACCGGGATGGACCCGTATATATTCTTCGACACCCTTATGGACTATGCCGAAAGGACGAAGTTCACGAAGCCGTTCTTCATCCACGGCGACCACGTAACGACGAAATCGAAGGACCCGGAGATAATCGCGGACTCCAGGGCGCTCATCAAGGCGGAGCTCGACGCCGGATATACCTCCATCGCCATAGACGCCTCGTTCAACCAGATACCGGATAACATCATCGTTACGACCACCCTTGGCAAGGACGTCATGGCGGCGGGCGCGGGGCTGGAGGTCGAGGTGGGCGAGATAAAGTCCGTCGGCTACGAGGGCGAGATAACGACTGTCGAGGAAGGCGTTGACTTTATCTCCGGCCTTGAGGCAGGCGGCGTAAGGCCGAACCTGCTTGCCGTAAATAACGGCTCCAAGCACGGGAACTACCTGCCGGGCGAGGAAGTCCATATCGACCTGAAACGCACGGGAGAGGTGTATAACGCCATAAAGAAGTGGGGCGTGAACATTGCCCAGCACGGCATCACCGGCACCCCGCTTGAACTGGTCGGCCAGTTCGCGGACTACGGCATCAGGAAGGGCAACGTCGGCACGAACTGGCAGAACATCGCCCACCAGGGCCTGCCCGCCGACCTCATGCAGGCCATGCGCGACTGGGCGAAGAAAGAGAACAAGGACATAAAGTTCGCCACAAAGCAGTTCTATAAGGAAATCGACAACATCCCGGAAGCGAGCAAAAAGAAAATCGAGCAGACGGCGTACGATTCGGCGATTGCGTTCATCACGGCCTTCCGCGCGAAGGGAACGGCGGCGCTGTTCCTGGAGAGCGGGGTGGTTTAATGCTCCAATACATTACCGATGCTCTGAAAGCGCGCAAAGACTTTTCCGCCTGGCAGGTGATGAAGGCGGCAAAACGCAGCCACCAGCTCTTCCTCATCCGCGGGGACGTGGAATCCGTCCGGCGCGTGGACACGGTGAAATATTACGTTACCGTGCATCAGGAGCGGGAAGAGGCCGGGAAGAAGGTCCTGGGCGAGTCGAGCTTTGTATTCCTCGAGGGCGACGACATCGCCCCGAAGCTCGACCTCGCATCCGAGATGGCATCCCGCGTATCGAACCAGCCCTGGCTTCTGCCCGGACCCGACCAGAGATTCATGGGCGCGGAGATAAAGGACAATTCGATTGCCGTCAGCCCGGACAAGATAATCCGGAAGGTAAAGGAGGAAATACTGCATACCGTGGAGGGGCTTGAGGCCGGTCTGCCCGAGGCCGGTCTGCCGGCTGTGCGGCTTTCGTCCTCGGAGCTTTTCGCGGACTATACCGAATATGAGCTTGTAAACTCGCTCGGCCTGAATGTCTCTTCCGCGGATACCGAGATGCTCTTCGACTTCGTCCTTCTGACAGGCGAAGGGCACGGCGAGGTGGAGTCTTCCGGGTTCAAAACCTGCCGGTTTTACAAAGACCTGCATGTCGGTGAGACGCTTCGGAAGTATGCGCAGTACGCGCGTGATTCACTCACGGCGGCCCTGCCGGATAACAGGAAGGCGGACGTGGTCTTCGCCGAGGAGGCCCTGGATACGCTTTTCAACGCCTTCATCGCCCACGCCGGAGGGTCGTCGGCATACCAGGGCTGGAGCAGGTTCGAGAAGGACAGGCCCGCAATAGAGAATCCGGAGGGCGAGCTCCTGACCATGTTTTCCAACCCCCAGCTTCCCGGAATGATGAAAAGCGGGCCCTTCGACGACACCGGCCTCGCAAGGAAGCGCGTGGAGGTTATCCGGGAGAACATATTCAAAAAGCGGACGCTCGACAAGCGATACTCGGACTACCTGGGCCAAGAGCCGACGGGCGCGTTTGCCAATGTGGAGGTGGAGACGGGGGCCGGTAAAATGGACGAATTGCTGTCCGACGGAACCTATTTATTGCTCCGTTTCTCCACGTTCGAGCCGAACCCCGTAACCGGGAACTTCTCCGGCGAGATACGCACGGGCTATCGCGTCGAGGGCGGTAAACGCATACCGATCAAGGGCGGGAGCGTCTCCGGCGTCATCCAGGACGCCTTCCGCCGGGCGTGGTTCTCCTCCGAGAAGGTTACCCGCGCAGCCTACCGAGGCCCCGCCGGCGTGAAGCTAATGGGACTGGATTTGGCGGGAGAGTAGTTCCAAGTTATACATTAACTCCCCAAAAGTTAATCGCCCGTCTTCTATAAGTTGCTTTTTCCAAATTAAAAAACTATAATCTTCCTTGGATGTTAGGGGGGCAGGCCCTCCTTTTGCCGAATTCCGTTATAAGGAGACATAAACCTTGACCGCAAGCGAACTACGTCAGGCATTCATAGATTTTTTCGTATCGAAGGGCCATGCGCACGTGAAGTCCTCGCCGCTGGTGCCGGAGAAGGACCCGACGCTCATATTCACGAACGCGGGGATGGTGCAGTTCAAGAGCGTGTTCCTGGGCGAGGAAAAGCGGGATTACTTCCGCGCCGTTACGGCCCAGAAATGCGTCCGTGCCGGAGGCAAACACAACGACCTTGAGAACGTCGGGAGGACGGCCCGGCACCATACCTTCTTCGAGATGCTCGGCAATTTCTCCTTCGGGGATTACTTCAAGAAGGACGCCATAAGGTTCGCGTGGGAGCTGCTCACGGAGGTCTACAGGCTCCCTAAAGAGAAGCTCTGGGTTACGGTATACAAGGACGACGACGAGGCGTACAACCTCTGGAGGGATTTTATCGGAGTTCCCGAAAGCCGGATACTCAGGCTGGGCGAAAAGGACAACTTCTGGCAGATGGCGGATACCGGCCCGTGCGGCCCTTGCTCGGAGATTCTAATCGACCAGGGCGAAGACTTCTCCTGCGGGCCGGAGTGCGGCATCGGGAAATGCGACTGCGACCGCTACCTGGAAATCTGGAACCTCGTCTTCATGCAGTTCGACCGCGACATAAAAGGGAACCTGCACCCACTCCCGAAGCCGAGCATCGATACCGGCATGGGGCTTGAGCGGCTCACGGCCGTCGTGCAGGGCAAGCGCAGCAATTATGAATCCGACCTCTTCATGCCGCTGATTGACGCCGTGGCGGATAGCGCCGGAATAAGTTACGGGGACGACCCGAATAAGGACGTCTCGATGCGGGTGATAGCGGACCATCTTCGCGCAATGAGCTTCCTGATTGCGGAGGGCGTCATACCATCGAACGAGGGCCGCGGCTATGTGCTCCGGCGCGTTATGCGCAGGGCGATGCGCCACGGGAAGCTCCTGGGCCTGGACAGGCCGTTCCTCTACCGCCTGACGGGGAACGTGGCAGACATGATGGGCGGGGTATACCCGGAACTTCGGGACTCCCGCGAATATATCGCGCGGCTCGTGCTCGTGGAGGAGGAGCGGTTCATCGGCACGCTGGAATACGGCACGAGGATGCTCGACGAGATTATAAAAGCGGCGCGGGCAAAAGGCTCGAATACCCTGCCGGGAGACGGGCTTTTCAAGCTCTACGACACGTACGGCTTCCCGATGGACCTCGTGAACGATACGGCACTGGAGCAGGGGCTTAAGCTCGACATGGAGGGCTACGAGCGGGCGATGGAGGTCCAGAAGGCCAAGGCGAAGGCCGCCCAGGCCGGATTCGGAGAGGAGCGCGTGAAGGAGGTATACCGTGCCGCGCTCGAAAAGACCGGCCAGACTGTTTTTGTGGGATATGATAAGACCGAGGCGGACGCGAAGGTGCTTGCCGTAATAAAAGGCGGAAAGCTCGTTGATGTTGCTCAGGAGGGCGACGAGGCGGAGCTTGTCCTCGACAGGACGCCGTTCTACGCCGAGTCCGGCGGCCAGGTCGGCGACAGGGGCGCGCTGTACAGCGACGGGGCAAGGTTCGAGGTTATCGGCACGATAAAGCCTCTGCCGAAGCTCCATGTCCACAAAGGCAAGGTCATGCGCGGGGCGGTAAAGGCCGGAGACAGAATCTCCGGCAAGGTGGACGGCTCATTAAGGCGCGCGACCGAGAGGAACCATACCGCGACGCACCTGCTCCATGCCGTGCTTCGGTACCTCCTTGGCGACCACGTCAAGCAGTCCGGCTCGCTCGTGGCTCCGGACAGGCTGAGGTTTGATTTCACGCATTTCGCCCCCCTGACGGCGCACGAAAAGGAGCGCGTCGAGGAGCTTATGAACGAAAAGATACTGGAAGCCATTCCCATGACCGTGACCGAAATGGATACAAGCGAGGCGCTCAAGACCGGCGCAATGGCCCTTTTCGGCGAGAAATACGGAGACCGGGTGCGCGTTGTGAGGGTCGGGGATTTCTCGCAGGAGCTCTGCGGCGGCACGCACCTCGGCAACACGGCCTATGTTGGGCTTTTCAAGCTGGTGTCCGAGTCCGGCGTGGCGGCGGGCGTGCGAAGGATAGAGGCCGTTACGGGCGAGGGCGCATATCAGCTTGTCAGGGAGCGCGAGAAAGAACTTGTTGAGACGGCTTCGGCGGTAAAGTCCCCGGATTTGAAGTCCGTCGCGGAAAGGGTGAAGAAGCTTTCCGAGGATAACCGGGGGCTCAAAAAAGAGGTGCGCGAATTAAAGGGCAGGGCGGTTGGAGTAAACCCCCTGGAGACCGGCCGCCTGAAGGCCATCGGCGGCATAAGCGTCCTTTCCTGGCAGGAAGACGACAAGGACATGGAGGAACTCCGGGCGATGGGGGATATGCTGCGGGACAGGGTCGGCTCCGGCGTGGTCGTCCTCGGCTCGGCAAAGGACGGAAAAGTCTCGCTTGTATGCATGGTTACGAAAGATTTGTTGGACAGGATAAAGGCCGGTGATATAATTAGGGAAACGGCTAAGATTGTCGGCGGCGGAGGCGGCGGCAGGCCGGACATGGCCCAGGCCGGCGGCAAGGACCCGTCGAAACTCCCTGAGGCGCTGGAACTGGCATACGAGATTGTCGGCAGGATTGCGGGATAAATAATTCCGGAGGTGGCCCATGATGTATGACATGGTAAGGAAGGCGCTTCTCGCCGGGCTTGGAATGCAGGAGAAGGTCAAGGAGTTTGTAGACGACCTCGTTAAAAAGGGCGAGCTTAACGAGCGCGAGGGCGCGAAGCTGATGAAGGAGTGGATGGAGCGTGCGAAAAGCTCGACGGATGACATGGGCAGAATGGCCTCGGATGGTCTCGGAGCGGCGTTCGACAAGATGAACCTGGCGAGCCGGGACGAGATGAACGCGCTGTCCAGGAAGGTCCAGCAGCTCTCCGTCCGTGTAAAGAAGCTGGAGGCGGAGATAAAGACAGGTCACGAGGACGTTGCGTAAATATAAATGCCCTTAAGCTCATTTATTCTCGGACGACGCTACAAGAATATAGCCAGGCTCAGGCACATCGCCCAGGTATTCCTGGGCAAGGGTTTCGGTCATATAATCGCCCAGGCGGGGCTTTCGCGCGCCCTTCCGTTCCGCCGCAGGTTCGCAAAGGCAATCCCGGAGCCTGAGAGAAGCTCCATCCCGTCCCGGCTCCGCGAGGCGTTCGAGGAGCTTGGCCCCACCTTCATAAAGCTCGGACAGGTCCTGTCGGGCCGTCCGGACCTCATCACCGCCCTCTACGCAAACGAATTCAAAAAGCTCCAGGACGAAGTGCCGCCGTTCCCGTTCGATGAGGCCAGGGCCATAATCGAGACGGAGCTTGGCGCGCCGCTCGAAGAACTCTTCGCCTCCTTCGAGAAGACTCCGGCCGCAGCCGCATCCATAGCCCAGGTGTACTATGCGACCCTCCCGGACGGCACGGAAACGGTCGTGAAGGTGCAGAGGCCGAATATCCAGGAAAACATAGAGCAGGACATCCAGATTATGAGGGCGGTCGCGGCGCTCCTCGAAAAGCATGTCCCGGAGGCGCGCGTATACAACCCGACCGCAATAGTCGAGGAGTTCGCCCGCACCGTGCGCCGCGAGATGGACTTCGGCATGGAGGCGGACAACGCGCTGAAGCTCGCGGAAAGCTTCAGAGACAGCAAGACGATATACATACCCCGCATATTCGGCGCCCATTCCAGCAAAAAGGTGCTGACGATGGAGAGGCTGACCGGGATACGGATAGACATGGTGGCCGAGCTCGACGCCGCGGGGTTCGACCGCCATGTCCTCGCAAATAACGGCACGAACGCATTCTTCAAGCAGGTCTTCGACGACGGATTCTTCCATGCGGACCCGCACCCCGGCAATATGTTCGTTATGGCTGACGGCAGGATAGGGCTGGTGGATTTCGGCATTGTCGGAAGGCTCTCGGAGGAAAACCGCGAGGTGATAGCGGACACGTTCCTTGCCCTTGTCAACAAGGACTTCGACAAGCTCGTGCGGCAGTATATAGACATGGGTTTCGTCTCGGACGACGCAGACCTCGATGACTTCAAGCGCGGGTTCAAGGCGGATCTGGTTGACCTCATAGAGCCGCTCTATGCCAAGAGGCTGGGACAGATAAAGCTCTCCGACTACCTTGAGCGGATTACCGCATTGGCGACAAAACACGGGCTTCGGTTCCCGCGCGAGCTCATACTCATGAACAAGGCGCTTCTTACCATGGAAGGCCTTGGAAGAGAGCTCGACCCGGACTTCGACGTCATGGAGGCGGCGCGGCCCTACGCCCATAAGCTGGTGGCCGGGAAATACGCGCCCGGGAAGATTGCGAAGAAGATCGGGCGGGTCGCCGAAGACCAGGCGGACTTCTACCTGCACCTGCCGCGCCACTTGAGGACGATTATCAGGAAGATAATCAAGGAAGACCTGAAGATGAACCTGGAGATAGTTCACCTCCAGAGGTTCATCACGGAGTTCGACCGCTCCACGAACAGGGTGTCCTTCGCGCTTATAATCACCGGGATAATAATCGCCTCCTCGGTCATAATACACGCGGGCAGGGGCAAGCTCATGTTCGGCTATCCCTCGCTTGGAATCGTCGGCTACCTCGTCGCGGTATTTCTCGGACTGTGGCTCGTCTGGGGCATAATCCGCTCCGGAAGGCTGTAATGGGTGAGGTTTTGCGTGTCATCGGACTTGATCTTGGCGAAAAGACCATAGGCGTCGCGGTATCGGATGGGCTTGGGATAACGGCCCAGGGCGTATGCGTCATAAGACGGCAGTCCAAAGAAAAAGATTTTGCGGCCCTTGCAAAAATTATTGCCGAATACGACATAAATAGTATTATAATCGGGCTTCCTATGAATATGAACGGCTCGCTGGGGCCGCAGGCGGAAAAGGCGCTTGCATTCGCCGGGGCGGCAAGGCAGCGTTTCGGCCTGCCGGTCGAGACGACCGACGAGAGGCTCACCACGGCGCTTGTCCAGAAGGCTCTCATAGAGGGCGGCGCCTCGCGCGCGAAGAGGAAGACGGTAATCGACATGCTCGCGGCGCAGGTAATCCTCCAGGGCTGGCTGGACAGGAAAAGACGCGAACAAAAAACGTGTTCGTGATTCGTGGGTTCCCGGCCGACTCATACGGGAAATTACGCATTGAAGTTTCTTTAGGCGCTGGATGAAGTCCTTTTACGCTACAGGCAAGAAGACATGTTTTTTTTTGCTGTTGCTGGCCGCCGCGGCAATCCCCGCCGCCTGCGCGCACCATCCGGCCGCGCCCTCCGTCATGCCCGCCGCCGTAAGGCAGGCCCCGGCCTCGCATAAAAAATCCGCTCCCGATATAAACTGGGTTCAGTGGTCGAGCGCCGCATTTGCAAGGGCCAGGGCCGAGGACAGGCTGGTATTCATCGAAATATCTTCGAGGTGGAGCGCATGGCATGGACAGCTCGACAAAAGCCTATCCTCAGACCCGGCGGCTGCACAGACAATAGAAAAGGATTACATACCGATATACGTGGATGCCGACAGAAGGCCCGACATATACGCCCGGTATGGGCGGCGGGGGTTGCCTTCCCTGTCCGTTCTGAACCCGGGCGGCTACGTCCTTGCCGTCGCTTCCGCCATGACGGAGCCGGAGCTTAAAAACCTGCTCGTCACGCTCGCAAGGAATTACGCGGGGAACAAGGCCGTCATAGACAAGGCTCTGAAGGCCTCCTCGGAAGCCCCGCGCGCGGAAAAGCCGGTGGAATCGTATCCCATAAACATACTGCCGTCAATCTCTCTTTCGGCCCTGGCTGGGGTATGGGACAACTCCTACGGAGGCATAGGGAACGGGAAGAAGTTCCCCATGCCGGACATGCTCGACTTCCTGACATATCTCTCGGCGCACCCGGAGTTCTGGAAGGGAACCGACCCGGCTCCGCTTGCCAGGGCCGCGCTCGACGGCATGGCGGCGGGTCTTTACGACGGTTCCGAGGGAGGGTTTTACAGGTATTCGGACACGCCGGACTGGAGAAGCCCGCACAAGGAGAAGCTCCTGGGTTTAAACGCGGGACTTATGTCTGCCTATTTCGCCGCGTACGAACAATATAAAAACAGGAAATACCTCGAAGTCGGAAAGTCCTGCGCCCGTTTCCTCGACGAATATCTCCTGGATAGAAAAGCGGGCGCGTTCATGAACAGCAGGAGCGCAGGCCCCGGCGTTTCGGGTCCCGGCGCCGGGATAACGACGGACGGGACGCTCTTCGCGGACGCAAACGGGGGGGCGGCCCTGGCCTTCCTTGAGGCGTACCGGGCGACGGGCAAAAAGGAATATCTGAAGACGGCGCTAAGCGCGCTGGATTATATAATGGATAATCTATATAATAAGAATATGGGCGTCCTGCATTACAGGGGCGCGGACAGGAATGTGCTGGCCCTGTCCGACCAGGTCATGCCGGGCCTTGCGGCGGCGCGCGCATATGAAGCCACCGCGGATAAAAAATACCTGGACTTCGCCGTGAAGGTTGCGGGAATTTGCGATAGGGAATTTTACGACCCCAAGGGACTCGGTTACTATGGCTTCTGGTATGCTTCCAGGCCAATCGGCCTGCTCGGTAACAGAAAGAAGCCGCAGGATGAGAACGCAAGGATGAGCGAGCTTTTGCTCAAGCTTCATTTCCTTGCCGGACGCGGCGGATACGAAAGCCGGGCGAGGGAGACGCTGCTCCCTTTTATACCGGCCATCCGGAAATACCCGGCATGGTCCGCCCCGGCGGCCCTTGCCGCGGCGAGGATATGCTCCAGGACTTACGAGTTCTACGTAACGGGCAGGGAGTCGGCCCCGGGGTTTTCGGAGCTGCTCAGGAAATCCTATAAGTTCGGGTGCCCGGACAGGGTGGTTGTGCCGCTCGACACGACGATTGACAAAGACCGGCTCGACCGCCTGGGCTACAAGCCCGGGAAAACGTCCATACTTTACGTGTGTTCGGAAGACGTCTGTTTTCCGCCTGTCAGGCCGGGAGAGAGCATGGAGAAGGTCCGCGCGCTTCTTGAGAAGCCGCGGTAAGCGAGGCGGGAAGGACATGGAAAACAAGATTACTCCGGAGATGAGCATAAACGAAATAATCAGGAAATATCCCAATACCATGGGTGTATTCAACCGCTTTAACGTGGACTCGTGCTGCGGCGGCGCAAGAAGCCTCAGGTCCGTCGCCGAAGAGGACAGGGTAGACCTCCGCGAGCTTGTCGATGCGCTAAGGAAAGCGGCCTGAGCATTATTTCCGGGCGGTTTTACCGGGTTGGGACAGTTTTGGGATAACTGGGGCAGAAAGGCCACAACAGGGGTTGCCCCGGCGATTTATTTTATATCTCAATATTAATATTTTCAACGAGTTAGAAAGTTCTCCCTTTGGCAACCCTTTTGCAAGCATCTGATGTACGGGCCTATAACAGGCCTTTAAACAGGTGCTTATGGCAAAAGTCAACTCCGGGGACGGAGGCTGGTTTTTCGGCGGCGGAGTTCTCGTCGGAAGCTACGACACCGGCGCGGTTGAAACCATAAAGGGATTCATAGCCGCCAGGTACAAGAGAGAGGTAACCGGCGTCACCGAGGCCTCGGAGCTTATCCTGGAGGTAATTGGCCGGGACCTCGACCTCGTTATACTTGACACCAACCTTAAAGGCCTGCCGCCCGCCAAGACCGTCCAGATAGTAAAGAAGTGCAGGCCGCGCCTGCCGGTTATCGTCATCTCGGACGACTACACGATCGATACCGGGAGCAGGATAATGGAGCAGGGAGTTTTTTATTATATGTACAAGCCCGTCGAGATGGACAAGCTGTGCGAAGTGGTGGAGCGGGCGCTTATGAAGCGGGCAAGGGAAAATCTTGGCGCCGCGGGATGAAAGATGTTGAAGGGGGATTGGTTCCGGTAGTATAATTTTCTGCCGGATTGATGGCACACAGATTTATTACAGAAACGGAGGTGAGTGATGGCGAGCTTTGAACTGGACGTGAAGGGGGAAGTCTGCCCGTATGCGACGGTGAAGACAAAGAAGTTCATAAACTCCAAGATGGCTTCCGGGGATCAGGTTATGGTTATACTGGACTACCCGCTCTCGTCCGAAGAAATACCGAGGTGGGCCGCCGAGGCCGGACACAAGGTGTTGGGCGTCGACAAGGCGGGCGACGCAGTCTGGAAAATAACAATTCAAAAAGCTTAGGAGGTATCCGTAGATGGCCGGGAACAAGCTTGGGATCCTGCTCACGACCAGCCCGGAGAGCGAGGACAGGCATACTGTCGTCAAACTCTGCGAGGCGGCCCTGGAGTCTGGCAGGGAAGTGCAGATATTCATGATGTGCGACGGCGTATACAACTCGTACACCGAACCCCTTGTCGGGCTTATCCCGAAGGGGGTGCAGATATCGGAGTGTCATCACAACGCCGGAGAGAGAAAGATTCCGGAGGAGCACGAGAAGGCCGTGGGAGTCAATTCCGCGAGCCAGTACATATTCTCCGGGATAATCTCCGACGTTGACAGATTAATCACGTTCTGCTAAGAGGAGGGATACAAATGGGCGACAACCTGGTAACTATGATGAGGCGCTCTCCCTTCTCCACCGTGAGGAACTTCGAGGCCCTTCGCTCGTGCGTTGGCCTTTCGATGGGGGACGCGCCGCTTACGATGCTCTTTGTCGAGGACGGTATATATACGCTTTCGGCGAAGGGGAAGCCGGTGCTGGACGGTTTCGACTGGAACAAGCACCTCGAGATGCTGAAGGAGCTTGATTTCCAGTTCGTCGTGGAGAAGGAGTCCGCGGACGAGCGCGGCGTTAAGGAATTCAACTGGGAGCCTTTGGTGATGTCCAGGGAGCAGGTAGCCGCGCTCCTCAAGGACGCCAAGGCCGTTATCACATACTAAGGGGGAGCGATGAAGATACTGCACATGGTAAGACGAAAGGGAGACGCGCTTCCCCTTCAGATGGCGGATTCACAGAGGAAGGCGGGGGACGACGTCAAGATTGTCTTCCTGCAGGACGCCGTGTTCTCCTGCAAGGGCGACGGGACGAGCGTCTGCTGCGCCGAGGACGCCGACGCGCGCGGCGTCTCCTGCGGCAACAAGGTGGACTACAAGGGCATAGTCGATATGATATTCGACGCCGACAGCGTCATCAACTGGTAAACGTGCAAGTGGAGACGGGATGTAAACCGCACCCTGTGTTTTCGATAGGCGTAGAGGCGCGATTTATCGCGCCCGCGCGCCCTTGATTGCGTAATAAAGGCCGTCAGGAAACCCTGGCGGCCTTTATTGTCAGTGAACTATTGCCTGCTTCACTTCCTCCGCCGCCGGGACGACCCCGCGCCACGCGCTGACAGGCTCGTCTTCGCCGTTTACCACCATCATCGTCGGCGTGGACATGACGCCGTAGAACACGCCCTCGGCCAGCCCTTCCGCCGTCTCCATTGAGTATTCCTGGACTTCGATTCCGTCTTCCTTGAGCTTCCCCGCGACAATCTTCGCCGCCGGGCACTTGCTGCATCCGTCCTTTACGAACACCTTGACATTCATCTTGAAAAACTCTCCTTTCGTGAGGCTGTATGGAAGTTGGCAGTGCGTAATACTCGGATGGTGCGTGGCGCTCAAGCGGCGCTTAAGGCTAAAGGATTGCGTGTCGCTATGTATAATTCGCCGTGCTCGGATGGTGCGTGGCGCTCGGATAAATCGTGGTGCTAAGAGAAAACTCCAAGCCCGGAGAGTGATGGTGCGAGGCGCCAAGAGTCTTAATAACGCCCCATCGTTCCCCTTCTTAATCTTAAGAGGGGGATGAATGAAAATTTTATTCCCCCGCCAGGACGGTCTCCGGCTCTTTCTGCTCCTCGCTCGCCGACCCCTGATACCCGGCCCCCGGCCCCTCTTTCCTTAAGAACGGCTCGTTCCTGAAGCGGTCTTTAAGCTCGCCAAGCTTACCCTTGTTCCAGGACGACACCTTCGTGAAATATCCGGTTATGCGCGTGATGGCGTCCACATCGCCGGAGCCGCAGGACGGGCAGGACTCGTGTATCCCGCGTGTCGTCTTTCCGCAGCCGTCGCAGGCCGTGAACTCCGGGGAGAGCGCGACCTGGTCGTTTTGGGTATTCCTGAATATCTTCTCCACGAAGTTTGCGACCGACTCAGCCGACGGCTCCGCCTCGCCAAGCCAGATGTGCGTGAGCGAACCGGCCTCTATCATCGGATGGAAAAGCCCTTCCGTGCGCACGCGGGTAATCGGCCCGACATTCGCCGAAACCGGGATGTAGGTCGAGTTCGTGTAGTAGACCGTGCCCCTTGAAATGTCGCCCTTTACGGCGTGGCCCGAAGCCGGGGAGTGGTAGCGCAGGTCGAGCTTTGCGAAACGGTGCGCGGTGGACTCCGCGGGCGTCTGCTCAAGGACGAAGCGCATACCGTGCTTCTCCGCCAGCCGCTCCGTGAGGAGCTTCATCTGCGCGATTATCTTAAGGCCGTATTTCACGTATGGTGCGCCTTCGTGCATCTCATGGCCGGTATGCACCTTCACCATCTCGTTTAAGCCCACCATGCCGATAAGGTATGATACCCGGTTCATCCGTAGGTACGGCGCGCCGTCCCTGTTCATCGTAAGGAGCGCGAGCGGGCCGTCTTCGCCGAAGGACAGGAGCCGCTCGATGAAGTAGCGTTTCTGCATGTGCGCCCTGGCCGCCGTCTCCATTCGCTCGGCAAGCCCCCTGAAAAGCTCCGACTCCGAACCGTTCGCCTCGTATGCTATCCGGGGCAGGTTTATCGTCACGTTCTGGAGCGCGGAGTATCTCATCTTCCAGGGTTCTCTCGCGTCCTCGAAATCCTGCTTCTCCAGCTTGAAGGACAACCGGCAGCACTCGGAGATCTTCGCCGTCTCGCCCCTGTCGAAGACATAGTAGGTGTTGCCCATCTTCGCGGAACATCTTGCGATATGCGTTAGGAAATCCTTATGCCCCGGCGTATTGAAGAACTTCTCCGTTATGTGCACGAGCGGCTTCGGGAAGAAGAACGGCCTGCCCATGCCGTCTCCCTCCATGTAGACGTCGAAGAGCGCCCACAGGAGCTTCCTTGCCCATTCCCCGTATTCTCCGTAGCTCTTGCCCGTATACCTTCCGCCGGGGCCGATGGCGGGGACGGTCTCGAAATGCCTGGGGATTTCCCAGTAGAGGTTGATGTCGGAGAATATCGCCTGGCCGCCCCTTGCGACCGCCTGCTGGGAGTATTCGAAGATGATCATCTGGGCGAGCTGGTGTATCCCGGCGTCGCTCATGCCCTCGATGTATGGGGCGAAGAAGAGGTTCACGGCGTCCCAGCCTATCGCGCCCGCGAAGTGGCTCTGGAGCGCGGCGGAGAACTTCACCATGTGCGCGAGCAGGACTTCCGCGTGTTTCGCGGGCCTGGCGACGGAGAGAGAGTTCGGCATGGCAAGCCCGAACTTCTTCACGTATTCGAGCGACTGGCCGGAGCAATAGGGCCGGTCTATGAACCCCAGGTCGTGCAGGTGTATAGCCCCGCGCATGTGCGCGTCGGAGACGTCCTCGGAGAATACCTCGTGCAGCGCGTAGTCCTTCTTGATGCTCTCGGCGAGGGTGAGGTTCGTCGCCTCCGGCCCGTGCGGGATGTTCGCGTTCTCCTTGTTCTGGCAGAGTATGAGCCGCTCGACATCGTAGAGCGGAACGCCCAGGCGCATGTGTTTCCTGCGCGCGGACTCAAGGCCGTATTCGACGAGCTTCGCGTCCACGAGCTCGCGCACCAGCGCCGCCGTGAGCTTACGTATCCTCGCCGCGGTTATCACGCGCTCGACTTCAAGGGATATGGCGTCCGCGGTGGCCCGGTCTATGGAGGTCTCCCGGACAAGCGCGTCGACAATCCTCGCGCGGTTCCAGGTAACCACCTGGTCGTCCGAAGTCCGGACGAAGAGCGCCATGTCGGTAGTCTCGCCGGCGAAAAGGTCCGGCTCCGACGGTTGACCGGTCCCGGACGGCAGACCGGCGTCAAATGGCGTAAGGGTCAAATCTTCAGGGCCGAACATGGTTCCTCCTTGCAGATGCTTGTCCGACGGGGGGCCAAAAAACATATCCAACAGGTAGTCCACAGGCTTTCCAAAGCCTGCCAGTGTTCAAATCCCCAGCCTTGTCCACAGGATATTCAATATGTTGAGCCACGAGAATATTTATAGCACAATATATTGTGGTTGTCAATAAAATTTTTATCCTCTTGACATAAACCCCCTTTTGTGAGAAAAAATATGGGGTTTTAGGGTATTGTCAATCTACCGTGTACAGATGAGAAAGGGGACTGAAATGACAAGGGGAGCCAGGAAGGTTGCGGTTTTTCTCACGGTTGCGGCCTTGATAGCCATGATACCAATAGGGTGCGCCAAGAAGCCGCCGCAGACAGTGCAGGGGCTTTTGAATGCGGGAAAGACCGCGTACAGGGAGGGCCATTATCAGAAATCGCTCGAGTTTTTTACCGAGGCGGCGAAGCTTAATCCGCAGGATCCGGAGGCCCATTTCTTCCTTGGCAACATCCTCTCGATAACGGGGAAGAAACAGGAAGCCATTGCAGAGTATAATAAATCCATACTTATCGCGCCCAACGTGCCCCAGCCGTATTACAACAAGGGCAACGCCTACGCCATGCTTGGCGATAACCAGCAGGCCCTCGATGCGTTCAACGAGGCCATAAAGATAAACCCCAAATACGTTAGGGCGTATTACAACAAGGCGCTTATACTTTCGCGCATGGGCAAGAAAAAGGAGGCCCAGGAGACGTTCACGGAGGCGCGCTCCCTGGCCCCGCTCGGCCCGAACGGCCAGCCTGAAGCCGGTCAACCGGCGGCTCCCGCCCAGCCGCAGCAGGCTCCCGGCGCCGCCCCGGCACCGCCGGCCAAATGAGGCCCGTCTCCTCGGGGAAGACCGACAGGGGCGGGAAGAGGCTTAAAAACGAAGACAGCATAGGGGTTTTCGACGACCTGGGGCTGTATGTCGTCGCCGACGGCATGGGCGGTCACGCCGCCGGAGAGGTGGCGAGCAATACCGCAGTGGAGGCCGTCAAGGCGTGGATCGAATCCGGGCAGGATGAGGCGCCTGTGGCCGACCGTGAGGCCGGGTCAGGGTCTGCCGACGCCGGGCAGAGGCTTCTTCAGGCAATAAACTTTGCCAACGGAGAGGTACTGAAAAAGGCCCTGTCCGACCCGCGGCTGAAGGGGATGGGCACGACCATCGCGGCGGTTTTGCTTGGGAAGGACGAAGGCAGCGGGGTCCGGAGCCGGTCAGCCGGCCTCGCGCACGCAGGGGATTCGAGGATTTATCTCTTCAGAAACGGGGAGTTGAGCAGGCTTACGCGGGATCATTCGCTGGTCGAGGACCTGGTCGCCGATGGCCGGATAACCCCCGTCCAGGCAAGGGTTCACCCGTTCCGGAACGTCGTAACGCGCGCGCTTGGGACGAAGGAAGACACGCAGGCGGACATATCATACCTCGTCCCGGAGCCCGGCGACATGCTCCTTTTGTGCAGCGACGGCCTGACCGGGATGCTCGAAGACCTTAAAATCTCGGAGATTCTGGCCTTGGGCGCCGGTTCGCCCTTCGTTTGCGCGGACGCGCTCGTAAGGGCCGCGAACGAGGCCGGAGGCGACGACAACATCTCCGTAGTCGTTTTAAAGTTCTGAATGTTCCACGCGGAACATAAAAAACGATGGTTCCCGAAATAAATCCTTATTTATCAATGGGTTGAAAATCGGCGGCCTGTCTGTCAATAACTGTTTATCGATTGTATAACCCGTTGTAAAACAAGTATAATCCCCGCACACCCTTTTTGGCCTGAAATTGCCCGAAAACGGCCCGTTTTCGAGCCGCTTTCGATACCGCCGAGGAAATGCTAAATTTCATCCTTTTTATTTTAATAATCAACTGGTTGCACGACTAATCCGGAATAGCCGCTGACAATGAACTTCGCCTACCGATGAGGATTGCTCACGGGTGTTCGAGTCGTTTTATGAGTAAAGCCGGGCGCAATGAATTGCGCCCCTACGATGAGCAGGCGGGGGAATGAAATGCAAAAGGTGGATTCTTCGCGGAGTTCAGAATGACGGGCTACCTTCATCCCCCTCTTAAGATAAGAGGGGGAACGAGGGGGCGTTATGACAACTGTGGATGGCGGCGAACCCTCTCCCGGCCTTCGGCCACCCTCTCCCATGAAAGGGAGAGGGGTAACTTCCGGGCGCAAGTGAACTCGCGCCCATACGATTAGCACCGGCGTGGTGATGACAGCCTGTCTCCTTATCCCCTTTTCGTGTATAACCGGTGAGCAGCAGGGGCGGGGATAACAGGGATTTGCCGATGGGCGCGTTTCCATTGCATGGGCGGTTTTTATGGCCCGGCACGGCCCGTCTCTCGCGCTTCAGGTAACCGTTTTCACTTTAAAATGGTATACTTATTTATGAGAGCAACATGGAAGGAGGGTATCTATGATACTCGAACTGAACCAAAAGGAAAAAGAGATTCTGGACAAGGTCCTTCATCATTTTGAAGAGGAGTTGAAGGGCGAGATCGTCAAGACCGACGCAAAGGATTTCAGGAAATACCTCCACGCAGAGGAAGATGTGGTAAGGGATCTGCTGAAAAAGGTAGCCTGAAAGCCGCCGGGTTCATGTTTTCACGGGACGCGGGGGGGCAGGCGGGATTACTCCTTCAGCCGGGGGTTCAGCGCGTCCTGCAACCCCTCGCCGAGGAGGTTGTAGCCCAGGACGGTGATGAGTATCGCCATGCCGGGGAAGAGGCTGAGCCACCAGGCGATCTCGATATTGTCCTTGCCCGCCGTGAGCATGTTGCCCCACGACGGCGTGGGCGGCTGGACGCCAAGCCCCAGAAACGACAGCGAGGACTCGACAAGTATCGCCCCGCCGATGCCCAATACCGCCGATACGAGCACCGGCGCCATCGCGTTCGGGAGGATGTGCCGGAAGATTATGCGCATGTCGCGCGCACCGACGGCCTTCGACGCCATAACGAAATCCCGCTCTTTTAACGTCAGGAACTCCGCCCGCACGAGCCTTGAAACCCCCATCCAGCTCGTGACGCCGATGATGACCATTATGTTCCAGATGGACGGCCCGAGTATGGCGATTACCGCGAGGATAAGGAATATCGTCGGGAAGCAGAGCATGATGTCGGTGAACCGCATCAGCACGCTGTCCAGCCAGCCGCCGTAGTAGCCCGCAAGCGCCCCGATTACTATGCCGATTACCGTGGCTATGCCAACCGCGACAAACCCCACCAGAAGCGAGATGCGCGCGCTGTATATCATCCTTGAGAGCACGTCCCGGCCAAGGTCGTCCGTCCCGAAGAGGTGGGCGCCGGAGGGCGGCAGGAGGATGTCGTTTGTGTGTATTGTGTAGGGGCTGTGCGGGGCGATGAGCGGCGCGAAGACTGCTGTGAGAAAAAGTAAGAGTATCACCGCCGCGCCGGCCAGGGCCAGTGGACTCCTGCTGAAACGGTATGCGAAATCGGAAAGGAGCGTGGATTTTTCCATAGTGATAATTCTACATTATCGGCGTGGCATGTCAATTTTTTTTGCAAGGGCGCTTCCTGCTTGTCGTTCTGAGCTAAGCGAAGAATCCAAAGCCGACCTTGAATATTTAAAAGTCCGCCGTCTTAAATTTTTCCTTGAAAATTTGATTTCCGGGTGGTATATTAGCACTCGGTGGGCGAGAGTGCTAAAGTTGACGGGGTAAAGCAGGCGCGAACGCCAAGGCCGCGCCGGAATGCAACCGGAAGCTGTAGCCGCCGCAACCGTGACCGTAGCCGCCCGATTCATCGGGCATAATTGACCCCTAAGGAAGGAGGCTTCACTTATGACGCTCGCAAAATGGGACCCGGTAAGGAACCTCGTTTCGCTCCAGGAGCGGATGAACAGGCTCTTCGAGGACAGCATGAAGTCCCCGGAAGACCCTATGGACAGGGGCGCGTGGTCGCCTCCCGTTGACATATACGAGACGGAGAAGGACATAGTCGTCTCCGCGGAGCTTCCCGGCATCGACCAGAAGGACGTGGATGTCGAAGTCCGCGAGGGCGTCCTGACGATAAAAGGGGAGAGGCGGTTTATGAAGGACGTGAAGGAGGAGAGCTACCACCGCGTGGAGCGCTCGTACGGCAGGTTCTCCCGCGTCTTCGCGCTGCCGAAGAACGTCGAGACGGAAAAGGTTTCGGCGCACTACGACAAGGGCGTGCTGGAAGTGAGGCTTCCGAAATCTGCAAAGTCGCAGGCTCATACCGTGAAGATAGAGACGAACGAGAAGTGAATTCGTCATTGCGAGGGGCTGCAAGCGACGCGGCAATTTGTAGGGGCGCAATTTTATTGCGCCCGCGGGCGCGATGAATCTCGCCCCTACAACCGGGGTTACGAAACAATGCTTACAATGACGTTATGTTAAAAATGGGTATTTTGAAAAGCAAACTGTTTGTCTTGTTCTTTGCCCTCGTTTTCGCCCTGCCAGCCGCGGCTTTTGGGGCGGCTCAAGGCTCGTACCGGCTCTCGCTTCAGGCGAAGGCCAGCCGGGGCGAAGTCGCAAAGGGGGAGACGTTTTCCTATACCCTTACGGTAATCGAAGAGGGCGAGACGGACGCGCCTTTCAGCCTCTCGCCGCCGGATTTCTCCGGCTTCAACGTAACCGGCGAGTATTCCTCGCAGTCCACGCGCATCATAAACAACCGCGAACGGACGGTAACGGAAGAAGAATACCGGCTGTCCTCCAGCCTTGCGGGCGAACACCTTATCCCGCCTGCCAGAGCCGTTGTCGCCGACCCGAAGACGGGGAAAGAAGTCGAGTTCAAGTCCAACCCCGTAAAGGTCAACGTGACCGAACACGGTCCGGGGATACTGAAAGGTCTTCGGAACGACATCCGCGACATCAGGGGGCCGATGTCCTTCCTGGAGCGGATAAAGATATTCTTCTACATAATGACCGCGCTGGTCGTCCTGGGATTTGTCCTCATTATTGCGCTTATCGTCTACATGGCGCGTCGCAGTAAGAAGAAACGCTCTGTCGCACCTGTCGCTCCCGCGGCCCAGGTTATCGGCCCGAGGGAAGAGGCGCTCAAGGCGCTCGACGCGGCTGATGTATTGAAGGCCGACTCGAAGGCTTACTATTCCGTAATATCCGAGGTCATGCGCAAATATCTGCGCGCGGCGCACAACATCCCCGCGACCGAGGCCACGACGGCGGAGATTGTGCAGGCCGTAAAAAGCTCTACCATCCCCGCCTCCGCATATGATAAACTTCGTGAAATCCTGGAAGAGGCGGACCTGGTGAAATTCGCCAAGTATGCGCCGACGGAGGAAGAGAAGACAAAGTATATGGAGAAGGCGCGGGGACTGATAAGGGCGATGTAGGGGCGCAATTCATTGGGCCCGCGCAAGACATGATGGCGCGGGGGGAATGACTTAATCGGGAAGCCATGTTTTATGGTTTTAAAATCGCCCGATGAATCGGGCAGCTACAATTCGGTTAAAGAAAAGAGAATTTAACATGACTCCCGACTTAAAAGAACTCTCTGAAAAAATCTCCGCGCACTCGCGCATACTCGATAATATTCGGGGCGAGGTGCGCAAGGTCATCGTCGGGCAGGAAAAGATGCTCGACAGGCTCCTTGTGGGCCTGCTTACGCGCGGGCACATACTCCTCGAAGGCGTGCCGGGGCTGGCCAAGACGCTCTGCATAAAGTCCCTCGCGTCCGCGCTGAACCTCGATTTCTCGCGCATACAGTTCACGCCCGACCTGCTCCCCGCCGACCTCATCGGCACGCGCGTATACAGCCAGGCCTCCGGAGACTTCTCCACCAAAAAGGGCCCGATATTCACGAACCTGCTGCTTGCCGACGAGATTAACCGCGCGCCGGCGAAGGTGCAGTCCGCGCTCCTTGAGGTCATGCAGGAGATGCAGGTGACAATAGGCCCGGACAGCTTCAGGCTTGGTCACCCGTTCCTTGTAATGGCCACGCAGAACCCCATCGAGAGCGAGGGGACGTACCGCCTGCCGGAGGCGCAGGTGGACAGGTTCATGCTGAAGGTGAAGGTGGGCTATCCCTCGAAGGAAGAGGAACTCGAGATAATAAACAGGATGTCGGCGGGCGGCGAGATACCCGTCGGCAAGGTTGCGGAAGCAAGCGAGATATTCCTATGCCGGGAGCTTGTCGATTCCGTCTACGTGGACGAGAAGCTGAAGCGGTATATAGTCGATTTGATCTTCGCCACGCGAGACCCGGAGGCCCACGGCCTGGATATGAAGAACCTCATCGAATACGGCGCGTCTCCAAGGGCGTCCATATATCTGACGCTCGCGGCCAAAGCCGAGGCCATGATGAACGGGCGCGCCTACGCCACGCCGGACGACGTGAAGGAGATGGCCCCGGACGTCCTGCGGCACAGGATTACCATGACCTACGAGGCCGAGGCCGAAGACGTAACGCCGGAGTCGATTATCGGCAGGATACTCGCCAAAGTCCCGACGCCGTAAGCTCCGGGTGAGGGTTACACTATCGGAACGCGCCCGTGTCCGGCGGGCCGGGCGTTCCGGATGGCGTTCGATATGAATTTTTTCGCCGCGCGGACGGCGCCCGGGACCGTCAGGCCTTTCGCAAGCCCCGCCGTGACCGCCGCGGAATAGACGCAGCCCGCGCCGTGCAGTTCCTTCTCTATGCGCCGCGCGGAGAAGCGCGTAAAGTTTTCCCCGTCGAACAGCAAATCAACGGCATGTCCGCCGCCCCCGCCGCCTGCGGGCATGTGCCCGCCCTTTATCAGCACGTTCTTCGGCCCAAGCCGCCGGATTATGCGCGCGGCCTCCTCCGCGTCTTCGATGTTCTTTATCTCTATGCCGGAGAGCGCCTCCGCCTCGGCGACATTCGGCATGACGACAAGCGCAAGCGGTAAAAGCCCGCCCGTCAGCGCGTCCTGCGCGTCTCTTTTCAGGAGCCTCTTCCCGCTCGAAGAAATCATTACAGGGTCGATTACGAGATTTACGAGCCCGTGTTCCTTCACGGCATCGGCGGCGGCGGACACGGCCCCGGCGGAATAGAGCATCCCGGTCTTGACGGCGTCCGGGCGGATGTCGGAGATTAGCGCGTCGAGCTCGTCTTTTATCCGGCGTGCGGGCCGAGGGCCGACGGATAATACCCCGACCGTGTTCTGCGCCGTCAGGGCCGCCTGCACGGCCATCCCGTATACGCCCATGAGCGTGAATGTCTTGACATCCGCCAGTATCCCGGCCCCGCCGGAAGGGTCGAAACCCGCTATGGAGAGCGCGGTATTGCGCTCGGCCGTTCCGCGCATTGCGGTTCCTCCTTGCGATGTCGTGCAGGACAAAGGCTTCAATGCCGCTCCAAAAATTGTTACAATCGCAGATTACTATATGGTAATATGGCATGTCAAGCTGGTAGACCGGTTTCGGAGGCGGCGGAGCGTGACGGATAATGAATTTATGAGGATTGCATTGGACGAGGCGCGGGCCGCGCTTTCCGAGGGCGAAGTCCCGGTGGGCGCGGTTGTCGCCGTCGGCGGAGAGGTAATCTCGCGGGCGCATAACCGGCGCGAGGCGGCAAACGACCCGACCGCTCACGCCGAGGTGCTGGCGCTCCGGGAGGCCGGGATGAGGCTCGGAAGCTGGCGGATGGCGGATGCGGCGGTCTACATCACGAAGGAGCCGTGCGTCATGTGCGCCGGGGCGCTCATGCACGCCCGCGTTGCAAGGGTAATCTACGGCGCGCCCGACCCGAAATACGGCGCGGCCTGGAGCTTGTATAACATCCTTGAAGACGAGCGCCTGAACCACCGCGCGGTCGTGAAGGCGGGCGTCCTGGGGGAGGAGTGCCTCAGCCTGCTCAGGGAGTTTTTCGAGAAGAAACGAGCATAAGATTGTCATTCCCGCGAAAGCGGGAATCCAGGAAGTTCAAATTCCTGGGCCTGGGCCCCCGTTTTCACGGGGGCGACAGACTAAAAAACAACGGGCTTCCCAGAATAGATAACGACAAGGTTCAGTGATGGGTCTCGGTTTAATTGACTGGCTGATAATCGGCGCGTTCATGGCGCTGTCCGTCGGCGTGGGGGTCATCTTCACGAAGCGCGCGTCCGGCTCGCTCTCCGAGTTCTTCCTATCGGGCCGGGCGATGCCCTGGTGGCTCGCCGGGACTTCGATGGTCGCCACGACGTTCTCCGCGGACACGCCGCTCTACATCACCTCTCTAATCCGCACGAAGGGCATCTACGAGAACTGGCAGTGGTGGTGCTTTCTCCTGTCCGGTATGCTCTCCGTGTTCTTCTTCGCAAGGCTCTGGAGGCGCGCGGGCGTTATTACAGATGTCGAGCTGACCGAGATGCGCTACTCGGGGAAAGAGGCCGCCGCGCTCCGGGGATTCCGCGCGATATATTTCGCCGTAGCGATACACACGATAATCAAGGCGCAGATAATCCTTGCGATGTCGAAGATTATGGACGTGTTCTTCGGCGTCGGCAAGTGGCAGGCAATCGCCATTTCATTCGGGATAACGATTTTCTATTCCATGCTCTCTGGCTTCTGGGGCGTGATACTTACGGACTTCTTCCAGTTCATCCTTGCCATGACGGGCGCAATCGCGCTCGCGGTAATCGCGGTAAGACACGCCGGGGGCCTTGGCGGCCTCGAGGGGCGCATACATTCGCTATACCCCGCCGCGCATTACACGGACTTCTTCCCGCCGACAAACGGGCATCTCTTCGGCCCCGCCGTCCTTGCGTTCATCGCGTACATGGGGCTTTCGTGGTGGTCGAAATATTCCTCGGACGGCGGCGGCGTTATTGTGCAGAGGATGGCGTCGTGCAGGAACGAGCGGCACGCGCTCATCGGGACGCTCTTCTTCAACGCCGTCAACTACGCCGTGCGCTCCTGGCCGTGGATACTCGCCGCGCTTGCGTCGCTCATACTCTTCCCCGTCGCGGCCGGACAGGACCCGGACATCTTCTACCCCGTCATGGCCAGGGACCTCATGCCCGTCGGCCTGAAGGGGCTTATGGTCGCGTCATTCTTCGCCGCGTTCATGGCGTCCATGAGCACGTATTTGAACCTCTCCTCGGCCTATTTCGTCAACGACTTCTACAAGCGCTTTTTGGTGAAAGGCCGGCCGGACAGGCACTACGTGAACGTCTCACGCGCGGCGACGGTCGTATTGTCCCTCATCACCGCATACGTCGCATACCGCGCGACGTCCATCGTCGGCGTCTTCAAGTTCCTTATCGCCTTCGGGAGCGGCACCGGGCTTATTTACCTCGTGCGGTGGTACTGGTGGCGCGTGAACGCATGGAGCGAGATCGCCGCGATGCTTACATCGACAATCGTATCCATAACGGTTTATCAGTTATACGGGTGGATGCCGTTCTACGAGAAGCTCTTCATCATCATATCCGTCTCCACGGCGGTATGGGTGGCCGTCACGTTCCTTACGAAACCGACCGACGAGGCGAGGCTTGTAGAGTTCTATAAAAAGGCCGCGCCGGGCGGCCCAGGCTGGAGGCATATCGAAAAGAAAATCGCCGAGCCTCACACGCGCGGGAAGTCCATCGCCGGGGACGTCATACACTTCACGCTCGGGACGGTGATGGTCTACGGATACACCCTGGGCATAGGGAAGCTCCTGCTGGGGCACTCCGCCGAGGGGATATTCTGGTGCATATCCGCCGTGCTGGCGACGGCGCTCCTCTATTCCGGGCTTACAAGGCGCGGCTGGGACAAGGTCTACGAGTAGAAGTTCCTTGACGGCTCTGTGAAAAATGTGTAATAATCGTGTGTATAAAAGAGGTGTATATGAAGCGCGTAAACATAATGATAAAAGATGAAGACGTGGCCTACCTCAAAAAGAAGGCCGAGAGGGAGAAGAAGCGCGGCATCTCGGCGGTAATCCGGGAGTATATCGAGCAGGACAGGATACCCGGGAGGATGGAGAAGGACGACCCCATTTTTAATATAATCGGCATCGGGAAAAGCGACGGCAAAGTCAATTCCGAAAACTACAGGGAATTTCTTTACGGGAAGAGGAAACGTTGAGGAGGCTTTTCGCAGACACCTCCGGCTGGTTCTCGCTCTTCGACCGGGCGGACTTGAATTTCAGCCGCGCGGTTTCATTTTTCAAGGCAAACAGCCTGCCTCTTGTTACAACAAATTACATATTCGCCGAGACCGTGACACTTCTGACATACAGACTTGGGCACAGATACGCGCAGGAGTTCGGGGACAAGCTGCTGTCGAGCAATTCGGTATTTTTATACAGGACAGGCGCGGACGACGAGTTTCGCGCATGGGAATACTTTAAAAAATATTCGGATAAGGACTACAGCTATGCCGACTGCGTGAGCTTTATCGTAATGAAAAAATTCATGATAAAAGAGGCCTTCACTTTCGACAGGCATTTCAGCCAGGCCGGTTTCAGAACGGTTCCGGATTAACGGATGTCGCGGTTGCCCGGCAGGATCAAACGCGAGAAGGACTGCGTGGCGAGGATGACGGAGATATACTGCCATGACATGCACGGCGGCCTGAGCCGCGGCGGACTGGGCGGGTTGTGCGACGGGTGCAGGGAGCTCCTTGATTATGCCTATACCCGCATAGACAAGTGCGTATTCGGCGCAAAGAAAAGCACGTGCGCGAAATGCGCGATACACTGCTATAACAAGGAAATGCGCGCCCGGATAAAGGAAGTGATGCGCCACTCCGGGCCGAAGATGACATACAGGCACCCGTGGCTTTCGCTGATGCACTTCTTTGACGGGTTCGGAAAAACTTCGGGAAGAAGAGATTAGGACTCAGTTCCTCTCCAACGTGCGGTTCAAGGCAGAAACTATGCGCGGCCTGACAGTCCTTTTTACAGAGTCATCCCGGAACTTCGGCGGGCAGGAGAGGCGTCTGCTTGCGGAGGCGCGCCTTATGATAGAAGCGGGCCACCGGGCGGAGATTGCCTGCCCGCGGGAGAGCGCGCTTTTTGGAAGGGCCGTTTCCGCCGGAGTGCCCGTACACCCTGTCCCGATGCGCTCGTCGCTCTGGCCGCCCGCGCTCGTATCCCTCCTCGCCCTGCTGATAAAGCTCAAGCCGGACGTTATCTATTCCCATTCCGGGCACGACTCCTGGCTCGGCGGGATTACAGGGACGCTGACGGGGACTCCGCTCGTCCGCTGCCGCGACCTTCTCACGCCGGTTCGCTCAAGGACGGCGTACATGCTTCCGCGCCGCGTGCTCGCCTGCTCCGGAGCCGTAAAAAAACAGCTGGTTGATGCCGGCGTCCCGGAAGACAAGATATTCGTCAGTTATCCGCATATCGACACCGCGCGGTTCTCGCGCGTGGACGAGGCTTCGCGGGCCGCCGTGCGGCGGGAACTTAATCTCGGCGGGCGCTTTCCGGTCGTCTTCTGCGCCGGAGAGTTCCGCCCGGAGAAGCGGCAGGAAGACCTTGTCCGGGCGATGGAGCTTATTCTCCCGGAATTCCCTTCGGCGCTGCTCGTGCTGGCCGGGCGCGGCAGGAGAATGGAAGCCGTCCGGGAAATCGCGCGCGAGTCAGGCGTGGAGGAACGGGTCCGGTTCCTCGGAGAGCGGGAGGATATACCGGCTCTGCTTTCGGCGGCGGACATCTACGCATTCCCTTCGGACATCGAGCCCTTCGGAATGGCCCCCGTCGAGGCGATGGCCGCGGGAGTGCCGGTAGTCGCCTCCGGGACGGGCGGTCTTGTCGAGATTCTCGAAGACGGCAAATACGGCATTTCTGTTCCGCCGCGCAGTCCCGAGGCTATTGCCGCCGCCATCGCAAGGCTCGCAAGGGACGAGGCCTTGAGGAAATCCCTCTCCGCCGCCGGCAGGAAGCGCGCGGGTCTCTTTGATTCCGGCATTGCCATTGAGCGGCTTACAGGTCATTTCCGGGAGGTAGTGTGAAATTTATCGACCTCCATACCCACGGCCTTGCAGGTTTCGGCTCGCGCTCCGAAAGGCCGGAGGACTACCTCGGAATGTCCGCCGCCATGAAAGCGCACGGGACGGACGCATTCCTTCCGACGCTCTTCCCAGGCCCCGCGGATGCGATGCGCGCCCGTCTCGCGGCTGTAAAAAAAGCTATGGAGGAGCGGGGAAGCGGTGGGGCGGAAATCCTCGGCGCGAACCTCGAGGGGCCGTTCGTGAACCCGCTTAGGAAAGGCGCGCTTGGGCCGGATGCCCCGGCAGACCGTCTTCAACCGGTAGACCGGCTTCGGGCCGATGAAATTTTCCAGATGCCTTCAGTCGAGAATCTGAAGCGGATCATCGATGGCTTTGAGGACATTGTAAAGGTTATCACAATCGCGCCGGAGCTTCCGGGCGCGCTTCGGGTAATCGAGTTCTGCGCGGATAACGGCATCATGGTGAACATGGGCCACTCCGAGGCCGATTTCGGGCAGGCCGGGGACGGCGCGAAGGCCGGGGCGAAGGGGGTTACGCACCTCTTCAACGCGATGTCCGGCCTGCACCACAGAACCCCCGGACTTGCGGCATATGCGCTAATGGACGACGATTTATACGTCGAGATTATAGCCGACGGCGCGCACGTCCACCCGGAGATGCTGAAACTCGTCCTGAAACTCAAGCCGCCGGAGAGAATCCTGCTTGTCTCGGATTCGCTCGCGCAGGCAAAGACTCCCGCGCACCCCGAAGCCTCTCCGATTTATCTCCCGGCAGAGGCCGGGCGCCCCGCGACACTCGCGGGCGGAGGACTTGCGCTCATGGAATGCGTGGAGCGTATGACGCGCCTTGCGGGCACGCCGCAAGAGTCCGCGCAAAGGTTCGCGTCGGAAAACCCGGGAAGATTCCTGAAAGTTTGATTTGCTGTTCCGGACCCCCGGCTTTGTGCGCGGCCCAGTGCCGACTCCGCGAAGAATCCGCAGTTGTCATAACGCCCCCTCGTTCCCCCTCTTATCTTAAGAGGGGGACGAATGGTGATGTTGTTTGCTAATACCTAAACCCAAACGCCCGTGAGCAATCCTCATCGATAGGCGCAGTTCATTGTCAGTGGCTATTCCGGATTAGTGATACAACCTACTGATAAATAAAAATAAAAATGAGAAAAAATAGCGTTTTTCGGGCGGTATATAAAGCGGCTCGAAAACGGGCCGTTTTCTGGCAATTTCAGGCCAAAAAGGTGGTGCGGGGAAGGCGTGATTTTTTTTATGGGGATTTATAAATTCCTCTTATTCCACAATGTATTACGGTTTATATAAATATCGGTTGATATATAAAAACCGTTTTTGCAACCGCTTGAAAAATCAAGGAATTTTTTTCTTGACATAAGCCCCCAAAACCAATAAACTGAAAAGTCATGTCCCGAAAAGCAGTCATCGCGGCAAACTGGAAGATGCATATGACCGTGCCCGAAGCCCAGGGGCTTGTGCGCGGGATTCTGCCCTCGTGCAAAGGCAAAAAAGACGTGGAGGTCATCGTCGCCCCGCCCTTCACCGCGCTTCATGCAACTGCCGGTGAAATAAAGGGAAAAGGCATAGGCCTCGCCGCGCAGAACATGCATTTCGAGCCGAAGGGCGCTTTCACCGGGGAGGTCTCGGCGGCCATGCTGAAGGACGCCGGATGCACCCACGTCATCCTCGGCCACTCCGAGCGCAGACAGTATTTCTGCGAGACGGACGCGGGCGTGAACAGGAAGGTGAAAACCGCGCTTTCAGAAGGACTTGCGCCGATTATGTGCATCGGGGAATCCCTTGAGGAAAGGGAGGCCGGAGCAACATTCAAGGTGATAGAAACTCAATTAAACGGCGGACTTGGCGGGCTTTCGCCCGAGGAGACAAAGCAGGTGATTGTCGCCTACGAGCCGGTCTGGGCGATAGGCACGGGCAGGACGGCCTCTCCCGCCCAGGCGCAGGAAGTCCATGCTTTTATTAGGGAAAAACTCTCGGCGGCGTTCGGGGAAAAGGCCGCTTCGGGCATCCGGATATTATACGGCGGGAGCGTAACGCCCGATAATATAAAGAGTTTAATGGCAATGGAAGACATAGACGGCGCGCTCGTGGGCGGAGCAAGCCTCAAGGCGGAATCGTTCTCCGCCATTGTAAATTATTCGGAGGGATAAATGATTGTTTTTCTTATACTAATCCACGTAATCGTCTGCGCGGCGGTCGTCCTTGTCGTGCTTTTGCAGCAGGGCGAAGGGGCCAATATCGGCGCGACGTTCGGCTCCGGCGGCTCTCAGACCATCTTCGGGAGCAGGGGTTCGGGCAATTTCCTGACAAAGCTTACCGCCGTCGCGGGCGCGATATTTATGATAACCTCCATCCTGCTGGCGAAAGTCGAGTCCCGCGCCTCGACTTCTTCGGTTGTGAAGGTGCCCGCCGGGAACACGGCCACTATGCCCGTGCCGCAGAGAGGCGCTCCATTCGTCCCGACAGCTCCGGCAGGCAAGCCCGGCGTCCCTGCCGCGCCCGCAACCGGCAAGGCATCTGCCCCGGCCGCTGCGGCGAAACCGGCAGCCGGTCAACCGCCTGCGCCTATTAAAAAGGGGCAATAAACCCGGGGCGGGGATGACATGCGAAAGGTGGATTATTCGCGCTGCCAAGAATGACGGGTGTGGAGATGCGGCGCGGGAATGACGGGCGCAACTTGCGCCCCTGCAATGCACGGCGGCGGTTCGGGGCTCCTTTGCGGGCCTCTTTTGTTTTGGGAGAGGGCGGTTGAAGAAGATTGCAATATCGGCCATTTGCGCGCTTCTCATAGCCTCGGCGTGCGGAAGAAAGCGGGAGAGCGGGTTCGTCCGGGACCCGAACTACCTCAAGGTCGCCATGAGCGCGGACGCTAAAAGACTCATCCCGATGCTGGCGACCGACGGCCCCTCGGCGGACATATCCGGCCTGATATTCCAGGGGCTTACGAAATACGACAAGAACATAAAAATTGTCGGAGACCTGGCGAAAAGCTGGGACATATCGAAAGATGGGCTGGTAATAACCTTTCACCTTCACAGACACGTGAAATGGCAGGACGGCGCGCCCTTCACGGCCGCGGACGTCCTCTTTACATACAAGGTCCTCCGGGACCCGAACACCGCCACGCCCTACAGCGACGACCTGGGGCCTGTCGAGAAGGTCGAGGCGCCGGACCCGTACACCGTGCGCGTGACGTATAAAAAGCCTTTCGCGCCCGCGCTCGGAGCCTGGGGCATGGGCATTATCCCGGAACACCTCCTGAAAGGGAAAAACATAAACAACGACCCCTTCAACCGCCATCCCGTCGGGACATACATGTTCAAGATGAACCAGTGGATTACGGGCAACAGGATTGTCCTGGACGCATACAACGGCTATTTCAGGGGCGGGCCGCACATAGACAAATACGTCTCCCGGATTATCCCCGACCAGGCGACGCAGTTCCTGGAGCTGAAGACCGGAGGGATTGACATGATGGACCTGACCCCGCTCCAGTATTCCAGGGAGACGGATTCGTCGTCCATGAAACGCCGCTTCCAAAAGCTGCACTACCCCGCGTTCGCCTACGACTACCTTGGTTATAACCTGACGAATCCCCTCTTTCAGGACAGGCGCGTGCGGCAGGCGCTCTCTTACGCGATAGACCAGAAGGGGATCATACAGGGCGTGCTCCTGGGATTGGGCACGCCGTGCACCGGCCCGTTCCTCCCCGGTTCCTGGGCGTATAACAAGGACGTGAAGGGATACCCGTATAACCCGGAAAAGGCCAGGGCGCTGCTTAAGGAGGCGGGCTGGACGCCGGGGCCGGACGGAGTGCTGACAAAGGACGGAAGGCGGTTTAAGTTCACGATACTCGTGAACCAGTCCAACAAGCAGCGCGAGATGGCGGCGGAGATCATCCAGCAGGATTTGGCGAAGGTCGGCGTGAAGGTTAAGATAACCGCGCTTGAGTGGCAGGCGCTCCTGAACGACTTCATAGACAAGAAGCGCTTCGAGGCGACTCTCATGGGCTGGGGGCTCGGGCCCGACCCCGATATATACGACATCTGGGATTCGTCAAAGACGAAGGATGGGGAGTTCAATTTCATAAGCTATAAAAACCCGGAGGTGGACAAGCTCCTTGTCGAGGGACGGGAGACGTTCGACTTCAAAAAGAGGCAGGAGATATACCGCAGAATCCACGCCATAATCTCCGACGACGCGGCCTGCACGTTCCTGTACGTCCCGGACGCCCTGCCGATTATAAACAGGCGGTTCAAGGGCGTCAAAGAGGCGCCGCTCGGCATAACGTATAACCTCCGGGAGTGGTATGTGCCGAAAGACCACGGGGAATGGTATACGGAGTAAAGTTATGGGTAATGTATACGCGACAAATCGGCGGCATTATTTGTTCGCTCTCGGAAGGTTCCTTCGGGTAAATGTAAGGCTCGTTCGCTATGCCAGAAAAACTCGCTTTGCTCAGACAGTTTCTGGCATGGCCGCTCACATTCGCCAACATTTACCATCTCAGTCGCCTTATGTTCGCTCGCAAATATGCCGCCGATTTTTGAGGAGCCGCTCAAATAGATGTCCAATATTACCGTCAACTCATTAGTCAGGAAGTTCGGCGCCGTGACGGCGGTGGACGGCATCTCGTTCTCCGTCGAGCCGGGCGAGGTGTTCGGCTTCCTGGGGCCGAACGGCGCGGGGAAATCCACCACAATATCTATCCTCTGCACGCTCCTGGCCCCGACCTCCGGGGAGGCGTCCGTCGGCGGATTCGACTGTGTGAGGGACGCGGACGCCGTGCGCCGCTCAATAGGCATAATCTTCCAGGACCCGACACTCGACAACGGCCTCACGGCCTTCGAGAACCTGCTCTTCCACGCCTACCTCTACGGGCTTGACCGAAGGACGGCGAGGAAGCGGATAGACGACGCGCTCTCGCTTGTCGGGCTTTCCGGCAGGAAGAACGAGCTTGTCCGGAAGTTCTCCGGCGGCATGAAGAGGCGTCTTGAGATAGCCCGCGGCATTCTGAATTATCCCAAGGTGCTCTTCATGGACGAGCCGACGATAGGGCTCGACCCCCAGACCAGGAACATGATATGGGAGTTCATACGCGAGCTGAAGAAGAACACCGGCATCACCGTATTTATGACGACGCATTACCTCGAAGAGGCGGAGTTCTGCGACAGGATTGCAATCATTGACACGGGCAGGATAATAGCCTCCGGCACGCCGGCGGAGCTTAAGGCCGGGCTTCAGGGGGACACCCTTAAGCTCTCGGCGATCGACCCGAATGGCCTGATGATGGAAATCCGGGAGAAATTCGGAATGGAGCCGAAGATTACGGACGGCGGCATCACGCTTACGGTAAAACAGGGGGACGAAATACTCCCCGCGCTTATCAAGGGGCTTTCCACGAAGATAACCGCCGTGAGCATGACAAGCCCGACGCTGAACGACGTGTTCCTGTCTCTTACCGGCAAGAATATACGCGAGGAAGGCTCCGACCCTTACGGCCCGGTGCGCTCATACGTCAGACACGGAGGCCATTGATGGCGAACCTCGCGCACGAGATCAAGGCGATATACGTGATTTCCTACCGGGAGCTTAAGAAGTTCATCCGGGAGCGAAGCCGGATAATGGGCACGATGGCCCGGCCCATACTGTGGCTCTTCGTCGTGGGCGGCGGGATGAGCAGGCTCGTCAGGCCCGTGGGCGGCGTAAGCTACACCCAGTTCATCTTCCCCGGCATGATAGGCATGACCATACTCTTCGCGTCCATATTCTCCGCAATCTCAATCGTCTGGGACAGGGAGTTCGGGTTCCTCAAGGAGATACTCGTCGCGCCGATCTCCAGGTTTTCCGTCGTTGTCGGCAAGGCGATGGCCGGGACGTCCATATCCATGCTCCAGGTGCTGATACTCCTTATATTCGTCCCTGTGCTGGGGATCAAGTTGAACGTATTACAGTTCCTGCTTTTGTTCGTTTCGTCGGGGATGCTCGCCTTTTCGCTTACCTGTTTCGGCATACTCGTGGCCTCGCGCATGACCTCCTACGAGGGCTTCAACATCATTATGAACTTCCTCGTCATGCCGATGTTCTTCCTCTCCGGGGCGATGTATCCTGTAAAGCTCATGCCGCCGGTCCTGCGGGAGATAACATACGCAAACCCACTGACTTACGGCGTGGACGGCCTGAAGAACATACTACTGGCGGGCGCGTCCGGGACACCCATGGGGCCTGAATATCCCGCCCTTGTCGATTTCGCCGTCGTGGCGGGCTTCCTGGCCGTTACGGCCGTCCTGTCGAATTTGTCCTTCAGGAGGGCCGCCTGATTGACTTCCCTGCCCCGTTGTTTTAAAATCTAATTAAATGATCCGGATAAAAGTAAACGAGCGGTTCTTCGAGTTCAAGGAACCGCCAAAGCTCATGGAGGTTCGCGCCCGGCTAAAACCCGGCTCGGAGCTGACCATCCTGAACGGCTTCCCCACACAGGAAAACCCTGTCCTGCGCGATGGGGACAGCATCGTTTTCATCAGGAAGGGAACCATACCGTCCAGGGACGAGCTTGAGTCCCTGATGATGGCGCGCCATACGCCCGGCGTGCACGCGGTGGTAAAAAAGGCCCGCATCGGGATTGCCGGGCTTGGCGGGCTTGGCTCCGCCGTGGCCGTCGCCCTGGCCAGGATTGGCGTGGGTGAGCTTATAATCGCGGACTTCGACGTTGTCGAGCCGAGCAACTTAAACCGCCAGCAGTATTTCGTAGATCAGATTGGCAGGCCCAAGACGGAGGCGATGGAGGAAAACCTGAGAAGGATAAACCCGTACGTAAGGGTAACCTCGCACAAGGAGATACTGACCGTGGAGAATATCCCGAAGTATTTCTGCAAGGTTGACGCGCTCGTCGAGGCGTTCGACACGGCGGAGTCCAAGGCCATGCTCCTGAATACTATGGCCGAGCGCTGCCCGGACGTGCCGGTGGTGGCCGCCTCGGGCGTCGCGGGGCACGGGCCTTCCAACTCCATAAAGACCATGCCGTTCGGGAAATATTTCATAGTGGGAGACCAGGAGACGGAGGCGGCGACCGGCATGGGGCTGATGGCGCCCCGTGTGGGCATCGCGGCGCATCACCAGGCGAACTGCGTGCTGAGGATACTGCTGGGCGAGCCGGGAGAGTGAGTTACTTTCTTTTCGGGTGAAAAGAAAGTAACCAAAGAAAAGCCGGACAGTTTAAGGGGAGAGTATTCTCAGAGAAAAATCATCTTGAACGTAAAATAGAACGGTCGCAGTTAAAGCGGTATTGTGAATAATAATTTTTCGGAGAGAATGCTCTCCCCGAGAACGGGACAAAAGAGTAACGGGGTTTCGGAGGCGTTATTGGAGAATTTTCTGCGTGACGTGGAGGACGCGCTTGGGAATGCGGAGGCGCCGTCTTCCTCCGAGCTCGACGACATACTCTCCCTCGCGGGAGAGCTTAAAGGGCTTCCGCTTTCCGACGCGGCGAGGCTTCTCATGGCCGGGGGCGAAGACGCCCTCCGTGCCATATGCGATAAGGCGGCGGAGGTAAAATCCGCCGTGTTCGGCCCGCGGGTTGTGTTGTTCGCCCCGCTTTATCTCTCCAATTACTGCTCGAACGACTGCCTGTATTGCGGGTTCAGGAAATCGAACGCCATCGCCCGCAGGAAGGCGCTCTCGCCCGACGAGGCCGTGGAGCAGGCGAAGATTCTCTCACGTCTCGGCTTCAAGAGGATTATACTTGTCGCGGGCGAGCACCCGCGTTACTCCGGCGTGGATTACCTGATAAAGACCGCAAAGGAGATATATTCCCGCACCGACGTGCGGATACTGCACGTAAACTCCGCGCCGGTCTCCGTGGAGGACTTCAGGAGGCTCAAGTCCGCGGGCTACGGCGTCTACCAGTGCTTCCAGGAGACCTACCACAAAGACAGCTACAAGGTCCTTCACCCGACCGGGAAGAAGTCCGACTTCCTATACCGGCTTTCCGTTATGGACAGGGCGCTTGAAGCCGGTTTCGGGGACGTTGGCATAGGCCCGCTGCTGGGGCTTTACGATTACCGCTACGACGCCCTTGCCGCGATTGCGCACTCGAAGCGCCTTGAGGCGAAATTCGGCGCCTGCGCGCATACCATCTCCGTGCCGCGCCTGAGGCCCGCCGAGGGCGCGGAGGTGAAGGACGCGCCGTATCCCGTGAGCGACGGGGATTTCAGGAAGATTGTCGCGGTCTACAGGCTTTCCGTCCCGCAGGCGGGCGTGGTGGTCTCCACGCGCGAGCCGGCGAAGCTCCGCGAGCAGTGCCTCATGTGCGGCGCGTCGCAGATTTCCGCAGGGTCGTCCACCGAGCCTGGCGGTTACGACGGGCGGGAGAAAAGCACGTCGCAGTTCTATCTTGGCGACATAAGGCCGCTGCCGGAGATGGCGCGGGTGATAGCCGAAATGGGGCTTCTGCCGTCGCTCTGCACGGCGTGCTACAGGAGCGGGCGGCAGGGGAGCAATTACCTGCGCGCCGCCCGGTCGGGGAATCTGGACGAACTCTGCACGGCGAACGCGCTTCTCTCCCTGAAGGAATATCTGCTCGACGCAAGACCCGAAGGACGGGAGATTATGGAAGCTTCCCTGAACCGCTTCCTGGATGAATTCAAAGGCCCGCTAAAGGAAGACCTGAAACGCAGGATGGAAATGATAGCAAACGGCGAAAGGGATATTCATTACTAATTTCCTTGTGTTGCCCCGCTCCCTTTGATAAAATTCCCGCATGTTCCCGAAGAACCTCATAATCGACTGCGACGACACGCTCTGGGAAAACAACCGCTTCTTTCTGGACGCGCACGAGAGGTTCGTGTCCCTGATGGAGGCGCGCGGCTATTCCCGCGAGCGGGCGAACAGCCTGCTCCTCCGGCTTGAGATGGAGAACGTGTCGCGCTACGGCTACGGGGCGAGGAGCCAGGCGATGTCCATGGCGGACGTCTACCGTCTGCTGGAGCCGGAGCCGGACGAAGCGGTCTTGCGGACAATCGATAAAATAGGCGAGAGCGTCTTCCATCACCCCGTGTGCCTGCTTCCCGGCGTCGAGGAGACGGTGCCGAAGCTCGCCGGCCGGTATACGATGGTTATGTACACGAAGGGCAACCCGGAAGAGCAGCTCGGGAAAATTGAAAAATCCCCGCTTCGGGAGTATTTCCACCATGTCCGGGTCGTGCCGGAAAAGGACCGGCGCGCCTTCCGGGGCGTATTGGACGAACTGGGGCTGCTGCCCGACGAGACATGGATGATTGGAGATTCGCCCCGCTCGGACATCATCCCGGCCGTGGAAAACGGCGTCCGCTCCGTCTTCATCCCGTTTTCCATGACCTGGCAGCACGAGCACACCACCCTCCCTCCCTCGGAACATATCATAACCGTCGAACATTTCGGAAACCTGGAAGCCCTCCTGCTATAATGCCGAAACCCCGGAAACCCCAGAACACGCAAGGCCGGCCGGCCATGCCCGAAGCGGCCCCAGCCGCCGGTCGACCGGCTTCAGCCCTCCCGGAGACGGGAAGCGCGGAGTATTACGAGGAAATCCTGTATGCGATCCCGGAAGGGGTAATGGTATTCGACGGCGGTTTGAGGCTCGTTAGCGCGAACCGCTCCGCGCACGAGCTCGCCATGCCCTCGTCCGAGGCAATCGGCAGAACTGCCGGCGAAGCCTTCGACAGGGGCAACCGGGGACTGGCCGAGCTTGTCTCGCGCACGCTCGCCTCGGGCAGGCCGCATACGGGCTATACGACGGAGTTTATAAGGCCGGACGCGACGGGCATCCCCGTGGAGGCGTCCGCCTCGCCAATCGAGGGGCCGGACGGGCAGACGCTCGGTGTCGCGCTCTCGCTCCGGGAGGCGTCGCGCCTCAGGGAACTCGAAGAAGCCATCAAGAAATCCGAGCGGCTGGCGTATCTCGGCACCATGGCGGCGTCCGTCGCGCACGAGCTGAGGAACCCTCTTGGCGGCATCAAGGGCGCCTCACAGCTTCTCATGGAGGAGATAAAGGGCCTTCCGGTTGAAGAGTCTCTCTCCGAATACCTGGGCGTTATCATAAAGCAGGTGGACAGGCTCACGGGGATACTTGAGTCGCTCCGGGGCCTCTCGCGGCCCGGGCTTCCAAAGACCGCCAAGCTGAACCTGCACAGCATCCTCGACGAATCCCTGATGCTTATGGCCCCCGACATAAAAAAACTCAAGCTCAAGATAAAACGTGAGTACGACCCCTCCGTCCCGGATATAGAAGGGGACGAGTCGAGCCTCCAGGGGGTGTTCCTGAACCTGATAAAGAACGCCGCAGAGGCCATGTCCCAGGGCGGCGCGCTGACGCTCAGGACGGGCATCCCGTCGGACTTCCTGTATTCCACCATCAAGACCGAAAAGGGCAAGAAGACCATGCTCGCCGTCACCGTCTCCGACACAGGGTGCGGCATAGAGCCGGGCGCGCTGAAGGACATATTCAACCCTTTCTATTCCTCCAAGGGCGGCGGGCTTGGCCTGGGCCTCGCGCTGGCGCTGAAGACCATCGAGGAGCACGGCGGGACGATAAAGGTCGAGAGCGAACCCGGCAGGGGCACGGCCTTCACGGTCTACCTGCCGGTGTACAGGTAGCCTTTGGCGTCATGCTGAGGCAACGCCGAAGAATGGGAGTTGACCATGACTATGATAACCCCAAAAACCATCCCCGCCGGGGCGTGTGAAATCAACGCCCTGAAGGCCGGGAGCGGGAGAGGCTGAGGGCCAGAAGAAGCTCCGTTCTCATAAGCCTGTAGATAGGCGGATAATCATTTCCCGGGCGCGTCCCCTTTCTGCTCAAGGAAGGGGCGGCATCTGGCCGCGAGGTCCTTCAGCTCCTCCTTGACCTCAAGTATGCGCATCTCCCTGCCGACGGAGAACCTGGAAAAGCGCTCAAGGTCGTCCACCTTCTGCCTGAGCTCTTCGTAGAGCATGGCGTTCTCTATGACAATCCCGACATACCCGCCTATCGTCATAAGCGTGTTTATCTGGCGCTGGTCTATGCCGTCGTAATTCCTTGAGCCGACGGCGAGCGCCCCGACGACCTTGCCCTTTGCCGTAAGCGGTATGGCAGTCCAGGCCTGCATACCGTCTTTTTTGAGTCCCGCTTCTATCCTGCCAGTTTTTTCGGACATGCGCTCCTGCGCGAAGAACATCCTGCCTTCCATAAGCTCTCTCTTTATCCACGGCTCCCGGGCGCTTCTGAGCGACGCTTTTTTGAGGACCGTCTCCGACAGCCCGTCGCTCACCTGCAGGGTCATGTCGTCTCCCTTCAGGAGATAAACCGCCAGGAAATCCGCCCGGACAAGCTCCTTCACCTCCCTTATCGTCGCCGACATCACCTTGCCCATCTCAAGCGACCTGCCAATCTCCACGGCGATCTTGTACAGGGCGGTAAGCTCCCGGTTCTTCTGGAATATCTCCTCGGCGTCGCGCTCCATCTGTTTGGAAGACTCCCTGAGCATCGTCATCGACTGCTCAAGCTCCTTCTTGGCCTCGGCAAGCGTGCCGAACCGCTCGCTGACGTATTCCAGGTCCCGGTAAAGGAACGCGAGTATGCCGATGACGACGAACGTGAGCGTGTTGATCGCGCCGGTGATTGGCCGGATAAACCTCCATGCCCTGCCGTAACCCATAGCCGCGAGGACATGCTGAATAATATGCGCGAAGGAATGCGAAAGGGCGAAGACCGAAAGGGCCACGATTTGCCAGGACAGGTACATCCACAAGGGCACGTGCGGCCTGAGCGCCCGTATCCTGCCCACCTCCGAGAGCATGTAAGCGGATATTCCCACGAGCAGGAGGTTGGCGACTATGTCTATCGTCCATACGGGTTCGAGGCTCGTCATTCTTTCTCCCGTTTCAGTTCCGTCTCCAGACGCCTCAGCCCCAGGGCCATGAAAAGGAAGGCCGGGACAAGGAAGAAATACTCTATCAGGCGGGTAACGTAATAAAGCTCCGTCTTCAGGTTTTCCACGACCATCCAGGAGCCTCTGAAATAATACTCCTTCGGCGTCATCAGCTTTCCCGTGAAGTGCGTAATCAGGACGTCCACGTTCCACAGCAGAAAGAAGAGCGCGGCGAGACGGATGAGCTTCCACCCGGAGAGCCTGAGCGAGGGTTTGCCCAGGACGGCGAAGAGATAGACCATTGAGCCTACAAGGAAGAAGTGTGCGATTATGTGGGCGTCGAAGCCCTCGTTGCCGGAGTGCTGCTGCACCGCCCAGGCGCTCCCGGCGTCCGCCAGGACGAAGGCGATGATCGCGGCCGACTTGAGGAAGACAGGTTTCAATGCTTGCGGAACCATGACAATAATATTATAATCTATTTTTCATTTATTTTTAAACTAATTAAACAAATTTAATTCTTCTGGACTCCCGGACTCTTACCAGTTATAATTCCTGATATGAAAACTCTACGTTATCCCGGAAAAAACCCTTGACATTAAGTGCGCGTTTTTATAGCATCAATATCCGCCTCTAAAGGAGTTTTTTTATGCAAAGCTGCGTTTTTTTCTGGGGCTGCACCATCCCGGCCCGCTTCGCCTTTCAGGAAAAGGCCGCAAGGCTCGCCGCCGGGCGGATGGAAATAGACATTGTAGACCTGGACGGTTTCACCTGCTGCCCCGAGAAGGAGCTTATCGGGAGCATGGGAGACGACCTCTGGCTCCTGACGGCGGCCCGGAACCTGGCCCTTGCCGAGGCGACGGGTCTACCGCTCGTTACGCCCTGCAACGGCTGTTACGGCACGCTTAAGGGCGCGAAGGCCGAGCTGCACAAGTCCCCCAAACTAATGGCGAAGGTGAACGAAGACCTCGCCCGCATAGGCATGAGCTACAAGGGCAAGGTAAAAGTCCTTCACATGCTGGAGCTTTTCCACGACGTAATCTCTCCGGCGAAGATCGCAACATACGTAAAAAAGCCCCTCAAGGGCATGAGAATCGGCGTGCATTACGGCTGCCACATGATGCGCCCGGCGAAGGTATTGAACTTCGACGACCCCATCCATCCCGTGAAGTTCGACGCCCTTGTCTCCGCGCTCGGAGCGAAGAGCATCGACTACACGACGAAGATGCTCTGCTGCGGCGGGGGGCTAAGCAACGTCGGGAACGTCTCCGAAGGCCAGGACCTTATGCGCCGGAAGCTCCAGGAGCTTAAAAATCTGGACGCCGACGCCATTACCACAGTCTGCCCGTCTTGCTTCTCGCAGTACGACACGCAGCAGTTCATGCTCGCGCGCACGGGCGAGAAATACAACCTGCCGGTAATCTCATACCAGGAGCTCCTGGCCCTCGCGATGGGATTCTCCCCCGAGGAGATCGGCATGGAACTGCACAAAATCGATACCGCCGCATTTATACAGAAGTGGGAGAAGAATTCCGGCTCCCATGCGAAGAAGAAGGAAACCTTCGACATCGCCTCGATAGAGCGCTGCATAAACTGCGCGGCCTGCACGAACGACTGCCCGGTAACGCTCTCGCTCGAAGGCGTGAACCTGCACTCCATTATGAAGAAGGTCGTTACGGGAGACTTGGGCGAGCTTTTAAAGTCCCCGGACATCTGGCGGTGCGTCGAGTGCCATACGTGCGTCGAGCTCTGCCCGCAGTGCTTCGGCATGGAGAAGGTGTTCCGTCAGCTAAAGCAGATGGCCATTGAGAAGGGTTACGTCCAGCCGGCGACTGCGAAGGCCATGGAGATGTTCAGCGCCACCGGGCGCCTTGGCGAGCCGTCGAAGGCCCAGAGGAAGAAGCTTGGCCTCAAGGACGCGCCGAAGACCGGGGCGGAGGAGTGGAAGAAATTGATTGGAGGAAAAAGGTAAATGGACCATTGGTGGCAGAAGGACATCTCCGGGTGCGGCCTGTCCGGGATTATAAACTGGGACGGTAAGCGCATCTCCGGCGCGGTAATAAAAAAGTCCGTCGCGCTCATGCACGACCGCGGCAACGGCCAGGGCGGCGGGTTCGCGGCCTACGGCATCTATCCTGAGCACAAGGACCACTACGCCCTGCATATAATGTTCACGGAGGAGCCGGGCAAGCCCACGAGGGACTTCGATGACGCCATGAAGGAAACCGAGGCGTATCTCGACCGCGCCCTCGCCGTGGATTTGGCCGAGGACATACCCGTCAGGGTTACGGAGAAGGTTCCGTCCCACCCGCTCCTTCGGCGGTATTTTGTCAAGGTGAAGCAGGGAAGCCTCAAGGGCACGAACATGACCGAGGACGACTACATCGTCAGCGCGGTCATGCACATAAACGACAAGATAGACAACGCCTTCGTGTTCTCCTCCGGCAGGAACATGGGCGCCTTCAAGGGCGTCGGCTTCCCGGAGGACATAGCGGACTTCTTCATGCTGGAGAACTACGAGGGCCACACCTGGACGGCCCATAACCGCTTCCCGACGAACACGCAGGGCTGGTGGGGCGGCGCGCACCCCTTCACGCTTCTCGACTGGTCCATCGTCCACAACGGCGAAATATCGTCGTACGGAATAAATAAAAGATACCTCGAGATGTTCGGATACAAGCTCGCGCTCCTTACGGACACGGAGGTCGTGACATACATGTTCGACCTTCTGGTAAGACGGCAGGGCCTGCCCATCTCCGCCGCGTGCATGGCCGTTGCCGCGCCGTTCTGGAAGGACATCGACAGGATGGAGGAGTCCGAACGCGAGGCCTGCGAGGCGATAAGAATGGTCTACGGCCCGGCGCTCCTTAACGGCCCGTTCGCGATACTCTTCGGGCACGGGAAAGGGCTTATCGGCATGAACGACAGGATTAAGCTCAGGCCGTTTATCGCCGCCACAAAGGGCAAGACGGTATACATGGCGAGCGAGGAATCTGCGATACGCGAGATATGCCCCGAGCCGAAAGAGGTCTGGGCGCCCAGGGCCGGACACCCGGTCGTCGTGGAGATGGGAAAGGGAATCGTATAAGGAGGAAGTTCGTTGAACAGGACAATGCCCCCGGAGTTCCGGGTTAAGATCGACCAGGAGAAGTGCAGGAAGTGCAAGCGCTGCCTGATGAGTTGCAGCTTTGGCGTATACAGCTTCGCGGACAGGGTAATCCCCGACAGCAACAAGTGCGTCGCATGCAACCGGTGCGTGGTAATGTGCCCGGAAGACGCCATCACCATCCACGAGTCCCCGAACGTCTACAAAGACCACCCGAACTGGCCGCTTTCGATAAGGAAGAACGTCTGGAAGCAGGCTGAGACGGGCGGAGTGCTCCTCACGGGCATGGGAAACGACAGGCCCTATCCCATTATCTTCGACCACCTCGTCGTGGACGCCTGCCAGGTCACGAATCCCTCGATAGACCCGCTCCGCGAGCCTATGGAGCTTCGCACCTTCCTTGGGCGAAAGCCGGACAAGCTCGAAATGGAGATGGTGGGCGGAAAGCCAAGGCTCAAGGAGAAGCTCCCGCAGAACATAAAACTTGAGATACCCGTAATATTCGCGCCGATGTCCTTTGGCGCAATCTCGTTGAACGCTCACAAGTCTCTGGCCATGGCGGCGAAGGAGTCCGGCACCGTCTACGGCACGGGCGAGGGCGGGCTTCACGAGGAGCTTTACGACTACGGCCCCTGGACGATTGTCCAGTGCGCGTCCGGGCGTTTCGGCGTCCACAGCGAATACCTAAACGCCGGTGTCGCCGTCGAGATAAAGATAGGCCAGGGCGCGAAGCCCGGCATCGGCGGACACCTCCCCGGCGAAAAGATTGGCGCGGAGATCTCCCGCACGAGGATGATACCCGTCGGCACGGACGCCCTCTCGCCCGCGCCGCACCACGACATATATTCCATAGAAGACCTCCGCCAGTTGATTTACGCGATAAAAGAGGCTACCGGCTATAAGCCCGTGTCCGTGAAGATCGCCTGCGTCCATAACGTCGCCGCCATCGCCACGGGCATCGTCCGGGCCGGGGCGGACATCGTCTACCTGGACGGCTTCAAGGGCGGCACGGGCGCGGCCCCGACGCAGATACGAGACCACGTCGGCATACCCATCGAGCTTGCGCTTGCGGCTGTGGACGACAGGCTCAGGCAGGAAGGCATCAGGAACCAGGCGTCCATTGTCGCGGCGGGCGGCATACGCTCCTCGGCGGACGCCGTGAAGGCCATCGCGCTCGGCGCGGACGCCTGCGCCATCGGCACTGCGGCGCTCCTTGCGATGGGCTGCTCGCTCTGCCAGAAGTGCTACACGGGCAACTGCGCCTGGGGCATCTGCACGCAGAAGCCGGAGCTGACCAGGCGGCTCGACCCTGAATGGGGCGCGATGCGGCTTAATAACCTCCTGCGCGCTTGGGGCCACGAGATAAAGGAGTTCCTGGGCGCATTGGGCGTGAACTCCGTCGAGAGCCTGCGCGGAAGCCGCGAGAGGCTGCGGGGCGTGGGCCTGGACGCCCAGACACTGGACATACTCGGCGTAAAGCCTGCGGGACGCTGATTTGTGACTTAACGTAGGGGCGCGATTTATCGCACCCGTGGGCGCAATGGAATTGCGCCACTGCAATTTGAAGTGATTTCGGAGCTATCGAGATGACCATCAACGCAAAAGATGTCTATTACAGGGACTTGAACGAGCGGGTGCGCGAGGAGATAAAAAAAGGGGCGGCGGATGTCGTCCTGGACAACGTCAACGGCCAGCGCTACATCGCCGACGGCCTCAGGGGCAAGGCCACGATAACCATCAACGGCGTGCCGGGCAACGACCTCGCGGCCTTCATGGACGGCCCCACGCTTATCGTCAACGGCAACGCCCAGGACGGCGTCGCCAACACGATGAACGACGGCAAGATCATAATCAACGGCAACGCGGGCGACGTCCTGGGGTACGGTATGCGCGGCGGCAAGCTCTACATCAAGGGCGACGTCGGCTACCGTGTCGGCATTCACATGAAGGGCTTCAAGTCCCAGGTCCCGGTCATAATCGCGGGCGGCACCGCCGGAGACTTCTTCGGGGAATACATGGCGGGAGGCATACTCGTCCTGCTTGGTATCGGAAAGAAAAAGAACGAGCCGATTGCCGGGGGCTACCTGGGCACCGGGATGCACGGCGGCGTCATGTATGTCCGGGGCGAGGTTGACCCGCGGGACTGCGGCGCGGAAGTCGGCATCCTCGAACCGAACGAAGAGGAGATGGCCGAGCTCTCCGCATACCTTAAAGAATACTGCAAGGATACCGGCCACGACTACGGCAGGATAATGAAGGAGAAGTTTATAAAGATATACCCGAAGTCTTCCCGTCCATACGGCAGGCTATACGCGTATTAACCCAAGGCGCAACTTGCTGCGCCTGCCACATCACTCCTCGCCTTTTCTCTGCGCCTGCGCGAAGAGGACTTCGATATTTAGCCGGATGCCGTCTTTTTCGCGGATGTCGTCTACTTCCTTTAAATGTTCGCGGATGAGTCGCTCCCGGTCGTCTTCCGGGAGCCGGTTAAGCGGGCCGCTGAACGCGGTATTGAGCAAAACTTCAAGCCACTCCTGCGCGTCCCTTATAAAATAGCCTGTCTGTCTCGACCGGACGACGGCATTCTGGCAGCCCGCGGCGGCGAGGAGCCCCGCAAGCTTTTCCGGAGAGTCGAGCCTGGAGGAAAACTCGGGCGGCTCTATGCCGCGCGCCTTCAGCCGGGCGGCCAGCATCCCGCGCATCGGTTCCATCAGGCCGGAGCGGAAGCTTGTCAGGTATATCCCGCCGCCGGGTTTGACGACCCGCAGGATGCGCCTCAGCCCGTTTTCCATGTCCGACAGGAAAAAAATACCGAAGGCGCAGGAGGCGATGTCGAAGGCGTTATCCGGAAACCCCGTCTCCTCGATGTCGCGCCGCTCGAAGGATATGTTCTTAAGGCCCATTTCGGCCGCCTTTGCCCGCGCCCTCTCAAGCATCCCGTCGGATATGTCTATCCCGGTTACGCTTCCATTCGGGAGCGCCTTTGCGGCGGCGAGCGCGACATGCCCAGTGCCCGTCGCGGCGTCGAGCAGGTTCTCACGCCCCTGAAGGCGCATGTCGCTAATCAGCAGCGAGGCGCTCTCGGCAAAGAACCGAAGCGCCGGCAGGTCGTACCCCCTGGCTGCCCTGTCGAATACACCGGCCAGCTTTTCTTTGTGTCCGGAGCCGCTCACAGGAATTTCCTCAGATTATCGAGCGCCCTCAGGGCGTCCTCTTCGCTGTGGGCTTCGAGGGTATATACGGGTTGTGCGGCAAGACTTTTGAGCTTTAAGAAGAATTCCCGCCATTCGATCTTTCCGTCTCCGACGGGGAGATGGTCGTCCGACGTTCCGAAATTGTCGTGCAGGTGAAGCTCGAAAAGCCGTGGCGCCGTCAGGCCGAGCCACTCGGCGGGGCTGAGCCTCGAGAAAAGCTCCCTGTGTCCGACGTCGAGGCAGAGGCCGAAGAGCGGGTGGTTAAGCTCATCCGCCAGCCTGACGAGATGAGAAGGCTCGGCGTCCACGATGTTCTCAATGGCCAGTTTCACGCCGGTCTTCTCGGCGAGTTCAAGCGCTTTCCTCCAGATGGCCGCGCTTTTTTTGAGCCATATGTCCGTGTTGCCCGCGTATTTCCAGCTCTCGTAGCCGGAGTGGAATACGACGGCAAGGGGCCTGAGCGGCGCGGTGATTTCTATCGTCTGAAGGAACCTCTCGAGCGTTAACGCCGCGATTTTTGAATCCACCGCCCCGGGGCAGAGGTCCATGAACGGCGCGTGGATGGACAGCGTGTGCGGCCAGTCGAGGCTCAGGGCCAGCCTGTCGATGTCCGCCGGGGTGACGGCGTCGAGCTGGTCGGACGGAAAGAATATCTCCGGGTTTATGCGCTTCTCCCTGAGGAAACCGAGCGAGCCTGAAATCTTTGCGTAGGGTATATGGACGTGGACGGTCCTGCCGGGAAAGGGATTCATGGACATAGGTTCTGTTTTATACGCCGTCATTCCCGAAGGACTTAATCGGAAATCCAAATTTTATCCTTCACCACCCTCTTAAGATAAGAGAGGGGCGGGGGGTGAGTTATGAAAGTCGCCGGGTTCCCGCTTTCGCGGGAATGACGAACTGATAGCGCGCCGTGATTTTATTTATCGGCTTTTGTAGCGCCGGAAGGAGCCGGTTGACCGGCTTCGGAAGTTTTCGCCTTCGCGGGAGACTCTGTCTTTTCCTTTTTTGCGCCTTCCCCGGCCTTTTGGCGCCCGGAGCCGTTTCCGCTCGGTTTCGGGGTTTTACCGGCATAGTCCGTTACATACCAGCCGGAGCCTTTGAATTGCAGCGCGGGCGTGCCCATGAGCTTCCTGACAGGACCGCCGCAGAACTTGCACTCCTTGAGCGGCTCGTCCGAAAACTTCTGCATCGCGTCGAAACGCTTCCCGCACTCCTTACACTCGTACTCGTAAATCGGCATAACTGAATACCACCTCCGTAAACACTCCCGTCATTCCCGCGAAAGCGGGAATCCAGGGACTTTTAAAGTTCCTGGGCCCCCGTTTTCACGGGGGTGACAACTTTAACCCTTCCTCTTCAGAAACTCCACAATCAGCCGTACGCCTATTGCCGTCGCGCCCTTGGGGCAGTACGGCCTGCCCTTTTCCTCCCAGGCCGTCCCGGCGATGTCGAGGTGCGCCCAAGGATAGTCCACGAACTCCTGGAGGAATTTCCCGGCGGTGACCGTCGCGGCCTTCCTGCCTCCGACGTTCTTCAGGTCGGTCACGTCGCCCTTCATGGCGTCGAGGTATTCGTCCCACATCGGGAGCTCCCAGGCGCGCTCGTTCGCAGCCTCGCCCGCCCTGATGACCTCGCCTATCAGGCCCCTGTCGTTGCCCATGAGTCCTATGGCTGAATCTCCCAGCGCAATGACGCAGGCGCCTGTCAGGGTGGCGATGTCGATTACAGCCCTGGGCTTGTAGCGCGCGGCGTAGCAGAGCGCGTCCGCCAGCACGAGTCGGCCCTCGGCGTCCGTCGAGATTATCTCGATGGTCTTGCCGTTCATGGCGCGCACCATGTCGCCGGGCTTCAGCGCCGCGCCGCCGGGCATGTTCTCCGTGCAGGGCGCTATGGCGACGAGGTTTACCGGGAGCTTCAGGGCCGCCGCGCAGCGTATCGCCGCGATGACCGCCCCCGCCCCGGCCATGTCGTATTTCATCTTCTCCATGCCCTCGGAAGGTTTTATGGAGATGCCGCCGGAATCGAAGGTTATGCCCTTGCCGATTATGACGTATGGGCCTTGCCGCCGGTCAACCGGTTTCGCGCCGTTATATTCCAATACAATAAATTTTGGCGGCTGTTTGCTGCCCATTGCGACGCCAAGGAATGCGCCCATGCCGAGCCTTTTGCAGTCGTCCGCCTCGAGGATTTTGAGTTTCAGCCCGACATCCCTTGCCGCAGCCTTAGCGCGCGCGGCCATGACGGAGGGCGTCATCTCGTTCGCCGGGGCGTTGATCATGTCCTTTGCGAAGTTGACCGAATCGGCGATTATGCGGCCCTCCGCCGCACCCTTCTTCAGTTCGATTTCCGCCGCCCTGTCGGAGGCCGGGAGCGTGAGAGATTTTACCTTCCTGTCGGATTCGGCTTTCTTGAACCTGTCGAAATTATAGAGCGCAAGGAGCATGCCCTGGGCCGTGAGACTTGCGAACTGATGCAGGGAGATGCCTTCGGGAGGGGCCGGATACGCGGAGATTTCCTTAAGAGCGGTTTTCCCGGCGAGGCCCGCCGCCGCTCCCGCCGCGCGCATGAGGCTGTCGGGAGAGAATTTCTCGCGCCTGCCAAGCCCGGCGAGGATTATCCTTTCCGGCCCGGTCTTGGAGGCGAGGTGAAAAAGCGCCGTCTCGCCCGGCTTTCCCGTGAACTCCCCGGAGGCGATAGCCCTGGAGATTACGCCGCCCTGCGCGCCGTCGATCTTGGAGAGCGCGCCTGCTGGCTTTTCGCCCTCGAACAGCATAAATACCGCCGCGTCGGACTTCTCGCCCGATACCGCGCCTTTTTTTATCTTTATGTCCATGTTCGCCTCGTCCGCTATTCTAAAGGTATGTAATCAAGCTTGTCCCGGCTGAAGTCGGAATTCTTGCCCGCAGGGAAATGGTAGTAGCTGCCGCGTATGGTAAAGTACTCCTCTCCGCCCTTGAGCGGCAATGATATGTCGAACGGAGACTCGTCGAACGGCGGCATGATATATTCGTCCTTCGGCGTCCCGGTGGCGGAGCTTATGACTTTGCCTTCCTTGTTCAGACCGACAAGCTCCAGTTTTACGGTATGGAGGCCGTCGTCATGGTTAAAAGGCTCCACATATCCGTCCGCGAGCGCGTGTTTTCCGATGATTTTAAGGTTCCAGCGCACCTTGATGTAGTTCGTATTTTTGTGAAAGCTGTAGTCTCCGGGCTTGTAGTCCTGCCCCAGTATGTCATTCCCGCCGGCGCATCCGGCAATCGCCGCCGCAAGGACAAGAAGCGCGGTAACGACGAGTTTCTTCATGCGAGCTTCTTCCTCAGCAGGTCGTTCACAACGCCCGGATTGGCCTTGCCCCCCGTCTTCTTCATCACCTGGCCTACGAAGAACCCGATGAGCGCAACCTTGCCTGTCCGGTACTGCTCCACGTTCTGCGGGTTCGCCGCCATGACCTCGTCTATTGCCTTTGCAATCTCGCCCTCGTCCGTTATCTGCACGAGGCCCTTCTCCTTTACCACTTCATCCGCCGTCTTCTTGCTTCCGTATATCTCCTCGAAGACGGTTTTGGCAATCTTGCCGGAGATGACTCCGGACTCGATGAGCTTTATCATCCCCGCGAGGCGCTCAGGTTCGAGCGGACACTGCTCGGCTTCGGCCCCGGCGCTCTTCAGCTCGCGCAACACGTCCCCCATAATCCAGTTGGAGGCCTGTTTCGGCGCGCCTGAGAGCTTTGCCGCGCTCTCATAATAATCCGCCAGCGCCCGCGATTCTGTCAGCACCATCGCGTCGTAGTCCGGTATGCCGTATTCGCGCACGAAGCGCTCGCGCTTGGCGTCCGGGAGTTCCGGCATCGTCGCGCGTATGCCGTCTTGCCACTCCTTCGAGACTTCCACGGGAACAAGATCGGGTTCGGGGAAATATCGGTAGTCGTGCGCCTCCTCCTTGCCGCGCATGGAGAGCGTAATCCCCCGGCTGGTGTCCCACAGCCGCGTCTCCTGGGCGACCTTCCCGCCGTCCTCGATTACGGCAATCTGCCTCTTTATCTCATACTCGATGGCCTTCTGCACGTTCTTGAAGGAGTTCATGTTCTTAAGCTCGGCGCGCGTCCCGAATTCCTTCCGGCCAACGGGCCGCACGGATACGTTCGCGTCGCACCGGAGCGACCCTTCCTCCATGTTGCCGTCGCAGACGTCTATATAGCGCAGTATCGCGCGGAGCTTGCGCATATATTCCGCGGCCTCGGAGGCGGAGCGGATGTCCGGCTCGGAGACAATCTCCATGAGCGGCACGCCGGTTCTGTTCAGGTCAACATGCGACGCGCCCTCGATACCCTCGTGCAGGTTCTTCCCCGCGTCCTCTTCCAAGTGTATTCGCGTAAGGCCGATGCGCTTCGTCTCGCCGTCGATGGCAATCTCGACATATCCGCCCTGGCAGACCGGGAGCTCGTACTGAGAAATCTGGTAGCCCTTGGGGAGGTCGGGATAGAAGTAGTTCTTCCGCGCGAAACGGGAATAGGGCGCGACGGTGCAGTTCATGGCCAGGCCAGTCTTTATGATAAAGTCCATCGCGGTCTTGTTCAACACCGGAAGCACGCCCGGCATCCCGATGCAGACCTGGCAGGTCTGGGAGTTCGGCCCCCGCCCGAACTTTGTCGAGCACCCGCAGAATATCTTGGACGCGGTCTTTAACTGCGCGTGAACTTCCAGCCCGATTACGGGTTCATATTGCATTGCTAATATTCTCCAGGATGGTTCAACTCAGCCCCGGCTTCCTCGTGTGCCAGTCCGTCGCCTGTTCGTAGGCGTAGGCCGCGCGCAGCACCGTTTCCTCATCGAAGTGCCGCCCGAGTATCTGCATCCCGACGGGCAGGTTGTTCGATGTCGTGCCGCACGGGAGCGAAAGTCCCGGTATGCCGGCAAGGTTCACGCTTATCGTGAAGATGTCGCTTAGGTACATCTGCATCGGGTCTGCGGTCTTCTCGCCAAGCCTGAACGCGGGCGTCGGCGACGTCGGCGTGATGATTATATCGACATCCTTGAATGCCTCGTCGAAGTCGCGCTTTATAAGTGTCCTGACCTGCTGGGCTTTTTTATAATATGCTTCATAGTAGCCGGATGATAATGCGTAGGTCCCGAGCATTATCCGGCGCTTCACCTCCGGGCCGAAGCCCTCAGAGCGCGTCCTCTTGTACATGTCGAGAAGGTCTGCGTGCCCGGTTGCGCGGTAGCCGTATTTTACGCCGTCGTAACGCGCGAGGTTGGAGCTTGCCTCGGACGTGGCGAGGATGTAATACGTCGCAATGGCGTAGCCGCTATGCGGGAGCGTAATCTCCCGCACCTCGGCGCCAAGGGACTTAAGCGTCTTCACCGCCTCCATCAGGGAGCCGTATACCTCTTTGTCGATTCCGTCTTCGACAAAATATTCCTTCGGCATCCCGACTTTCAGGCCCTTGATGCCGTCTTTCAGGTTCGCCGTAAAATCCGGCAGATCCACATCCGCCGACGTGGAGTCGAGCGGGTCGTGGCCGCCGATTGCGTTCATCATTATGGCGCAGTCCTCCACGTCCTTCGTGATTGGGCCTATCTGGTCGAGCGAGGATGCGAATGCGACCAGCCCGTAGCGCGATACGCGCCCATAGGTGGGTTTCAGGCCGACGACGCCGCAGCAGGCCGCGGGCTGGCGTATGGAGCCGCCGGTATCGGAACCGAGCGCCGCCGCGCACATGTCCGCAGCGACCGCCGCCGCCGAGCCGCCGGAGGAGCCGCCGGGGATGCGGCCTAAGTCCCAGGGGTTCTTCGTCGTGCCGAACGCGGAGTTCTCCGTGGAGGAGCCCATTGCGAACTCGTCCATGTTCGTCTTGCCGAGCAGGACATAACCCGCAGCCGCAAGCCTCGCCGTCGCCGTGGACTCGTACGGCGGGACGAAATTCTCCAGCATCCTCGACGCGCAGGTGGTCTTGATCCCCTTCGTGCACATGTTGTCTTTAATGGCAAGCGGGATGCCGGTGAGGGCCGGTAGACCGGCGTCGAACTGTCCGCCACACAGAGCTTTGTCGGCCTTATCAGCCATTTCTATCGTTTTGTCCGGCGTCAGTGTCAGGAAGGCGTTGACCTCCGGCTCGACCTGTCCTATGCGGCGGGTATATGCGAACGCCGCGTCTTTGGCGGTTATCTCCTTTTTTATTATCAACTCCCTGAGCTTATGGAGCGTGAGACCGTGAAGTTCCAAGAGTTCCTCCGCTTATCTTTCTATGGCGTTCTTCCCGTCAACCTTTACAATAGTCGGCTTGAACGTCTTCATCTCTTCCTCGGTAAAACCCTCGTAGCAGAATATTATGACCTTGTCGCCCACCGCGCCTTTACGGGCCGTGGGGCCGTTCAGGCATACCGTCCCGGAGCCGCGCCTGCCGGGGATTACGTATGTCGTGAAGCGCTCGCCGTTATTCAGGTTTGACACGCTCACCTGTTCGTACGGGAGCATCCTGGCCGCATCCATCAAATCCTCGTCGAGCGTCAGGCTTCCCTCGTATTCGAGGTTCGAGTCGGTAACGGTCGCGCGGTGTATCTTGGAACGGAGCATTATTCTGAACAATTAAAACCTCCAGACTAAAACCGTCATTCCCGCGAACGCGGGAATCCAGCGACTTTTGGTTTAATTATGATAAAGTCACCGGGCCCCCGTTTTCATGGGGGGTGACGAAGTTTTCTATTCTATAATCTTCGGCACCCTGTATAGATCCCCCGCGCGGTCCGGCGCGTTTGAGAGCGCTTCGCCCGGCGGGAGCGACTGGCCGACTTCGTCCTTCCTCATTACATTCTTTATCGGCAGGACGTGCGATGTCGGCTCTATTCCTGTCGTATCCAGTTCGTTCAACTTGTCCACGTAAGATAGTATGGAGTCGAGCTGCCGGGTGAAGATTTCCTTCTCCTCGCCTGAAAACGACAGCCGCGAGAGGTTGGCGACATGTTCCACTTCGTTTACGGTTAGTTTCATGATTATCTCCCCTCTCCCCGGCCCTCTCCCTCAGGAGGGGCGATGGAGCACGTGTAAATATAAAAAATATCATACTATACGCGGAGTTTCAAGGCATAATTATGATATAATCTTTAAAATGCCGGGGACGTCGGGGGACAGGGAACGGCAGGGTTGTCCGCCGAACACCGGCTGTTGCTCCCCGACCCCTGTTTTTGGTCTTGAAACCGGCGGTTTTTATAGATAAAATGCTCCCTAAAAAACAGGGAGGAAGAGCCATATGTACGATTTGATAATAATAGGCGGAGGGCCGGGAGGACTTACTGCCGGAATCTACGCGCAAAGGGCGAACCTGAAGACCGTGCTCATAGAGAAGATGGGTATCGGCGGGCAGATATGCATGTCCGACGTCATCGAGAACTACCCAGGCTTCAAGAGCATAAACGGCATCGAGCTTATGAAGCTCTTCGAGGATCAGGCGAGAGGCCTGGGGCTGGAGATAAAATTCGCCGAGGTGGCGCGGGTCCTCGACAGGGGGACGCACAGGGAAGTCGTAACCTCCGACGGCGTCCTGTCCGCGAAGGCCGTGATTGTCTCCACGGGCGCAGGGCCCAAACGTCTGGGGGTGCCCGGAGAGGCGGAGTATATCGGGCGGGGAGTGTCGTTCTGCGCGACATGCGACGGGTTTTTCTTCAAGGGGCGCGAGGTCGCGGTTATTGGCGGCGGAGACGCCGCGTTGAAGGAAGGGCTGTTCCTCTCCAGGATTGTGAAAAAGGCTCATCTTGTGCACCGCCGGGACACCTTCAGGGCGGAGAAGATTACGCAGGACAGGGCGTTTTCCCAGCCTAACATGGAACTGCACTTAAACAGGGTCGTGGAGGAAATAAAAGGGGACGCCATGGGAGTCCGGGGCGTCGTGCTTAAAGATTCGGTTACGGGCGAAAAGGAAGAGCTGAAAGTGGACGGCGTTTTCGTATTCGTCGGCATCAGTCCGAACACGGCCTTTGTGGACGTGAAGAAGGACGATTACGGTTTCATCGTTACAGACAGGCTCCTTATGACCTCGGCGCCGGGGATATTCGCCGTGGGAGACTGCCGTGAGACGCCACTCAGGCAGGTGGCGACTGCGGTGGGCGACGGCGCGCTTGCGGCGTTCGAGGCGCACAGGTTTGTGGAGTCGGCATAGTCCTCGCCAGGCGCGGAGCCTGTCCCGGTAAGCATAAAGCCGGGGCGCCACCCTCCCACATCGGAGGGCGAGGGGAAAAGGAAATGAACTTTGCGCAAAATATTCGATATATCGATGGGCATAAAGAACGGGATGCTGATTTATCCCGGAGACCCCGGCGTCGAGATTACGCGCGAGAAGACAATAGGGGCCGGTTCATCCGCAAACGTCTCCGGATACTGCATGGGCTCGCATACCGGGACTCACATCGACCCGCCGTTCCACTTCTTCCCCGACGGCAAGACGGCTGACCTTTTGCCGCTCGACGCCCTTATCGGCCCCGCAAGGGTAATCGAGGCGCCGGGCGCCGAAATAGACGGAAATTTCCTTGCGGGCGCGCTGACCGGCGGGGCGGTTCGCGTGCTTTTTAAGACCGGGAACTCAAGGTTCTGCGAAGCGCCTGATTTTCACAAGGATTTCGCACACCTGACACCGGACGGGGCGGAATACCTTGCAAGGCTTGGCGTAAGGCTGGTCGGCATAGATTATCTCTCCATAGAGAAATTCCACAGCGCTGACCACGCGGTGCACAGGCTTTTCCTGGGCAATGGCGTAGTTGTGGTCGAAGGGCTGAATCTCTCGGATGTCGAGCCGGGGGACTATACCCTCGCATGTCTTCCGCTCAAGGTTATCGGCGGAGACGGGGCGCCCGCGCGGGCTGTTCTGATAAAGGAGTAGTTTTATGCCGCTTCCTTTCGACCTGCCCGAGAATCCCGCCGATTTCATAGAAGGCCGGGCGAAGAACGCGGTGTTCAGGGTGCAGGACTTTTGTGGCCTTTCGTTTAAGGCTGTGTCTGGTATTTTCAAAAGGCCGCGCTACATTGGCGAGATACTCTTCCAGATGGACGAGATAGGCGTCGGCTCCATTCCCATTATTCTCCTGACAGGGCTTTTTACGGGGATGGTGCTCTCTCTACAGAGCGCGATTCAACTCTCGATATTCGGCGCGACGATATACATAGGCAAACTCGTGGCGCTCTCCATGGTTCGGGAGCTCGGGCCGGTGCTTTCCTCGCTGATGGTCGCGGGGAGGGTGGGGTCGGGCATAGCGGCGGAGATAGGCTCGATGGTGGATACCGAGCAGATAGACGCGATGCGCGTCGAAGGCTCCGACCCCGTAAAGAAGCTTGTCGTGCCGAGGCTTGTCGCGTGTATGCTGATGCTCCCGCTCCTGACGGTAATCTCGGACTCCATAGGCATGGCGGGAGGTTTTTTTATAGCCGTAAGCCAGTTCAATATCGACCCGATGTTCTACTGGCGGTCGTCTTTCGACATACTGTCCCTGCACGACATAATGCTGGGTCTTTTAAAGCCGGTTTTCTTCGGTTTCATAATAGCGATGACAGGGAGCTACCAGGGCCTCCGTACGCACGGCGGCACGATGGGCGTCGGCAGGAGCACCACCCAGAGCGTGGTATACTCCTCCATCTCGATACTGGTCGTAGACTTCTTCCTGACGAAGGTATTTGTGTATCTGTTTTAAGCAACGCCCCATCCTGTCCCCTTCTTAAGATAATAGGGGGATGGGGGAGTTATGAAAATTATGATACGTCTTGAGAACATAAACCTTGCCCTTGGCGGCGCCGAGATACTTAAGAACGTGAGTTTTCACATACGTCGCGGGGAGACGGGAGTTGTCCTGGGCGCCTCCGGCTCGGGGAAGACGACTGCGCTGAGGCTCATACTCGGCCTCCTGAAGCCGGATTCCGGGCGCGTATTCGTGGACGGCGAAGACATTACGGATTTCTCCGAGGAAGATCTGCTGCGGGTGCGCGCGAAGATGGGCATGGTCTTCCAGGCGGGGGCGCTTTTCGACTCCATGACAGTCGGCGAGAACGTGGCGTACAGGCTTATGGAAAAAGGCGGTTTTCGGATGGAAGAGATTGAGGAAAAAGTCCGGGGAAGCCTGAGGTTCGTGGGACTGGAGGACTCTATCGACCAGATGCCCGCGGAGCTCTCGGGCGGGATGAAAAAGCGCGTCGCCATCGCCCGCGGCATTGCCGCATCTCCGGCCATAATGCTATACGACGAGCCGACGGCGGGGCTGGACCCGCTTAATTCCCATAATATCTCGAACCTTATAACGCGGCTGAAAGAAGAACAGGGCGTCACGTCCGTCGTGGTTACGCACGACATCCCGCTCGCGTTCGATGTTGCGGACTACACGGCCTTCCTGCACGAGGGCGAAGTTTGCTACGTCGGCGGGGCGGATGGGCTCTTGGCGTCCGGCGACGGCTGCGTCAGGGAGTTCATTAACCATTCAGGACGCGCGGACGCCGGCGGTCCGCGCGCGGGTTTTATAAACGGAGGCGCAGGATGAAAAGCACCAGGAGCATGCCCTGGTCTGAGCTGAAGACCGGGATAATCATAATAACGGCGTTTATACTCCTCGCAATCGGGATACTCCAGGTGGGCGGCAGGACGTCGTTCTTCACGAAGCACTATACGCTCTATGTGCGGATGGACAACTCGTACGGGCTTAAGATAGGGAGCATCGTCAGGCTTGCGGGCATAGAGGTGGGGAATGTGCAGGACATCGTTCTGCCGGCAAACCCGAGCGACAGGGAACTGGTCGTAAAGCTCAGCATACAGAAGAAATACATGGACAGGATACGGCAGGACTCCTTCATTACGATACGGACGATAGGCCTTTTGGGCGACAAATACATGGACATATCCATCGGCAGCCCGAAGTATGCCGTCCTGCAGCCCGGCTCCGTGCTGAGGAACGTCCAGCAGACCCAGCTTTCTTCCGTGATGGCCGGCGCGTCATCCGGGCTTGAGAGCATAAACGCCGTGCTTGGCCAGTTGAGGCAGATGCTGGGCGAGGTGAATAACGGCAAGGGCACGTTCGGGCTTATGCTGAAAGACCCAAGGCTCTACGAGCGGCTGGCGGCGGCCTCGGAGAGCCTCCGGAACCTTACGCAGAACGCCGGGAAAGGCAAAGGGAGCCTGGGCCGGCTCGTTAGCAACCCGACGCTCTACAATAATCTTGTCGATGTGTCGGCAAAGACGAAGGAACTGGTGGACAATCTCGATACCGGGAGTCTTGCGAGGCTCTCTGAGGATAAATCATTCTACAGGAACCTGCGCGATGTATCTTTAAACCTGAAGGACGTCTCGGAAGAAGCCAGGGCGCTCGTGAATAACCTGAACACCGGCAGCATCTCCCGCATTTCCTCTGACAAAAGGCTTTACGACCGCGTGGAGCGGGTCTCGGAGAGGCTCGATTCCATAATAGCGAAGGTGCAGAGCGGCCAGGGAAGCGCGGGGAAAATACTTACCGACGACAGGCTCTATAATAACGCGAACAAGTTCTTCAGCGACGCCGACGCGCTCGTGCTGGACTTCAAGAAGCACCCGCAGAAATATATAAAGCTGTCGATATTTTAGATCACTTCAGCCCCGCCGCCTTCAGGTTCCCGACGACGACAATGTCCATTTTCCCGGGGTGCAGGTATTTTTTGGCGACATCCAGGACGTCTTTTTTCGTGACATTGTGTATCCCGTTGTAATACACCTCGAAGTAGTTAAGCCCGAGCCTGTAGAACTCCACCTGCGCGAGGAGGTCGGCCATCTTCGAGTCCGTGTCCATCCTGCGGGCGAAACTGCCGTAGATAAAGTCCTTCGCGTCGGAGATCTCTTTGTCCGTCACAGGCGCGGTCTTCATGTTCTTTATTATCTTCAGCGTCTCTTCCATGGCCTTTTTGGCCGTGTCGTTTTTGGTCTGCATCCCGACGGTATACGCGCCGGAATATTTGTGCGCGTCGAAGTAGCTGTAGGCGTCGTAGGCAAGGCCCATGTTGTCCCTTATCGTATTTAATATCCTGGACACAAACCCCCCTCCGCCAAGGATGTAGTTCATCACGTAGAGCTTGTAGTAGTCCGGGTTGTCGCGCGCGACGCCCACGTGGCCCATCAGTATGGTTGCCTGCGTAACGTCCCTGTTGATGTATTTTCGCCTCAGGGCCATCTTCGGCGGGGCCGGGATACTCGGTTTCGGCGCCTTTTTCCGTTTCCAGGACGCCATATATTTGGCGACAAGGCCCTTCGCCTCCGCCGGAGAGATGTCTCCCACGACCGCCATTATGCAGTTGTTCGGGACGTAGAATTCTTTGTGGAACGAGACGATGTCGTCCCTTGTGATGGCGTCGAGCGAGGCGGCTGTGCCTTCGACAGGGCGGCCATACGGGCTCTTGCCGCCGAAGACCATCTTCTGATACGCCTTCTGCGCCACGTAGCTAGGGCTCTGTTCCTCGCGCAGTATCCCGGCCTTGACGTCCTTCTTCATCCGGTTTATCTCCGATTGGGCGAATGTGGGCTTTATAAGCACCTTCGAGAAGAGCGAGAAGCCGGCGCCCAGGTCTTTTTTAAGGACTGTAAGGTGCGCGACGGCATAATCCGCGCTCCCGCCGACGCCGAGGGACGCGCCCATGAAGTCGATTTTCCCGGAGATGTCCATCGCGCTCATGCCTGCCGCGCCCTTTGTAAGAAGGGCCGCGGTAAGGTGCGCAAGGCCGGCCTTTTTGTACGGCTCATCCACGGCCCCGGCCCTGATTATCATGCTTATCGTAACCATCGGGAGAGAGCGCTCTTCCTTAACAAGGAGTATCATGCCGTCGGGCAGGACGTATCTCTTCCCGATTGGTCCCTTGAAACGCGAGATATTGAACTTCGGCTTCGGGAGCGCGGCCTCGGCGGATGCCGGTTGAGCGGCGGCCGCCGGTCGACCGGCATCAGGCTTTCCCGATGTCTTTGCCTGGGCGAAGGCGGGGAGCGATACGAGCGTGATGAATACTATCAGAACAAATTGAGCAAGATATTTTCGCATGATACCCTCTCTTGATAAGTCACTGGATTCCCGTTGGAGCCTGCCCCGGCGCGCATAAAGCCGGGGCGGGAATGACGATTCCCCTGTCCCCGGATTCCCGTCCCGCTAAAGCGGAATCCACGGCGGGAATGGCAATCCTGATATTCCCTCCATCAGCGTATCGGCCCGCCCGCGGGAGCGGGGGCAATTTTATGGGTCAGCGGGAGCGGAATCAATATGCCGACGGTGCTGTTGTCCGCAGTCAGATATTTTTTCGCCACCCGCTGGACGTCCTGCGGCGTCACCTTTTTTATATTGTCGAGATAAGTATTGAGTAGCTTCCAGGAGGCGACGGAATCGTATATTCCAAGCATCATGGCCCGGTAGAAGTTTGAGTCCTGATCCATTATGAAACCGGCTTCTATCTGGTTTTTCGCTTTTTGCAGTTCATGCGCGGATACGGGCGTTGTCTGTATCTTCTTTATCTCGTCATATACCGCTTTCTCGGCCTCCTTGGCCGTCTTGCCGGGCATTACGCCGACGCCGAAGGAAAACGTGTTGGGGTCCTTTGAAACGCCTTCGTAGTCGGCGTAGGCATACTGGGCAATCTGCTTTTTATAAACAAGGTCTTTATAAAGCCGCGAGCTGTTGCCGCCGGAAAATATCGTCTCGAGGACATCGAGGGCGTAGTAGTCCTTGCTCTTCCAGTTGGGCGTATGGTAGATAATGTCAATCGTGGGAAGCTCCGCCTGTTTCTTGAGGTATACGCGCCTCTCGCCCTGCTGGGGCGGCTCTGAAACCACGACCTTCGGCGGATTTGGCCCCCTGGGTATAGGGCCGAACCACTTCTTAATCTCCTTAATGGTCTTCGCGGCGTCTATGTCGCCCACGATGACTATCGTCGCGTTGTTCGGCATGTAGTAATGCTTGTAATGCCGCCTTACGTCATGGATGGTATAGTGTTTGATATTGTCCATCCAGCCTATTATCGGCCAGTGGTACGGGGCCAGGACAAACGCCGCAGCCTCCGCCTGCTCGCCGAGCGCGGCCTCCGGGTTGTCGTCGGTGCGCATCCGGCGCTCCTCCTCGACAACCTTCCTCTCTTTCTGGAAGGCGGAGTTCTTCAGCAGAAGCCCGTTCATCCTGTCGGATTCGAGGTCGAGGGACAGCCAGATGTAATCCGAGGCGAAGGTCTCGAAAAACGCGGTGTAGTCCTGGCTGGTGAAGGCGTTGTCGCTCCCGCCGTAACGCTGGACTATCTGCGAGAACTCCTTCGGCCCGAAGCGCTTCGAGCCACGGAACATCATGTGCTCCAGCATGTGCGATATGCCGGCCTTGTCATACCGCTCATAGCGTGAACCGACCTTGTACCATATCTGGAACACGGCGTCGGGCGCCTTGTGCTCTTCGAGGAGCAGCACCTTGAGCCCGTTCTTTAGGGTATATTCCTTTACATTCTCGAACCCGCTTCTCGCAAACGCCGGAAGAGAAGAGCAGATGATAAGGATTGTTAAAATAAACTGGACGAGATATTTCTTCATGCAGGCCCCCCTTCGGATTTTAAATGCCGAATCGTTTTTTATTTTTTAAGCGAAGCGTTATAGATTTCTTTCCTCGAAAGCCCGGTAATCCTCGCGGCCTCAGCCGATGCCGCTTTCCTTGAGAGTCCCCTGTCGCGCATGAGGCTCTCTATAATAGCAAGCGGGTCTTCTGCCCGAGCCGGCAGCGGTTCGCCCATAAGCCCTTCGATAATCAGCGTGATTTCCCCGCGTATTCCGGCAGAGCGGCCCCGAGAAGCCTGGCTTTCGCCGTTGCCCGCCGCGCCGTAGGCGGACTCGACGGTTCTAATTATATCAGAAATATTGCCGCGTAGCGTGTCTTCGTGAATTTTCGTCAGCTCCCGCGAGAGCGAGACGCGCCTTTCGCCCATGACATCGCGGATGTCCATAAGGGTTTTCAGTATCTTGTGCGGGGCCTCGTAGAGGATTATCGTGCGGCGTTCCGTCTTAAGGGAATCCAGCTTCAAGAGCCTCTGCGAACGCTTTGGCGGCAGAAAGCCCTCGAAGACGAAGGCGTCCGTGGGCAGGCCGGAGACGGAAAGAGCGGCTATTGCGGCTGTCGGGCCGGGTATCGGCACTACCGGGATGATCTTTCTAATCGCCATATTTATCAGATAATATCCGGGGTCGGAGATTCCCGGCGTGCCGGCATCGGACACGAGCGCCGCGGACTGCCCCTCAAGGAGCCGGGCGGTTATGACGGGTGCCTTCTCTTCCTTGTTGTGGTCGTGGTAGCTGGTCAGGTTTTTATGGATGTTGAAGTGAGACAAAAGTTTCTGCGTGTGCCTGGTGTCCTCGGCGGCGATGAAGTCGGCCTCCTTAAGAACGCGCAGCGCCCGAAGGGTGATGTCTTCGAGGTTGCCGATAGGCGTCGAGACGATGTATAAGGTTCCGGAAGACATTAATTAACCGCGATAAAAAGCAGGTTCTTCGCCTCGCTCAGGATGACAATCCCGGATTCATCAGAAGCTTCTATACCTGTTGGTAATCGGGAATCTTCTGTCCCTTCCGAGCGCGCGCGGGGTAATCTTTATACCCGGAGGAGACTGGCGCCTCTTGTATTCACTCGTATCCACGAGGCGTATCACGCGCTTTACCGCCTCCGGGTCGAAGCCGAGCTGCGCCATCTCTTCCAAATCCCTGTCTTCCTCAATATACGCCTTCAGTATCGGGTCGAGCACGTCGTAAGGCGGCAGGGAATCGGCGTCCTTCTGGCCGGGCCTGAGCTCCGCCGAGGGGGCCTTAGTTATAACGCGCTCGGGGATTGTCTCTTTCCCGTACCGGCGGTTGACATGGCGGCACAGCTCGTAGACCATCGTCTTCGGCACGTCCTTGATTACGGCGAACCCGCCGGCCATGTCGCCGTAGAGCGTCGCATAGCCCGTGGACATCTCGCTCTTGTTGCCGGTGGTCAGCACAAGCCAGCCGAACTTGTTCGACAGCGCCATCAGCAGGTTCCCGCGGATTCTCGCCTGGAGGTTCTCCTCCGTTACGTCCATCCCCCGCCCGCCGAACGCGTCTTTCAGCATAGCTTCCATGCTCTCGTAGGCCGGGGCTATGGGTATTTCGGTAACGGGAATGCCGAGGTTTGCGGCGAGGCGGTATGCGTCCTCGGAGCTTTCTTCTGAGGTATACCTGAACGGGAAGAACGTCCCCTGGACGTTCTCCTTTCCAACGGCCTCCACGGCTATGGCCGCGACGATTGAGCTGTCTATACCGCCGGAGAGCGAGACCACTACCTTGCTGAAGCCGTTCTTCAGGACATAGTCGCGCGTGCCAAGAACCAGCGCCTGGAAAACCTCCTCCATCGCGCCGAGCGGCTCGGTCGGTTCCGGCGGCGCCAGCCTATTTCTGTGCGGTTGGGATACCGCAGGCACGGCGATAAAGCGTCGAGCCTTGTCCTCGTGCAGGTAACGCTCGACCCTGCTCCTGGGGTCGATCAGCCGGGCGTGGAAGACGGATTCGATGTCGAGGTCTACGACGACGAGGGCCTCCCTGAACTGCGGCCCCTGGGCGACAAGTTTTCCCTGCTCGTTCATAATCATCCCGTGACCGTCGAAAACGAGCTCGTCCTGTCCGCCGACCATGTTGTTATACGCGACGATGGCGAGGTTGTCCGACGCCCGCGCGGTAAGCATGCGGCGCCTGAACTTCCACTTGCCCTTGTAGTAAGGCGACGCGTTTATGTTTATTATCACCTCTGCGCCGGAGAGCGCCTGGCTCCGAAGCGGGCCGTTCGGCATCCATATGTCCTCGCAGACGTTCACGCCAATCTTTATACCGTAAAGGTCGTAGACCGGATAGCCCTTCCCGGCCTGGAAGTAGCGGTATTCGTCGAAGACGCCGTAATTCGGGAGATAGGTCTTGTGATAGACGTCCACGAGCTTGCCGTCGGAGATAAATGCGGCGGAGTTATAGATGTCCTCCAGCTTGTCCACGAAGCCGACGACGGCGGCTATGCCGCGGCTCTCGGATACTATTTCTTTCAGGACGGAAATATTGTCGTCGATAAACGAAGGCTTAAGCAGCAGGTCTTCGGGCGGATAGCCGGTCACGGCGAGCTCCGGGAAGACGGCTATATCCGCGCCCTCTTCCCTCGCGCGCCGGAGGAAGGAGGCTATCTTTTTAAAGTTGCCTTCGAGGTCTCCGACGGTGCAGTTTATCTGCGCCATGGCAAGTCTCAGGCTTCGCACTTATCGCCTCCGGCGGCTTAAGGGTTTGTTCTTCTCTTCGAGCGAACGGATGACTTCGTTAATCTGCGGGGCCTTTTTCGGGTCGTATTTCGCGGCGAGCCTAAGCTTTTCGATGCCCTCGCGCTTCCGGCCAAGGCCTATAAGCGCCATCCCCCAGTCCTCGTACGCCAGCGAGAACCTTGGCCTTAAAATTACCGTCCTGCGGAATTTCTCCGCCGCGCCCCTTTTGTCGCCCGCCGCGGACAGCGTAACGCCCCAGTTATACCACGCCTTGGCAAGCTTCGGGTCCATCCTTGTCGCAACCGCAAATTTCTGCGAGGATTCCTTATACCTGCCGAGCTTCATCAAGACCACTCCCCAGGCGTTCAGCGCGTCGAGGTTTTTTGGGTCGAGCCGGACAGCCATTCGGAACTGTTTTTCCGCCGCCGGATAGTTGTTGTGCATCGCAAAATGAAACCCCTTCCTGTACGCCGCCGCCGAGGCCGGGACAGGCTGACGCCCCCGCGCCGCCGTTGCCTGGTGCGAGACCGCGAGGAATATTGCAAGGCAGATGCAGGTCAGAAATTTCTTCATAATACGGCTCCTGGTTACATAAATAATCATACGGGCGGCAAGGGAGCAAGCCGGGACCGGCGGCAACAATGCAGGAAAGACCGTCATGCTCTTTATCCGCGCCTCCTTTTTGTTGACAGAACGAAGAGCTCTCGCAGTTGGTTACTTTGGCGGAACGTGAAATCCGGCCAGAATATCCTTTAGCGGCGTTTTCGTCCTGTCCGCCGCGAGTTTCGCGTCCTCGTATTCCGGCACGGCCTTAAGCGCCGCGCCTCCCCGCTTCCCGACCTTCACGCGCACCTTCATACCTGAAATCTTCGCTTCAAGGAACTCCCTTGCAAGTTTATACCTGCGCCCATCCGAGACCCTCACCCCGAAGGTCGTCGTCTCCGCCATTATTATATCCACAATCGCCGATACGTTATCGTGCGCGCAGAGCGCCGAGAGCGTCGCCGCGGGACGGGATTTCTTCATTATTATCGGCGTAAGCCACACGTCGAGCGCCCCGGCCTTCAGGAGTTTTTCCATGACGTATTCGTAGACGCGCGGGTCCATGTCGTCTATGTTCGTCTCTATCAACGCCGCCAGGTCTTCTTCATAGCCGCCCGGCCCGTCTTCCCGCTCACCGCTTTTGCCTATGAACGCCCTCAGCAGGTTCGGCCTGCCGGGAAGCTCTCTGTCTCCCGCGCCGGAGCCTGTCGATAGAACCTCCATCATCGGCATGGGGCCGAAACCGCCGGAAAGCGCCGCCGCCAGGGCCGCGCCCGTGGGCGTTGTCAGCTCTGCGCCCGCGCCGGACTGGTACGCCGGTATCCCCTTTATCAGCTCCGCCGTGGCCGGGGCCGGGACGGGAAGGACCCCGTGCGCCGTCTTCACCTCCCCGGAGCCCAGGTTCAATGCCGAGAATAAAATCCTGTCCGGCCCGAGCATATGGACAGCCAGGCAGACGCCGGCTATGTCGATTATGGAATCGACCGCGCCGATCTCGTGGAAGTGCACCTCGTCCATGCCAATCCCGTGCGCCCTGGCCTCCGCCTGGGCGAGCCTTCCAAAAACGGCGGCGGCGCGCTCCCGGACAGCCGGGGGGAGCTTCGATTTTTTTATTATTTTTTCAATCTGCGGCAGGTTCCTGCGGGGCTGAGGAGAGGCGATTTTTACCGTGATTTTCGTCCCGGACAGCCCTCCCCGCCTTACTTTTTTAACGGAGGCCGACCAGCCGTCCACGGGAAGCGTTTCCATGGCCGCGCGCCATTTTTTAAAGTCGCACCCGGCGCCCATAAGCGCGCCAAGGAGCATGTCGCCCGATACGCCGGAGAAGCAGTCGAAGTATAGAATTCTTTTATCCATAATTGTAGGGGCGCGATTTATCGCGTCCGCGGGCGCAATAAATTGCGCCCCTACTTTTCTCCCAGCATGTTTATCCTGTGGGCGAGGAAACCCGCCCCGAAGCCGTTGTCTATGTTCATTACGGCCACGCCCGGCGCGCAGGAATTGAGCATGGTGAGGAGCGCGGCGACTCCGCCGAAGGACGCGCCGTAGCCCACGGACGTCGGCACGGCGATTACGGGCTTGTCCACCAAACCTCCGACAACGGATGCGAGCGCGCCGTCCATCCCGGCGGCGACGACAATCACCCGCGCGGAGACAAGGCTCTCTTTTCTACTTAAGAGCCTGTGGATGCCCGATACTCCCACGTCGTACATCGTTTCGACGGTGCTTCCCAGGGTCTGCGCGGTGACGGCGGCCTCCTCCGCCACGGGTATGTCCGTCGTCCCGGCGGAGGCGATAAGCACAAGCCCCTCCGTCGGCGGACGTTTTTTGTGCTCTATGACGACGGCCCTCGCAAGCTCGTTGTAACGCGCGCGCCTGTCGAGATTTTTAAGGGCCTTATATGCTTCCCTGTCCGCCCGCGTGGCAAGCACGTCCGAGCGCTTCGCCAGCATCCGCTCCGCTATGGCCCGTATCTGGGCGGGGGTTTTGCCCTCGCAGTAGATAACTTCCGGCGCTCCCTGCCGGAGGCTCCTGTGGTGGTCCACCACGGCGAACTGTATGTCCTCGAAGGGCAGGTGCCGAAGCTCCGAAAGCGCGGCCTCGATGTCCGTTTTACCATCGCGCACCCCTTCCAGAATCTCTTTCAGCCTTTCTTTCATCCCGCCTCGCTCTTCAGGTCTCTCGCCATAAGGTCTTTCACGACCCTCGACGCCTCTTTCCCTTCGTAAAGCAGGCTGTATACCTGCTCGGTTATGGGCATCGGGACGCTGTATTTCTTCGACAAAAGATAGGCCGCCTTAGCTGTTTTTACGCCCTCGGCGACCGTCTTCATATCGGACAGGATGGCGGGGAGTTTCTCTCCCTTCCCGAGGCGGAAGCCGACGGTCCGGTTCCTTGAGAGCTCGCCCGTGCATGTGAGGACAAGGTCTCCCATGCCTGAGAGACCGGAGAACGTAAGGGGGTTCGCCCCCATCGCCATGCCGAGGCGGGCTATTTCCGCAAGGCCCCTCGTGATGAGTGCCGCTCTGGTATTGTGGCCGAACCCCAGGCCGTCCGAGCACCCGGCGGCGATGGCGATTACGTTCTTCAGCGCCCCGCCGAGTTCCACGCCCATGACGTCCGGGCTTGTGTATACCCGGAAGTATTCCGTGCTGAAAACCGACTGGATATGCCTTGCGGTCGCCGGTTCCCTTGAGGCGACGGATACCGCGGCAGGCATCTTTTTTATTACTTCTTTTGCGAAGCTCGGGCCGGAGAGGAAGGCGCTCCTGGAATGGGACTCCCTTGGGAGAACGTCCTCCATGACCTCGCTCATGGTCATAAGGCTGTCGTTCTCTATGCCCTTCGAGGCGCAGATGAAATACGCCTCAGGCATGACGGAATCCGCCAGGGCCTTCAATACCCCGCGTGTCACGTGCGAGGGCGTAACGGTCAGGATTATCGACTTCTCCTTTACGGCAGCCGCAAGCTCGGAGGTTATTGCCATCTCCGGCAGGGTATGGCCCGGCAGGTAGAGGTCGTTTACGCGGCTCGTCCTCATGCGCTCCGAGAGGTCTTTTTCGTAGACCCAGAGCGAGACCTCGTGCCCCTTGTCTGCAAGGAGCGCGGCCAGCGTCGTCCCCCACGCACCCGCACCGATTACCGCGATTTTCTCGGACAATGCATTTGCTCCCAATTAATGCCCCGCGGGGGACTTTATCCCTTTATAACCCCTACCGGCCTGAGCCTTGCCACACGCCTGGCTATCCCCGCATTATGCACGACATCGACCACCTGGTCAATATCTTTGTAAGCCTCCGGAATCTCTTCCTTTAAGGCGTCCCGGCCCGTGTAGCGGGCGATTACGCCTATGTCCTCAAGCTCCCGCTCTATCGCCCTGCCACGGCAGGCCTTTACAGCCGCCGCGCGGGACATGACCCTTCCCGCCCCGTGGCATGCGCTCCCGAAGGTCTCGGCCATCCCGCGTTCCGTGCCCGCGAGGATATACGAATAAGTCCCCATGTCCCCGGGTATGATTACCGGCTGGCCCACGTCCTTGTAAAGCTTCGGCGTATCCGGGTGACCGGGCGGGAAGGCGCGCGTCGCGCCCTTTCTGTGGACGGCGAGAGTCATCTTCTTCCCGTCCACTTCGTGCTCCTCGAACTTCACGATATTGTGCGCCACGTCGTATATGAGAGTCATTCCCAGGTCGCGGGGCGAGAGTTGGAGGATGCGCATGAAGACCTCCCGCGCCCAGTGCATTATCATCTGCCGGTTGGTGAAGCCGAAGTTTGCCGCCGCGCGCATGGCGGCGAGATAATCCCGCCCCTCGGGCGAGTCGATAGGCGCGCAGGCGAGCTGGCGGTCGGGCAGGCTGAAACCGTATTTCCTGACCGACGCCTCCATGACCTTGAGGTAGTCGGTGCAGACCTGATGGCCGAACCCGCGCGAGCCGGTATGAATCATAAGGGTTATCTGGCCCTCGAAGAGACCGAGGGCGTTTGCGGCCTTCTCGTCGAATACATTCTGGACATATTGAATCTCCGCGAAGTGGTTCCCGGAGCCGAGCGTCCCTATCTGGCCCTTGCCGCGCTCACAGGCCTTCTCCGATACCCTGTCCGGGTCTGCGCCCTGTATGCAGCCGCCGTCCTCGATGCGGTCAAGGTCGTCGCGGCTTCCGTAGCCGTTATCGACGGCCCAGCGCGCTCCCTGAACCAGCATCCTGTCGAAGTCCGCGCGAGAGAGCCGAAGCTCTCCCTTCGCGCCGACTCCGGTCGGGATGTTCGCGTAGAGTCCTTCCACCAGGGCGCGTATTTTGTCCCTGACGTCCGCGCGGGAGAGGTTTGTCCGGAGCATCCGCACGCCGCAGTTTATGTCGAAACCAACCCCTCCGGGCGTTATTACGCCGTCTTGTTTTGCGTCCGTGGCCACGACTCCGCCGATGGGCAGACCGTAGCCGAAATGCATGTCCGGCATGGCGAGCGACGCCTTTACGATTCCGGGGAGCATCGCGGCGTTCGCCACCTGCTCGACGGACTCGTCCTTCTTTATGCTCTCCATCAGGGCGTCGTTCGCGTAGATTATGCCTGGGACGCGCATTCCGGGCTTGTAGTCCTGCGGCACAAGCCAGCGGTAGTCGTCAAGTTTCCGGAGTTTATTCATATATCGTAAACCACCCTCGTCCTGAATCCTTTTTTCGTCTTCTCCGCCTTCAGCATGTGGTAAGTAACGGCCTTGACGGGCGTCTTTATAACGTGTCTTGAGAGGTCGATTTTCTCGCCCCTGGCCGCCGCTTTCAGTCTCCCGCCGCCTGTTTCCGTTACCTTGAATTCCCGGAACAATATCCCCCTGGCGTCGAAGAGGAACAGAAGCTCGTTTAAGAAAGCGACAAGGAGCGTCTCGTCGTCGGCTCCTTCCGCCTCGATTTCAAAGTCAAGGGCCGCCCGCACGCGAAAGCCCTCCGCCATAATGTCGAACATCCCCTCCGCCTGGGCCTCGAACGCCTCGGGGAGACTGTCTCCCCAGGACTCCACGCCCACGTCCGCCGTCGTCCCGAACGTATTATACCCCTTTGCCACCCGAAAACCCCTTGTTTTTCCTGTTTTTTTATTATATACCCGGCAGGGGCCGTGTCAAGACCCCGGGCGTTTTTCCCTGTTGCCCGGCGAGAGGTGTTGTGTTAATATCCAAAGGGGATTTTTGCGGCAGATTTCCAGCAAACGGGAGATAAAATGAGAATAAAGCTGTTTTTTCTGCTTATTCTGCTTAGTATTGCCGGGTGCGCGTCTTCGGGCACGATGGTTGGCCGCGCGACTCCCGTCCCGCCGAAGTCGGTTAGGACGTACCGGTTCCAAAACGGGGTCAGTCTTATCGTCAAAAAGACCGGTGACGGCGCTCCGACGTCAATCCAGGTGTGGGTGCCGGGCGGCAGCAGCGCCGACCCGCCGGGAAAGCCGGGCGTGGCCCATTTCGTGGAGCATATGATATTTTCCGGCTCCCTCCATGTCCCTCCCGGCAAGGGGGCGTTTTACGTGGAGGAACTGGGCGGAAGACTCTCAGGGCATACTACGCGGGACTTCAACTACTACACGGTTACCGTCCCCGGAGCGCAGTCCGTAAACGGCGGCTGGAAGAGGGCGGAAGACATACTCTTCGACATGGTCGCGCACCCGGCGTTCGACAAGGCGCAGATGGAGGAGCAGAGGCGCGTGATACTGCTCGAGATCGCCGAAAGGGCGCGCGAGCCGGAAACCGCCATGACGGATAATCTCTTCGCATCCGCCTATAGAATCAATCCGTATAAAAACGGTATTACCGGTTCGGCTCGAGACGTAAGGTTAATAACCCGCAAGGACCTCGTGAAGTTCTACAAGGGGACATATGTCCCGTCGAACATGACGGTGGTTATTGCGGGCGGCGTCGATATGCGGGATGCGCTGAAAAGGATAAGGAAGACCTTCGGCGCGCTGGCGCCCGCGAAATATAAATGGCCCGCGCACGGCGAGGAAAAATACCAGGCTGCGAAACGAAGCTCCGCGCTTTTGATGCCGGTAAAGATGGCCTATGCGGAGCTTGGCTGGCACATCTGTTCGGCAAAGAACCCCGACATCTATGCCCTTACGGTGCTTGGGAATATCCTGGGCGGCGGGAGGGGCAGCAGGCTGTACATGGAAGTCCGCGAGAGAAGGGGCATCGCCTACGGCATCGATACCGAGATGTTCCCGTTTCGGGAGCCGGGTATCCTGGCGGTGCGGGCGTGGATGTATCCGACAGAAGTCGGCCAGTTTGAAAACGCGGTTTTAAGCGAGGTGGACAGCATCAAGGACAGGGGCGTGCCGCAGGCCGAGCTTGACAGCGCAATCAGGACGATTGCCGCCTCCGATATGATAAACGGCGGGAGCGCCGAGGGCCAGGCGTATTCGCTGGGCTACTGGGCTACGGTATACGGCGGGAAAGACCGGGCGGAATACATCCGCGGCATAGAGAGCGTTACGGCGCAACAGGTCCGGCGCGCGGCGCAGAAATACCTCGGCGACGGGAATTATACGCTTTCCACAATAATGCCGGAATGACGGTTTTCAATCAAAACAATAAAGGAGGCTTTATATGTCCAGGATTAAGCGCGCGCTGATAAGCGTGTCCGACAAGACGGGAATTGTCCAGTTCGCCAGGAAACTTAGGAAAAGGGGCGTCGAGATCCTCTCTACAGGAGGGACGGCAAAGGCCCTGCGGGACGCGAAGATAAAGGTTACGGACGTAAGCGAGTTCACCGGATTTCCGGAGATGCTCGACGGGCGCGTAAAGACCCTGCACCCCAAAGTCCACGGCGGCATACTCGGCATCAGGGCCAATAAGTCGCACCTGGGCCAGATGAAGGAGCACGGCATCCAGCCGATAGACATGGTCGTCGTGAACCTCTATCCCTTCGAGGCGACGATAAAGAAACCCGACACGAAGTTCGAGGACGCAATCGAGAATATAGACATCGGCGGCCCGGCGATGGTGCGCTCCGCAGCGAAGAACTTTAACGACGTCGTGGTGCTCGTGGACCCGTCCGACTACGATACCGTAATCGGCGAGATGGACAAGGGCGGCGTCTCTCCCGCCGCGCGCTTCATGCTCTCGGCGAAGGCATACGCGCACACCGCGAGATACGACACGATGATCTCAAGCTTCTTCATCGCCGCCGGCGCGTTCAGGACGGATTATCCGCTATTCCATAAAAAAGACCTGAAGCCCGCGCGCGGCAGGGCATACCCGGAGATGGTCCCGGAGATATTCTCGAAGCTCGGCGCTATGGACAGCAAGTTCCCGCTATTCTACGACCTGCCGCTTATCAAGGCGCAGGACCTCCGGTACGGCGAGAACCCGCACCAGAAGGGCGCGTTCTACCGCGAGCCGCTCCTGACGGAGCCGTCCGTCTCGACGGCCTGCCGTTTGCAGGGCAAGGAGATGTCTTTTAACAACTTCCTCGATGCGAACTCCGCGCTGGCCCTTGCGAGGGAATTTGAAGAGCCTGTCGCCGTAATCGTGAAGCACAACAACCCCTGCGGCGTGGCGACGGACGAGAACCTATGGGAGGCATACGTCAAGGCGCGCGAGATAGACCCCGTGTCGGCGTTCGGCGGCGTGCTGGCGTTTAACCGGAATGTGGACGCCGAGACCGCGCGCGAGATAACCTCGACGTTCGTCGAGGTGGTAATCGCGCCGGGCTTCGATAAAGACGCGCTGAAGCTCTTCAAGAAAAAAGAAGCGATACGCCTTCTCGACATAGGCTCCTTCGAGGTCGGGAGCAGGCGCTCCTTCGACATGAAGCGCGTCGTCGGCGGGATGATAATCCAGGACTGGGACTTAGGCAGAATCGAGGACATCAAAAAGCTAAAGGTCGTAACGAAGCGAAAGCCCACCGAGGACGAATACAAGGGGCTGGCGTTCGCGTGGAAGGTGGCGAAGCACGTGAAGTCCAACGCCATCGTGTATTCCTACGGCTCGCACGTCGTCGGCATCGGAGCGGGCCAGATGAGCCGCGTGGACAGCACACGCCTCGGCGCGATGAAGGCGCAGTTCCCGACAAAGGGCGCGGTGCTCGCGTCGGACGCTTTCTTCCCGTTCCGGGACGGCGTGGACGAGTGCGCAAAGCACGGCGTCACGGCGATAATCGAGCCGGGCGGGAGCGTCAAGGACGACGAGGTAATCAAGGCCGCGAACGAGCACGGCATAGCGATGGTCTTCACCGGCATGAGGCATTTCAGGCATTAGGAATATGATGTGCCAAATTGGTACCTCAAAAATGTTAGTCATTCCGAGCGTAGTCGAGGAATATACCTTTAACTGAGAGGGGATTATGTCTAAAGATCATCGATTAGTGGATAATGGACAGCCGATGGATTTTTCTTGCGAGAATTCGGGATATAAGACAGATACTACCAAAGGTTTTCCACATGGTCAGTGTCCTACGAAAGGCAGCGTTTTTCAAACCCCTTTGATAAATAATGGCAAATATTCTTTATGGTTAGAGTATGTTAGAGAAAAAACAACAAAGGCTGAAGTATATTGGCTGATGTGGTATTTCAATGGAATACCTACAATACCAATGAGCGGCGTTTTTGACAAAAAAGATTTATCCGAAATGGTAAAACAAATAACAGGATTTATTCCTTAAGGATATTGGAGGTTCCATGAAAGTCCTTGTAATCGGCGGCGGAGGCAGGGAACACGCGATGGTCTGGAAGATTGCCCAGAGCAGGAAGGTCAGGAAGATATTCTGCGCGCCGGGAAACGCCGGAATAGGGAAGACTGCCGAGTGCGTGAACATAAAGGCGGACAGGATACACGACCTCCTGAACTTCGCCAAGTTCGAGGGAATCGACCTGACCGTCGTCGGGCCGGAGGCGCCGCTCACGCTCGGCATTGTAGACCTCTTCGAGAAGGAGGGGAAGAAGATATTCGGCGTGTCGAAGGCCGCGGCGGAGCTCGAAGGCAGCAAGGTCTTCGCCAAGGAGCTGATGAAACGCTACAACATCCCGTCGGCGGAATACAAGGTCTTTTACTCCCCCGTAGAGGCGGAGAACTACATACGGATGAAGGGCGCGCCGATTGTCGTGAAGGCGGACGGCCTGGCCGCGGGCAAGGGCGTCATAGTCGCCGGGACTGTCGAGGAGGCCGTGGACGCGATAGACCTGATAATGCGCAGGAAGGCGTTCGGGGATTCCGGCAGCCGCGTGGTGATAGAGGAATGCCTGAGGGGCGAGGAGGCGTCATTCATGGCGTTCACGGACGGCGAGACTGTCGTGCCGATGGCGTCCTCCCAGGACCACAAGCGCGTCTTCGACGGGGACAGGGGCCCGAACACCGGCGGCATGGGCGCATATTCTCCCGCGCCGGTGGTTACGCCCGAGATGCAGGAGCGCGTCATGCAGGAGATTATGTATCCCGCCGTGCGGGGGATGAAGCAGGAGGGAATCCCGTATCGGGGCGTCCTGTACGCCGGGCTGATGATAGGCGGCGAGGGGCCGAAGGTGCTGGAGTTCAACGTGCGTTTCGGAGACCCGGAGGCGCAGCCTCTCCTCATGCGCCTCGAAGGCGATCTGGTCGAAATCATGCTTGCCTGCGCGGAGAAAAAGCTGACTCCGGAGATGGTCGGCTGGAAGCCGGAGGCCTCCGTGTGCGTCGTGGCGGCCTCGAAGGGCTATCCGGGCGAGTATCAGAAGGGTATCCCGATACAGGGCCTCGACGAGGCCGCGAAGGCGCCCGGAGCGGTGGTCTTTCACGCCGGGACGGCGGACAGGGAGAACCGCGTTGTAACCAACGGCGGGCGCGTGCTCGGAGTTACGGCCATCGGGACGGACGTCTCCGAGGCCATATCCCGCGCCTACGAGACCATCTCTAAGATAAAGTTCGACGGTATGCATTACCGCAAGGACATAGGCGCCAGGGCGTTCAGAAGGGCTTGAACGGCCCGTCGCGGCCCTGGTTTGTGCCCTCTCCGCAGCCTCCCTTTTAATGATATAATATAAGAAAAAGAAGCGCGGGAGGTATGCGATGGAAATCCAAAAAGGCATATCATGGATAGAAGACCTTGAGGACGCCAGGAGGACGGCGAAGCGCTCCGGTAAGCCCATCCTGCTGTTTTTCCACTATAAATATTGCACCGGATGCATCAACACGTTCGGCAAGGTATTAAGCCGCGATAACGTTGCCGAGGCGATAAACGAGGGCTTTGTCCCGGTTCTTTTCGAGACCACAGAAAGGCCGAAAGAGGTGGAGGCCTATGGCATCGAATGGACGCCGACATATATCGTGGCCGACGGGACCGGACTTGAGAACGAGCGGTGGGAGGGATTCCTCCCGGAGGGTTCGTTCCTGGCGCATCTCGACATGGGCAGGGCAAGGGTCGCCCTGAAGGCGAAAGATTACACGAGGGCCGAGGAGCTTTACGAGAAGGTGGAGAACAACTTCCGGAACACCGACCAGGCGCCGAAGGCCGCTTATTACGCCGGTGTAGCGAGGTTCAGGGCCACGAACGACCCCGCGAAGCTCACGGAGGCCTACGAACGCCTGAGGGGCATGTATCCGGAAAGCGCCTGGACGATAAAGGCGTCGGTATGGTCGAAGGAGAATATCGAGAGCGTCAGGATGGCGGCGTAAGCGAAAAGGGCCGACTTGATAGTCGGCCCATGTATTTTTGGCTGGGGGACAGGGACTCGAACCCCGATAGGCAACTCCAGAGGCTGCTGTCCTACCATTAGACGATCCCCCAACGAACCGCTATATTACCGAATCCCGCGGCTTCCTGTCAAGGCAGAATTCTTTTGCAATTTATTATTGTTATAATGAATTGACCAATTTCCTTGTTTGATATATGTTTTATCGTAAGGGGCGGCATTGGAGGCGGCATCGTCTTCGATGCAGGGGGAGACGATGCACAAAAATATGCCGCCCCTTGTTAAAATTCGCCCTCTCCCACGAGGGGAAAGGGTTACGTATTTCACCCCCTCGTCCTTACATGGGAGAGGGGACGGGGTAGAGGGTGATTATTTAATTCCCGCAACCGCTTTTCTCAGCCTGCTCAGGCTCTCTTCCTTCCCCAGTATATCCAAAGTCTCATATATGCCCGGGCTTACCGTCCCGCCCGTAACGGCGACGCGCACGGGCTGGGCAACCTTCCCCATCTTGAGCCCTGTTTCTTCCATCACGGCATGAAATACCTTCTCCAGCTCCGCATGGCCGAAATCCGAATCCGGTATCGCCTCGATAAGCGCCGTAAGCCGCACAAGTACCGGTTTAATCTCCGCTGTCAGGAACTTATCGGCTGATTTCTGCTCCATCTCCGGCCCGGCGAAGAAATACCTCGACATCTCCGCCATCTCAGCCAGCGTATGGCTCTTCTCGCGCTGGGAGAGGACAATCTTCTCAAGCCGCTCCGGGCTCCACATGGAATCTTCCGCGTTCGCCCCGTAACGCTCCCCGCGCATACCGGCGACGGTCTCCGTCGGAGCGAGCTTCATGTCCGCGAGTATCGGGAGCAGGAGCTTCGCAATCTCGCGCGGGGGGCGGGCGTTAATCCAGTGATGGTTTATCCAATTGAGCTTATCCGGGTTGAATACCGCCGCGGCGGAGGAAATATTGTCCAGCGAGAAGTTCTTAATCATTTCCTCGACGGAGAATATTTCCTGGTCCCCGAAAGACCAGCCCAGGCGCACGAGGTAGTTTGCCATCGCCTCCGGGAGATAGCCCATCTCCTTGTACTGCATGATGGACGTCGCGCCGTGGCGCTTGGAAAGACGCGCCTTGTCGGAGCCGAGTATCATGGAGAGGTGCCCGAACTGCGGCATGTCGTATCCGAGCGCTTCGTACATCTGCATCTGGCGTGGCGTGTTGTTCAGGTGGTCGTCGCCCCTCAAGACGTGCGTTATCCCCATTGTCGAGTCGTCCACGACGACGGCGAAGTTATACGTCGGCCAGCCGTCCGAGCGCATGATGATGAGGTCGTCAAGGACGGAGTTTTCAAAGGTGACCTTGCCCTTGATGAGGTCGTTCACCACCGTTTGACCCTCGGTATCGGCCTTGAAGCGTATTACCGGCGTTACTCCCTCGGGCGGCGTCTTGAGCCCCAGGCACTTCCTGTCGTATTTCGGCGGACGCCCCGCGGCAAGCGCGGCGTGCCTTCGCTCCTCGAGCTCTTCCGGGGCGCAGTAACACTTGTAGGCCCTGCCGGAGGCAAGGAGCTTCTCCACGTGTTCGCGGTATATGGAAAGCCGCTCCGTCTGGCGGTATGGCCCGTGCGCGCCGTCTTTGCCCGGCCCCTCGTCCCAGTCCATGCCGCACCACTCCATCCCCTGGAGTATGGCCTGTATGGATTCGTCCGTGGAGCGGGTCTGGTCCGTGTCCTCTATGCGAAGTATGAACGTGCCGCCGTTGTGGCGTGCGAAGAGCCAGTTGAAAAGCGCCGTCCTCACGCCGCCGATATGCAGGAACCCCGTCGGCGACGGGGCGAAGCGCACGCGGATGTTTTGCATTGATTATTCTCCAGTACTTTCAGGGATCGATTAAAATGTAAAAGTCAAGCACTTCCCGGACAGTCGTCCGCTCTTTGGTTTTGATGTTTAGGCGGCTTTTTCCGCCATCTGTTCTTTGACAGCTTTCCCTAACTCGATAGTCTCTATCGGCCTGCGGCCCAT
>JAJYHX010000007.1 GCA_021784575.1 Nitrospirota bacterium
TCTTTTTCTCGGCAGTCATGTCTTCCTCCTCGGCTAAGGGTTTTGTGGTGAAACCATCTTAACCAAAGAGCGGCATGACTGCCAGTTTTTAATAACTTTCTGTAGGGGAAGAGCTTAACTTTTCCAAATAATATAAAACGGCGCAACCATAAACACAAAATCGCCGTATATATCTTTTATACTTTATTACACCTTCCCGTTACTGTAAAATATTCCAATGCCGGGACTTATGGATTTGAATCTGAAGAAAACCAGCGGGGCAAAACTCTTCCTGTATTCGGCTCTGGCGCTTGCCGCCGTGGTCATGGCAGGGACGGCGGGATACTGCCGGCTTGAGGGCTGGAATATCCTCGATTCCCTCTTTATGACCGTTATCACGATTACCACAATCGGTTACGGAGAGGTGCACAGGCTTGACCGGACAGGCAAAATATTTTCCATAATATTAATCTTTTTCGGATTGGGGGCCGTAGCGTTCGCGGTGCGAAACGCGACGAGGCTCATGCTCGAAGGAGAGCTGGCGGACATACTTGGGAGAAGAAAATTGGAGCAGAAGATAAAGAAGCTTAAAGACCACTACATCGTATGCGGCTTCGGCAGGATGGGCAGGCTTATCTGCCGCGAGCTTGCGGGCGGTCCCGTGCCGTTTGTGATAATCGAGAAGGACATGGGGAACATCGAGGAGGCGGACTGGGAGAAGTATCTCATAATGCAGGGAGACGCGGACCGCGACGAGACGCTTGTCGAGGCCGGGATAAAGAGCGCCAGGGGTCTTATTTCCGTGGTTTCCACGGACGCGCAGAACCTCTATATCGTCCTTACGGCCAGGGGCTTGAACGAGGGCCTTTATATCGTTGCGCGCGCGGGCGAGGAAGGTTCGGAACACAAGCTTGTGCGCGCGGGGGCGAACAAGGTGATTTCTCCCTATCATATCGGGGCGGACAGGATCGCCCAGGCGATGCTCAGGCCGACGGTGGTGGACTTCATAGAGTTCGCCACGCGCTCCGAGAATATTGAACTGAAGCTGGAAGAGGTGAAAGTCGGGAGCGGCTCTCCTCTTGTCGGCAGGGCGATAAAGGACAGCGGCATAAGGCAGACACTGGATATTATAATTGTCGCCATAAAACGCGCGGACGGGAAGATGGAGTTCAACCCCAATCCTAATTCGATTCTCCGCGAGGCGGATTGCCTTATAGCGCTCGGAAGGCCGGAGCAGGTCAAGCTGCTGGAAAAAATCACATCCGCAAACGGGGCAGACAAGTAAATGGCGGGGTTCGGGAAACTGCTGATTATTATCGGCGCAATTATGATCCTCCTGGGGGCCGTATTCCTTCTGTCGGGGAAACTCCCGTGGATTGGCAGGCTGCCCGGAGACATAACGGTTCACAGGAAGAACGTAACCTTTTATTTCCCGCTCGCGACGAGCTTAATCTTAAGTCTTGTCCTGTCGCTAATCCTTTGGCTCATCGGCAGAAAATGACCAAGGCCGTTATACTCGCGCTCGCCCTGAGCCTGAGCCTGCCGGTTTTCGTTTCAAATGCGGCGGCCTCCGGGAAAGTCCGTGTGCTGGTGATGGATAACCTGCCGGGGATTACTCTCGATTTTCCGCCGGAGTTTAACGTAAAAGGACTCTTTGGCATAGGCGAAAAAGAGCCGGACGGGCAGGGCGGGGTGCGCATGACCCTCTCCGGGAACAGCTGTCCGGGGGGCGGGGTGAGGATTAACACCGACGGCGTGGTAATAAATGTAAACAAATATGCGCTCACCGGCGTCATCGAGATAAAGAAGAACGGAAAAGGCCTCTTCAGGATAATAAACGAGCTTGGACTTGAGGACTATACCCGCGCGGTGGTGGGTGAGGAGATGGGCGCGGACTGGCCGCTTGAGGCGCTCAAGGCGCAGGCGGTGCTCGCCCGCACCTATGCCATGTACAGAGAACAAAATCGCTGTGCGGCGCAGGACTACGACCTCTGCGCTACCGTAAAATCACAGATGTTCGACGGAGACGCGGTTATAAAGGAAGGCCCTGCGCTTGCCGCGCGGGAGACAAGGGGAGAGATACTTACATATGACGGCGCGCCGATAGAGGCGGTATATCACTCCACCTGCGGAGGAAGGACGGAAGACGCCTACGATGTGTGGGGCAGGAAGTATCCATATCTCATATCCAGGAAGTGCCGTTACTGTGCGGACTCTCCGTACAGCAGGTGGAAGAGAAGGATAAGAATTTCCGTCCTCGACGATTCGCTCAGGCGCGCGGGGTATATGATCGAGGGATTGAAGGCCATACAGGTGCTTGAGCGGAGCCGGTCGAGAAGGATAAAAACAATGAGGATCATCGGCGAATCCGGGAGCGTGGTGATGAAGGGAACCGATTTCAGAAAGGCCTCGGGATATTCGGCGATACCGAGCACAGCTTTCGAGGCCCACAGGGACGGGGACAGTTTCGTCTTCGTTGGCCGGGGCTCCGGCCACGGCGTGGGCCTGTGCCAGTATGGCGCGAGGGGCATGGCCCTGGCCGGGAAGAACTACCGCGAGATTCTTCGGTATTACTATCCGGGCACGACGCTGGCAAAACTTCCTGAGGATAAGGCAAGATAGATGCTGGTAACGGATTTCGATTACAGTCTCCCGGAAAACCTTATTGCGCAGTCGCCCGCGAAGGAGCGGGACAAGTCCCGCCTCATGGTCCTGCCGCGCGCGGACGGGAAAATCGAGCACGGGATATTCTCAGACCTGCCCGGGTATCTTAAGGCCGGGGACGTGATGGTGGTGAACAACGCGAAGGTCGTGCCGTCGAGGTTAACCGGGACAAAGGCCACCGGCGGGAGAGTCGAGGCGCTTATCGTCCGGAAAACAGGCGAAGGAATGTATGAGGCGTTAGTCAGGGGCCGGGCGGCGCCGGGCACGGAAATGGGGTTCCCGGGGGGGCTTGGGGCCAGGATTCTGGAAGACCTGGGCGGCGGAAGGAAGGTGATTTCTTTCGACGGCGTAACGGATGAGGCGATAAGAAAGGCCGCATCAATGCCGCTTCCGCCGTATATCGGCGAGTCCGGGCGGGACGATGTCCGGGACAGGGAGCGCTACCAGACGGTTTACGCTTCCGAACCCGGCGCTGTCGCCGCGCCGACTGCCGGGCTTCATTTCACCGATGGCCTGCTAAACAAGATAAAGGAAAATGGGGTCTCGGTCGTTCCGGTAACGCTGCATGTCGGGCCCGGCACGTTTCTCCCGGTGCGGGAAGAAGTTGTCGAGCGCCATGAGATGGAAAACGAGGAATATTCCGTGCCGGAAGAGACCGCCGATACGGTAAACCGCGCGCTTTCCGAAGGGAGGCGTGTTATCGCCGTGGGGACGACGAGCGCGAGGACGCTGGAATCGGCATTCGGGGACGGCGGACTTAGGGCCGGGAAGGGCAGCACGGGCCTCTTCATCTATCCCGGCTATAAATTTAAGGCCGTCCGGGCCATGATAACCAATTTCCACCTTCCCAAATCGACTTTGCTTATGATAGTATGTGCACTTGCAGGGAAAGACAGGATATTTGAGGCATACCGTGAGGCGGTGTCGATGCGCTACCGCTTCTACAGCTACGGCGACGCGATGTTCATAAGATAGGGAACAAGGATCAGCCATCAGGAGGCCGGTAACCATAAGATTTTAAATCTCGCCGGCCCCTGACCTCCGGCTCCTGCTATTCTTTATGAAAGATGTAGGCAAAATAAGAGAACGCTACGACTACTCCTTCGATGCGCGCCAGCTCGGGCTGGTGATATTCGGCATTGCCGCCGTCGCGTCGCTGATATTCGTCCTGGGCGTTACAGTCGGTATTCAATGGCAGAAGAAGAAACACCCGGAGACCATCGCCGAGGCGTCGGCGACAGCCAGGCCCTCCAAGGGAATGCCGACGGCGCCTCCGGTTCTGAAACCGGTTACGACATCGCGCGCCGCTATTTCCACGGCTTCGACGGCTCCCGCAAAACCCCAGAGAGCAGTTACCCTGACATTCCCGAAGGTTCTGACCTCAAACGCGAGGAACGCCCAGGCGCCGCTCGTCGAGAAGCCGGCAGGCCGGCATCAGACGACAGCCCGGCAGCCGGCCGGTCGGCAGCGGGGCCGGTATACCGTGCAGATAGGGGCGTATAAATCGGCCTCGGCGGCAAGGGCCGCAGTCGCAAAACTGAAAAAAAAAGGGTATAATGCGCATCTTTATGCCGTATCCGGCAGGAGAGGCGGCTATAACTACAAAGTCCATGTAGGCAATTTCGGGACAAAAGCGGACGCCGCGTCCGAGGCCAGGAGACTCTCCGCCATCCGGGGCGTCAGGCCGTATGTTACGAAAGAATAGCGGGCGGCAATAACCGTAATTCCCGCCGGGGCGTTCCGGGTTTCGCGCGGGCGGGGATTGGGAAACCAGAGACTTTTGTATGAAAAAAAATATCATTGTTGTCGGCATCCTTGCGTCTTTTCTTTTTTGCGGCAGTTCCTTTGCGGGGGATGCGCGGCTCTCAAGCGGCCTCAGGCTTATAAACTCAAGCCACCCGGGAGAGACCGCGGCGGCCTGCCTTTTCATAAAAACGGGCTACGGCTCCGAACCGGCGGGGAAGAGAGGCATTACAAGCCTTCTGTGCAACTGCGTCCTGTCGATGAATCCCGTGGACAGCATAAGCCCGCCGTCCCTCAGGATAAAGCGTTTGGGCGGGAAGGTCACGGCGGATGTGGAATCGGATTATACCTGCTTTAAGCTCGTATCCCCGGCAGGCTCCTTTCCGGCTGCGCTCAAGGCTCTGTCCGATATGATATCCGGGGTTAATTTTTCGGACGATACCGTCCGGATAGAAAAAGCCGCAATATCCGCCCGGAACAATTTCAAGACGGACAGTGTAGTAGGCGGTATGTTTTATGCCGTTTTCCCGGACGCACTGCCGGGGGATTTAAAAAATATCTCAAGGAAAGACCTCCTGGCCTGGAGGACGGCGCGGTTCAGGCCGGAGGATGCGATTTTATCGGTCTGCGGCCCGTTTTCGGACAAGGAGGTCGTCAAAATAGCTCAATTCGCCTTCAAGAACTGGCCCGGAAGCGGAAAACCCTATAGCCGGGATGCGCAAAAACCGGCTTTTAATGCCGGAAAAGAGCTTGAGCTGCAATCGGGCCGCGGCACCGCCGCAGTCCTTTTCGTCTTCAAACTCCCGCGCCCCGGCGGTTCGGATTACGCCGCCTCACTTACCGCCCGCGCAATGCTGGCAGGCGGCATGTCGTCGATGCTCTATAAATCGCTTCGCGGCAAGGAACCGAAGGCGTACCAGTTCGGGAGTTCGCTTGAGTGGGTGTCGTCCTCGCCCGTAATGACTGTTTATTCGGTTACGGACGATAACAGGATTGGCGACGCCATAAAACGCATAAAAGACTCCATAGAGGCCCTCGAAGACGGGAAGTTTTCCTCGGAAGAGCTTCAGCGCGGGGCGGCTTTTGCCTCCGGCGGCATCGATTTTTCGTCGGAGAGCGCCGTTAAAACCGCATGGTTCTCGGGGCTGTATGACATTGCCGGGGCCGGGAGTGACTACGGAAAAAGCCTTGCGGGAGAGGTTTCCGGGGTCGGGAGCGGAGATGTTTCCGGTGCGGCTCGAAGATATTTCAAGGGCTATGAAATGGTGACAATCAGGCCCCTTAAGGAGCAGAAGTAAGCGGTTTTTCACAGCCTTCGGAGGGTGAAAATGATAGTTTCGTGCAATCAGTGCGGTGTGCGCCTGAAGGTGGACGACTCCAGGATAAAAGATGGCGGCACAAGGCTTAAATGCCCGAAATGCGGCAACATTTTCCTCGTGGAGAAACCTGCGGCAAAGCCTGCCGCGCCGCCCATTCCTTCAAGACCCCCGATAACGGAACCCGTCGCGCAAAAGACTCCGGAGGAGTCTTTTACTCCGCCTCCGCCGCCAAAGCCGTCCGGGGCGGCTCCTCAGGCAAAGGTTTCGCTCGCAGCGTCAAAATGGGAGCTCGACAGGTCTAAGATACTGGTTGCGCACGATGGCGAATCCGTGCTCGGCCTGGTGGAATCCATTTTGACAGAAGAGGGTTACCATGTAATCAAGGAGGCGGAAGGCATCGCGGCTGTCGTGTCCATAGAAAAGGAAAAGCCCTTTCTCGCTATCCTCGACGTCGCCCTCCCGCGGATATACGGGTTCGAGATATGCGACAGGCTGAAGAACAGCCCGGAGTCAAGTGATATAAAAATAATCCTGATAGCGTCCATTTACGACAAGACACGGTATAAACGGGAGCCCGTAAGCCTCTACGGCGCCGACGACTACATAGAAAAACACCACATTCAGGACAGCCTTGCCCAGAAGGTCAAGCGCCTTGCGGCGGAAGCCGGCGGAGCGCCTGCCGCAAGACCGCCCCGCGGGCAGGACATCAGTATGCCCGCCCCCGAAGATATTCCGATGAGGCGGGAGCAGGGTCTCCAGATGCGTAAGGACGAGATGCCGGAGCCGACGGCTCCGCCCGTTCCTTCGCCTGATGAGAAACCGGCGGAACTTGAGAGGGCGGCGGATAGCCGGGAGCCGGTCGATCGGCAGCAGGTCGAAGCCGCGAGACGATTCGCAAGGATTATACTCTCCGACATCGCGCTGTATAACCAGGGCGCGGTCGAGGAAGGGATAAGGGCCGGAAATTTCGATGAGGCGCTCGCGGCGGAGCTTAAAGAAGGGCGGGAGCTTTATAACGGCAGGGTGTCAAAGGAAGTCATTGAAAGCGGAGATTATTTCGCTGAAGAGACGGCGAAGTTCATCGAGAAGAAAAGACAGACGATGGGCCTCGGGATTTAAACGAAAAACCTTGACAGGAAAAGTGAACTGCTATAACATACAATAGATTGACGGGGCGTAGCGCAGCCTGGTAGCGCACACGGTTCGGGACCGTGGGGTCGAAGGTTCAAATCCTTTCGCCCCGACCATCTTGCAGTGAGCGAAGGGTATCCTCGAAAGGAGATGCCCTTTTTAATTATTTCAAGCGCAAGGTGGCCGGTTGTAGAATATAGCGTCCGGCGCAGAACAGGAGGCATGGTGGAGAAGGTAGTAATCGGGATTATAGGCTCCGCCCTTGCCACTGGAAAGCCTTACGACGACGCCATGGAAGTGGGAAGGCTCGCCGCCGGGAAGGGCGCGACTGTCCTTACCGGAGGGCTTGGCGGCGTCATGGAAGCGGCATGCAGGGGCGCCAGGGAAGCAGGCGGCCAGACGATAGGCATTCTGCCGGGCTTCGACACCCGCGACGCGAACCGCTACATCGACATTCCCATCATCACCGGATTCAACCACGCAAGGAACATAATAGTCGTAAGGTCATCCGACGTGCTTATCGCCGTAGCCGGAGAATACGGCACATTGTCAGAGATAGCATTTGCGCTTAAGCTCGGAAAACCGGTAATAAGCCTTGACAGTTGGGACATTGACGAAAACATAAAGAAGGCCGGCGACCCTGCGCAGGCGGTGGACATGGCCCTGGAAGCGATACGTTAAACCGGCGCGCAGTTAAACGGGAGTGCCTATGCCGCGCGAAAAACCTTCAGCCAACAGCAGGATAGGGGCCGGAATTTTTGTAAGCGGGCGCGTCCAGGGCGTCGGATACAGGTTCTTCACGGAGCGCGTTGCGGCGAGGCATAGTATACTAGGGTGGTCGAGAAATCTACCGGACGGGCGCGTGGAGCTGGAAATAGAGGCGGAGGAAGAGGACGCGAGGAAGTTTATAAAAGAGCTTGAGAAAGGCCCCGCCATGGCGCGGGTTGAAGAAGTGAACGTAGACTGGAAACCTTGCGCGGGCAGGTTTAAAAATTTCACAATCAGGGTCTGACGGGTGTCCATATGCCGAAGAAGAAAAAACATAAAGAAGAGGAATTCGCTGGCGAGACCGTCGAGCTTGAAATAGACAAGTCAAAGAACGAGGAAGAGGAGCTTGAATACTTTCCCGAAGAGATAGACGACGAGCAGTTCGAGGCGGAAGCCGGGGAAGGGCTTTTCGACGAGGAAGAGGAGGAGAGCGAGGAACCCTCGTCCTATCCGGACGAGACGCAGGACGCCATAAAGCTCTATCTCAAGGAAATACGGGTTTCAAGTCTCCTGACGTTCGAGGACGAGCAGGCGCTTGCCAGGCGCATCGCGAAAGGCGACGAAGAGGCGCGCGCCAGGATGATTGAGGCCAATCTCCGGCTTGTCGTCAACATAGGCAAGCGCTACATAAACCGCGGACTTCCCTTCTCGGATATTATCGAAGAAGGCAATATCGGCCTGATAAAGGCCGTCGAGAAGTTCAAGCCGGAAAAAGGGTTCCGTTTTTCCACCTACGCGTCCTGGTGGATAAAGCAGTCCATCGAGCGCGCGCTTGTAAACCAGACCCGCACCATTCGCCTGCCTGTACATATTTCCGAAGTCATTAATTCGTTCGTCAAGGTCGTGCGGAGGCTTATACAGAGCTTGAAGCGCGAGCCGACGGTTGAAGAGATAGCCGCGGAGATGAACTACGCGCCCGACCAGATTAAGGATATAATGCAACTCATACGCAAGACCCACTCCCTCGATACGCCAATAGGGAACAAGGAAGAAGGGTCGCTTAAGGATTTGATAGAGGACGAGGCCTCGCTCTCGCCCGCGAAGGTTACGGAGGGGATTATCCGCCACGAGCAGATAATCGAGTGGCTGAATTATTTGACCGAGAACGAGAAAAAGGTTATCAGCCTGCGCTTCGGCCTCGAAGACGGCGAGGCACAGACGCTCGAAGTCATAGGCAAGGAATTCGGCCTTACCCGCGAGCGCGTTCGCCAGATAGAGGCCTCCGCGCTCAACAAGCTCAGATTCATCACAAAAAGAAAGAGTATCGACCTGGAAAGTATATTGTAAAGGAGGCGTATGCTTGACCTGAAAACCCGTATCAGGGACATTCCTGATTTTCCGAAAAAAGGCATCCTGTTTAAAGATATAACGACGCTCCTGAAGGACGGCGAGGCGTTTCAGAAAGTCGTCGAGAAAATTACCTGCTTTTACGAGGGCGAAGAGATAGACAAGGTCGTGGGGATAGAGTCTCGCGGCTTTATTATGGGCGCGCCGGTGGCGTATGCCCTAAACGCCGGCTTTATACCCGTGAGGAAACCGGGCAAGCTTCCAAGCGATATATACGAGGCAAAATACGAGCTCGAATATGGCACGGATACCCTTACGGTGCATCAGGACGCGATAACGCCGGGCGAGCGCGTCCTTGTGGTTGACGATCTCCTTGCAACCGGCGGGACTATGGCGGCGACGCTGGATCTCCTGAAACAGCTTGGCGCGGTTGTCATCGGCGTGGCGTTCCTGATAGAGCTTACGGAACTCAAGGGCCGGGACAAGCTTGCGGGGCACCAGGTCTTGTCCATTGTAAGTTATTGATTGCGCGCGTAAGGCAGGACGGCTTCGGGTCGTTTTAAAATTTGAGGTTGTTGACTTTCTCGATTGCGGCAGCCGATTTAAATGAAAAAGGGTTACGGCATAAACCGTAACCCTTTGTTTTTATTGGTAGGCGGGAGCGGGCTTGAACCGCTGACCTACGGCTTGTAAGGCCGTTGCTCTCCCAGCTGAGCTACCCGCCCGTACGATTGTTCACACGCCTTTTGACCCTCGCCTGCGGCGGCAAGACCGTTGAAAACAGCCGCCGAGAGGGGTATTATTGCAGCTTTTACATGCCCGAAGAGATAGTCGGCTGCCCGGAATCCGGCCCGCCTGCGAATGGTTATCCCGCAGCTTCTTCGCCCTTTGGTTCATCGGTTTTATTCGGTTCAGCCTTAACCGTCACGCGTTTCAATTGAAGGTTAATCTTTTTCATCTTCCGGCGCGCAAGCCTCACCTTTTTCTTGTCCTTCCCGGCAAGCGCGGCATCCCTTTCGCCCTTGAATTCCTTGAGTTTTGCTTTCAGGCCTTTCTTTTCTTCCGCAGCAACCTCTGTCTTTTTCTTTTCTATCTTTTTCTTTTCGCCTTTTGCCATTTTCCCTCCAGGATAAAAAAGCGGCCTTCATGAACAGGCCGGTTATTTTATAATGTATTCGTGGCTTTTTGTCAATTTAAAAGTTGCCGATTGAGAACTGCCTGAGGTTTGCGTGAGCGTATATTTCCCCCGGAACAACGATATTTTTTAATCTTGAAAACAAGGAGAAAGATTAGCAAAGTCAAGAAAATAAGCTCCCAAAACTCCTTGACACCAAACGGCGCCGATAATATAATCGAACCTTCCCGAAAACCGGTTAAGGCGGTCAAAAAAACACAGAGCATTTGAATGACAAGCAGGAGAAGAGCAGCCGTTGTCGGACTGGGTGTTGTAAGTGCGCTCGGCATGACGGCAGAAGAATTCTGGGAAGGACTTGTTTCGGGACGCTGCGGAATAGGGCCGGTAGACCTTTTTGACACATCTTCATACCGGACTCATATAGGGGCTCAGGTCAGGGGACTAAAGCCCCTCAACCATTTTACCAGGAAACAACTATCCCGTATGTCCCGGTGCGACCAGCTTGGGCTGATTGCGGCGAGGGAGGCCGTGCGCGACAGCGGCATCGACCTCGAAGAACTTGCTCCGGAACGAATCGGGGTATGCCTGGGCGGAGGCGCCGGCGGCATGTTTTCCGGCGAAAAATACCGCCGCGACCTTTATCTCAACAAGCGCAAGCCGCGCCCCTCCTGCCTTATCCCGTTTTCACCGAGCGTTACGACGGATTATGTCGCGCAGGAATTCTGTTCCGAAGGCCCGCGCGCGACGGTCGTAACCGCATGTTCGTCATCGTCCACTTCAGTCGGATACGCCGCGGACTGGATAAAAGACGGCAATGCCGATATTGTCATTACCGGCGGCAGCGACGCGATGTGCGAGCTTACGTATGCCGGGTTCAATTCGCTCCGGGCCGTGGACGACAGGCCGTGCAGGCCTTTCGATGCAGGAAGAAAGGGCCTTTCGCTCGGCGAAGGCGCCGGGATTTTAGTGCTGGAAGAAATGGGCTCCGCCAGGGCGCGCGGGGCGAAGATTTATGCCGAGGTTTCAGGATACGGGATAGCGGCGGACGCATATCATATGACCGCGCCGGATGCGAGCGGAGAGGGGGCGGCAAGGACGATTCTCGCCGCGCTTTCGGACGCCGGTATTGGCCCGGACGATGTCGATTATATCAACGCGCACGGGACGGCGACTAAGTTCAACGACGCGGCGGAATCTGCGGCTATAAAAAGAGTGTTCGGCAGCCGGCGCAGTATACCGGCAAGCTCGATTAAGTCCATGATAGGCCACTGCCTTGGTTCCGCCGGAGGCCTTGAGGCCGTCGCGACAGTGCTGACGGTTTTTTCGGGGATAATCCCGCCGACGATAAATTTTGAGAACCCCGACCCGCAGTGCGGCCTGGACTGCGTGCCGAACGAGGCGCGCAGGGCCGACGTGCGGACGGCCATATCCAACTCGCTGGCCTTCGGCGGCAACAATACGACACTGGTGATAAAGAAGATGTAGCCGTGGACAGGGCGGCTGCATGGTGATATGAAAAAAGTTGTAATCACAGGCATAGGCACTGTCAACGCGCTGGGGCTTGACGCGCGCTCGTTTCTGGAAGGACTCCGGGCGGGCCGTTCGGCAATCGGACCGATTACAGGCTTCGATACGTCCCCGTTCCGCTCGAAGCTCGGCGCGGAGGTCAGGGGATTTGAGCCGTCGAAGCTCATCGACCCCATGAAGCTTCGGCGCATGGACCGGCTCTCGCAGATGGTCCTTGTATCGTCTGTCGAGGCGATGAAAGACGCCGGGCTCTCCGCCGGCGTCCTGCCGCCGGAGCGGATGGGCGTGGTTATCGGAAACGGCTATGGCGGGACTTCCTGCACGGAGGAGTTTTTCGAGGGTCTCCTCATGCGCGGGCCTGCCGGAGTCAACCCCATGCTTTTCCCGACCACCGTCCCGAATTCCGCGGCGAGCATAACGTCGATAGAACTTGACCTCAAAGGCCCGAACTGCACCTTCTGCCAGAAGGACATATCGGCGGAAGAGGCGGTGATATACGCGGCGGGGCTTATACGGAAAGGCGCGGCGGACGCCGTAATCGCCGGAGGCGGCGAAGAATTGAACGACGTAATCTATCATGCGTTCGACTCGCTCCGTGTGCTCTCGCCCGGCGGAAAAGGCGGCAGTGAAGGCTCCTTCCCGTTCGGGCGCGGAAGGAACGGCAGGGTGCTTGGCGAAGGCGCCGGCGTGCTTGTGCTGGAATCGCTTGAGTCCGCGGACAGACGCGGGGCAAGGGTTTATGCGGAGGTGGCAGGCGAGGCGATATTCGGCGGCAGGCCGGGAATATCTTCGTACGGTGGAAATCCCATCCCCGCGGCAAAAGCAATGGATGCGGCGCTCGCAAAGGCCGGGACATCTAAAACTTCGATAGACTATATATCGTCCTCGGCCAACTCCACGCCCGAGCTGGACGAACTGGAAGTGAAGGCGGTGAAAAATCTCTTCGGCCAGTCTGCGCATGGTATTCCGCTCAGCACGATAAAACCCATGACCGGCGATTTCGAAGGCATGGGCGGTGTCCGGCTCGTTGCTTCAATATTGGCGATGGAAAACTCGTTCATCCCGCCTACGCTTAACCAGCATGAGCCGGAGCAGTGGTTCGACCTGGACTGCGTGCCGGACTTAAGCAGGGAAGCCGGTCTGAATAACGTAATGCATCTGGCGGTCGGCAACGGCGGTTCGTGCGCGTGTTTAATTCTGAAGAAATATGAAGCGTCTTTATGATATAGCCGTAATCGGCGCGGGTATCGGCGGTCTTACAGCCGGGGCGATCCTGGCAAAGAAAGGTTATTCTGTCGCGGTCTTCGAGGCCGGCCGCGTGCCCGGAGGCTACTGCACAACCTTCAGACGGCAGGGTTTTACGTTCGATTCGTGTCTTGACGCCGTGAGCGGCTGGGGAGAAGACGGCTGGCTCAGGAGGATATTCAAGAAACTGGACATCGAGAAAAACGTAGAGATGGTGCGGCTCGATCCGCTTCGCGTCGATAATTTTGCCGGAGACAGAGTCAATGTTCCCGGGACAATCCCGGAGTTGATTAATCTTCTCTACGGCATTGCGCCCGGAGAAAAGGATGGCATATTAAACCTGCTGGACACAATGGAGGAAATCTACCGGGCTGCGATGTCAACCCCGGCGGAAGTCCTTTATGCCTTTCCCGGAATGAGAGGCATAATCGGGAGATACAGGGGCAAATCATATAAAGAGCTTCTGGACGAGTTTATAACCAGTCCCAAGGTCCGCGCCGTAATGTGCGACAGGTGCGCATTCCTGGGGCTCCCGCCGTCGAAGGTGTCCGCCCTTGCCATGACCATAATGTTCATGACGTATTCTTCGGGCGGGGGATACAGGATAAAGGGAGGGGCGTGCAATCTGGCTGATGCGCTTGTCAGGGCGCTTTCGGAAAACGGCGGAGAGCTGCATCTCAATGCGCCGGTTTCGGATATTATGTTTGAGGACGGGAAGGCGCGCGGTGTAGCTGTTGCCGGAGGAAAGATACGGGCCAGGGCGGTAATAGCCGCGGCTGACGCAGGCGCCATGCGCAGGATGTCCGGAATGGATTCCATCGGGAACAAACCGTCAATAAGTTTCTATATGGTTTATCTTGGGCTGAAGGGAGCGCCGGAGATTCCGGACAGCATGGGATGTTATCCGGGGTATGACATCGAATCGACTTTTTCCGACGTGGCAAGGGATATAGCCGGGCCTTCCGCCTCGCTCGAAATAATAAATTATTCCAGGCTAAGCACGGTCATGGCTCCCGCCGGCCATACATCCGTAATGCTGATGTCGAAGGCGGAATATTCCTATCCCAGGGCGTGGGACGAGTGCAGGGATTATGAAGCCGGGAAGGTCCTGTCGCTTGCCGAGCGGGCGATTCCCGGAATCACGGATTCCGTCGTATTCAGAGAAACCGCAACTCCCGTGACGCTTGAGAAATATACCGGCAACCTGCGCGGCGCGGCGTTCGGCTGGGAGCAGAATGTGGACAACGAGCGGGTATCTTCACGCGCCCGCCCGCAGGGGCTGTTTTTCGCCGGGCACTGGACTTATCCGGGCGGCGGCATCGAATCGGTCGCGGCATCCGGGCTGGCGGCTGCCGAGAGCGCGGCTGCGGCGATAAGCAAAGAGGCGTTTAATTGAAGTTCCACGAGACGGAAATACGCGTCCGGTTCTACGAGACGGATTCATGGAACATGGCGTGGCACGGCCACTATGTCGGCTGGTTCGAGGCCGGGCGAATCGCCCTTGCGAAGAAATTCGACCTGATGCCCGAACGGTTTGTCGAACTAGGGCTTTACGCGCCCGTTATAAGCCTTAAGGCGGATTATAAAGCCATGGCCAGGTTCGACGACCTGCTTGTTATTCGCACCGCGGTAAAAATCCCCGACAAGGCCGCGCTGGAATTCATTTACGAGGCGCGCAAAAAGGAGGACGGAAGGCTTGTGGCGTCCGGCGAGACTACGCAGGTATTGGTAAACACCAAAGGCGAACTGGTTTATATAATGCCGGAGCCGATAAAGTCGCGTGTGGACGAGATGGTTAAATACTGCAACGGTGAAGCAGGATGAGAGTATTGCTCGCCGACCCGCCGCACCTGATATGGGACCTGATGAAGGGATGGGTGCCGAACCCCGCTCTCCTCGCGCTCGGCGCGTATGTGGAGAAGGAATTCGAGACCCGCGTCATGGACTGCACCGTGATGCCGGATCCCTGGGGCGACCTGGAACGGGAGGTCGCCTCGTTCAAGCCGGATGTCGTCGGGCTTTGCTGCATAGGCACAACGTACCTCTACGATTCCCTGAATGCCGCCAGGCTCGTGAAGACGGTGAGTCCCCGGAGCAGGGTTATAATCGGCGGGACGCATCCGACGCTTGCCCCGGAAGAAGTCCTGACGCTCGGGCCGGACGTTGATTTCTGCTGCATCGGCGAAGGAGAGGAAACCCTGGCCGAGTTTATCAGGGCGGCAAGCGGCGGAGAAAAGGATTTTTCATCTGTGAAGGGACTCGCCTTCCGGGACGGCTCTCGGATTATCAGGACCGAGGCGCGTCCTTTCATCGAGGACCTGGACTCGCTCCCGATACCGGCATATCACCGTGTTCCGATGGGGAACCCGCTTTACACAATCGATGTCATCGGCCCTAAATGCGTAGTCGCCGCATTTTCGCGCGGCTGCGGCTTTAAGTGCACATTCTGCACGGAGACTCTCAGGTGGGGAAACCGCTGGCGCGGGAAATCCGCATGGAAGGTCGTCGAGGAGATAGAGCTTCTAAAGAAGGATTACGGCATCAGGACTTTCCTGCTTGGCGACAACGACTTCCTCTGGGACAGGAAGCGCAACCTCGAATACTGCGAACTGATGGAGAAGAAGGGCCTCAAGGCGAACCTCTGGATACAGGCAAGGCCGGATCATATCCTCCGTGACCGCGAGCTGATACCGAGGCTCAAGAAGCTCGGACTCTTTGAAATACTGCTCGGTATTGAATCCTTCGACCAGGAGATGGTGGATACATGGGACAAGCGCGAAGAAATCCAGACCATGATAGAGGCGATAAGTCTGCTTAAGAAGAACGGCATCATGGTTATGACCAACCTGATGTTCGGACACTGGGACGACGACAAAAACACGATCGACAGGCTTGTAAAATCCGCCAGGAAATATTCGGATTTCTTTGCGCTTTCCATTGCGACGCCGTTTCCCGGGACGCAGTTCTATAAAGAGGCGAAGGAACAGGGCAGAATAGAGGAAAAGAACTACAGGAAGTTCGACTGGAACAATCCGGTAATGTCCACGAAGCGCCTTACGCGCAAAGAGGTCGGAAGGCTGCACGGGCTGGCGTTCGGGAAGTTCTACGCAAGACCGAAGACCCTTTTCCAGGCGCTGTTCTCCGCAAACCCGTATATACGCAGATTATATAAATCGTTCGCCGTATATCTCTTCCGCAAGCTTATAAAAAGACCCTGGAGGCAGCCTGGGTTCATGCTGTTTGAGAACTATCTCCTGAAACGCGAAGGCAGACTGAAACTCGTAAGGGCGTCCGGCCAGAGGGAGAAATGCGACATTTGCGGCGCGAGAGTCGGATTGTATTCGGGATACCGTTGCAGCAACCCGGATTGCGGGGCGTTATTCTGCCTGGACTGCAATGCGGGCGGATTTTATAAGCAGTGCCCGAGATGCGGCAGCACTGCGGCATGATTAACCGCTGGGTGCGATTTTTTATTTGAGGTTGTCAAGGAGCAATAGGCTATGCGTGTTCTGCTGGTGGATCCGCCGCATGAGATATTCAAGTTCTTCAGGGGCAGAATGCCCGCTCCTTCCCTGACGGCGCTTGCGGCGTATATCGAAAAAGATTTTGATGTGCGCGTCATCGACTGCACCGTGCAGGAGCGGCCCTGGGCCGCGCTCGAAGACGCTGTGCGCGAGTTCAAACCCGCTGTTGTGGCCATAACGGCCATCTCCACCTCGTATATTTACGACGCCATGAACGCGGCATACCTCGTGAAGCTTGTTGACCCGTCCGTCATTACCGTCGGCGGCGGAGTCCATATGAGCCTCATGCCGGAGGAGACGCTTCGGAAATGCCCCAGCCTCGACTATATCGTGATGGGCGAGGGTGAACTTACACTGATGGAGTTCCTGAAGGCGGTCGAGGAAGGCGGGAAGAATTTCGGCGACATTCGCGGCCTGGTTTTTCAGAGCGGCGGCGCGGTTCACATCGGAGAGCGGCGCGAGCTTATCCCGGATCTGGACACGCTTCCGCTCCCGGCGTATCATCACTTCCCGATGAATAAATATCTAATGCCATCACTGGGAATGGCGACACATAATTCGATTGTCTTGACTACCGCGCGCGGCTGCGAAGGCGTGTGCACGTACTGCACCGAGGCAAAGCTCTGGCGCAGCACATGGAGGCCGAAGTCCGCGCCCCGCGTGGTCGAGGAGATGGAACTGCTATACAAAAACCATAATAAATATTCATTTATGTTTGGCGACGACTCCTTCAACTGGAAACGCGAACGTGTTGAGGACTTCATCCGGGAGTTGGAGAAGAAAAAACATCCCTGGCATTTCTGGTTCCAGTCGCGCGCGGAGCATATCGTCCGCGACGCGGACTTGCTCCCGAGGCTTAAGAAGCTTGGGCTTTACATGATCTCTATGGGCGTGGAGACGCCGTCCGAGAACGCGCTCAAAAATTATCACAAGAAGCAGACGGCGGAGATTTCCATACAGGCGATGAAGACCATCAAGAAGAACGGCCTGCTCCTCATCACGAACATCATGTTCGGCGACATCGACGACACGGAAGAAACGCTTCAGCAGACGATAGATTTCGCAAAGCCATACTCCGACCACTTCGCCATTTGTCTCACGACGCCGCTCCCCGGCACGGAATACTGGAAGCGCGCGAAGGAGCAGGGGCGCATAAAGGTCTGGGACTACTCCAAGTATGACATGCTCAATCCCGTGATGGACACGCGGACGCTCTCGGTGGAAAAAATCGCCGAGATTCATCCGAAGTCGATACAGAAATTCTATTCGCGTTTCCGCGTTTTCTGGGACGCATATTTTTCGCCGAACCCGTATCTCCGCAAGAACAACCGGTTCTTCGTCAAGGTCGCCTGGGAGACCATAACGCACAAGCCCTGGGTGCAGAAGAACTACGTGCCGTTCGAGAAATACATGGAGGAGAAAACGGGAAGAGTATTTGAGAGGGTGCATTTTTAATGGATAATGTATGTGCGTATCTTGATATTTTAGGATTCAAGAATCACATTAAGGAAGACCCTCTTGCCGCGTCTAACCTTTTGTCTGAATATACTTCAGTCATTGGGAATTTGGGGGTTGGTGGGAAATATAAATCATTCAATTATTTTTTGCCTTTTAGTGATGGCATATTTATTCAATCAAATGACCCGTCAAAATTTGTTTTTGATTTATCTAAATTCTTAGTTGAGAGTTTCTTGAAAAATGGTTTTGGCAATATTATTGTCGAACGAGATAATCATTCCCCTGTTGTTGATGAAACTAAATACACGGAATTACCAGGGCGACGTCCGCTTCTTTTCAGAGGGGGTGTTGCTTATGGTGATTCTGTACCGAAACGTGTTAGTTGCATTTATGATAACAAACTTGAATATAAGCATTCTTTGATAGGAGAAGCGGTTGTAGAGGCTGTTGCATTGGAAGGAAAAGGGAGAGGTCCGAGGGTGTTCTGTTCGGGGAAATTTTACGAATCTTTAGATGACAATGCAAAAAGATTAGTCATTAATCAGTTTGATGATGAAGAAGGAAAGAATTATGAAATAATATGGCCTGCGAGTTTTTTTACAGAGAATGGTTTTTATGAATCTTATTACGAATTTGATAGGTTATTTATCTCATCGAGATTATCTTGGAAAGCCTTTAACCACAAACAATATGGAATTAATTATTATAATTTCCTTAAACTTATTGTATTAAGCGGACTGCACTTTTGGGGAGGGTCTCCGGAAAACTTGGCAAGCGTAAAAAGGTATATAGAACCGGGTTTAACGAAAGCTTGTTTGCAAAATAAAAGGGATGACTTGTTTATGGGTTTTAAATAAGGAATTAAATGAAAATTCTAATCATCTCCCCTGAGGGCCGGCACACGGCGGTCGGAAAAAAATTCAAGTTTCCGTTTCCGACCGCGGGCGCGCCGATGGTGGCCGCGCTGACGCCGGAAGGACACGACGTAAAGATAATCGACGAGATCGTCGAAGATATAAATTTCGACGAGCCTGCGGATTTGGTCGCAATTTCATCCATGACGCCGATGGCCTCTCGCGCGTACGAGATTTCCGATGAGTTCAGGAAGCGCGGAGTGGCGACGGTAATCGGCGGGATACATCCGACGGCTTGCCCGGAAGAGGCCGCCGAACATTCCGACGCCGTGATAGTCGGCGAGGCGGAAGACCTCTGGCCCAGGGCGGTCGAGGATTTTAAGAGCGGCGGTTTACAGAAATTCTACAAGAAGGATTACCTGCATTCGCTTACCGGACTGCCGAGGCCGCGCTGGGAGCTTCTGCGCACTGATAAATATTTCCCGATTACTATCGTCGAGACATCGCGCGGATGCCCGCACAACTGCGACTTTTGCGCCGTCACGAATTTCTACGGCGGGAAATACCGCGTGCGCCCGGTGCCCGAAGTCGAGAAAGAAATACAATATCTCTACGACCGCCCGGCGCTTACCGGTTTGAAGCGCTTTTCCACACCATATCCGAAGGGCATGATATTCTTCGCGGACAGCAACATCACGGCGAACAGGAAATACGCAAAAGAACTTTTCACGATGCTCGCCAAATACAAAATCCCCTGGCAGAGCTACTCGACAATCTCAATCGCGGACGACCCGGAGCTCTTGAAACTCGCGCAGGCGTCAAACTGCGTCGGGCTTGCCGTCGGGTTTGAATCGCTCTCCGGAGAAAACTTAAAGAAAATCGGCAAGGGATTCAACAAGCCGGAGAAGTATGCCGAGTCGATAAAGAAACTGAAAGAACACGGCATCGGCATCATCGCGAGCTTCATATTCGGCCTGGACTGGGACGATGTCGGCGTATTCGAGAGAACAAAGAAGTTTATTGACGACAACAAAATAGATTCGTCTTTCTTCCTCATTTCAACTCCTCTTCCCGGGACGGGATACAGGCAGAGGCTTCTTGACGAGGGACGCATATTCGACCATAACTGGGATCATTACGACTGCACGCACGTCGTTTTTCAGCCGAACCTCATGACGCCGGAACAACTCTCCGAAGGCGTATACTGGTTGTGGCGAGAGACTCTGTCGCATAAATCGATTTGGATGCGTCTTTACGGCGGGCCGCAGTTCATGTTCTATCTTGGCATGAACTACGCGATGAAGATGCTGGACAAGAAAATACATCCGAAACATTCAAAAAACCCGGCTGAAACTTGAGAATCAGATTAATATTCCCGAGAAAATCCGGCGACCCGGGCGCGATGGGCATGACGCTGCCGTATGTCCTGCCGCACCTGGCGGCGCTGTCCCAGCCCTGGCATAAAATCGAACTGGTAAACTTATTCAAGCAAAGAGAGGATTACGGCGCAAGGCTCCCTGACCTGGCCGGCATAAGCGTGATGACTCCCATGGCCCGGGAGGCATACAAGATTGCGGACGAATACAGGAAGCGCGGGGTAAAAGTAGTCATCGGAGGCCATCACGCAAGCGCATTGCCGCATGAGGCGAAACTGCATTCCGACGCCGTGGTTATAGGCGAGGCCGAGGATACGTGGAAAGTCGTCCTCGACGATGCGGAAGGGAATGCGTTAAAGGATTTTTATATGAGCGGTAATTTATATGGAAGTGATTATTTCAACGGCCATGAAGTTTATTCGTCGCCGGAGAGGCCGAGTCTGGCGGGCCTCCCTCTGCCGAGGCGCGAATTACTGAGAGACAGGTATTTCTTTGACTGCATAGTCACCACGCGCGGATGCCCGTACAGGTGCAAGTTCTGCGGCACGTCCAGGTTTTACGGCGGCCTGATCCGCCATAGACCGGTGGAGGAAGTAACGGACGAGATTAAGCGTATGGGCAGGTTCTTCCTTATGGCGGACGACGATATTTTCGGAGACATCCAATACCGGACGGAGCTTTATTCTAAAATGAGCGGCCTCGGACGCTTCATGCGCTGGCATGGCGCCGGGGCGGTTTCCGCAGTCTTGGAGCGGGGCGGCGTAGAGATGATAAGGCTTGCGGCGAAGAGCGGGCTGGATACTGTCTTTACCGGCCTGGAATCGGCGGAAGGCGAGACTCTTGACGCGCTTGAAATAAACGCGAAACTCAGGCGCAGGGAAAGCGGCGGCCTTGAAAAAATTGCGGCGGCGGTGAGGGAAGTTCAGTCCATGGGCATCATGGTCTTCGGTTTTTTTGTCCTGGGTTTCGACACGGACGGCGAGGAAAGTTTTGAGAAGACGCTTGATTTCTGCGACAGGCTGAACGTCCCGCCGATTCCTTTCCTGCTTATGCCTCTCCCCGGCACGCCGCTGTGGGACGAGATGAGCGGCAGGATTATTCCGGGTCAGGGCTGGGGGAAATGGGACGGAGTCCATGCGCTGTGCGCCCATCCGTCTCTTTCGCCGCGGCAGAGGGAGGAACTGCTTTATAAATTGCGTATCAGCGCGTATACGTTCCGCAGGATAGTCCGCAGGGTTAAGGGATTTTCGCCTGTTGCCGCCATGAACGGTCTGCTTATGCAGGCCGGGATCCGGCGCAGCTTCATATCCGATTGGAAGAGGATAAATGGCGGAATATGACGTTGTAATAATCGGCGCGGGAATCGCCGGACTCGTAACAGGCAATTATCTCATCGACTCCGGGAAGCGCGTTTTAATCGTGGAACAGATCAAGTATCCCGGCGGATGCGCCTGCACGTTCGGTAAGCAGGGGTATAAGTTCGACGGCGCAGTGCACTGGATAAGCCAGGCGGGCGATGGAGGGATAGTCCGGTCGATATTGAATGAGTTCGGCCTGGACGGGGACGTCCGGTTCGACAGGCTTCCCGCCCCGCCCCAGGTATGGCTGCCGGATAAAAAGATCAAGCTCTCTTTCGGCAGGGAGAGCGTTGTCGAGTCGCTCTCCGGAGCATTTCCGGATGAATCAAAAAACCTTGATGCATTCTGGAAGGAAGCGGAAGCGACGCTGAAGCAGCTCTGGCGGCTCGTAAAACGCCGGCCGTCGAAAATGACGCCGGCCGGGAAACTTCTGTTCAACCTGTCGTTCCCGTTAAAGTTTGGAAAGATTGCAAAGTATCACAAGAAAAAAGCGTCGGAAGTCATAGCGCGATACTTGAGCGACGAATCTCTCAGGCTTGTCCTTCAGACAATGGGGATATTCCAGGACATATCATTCGTTCTTTATGCGTGGTTTAATTCCGTTTCGCTCGAAGGAGACGCCTACTACCCCGCCGGAGGGATACGCGCGGTGCCGGACGCGCTGGCGAACCGTTTTATATCCCGGGGCGGAGAGATACGCTACAGGTGCAGGGCGGAAAGGATAGTCTTCAAAGATAAAAAAGTCTCAGGCATGGTTGCGAACGGCGAAGAAATATCGGCAGGCGCCGTTGTCTCGGCGTCCGACGCCACGAAGACTTTTATGAATCTCGTGGGCGAAGATAAACTCCCGCCGGAATTCGTGTCGGACTTGAAGGAATGGAAGGTTTCGGAGCCGTTCTTCTATGTTTATCTCGGGCTCAATTGCAACCTGCGCGAAAGAGGTTTTGACGGCTCTCCGATTTGGTATATTCCAAAGGACATCGATAAAAAATTCCCTATGCTCGGCGGCAGGGCCCTGGGGATCGGGATGCCGTCTCTTCTGGACGGCTCTCTCGCGCCTGAAGGAAAAAGCGTTTTGATCCTCGGCATGGCCGCGTCGTGCGCGTTCATGGACGCCTGCCCTGTCCGGGCCGAATCCGGGGCCAATTACCGCGATGACGAGCATTACAAGGCAGTCAAGGAGCGCGTCGGGGAGTATATGATAGACATTGCCGAAGAGGCAATCCCCGGCCTGCGCGAGGATATTGACCTGAAGATATTCGCCACCCCGCACACCTTCGAGCGTTACACCGGGAACCTGCATGGCGCATCGTCCGGATGGTCCATGGCGGCGGACCGGCAGCATAAGCTGTCCGTGAATACACCGGCGCCGGGCCTGTATCTTGCGGGACACTGGACGATGAACCCCGGCGGAGTGCCTGCCGCATTCGTGAGCGGTAAGCTCGCGGCCGAGGAAATCCTGAAGGGCTAAATTATCCTGCTGTCCAGGTTGAAGACCTGTCCGCTTACGGATTTCATATAAACAAGGTTAAATATAAAAAGAGCGGCTTCGGCGGGCATGGAACAGGTTTTCAGCAGGCTGTCCGCGAGCGCGTTATCCTTTGCCTTGTCCGATGCCGACATTCCCATGTCCGTCTGCATATATCCCGGCAGGACGCAGTTTACCTGTATGCCGTGCGGCGCAAGCTCCACGGCTGCGGCCTTTGTTAGGCCGATCAATGCGGCCTTGGATGCGGCATACGCCGAATGGCCGCCCCTTCCCTTGACGCCCGTTATCGATGAAATGTTGATTATGTGTCCGTATCCCTGGCGGGCCATGACCTCTGAAGCGGCCTTTATGGCATGAAACGGCCCCTTGAGGTTCGTCCGCAGCGTTTCATCCAGGGCATCCTCTGAAAGCCTGAGGAGCAGACCCTCGCGGGAGATGCCCGCGTTGTTTATCAGAACGTCGAGCCTTCCCCATCGCGTCATGGCCGAGTTTACCAGGCTCTCGGCCTGGGCCTGGTCGCCTGCATCCGCGCGGATTGCGACTGCGTCACCGCCCGACGAAACAATCTCTCCGGCGGCGGCTTCGGCTTCGGCCTTTGAGCGCAGATAGTCCACGACCACTCCCCAGCCGGAGCGCCCGAACGCAAGCGCAACCTCGCGCCCCAATCCCCTCGAAGCGCCGGTCACTATGACGGTTTTTCGCGTCACAGTCTTTTCATCGCCTCCAGCAGCGCGTCAATGTCCGTAGGCGCGTGGGCAGCCGAGACGGTCAGCCGGATGCGGCATTCTCCTTCCGGCACGGTCGGCGGCCTGATTGCCGGGGCATAAAAACCGGATGCCGACAGCGCGTCCGACAGTCTCACCGCCTCTTTTGCCGGGCCTGCGATTACGGGGATTATCGGAGTGCCGCCGCCCGTTATCCTGAAGCCGATTTTCTTAAGCCCGTCGCGGAGCCTCCGGGCGTTTTCGCGCAGGCGCGCGAGTCTTTCCGGTTCGCGCCGCAGGATGTTTAATGCGGCCAGGGCCGCCGCGCATACGGGCGGAGGCAGCGCGGTGGAGAATATGAAAGTGCGGGCGGTATTGATTAAGAGTTCCATGTATTCGGCGTTCCCCGCCGCGAATGCGCCGTATGACCCGAGCGCCTTTCCGAGCGTGCCCATCCGTATGACGCCGCGCCCCGGGCTGATTCTGAAATATTCGAATATCCCGCGCCCGGTATCTCCGAGGACTCCGGTTGCGTGCGCCTCGTCGATATACAAACGTGCGCCGTATGTGTCCGCAATGCGCGTTATCTCCGGCAGCGGCGCAATGTCTCCGTCCATGCTGAAAACGGCCTCCGTAACAATCAATTTCCCGCCGGACGATTTCTCTGACAGCAGTCTCTTTAAATGGACGTGGTCGTTGTGGCCGTAGATTTTTATCTCTGCACCGGAGAGCCTGCATCCGTCTATGATGCTTGCGTGGTTCAGGCGGTCGCTGAAGATTGTATCGCCTTTTCCGGCAAGGGCCGGGATTATCCCTGTGTTCGCCAAATAGCCGGAGCCGAAAAGCACGGACGAGTCAGCGGATTTGAACCCGGCAAGCTCTTCCCGAAGCTTCTCGTGGTATTGTGAATGGCCGGTGATAAGCGGTGCGGAGCCCGCGCCGAAGCCGGAGTTTTGCGAGGCTTCCGATGCTGCGGAGATTACTTCGGGATGGTTTGCGAGGCCCAGGTAGTCGTTAGAGCAGAATAAAACGACCTCCCGTCCGCCGATTAATGCGCGGGTGTGCGAGATTCTTTCCGTGGTCTTCAGGCGGCGTCTGTGCGGGAAATTATCCATGAATGTTTATTTATTATCTGCACGCAGGATTTCCACCGGCCCGTTTACCAGCACGGGAGTCCCGCGCATGTAGCCGATATATTCGTCGATGTCGAAACCTTCCCTGCGCACGAAGAAGGCCCGCCCGCCGAACCCGCGCCCGGCCTCTTTCATGGACGCTATCCTGCAATATCCGAATGCCCTCGACGAGGCGTAGCCCGTGGTGTAGCGCGGGTCGTCGGATATGCACAACTCGGCTACGGCTCCCGGAGCATTGGCCGCCTTCGTCGCAAGCGCAAGCGCTTCCCGGAAGTGCAGGGTGGCGCATTTCAGCTCTCTCTCGGCGTTTGAGACATATCCCTCCGCCTCTTCCGCCCAGTCTACCGCGCGCGCCCTGATGCCGCGCTCCCGGTCTGGTTCCAGCCTCTCTCCCGTCGCCGCATCGACAAGCATGGCCCCGCGCATGTTGCCTCCGGCGGGAGACGCGCCGGCGAGGATTGCTTCAAGTGCGGATTTCGCGGCTTTTCCGGAAACTCCCGCCCTCTCAAGCTCGGAGACGGCAGCGGCATGTGAAGCCATTTCACCCTCTCCCATCAAGGGAGAGGGCGGGAAATTTATTACCCTTAGCGGCCTGAGTATTAGGATTTCCCTGCCCGCGAGGGACTCCACGGTGATTTTTATCTCTCCCGGCGCGCCGTTTTCGTGGGTCATGGCGCGGTTGAGAAGCGAGGCTGTAACCGCCTCTATGCCGCCTTCCGGGACGATCCTTTCCGCGCCGGAGATATGTATTCCGCCCCTTGACGCGCGCATCCTGACGGAGAATAGCTCAGGCATGAAGCCGCATCCCGAGGTCGTTTATCATGCGCAGGTCGTCCTCGAAACTCCTGCCGCTCGTGGTCAGATAATCTCCCATCAGCAGGCCGTTTGCGCCGGCCATGAAGACCATCGGGTGCAGGTCCCGAAGCGCCGTCAACCTGCCGCCGCATACCCGGATTTCCTTCCCGGGCAGGATATGGCGGACAAGCGCGATGGACTTCAGAGCTTCGAGCGGGGTAATGAAATCCGCATCCCCGAGGGGCGTGCCGGGGATGGGCATAAGGAAATTTACGGGCACGGAATCCACGCCGAGGCGGGCAAGCTCCAGGGCCATCTCCGCCCTGTCCGGCATACCCTCCCCCATTCCGAAAATGCCGCCGCTGCATATGGAAAGCCCGGCTTCCCTGGCGGCGGAGAGCGTTTCGATGCGTTCGTCGTAGGTGTGCGTGGAGCATATCCCGGGGAAGAAGCTTCTCGACGTCTCCAGGTTGTGGTGATAGCGGTGAAGCCCGGCTCCTTTTAATGTCCGGAGCTGTGAGAGAGACAACGCCCCAAGTGTGGCGCACGGCTTAAAACCTGTTTCCCGCACCTTCCCGACCATCCTGGCGATGGCGGAAAGCTCGGCCTCCGAGCTTATAGTCCTGCCGGAGGTTACGATGCAGAAGCGCCTGACGCCTTTATCGAACACCCGTTTCGCCGCCCGGATTACCTCGTCTTCGGGCAGCAGGGGGTATGCCCTTGCCTGGGCCGTGTGATGGGCGGACTGGGCGCAGAAGGCGCAGTCTTCCGGGCAGTTGCCGGAGCGGGCGTTTATTATGGAACATGCGTCCACGCCGGGGCCGAAGTTCTCCTCCCGTATGCGCCCCGCCTCCCGTATAAATTCCCAGGGTTTTTCTTCCAACTCTTTTAAAAGATTGGAGATTTGCATTTTAATCAAACGGACGTTATCCTTAAAATACAGCGTAGAATACGGGTAGAACACGAGGCTACACGCGGCAGGCGTTATTGTCAAACGAAATTTGTTCGAGGTGTGCAAAAATCAAGGCCCGTAAATAAATTGGCGGCCATAAAGGCTTTAAAGACCTTGACATCTGTATTCAAAGAAATTAATATAAAATGTAAATTGGCAGAAAAGTTTGGAGAGTCAAGATGTTTGAAAAATTTACGGACAGAGGCAGGAAGGTGATAATCTTCGCCAGAGAAGAGGCGGAGAGACACCAGAACGACTACCTCGGCACTGAACATCTGCTCCTGGGGCTTCTCCGGGAGGACGACGGTATTCCCATCGCCGTGCTGCGGAAGCTTGGGCTTAACACCGAGCAGGTGCGGATGGAGGTCGAGCGTAACCTCCCGGGAGGAATGGGAAATCTGGCATTCGGCGAGATACCGTTCACACCCAGGGCCAAGAAAGTTCTGGAGCTTGCGATAGAGGAGGCCAGGCTTCTCGGCCACAACTATGTCGGCAGCGAACACCTCCTGCTCGGAATAATAAGGGAAGAAGAGGGGATAGGCGGCAAGATCCTCCGGAACCTCGGCGCGCACCTCCTGGGCGCCCGCCAGCTTACGATAAACTTTGTCCGCAGAAACCCCGGCCAGGCCGCGCGGGACAAGAAAAGCCCCACTCCGGCGCTGGACGAGTTCGGACGCGACCTTACCCAGCTTGCCAGGGACGGCAAGCTCGACCCTGTCATAGGCCGCGAGAACGAAATCGAGCGCGTCATGCAGATACTCTCCCGCCGCACGAAGAACAACCCCGTGCTGATAGGCGAGCCGGGGGTTGGCAAGACGGCGATAGTCGAGGGCCTGGCGCAGCGCATAGTAAACGACGAGGTGCCGGAAAACCTTGCTAACAGAAGGCTTGTGGCGCTCGACCTGGGCTCGCTCATCGCCGGCACGAAATACCGCGGCCAGTTCGAGGAGCGCCTGAAGGTTGTAATGAAGGAAATATCCCAGGCGGAAAACGTCATTATATTCATAGACGAGCTCCATACGCTCGTAGGCGCGGGCGCGGCGGAAGGTTCCGTGGACGCCTCCAGTATGCTGAAACCCGCCCTTTCCAGGGGCGAGATACAGTGTATCGGAGCCACGACGCTCGACGAGTACAGGAAGCACATCGAGAAGGACGGCGCGCTCGAAAGGCGGTTCCAGCCCATACAGGTTATGCCGCCGACGCTGGAAGAGGCGGTCAAGATATTACAGGGTCTGAAAGGGAAGTATGAGGCGCACCACAAGGTGAAATACAAGGACGAGGCCGTGGAGGCCTCCGTGAAGCTCACAGACCGCTACATAACCGACCGCTACCTGCCGGACAAGGCGATAGACATAATCGACGAGGCGGGCTCGCGCGCGAAGCTCCAGAAATACACCCTGCCGTCGGATATTCGCTCCGTCGAGCGGGACATGAAAAAGGCCGCCAAGAACAAGAACCTGTTCCTGAGGCTTCAGGACGCGGAGAAGGCCGAATATTTTACCCGCGAAGAGGAGCGCCTAAAGGAGCAGTTCGGGGATGCGCAGAGGGTCTGGCGTGAATCCCAGGACAAGGTGCAGCCGCTCATTGGCGAAGAGGAGATAGCGGGCATAATATCCAAGATTACGGGCATTCCGCTTTTCAAGCTCGAAGAGAAGGAATCCGAGAAGCTCCTCCGGATGGAGGAGTCCCTGCACAAGAGGATTGTTGGCCAGGACGAGGCCATACGCGCCGTCTCGCGGGCGATACGCCGTTCCCGCGCGGGGATTAAAAACCGCAAGAAACCTATAGGCTCCTTCATATTCCTTGGGCCGACCGGCGTCGGGAAGACCGAGCTTGCAAGGGTTCTGGCGGAGTTCCTCTTCGATAACGAGGACGCGCTGATTCGCGTGGACATGTCGGAGTTCATGGAGAAGTTCACCGTTTCGAGGCTCACGGGCGCGCCGCCGGGATATGTCGGATATGAAGAAGGCGGCCAGCTTACGGAGAAGGTGAGGCGCCGCCCGTATTCCGTCGTGCTCTTCGACGAGATAGAGAAGGCCCATCCGGACCTGTTCAATATCCTGCTCCAGGTGCTGGACGACGGCCAGCTTACCGACAGTTACGGCAGGAAGGTCGATTTCAAGAATACCGTGCTTATCATGACGTCCAACCTCGGCGCGAGGCTTATCGACAAAAACGTCAACATGGGCTTCCACAGCGACGCCGGCATGAACGTCAAGTCCATAAGCGACAAGGTTACCGGCGAGCTCAAGCACTTCTTCAACCCGGAGTTCCTGAACCGCGTGGACGAGGTCATCGTATTCCACCACCTGGACAACGACCAGCTTCTCAGGATTGTCGATCTGCTCGTGGACGAGGTCAACAACATGCTGCTTGAGCAGAACATCCAGCTCGATGTCGATAGTGAAGTCAAGAAGTGGATAATAAAGAACAACTTCCAGGCGTCCTACGGGGCGAGGCCGCTTCGGCGCGCGATACAGAAGTATATTGAAGACCCGTTCTCCGAGGAGCTTTTGCGGGGCCGCTTCAAGGAAGGCGGAAAGGCGCTCGTAAAACTGAGGGACGGCGGGGTATATTTTGAAGAGATCCCCCTGGAGGCGTTCGCAGGGGTGTAGAGGCGCAACTCGCCCCTCCCGGCCTTGAATTTGCCTGTCATTCCGAGTAGCGCGAAGAATCCACAGTTGTCATAACGCACCCTCGTTCCACCTCTTATCTTAAGAGGTGCATGAAGGTATCACGTCATTCTGAGCGAAGCGAATAATCCAACCTGTGCATTTCATTCCAGCCGCCCTGCTCATTGCAGGGGCGCGAGTTCACTTGCGCCCGGTCCTCAACCCTCTCCCACCGTCAAGAGCCGGTTCCCCCTCCCCCAGTAGCGGGGGAGGGTAAAAGTTACCCCCTCGCCCTTTCATGGGAGAGGGTGGCCGAAGGCCGGGAGAGGGTTCACAGCCGCTTCTTCGCCCGTCATTCCCGTTAAGGCGAAAATCCGGCGGCTTTCCTGTCGCTCTATGGAGCCCTCAGGAACTTGTATATCCCGTAAACCCCCGCTACCGCGATAGCGACAATCGCGCTTGCAAGCCCCATGAAGAATACAACCGCAACACCAGCCATGCCTACCATTTTGCGCCTCCCTTTTTATAACTATTTCTATCATAATTATAGCGCAAATTTTAAAACTTGTAAGGTAATAATAGGTAAAAGAAAGCGTGGGGTATCAATGCGGCTTGCTGATAAAACAACCCGGATTCCCGTGAGCAATCCTCATTGGTAGGCGAAGTTAATTGTCAGTAGCTATTCCGGATTAGTTATACAACAGATTGATTATTAAAATAAAAATAATTTAAAACGGCCTTTTTCCACCGGTATCGCAAGCGGCTCGAAAACGGGCCGTTTTCGGGCAATTTCGGGGCAAAAAGGGGTTGCGGGGAAGGCGTGATTTCGGGGCAAAAAACCGGCGCGGGTACAGGCCCGATTCACCTGACGAGGCGGCTGAAGGGAGCGTATTACCGCCATGCCCGGCCGCGCGGAAAGCCCGACTTACGCCCAGTAACCCATTGAAAACATTGAAACAAAGTCTCGCCGATATTTGGTTTTCCGTGGCGATTAATAACCAACCGCTTATCTGCTATACTTTAATTATGCGATGAGGTGTAACCATGAACATAAAAACGAAAAGAGCATATGACGCGCCTGCGAGGGCGGACGGTTTCAGGATACTGGTCGACAGGCTCTGGCCGAGGGGCATCTCCAAGGAAAAACTCAATGTTGACTTGTGGTTAAAGGAGATTGCGCCTTCAGACGGCCTGCGCAAGTGGTTCTCTCACGACCCGGAGCGCTGGGAGGAGTTTAAATCCCATTATTTCGAGGAGTTGGACTCGAACAGGGAGGCCGTCGAGCGTATATTGCAGGAGGCGGGAAGGCGGCCTGTCACGCTCCTTTTTTCCTCGAAAGAACAAGAGCTTAACAATGCTTCCGCGCTGAAGGAGTATCTTGAGAAAAAAGTAACGGAAACCGCCCGGGCGGCCTGATTGGGCGTAAAAAAGCCGCCGCCCTTGGTTCACGGGAGGTCTTCTATGGACATAAGGATAAGGAAACTGGAAGAAAAGATTGAAGAAACCGATGGTTTCAGGATTTACGTGGAGCGGCGCTGGCCGAATAACATGGAACACGAAGAGGGCTGCATCGACCTCTGGCTTAAGGATATTGCGCCGGGTGAAGGCAGCCAGGCATGGTTCTCCGGCAAGCCCGACAGATGGCCGGAGTTCGAGTGCGGATATTTCGGAGAGCTTGACGACCATATGGCCGAGCTCGGCAAGATCCTTGAGAAATCCGGGCAGGGGACTGTGACCCTGCTTTACGACCAGGGAACGACGGAGCATAATGCTGCCGTAGCGATAAAGGATTACATCGAGAGCCACAAGGACATCCTGCGGGGCAGAGCGGCGGCGTGAGAGGGCGAGACGTTTTCGTTTGAAGCAGCTTGACGTTTATTCTTGAAATTTAAAATCCCGAATGTTATATAAAAGCTGTTATGATTTTGAAGCGAAAAGATAATCGAGAACTCGATGCCTTCAAGCTTGAGCAATTGCTCTTATTGTCGCTGACGGCGGAGCAAAAATTTCTGATTGAGCGTGAACTGAAATGGTTGCGTGCAGGCGAGAAAGGGGAAAAAGACTCCGCTTATTTCCTCGATTTCAGTTTTCAAGATTCCAATAAAGCGATTGTTATACATGATCTTCGTCTTGAGCACTTTGGACAGGTGGCCCAGATTGACCATCTTTTGATTAATCGGTTGCTTGAGTTTTATATTTTGGAATCAAAAAATTTCTCTTATGGAGTCAAGATAAACGATACCGGTGAATTCATGGTCTGGGACGTAAGGGGGTATAAAGGAATCAGATCTCCGATAGAGCAAAACAAGAGACATTTAAAACTGCTGCAAAAAATAATAAATGCAAATGATATAATGCCTAAAAGGTTGGGGATAACTTTAACACCTTCTTTTAAGAGTTATGTTATCATTTCTCCAGCATCACGGATTATTCGGCCTCGCGCTTCCAAGTTTGATACCGGTTCGGTTATTAAGGCCGACATGTTTGCTTCAATGTATGAGAATGAACTTTCAATGCCAAAAGATATTATTGCGGTAGCAAAGATTGTTTCTGCCGAGACTGTCATTGGCATTGGAAAAAAGCTGATAAAGCTTCACAAACCTAACAATATAAATTATTCGGCGAAATTTGGCATAAAAGAAAAGTCGGCTAACATCTGTGCAGAGTGTGGGGCCAAGGTTTCTGAAAGGGTTTATAAATATTGCCATGAAAACAAGAAATTCTTCGACGGCAGAGTGGTATGCTATAAATGCCAGGATTTAATAAAACAATCAAAACAGATTGTATAATGAATTTTCTTTCCAGGCGAGTGTATCATTCATCTTGAAAATCCTTGGGATTGACACCTCCACGACTATGGGCGCGGTGGGGATTGTGGAAGACGAAACGCTCGTCGCCGAGATGCGGACGAACATATCCCTCACGCATTCCGAGCGGCTGATGGGGCATATCGATACGCTGCTGAAGTCCGCGCGCATGACGCTTGACGACATCGGCGGCTTCGCCGTGAGCGTCGGCCCAGGCTCGTTCACGGGGCTGAGGATCGGTCTTGCGGCGGTGAAGGCGATGGCGTATGCGAAGGGCAGGCCCGTCGCGGCTGTGAACAGCCTCGATGTCCTCGCGGACAACCTGCCTTACTGCCGGCATCAGATTGCGCCGGTTCTCGACGCGCGCAAGAAGATGGTATATTGCGCGGTTTACAAGGCTGTCGATACGTCGAGAAGGACTGTCCTGCCGCCGACGGTTATAACGCCGGACAAGCTTGCGGACATCATCGAGGAGCCGACGGTCTTCGTGGGCGAGGGGGCGTATGTCTACCGGGACCTGCTTGGCGGGAGGCTGTGCTGCCAGGCGTTCTTCGCGCCCAGGGCTTACTGCTATCCTTCCGGCGCGGCTGTGGCCTTCCGGGGCCTCAGGGAAATCGCGGCGGGCAATACGGCCGACCCCATGACCCTTGCGCCATTTTATATCCGCAAGTCCGGCGCGGAAGAAAAATAGCCTACCCCAGCATATTTTTGAACTCTTCCTCCGAGATTATTCTCACGCCGAGTCTCTTTGCGTTTTCGTATTTCGAGCCGGGGTCTGCCCCGGCGACGACGTAGTCCGTCTTCCTGCTGACGGACGACGTCACCTTCCCGCCGCGGGATTTCACCATGTCCTCGGCCTCGGCCCTCGGGAGTGAAATTGCGCCCGTGAAGACGAATGTCCTGCCGGAGAGGCTCCGAGGTGTTTCATCGCCCGGCCGGACTTTCTTCTCCTCCGCCGTGCGCACCCCGGCGGCCTTCAGCTTGTTTATTACATGGAGGTTCCGCTCCTCCCGGAAGAAGTCGCGGATGGCCTTCGCCATCACCGGCCCTATCTCGTTTATCGTCTCAAGCCCGGACGGTTCCGCCGCCGCAAGCTCGTCGAGCGAATTGAAACGGCCGGCGAGGATCTCCGCCGAACGCCCGCCGACGTGCCTTATGCCGAGGCCGTAATAAAGCCGGGAGAGCGGCCTGTCTTTGCTCCGCCCGATATTGTCGATGAGGTTCCCGGCGGACTTTTCCCCCATCCGCTCAAGCGGCACGAGTTGTTCCGCCGTCAGTTCATACAGGTCCGCGAAGTCTTCGATGAGTCCCTCCCGTATCAGAAGGTCGATGACCTTCGGCCCCAGGCCCTCGATGTCCATCGCGCCCCTCGATGCGTAGTGCTCGACGTTCTTCTGAAGCTGGACGGGGCAGCTTATGTTTATGCAGCGCGTCGCGGCCTCGCCTTCCTCGCGGACTAACTTCCCCTTGCATTCAGGGCAATTATCAGGCAGGGAAAATGCTTCCTCGTTTGGTCCTTTTTTTACGACCTCAACGACTTTAGGTATTACCTCACCGCCTCGTTCAACCAGAACAGTATCGCCAACATTTATTTCCAACGCTTTTAAATAATCCGCGTTGTAGAGTGACGCGCGGGATACCGTAACCCCGCCTATGCGCACAGGCTCAAGGAACGCGACGGGCGTAACCGCGCCCGTCCTGCCGACGGAGGCGATGATGTCGTTTACTTTAGTGGTGGCCTGCTTCGCCGGGAACTTGTACGAAATGGCCCAGCGCGGGGTCTTGCCCGTGGAGCCGAGCCTCCCCTGGAGCCTCAAGTCGTCCACCTTTATGACCATGCCGTCTATCTCGTACGGAAGCCCGGCCCTTTTGTCCTCCCATTCGTTGCAGAAGCCCACCACGCACCCGATGTCCGGGCATTTTCTGTTATGCCCGTTGACCTTGAAGCCCATTTCTTCCAGCGCCTCCATGCTCCCGGACTGCGTCTCGAACATCAGAGGCTCGTCTTCCGGGACAAGCTGATATGCGAAGAAGTCCAGGCCGCGCTTCGCGGTTATGTTCGGGTCGAGCTGTTTGAGCGACCCGCCGGCGGCGTTCCTGGGATTTGCGAACGGCTCCAGGCCCCCGGATAACCTCTCGTCGTTGATTTTCTCGAAGCTCTTGAGCGGCAGGAATATCTCGCCCCGGACATGGAAGCGCATGCCTGATAGGGATTCCGGAATGTTGCGTATCGACAGGGGGATGCTCCGGATTGTCCGGGCGTTGTGCGTGATGTCGTCGCCGGTCAGGCCGTCGCCCCGCGTCGCGGCGACCGTGAGCCTTCCGTCTTCGTATGTAAGGGAGGACGCGATGCCGTCGATTTTAAGCTCCACGAAATAATCGAAGCGCGCGTCCGGGGCAAGCCGCCTGACGCGCCCGTCGAACCCGCTTAAGTCGTTCTTGTTGTATGTGTTGTCGAGCGAGAGCATCGCGGACACGTGACGGACGGGACTGAACTCCTTTATCGGTTCGCCGCCGACGCGCCGGGCAGGGGAGTCCGGCGCCGCAAGCTCCGGGAACTGCGCCTCAAGCCCCAGGAGCTCCTTCATCAGCATGTCGAACTCGTAATCGGAAATTACGGGGTTGTCCTCGACATAGTATTTCCGGTTATGATATTCTATTTGCCCTGTAAGTTCCTTTATCCTCTTTTCGGCCTCGCGCGCGTCCAAGGTAACGCCTCCGTGGGATTTTTTTTATTATACAATACAATTTTCCCGCTTGGAACCAAGTTTTATACTTGAATTTTTCCTTTTAATCAATATACTTGTTCCTATAGCTCTGAAAGAGGAATACACAATGTCCGAGAAAGTCCTTGTAATCGACGACGACGAAGAATTCGCAAACCTCCTTGGGCTTCTTCTGTCCAAGAAAGGCTTTGAAACGCAGATCGCCTTCAGCGGCGTGGAGGGCATCAATAAAGCCGCCTCCTTCAAGCCCTCCGTCATTATCCAGGACCTCATGCTCCCGGACGTGCTCGGGATGGAGCTCCTCATCGGCCTTAAAAGGTCTTCGCCCTCCTCAAGGATTATAGCCATATCCGGACGCGGAGACGAAGCGATTGCCGTGGATATTATGAAAGGAGGGGCTTCGGATTACCTGAAAAAACCGTTCGAGTCCCAGAAGCTCTTCTCCGCCATAAGCAAGGCATTGAACCTGATGCCTCCGGAGCAGGAGCTTCAGAAGCTGACCCGCGAGGTGGCGCATCATAACAAGGAATTTTTTGCGCTTAACGCCTTTTCCGCCGCGCTCCTGGCCATCAAGCCCCCGGAAGAGAGATACATGTCCGTCCTTGAGATTGTCATGAACAGCATGGGCGGAACGGTTTCGGCGCTGAGGTTGGCGGACCAGGACGGCGGGAAGCTTTATGCCGCGGTTTCCGGCGGCGGTAAAGCCGATGAACTCAAGACCTGTTGCATGTCGAGGAACGTGGGCCTTGTCTCGTATGTCTTCGAGATAAAAAAACCCGCCGTGGTAAGGAACTTCGCCGAGGAAAAGAGGTTCCTTGTCCCGGAGGAGATAAAACAGCACGGGATAAAGTCCGGGATAGCGGCGCCTTTGATTGTCAAGGGCGTGGTTCGCGGCGTGCTGGGGCTGTTTTCGGCGGAAACCAGGGAGTATAACTCCTCGGACATAAAACTTATCTCAAGCTTCGCCAACAGCCTCGCGCTCTCCATCGACAACGACAGCTTAAGCGCCGTCCTGGCCGCGTTCCAGGCCCAGTGGCAGACGGTGCTCGACGCCATGCCGCACAGGATAAACATCCAGGACACCGACCACACGATAATAATGGCCAACGAGTCCATTGCGAAGTGGGCGAAGTTTCAGGTCAGGGAGATTGTCGGGCAGAAGTGCAGCTGGGTCCTTTGCAGCATGAAGGAGCCTATGCTGAACTGCCCCGTGAAAGAGGCCGTCCGCACCAAAAAGCCAATTTCAAGGAAGATCACTGCTGACGGACAGGATTTCATGGTCCATGCCAACCCGATTATGGGGCCGGACGGAGAGGTGGAGATGGTAGTCGAGCGCGTCGAGGACTTTTAGGCCTCCATCATCTCGCCGGCGATGTCCTGCCCCGCCACGCCGATTCCTATCCCTTCCTCGCAAGAGCGCCTGACGAGCGCCTCCCTGGCGCATTGATACGCAAGGGCGGGCAGGTTGTTGATCTGGCTCAGGTGCGCGAGCGTGACATGTTTCAACCCCGAGTGGACCAGCGCCGACAGAAGCCTCCCGGAGTCCTCGTTCGAGAGGTGTCCTTCCTTCCCCGCGACACGCTGTTTGAGCGGCCAGGGATACGGGCCGTCTTTCAGCATGACAGGGTCGTGGTTGGATTCCAGGAGCAAGAGGTTGCATCCCTTCAGACGCTCCGTCACAAGGCCCGTCGCATAACCCAGGTCGGTCGCAAGGCCCATCTTCGCGTTCCCGGCATAAAAACAGAAACCTACCGGGTCAGCCGCGTCGTGCGGAGTGGAAAACGGCTCGACGGTTATGCCGCCGATCTCGAATGCCGTCCCGGCCTCGAACTCGATTATCGTATACCCGTTCCCGCCGGTTGACCGGCCCTGCCACGGGCGGACGACCTTCCAGGTCTTTTCGGTGATATAAACCGGGATGTTCAGGCCGCGCGCAAGAGGGCCCAGGCCCTGCACGTGGTCGCGGTGGTCGTGGCTGATTATTACTGCGGAAATCTCTTCGGGCTGGACGCCGACGGCCTTCAGCCTGGCCTTGGTCTCGCGCAGGGAAAGGCCCGCGTCCACAAGGATTTTCGTGCTTCCTGCCGGGCCGCCGCCGGCCGGCCGGCCCTCGACGAATATGCAGTTCCCCTTGCTCCCTGAGGCCAGAGTGCAGACCCTGATGTTTATGGCGTTCCTCCCTTCGATAATGACTTGCAATAAATAGCACAGCAGGCGCCGGAAGTCAAGGATTGCGCGGGATGTGCTACTATATAAAAGACGCTGGGACAGGCAGGCTTGTCGACATGGCCGAGGATAACTTCAACCGCGCCGGGGAGAAAGGGGCGTTGAGGCTTAAATCCCGTGGAGTGGACAAGGTTTACGTGCGCAAGGCCCGGCCTGAGGAACGTGGAGTTTACGTAGGGCCGCAAAGGTTGTCGTTTATGAAAAACCCCTTGCATTACCGTATGCTTTGTGTTATAAATTGCAGGTTTCCGGTGCTGATGTTCAGGCCGGATATTTTATCTCGCACATCGGGGCATAAACGCCGGACGGTGTCCTGAAAGGACTTCCCGCGCGCGCCGGTGGAGGAAACAACCAGAAGACGGAGGGACAAAATGGCGGTGATTTCTATGAAGGAGCTCCTGGAGGCCGGGGTGCATTTCGGCCACCAGGCGAAGAGGTGGAACCCCCGGATGAAGAAGTACATCTTCGGGGAGAGGAACGGGATTTATATAATCGACCTTCAGAAGACGCTTCGGAAGTTCAAGGAGGCGTATAATTTCGTCTCCGACACGGCGGCTGGCGGCAGGCCCGTCCTTTTTGTCGGCACGAAGAAACAGGCGCAGGACTCCGTCGCCGAAGAAGCCGCGAGGTGCGGCCAGTATTACGTTAACCAGCGCTGGCTGGGCGGGATGCTGACGAACTTCGAGACCCTCAGGAAGGGCATCGAGAAGCTCCGCAAGCTCGAACGCATGAAGGAGGACGGCACCTACGAGAAGATAAGCAAGAAGGAGGTCGCGTCCCTCGAAAAGAAGCGCCAGCAGCTCCTTAAGAACCTTGGCGGCATAAAGGACATGCCCGCGCTCCCCGGCGCGGTTTTCGTGGTGGACCCCCGCAAGGAGGCCATAGCCGTCATGGAGGCCAGGCGCCTCGGCATCCCGGTTGTCGGCATAGTGGATACAAACTGCGACCCGGATGTCATAGACTACGTAATCCCCGGCAACGACGACGCCATACGCGCGATAAAGCTTATCGCCATGAAGATTGCCGACGCCGTTATCGAAGGCCGCCAGAGGCTTACGGACAAAGCCGAAGGCCGGGTGGCCGCGTCCATGTCGGCTTCGGAAGAGGCGACGGGCGAGAAGCCCGAGGAAATTCCCGCCGCGCAAGAGTCCGATACCGTCGCCGAGCCGGGCGACACGGGGAGCTTCGCGTAGCCCTACACCCGGCGTTTTGCGCCGCCTTCTCCCGCGGGCGCGGAGAGGGTAAAACCTTTTACCCCTCGCCCTTACATGGGAGAGGGGTCAGGGGAGAGGGCTAACGTCATTCCCGCGAAGGCGGGAATCCAGTTTTTATTTAAGATTTCAGGAGGAACACGGACAGATGGCAATTTCGGCGGCAGACGTAAAGGACTTGAGGGAAAAGACCGGCGCTGGGATGATGGACTGCAAGAAGGCCCTGACCGAGACCGGCGGAGACATGGAAAAGGCGATAGACTACCTGAGGAAGAAGGGCCTGTCCGTCGCCGCCAGGAAGTCCGACCGCATAACGTCGGAGGGGCTTGTCGGCTCATACATCCACATGGGAGGCAGGATAGGCGTCCTTCTCGAGGTGAACTGCGAGACGGACTTCGTCGCAAAGACGCCGGAGTTCCAGGACCTCGTGAAGGACATCACCATGCACATCGCGGCGGCGAGCCCCAGATACGTCCGGCGCGAGGAAGTAGACCCGGCCGAGCTTGAGCGCGAGAAGGAGATATACAAGGACCAGGCGAGACAGTCCGGCAAGCCCGAAAAGATTCTCGACAAGATAATCGAGGGCAAGATAGAGAAGTTCTACGGCGATGTCTGCCTGATGGACCAGATATTCGTTAAAGACCCGGACGGCAGGAAGAAGGTCTCCGACATCATCACGGAGAAGATCGCTAAGATCGGCGAGAACATATCCGTGCGCCGCTTCGTCCGCTACCAGCTGGGCGAGGGCCTTCAGAAGAGGAGTTGTGACTTTGCCGCGGAAGTCGCCGAGCAGCTTAAAAAATAAGCCTACCCCCCGGCAGCGACCGGTAGACCGGCAACGATACCGGCGCGTGCTGCTGAAACTCTCAGGCGAGGCGCTGATGGGCACGAAGCCCTACGGCATCGACCCGGAGGTCGTCGAGGATATCTCGCGGGAGATTAAAGAGGCCGTCAAAGACAGCGGCCTTGAGATGGCCGTGGTAATCGGCGGCGGGAATATCTTTCGCGGCGTGGCGGCCTCCGCTTCGGGCATGGAAAGGACTTCCGCCGATTACATGGGGATGCTGGCGACCGTCCTTAACGCCCTGGCCCTCCAGAATATCCTTGAGAAGCACGGAGTCCACACCCGCGTGCAGTCCGCGATAGAGATGAAGGAGCTTGCCGAGCCTTACATCCGGAGGCGCGCGGTGCGGCACCTGGAGAAGAAGCGGGTCGTGATATTCGCCGCCGGCACCGGCAACCCCTACTTCACGACGGATACCGCCGCGGCCCTGAGGGCGATGGAAATAGGCGCGGACGTCATACTCAAGGCGACAAAGGTGGATGGCGTGTATACCGCCGACCCCATGCTGGACAAGAGCGCCAGGAAATACGACGAGCTCGATTACCTCGAAGTCCTTCAGAAGGGGCTTAAGGTGATGGACGCCACAGCAATATCACTCTGCATGGACAACAATCTCCCCATAATCGTCTTTAACCTTAAAAAACCCGGCAACGTAAGAAAAGCCCTCGAGGGCGGCAGGGTGGGCACCATGGTAAGAGGAAAGGGGGGCAAAAAGTGATACCCGAAATAAAGAAGAAGGCCGAAGAACACATGAAGTCCGCCATAGACTCCACGAAGCACGAGTTCTCCACCATCCGCACCGGCAGGGCTTCTCTTTCGCTCCTCGACGATGTAAAGGTGGATTATTACGGGACGCCTTCTCCGCTCAACCAGGTGGCGACCCTCTCGCTTCCGGATGCGCGCACCATCTCCGTCGCGCCATGGGAATCCAAGATGTTATCCGCCATAGAAAAGGCCATCCAGAAATCGGATGTCGGCATAAACCCCGTAAACGACGGGAAGGTATTGCGTCTTATTGTGCCGCCGCTTACCGAGGAGCGCCGGAAAGAGCTTGTGAAAAAGGCCAAAAAAATGGCCGAGGACTCCAAGGTCATCATAAGGAACATCCGCCGCGACGCGAACGAGGGCCTTAAAAAGGCCGAGAAGGACAAGAAAATAACCGAAGACGACCTCAAAAAAAGCGAACAGGAAGTCCAGAAGATGACGGACGATTACATAAAACGTCTTGACGAGGCCCTTGCGCACAAGGAAAAGGAGATAATGGAAGTCTGACCGCGGCCCATGCGCCGGCAAAGATTTAAGCCTGCCAATGCCGGTCCGAATATTGTCATTCTGAGCCCATTCGGCTGCCCCTTCGGCTTCGCTCAGGGCTGCGGCTTATCAGGGCAGGCTCCGCGAAGAATCCGCCTTTATGCCTTTTATTATTCTACAAGAAGAATGCATCGCCTGCGGGGCGTGCAGGGAAGAGTGCCCGAGCGGCGCTGTAGAACCCTCCGGCGCCGCATTCAGGATAATACCCGAAAAATGTATCGAGTGCGCCGCCTGTCTTGAGAACTGCCCCTCCGGGGCGATAGTGGAAGACTGAAAGCCCCCCGCGAGAGTCCCTTTTCCGCTTGATAAATCCCCCTGTTTGTGAGAAAATTAAGGCTTCAAAATCCTGTTTTTTTAACAACTTATCTACAGGTGAAAAGTGGCCGTCCGGAAGAAAATCGGAAGCTTCACGTTCGTTTTGCACTCCCACCTCCCGTATGTCCTCTCGCACGGCAGATGGCCGCACGGGACCGACTGGCTGAACGAGGCCGCGGCGGAGACGTATATCCCGCTCTTAAACGTCATCGGGCGCCTGGTGGACGAGGGCATATCGCCGAAAATGACCATAGGCATTACCCCCGTCCTTACGGAGCAGATGAAAAGCCCGGCCTTTCAGGAAGAATTCACGGCCTATCTCGAGAACAAAATAGCGGCCGCAAGGGCGGATTCCTCGGAGTTCAGGGCCACGAGGGAGACCTCTCTCCTGAAGGTTTCGAGAATGTGGGAGGAATTCTACGGCGGCGCGTTGGACTCTTTTGTGAGCAGGTATAAGCGCGATATTGTCAAGGCCTTTGCGGACTTTCAGAGGAAAGGCCATATCGAGATAATCACATGCGGCGCAACGCACGGCTATTTCCCGCTCCTCTCGCGCGACGAGAGCATACAGGCGCAGATAAAGCAGGCCGTAGCCTCCTACCGCAGGAACTACGGGAGAAAGCCCAGGGGCATCTGGCTCCCGGAGTGCGCATACAGGCCGGGATACAAATGGTCGCCGCCCGTGTCCGCGCCGGGCCTTGAGCCGTATGAGCGAAAGGGCGTCGAGGAATTCCTGAGCGAGAACGGAATCGGGTATTTCATCGTGGACTCGCACATGCTCGAAGGCGGCAGGCCCATAGGCGTTTATCTCGACAGGTACGAGGCGCTTGAGAGGTTGTGGGGGCAGTTCGAGGAGGGCTTTGCTCCGCGCCCGCTCGACCCGGAGAAATCGCCGTACGACGTATATTTCGTCGGCGCGAAGACAGGCCGGAGGCCGGTCGCGATACTCACGCGGGACCCGAAGACCGGCCTACAGGTATGGAGCGGAGAGCACGGCTATCCGGGGAATTCTGATTACCTCGATTTCCACAAGAAGCGCTTTCCCGGCGGGCTTCGCTACTGGAGCGTTACGGACATCAGGGCCGACCTGGCCGAGAAGAAAAACTACAGGCCGGAGGCGGCGGGGAAGTTTATCCCGGAGCAGGCCTATCACTTCAAGGAGATGGTGAAGGCCGCGCTTTCCGAACACCTGAAGAAGAAAAAGACACCCGGCATCCTGACGGCGCCGTACGACGCGGAGCTTTTCGGGCACTGGTGGTTTGAAGGCCCGGAATGGCTCTATCATGTGATAAGGAATTTTGCCGAGGACGGCGAAGTTGAGCTGACCACCGGCGGCGAGTATGTCTCCGCCAAAAAGGGCGGACAGTTGGTGGCGCTCCCGGAAGGCTCGTGGGGCGAGGGCGGGTTCCATTACATATGGCTCAACGAATGGACGGCCTGGACATGGAAGCATGTCTACGAGGCCGAGACGAGGATGGTGTCGCTCTCGCGCGAGTTCGCGGGCAAAGGGGACGAAAAGCTAAGCGACATACTGAAGCAGGCGGCTCGGGAACTCCTGCTCCTGCAAAGCTCCGACTGGCAGTTCCTCATAAGCACGTGGAGCGCCAGGGACTATGCCGAGATGCGCTTCACGGAACATTTCTCCACGTTCAAACGGCTTGCCGACATGGCGGAAAAATACGGGCGCAAAGAGAAAGTCGCGCAGGGCGAATGGGAGTTCCTTGGAGTGACCAGGGAACGAGACGATATTTTCCCCGATATTGAGCCCGGCTGGTGGAAGCCCTCACCCCCTGACCCCCTCTCCCCGATGGCGAGTGGGAAATAATACTGGAGGCATCATGGCGGAAGAAAATGAAAAATTCGAGGTAAGGGACAGAAGGATATTCAACCAGGAGGGCGAGCAGGTTCAGGAGGTGCCGGACATAAAGGAATCCATGCCCGGAGATGCTCCCGGCCTCCACGTGCATCAGGAAGAACAGCCCCCGGTGGATTTTATGGCTTTCATAGGCTCGCTTGGGGCGTCCGCGCTCATGTACCTGGGAGAGAAAGTCGCCCCCGACCAGCCGGACGACCTCAAAGACCTCGCCGGCGCGAAACAGATGATAGACCTGATTGCGCTCCTGGAAGAGAAGACGAAGGGGAACCTGACTGCCGAAGAGGCGCATATGATGCAGACGCTCCTTTACAACCTCCGGATGAGATACGTCCGGGAGGCGGAGAAGAAATAGGCCGGGATGAATGCTTCCCCGGCAGTATCGTCCTGGATAGAGACGGCCAGGAAAGATTTCGCCCTGGAGATAGCCCGCGCAAGGGAATCCCATTTCGGCGGGGCGGGCGGGCTTGCCGTGGTGAGGGAGATAACAGGCTGCACGGACAGGCTTCTTGCGTCCGCATTCGCCAGGATATGCGGGGAAGCCGGTGTTGCCCCGGAGAAATCCGGATGGGCGCTGGCGGCGGTCGGCGGATACGGGCGCGGAGAGCTGAACCCGCACTCGGACATCGACATCATGTTCCTGGGCGACAAGGCCGGCGGCGACGAGATACCATCGCGCTCCCTGCACCTCTTCTGGGACCTTGGGCTTAACATCGGTTACAGCGTCAGAAGCGTCGACCACTGCGCCGCCCTGATGAAGGGGGATGTCACGATAATGACTTCGCTCATGGAGGCGCGGATGATAACCGGCGAGAGCCGGGTTTTCGGGGAGTTCAGGCAGAAGACAGCCGCCGCCGTTAACCGCAAAAAATCAGAAGAGTATGTCCGGGAAAAGCTCTCCGAGCGAATCAGCAGGCATAAGAAATACGGCGACAGCATATTCCTGAGGGAGCCTAACGTAAAGGAAGGCGCGGGGGGATTAAGGGACATCCACGCGGCGCTATGGATAGCGCGCATGAAGCACGGCGCGACCAGCCTCGAAGGTATACACGAAAAGGGGATAATAGGAGACAGGGAATACAGAAGGCTTAAGGGATGCCGGGACTATCTCCTGCGGCTCCGGAACGAGCTGCACTTCAAGGCCGGCCACAGGCAGGACGTGCTGACGTTCGAGATGCAGGAGGAGGCGGCGAGGGATTTCGGATATCGTGGAGAGGCGTCGTTCGCGGCTGAGAATTTCATGCGCGCCTATTACCTCAGGGCAAGAGGCGTGCGCGAAATCTCCCTCGAAATAATCGAGCGGTCCCTGGAAGAAAAGAGGAAGTGGTGGGTTTTCTTCCCGCCGGTAAAGAAAAAACTGGACGGAAATTTCTTCCTGATGGGGCGCGTTCTCTGCTATTCCGGGGATGCCCGGAAGGATATATCCGCAAATCCAGAGATTGTCATCTCCGCGTTTTCATACTGCCAGGCCAGGAATGTCTCCATGAGCGGGGAGCTTAAAAATGCCATAGCCGACACGCCCGGCCTGAAGATAAGGAAGACGCGCGATTCGGCGAAGGCCGGAGAGCTTTTCCTGAAGATGCTCGGCAGGGTGGACAGGCTACACGAGACCCTCAGGGAGATGCACGGCATGAAGGCGCTTGGGAGGTTCCTGCCGGAGTTCGGGGCGGTATCGGCGCTTGTCCAGCACGACCTCTACCACAAATACACGGTGGACGAGCATTCCCTTCTCGCCGTCAGGAAGATACAGGATCTCAAGACGGGCAGCGGGTTGTCATACCCGGAATTCTCCGAGGCGTTCAGGCGCGTAAACGACAGGCAGGTCCTTATGCTCGCGGCGCTTCTGCACGACTGCGGCAAGGCGAAAGGCAAGGGCCATGCGGAGACGGGCGCCCTGCTCGCAAGGCGCGCGGCGGCAAGGATGGGGATGCCGGAGGAGCAGGCGGATAAGGTGGAGTTCCTTGTGCGCAACCACCTCCTGATGGACCATGTCTCGCAGAGAAGGGAGCTTTCCGACAGGAAGGTTGTAGAACAATTCTGCGGGATAGTGGACTCCCGGGAACTCCTCGACATGCTCTATATCCTGACATATGCGGACATATCGGCCGTCGGGCCGGAGATGTTCAACGACTGGAAGATGATGCTGTTAAAAGAGCTGCACGAAAACGCGGCGGCGTTCCTGGAAGACGAGGTGTCCTCTCTCGCATTCGAGAAGGAGCGCTTCGTAAAACTTAGGGAAAGCATTATCGGCGAGGCGGTTTCGAGAGGCGTCGGCAATCCGGACGACATTTCTAAATTTCTGGACAACATGCCGCGCAATTACGTTACGGCAATCCCGGTAGAAACCGCGCTCAGGCACTTCGGGCTTTCGAGGGGCATGCGGGGCGGCGACATTATCCTCGACTACCGCCACGACGAGCGGGGATACACCGACCTGACAGTGATACTGCACGACGTGATGGGCCTCCTTTATCTTACCGCCGGCGGGCTTGCATCCAAGGGACTCAACATCCTCTCCGCCCAGATATTCACCGGCAGAAACGGCGTAATAATCGACACCCTCCAGGTAACGGACTGCAATAAAAAACCGATGCGCGACGAAAAAACATGGGAAGACGTAAAACAGAGCCTGGTCAGCCTGCTTCGCGGACAGGCGAGGGTGAAGGATATTCTGCCCGGGTCTCCGGCATATCCCAGGAGGAAGGCCCTTAAGGACATGCCTGTCAGGGTTGAGGTGGACAACGAGGCGTCGGACAGGTTCACGGTAATCGAGGTCTTTGCGCCGGACAGGATAGGTCTCCTGTACGACATCACGAGGGAGCTTTATAATCAGGGCTGCCACATATCTTCCGCAAAGGTGGATACGGAGGTGGACCAGATTGTTGACGTGTTCTATGTCACGGACATATTCAGGCAGAAACTGGAAGACCATGACCGCATCGCGGCGCTGAAGGCCGCCCTTAAAATGGCGGTGGCATAGTAAATATGGCATAGGGTGATTAATGGCAACGCCCCCTTTGTCCACCCTCTTGAGATAAGAGGGGAAGCGAAGCGGGGAAGTTATGAAAGCAGCGAGTTGGACGCTTGAAAAAGAGAGCCTTGCTTATACTCCTTGCCCTTGCCCTGCTTGTCGGGGGAATCAACCTTTTCACGAGGGGGAGATATTTTTCCGGGAAGATAAAGACGTACATCGTCGAGCAGGCCGGGCGCGAGCTTGGGATGAAGGTCGGTATGAGAGGGCTTGTCTTTAACTTCTTCCCGGCGTATATAGACATCGAAAAACCCGCCGTGAGCGGATGGGACCCGAAGAACCCGGCGCGTTCCGTCGGCGCCGAAAAGATACGGGCTTACATAAGCATAAGCTCGCTTTTAAACAGGCGTATCGACATACGCCGGATACTTGTATACGGGGCTTCTCTCGACGTCGCGAGGCTTCCGGACGGCAGTCTCGACATCGACCCGCTCCGGGCCAGGATTAACGAGCTTCTGAAGAAGAAACCGAAGCGTGGGGCGTATAATATCGAGGTGCATGAAATCGTCCTGCTGGGTGCGCGCGCCTCATATTCCGACGCGGCAAGAAAAATATTCGTCTCGGTGGCGGACGCCGGGGTGGATTTCCGGATAAACGGTGCGGGTGGCAACCGGCCCGGCTTAACCAGTCTTGTCGGCGGCGTAAACAGGAGCCGGTCTGTCGGCTACTGGGCCGGTTTTAACCTGAAGGGCGTTTCCGTAAAGGCGGAAGGCCGTCCCGCCGTCCGGGCGAGCCTCGAAGGCGACGCCGAATATGCCCGCGGAAGTATTAATATCCGGAGCCTCAGACTTGATTCAAACGGGGCGAGTCTGAAAGTTTCCGGCCATGTGCTGCCTGCCAAGAGACCGGAGCTTGACGTGAAATTTTCATCCCGCGCAGACCTTTCGCTTTTGGGAAGGCTCGGCCTTGTGAAAAACCCGCCTGCGGGCCTTGCGAGCCTTGCCGGGAGCCTGAGCGGGACGTATCCCCGGCTTTCCGGGACGGGTGTTTTTTCTCTCAAGAAAGGCGCATACCGCGGGATGAGGATCGACGACATTTCTTCCAGGGTAATATTTGACAAAGACCGGCTTTCCATGCCGGAGCTTAAAAGCAGGCTTTTCGGCGGTAGGATAAACGGAAACGTCCTGGTTGACTTTTCGGGAGGAAGGCCGTCGTTCAGCTCGCAGTGGAACCTGAAAGACCTCGTGAGCGGAGAGTATACGGCCTCGAACCCGAAGCTTCGGTTTATCCCCTGGTATGTGGTAAACGGCGATGTTAACATCTCCGGCACTGGGTTTAAAGGCTCCGAGATTACCGCCTCCGGCGCTGTTTCGGCCATAAAATACAAAAGGCCGCACAACAGAAGAGGCGTGAGCGGAGAGCTGGATGAGGTAGAGCGGGCGAAGGCGGTTTTTCGCATGGGCGGCGGGATGATACGGGTAGACCAGGGCTATGCGCGGTCCAGGAATACGACCGTCTCGTTCGCCGGTGTCGTGGGCTTCGACGGCGATTCCGATATATCCATAAAGGCGCATTCCGACGACGTGACGGACATATCGAAACTCATAGGGTATTCAAACGTCCACGGAAAGCTCGACCTCGGCGCCTACATGCAGGGAAGCATATTGAGGCCGACTATAACCGGAAGGGCGAGGATTACCGACGCCTCCGCAAACGGGATTTCGTTCCCGGAGGCCAAGGGAGACGTGAAACTCAAGGACTGGCAGCTGTCTTTAAGCAATTTCATGATGCGCAAGGGAAGCGGTAGCTTTGTCATGGACGGGACGGTGTTTTTCGACGGCGGCGGCGGAACGGTTAACGACCCTTATTTCAAGGCGAGGCTCTCCGTCCGCAAGGTTGACGCCAGGGAAATCATCGCGATATTTTATAAGGACATACCGGTTAACCTGACTGCCAGGGGCGTGATGAATTTCTCCGGCACCGCCGGCAAGTTCACCGGAGACGCCAGGCTTGTTACCGGCGCGGGCGATGTCTACGGCCAGCCCCTGGACAAAGGCGTTGTAACGGCGAGACTTACCGAAAAGGGAATCAAATTCCCGAAGATAATCGCCGTGCTTGGCCGTGATGTCGTTACGGCGTCCGGGGCTATAGGTTTTGACAATACCTTCAGCGGCAAGGTCTCTTCCGCGAGGTTCAGCCTTGCGGCCCTGAAGGTTCTTTCCGATACCGGGGCCCCGGTAAGCGGCAGCGCCTCATTCTCCGCAACCGGCAAGGGGACGTTTAAAAAACCGTCGATAGACGCGGACGTAAACACGCTGAAACTCAGCTTCGGCGGCGTGGACTTGGGGCACGGCAAACTTAAGGCCAGGCTCCGGGATGATAACCTCAAGCTCGACGGGACGGCGCTTGGCGGGAAGGTGTCTCTCGCGGGCTCGCTCGGCCTGTCGGAGCCTTACAAATGGGGCGGAAGTCTTGTCTTTAACGGGGGCAGGCTGGAACCGTTCATCCGCCTTGTATACAAAGGGCTGCCGAAGGATGCCTCGATTGTCTCGACGGGCGTGGTCGCCGGCGGGGGCGAACTTTCAAATCCATCGCTTACGTCCGCGCAGCTTGACTTGAAAGATGTGAACGCGATTGTATTTGGCAGGAAGCTTTCAAACGCCGGGGACATACGTATCGCATACCGTGACGGGAAGCTCGACCTCGAGTCTTTCAACATGCGGGGGGACAATCTTTCGGTTTCAGCCTCCGGAGTCGCCGCCGGCGTGGACAATGTGGATGCGAAAATCCGCGTGGATGCGAGTCTCGATGTGCTAAAGCCCGTATTAAAAGACGTGGATTATATAAGCGGTCGAGGCCAGGCCGACATACAAGTAAAAGGCGGCCTTAAAGACCCGACCGTCTCCGGATCGGTAAGGGTAACGGACGGCGGGTTCAAGGTGCGGGAGATTCCGCAGAGGTTCGATAAAATAAACGCCGAGGCGCACATAGACGGTTCGGAGTTCCGCCTGACCAGGTTCGGGGCCGGTTTCGGCGGCGGGACAATCTCCGCAATGGGCGACGGGAACCTCAAGGGCTGGAGCATTGACAATTTCGGGTTCGGCATAACCGCAAAAAATATTGGAGTTAAGATTGCGGAAGGTCTTACCCCCGTCATCGACGCATCCATGAGATTCGAGGGCGCGGGCGGGGTGATGAACGTCGGCGGCAATGTTTCGGTTCGCAAGGCGCGGTATGCGAAGCGGATCGACTGGAAGAGCTGGCTTGTTCAGATACGCAAGAAAAGAAACCTGCCTGCCCCTTCCAGTTCGGGAGGTTTCAAGGACGTATCGCTCGACATACACGTCACCGCGGCGGATACCTTGGAAATAGACGACAACGTGGCCAGGGTGCCCGCCTCGGCGGACGTTTATGTGCGCGGGACAATCGGGAGGCCGGTTCTGATAGGCAGGATGGAGGCCGGGAGAGGCAAGGTGTATTTCAGGAACAACGAGTTTACCCTGAAAAACGCCGTGCTGGAATTTGCCGACCCTAACAAATTCAACCCGCTCATCGACCTTACAGCCGAGACCACGGTAAGGGACTACACGATAACGATGACGCTAACGGGTACGGTTGAGAGGGTAAACGTGGACCTCGTTTCCGACCCGCCGCTGGAGGAAGGCGACATCATAACGCTGCTGGCGCTTGGGAGAACCTCCGACGAACTGAAAGGGCATGAGGCGGCCATTACGACCGGCGAGGCCGCGGGCTTTGTTACGGGACAGATACAGGACGCCGTGGAGAGCCGCGTCAAGATGATTACCGGTTTCGACCGCTTCCAGATAGACCCGTACATGACGAGTTCCGGCGCATCCAGCGGGCCGCGTCTTACCGTGGGCAAAGGCCTTTTCTCGGACAAGATATACCTTACGTATTCCTCGAATGTCGGCACGACCGAAGACCAGTATGTAAAACTTGAATATATATTCAACAGGCACCTTTCCCTTGTCGGCGAGCGTGACGAACTCGGTCACTACGGCGGAGACCTGAAGTTCCGGTTCGAGTTTAAATGACAAGAAGAAAATTTATCCCGGTCATTTTCCTGATTATTTTTTTCCTGCCGTCTCTTGTATGCGCCGCCGGTCTTCAGGGCGGGCATAAGACAAATCCGACCGGCGCCCGGCCCAGGGTTGCGGATATAATATTCGACTATCCCGGAGAGCTGCCTTCCGATGTATGCCAGCTCGTGGAGATAAAAAAGGGCGGGCCTCTGTCTCCCAGGTTGATTCGGGATTCCATCAAGCTTTTATACCTTAAGGGGCTTTTCAAAAATATAATAGTCGATGGCAGGGATACCCCGCGGGGGACGGTGGTTACGTTTCACCTCGTGCCCAGGATGCTGATATCCGGGGTCGAAATCAGGGGCAACAAATATCTCTCAGGGAATAAAATAATATCGAGGATGACGCTCAAGGAAGGCGATTTCGCCGATCAGTTCAAGCTTCGCGCATCCAGGAACGCCGTGCTGAAATTCTGCCGCAGCGAGGGATTCCCGGATGCCGGCGTTATTGTCAAGACCAGGAAAACAAGCCCCCTCGCCGGAGACCTTGTCGTGCAGGTGGAGGAAGGCAGGCCGACAACAATCAGCGCAGTGGGCTTCAGGGGCGTCCTTGCCGTGCCGGAGAAAAGACTTGATAAAATAGCCGCCAAGGCGGGCATAAAAAAAGGGAAAAGGCTTGTCGACAGCAAACTCGACGATGCGGTTACGCGGCTTACGGATTACTATGTCAGGAAGGATTATGTCAGGGCGGACGTGGAGCGGAAAATAGCGGTTTCGCCGGGCGCGGCGGCGGTTGTTTTCAAAATAAACGCCGGGCCGAAACTTAAGGTAACTTTCAAGGGGAACCGCACATTATCAAAAAAAGAGCTTAAAAAAATCCTCACGTTCCGCGAAGACAGGGACGTAAGCGAGGACAGCATCTCGGAGAACCTCGACAAGCTCCAGGCTTATTATAAAAAAGAAGGATTTTATTTCGTTCAGGTAAAATCGGCCATGGAGGAGACCGCGAGGCCTCCAAGGGTAAGAGTCGCGTTCTCCATAACCGAGGGGCCGAGGACCGCTCTCGAACACGTGTATTTAAAGGGCAACAAGGCCGTCAAGACAGGCCGGATAAAAAAGGTGATGGCGCTTAGGGGTTCCGGGCTTATCATAAAAGAGCGGGTAACAGACGAGGCCGTAAAGCAGGATGCGGAGAGGATAAAAAACCTTTACGAGACGAAAGGCTTCCTTAAGGCGCGGATAAGGCCGGAACCGATAAGGTTTTACGACAGGGACAGAAAGGCCGACGTGACGTTCGATATTGCCGAAGGCCCGATGACTTACGTATTATCCCGCAACATCGTGGACGGCGCGGGTGTGCCGAAGGAAAAGATAGAGGCGGCGATAAGTCAGAAGGTCGGCGAGCCGTTTGACCCGCAGCTGATAAACGAAGACGAAAACAGCGTCATAAGCCTTTTCTCCAAGGCGGGGTATACCCGCGCGACAATAGACACAAAGCGGGAGTTTATCGACGGAGGCCGCGCAGTCAACCTCTCCTACGTTATCAGCCAGGGCTCCCCGGTAAAAATCGGGAGGATAATACTTCGCGGGAATGTGGTTACAAAGGACAGGACAATCCTTCGGGAGATGCTTGTAAAGACCGGAGACCCGCTCGATTACGAAAAGATACTCATCAGCCAGCAGAGGCTGTATAGTCTGGGTTTCTTCAGCCAGGTCCGGATAGAGCCCGTGGCTCCGGAAGAAGCCGGAGTTTCCAAAGACCTGCTGGTGAGCGTCCGGGAACGGGATGCGGGCAGGGTAGAGTTCGGCGCCGGCTATGGGGACTGGGACAGGCTCCGCGGCTTTGCGCAGGTGGGATATATAAATCTCTTCGGGCTCGGCCATTCCATATCGCTCAGGGGCGATGCGAGCTTCAAGGAGACTAAAGCGGTCGCGACATACAAATGGCCCTGGTTTATGGGGATGAACGTGAAATACCGTACAAGCCTGGTATACCTCAATGCCGACAAGCCGAATTATCATATCAGGGACTTAATCGGTATCACCGGCTTCGACAAGACCTTTGGAAAGCATGTCACGACATCACTGAATTACCAGTATGAGAAAATAAAGTTCGGCGATATAAATGCGGGGGCGGCGCTTGCGCCGGAGGACAAAAACAAATCGAACCTCGCCAGCATCACGCCGTCGGTGATCTTCGATTTCCGGGACAATCCGTTCAACCCTACGAAAGGCTCCGTTCACGCCCTGATACTGAAATACGCCAGCACGTTCTTCGGCTCTACCGTAAACATGTTCAAGGCCACCGCCCAGACAAGCTGGTACTACCCGCTTTACAAGGGAATAATCGGCGCGTTCTCCGCGCGCGGTGGCATAGAAAGCTCGCTTGGCGGGAAATTTGAAATACCCATATCTGAAAGGTTCTTCCTGGGCGGTGCGTCCAGCCTGCGCGGTTACAGCTATGAAAGCGTAGCTCCGCTCGACAGTTTCGGCAATCCCGTCGGCGGAGACTCGATGGCTATCTTCAACTTCGAGATACGTTTCCCGCTCCCTTATAATTTCGGAATAGTGACGTTCCTGGATGCCGGAAACGCATGGCTTTTAAACAAGAACGTCTCTGCCGCCGCTTCCGTAAATGGAAGCCCGATGACGGAGCCCGGAAGCGGTTTTACGAATGGCGGCACAAACGGCCTGCGATACGGGGCCGGACTTGGCCTTAGGTATGAGACCCCTGTCGGCCCTCTCAGGCTCGACTACGGTTTCAAGCTGAACAGGCGCCCCGGCGAGTCCATCGGCGAACTGCATTTTACGCTTGGACAGGCGTTCTGAGCGAAAAGGATGTGAGCGAGAAGACGCGGAAAAAAGAACGCGGAAGGTTTTTCATATGAAGAAAATTTTATTTCTTATTATAATATGTTCGGTTGTGGCCGTCCCGGAGGTCTGCCCGGCCTATGTCCTGGACAAGGTCGTGGCGGTGGTGAACGACCATGTCATAACCAAAAGCGACATCGACCGCGCGGTGGAGGTCGAGAAGACCGAAATGACGCCTGAAGCCGGCGGGTCCGCCACCGCCGCCGGTGGACCGGTCTCTGCCTCGCTGGCCCGGAAAAAGGCGCTGGACTCGCTTATAGACCGGGCGCTTCTCATCGACGAGGCGCGCAAGTTCAATCTTGCGACCGTCAAGCCCGGCGAGGTGGAGAAGGCATACCGGCAGGTAAGGGCCGGGTATCCGGACGAGAAGTCGTTCAGGGCGGCGCTCGGCAGGGAAGAGATAACGAAGGACGAGCTTAAAAATAATCTCCGGGACCAGCTGCTCGTGGTAAAATACGTTGACAGGAGGATAAAGGCCTTTGTCCGGATAACCCCCCGTGAGGAGGAAAAATATTACGAAAGGCATAAGAAGGATTTCGGCGCCAAGAAATTTGAAGACGTGGAGCCCGCAATAAAAAGTCTTCTCACGGAGCGTGGGACGAACCGGAAGCTTGAGGATTATCTCCGGGATTTGAGGTCAAAGGCGGATATAATAATCAATCCATGAAAAAAATTACTGTTTGCTCATTATTTCTGGTATTCTTGTCCATGGTTGCCTTTGCGAATACGGGCGCGCAGGCGCCTCTGGTAAAGGTGGTCAGGCTGGACGGCGTTATAAACCCCGTAGCGGCGGAACTTGTAGGCGGCGCCATAAGAGAGGCCTCAAAAAGCAATGCGGAGGCGCTGGTTATAATGCTCGACACCCCCGGCGGCCTGGACAGCTCCATGAGGAAGATTGTGAAGGACATACTTGCGTCTCCCGTCCCCGTGGTTACATATGTCGCGCCGTCCGGGGCGCGCGCGGCCTCGGCGGGGACGTTCATTTTCCTGGCGTCTCCGGTTGCCGCCATGGCGCCGGGGACGAACATCGGGGCGGCCCATCCGGTCGGAATGGGCGGCGCGAACATTACCGGCGTGATGGCGGAAAAGGTGGAGAACGACGCGGCGGCGTTTATAAGAAGCCTTGCCGACCGTTACGGCAGGAACGCGGACTGGGCGGAAGACGCCGTTCGCAAGAGCGTGTCCGTCTCGGAAGAGGATGCGGTAAAAATGCATGTGGCGGATATGGCCGCGGACAACCTTTCGGACCTGCTCGGCAAGCTCGACGGGCGGCGGGCCCTGACGGCGCGAGGGACGGTAGTCCTGCATACGAAGAACGCGCGCGTGGAATATATAGAGCCCGGCGCGAGGCTCAGGATCCTTTCTGTCATAACCGACCCGAATATCGCGTATGTGCTGATGCTGCTGGGGGTTATAGGGATCTTCTTCGAGTTGTCCAACCCCGGCCTTATCCTTCCGGGCGTCATAGGCGGCATATCGCTTGTCCTCGCCTTCTACGCGTTCTCCACCCTGCCGGTGAACTACGCCGGTTTTCTGCTTATCGCGCTCGGCATTATAATGTTCCTGGCCGAGATAAAAATACCGAGCTATGGAATGCTCTCCGTGGGCGGGATAATATCGCTCCTTCTCGGCTCCCTCATGCTTTTCAACTCGTCATTTCCCTACATGCGCATATCGCTCTGGGTGCTTCTCCCGTCCGTGTTTATCATCTCCGGGTTCTTCATCATACTGGTGCGGGTCGGTCTTAAATCCCGCCGCTACGGGCATACCACGGGCAGCGAATCGCTCGTCGGGATGATGGCGGAGGCGCGCACGGACATCCCCGCGGGCGGCGAGGGAGACGTGTTTCTCGATGGCGCGCACTGGCGCGCGGTGTCGGACGAGTATGTCAAGGCGGGCGAAAAGGTCCGGGTGCTGGAGGTAACGGGACTCCGGCTTAAGGTGGTAAGACATTGAAAAGGAGGGGACTATGTTGGGAGTTGGCATTTCGGGTTTCGCAATTGCCGCAGCAATAGTAATCCTTATAGTCGTAAATTCCATAAAAATTCTGAAGGAGTATGAAAGGGCGGTGCTCTTTACGCTTGGCAGGGTTGACCCGGAGCACGGCGTAAGAGGGCCGGGGATAATAATCGTCCTGCCGATTATCCAGAAGTCGACGCGCGTCAGCCTCAGGACCATTACGATGGACGTGCCCTCGCAGGATGTCATAACGAGGGACAACGTGACGGTGAAGGTGGGCGCGGTAATCTACTTCAAGGTAATGGACCCGAGGAAGGCGATAATCGAAGTCGAGGATTTCTACTTCGCAACCTCCCAGATTGCCCAGACGACGCTCCGGAGCATCCTTGGCCAGTCCAACCTGGACGACCTCTTGAGCAAGCGCGACGAGCTGAACATGGAACTCCAGAAGATAATCGACCAGCAGACGGAGCCCTGGGGGATAAAGGTAACGAACGTCGAGGTAAAGAACGTTGACCTCCCGGAGGGTATGCAGAGGGCCATAGCAAGGCAGGCCGAGGCCGAGAGGGAGCGCCGGGCGAAGGTGATAAACGCGGAAGGCGAGTATCAGGCCGCGCAGAAGCTTGCGGACGCAGCCAAGATAATCCAGACGGAGCCTGCCGCGCTTCAGCTGAGATTCCTCCAGACGGTGCTGACTCTTTCGGGGGACAAGAACTCGACGCTGATATTCCCGCTGCCGATAGACATCCTGTCGCCCATAATAAAAGGGCTTCAGAAGGAGAAACAGTAAAGACGCGTTCGTAAGTCGTTGGCCGTGTTCGTGGTGGAATTATGAAATCAGGCGGTTTCCCATTGGAGGGCCTCTTAAAAGCCGCGACACTCTTCTTCGCGGCGCTGCTCGCGGTCTTGACCATCAGCAGCCTCTCGCTAATCTACAAGACGAGGAAATACCTTGAGAGCGGGATGGACAAGAGGCTTCTGAACGCCTCGGACATAGTCTCGAGGGAAATCCGCGACCGCTATCCGGAGTCCCTCAACGACCCGCGTTACCTGAACTCGCTGATGCAGCAGGAATCCCTTTTGAGCCTGATAATCCTCGATCTTCGTCAGGGCGTGATTATCGACGCTTCCGGGAGAAGGCATAGCGGCGAACAGTTCATCCTCAAGGGCATTAACGGGCAGGATTTTAACCTTGCCGCTTCAGGCAAGGTTAAAATCTCTCCGATTTACATGAACAAAAAAATGAGGCTCCGCTCGGTCTATTTCCCGGTAAAGGACCCTATGGGCAGGATTATTGCCGTAGGCGAGGCCGCGCTCGACGCCGGTTATATCGAAGACCTTACGCAGCAGGGGACGACTTACTTCATCCTGAAGTCCATGTCGATAGGTTTCCTGCTTATCGCCGTATTGTATGTCATCAGGACAATGGCCGGCTCTCGCAAGAAGCTCCTTCAGACGGCAAAAGGCGCGCCGGTGGATGTAAGCCGTAAAGACCGGGACGACATATCATTTGTAATAGACACGTTTCAGCTTACCATAGCCTCTCTGAAAGAGAAGGAGAAAGAACTAAACGAGCTTAAGAACAGGGCCGAAGAGCGGGCGCGCAGCGTAGAGAGCATTAGCGAGACCATCCTGAAAAACATTCAGAGCGGCGTTATTACGTTCGACGCGGGGGGTACGGTGCTGACCGCCAACGAGTCCGCCGGGGCGATACTCGCAAGAGACAGGAACGCCTTGCCGGGAAACACTTGCCCGGAATTGTTCGGAGCCGGAAGCTGGCTCTCCGCGCTGGTGGAAAAGGCCGTAAGGAAGGGACGGGCCCAGAACAGGTCCGAGGGGGAAATAAACACGCCCGCCGGGAAACGCTGGATAGGCGCGGGGATTTCACCTCTTCTCCGGGAAGGAGCTACGGGCGGCGCGGTGCTCGTGTTCACCGACATCACAGAGGTAAAAGAGCTCCGGGAGATGATGGAGCTTAAGGAGAGGATAGCGCTCTTGGGGGAGATGTCCGCGGGGATAGCGCACGAGCTTCGGAATCCCATGGGCGTCATATCAGGGTATGCGGATTTCCTGGCAAGAAGTTCCGGGGATGCGCCATCCCTTGAAGCGGCGCAGAGCATCCGGGAGGAGATAAAGGGAATGGACGAGATTATACGCGAGTTTCTCCATTTCTCCCAGCCTACGGAGCTTAACGTAACACAGGTGGACTTGGGCGGGATTGTCGAGGAATCCTTCCGCGCGCTCGGGAACGACGGCGACGGAATAAAACGAAAGGCGCTTATTGACGAAAACCTCCCGTCAATCGAGGGCGATGCCGTGCTCCTTCGGCAGGCGTTTATAAACCTGATAAAAAACGCGTACGAGGCGATGGACGGCGGCGGGAGCCTTACAATAGCCGCGGAGGTTGAAAAAGGCGACGGGCCGGAGGCGTCCGACAGGAGGTTCGTCAGGCTCGATTTCCGCGATACCGGGCCGGGAATCGACGCTTCCTCGGCCGGGAAAATCTTTACCCCCTTCTTCACGACCAAGCCGCGCGGCACCGGGCTTGGATTATCCCTCGTCCAGAAGATAATTGTATATCACGGCGGCAGGGTTACGGCGTCCGCATCCGGGAGCGGAGGCGCGGTATTTTCGATATATCTCCCGGTAAAGGCTCACTAAGAGCAGGCTATGGCTGAGAAGTTCAGGATACTGATAATAGAGGACAAGAAGTCAATGGCGGAGATGCTGGCCAGGACGTTCGAGGCCGAAGGCTACATCGCGCTCACTTCCGGGACCGGCGAGGACGGGATTTCGAAATTCCTGCGCGACGGGGCGGACCTCGTCCTGACCGACCTGAAGCTTCCGGGTATGAACGGCCTTCAGGTGCTGCGCGTCCTGAAGGAAAAAAGGCCGCTGACGCCGGTCATAATGATGACCGCGTTCGGCAGCATCGAAACGGCTGTCGAGGCGGTAAAGGCCGGGGCCTACGACTTCCTGACAAAACCGTTCGATACATCGCATATGCTGGCGCTCGTGGAAAAAGCTCTTGAGAGCGGTAAGCTTGCGGCGGAAAACCTCGTGCTGAAGGAGGAATTCGCCCGCGAGCTTTCGTTCCCGATGATAATCGGAAAGAGCAAGGCCCTTACAGATGCCCTGGAACTCCTTAAAAAAGCCGCTCCCACACGGGCGACCGTCCTGATAACCGGCGAGTCCGGCACGGGCAAAGAGCTTTTCGCAAAGGCCCTGCACCACCTCTCGCCCAGGAAGGACGGGCCGTTTGTGGCGGTGAACTGCGCGGCAATCCCGAAAGATCTGCTCGAATCGGAGCTTTTCGGGCACGAAAAAGGCTCGTTCACCGGGGCCGAGGCCAGGAGACTCGGCAAATTCGAGCTTGCGGACAAGGGGACGCTTTTTCTGGACGAGATAGGAGACATGGCCCTTGCGCTTCAGGCCAAGCTTCTCCGGGCGCTTCAGGGCGAGATGATAGAGCGCGTCGGAGGGGCGGAGCCTTTCTCCGTCGATGTGCGGGTCGCCGCCGCAAGCAACCGGGACCTTGAAAAAGCCGTCCGTGAAGGAAGTTTCAGGGAGGACTTGTATTACCGCCTGAACGTGTTCCCGCTTCGCATCCCGCCTCTGCGCGATAGACGTGATGACATCCGGATCCTTGCGGAATATTTCATCGGGAAATACGCGGCGGAACTTAAGAAAGGGTTGTTCACAATTTCGGACGAAGCCATTGAAGCGCTCTCCGGCATGGAGTGGAAAGGGAACGTGCGGGAGCTTGCCAACTGCATAGAGAGGGCGGTCATAATCGCGGACGGAGGCGAGATCGGCCCGGAATGTCTTGGCCTGGCCCCGAAGTTTATGGACGAATCGTCCGGCAGCCTCCAGAGGACTGCGTCGATTGCCGCAAAGGCGGCGGAGATGGAGGCGATAAAGGGCGCTCTTGCCGCCTCCGGCGGTAACAAGAGCCGCGCCTCGGAGCTTCTCGGCGTGAGCTACAAGACACTGCTGACAAAGATAAAGGAATACGGCATTGGGTAGCCGCTTACACAACCCTGTGAAGGGAATTACATATTATTAACAAAAATTAATTGAACTAAACCGGGAAAACCAATAAAATAAAGCCACTCCCGATTTTATGCGGAGTGGCATTTTTTTTGCTTGTTCAGAATGGCAGGAGGGCCGGTATGAGGTTTCTGAGAAATAAACGGGGTGTAACCCTGCTGGAATTGATGGTTGTGGTGGCGATTATAGGAGTGATGGTGGCAATTGCCGTCCCGTCCTATTACGCATGGCTGCCGAAGCTGAAGGTAAATCAGGCGATATTCCAGCTTTCCGGCGACTTGCAGTATGCCAGGTTGAGAGCCATATCCGAAAACATCCCCTGGGAAGTGCAATTCAACATTGCAGGCAATTCCTACAGCATATACAGGGATCCAAAAGACACCTTTAATCCCGCCAACCCTTCCGGCACCGCCTCTCTCGTCAAGACCGTGCAGCTCGTGGACAATTCAGGCAGCATAATGGCCGTGAGGTCGGTTGTCTTCGGCTACAATGTCACAGGTAACGATCCCAACGGAGCGCCACTTCTGGCCGGGGGGGCCTCCAACGCGGTATTCAGTTCTTCTGATTATGAAAAATTCCTGCCGAACGGGACAGCCGATTACAACGGTGCGGTTTATCTTATACCGCAGGAAGACCTGACTGCAAACAGATACGACCGGAACAGGGCCATAACCATTACCGGCCTTACCGGTTTGATAAAGACCTGGCAGCATGACTCATCACAATCAGGAAGCTGGAAATGACAAAATGAAAACCAATATCGGGAACGAAGGATTTACGCTGGTGGAGGTGATGATAGCCTCCGTCATACTTGTGATAGGTCTGGTTGCCCTCCTCCAGCTTATCAGCATTGCCATTTACGGCAGCGTCGCCGGAAGAGATATTACGATAGCCGACAATATTGCGAACCGGCTCCTGCAGGATATGGATAACCGGGGCTATCAGAACGCCATGAACAACATGACTTCTTCAGGCACGATCACGGATGGGACCAATACGGTCTATGTTTATGGAAGCGCTGTTACAACGGCCGGTTATTCCAGACAGCCGGTAACCGTGGGGCCGAAAAATTTTTACCTGAACGCCCAATATACGGACAATACGCCCTCAAAGGGTCTCTCGACCGTCAGAGTCTATGTAGACTGGACGACCACCGGCCATCCGCATACCGTATCGTTCACGTCTTATTTTGATATGTCCTAAGGGAGGAAAGTCATGTCTGCCCAGAGAGGTTTGAAAGACAAAAAAGGTTTTACTCTTATAGAACTGATGGTCGCCATGGCTGTAAGTCTGATTATAATAGCCGCCATATTTGGCGTCTACGAGACTATGAACAAGTCGAACCTCTCCATAAAGGCGTCCTCCGACATGCAGCAGAATGTCCGCACCGCTGTCGATTCGATAACGAAGATGATGGTAAACGCCGGTTACCAGGGCCAATGGAACAATATCCTGGGAAACCACAGCACTGCTGTTGACGGCCTTGTTTACCAGAGGGCCTCGTACGACAATTCATTATCCGCCCCCAACAATACCGGCGTAGTCTCCGGCCCCAACTCGATATGTTTTACCTATTACGACGATAATCACGTGTTCAGCTCCGGCTCCAACGGAGAATGGCGGGTGCAGATATACATGGACAGCGCCGACCAGGAAATACTCGCCAATTTTGAACAGTTCAACACAACTTCGACCCTGTTCGGTCCGGCTGCGAACGGGTGGAGTGTTGTTCTGGCAAGGGGCATCAGCAACCTGAGGTTTCAGTATTACAACGCAGACGATAACGACATCACTTCGTCATTGTCTTCGCAAAGTATTGGAACCGTAAGAAAAATCACGGTTACCGTTACCGGGAAAACTTCCTTTGCGCAGTTTATATCTAACGGCTTCAGGTCGTTCAGTCTTTCGACGGATGTTACGCCCGTGAACCTTGGCATCGCAGGGCATATTGTCGACGCTTATCCTCCGGCGACTCCCACGGGACTCTATGTAAGCGATCCGCATACCTGCACCAAGCTGACGGTTCAGTGGAACGCCAACAAGGAGGTCGATCTTGCCGGATATACTATATTTTACGGCATAGCTACCGGCAAATATGACCATAGAGTTGATGTGGGCACGGTTTCGAACAACGGCATCTGCACCTATACGCTGCCTCCTCCCGGCGAAACCCTGAATGCGGGCACGGAATATTATATTACCATAGGAGCCAGCAACACCAGCGGCCTGATGAGCAATCCTCTGGCGACGGAAGTTTCCACCGGTGTCGTGACGCCGGGCATTGGCACCAACCAGACTACCCCAACCGAGTATCCGCCCAGCGCGCCGGTTGTTATGGCCGCTGCCGGGCCGGGCGATGGCGCTATAACCCTTACGTGGACCGGCAACCCGTCCAACGAAGGAGTGACAAGCTACAGGGTATACAGGATGTCGATTCCCAATCCGAGCAGTCCGCCTGCTTTCAGCTATCCGATACCCGATACCCCTGAGCCGGCAAATCCGGCCCCCGGGGTGCCATATCGCGTGGACACCGGCACTACAGGCAACAAGCCGGTGACCCAGGTGGTATTAAACAACAACCAATCGGGGTTTCAGTTTAAGGACTACGGCCTCCAGGGGTGCACAATGTATGAATATGCGGTTTGCGGCGTGAACTGCACGCAATCCGCCACCGGCCCGATTTCCAGTCCTTATTCCTCCGCCCAGTATTGCACGTTATACGGCGGCAGTTATACCGACAGCAACGGCGTGCCCCATACGATAAGCTCTCCGGTTGCGGGCGAAGTGACCAAACCTACCGACGGCACGCCTCCGCCTCCGCCGACAGACCTTGTAGGCATTCCAGGGTCAAAAGTGGTGGACCTTTCCTGGACCAACCCGACCGGAGATCCGGATTTTCAGGGCGTTATGATACGGAGGTCTACGGGCGGTTATCCCGCGTCGCCAACCGACGGCACCCTCGTGTACAACGATTACTCCTCAGCCGCCGGGCAATCCTGCACATATCATGATACCGGCGTGGCCGATACAGACCCCCCAACCTGCTACTACTACTCCGCGTTTTCATACAACAAGTGCGGTATCTACAACAGCACTGCCGTGGAGAGTCTTAATTTTCAGGGGGCATCGACGCCCGCATGTTCCCAGCCGTGCAGCTCCGCGCTATATGGAGAGCCGCCGGCCCCGCCAATGGACAAGTACTCAATGTCGTACTGCGCGGACAAGGTAAACCTGGGCTGGCAAGACCCGTCCAACCTAACCAGCTATCCGGACTTTACCGGTTACGACATCTATCGTTCGGATAACGGCAGCACGCCGATACAGAGTAACTACAAATCGTCCAACACAAACGTCTATTCGGATACAACTTATATACAATCGCCAGGCGGCGACGGCGGCGTATACAGCTATCACGTAAGGACGACGGACTGTTCGGGCGGATTGAGCAACGCTACCTCGATAGTCACCCTTACAGCCTATCCGGGCCAGGTGCTTTACGACCCGAGCGCCGTCAACTCGACGAATACTAGCGCGCCGAACACGCCGCACACGAACATAACCGTTTCCACGGGCATGTATCATAACACGCTTATTTTTGACGCCAGCAACACAAGCTCGCATGAGGCGGAGCTTGACGGCATGACGCTTACCTGGAAGGGCGGCGGCACCGAGACTAACGCCATGCTTACAGGCGTCTCCATTTACGATCCGACCCAGAGCAAATGGGTCTTGGTTTACAACAACAGCAGCGGCGGCGTATCGACCGATACCCCCATAGTCTTTAATGCCAATACGCCGTTCTATATCCCACAAACCACGAACGGCATAGGCTCGGAAGAAACCGTCCCGATGCAGTTTACCTGGGAGAACGCCGACGGGACCGTGTCTTCAAGCGACGACATGCGCAACGCGCTCGTCACCATAACCTTTAATTACAGGCTCTTCTACTACAGTTCTTACACCTCCGGTTATCTCTTGTCCGACCCCACCCTCGCCGGATGTTCCCCGGTAGTTTATAATGTTGTCCAGGCCGCAGGGCCGAATTTCATGGACGTAACGCAGAGTCAGCCCCTGCAGGGGACATTCGCCGAAACGCAGCTGGGCTATCTGACCGCTCAGCCCGGCCAGACTACGGACGTAAGTTCGTATGTTACGGATACCTCGCCGAACCTGGCGGGGATACAGTATGTGCATCTGTTCTATGCCGTTACCGCAAGGGATATTACCGCGCCGCCGGCCGTTGGCTCCGCGCCGGATAACATTAACCTGAAATCAAGCGTTAACCCCAGCGGCTACACCTGTATCACGACCGTCCCTGCAAACACGGGCAATTACGTGCAGTATGAGACGTCTTTTACCAACAGCAGCGGTATCGGCACCAATAGGCCCATACCCGCGTTCGACAATTCCAGGATATGGTATTTCCTGGTCGCAAAGGACAATAACGGCAACTTTACCCGCTGGCCCGCTCCGAGCTCGCCTGACGCGATATATACTTACGACCAGCTCGGCGGCGGCGGCAACACGGCCACCACCGTTTCCGTAAAAATAACCTCGCCGGCAACCGGGAGCACTATCACTTCGTACACGACCGCCACGCTTGCCACCACCGACACAGGCTCCGGCGTTACAAATGTCATGGTGAACGTAGACGGCGGCAGTTATCAGAGCTGCTCGTACGACTCGTCTACCGGACTATGGGACTTTGTCATTGACCCCGCGATATACAGCAACGGCACCCATACGCTGAACGCCGTGGCCACGACCGCCGACTACCACTCCGCGACGGATTCCATTACGTTCAATGTCGTCGGCGGCAGCGGGACAACAAGCGTATCGGCATCGATAGCGTCGCCGGCATCAGGCGCCACGGTATCCGGAACCCAGGTAATACAAGTCCAGTCCGCCGCGACCGGCGCACCCGCAGGCGGCATAACCGTATCGGTAAACATCGGCGGCACAATTTATCCCTGCACATACAACATCAGCGACGGCTATTACGAATATTCCTGGGATACCACTCATATTACGAACAATTCTTCGGTTTCGATATCCGCCACGGCGACATACATCGGCTCAAACGCCACTTCCTCGCCAATCTCCGTTACTGTTAATAACGCTTCGGGCAACCTCCCGTCAGTCAGTATCGTATCGCCGGCCTCCGGCGGTCTTGTCACCGGGAGCACTACGCTTCAAATTGAGGCTAATCCCAACGGCGGGATTATAAACTCGAGCGCTGGCGTGCAGGCGTCGTATGACAACGTCAACTGGACGCCCTGTCCGTATAACTCGGCCGACGGTTACTATGAACAGGCCATTACGGTAACGCCCCCGGTGGCATGTAAATCTTACACAATCTATGTATATGCGACCTCGACCAACGGCAGGTCAACCACGGTTCAGGAGACCTTCTATGTAGACACGACAAGCGCCGTCTCGTGCACCATACAGCCTCCGGCCAATCCAGTGGCTACAGCATGGTATGTCGGGCCTCCGTCTAACGCGCAGGCGACTATTGGCATAACCACCGGAACAGACGGAGACGCCATAGGCGGGGTTACCGTCTCCATAGACGGCGGCACGCCCATCGCCGCAACAGGCTCCGGAAATTCCTGGAGCTACGTGTGGAATATCCCGAGCAGCGATTCCAATACAAGCCATACCGTGTCGGCGACCGCCACAACCGTCTCCTGCACGGGCAAGTCCATGATCGCCGCCGCGACGCCTGTAACCTTCAACGTGGGCGATGTTACGCCGCCGACGGTGAGCAACGTACAGGTCACATACACGACCAAAACGGGGTCTCAGACAATCAGTCCCGGCACCAGTTCGAGCAGCCCCGGCAGTATTCCAAATAATACGACGCTCACGATTACGGCCACCGTTACCGATACGGGAGGTTCCGGGGTTGCTCCCGGCACTGTTAAACTGTATGATAACAATACCAATGGGAGCGGATTGGCTGCGACCAGTTATAGCGGGGGAGTTTATACATGGGACAACGTGCCGACCCCAACCAACTCCAACGCATCGTACGTCTTTAATTTCGATGCCGCCGATACTGCCGGGAACCTGACGATGACGCCCAATTACTACACCGTGACTCAATAGAAGGAGAGCGGGATATGAAGAAGCTCGACGGGGAAAGAGGAGCGGCGCTGATTACGGCCCTGATGATGTTGACCATCCTGATGCTGCTCGGGTTTGCATCGCTGATACTCAGCAACATAGACATAAAGATTGCGGGAAACGAGCGCGAGTCCATAGCGTCCCAATATGCGGCGGAGGCGGGGCTTGCCGCCGCAACCGCCTTCCTGAACTCGACAACCGGCCAGCTCGAGTTAGGCCCGACGGGCACGGCGGGCATTCCGACAAACGAGGGCACATATGGCCCAGGATTCCAGCCGGAATATCCAAACTGGACGCAGGGCCTTTCCGGGAGCATTGCCGGGACATTATATAACTATTCGGCGACGATTTCCTTCAAGAAGAATCCGGGGGGTGGTGGGTACCCCTCGGCCACAAGCTATCCGGTCTGCGCCTTCGACGAGACGTTCAATTACCCGGACAGCCCGCCGGCCGACGAAGGTTATCCCGTGCTGGTTATAGACGCTACCGCATTCGGCCCCAACCACGCCAGTTGCAAGATCGAGGAGGAGGTCACAAAATACGAAATACCTATAGGAAAAGCCATCAAGGGCGCGATTACGGCGAACAGCGGTGTCCAGATTTACGGCGACATGAAAATCAGCGGGCTCACCTACGACGAAAACGGCACCCCGGTTGCAGAACCCCCTCTGCCGGGTATAGATGCCCAGGGGACAAGCACACTTCAAGGCACCCCCACGGCGAACGGTTCAAGCGGCACTTTCAGCAATACCACATCAGTCCCGGCGGATAATAATAGCGCTAATTTTTTAGCCACCCTTCCCGCGGCATTCGGAATGCAAAATGTAGACGCCACCATATATGATGACCCTCTGTATGGCTGGGTGACTCCGGATTTGGCCACAATACTCAAAACCTCGACGGTTTATTCAGGAGGTGTGGCTCCCACATCCGGCGCCCTTGCGGGCGGCGGGATCTTTTACATACAGGAAAATTACGGCTCTGCCGCTAATGCGGTTGGAGGACCAAACCTCTCCGGCAACGGTCTGCTCCTTGTCCATAACCCCAACTACGTCCCTGAGGCATGGAGGGTGTCAGATCCTACGAACACAGCATATTACAACCCGCACTCGCAATATTACGACGCCAGGCTCGACAGCAGCAGTCCGCTGTATACGACTGACGCATACTGGCATACTAACGATGTTAACGGCTACCCGGCCAGCGGCACCGGCCCGAAGGGCCTGCCAGGCGCCGCCCCGGAAAACCTCGGGAACATAACCGGCGGGAACTTCAAGGGAGTCATAATAGCCGATCAAATCAACAGCCTGGCCGGCAGCGTCAACATATACGGTGATGTCATATCACTCGGCGCTCTAAACGTAACGAGTCAGTTCGGCTCCGGCACCGGCCATATATATTACAGCCCGGACGCCATAAGCAAGTACGTAACGGGCAAAGCATCCATAAACAAGAGGCTGTCCTGGGAGAAGAAGGCCGCTTATAGTCATTGACGCGCTTAAAGGCGGGTCAAGGCGGGAATCCGGTAATTTTTAAGCCTGGTTTCCCGCCTTTTTATTTCCCTTGATAGCTTCCCTTCCCTGTGATATTTTAAAATTAACTTGATAATGGCAATACCTTTTTACCCTCGCCCCCCGTGGGAGAGGGTGGCCCGAAGGCCGGGAGAGGGTTTATCCATGCTTACCGCAAAGGACATAATGACCCGCGACGTGATTGTCGCTGGCCCGAGGACGACCGTCGAGGAACTGGCGAGGCTTTTAATCGAGCACCACATCTCCGGGGCGCCTGTCGTTGACGAAGCCGGGGAACTTGTTGGAATAGTTACGGAGCACGACCTCATAAACCGCGAGAAACGCCTGCATATCCCGACGGTCGTGCAGATATTCGACGCATTCATATACCTGGAGAGGTCGAAGAGGTTCGAGGACGACCTGAAAAAGATGGTGGGGACGAGGGTCGGGGATATATGCAACCCGCATGTCGTGACTATAGTCGAAGACACGTCCATTTCCGAGATCGCCACCATAATGACGGAGAAAGACATACACCTACTGCCGGTAATGTCAGGCAGGAAACTCGTCGGTATTGTCGGGAAGGAAGATGTGCTGAAGGCCTTCTCCGGGCAATAAGACGTGCGGGCCTGCTCACTTACGAGCCGCTCCGCCCTGGAGACCAGGGACGCGGGAGCCAGGCTTGGCCGCCTGCTCCGCCCCGGAGATTTTATCTGCCTCAAAGGAGAACTCGGCGCGGGCAAGACGACGTTTGTCCAGGGAGCCGCGGAAGGGCTTTGCTCCGAAGAGGCGGCGACCAGCCCAAGCTTCGCCATAGTCAACGAATATCACGGAAGAATAACGCTGTATCACGTAGACCTGTACCGCCTGAGCGGCCCCGCCGACCTTGAAGACATAGGGTTCCGGGAGCTTGCAGGAGATGGAGCGGAGGAAAAAGCGGGTCTCGCGGCCAAGCCGTCCGCGGCGATTGTCGAGTGGCCGGAGCGCGCGGGAGACGAGCTTCCCGTGGAGCGGCTGGAAATCGTTTTCGAGCATCTTGGCGGGGACACGCGGAAGATTACCGTTACCGCCGCCGCCCCGGAATACGAGAGGTTCCTGGAGGCAATATGCCAGCCCCGGTGATTAAAAGAATCGGGATAATCTGCAAGCACGACAACGCCCCGGCCTGGGAGCTCGCAGGGAAGCTCAGGGACTGGCTGGGCGGTCGGTCTATCGAGACCGTATTCGACGACGGAACCGCCGCGCACCTTGGACTTACGGGAGTCCGGAAGGAGGATGTGCCGGAGCGCTCCGACGCGGTGGTGGTCTTCGGCGGCGACGGGACTCTTCTTTCCGTGGCGCGCCTTGTCGCGGAGAGGGGGACGCCTATAATCGGCGTGAACCTCGGGACGCTGGGATTTTTGACGACCGTCCCGGTGGAACAGATTTACGCGACAATGGAGACCGTCCTCACCGGGCAGTACAACGTCCAGGAGAGGATAATGCTCCAGGTCTCCATAAAACGCGGCGGGAATGCGATTTCATCGAATCATGTCTTGAACGACATGGTGATAAACAAGGGCGCGCTTGCGAGGATAATCGACCTCGACACGTTCATCGACGGGAAATTCCTTACCGCCTTCCGCGCGGATGGTCTGATAGTATATACGCCGACAGGCTCCACGGGCTACTCCTTAAGCGCGAACGGCCCGGTTGTGCACCCGACGCTCAGTTGTCTTGGCATAACGCCCATCTGTCCGCACACGCTCACGAACCGGCCCCTGATACTCCCGGACACGGTGGTGTTCGAGGCGGCTGTCCGCTCCGGGACGGAGGACGTATACCTTACGCTGGACGGCCAGGTGGGTTTCCTGCTGAAGCCGGAAGACGTCGTTGAGGCGAAGGTCGCCTCGCACAAGATTTACATGGTGATGAGCCCGCAGGAGGACTACTACCACATGCTCCGGACGAAGCTGAAGTGGGGCGAGAGATGAGCGTGAAGAGAACCGCCGCCGATATGCCGCCCGAATCCGGTCCGCCGGCTGCCGCCGAGCCGCTCGCCTGGTATGCCGAATACCTGCGAGACGCGGGCGTGACGGAAATATGGGGGCCGGGAAGCTTCCGGTGGGATGCCGCCGGTCGACCGGCCCATTGCGCGCCGGAAGATGGCTTCGAGGAAATTCCTGGGCCCCGTGTCAAGCACGGGGTAACAGGGAAAATTTATTCCGGCCTCGGCGAAAGTTACCCCGGCCTCGGCGATGTTCATACACTCGACACACTCCGGGATTTCATCGGGGACTGCAAGCGCTGCAAGCTCTGCGACGGCAGGACGAACATAGTCTTCGGAGTGGGTAGTCCCGAGGCGAAAATGGTATTCGTCGGCGAGGGGCCGGGACGGGACGAGGACATAAAGGGCGAGCCGTTCGTAGGCCGCGCGGGACAGCTCCTTACGGATATCATCGAAAAGGGCATGAAGCTAAAAAGGAGCGGCGTCTACATCGCAAACGTCGTGAAATGCCGCCCGCCGGAGAACAGGAACCCGGAAGAGGACGAGATTGCCGCCTGCGAGCCGTTCCTTAAGAAACAGCTTGAGATTATAAAGCCTAAGTTCATATGCGCCCTTGGGAAATTTGCCGCCCAGACGCTTCTGAAGACCAAGGAGCCGATAAGCTCGCTTCGCGGCAACTGGCGCGAATACGAAGGCATAAAGCTGCTCCCCACTTTTCATCCCGCCTATCTCCTCAGGAATCCGGGCGACAAGAAGCTCGTATGGGCGGACGTGCAGAAACTCATGGCGGAGTATAACGGGGATGGGAACAAGGAGGATTCCATTTGAAGAGACTTTGGGCGCCCTGGAGGCTGGAGTATATTCTCGGCGAGAAGCCGGACTGCTGCATCTTCTGCGCCATGCCCGCCGAGGACAAGGACAGGGAGAACTACATCCTCTACCGTGGCCGCGAGAACTTCGTCATCATGAACCGCTACCCCTACAACAACGGCCACCTGATGGTCATCCCGTACCGGCACGCGGACGTCCTGGAAGACCTCTCCGACGGCATCCTTGCCGAGGCGATGGCCCTCACGCGCGAGTGTTGCCGGATAATCAGGGAGAGTATGCACGCCCAGGGTTTCAACGTCGGCCTGAATGTCGGCGAGGCGGCGGGCGCGGGCATAAAGGAGCACCTGCACTTCCACATCGTCCCGCGCTGGGCCGGGGACACGAACTTCATGTCCGTCGTCGAGGACACCCGCATCATGCCCCAGCACCTGACGGAGTCTTACGAGCAATTGTTGCCGGGATTCGAGAAACTGAAACCGTAGGAGGTCTTTTTTGTCGCTTGACACGCCGCTGATGCGGCAGTACATGGAAATAAAAAAAAAGCATCAGGGCGAGATACTCTTCTTCCGCATGGGCGACTTCTACGAGATGTTCGGGGAAGACGCAATCAAGGCGTCCAGGGTCCTCGAAATCGCCCTCACCACGCGCAATAAAAATTCCGACGAGCCAGTTCCGCTCTGCGGCGTGCCCTATCATGCCGCAGACGCATACATAGCGAAGCTCATCAAGCGCGGGTTCAAGGTCGCCGTCTGCGAGCAGGTGGAGGACCCGAAAACGGCCAAGGGCATAGTCAAGCGCGAGGTCATCCGCGTAATTACGCCCGGCACGCTGCTCGAGGACAACCTCCTCACGCCCTCCGAGAACAACTTCCTCCTATCCATTGCCCCATTTAAGAAGAAAATCGGCCTCGCGTTCATAGACATTTCCACCGGCGAGTTCTATCTCGCGGAGTTCGCGGATAGCGAGCGGGAAAAGCTGCTTGGAGAGGTTGAGCGCATAGCGCCATCCGAGATACTCCTGCCCAGTGGCGCGGCGGATAAGGAGCCGCTGTCGGAAATCCGCCAGCGGTATAAGGAGCGCATCGACCTCTCCGACGACTGGCGGTTCGACCCCGGCGACGGCGAGAGCAGGCTCCTTGAGCATTTCGGCGTCGGCTCGCTCGACGGCTTCGGAGTGGCCGGCATGAGCGCCGCGCTGGCCGCCGCATCCGCCGCGTTCTTGTTCCTTTCCGAGACGCAAGGGAAGTCGCTTAAGAACATCAGGAAGGTCCGGGCGCACAAGCCGGCGTCGTACATGATGCTCGACGAGACCGCGCTCAAGAACCTCGAAGTCATCGAGAGCCCGTCCGGCAGGGATGGCACGCTCCTTCACTGCCTGGGCAGGACTGTTACGTCGATGGGCGGCAGGCGGCTTTCCTCGTGGCTTGTCAGGCCGCTTATGGACCTGCACGCCATCGCGCTTCGGCACGAGGCCGTCGCCGAGCTTGCGGATAATTTCTCCACGCGCGACATGCTCCGGGATTCGCTCAAGGGGATTTCCGACCTTGAGCGGCTGATGGGCAGGATATGCTCCGGCGTCGCCGGGCCGCGCGACCTTGCAAGCCTCAGGAATTCGCTTGACGCCTTGCCGAAGGTGCGCGCTGCGATAGCGGAATCCGGGGCGCTCAGGCTGAGCGAATTGAAATCCGTGTTCTCCGATAACCGCGAGCTTCGCGCCCTGCTTGGCGAGGCCCTTTCCGACGAGCCGCCGCCGGCGCTCAAGGACGGCGGAGTGATAAGGGCGGGATACAACCCGGAGCTCGACGAGCTTCGGAAATATTTCTCGGACGGCAGGGGGATAATCGCGGGCATCGAGGCCGAAGAGCGGGCCAAGACCGGCATAGACACGCTGAAGGTCCGCTACAACAAGGTCTTCGGTTATTACATAGAGATTACGCGCGCGCACATGGCCAGGGCGCCGGACTATTTCATCCGCAAGCAGACGCTGGTCAACGCGGAGAGATACATAACGCCAAAGCTTAAGGAATACGAAGAGAAAGTCCTGGGCGCTGGGGAGCGGATGCTGGAGCTTGAGGCCAGGCTCTTCGCGGAGCTTCGGGAGCAGGTCTCGCTTTACGCCGCGGCCGTCCAGGCGACGGCGGAAGTAATCGCCGAGCTCGATGTCCTGGCGTCATTTGCCGAGGCGGCCGTGTCCCGCGGGTATGTGCGTCCGGAGATGGACGGCGGAGACGCAATCGAGATACGCGAGGGGAGGCATCCTGTCGTCGAGGAGGTGGTCGGGCGCGAGAAGTTCGTGCCGAACGATTGCAGGCTCGACTCCGATACGAAGCTTGCGATAATTACCGGGCCGAACATGGCCGGGAAGTCCACGTATATGCGCCAGGTCGCGCTGATTGTCCTTATGGCGCAGGCGGGTTCTTTCGTCCCGGCGGCGTCCGCGAGGCTTGGGATTTCTGACAGGATATTCACACGCGTCGGTGCGGCGGACAACATCGCGCGCGGCCAGAGCACGTTCATGGTTGAGATGAACGAGACCGCGAACATCCTCAATAACGCTACCGGGAAAAGCCTCGTCATCCTCGACGAGATTGGCCGCGGGACGTCCACGTTCGACGGCCTGTCCATAGCCTGGGCAGTGGCCGAGTTCATCCACGAAAACATCCGCGCGAGGACGCTCTTCGCAACGCACTACCACGAGCTTACAACGCTTGCATCGACTCTCGCGCACGCGAAAAACTTCAACGTCTCCGTGAAGGAGGACAAGGACGAGATTATCTTCCTGCGCAAGATAATAGAGGGCGGCACGGACCGGAGTTACGGCATACAGGTCGCGCGCCTTGCCGGGCTTCCGGGGGAAGTAATCTCTCGCGCGAAGGAGATACTGTGCGACCTTGAGAAGAAGTCTCACGACGGCTCCGAGACCCATCCGCACAAAGGCGATGGAAAACCGGGGCAGCCGGACCTCTTCTCGCCTGTTGTAGATTATACCTTTGCGGACGAACTCTCCGTGGTGGACATACTGAATCTGACGCCGCTCCAGGCATTAAAGCAATTGTCGGAGCTTAAAGAACAGGCGATGAAGCTTAAGGGAAAAGATAACGGCGCATGAATCTTCCTCGGCCGGTGTACAATTAATACATGGCTGCCCATTTGAAAGTCATAAGCGTCAGGATAGATGACGGTCCCGGCGATATGTTTCCTGCCGCCCGCGCCGCCGCGGTTAAAGCGGTATCGGGACATGAAGGCGGCGCGATGCTCGTTTCCTGGAAGAACAGCCTGACAGGCGAATCCTTTCCGGATGTCGGCTCTTGCAGTTGCGACATGGAAGGCTGGGAGCTGTACGCCATTTCGCGCGGCGCGACGGTGCGCGTGGAAATCAACGGCGGCAGGATTATATTCATGTTCATGCCGATAGACGAAGAAGCGCTCACGTTTTGAAGCCGTTTTAAAAAAGGAGGCGTTCATGCTGAAGAAAGCGCTGGTACTGGTTGCCCTGGTTTTTCTTGTTTCATGTCCGGCTTTCGCGTCCGCAACCAAAACAAAGCATGTCGGGAACAACAATACCGAATTTCAACGGAAGTCCAAGGCGCGGTTTAACGAATACGACCGGAAATTCAGGGAGTGGAACGGGAAGGCGAAGAGACAGGGCGAGAAAATTTACCGTGAACAGAAAATAGAGATTGAAAAGAGCAGGGCCAAGGCCGCAAGCGATATTAAACGCCTGAATGCAAAGGGCGAAAAATTCGGCAGGGAGTCCTGGATAAAGATCAGGAAAGAGACGAGCAAGGCCCTCGACAATTTCGGCAAGGCCCTCGAACGCGCCGGGTCGAAACTCAAAAGGAATTAGGCAAAGTTAAATTAATCCGCGGGGGCGCGAGTTCATTGCGCCCGGCCTTCAGCCCTCTCCCACCGTCAGGAGCCGGTTCCCCCTCCCCCGGTGGCTGGGGAGGGTAAGAGCTTTTCACCCCTCTCCCTTTAATGGGAGAGGGTGGCCACAGGCCGGGAGAGGGTTCGCCGTCGACCTGCTCATCGTAGGGGCGCAACTTGTTGCGCCCGGCATTGGCCCGTCATTCCCGTCCCTGCGCCTGTCATTCTGAGCAACGCGAAGAAGCTACAGTTGTCATAACGCCCCCTCGTTCCCCATCTTATCTTAAGAGGGGGATGAAGGCAAGCTGTCATTCTAAGCACCGCGAATAATCCACCTTTCGTATGACATCCCAGCGCCCCCTGCTCATGGTAGGGGCGCAATTCATTGCGCCCGGCTTTACTCATAAAACAACCCAAACGCCTGTGAGCAATCCTCATCAGTCGGCGAAGTTCGTTGTCAGCGGCTATTCCGGATTAGCGATACAACATGTTGATTATTAAAGTAAAAAAGACTAAAAATCACATTTTTCCGCCGGTATCGAAAGCGGCTCGAAAACAGGCCGTTTTCGGGCAATTTCGGGCCAAAAAGGGGGCGCGGGGAAGGGGGCGTTTTCAGGATTATTTATTCGGAGCGATTTTATGGTCTTTCAGTGGCGGCAGGTTAACAAGCTCCTTCATATCCCTAAGATATTGCTCGCTTTTTACGCGCGCCTTCTTTACGGATTGTTTGCCGTAGAGGCCGAGCATGCCGCAGTAGAAGTTAAACCTTGATATGTGCCGGAAAATCTTGCTCCACGAGTAAAATTTCGCCATAGCCTTAAAGGTCTCGCGCTGAAGCTCGGAGGGAGACATCAGCAGGGGCCGGAAGACGGCGTAATGCGCGTCGTATTTGCTCCAGTCCTTATGCAAGAGCCTTCCCTGGGCCTCAAATTCCTTGTAAACCGGCGTGCCGGGAAGCGGCGTGAGGACAAGGAACTGCACGGACTCAATGTCCATCTTCCTGGCGAAAAGCTGTGTGTTTCTGATGGTTTCGGCATCATCCGTATCCGAGCCGAGGACGAACATTCCGTGTATGCGGATGCCCCTGGCATGGAACGCCCTAACCGCACCGACGATGTCTTCAACCCCTTGTTTTTTATTGAAAAGACGAAGCGTTTTCTCGTTTACGGACTCAAATCCTATGAACACGTTTTCGCACCCGGAGCGTTTCATGAGGTCTATAAGCTCCGGGTCGCTCGCGGCGTCGCTCCTGACTTGAGCGCTCCAGTTAAATTTCATGCCGGTCGTCCGGCCCTCGTCTATAATCCTTCGCAGGAGCTCCTTTGTCCTGTTCCTGTTTGCCGTGAAGTTGTCGTCTATGAAAAAGACGAAAGAACCTCCCGGCGCCCCGGCCCTTATCTCCCCGATGACCTTGTCTATGCTTTTGAACCTGTATTTCCTGCCGAACATGTGGATTACGGAGCAGAAGCTGCAATCGAACGGACAGCCGCGCGAGGTGGCGACCGGAAGGATCGACTTCGGGCTCCAGCCCCGGACGAGCGAGAAATCCGGCGCGGGGTACGGGTCGAGATCGGAGATGAGTTCACGCGGCTCGTTGTGCGCCGGGCCTTGCGGGGAATGCCACGAGAGGCCCTTTATGCGCCCGAAGGACGACCCGTCTTCGATGGCCTTTAGAAGCTCGACCATCGTTTCCTCGCCCTCGCCGCGAACGACGAAATCGGCGTGCCTGAGCGCCTCGTCCGGCAGGAATGTGACATGGGGGCCGCCGATTATTACCGTCTTGCCTTTGGCCCTCAGCCTGTCGGCGATTTTATAGGCGCGCGGCGCGGTGGAGGTGATGGTCGAGATGCCGATTAACCGGCAGGAGTCCACCTCCTTCCAGTCTATCGCTTCGACGTCCTCTATGAACACGCGGGTCTCATATCCAAGACCCTTGAGGATTGTTGCGAGCAACACCGTGCCGAGACGCGGTATGGGAAACGCCGAGAAGACGTGCGCGCCCGGCGATTTCGCCTCGATGAAACAGATTTTTGCGTGCATGTATTTAAGGTTAAACTCATGCCGGGTTATTGTCAACCCTGGGATGGCAGGCGAGGCGGGAATGACGCGGGTTCCATTATGATGCGGCGGGCAGGTTCAGGATAAACGTAGCGCCTTTTCCTGCCGTGCTCTCGGCGGAGATTGTGCCTCCGTGAGCGGTCACAATGGCCTTGGATATATAGAGGCCGAGTCCGCTTCCCTGGGACGCGGAGCCGGCGCCCTTGTAGTATTTGTCGAAGAGCATGGGTATCTCGTCCTGGACGATGCCCACGCCGGAATCCGTCAGGCGCACCTCTACGAAATCCCCGGCCCTCTTTGCGGAGAAGGATATCCTGCCGCCTTGCGGGGTAAACTTGACGGCGTTGGCTATGAGGTTGCACATGACACGTTCCAGGTGTTCCCTGTCCGCAAGCACCGGCGGGAGGTTCGGCTCGAACTCCATGCTCGCGGTATGGTTTTTGTCGTTTATCTGGGGCGCCATGCTCCTTACGGCCTCTGTTATCAGGGACTGTATCTTCACGGGCCTTCTGTCGAGTTCGAGCGCCTTATCCTTTATCCTGCCCGCGGAGAGCAGGTTCCTCACAAGCCCCAGTATCCTCTGCGCGTTCATCAGTATGCCTTCCAGGGGCTGTAATTGTTTTTCCGGCACGGGGCCAAGCTCGCCGGAGAGGATAATTGAACCGTAGCCGAGGATTGAGGTGAGGGGGGTTTTGAGGTCGTGTGTGAGCATCGCCGTGAACTCGTCCTGTTCCTTCATTTTTTCCCCGACGGCCTTTTCGAGGTTTGCCGCCTGCTCCTGGAGTTGTTCTTTTAGGCGGACGCGCTCGGTAACGTCCACGACAATCTCCACGGCGCCGATTATCCTGCCGTCTTTGCCTTTGAGCGGGACGCCGATATTCTCGACGATAAAGTCATCCCGCACGTGTCTTACGAACTTGAATGGCTTGCCCGTGCCGATGGCGTTCTTAACGCCGCAGAAATCGCATATCCTCTCTCTGCCATTGCGGTTTTGGTCGTTCTTGTATATGCCGTTTACGTCGTAGCAGTATCGCCCCTTGACGTCTTCGGATTTTACGCCAAGCCTTTCTTCGAGGAACGGGTTGATCCTGATAAAGCGCATATCCGGGGTGAGATAGGATATGCCTATCGGGAGGTTTGAGAAGAGGGTCTCGAGATGTTCCCGCCAGTTTTCCAGTGCTTCCCCGGTTTCACGTTCAGGCATTTTAACGATCCTGCTTTAGGGAATAATCCTTATATGTATTTAGGTTATAAGCAAAAATCGGGCCACGCAATGTAAAGATAGGTTTTTCCATAAAAACTTCTGTATTTACAGTGAGTTATATTTTGAAAATCCATTTTCAAAATTTTGGGCTATAGTAAAGCGCGAAAGCACTCAATTTTGGTGAGCGGTTACGCTTGAAACCTTCGCCTTTGCAGACGCTTTCTTGACGCCTTTTCAATAGAGTTGACTTTTTGCCCGGATGAATATAGACTCCACGGGCCATGAAAAGGGATATGCAGGTCATAATGAAGGCGCCGGCCAAGGTAAACTTCACGCTTGAGGTATTGGGCAGGAGGCCGGACGGCTACCACGACATAATAAGCGTCATGCAGGCGCTGGAACTCGCCGACGACGTAAAAATTACCCTGACGGGAGAGGGTGAAAATTCCATAGAGGTTTTCTGCGACTCTCCCGACGTGCCGGACGGGCCGGGAAACGTCGCCTACCGGGCGGCCAGGGCGCTTCTCGAAGAGGCCGGCGGTTCAAGCCGAGTCAGCCCGGCCCCTACGCGCGGTATAACTATTGAGATAACCAAGAGAATACCTGTCGCCGCCGGCCTGGGCGGCGGTTCGAGCGATGCGGCGGCGGTCCTGAAGGGGTTGAATATTCTCCTGGGAGGAGCCGTCCCGGAGGAGCGCCTGCGGGAAACAGGGGCGAAAATCGGCGCGGACGTGCCATTCTTCCTCTCCTGGCCTCTGGCGCTCGCCGAGGGCATAGGCGAGAGGCTTAAGCCTCTTGAACCCTTGGGCGAGATGTGGCTTGTTCTCATAAAACCCGCCTTCGGCGTCTCGACGGCATGGGTTTATTCGCAGTTAACTTTAGGGTTGACAAACAAATCCGGTGATATTAAACTTTCCGAGCTTGGTATATTCGCCTGCGGGCGGGCAAAATCCGCAGATGCCGGTCAACCGGCTCGACCGGCGGACGCTTCTGCTGTTGCCTCCCGTTTGAAAAACGATCTTGAGCGCGTTACGGTTTTAAGGTATTCGGAGATAGACGTCCTGAAAAGAAGACTGACCGAAGCGGGGGCGCTGGGCGCTTTGATGTCCGGGAGCGGCCCGACGGTCTTTGGCGTTTTCAGGACGGAGGCGGAGGCAAAAAGAGCCGCCGAAGGCCTTAAGGACACCGGCTGCAGATTGATTGTCACGAGGACCATCCCCAGTTGGCCGGCGCCTGTTCTCTAAGAGCCCCGTTTTTTTATTAGCAGGGGACATGTGAGGGTAGACGAGAGGGGGGGGTATGGAGGTAACCGAGGTCAAGGTATTTCCCGTTTCCGAAGACAAGCTTAAGGCATACGTAACGATAACGCTTGATAATTCCTTCGTGGTGCGGGACTTGAAGATCATCCAGGGGAAATCCGGGATGTTCGTGGCAATGCCGAGCAAGAAGAGAAAGGACGGCACCTACCGGGATATGGCGCACCCGCTCAATACCGAGACGCGCGAGATGATCGAGAAGAAAATCATGGCGGAATACGACAGGGAGATGGCCGCTCTTCAGGGAAAAGTATGACATGATTTGGGGCGTCGACAAGCGGTAAGTCAGGAGACTTTGGATCTCCCATCCCAGGTTCGAATCCTGGCGCCCCAGCCAGGATTCTTTTTTTATGGAATTATAAGGCAATGGCGCACGAACTGAAGCTTTTTTCCGGCAACGCGAATATCGTCCTGGCGAAGGAAATCGCCGCATATCTCGGCATACCCGTGGGCGACGCCTACGTAGCGACGTTTTCCGACGGCGAGATAAACGTAAAGATCAACGAGAACGTGAGGGGGATGGACGTGTTCGTTGTCCAGCCGACGTCGTCGCCGGTGAACCTCAACCTCATGGAACTGCTCATAATGATAGACGCCTTCAAGAGGGCGTCCGCCAAGCGCATAACCGCCGTAATACCATACTACGGCTACGCCCGGCAGGACAGGAAGGCCCAGCCCAGGGTGCCCATCACGGCGAGGCTCGTGGCGGACCTCCTGACCACCGCGGGCGCGGCCAGGGTCCTTACGGTAGACCTCCACGCCGGGCAGATACAGGGGTTCTTCAACGTGCCGGTGGACAACCTCTTTGCGACGCCGGTGCTGTTCGATTACTTGAAGGACATCGGTCTCGACAACCCCGTCGTAATATCCCCGGACGCCGGAGGCGTGGAGCGGGCGAGGGCGTTCTCGAAGCGGCTTGGCGGGAGCATTGCCATAATCGACAAGAGAAGAAGCGCGCCGAATGTGGCAGAGGTGATGAACATCATCGGAGACGTCAAGGGCCGAGACGCGCTCCTGCTCGACGACATGATAGACACCGCGGGGACCATCACGAAGGCGGTGGACGCGATAAAGAGAAACGGGGCCAAAAAGGTCATGGCGGCATGTTCTCACGCCGTTTTGTCCGGGCCCGCGATAAAGAGACTCAACGAGTCCGAGATGGACAAGGTGGTCGTGACGAACACGATCGCAATGGACGGCAAGCAGAAGGAATGCCCTAAGCTCAAGGTGTTGACCGTGGCGCCTCTTATTGGCGAGGCGATAAAGAGAATACACGACGAGAGTTCGCTCAGCTCGTTATTTGCATAGGAGGAATAGATGAACAAGACGGCATTGAAGGTTCAGGTCCGCGAGGGAAGAGGGAAGGGTCCTGCGAGGGGCCTTAGGCGCGAAGGCAGGATACCGGGAATAATATACGGCGTCGGAGAACCCACGCCGATTTCGCTCGACAGCAAGGAGCTCTCCAGGATAATAACTTCCGGCGACGGCGGGAGCAAGCTCCTCTCCATAGAGATGGAAGGCAGGGAGAAGATGGCCATCCTGAGGGATTACCAGGTGGACCCTGTCAAGAACGTCCTGATACATGCCGACCTCCAGGAAGTCGCCGAAGACAAGACGGTTCACGTAACCGTCGCCGTCGTGCAGACGGGCGGCCAGCCCGTGGGCGTCAAGGAGGGCGGAATACTCTCCCACGCCGTGAGGGAGATCGTCGTCGAGTGCCTGCCTGCCAGGATACCGGAACATGTCGAGGTGGACTGCTCCGGGCTTAAGATAAACGAGTCCGTCCACGTGGGGAACCTCGCCCTGCCCGAAGGCGTGAAGGCCCTTACCGACGCCGGCACGGTGCTCTTCTCGATAGCCCCGCCGATCTCCGCGGAGAAGCTCGACGCCATGCTCTCGACAGAGGCCGCCGCCGAGGTGAAGGAGCCTGAAGTCCTGACGAAGAAGAAGGAAGAGGAGCCCGAGAAGGCCGAAAAGGCGAAGGAAAAACCGGAGAAGGCGAAGACGGAAAAGGCCAAATAGTTTTGAAGATCGTCGCCGGACTGGGAAATCCCGGTGCCGAATATGCCGGCACGCGCCACAACGCGGGGTTCATGGTGGTGGACGCCCTCGCCGCCAAACTTCTGGGGAAAGGCTCTTACAAGAACGCCTTCGGCGCATTTACGGCAAGGGCCGAATTCGAGGGAGAATCCCTCTTCCTGATGAAGCCGCAGACTTACATGAACCTGAGCGGCGACGCCGTGGGCGAGGCAACAAGGTATTATAAGCTGACGCCGTCGGATGTGGTCGTAATTCACGACGACATGGACCTGCCCCTGGGCAGGATAAGGATACGTCCTTCGGGCGGCGGCGGCGGACACAGGGGCGTTGCCTCCGTGATAGCCCATGTGGGCGGGGATTTCATACGGGTGAGGGTCGGCATCGGTCGGCCGGACCCGCGGCTCGACCCGGCTGATTATGTCCTTTCCAGGTTTACCGAGGAAGAGCGGAAGACGGTCGAGGATACCGTCGCAAACGCGGCCGAGGCTGTCCTGACGATATTCAAAAAAGGGCTTCCGGCCGCAATGAACAGGTTCAATTAAGGGGGATAACCGTCATTCCCTCGAAAGCGGGAATCAAAGGTTTTCCCTTGATTAATTTATGCAATTTGGTTATATATAGTCCGTAGGCCAGCAGTCTTATTATTGTATTAATATTTTTAATTTGGAAAACAGCCGTGGAAGGAGTAGAATTTCCGCGCCTTAAAACGACGTTTTAAATAACTACAGCAACGTATAATATGGAAGGGGGGATAGCGAGCAAATCTGCCTGCATTTCTTTATAACCGCAATATTTGAAAGGGGGTAATTCAGGGATCATGGATACAAACGTATTGATAGCATTGGGTTGCAGTATCATCGCCGTGATATACGGCATTATCAGCATAGGCTGGATTATGAAGCTGGGTCAGGGCGACGAGAAGATGCAGCGAATCTCGAAGGCCATTCAGGAGGGCGCCGGGGCGTACCTCAAGCGCCAGTATACCACCATAGCGATAGTCGGCGTAATAATCGCCATAATCATCGGCGTCTCGCCGGCTTCCATAGGTCTTGGGCCTCTTACCGCCATCGGTTTTGTTATCGGCGCTCTCGGCTCCGCGGCGGCGGGCATCATCGGCATGAACATCTCCGTCCGCTCGAACGTGCGCACCACCGAGGCCGCCAAGCAGGGCCTTAACCCGGCGATGAACGTCGCGTTCAGGGGCGGCGCCATAACGGGCATGCTGGTCGTTGGCCTTGGGCTCCTGGTTCTTTCCGGCTACTTTCTCGTCCTGCAGAAAGTAATGCCGGGCGCGGCGCCTGCCGACCTCGTCAGGCCGCTTATCGGTCTTGGTTTCGGCGGCAGCCTTATCTCCATCTTCGCGCGTCTCGGCGGCGGCATATTCACGAAGGGCGCCGATGTCGGCGCCGACCTCGTGGGCAAGGTCGAGGCCGGTATTCCCGAGGACGACCCCAGGAACCCCGCCGTCATCGCCGACAACGTGGGCGACAACGTCGGAGACTGCGCCGGCATGGCGGCAGACCTCTTCGAGACCTACGCCGTTACGATAGTCTCCTCAATGCTCCTCGGCGCGCTCCTCTTCAAGAACGCAGGGCCCGACGTTATAAGCAAGGCGCTTGCCTACCCGCTCGTTCTGGGCGGCATTTCCATACTGACCTCCATCTTCGGCACCTTCTTCGTGAAGGTCGGCAAAAGCGGCAACATCATGGGCGCCCTCTACAAGGGCCTCATCGTTTCGGCGATTGCCTCGGCCGTAATTTTCTATTTCGTTACGCAGAGGATGATGGGCGGCATAGCGGCCACGCCCGGCCTTGAGCAGTACACATGGGGCAATCTCTACATATCCGCGCTGGTGGGCCTCGTCGTTACAGGCGGCATGGTCATAATCACCGAGTATTACACCTCCACCGCATATTCGCCCGTCAAGTCCATAGCCCAGGCGTCGACCACCGGCCACGGCACGAACGTCATCACCGGTCTTGCGGTCTCCATGAAGTCCACCGCCGCCCCGATAATACTTATCGTCGCGGGCATCCTTGTCGCGTATAACTGCGCCGGCCTCTACGGCGTCGCAATGGCCGCCGTCTCCATGCTCTCCATGACCGGCATAATCGTCGCAATCGACGCATACGGCCCCATCACGGACAACGCGGGCGGCATAGCGGAGATGGCCGAGCTCCCGGATTCCGTCCGTTCCGTTACCGACCCGCTCGATGCGGTCGGCAACACGACCAAGGCCGTAACCAAGGGATACGCAATCGCATCCGCGGCCCTGGCGGCGCTGGTGCTCTTCGCGGCGTACACACAGGAGCTTGGCGACGCCCTGGCGAAAAACGGCATGCCGCCGGTCACGTTCGACCTCTCCAACCCGCTTGTCCTGGTCGGCCTGTTCATCGGCGGCCTGTTGCCGTATCTCTTCGGCGCGATAGCCATGCAGGCGGTCGCCAAGGCGGGCGGCGAGATTGTCAACGAAGTCAGAAGGCAGTTCCGCGAGATAAAGGGCATCATGGAAGGCACCGGCAAGCCGGACTATGCCGCGGCGGTCGACATCGTGACTAAGGCCGCCATACGCGAGATGATCGTCCCGGCGCTCCTCCCGGTCCTCGCGCCGATAGTCGTCGGCTTTGTCCTCGGTCCGCAGGCTGTCGGCGGGATGCTGGTCGGCGCAATCATAACCGGCCTGTTCGTCGCCATCTCCATGACCTCCGGCGGCGGCGCGTGGGATAACGCGAAGAAGTACATCGAGAACGGCAACTTCGGCGGCAAGGGCTCCGACGCCCACAAGGCCGCGGTTACCGGCGACACCGTCGGCGACCCGTACAAGGACACCGCCGGCCCGGCTGTCAACCCGATGATAAAGATCATCAACATCGTTGCGCTTCTCATCGTCGGCCTCCTGGCCTCCGGCCACGTGCTGATACACATGTAAGAGTCATAACGCCCCTTCTGTCCCCCTCTTATCTTAAGAGGGGGATGAAGGACGACCGTCATTCCCGCGAAAGCGGGAATCCAGTGACTTTTAAAATAGCCCCGTCAGCGATGGCGGGGCTGTTATTTATTGAGAGGTTCAGATGGATGCTACAAAAGGAATGATCAAAAATTTTGATAAATTTGCAGAGACTCGCGATCCGGGACATTTAGAAGATGGATTAATTAAAGCCAGAGAAATATTTGAATCAGACGATGAAAGCTCTAAAGGGATAGCAAAGAATCTAATATCTAAAGCAGAGAAAAAAATAATTAATGAATTGAATGACCTTCTTCTCGCATTATCACTGCCGGCAGAAATAGAAAATAGCTTAAATAGTGCTAAGTTAATGGTAGACTTTGGAACTCCTAAGTCATCCGATATAGCCGACCTGCATGATAAAGTTGAACATAGATTTAAGGAGGAAGAAGCAAGCAATCTTTTAAAAGGATTTTTTAGAGTTGCAAAAAAAGATGCTGATAAAAAAGCGCTTAAACAGAAAGGTAATAAAAAGTAGATGGGTTTCAACTGCGGCATAATCGGGCTCCCTAACGTCGGGAAGTCCACCATATTCAATGCGCTGTCCTCCGCCGGGGCGCAGGCGTCGAACTACCCGTTTACGACGATAGACCCGAATGTGGGCATAGTCGAGGTGCCGGACGCGCGGCTTATCAAGTTAAACGAGATGTATCACCCGAAGAAGCTCACGCCGACGACCATCGAGTTCGTGGACATCGCCGGGCTTGTGAAGGGCGCGTCGCGCGGCGAGGGCCTTGGGAACAAGTTCCTGGGCAACATACGCGAGGTGGACGCCGTAGCCCATGTCGTGCGCTGCTTTAAAGACCCCGATGTGGTGCACGTGGACGGCGACATCGGCCCCAGACGCGACATTGAAGTCATCGAGGCGGAACTGATGCTTGCCGACCTCGAAGGCGTCGAGAAGCGGCTTACATCACGCCAGAAGACGGCCAAGGGCGGGGACAAAACGGCGAAGGCCGAGGCTGAGCTGCTTTCGCGCATAAAGGAAATGCTGGAGAAGGGCAAGGCCGTCCGGACCGGAAACTTTACCGACGAAGAACATGCGCTTATCAAGGGATTCTTTCTCCTTACGGACAAGCCGATACTTTATGTGGCCAATGTCTCCGAGGACGACATCGAGGGGAAGTCTCCGCTTGTGGCGGAGGTGCGGGAGATTGCGGCAAGCGAGGGCGCGCCGGTTGTCGTGATATGCGGGAAGACCGAGGCGGAGATTGCCGCGCTTGCACCAGAAGAGCGCCCGGAGTTCCTTGAGAGCCTCGGACTCCATGAACCCGGCCTGGACAGGCTGATAAGCGAGGGATACGGCCTCCTGGGGCTTATAACGTTCTTTACCGTGGGCGAGGACGAGGTCAAGGCCTGGACGATAAGCAGGGGGACAAAGGCTCCGCAGGCTGCCGGCAGGATACATTCCGACTTCGAGCGCGGCTTTATCCGCGCGGAGGTGGTGCATTACACCGACCTCGTGAACCTCGGCTCCTGGAATGCCGCGAAGGAGAAAGGGGTACTCAGGCAGGAGGGCAAGGAATACGTCGTCGCCGACGGGGACTGCATGTTGTTCAAGTTCAATGTGTAATAATAAAGTTCGTCATTCCCGCGAAAGCGGGAATCCAGGTTTTGTCTGTAATTCCGAGCGGGCGCGAAGAATCTGCTTTTGACTTGATTTTTCCCCCGTCCCGTGCTATTAATTACAACTTCCGTATGATATACGGCGAAAGTTAAAGGTCGAAACTCCTTGCTCCCGGGCCGGGCCAGCTTCATGGCCGGGCGGTTTTAACCGCCAAATAACGCCGCCGGGGGCCAAAATGTCCAGAGGGAGGTGAATTTCATGAACGATTACGAAAGCATCTTTATCCTTGCCCCGTCCACAGACGAAGGGGAATCGGAAAAGTTAAACCAGAGGTTCCAGGAAGTCATTGCCGCGAACGGCGGCGAGGTTGTCCGCGTCGAGAAATGGGGTAAGCGCAAGCTCGCATACCCCGTCCGGAAGCACAAGAAGGGCGAATACATCCTCTTGCAGTTCAAGGGCGGCGCAGTGGCCGTCTCCGAGCTCGAACGCAACTACAAGATGACCGACGCGGTGATAAAGTTCCTGACCATCAGGCTCGAAAAAGATGCGCTGGCGCACATTGCGCGGCAGTTGCAGGCGCAGCAGAAGGCTGAACTGGCCGCCGTGGCCGCGAAAGGCGCGGAGGCTGCGGCGTCCGAGTCCGAGGCCGGCAGCGCGGCCGAGGCTGCCGAATAAGAAAAACACGCATAAAGGCCTTTAACAAGGGATACGATGGCAAGCTTCAACCGAGTAATCCTGATGGGCAACTTAACGCGCGACCCGGAGCTTCGGTACAACCCGAACGGAACGCCGGTGGCGAACTTCTCCATCGCCGTGAACCGCAAATACAAGCAGGGCGACGAACTCAAGGAGGAGGTCAGTTACTTCGACATCGTCGTCTTCGGCAAGCAGGCCGAGAACTGCGGCCAGTACCTGGGCAAGGGCCGGTCGGTGCTGATAGAAGGAAAACTTCAGCAGAGGCGGTGGGAGCAGGAGGGCCAGAAGCGGTATAAGGTTGAGATAGTCGCCGACAACATCACATTTATGCCGGGACGCCAGCCGGGACAGGACGACGCCGGGACCGGAAGCGCGCCGGACGAAGGGGATATACCTTTTTAAGGAGACAAGATGCAGGAGAAGAAAAGACGCTTTCAGAGGAAAAAAGTCTGCCATTTCTGCGCGGACAAGATTCCTTTCATAGACTACAAGGACGTAAAGACCCTGCGCGGCTTCGTGACCGACCGGGGCAAGATCGTTCCCCGCAGAATATCCGGCAGCTGCGCAAAGCACCAGCGGGAGTTGACCACCGCCATAAACAGGTCGAGGAATATCGCGCTTCTGCCTTTCGTGGGCGAGAGATTCTAAATGAGTAACGCCCCCTTAAGTCCCCCTCTTAAGCCTGCCCTGAGCGAAGTCGAAGGGATAAGAGGGGGCTGGGGGAGTTATGAAAAGCACATCTTTGCGGCATCCCTTTTACACAAGACTTAAAGGCCCAACTGGCCCGGCGATTGTATCCCTGGCCCTTGCGGCCTCCTTTGTATCCGTTCCGCTTATCGGTTCCTTTACGGTGCTTTTCCTCCCGGCGCCGCTCGCCTACGCCTATCTCAAATACCGCCCGTCCTCCTTTGCCGTAATTTCCCTGATAATCCTCGGCCTTGCCAGCATATGGGGATTTCCGGTGTTCACGGTGATGTTCTTCGGCCTCTGCATCTGCGGCCTGGCGCTGGGGATGGCCGCGGAGAAAAAGGCCACGGACGACAAGGCCGTGCTGTGGGGGACGATTGCGCCGATAATCGCCGTCCTGCCGCTTGTTGCGGCGTATCTTGCGGTAATCGGCGCGAACCCCATCCAGCACATAAACAGCGTAATGAACCAGGGAGTGGCCCAGTCCGCGGCGCTATACAAGCATATGGGAATGTCCCAGGCGCAGATCGAAGCGATGATGCCGTCTCTCAGAGAGGTGGCGCGACTAATAGAAGATTACTTCCCCGCCATTATCTTCGCGAGCGTAGCCGCGACGAGCTTCACGGCCTGGGTCATCCTGAGAATATATGCCCGGAGGGGCGGCATTCAGCTTGTGGAGTGGGATTTTTCCAGGTGGCGGCTTCCGGACCACCTCGTCTGGGGCATAATAATCCCCGGCTTCCTGCTTATCCCCGATATTCCAATCCTCAGGATAATATCGGGGAATGTTCTCGTTATATTCGCCGTGCCGTATCTCTTCCTTGGAATCGCGCTGCTGGTTCATCTTTTCGATAAATACAAGCTCTCGCCTTTCCTGCGCGTCCTGATTTACATATTCATCACAATACAGCCGATTCTCGCCGCGCTTGTGTTGATAGCCGGTTTCTTCGACACCTGGGCGGATTTCAGGAAGATACGGAAAACCTGATGCATCCTCTCCCGGCGCTATGCGCCACCCTCCCCCACGGGTGGGGAGGGGAAATTCTTTCATCCCTCGCCCTTTTATGGGAGAGGGGCTGGGGGGAGAGGGTAAGGCCCTGTTGCATTAACGATACGGAGTTGTCCCGAAGCTGTGGAAAAAATGCCACACATTGTCCCTTTTTCGCCACACAATCCTGGAATAAACGGCATCTGACCGTTTTGTAGAATAGGCCTGTTTTGCCTGCCACGGCTTACGTTTCCGGTCTTTGCGCACAGTTTTGTATTTAATGGCATTGAATTTGCAACCTTAACCGGACTAAGGGGATTTTTGGGGAAAAATTGCTTGACAACGAAATTCCCGGATGCTATATTTCCCGAAATCTTTTTTTGATTAAGCCTTTTTAATGACGTTTTTCGAGGTGGGGAGGAGTTTATTTCGTAGTCTTATTCTTAAAATTCTGCAAGGAAAGGAGGGGGAATCTAAGCGTAATTTGCACTACCTACTGATTCGAGTTGCACTGCACCAGAAGTCTTAGATGCATCAATCATAGCGGCAGGATTTAAAAAGGAGGAGAAATAAGATGAAGAAATTAGTACTTGCTTTAACCGTCGTTTGCGCCATGATAGCAGGCTTTGCCTCCATGGCGGCGGCGGAAGTGACGGTCGGCGGCAGCGCCGAAATCCGCTACGATCTCTGGAAGAACATCGACCTGAACACCGGCGCGACGCTGTTCCAGTCCCAGAACTTCTTCGACGAGAGGGTCATGGTAAACGTGGACGCCAAGGTAACCCAGGGCCTCGAAGGCTTCGTCGAGTTCGACACCGATAACCAGAACTGGGGCCAGCCGACGGCTGCGGGCAACATCCCCACCTACCTGAACCACGAGTTTGGCAACGGTGTTGCCGTCCGCCAGGCGTGGATCAACGCCATGGCGCCGGGCATTCCCGTCGGCGTGAAGATAGGCCACCAGCCCCTGGCGCTCGGCCACGGCATCTGGCTCGATACGAGCAGGTACGGCTCCGATGCAATACTTGCGTACTCAAAACCCATACCGAACCTCCTCGTGGCGGCGGCGTATGTCCAGATGTCCCAGAACGGCAACAGGCTGAACAGCGGCGCGTTCAACAGGATAGGCGCGGGACTGGGTAATGATTTCGCCGGCTTCAACAATACAACGGGTATAATAGATTCCACCAAGGCCCACAGCGGCGTGCGCGCATATGCCGCGCTGGCCAACTACACCTGGATGCCGAACAACACCGTCGGCGTGAACTTCACCTACGTCCGCGACCACAGCTCGCTTGACAGCGCCATCGGCAACGGCCACAGGATCTGGGCGACCAACATAGGTATACCCATCGACGGCACGATAGGCATGGTTAATTACAAGGGCGAGTTCGACTGGCTCTACACCAATACCAAGAACGCATTCGGCCAAGGCCTGTCCTACACGGAAAGCGGCTTCGCCGCCATGCTCGGCGCGAACGCGAACGTCGTGAAGATGGTCAACGTCGGTATGGAAGCGGCCTACGGCACCGGCAACTCGGCCTACGACCCGCAGATATTCTACAACCCGGGCGGCGTGGCCCCCGGCGGCTCAAAGCACATGGACCACGCGTATTACACCCCGTACGACAGCACGTCATACAACTACGCCTTCCTGTATAACGACAAGATAGGCCAGGGCCCGCTCGGTGAGGGCGGCGGCGCAGGGTTCGGCGACGGTTACGGCGGCTTCGGTCTTGCTAACACCGGCTACATAAAGGTCTCCGCGAGCGTTGCCCCGACTGACAGGCTGAAAGCCGGCCTCGACTTCCTGTATCTCCGCGCCTCCGAGTCCATGCTCCCCGGCCAGTCCCGCGACCTGGGCTGGGAGCTTGACGGCCATGCCGACTACAAGCTCTACGACAACCTTACGCTTAACCTCACCGGCGGCGTGTTCGATCCGGGCGCGTGGTATTCCTTCAAGGGCCATCCTGCGTTAAATGTCGCCTCCAACAGCGCCATCCTCACCGACCCGACTGATGGTTTAAGCCCGATCAAGAGGAACGTCGCCTGGGGTATGGAGACGAAGCTTACCATGAAGTTCTAACCTGTCGAAGGGGGGCAGATGATATTCCCCGTCGAATAAGTCAACAAAAAACCCGGCCCGTTTGGGCCGGGTTTTTTTGTTATGAGTAACTCCCCGCCCGTTATATACTTTTTATATGATTACCAGGTCATCCAGCCTCATCCTCCGCGCATTATCCGCTCTGCCCTGTCTGCGCGGCGCATATCTCGCAGGCGGTGCGGTGCGAGACCTCGTCATCGGCAAGAAGCCGGCAGACCGGCGCGAAATCTCGGACATAGACATAGCTGTTCCGGGCGACGCCGGGGCTGTATGCCGGGAGATTGCGTCCGCGCTGAACGGCGCGGCATTTGTCCTCGACCGACAAAGAGACGTCCGGCGCGTGTCGCTTCCCCGGGGCCGGTCGACCGGCGGCCTGCACGTGGACGTTTCGAGGATGAAAGGGGATGGGATATTTGCCGACCTCGCCGCGCGGGATTTTACGATAGACGCGATGGCGCTGCCCTTTCCGATGCCGCCCGACAGCCGGTCGGATTTCGCAATCATAGACCCGTTCGGGGGGCTGAAAGACATACAGGAAAGGCTGGTCAGGGCGCTGTCAAAAAACACTTTATCCGACGACCCCTTACGCATGTTGAGGGCCTTCAGGCTGGCAAACCGGCTTTGTTTTAAAATTGACGGCAAGACGCTTCGTGACATAAGGGAACTCGCGGTTTTAATTGAGAAAATATCCCCCGAGCGAGTCCGGGACGAGATATATATCATGCTTGAAACGACGGATTCCTGGAGGGCGTTTTGCGCCATGTCCGATGCCGGAATACTGGAGCGTATCCTTCCGGAAACAAAGCCCATGCGCGGCCTTACGCAGGGCGGGGCGCACCGTTACGACCTCCTCGTCCATTCGCTGAAGACGATGGAATACGCCGAGGACGTAATGCGGAATACCGGAAAATATTTCGGGGCCAGGGGGGCGGAAGTATCGTCGTATCTCCGGGGACGCATAGACGAAAACCTTACGGCGGCGGGCATGGTCAAGCTGACCGCGCTCCTGCACGACTCCGGCAAGCCGTTTGCGATGTTCATGGATTCCGGCCGGGTAAGGTTTACGGGGCACGACCTCAGGGGGGCGGAGATAAACGGAACGGCCGCGGAACGGCTGAAGATGTCCTCGAAGGCAAAAGAGATGCTCTTCCTGACCGCGAGGCACCACATGAGGCCGCTCCACATGACAAAAGAGGGAATTAGCCGTCACGCGATGTACAGGTATTGCCGGGAAATGGGCGCGCACCTGCCGGCTTCACTGGTCATTGCGCTTGCGGACGCGTTCGCAACACGTGAGGGGCCGGAATCGGTCACCACGGATATTGAAGGAGTGACGATTGCGGTGTCAGAGTATTATTACGGCGAATTTCTCCGGGAAGCGGAAGCGCCGCTCCTGAGGGGACAGGACTTGATTGACGAACTTAAACTCCCGCCGGGGCCGATGTTCTCAAGGCTCCTGGAGGATGTCCGAGATAGGCGGGCTAAGGGGGCAATCAAGACGCGGGACGAGGCGCTGGAATACGTTAAGAAAAATTTGGCGCGAAAATAGAGATTCCAAGGACAATTGTCATGATTCCCGAAATAAAACTTAACAGCAGCAGCCATTGTTTGATTTCGTCGGGGCTTCTGTCCGGTTTCATGAATAGCGATTGGAGAAATTCCGATTTTTTCAGGCCAACGGAAACCAGAAATAAAAGCAATACGGCTATGAATATTTTCCTAACAGGGTAGCGTTAAGAACGATTCCGTATCTCGTAACCTTTAACGACGCGAGCGGCCAACTCGCACTTATAAAACCGATTCTTGCCCCGCCGGTGCGCGATATTTCGTTCATGGCGTCTCCTGCCTGGGAGTTATGTCCTGATTCGCTCCATTAATGTCCGGGAGAGCCGGTTCTTCTCGAAGTATTCGCGCTCCAGGTCCTCGACGTAGAAGCGGTCGAGGCCGGAGTTCTCAAGAAAATCCGTCCGGAGCCTGCCGTTGCTCCCGGCGATTATCACGGGCAGGAGGTTGTGGAGATAGAATGCCTCTTTGCGGATGTTTATTACGGCATCCCGGAAAATCTTCTCGTCCGTGTCCGAGGTTATAATCTTCGCGTCGAGCATTTCCTTCCAGACCTCGGAGATGAACTGGTCTTGCGAATTTTTGTCGGAGAGGTCGCTGTAGAAGCTCTTTATCTTGTCCTTCATGAACAAATGGATTGCTGTGTATGATTTTTCTTCCGCGATTATGAGATTTAACTCTTCGACGACGTCCCTGACGGACAAGTCGCCTTTTTCTATCGAGCCGAGGCCGATATAGAGGGCGTTCGCCTTTTTCCGGCCGTATGCCGTAAGGTATCTGTTCTTCTGCACGTCCTCGAAGAAAAGCTCATGGAATAGCCCATTCTTTACCTCGTCGAACGCCCTTTTGTTGCCCATAAGGCTCCGGATATTCTCTTCCGTTACCTGCGTGTTCTCCATGAAAGAAATCTTGCTTATCGTTGCGTACGTGGTGTCGTAACGGTCGAAGTATGTGACTATGCGGCCAAAGTTCTCAAGGAGGCCCATGTCGTCCGAGCCGACCGAGCGCTCGTCGGCCAGTCTGCACGTTTCGAGCAAAAGCTCTTCAAAGGAATTGTCGCGGTTTGAAATGGCCTGGCGTTTGGCGCGCAGGAGCTTCAAGAGGTCTTCCGAGTCGACAAACCTGCCGGTATGTCCTTTCAGGAACAGCCCCTCGAATATAGCGCGGCATTCGCGCATATACTCCGGCTCGTTCACCTCCTTTATCGTCTTGCCCTTCAGCAGAAGCTCGTCCAGGGTATCGAACAGGTTCGGCGGGATGCGGTTCCTTAAGGAGAGCGTCCGGAGCCTTGCGAGCTTTGCCATGTCGGTTGAGTCGATCTCGCTTTTATGCGCGCAGCTTATGAGCACCGCCTTGTATTCGTCCACGATGCGCTTGTTCTCGGGATGCTTGTACATGGAGTCTATCCTGATGCGCTCCTGCTGGTATCTGTCCAGCTCGCAGAGGGATGCCATGCCGGCAAGTTTTGCCGCGCCTTCTTCGTCTATGGCCCTGTTCTTCTGGTACAGCTCCCTGAAGAGCCTCTGGAAGTCCTGATGGTAGAGGTGCACCAGCCTGATGAGGAAAATTATGCTTCTTTCCTCGTTCAGCTCCAGAAAAAGCTCCCGGACAAGCGCGGCGTCGTCTCCCTCGCCCACCCTGGACGTGTGCTTTATATATTTCCCGACCTTGCGCAGTATCTCTTCCTGGCGGTATCTTGGCGAGGTTTTTTTGTCAGACTGTATGAAGAAGTAGTAGTTTGCGATGGCGTTGCCGCCCATGAACACACGGTCGAAGCTCTCCTCGCCGTAATTTGTATCGGTGAAGGCTATTCTGCCTTCCGGGGAATAGACCGCGCCGTACATCACCAGGCGGTTTAAGACGTCCCGCTTTATGATGTCCTTGACAGGCAGGTCGATGCCGAACATATATTCGCAGAAGCTTCCGCCGCAGGTATGGTATGATATGCCATTCGGAGAGATTGAGAACTCGTCGCCGGAATAAAAAAAGCGGATGAATGTGCCGTCCTTTGTCTCCCCGGTCTCGTGGAAATACCTGTTCGCCACGTCCGGCCCGGCTACGGTCGCGTAATATTCTATCCGGTCGTTTATCCTGCCGTGGAGCCTTATGTCCTGTATCATCCCGCAGGATTATAACATGCAAACCGGCGTTTATTCAAAAGAAAAGTAGGGGCTCGATTTATCTCGCCCGAGGCGCAATGAAATTGCGCCCCTACAGTTAATTCTGCTATAATCATTATCAAAAAGGAGGCGTTCCGTTATGATAATAGGGGTTCCGAAAGAGATAAAGGACAAGGAGTTCCGCGTCGGCATGGTCCCGTCGGGGGTGCGCGAGATGACGCTGACGGGGCACAGGGTGATTGTCCAGCGCGGCGCCGGGGAGGGAAGCGGCATTACGGATACGGAATACGAGAGGGCCGGGGCTGCGCTCGCGGGGTCGGCCAAGGCCGTTTATGCCAGGGCGGAGCTTATCGTTAAGGTGAAGGAGCCTCTGCCGCGCGAATATCCAATGCTCCGGGAAGGCCAGGTCGTTTTCACGTTCCTGCACCTGGCGGCTGACAGGGGGCTTACGGAGGCGCTTCTGAAACGCGGCATCATAGGCATCGCGTATGAAACGATACAGAGGGAAGACGGCTCGCTGCCGCTACTTATGCCCATGAGCCAGGTGGCCGGCAGGCTGTCGATACAGTTTGGAGCGACATACCTTCAGGAGAATAACGGCGGGCGCGGAGTTCTCCTGGGGGGCGTGCCGGGCGTGAAGCCCGCCCGCGTGCTGGTTATCGGCGCGGGCACCGTGGGCCTGAACGCGGCCAAAATCGCGCATGGCATGGGGGCGGAAGTTACGCTGCTCGACCTCTCCGTTGACCGCCTGGACTACGCCGAGGACATATTTCACGGCACGATAAGGACACTTGTTTCCAACCGCCACGTGCTTGAGGAGTCGCTCATGGAGGCCGACCTTGTCATCGGCGCGGTTCTGGTGGCTGGCGCGAGGGCGCCGAAACTGGCGGGCAGAAAGGCCATAGCAAAAATGAAGCGGGGGGCGGTTATCGTGGACGTTTCCATAGACCAGGGAGGCTGTTTCGAGACATCCCGGCCCACTTCTTTTACTGATCCGGTATACGCCGTGGACGGCGTGATACATTTCTGCGTGACGAACATGCCCGGGGCCGTTCCCAGGACGTCCACGTTCGCCCTGACGAACGTAACGCTCCCCTACGCGCTTAAAATCGCAAACATGGGGGTAGAGGCGGCGCTCAAGTCCGACATCGCCCTCATGCGCGGACTGAACCTCTGGGAAGGGATGCTGACGTCAAGGCCGGTCGCCGAGACGTTCGATATGAAGCCGAGGGAAGTGGAGTTTTAGTCTGCTATGCCGTTCCCCTTGGAATCGGGAATTCAGCGATTTTAAAAGTCATTTTATCTTCATCGATATATCCGACGCCCCGGCGGAGTGAGTCAGCGCGCCGACGGATATAAAGTCCACGCCGGTTCTTGCGACATCCGCGATACGCTCAAGCGTCATGTTGCCGGACGCCTCGATAAGCGCGCGGCCCGCGATTTCCTTTACGGCGGCCTTCATAGCCTTAAGGTTCATGTTGTCGAGCATTATTATGTCCGCGCCGCACGAGAGCGCCTCGCGGACATCGGCGATGCTCTCGCATTCCACCTCTATCATAAGCGTGTGCGGAATCTTCTCCCTCGCGGCATCAACGGCCTTTGTTATTCCACCCGCCGCCTTTATGTGGTTGTCCTTTATCAGAAGGCCATCGAACAATCCAAACCTGTGGTTCTTCCCGCCGCCGACGGTTACGGCGTATTTCTCCAATGCCCGAAGGCCCGGAGTGGTCTTGCGGGTATCGAGGATCTGCGCCTTCGTGCCCGCCACGGCCCGCACGAACTGCGATGTAAGCGTCGCTATCCCGCACATGCGCTGGAGGATATTCAGCGCGACTCTCTCGCCTGTAAGAAGGACGTTCAGCGGCCCGGAGATTTCCGCTATGACATTGCCCTTTTCAACTTTGTCCCCGTCGGCGAAACCCGTCGAGAAATCCACGGAATTGTCGAGGAAGATAAATGTCTCAAGAAACACCTCTATTCCCGCCAGCACCAGTTCTTCCTTGGCGATTATTACCGCGCTGCCTTCCTTGTCCGGGTCAACCGTTGCGAAGGTCGTGACGTCTCCGCCCGGCCCCAAATCCTCGTCCAGCGCGCGTTTTATTATTCCCCGAATGTCCTTTAAGTTCAGGTTCATTTAAGGCCCTCCATGCGCTTCAGGCTCTCGGAAAGCTTTTCTTTTTTCTGCGTAAGCTCCGCGATGATACCCTTCGTCTTCTCCAATACCTCCTCCGGGGCTTTTTTCACGAATCCCTCGTTATTCATCTTCGCCTCGAAGGGTTTAAGCTCGCGCTCGGCCTTTTCGATTTCTTTTCGTAGGCGCGCTGTCTCCGCATCAATATCCACTAATCCTTTTATTGGGATAAAGATCTCGGCGCCCGGAGTTACCGCCTTTGCCGCTCCCTCCGGAGCTTTTAGATTTCGCGCCACAGTCAATTCCCCCACGCGCGCGAGCTTTTTTATAAGGTCGAGATTCGCGTTTATTGAAACCTCATAACCGATATCGCCGCCAAGGATATTAATCGACGCATCAATCTCTTTTGATGGAGGAATGTTTAATTCGCCGCGGACATTTCTAATCACTTCAACAATAACCTTCACTGTTTGTATCTCAAAGGCTTCGTTTGAAAATTCAAGGCCGATTCCCGGGGAAGACTTCTCGTCATATTTATCCACATATTGCGAGAGCATTATTGTTTCTTTATCATGCGAGAGCGGCAGGCTCTGCCATATCTCCTCGGTAATGAACGGCATGAAGGGATGCAGGAGGCGCATTGAAGCGTCAAAGACATTTACGAGCACATTTAGCGTTCTTTTCTTTTGCGGCTCGTCATTGCCGTATAAAACAGGCTTTATGAGTTCCAGGTACCAGTCGCAGAACTCGTGCCAGAAGAATTGATAAATCAAGCGCGCCGCCTCGTCAAATCGATAATCTTTCAAAGCATCGTTGATGGTTTGAGAGGCATCGTTCAACTTGTTCAGGATCCATTTATCAGGTTTATATGTAATGTCCTCTTTCCTCAGCGGCTCGGCCTCGAAACCGTCAAGATTCATCAATGTGAATCTCGCCGCATTCCATATCTTGTTGCAGAAGTTCCTGTAACCTTCGATGCGCTCCTCGCTGAGCTTTACGTCTCTGCCCTGCGCGGCCATCGCGGCCATCGTGAAGCGGAATGCGTCCGTGCCGTATTTCTCGATCATTACCAGCGGGTCGATTACGTTCCCCTTGGATTTCGACATCTTCTGGCCCTGGGCGTCCCGCACAAGCGCGTGGATATACACGTCCTTGAACGGCGGCTTGCCCATGAACTTTATGCCCATCATTATCATCCGCGCGACCCAGAAGAAAAGTATGTCGAACGCCGTCACAAGGACGGACGTGGGATAATACAATTTCAGCTCCGGCGTATCGTCCGGCCAGCCGAGCGTGGAGAACGGCCAGAGCGCGGACGAGAACCATGTGTCCAGCACGTCCGGGTCCTGGAACATATTCCTGCTGCCGCACTTCGGGCAGACCACGGGGTCTTCTCTCGACACGACGACTTCCCTGCACTCCTCGCAATACCATGCGGGAATCCTGTGTCCCCACCAAATCTGGCGGGAGATGCACCAGTCCCGTATGTTGTTCATCCAGTCGAAGTATGTATTTTCCCAGCCCTTCGGGATGATGTTGACTTTCCTTAAGACGCCGTCGCCGCCAACAATACCTTCCCGCACCGCCTCGATGGCCGGTTCCGCGAGGGGCTTCATCTTCACGAACCACTGCTTGGAGACCGTAGGTTCGACGACAGTCTTGCACCTGTAGCAGTGTCCGACGGAATGCGCGTATTCATCCACCTTGCGGAGATGTTTTTTGTCGTTCAGTTCGAGTACGAGTTTCGAGCGCGCCTGGAACCGGTCGATGCCCTTGTATTTACCGGCCTCGGCGGACATCTTCGCATCGTCTTCCATTATCCGTATGAGCGGCAGGTTATGGCGTCTTCCGAGTTCGAAATCGTTCGGGTCGTGCGCGGGAGTAATCTTTACGGCGCCCGTCCCGAAGCCCTTGTCAACATAGCTGTCGGCGATTATCGGTATGCGCCTGCCGACGATGGGAAGGATGACGAACTTGCCGATGTAGTCCCTGTAACGCTCGTCGTCCGGGTTTACGGCTACGGCGGTGTCTCCGAGCATTGTCTCCGGGCGTGTGGTTGCGACGGTGATATTTCCCGTGCCGTCCTCAAACGGGTAGTCGATGTAATATAATTTCCCGGCTTTCGCCTCGAAATCCACCTCAAGGTCGGAAAGAGCCGTCATGCATCTTGGACACCAGTTTATGATGTAATCGCCCCGGTAGATAAGCCCTTCTTCGTAAAGACGGACGAAGACCTCACGCACCGCGCGCGATAATCCCTCGTCCATCGTGAAACGCTCACGCTCCCAGTCGCACGATGCCCCCAGCCTTTTGAGCTGGTTTATAATCGTCCCGCCGGACTGCTCCCGCCAGGCCCAGACGCGGTTTATAAACTGCTCCCTGCCGTACGCGTGGCGCGTGGTTCCCTCAGCAGCGAGCTGGCGCTCCACGACGTTCTGCGTGGCGATGCCGGCATGGTCCGTGCCAGGCATCCAGAGGGTGTTGTGGCCGCTCATGCGCTTCCAGCGCGCGAGGATGTCCTGCAAGGTGTTATTGAGCGCGTGGCCCATGTGCAGGACGCCCGTCACGTTCGGCGGCGGGATGACCATCGAATACGGCATACCGTCCCGCGCGGGGTCGGCATGAAAATATCTTTTCTCTACCCAGAACTTATACCAGCGGTCTTCCACTTCCGCCGGTTCGTAGACCTTGGCAAGCGTAAGTGCCATCAATTCCTCCGGATTTGTCCAAGCTTTTCAGTATAACGCGGCAAAAGATTATTGTAGCCCATTTTTCCTTGACGCACCATAATTTTTTTGCTACGTTATGTATCTCGATTTTACGGGGCAGTAGCTCAGCTGGGAGAGCGCATCCCTCGCACGGATGAGGCCGTCGGTTCGATCCCGATCTGCTCCACCAATAATAACAAGGGGTTACGGTTTTAGCCGTAACCCCTGTTTTCTTCAACGTAACGATTTTGTAGCATCCTATTTTAAAACTGCCCGATTTTTCTCCAATTTTCTGCGACGAGTAGGTACAAAACCCGGCTATTTTTGAAAGGGCAGGACCGCGCGAAGGTAATCGAAATCCGGGACGAGATTCCAATCATCAGCAAGGGCAACGTATTCAGGATAGTGCCGGTCTGCAAGCCTCTCAGGACGGTTCTTGAGGACTTTATCCGGGCGAAGCGCAGGGGCGGCGTCGAGAGCCTGGCCCCGGACGCCCCGCTGTTCTGCTCATTCTCGGGGAAGCGTCTGGCGTACCGCATGTATAACGCGAGATGCAGCGGCAGATGGAGGTAAGGCACGAGGAGTTCAGGAAAACTTTGAAAGAGCAGGAGACCCTTGCCCTGCTTGGGCGGATGTCCGCGACGCTGGCACACGAGCTTAAGACGCCTGTGGCTACAATATCGAACATGGTGCAGGTGCTACCCGAGCGAATAAAGGACGAAAAATTTACCGGTCGGTTCATTGCCATAACGGGAGAAGAGTTAAAACGCACCCAGCAGCTTATAGACAACCTGCTCGTTTACGGGAAGGAAATAGGCGTTGCGGGCCGCGACTGGATACATTTAAAACCCTTTATAGAAGACCTATCTAAGAGGAGCGGCATAACAATAAGCGGCTGCCCGGAGGCAAGCCTTCTTTGCGACAAATTTTATATGGGTCTTTTGCTTGAGAACCTGCTCAGAAACAGCCGTGCCGCGAAAGCCACCGAAGTTAATGTAAGCCTGAACTCCGACAAGGGCATAACAATTGAGATGTCGTTTGAGGACAACGGCGTAGGGTTCCCGGCTAATACAGACCTTGAGCAGCTTTTGAGCCCGTTCATTACAATGCGTTCGAGCGGCGCGGGGCTGGGGCTTCATCTGGTAAAGAAGATAAGCGCGGCGCACGGCTGGAATATCGGGCTTTACAGGCCGGGGAACGGCGCAGGCGTCAGAATAATTATCCCTCAAGGCGAGGTTAGAATAAATGAAGGCTAAGACAACCGGTCGACCGGCTTCGAAGCCCCTCCTTCTTATCGTTGACGACGAGCCGAACTTCAGTGAATCTCTCCAGATGGCATTGGAAGAGTCCTTCTCTATATCTTTGGTGCAGACAGTACAGAGCGCGCGGAATTATTTTATGGAAAATCTCCCCGACGCTATGCTCATAGACCTCAAACTCCCCGACGGGGACGGCACGGAGCTGTTGCAGGATATTAAAGAGTTAAACCCGATACCCGTGGTAATCATGATGACGGCATATGCCACCGTGGAGAACGCTGTAAAGGCCGTCAAGGACGGCGCGTCGGATTATTTGTAGTGGCCGCGACTTGACCTGACACCCGCCCCTCAGTCATGCGACTGTCTGTAAGGTCTCGCCGAGCATCTTCTCCTTCGCAAGCGGTAGCGTGTCCATGAAGGTCTGCATCGGCGTCTT
>JAJYHX010000008.1 GCA_021784575.1 Nitrospirota bacterium
GGATCGCCTCTTCCTTGAACTCCCGGCTAAACTTACGCCTTACCTCCTTCTCGCTCATGAACTCACCTCCAAGTCAGTAGATTACTACTTGCTTTTCGGTGTGTCCACTAAATCAGGGCAAAGTCAACTTCGAATGGTTTAATCTCAATAACTGTTGAAGGAAAGGTTAGCGAACCTTTTGATAAAACCTTAGACGAATGGAAGGTTGGAGCGTCTCCTGGCAAGCAAAAGCGGCTTAATTATTTACTGGGAACTCTTGGATTAAATGAGCCAATCCGAGGTAGTATTCGGTATCAATTGTTACACAGGGCTGCTTGTTCCATAATCGAAGCGGAAAAATATGGGGCAAAGCAAGCTGCAATGATAATTCATTCGTTCAGCCATAATGATAAACATTTCGGTGACTTTAAACAATTTGTTCAGTTGTTTGGGCAACAAGCCGAGATTGGGCATCTGGTTACAGTCCCCACGCCAGACGGGATTACGCTCTATCTTGCATGGGTTCACGGGGATGAGAAGTTTTTGGGATACTGAACTTACCACCTGCTTATCCCGCCAGCGAGGTTCCTGACGCGGAAGCCAAGGCTCTTGAGCTTCTTGCAGGCGAACGCGCTCCTGACGCCGCTCGCGCAATATACCACGACCTCTTTCGCCTTCGGCACTTCCTTTACGCGCGCATCGAGCTCGCTTAGCGGTATGAGCTTCGCGCCGTCTATCTTGCGCCTCTGATATTCCGACGGCGTGCGCACGTCAAGAAGGAAGAAGTCCTCTTTCCTGCCCTTTTTTTCCTTGAGTTCAGTTGTATCTATGCTTTCACAGCCCAGTCCCGCCAGCAGAGAAAAAAGTCCCATTGTCTTGCTCCTTATTTCTACGAAGTTATTCCGAAAACGAGAGATTATACCAGAAAAGGGCGGCGGTTCAAATTATTTTTTGGGAGTAGCGCCCGGCGGAGAGGTTCTGTCTGACGGCCTCGTAGAGGATTATGGACGCCGCCGAGGCCACGTTAAGCGAATCTATCATCGTTGCCATGGGGATGGATACCCTGTAGTCCGCAAGCTTGCCCGCCTCCGGCGGAAGGCCCGCCCCTTCCTGGCCAAGGAGCAGGATGGTCGGTTTTGTATAGTCGATGTCGAAATATTTAGGCTTCGCGGAGACCATCGCGGCCACGGTCTGATAGCCCCTGGGCTTGAAATTGCCGATAAACGCTTCAAGGGATGGCGTCTTTAACGTCGGGAGCCGGAATATGCTTCCCATCGTCGCCCGGAGCGCCTTTGGGTTATAGAAATCCACCGTCCCCGGCGTCGTTACGACGCCGCCCGCGCCCGCAGCCTCCGCTACCCTGACGATTGTCCCGAGGTTCCCGGGGTCCTGCAGGAGATGCGCGACGATAATCATCGGCATCTGGCTGTTCAGAAGGTCGTCTTCCGAGAATTCCCGAGGCTCTACAAGGGCAAGGACTCCCTGGCTCGTCTTTGTCTCGGAGAGATAGTCCATCACCCTCTCGGCCACCCACATCACTTCTATCCCCTGCCCTCGGGCTGATTCCACAAGCATCGCCGCCCTTTCGTTTTCGGCGGCAAGTGGCGAGATTATAAGCTTTTTTACGCTTCTGCCCTGTTCGAGTATCTCCTCGGTTATCCTGATGCCCTCGACCATGAACCGGCCATCTTTCTGGCGGTTCCGCGAAAGCGACAGGGATTTCAGGTATTTTACGATCCTGTTGCTCCTGCTGCTTATGATTTCGGTTGGGGCCTGGCAATTCATTCTACGGCCTTTGCTGGTATGCTGAAAGTCAATACCCCTTCGGCGGCGGGCTCTCCGTCAACCTCGGCCCTGCCCCTGAAACGGGCCATGCCCATCGCGGCGGCCTCGAACTCCACGAAATATCGTATCTCATTGCCGGATATGGCTTTTTTATGGAACCTGAAGTCCGTCACGGCGGCGAGAAAACCGGGGCTGGGGTGCGCGGGTCCTTCCGGGGCTTCGGGCGCGGCGGCTGCGGCGGCAAGCTGCGCCATGCCCTCGACCAGGAATACCTGCGGGTAAGCCCCCGCCGGGGCGAATGAGCAGTCTGCAGTGAGATTCTTTATTGCTATCGCGGACTTACCGGGCATAAGCTCAACAATCCTGTCGAGCATAAGGAACGGATACGAATGCGGCAATGCCTTGTTCGGGTTCAGAGAATCGCTCATCTGTGAGTCTCCGCACGAATAGATTGACTGGGACTCAAAATAATTTATTGTAACCGTAACCATGTAAATAATCAAGCGTTTTTTTGTGCCTGCATACCGTAAAAAGAGACACGCTCTCTGCGCACACTTTTTGCCCCGAAATCACGCCGTCCCCGCACCCCCTTTTTGGCCCGAAATTGCCCGAAAACGGCCCGTTTTCGGGCCGCTTTCGATACCGCCGGGAAAATGTGATTTTTACTGTTTTTTCTTTAATAATCAATATATTGTATCGCCAATCCGGAATAGACACTGACAATGAACTTCGCCTACCGATGAGGATTGCTCACTGGCGTTTGGGCCAAAGTATAAGTAAATAGCATCGCCATTCATCCCCCTCTTAAGATAAGAGGGGGAACGAGGGGGCGTTATGACAACTGTAGCTTCTTCGCGCTGCTAAGAATTACGGGCGGTGGCAAACCCTCTCCCGGCCTTCGGCCACCCTCTCCCATGAAAGGGAGAGGGGTGAACTTTTACCCTCCCCCGCTGCTGGGGGAGGGAACCGGCTCCCGCCGGTGGGAGAGGGCTGAGGGCCGGGCGCAGGGGCGCGCCCTGCTTTCTGCCGCCGGGGATCGGCTACACCGCCGCGTCGCCGCGTTCACCGGTGCGTATCCTTATCGTCTCTTCGACCGCCGTGACGAATATCTTGCCGTCGCCTATCTTGCCGGTCCTGGCGGTTTCTTCGATTACCTTCAATATCTCCGGCAAAAGCGCGTCCTGCGCAACGACCTCTATCTTGACCTTCGGCACGAACGTGACGTCGTATTCCGCGCCGCGGTATATCTCCACGTGGCCTTTCTGCCTGCCGTAGCCCTTGACCTCCGTTACCGTAAGCCCGGCAATACCGGCCTTGTTGAGGGCCTCCTTGACGTCCTCGAGTTTGAACGGCTTTATAATCGCCTCTATCTTTTTCATGGAACGACGCCTCCTAATCTTCGAATATGTATCCGGACTCGCCGTGCTGGCTGTAGTCCAGGCCCGCCGCCTCGTCTTCCTCGCTTACCCTGAGGCCCATTACCGCGTCCATAACCTTCAGGATTATGCTTGTGCCGACAAAGGAGTAGATTATGTTCGCGGCCACGGCTATCGCCTGGATGCCGAGCTGCCTGGGGTTCCCGTAAAAAAGACCGTTACCCCCGGCGGAGTTCACCGCGACAGTCGCAAACAGACCGGTCGCCAGAGCGCCCCATGTCCCGCCGACGCCGTGCACGCCTACGACATCGAGCGAGTCGTCGTAGCCGAACTTCGGCTTGAGCGAAACCGCAGTATAGCAGAGTATGCCCGCGACCGCGCCGATTATCATGGACGGCATCGGGGCCACGAAACCCGATGCCGGGGTTATGGCGACAAGACCGGCAACGGCGCCGGAAGCCGCGCCCAGCACCGTCGGCTTGCCCCTGTGCATCCACTCCGCGAACATCCACGCAAGGGCCGCCGCCGCAGTGGCGAGATGCGTAACGACAAACGCCGTCCCGGCAAGTCCGCCGGACGTTACCGCGCTCCCGGCGTTGAACCCGAACCAGCCGAACCACAGAAGCGCCGCGCCAAGGATGGTCATGGTGAGGTTGTGCGGGGGCATAGGCGTCCTGGGGTAGCCCTTCCTCTTGCCCATCATAAGCGCAGCCGCGAACGCCGCGACGCCGGAGCTTATGTGCACGACCGTGCCGCCAGCGAAATCGAGCGCGCCGAGGTTGTGTATCCAGCCGCCCACGCCCCACACCCAGTGCGCTATGGGGTCGTATATCACCGTGCACCATACGAGCGTGAACACGAGGAACGTCTTGAACTTGAAACGCTCCGCCACGGCGCCGGTGATGAGCGCCGGCGTGATGACCGCGAACATCATCTGGAAGACCATGTAGACCTGGTGCGGTATCGTCGCGGCGTAGTCCGGGTCCGGCGTCTGGCCGACGTGGTTCAGGCCGAACCACGAGAGGTTACCGATGATGTGATGGAAGTCGGGGCCAAAGGCGAGCGAGTAACCCCAAAGTGCCCACTGCACCGAGACCAGCGCGACGATTATAAAGCTCTGCATTATCGTGCCGAGGACGTTCTTCCTGCGCACCATGCCGCCGTAGAAAAGCGCAAGACCGGGCGTCATCAGCATGACGAGCGCGGATGATATAAGCACCCACGCGGTGTCGCCGGAATCGACTTTCGGCGCGGGCGCGGCAGCCGCGGCCGCCGCAACACCCGCCATGCCCAGCAGCAGACCTGCGGCAAAGATTAAACCTGCCAGCTTCTTCATGCTTTTCACGTTTTTGCTCCTCCTTTTTGAGTGGAAACTGTTTGACATGGACATTACAAAGTCCGTGCCAGCAGGAGAAAAACGGCGGGAGAATCCCTTAACCGAATGACAAGCAAGGATAATCCGACATTTTTGCAGGGCTTCAAGTTTGCATTACATCTTTGTATCGATGCACACAAAAAAGGCAGGAAGGCATGGAATGTATATTAATTATGCACGCCGGCCTGGATTACCGCGCGGATGCGGCATATTACCTTGCCGTCAAATCTCAAGTCAAGCGGGTTGGGGCACCTAAGTTTGCAACTCCCCTTTTTGTGTTATACTATTTCCAGTAGGCATAAAAATTGGGAGGTGGAGATGAAAAGCGACCCGGTATGCGGAATGGACGTGAAGGAAGACAGCCAGTACAATACGCTCCACGGCGGGCAGAAGATGTATTTCTGCAGCAGGGACTGCCAGCAGAAGTTCATCAAGAACCCCGACCAGTACATTGCCAAGAGCAAGGAAAGCTCTGAAAAGGGCAGGAAGGTTGCTTAGGGGAGGCCTTGGCCTCCTGCCGTTGTAGTATGGATTGAAACGCCGCCTCCGCGCGGCGTTTTTCTTTTTCCCGCCCCGGATATGAACGCCGTGACAACTATCGCCAGGGCAGAGGTGGCAGTGTCGAGGACGACGTCGGATACCTCCGCGCCCCTGCCGCCCGCAAGATACTGGTGTATCTCGTCGCTCGAAGCCCATAGCGCGCATATGAGAAGAACCGTAAGACCGGCCCTTGCCATATTCCGGCGCGATCCCTTCAGCGCCGCCCTGTACCACAGGACGGCGAGGACGGCGTAGATGAATACGTGCGCGGACTTCCGGACGATGAAGTCCGCAGTGTTCAGTGAGGATGCGTCGTAGTTGTAACCGATGAAGTCGAGAATGCGGCCAATGATGGGCTTCGTGAACGCGGAGCCGAAATAGTGAGTGGACAGCGTGAACATCACGGCCATCCAGAGAAGCGCGGGAACGTAGGGTTTTATCTTCGAGGTGTTCAATGCCTTGTCTTCCTCGCTATGAAGCCTTCGATACTGCCGGGGTTTCCTTCCTTGAAATCCGTGAATTTCACCCCGTACCTCATCATGTCCGTATTGCTCGGAGCAATCCTCATGACATCCGCCCTTGCCGCGACCCTGTTGAATTCCGACGCGCCGGGGATGAAGAACGACACCTCGATGCCTTCCCCGACACTCAAGGTCCTGTTGCACTCGAACAGAAGCCCGGTCGTGCTCACATCCACGGTGTTTGCGAGGAAGAACTCGTCTCCCAGCCTCCCGCCTATCTTCACCTTGACGAGTATCCTTATCGACTGTCTTACCGGGATGCCGAGGAGCTTCGCTATCTTCTCTGCCAGCTCGTGCTTGTCTATCGGCTTCTTTACGAAGTCGTTTGCCCCGGCCTCGCCGCAACGGCGGACTTCGTCCTGGTCGTTCAGGAGCGTTACCAGGATAATCGAGACGTGTTTGAGCTCCGGGTCGCCGCGGATTGTCTTGCAGACCTCGTCGCCGCCAAGCCCCGGCATGTGGAGGTCCATAATTATTATATCCGCTTTTTCGGTTTTATGCACCTCAAGGGCCTCGCGGCCGCTTGTGGCGGTGAAAATCTGGAAAATGTCTCTTTCGAGCAGACCTACCTGACGTTCAAGGATTGAACGGACGCTTTCTACCAGCAGTACCTTTTTTTTCATTTATTATTTCTCCGGTCTTGCATGCGGCTTCCGATACTCTTACCTTCAGAGCCTCTCCGGCGCTTCTCCTCTTTACCTCCACGAGCCCATCCTTCAGGTTCTTCTCCCCCACGACGACGCTGACGGGGAACCCGATAAGGTCGGCGTCCTTGAACTTGAACCCGGCCCGAAGGTCCCGGTCGTCCAGGAGCGCCTCCACGCCGTCTTTCTTGAGCTCCTCGTAAATCTCCGTCGCCGCGTCCATGACGCCCTTGTCGTTGACGTTCAGCGGCAGGACGATTACCTCATACGGCGCAATCGGCGCGGGCCAGATGATGCCGTTCTTGTCGTTGTTCTGCTCGATGGCGGCGGCGGCTGTGCGCCCGACGCCTATGCCGTAGCAGCCCATAATCATCGGCTTATCGGAGCCGTCGTCGTCCTTGTAAGTGCATTTCATCGCCTCGGAATATTTCGTCCCCAGCATGAAAATGTGGCCGACCTCGATGCCCTTGAAAATCTCAATCTTGCCGGAGCCGCATTTCGGGCACGGGTCGCCGGGGGCGATTTTGCGGAGGTCCCAAAATTTAATGAGATGAACGGGCGTAGGTGTAACGCCTAAAGCAAAATCTCCCATATTGACATCCTTAAAGTGCGTATCTGCTTTATTCCCGCCGGTGATAAAATTCCTCATTCCATCAACAGCATGATCTGCAATAATAATCACATCTTTAAGTCCTACGGGGCCAGCAAAACCGGAAGGAGCGCCCGTTACCCGCTCGACCGTTTCCTTATCCGCAAGCGCAATCTCCACATTCTTATCGCCAGACATTACTTTAATATACTCATTGGGATCCTGATATCCAGGCCACAGATTTTTCAGAGTCATCACAAATTTTTTAAGCTTTATCTCATTAACCTCATGGTCGCCCCGCACAAGGACAGCAATCGTGACCTTCTTAGCTGCACCTTCAAATACATCATATATCAGCGTCTTAACTATCTTCTTCAGTGGCACATGCAGGAATTCCGCGACCTCCTCGACGGTCTTTTTGCCGGGGGTATGGACTTTTTCAAGGGGCTTCAACTCGCCGCCGTCGTCTTCGACCATCTCGCGCGGAAGACGGCTTGGCTCTACCTGCTCCGGCGGCTTGCACTCCGCCTTCTCCACGTTCGCGGCGTACTCGCACGAATCGCACGAGGCGATAAAGTCCTCGCCCGTCTCGGCCAATACCATGAACTCGTGCGAAAAACTCCCGCCGATATTGCCCGTGTCCGCCTCGACCGCGCGGAAGTTCAGCCCGCAACGTGTAAATATCCGTTTATACGTCTCATACATGTTCCAGTATTCGGCTTCGGCGGACTCGTTGTCCTTGTGGAAGCTGTATGCGTCCTTCATGATGAACTCGCGCCCGCGCATGAGGCCGAATCGGGGGCGGATTTCGTCCCGGAACTTCGTCTGTATCTGGTAGAGGTTCATCGGGAGCTGGCGGTAGGACTTCGCCTCTCTTTTGACGAGGTCTGTTATGACCTCCTCGGCGGTCGGCGCGATGCAGAACTCGTTGTCGTGCCTATCCTTGAACCTAAGCAGTTCCTTGCCGTAGAAGTCCCACCTGCCGGACTGTCTCCAGAGGTCTGCCGGCTGGACGGCGGGCATCATGATCTCCTGCGCGCCCGCACTGTCCATCTCCTGGCGGACAATCTCGGCGACCTTCATGACGGTGCGCCATCCGAGCGGCAGATACGTATAAATCCCAGCCGCGACCTTCCTTATCATCCCCGCGCGCACCATCAGCCTGTGCGAGATTACCTCCGCCTCGGCAGGGTCTTCCTTCAATGTCGGTATAAGTAGTCTCGAGTAGAGCATTTTTATCCTTTTGCCGCGTTCTCGACTTCGTTTACAAGGGCGTCGGCAAGCTCGTCTTCCCTGAGCTTACGGATTACCTCGCCTTTACGGAATAGAAGCCCGCGCCCCCTGCCGCCGGCGATGCCCATGTCGGCCAGGGCCGCCTCGCCCGGCCCGTTGACTATGCACCCCATGACGGCCACGTCGAACGGCTTGGTTACGTGTGAGAGCCGCCTTTCCACTTCCTGCGCAAGGCCGATTACGTCTATCTGCGTCCTGCCGCACGTGGGGCAGGAGATTATGTTCACACCGCGCTGGCGGAGGTGAAGGCTCTTCAGCATCTCCCACGCCGCCCTGACCTCCTCGACAGGATTGGCCGTGAGCGAGACGCGCATCGTGTCTCCTATGCCCGCAGCGAGGAGGATTCCAAGGCCGACGGAGGACTTCACCGTGCCGGAGAAGAGCGTCCCGGCTTCGGTTACGCCTATGTGCAGGGGATACCTTACCGTCTTCGACATAAGCCTGTACGCGTCAACGGTCGTCGGGACGTCGGAGGCCTTGATGGATATTTTCATGTCGAGGAAGTCCAGGTCTTCGAGGATGCGCACGTGCCTCATGGCGGATTCGACGAGCGCCTCAGGCGTCGGCTTCCCGTATTTCTTAAGCAGGTCTTCCTCAAGCGAGCCGGAGTTGACGCCGATGCGTATCGGAACTCCGCGTTCCTTCGCGGCCTTCACAAGCTCCACGACCTTTTGCCTCCCGCCGATGTTGCCGGGATTGATGCGAAGGCCGTCCACGCCCTTGTCGATTGCCGTGAGGGCCAGGCGGTGGTCGAAGTGAACGTCCGCGATGAGCGGTATGGAGATGGCTCTTTTTATTTTATCAAGCGACTTTGCCGCGTCCATGTCGAGTAGCGCAACGCGCACGACCTCGCAGCCCGCCCGCGCAAGCTCGTCAATCTGCCTGACGGTCGCCTTGACGTCCCGCGTGTCGGTGTTGGTCATGGACTGGACGACGACGGGCGCACCGCCGCCTATGGGCACGCCGCCGAGGGTTATGCGGCGGGTCTTCCTGCGGGTGATTTTCATGGTGCTGTCCTCAATGGTGCTCCCTCACCCCCCAACCCCCTATCCCGGCGGGCGAGGGGAGATTTTATAATGTCCATCTCCTCGCGGGAGAGGGACTACGGGGTGAGGGGATTTATCTATTTCCACATCGGCAGATAGCCCAGGTTCCGCATGATGTCGTTGTAGGACACGAACACCATCAGCGCGATAAGCATTAACAGCCCTATCTGCTGGGCTATTTCGCGCTTCCGCATCGACAGCGGCCTGCCCTGTATCGCCTCTATCCCTATGAACATGAGGTGCCCGCCGTCGAGTATGGGCACGGGGAAGAGGTTTATTACGCCGAGGTTCACGCTCAAAAACGCGATGAATATTATGTAGTCGCCGATCCCCTGCCTGGCCTGCCGCCCCGAGAGCTGGACAATCGCAATCGGCCCGCCAACCTGGCTTGCGTCCTCCCTGCCGCCTATCAGCCGGGCGATGGACTGCACCGTGAGGCTCGTCATCATATATGTGCGCTCGTAGGCGAGCTTGAGAGATTCAAGCGGCCCGTAGGCCATCTTGACCTCGTTGGAGCCCATCTCGATGCCTATGACGCCGTAGGGCTTCTTCCCAGGCCTGGCCTTGCTTAAGGCAGGCGTGATGTTGACGGAGAAGAGTCTGCCATGTCTATCGACGGTAAAGCTCATCGGCCTGCCGGGGTTCGCCCTCACTGCGTCCTCTATGTCAATAAAGGAGCCGATGGGGCGTCCATTGACGGCCACGATACGGTCATTGGTCTTTATTCCGGCCTTGTTGGCGGGGGAAGGGTCCATTACCGCGCCGACGATTACGGAGCCCATGAGCCCGGCGTCTCCATGTCCGTTCACGTCCGCGGGAGTAACTTTTATATCCAAAGGCCGGCCGTCTCTGCGGACGGAGAATGAGATTTCGCGCCCCGGATGGGACCTTATGTATTCCGAGACCTCATCCCACACGTCAATGTAATCCCCGTTAACCTTCTCTATGACGTCTCCGGGCCTGAAACCCGCCGCCTGCGCCGGGCTGCCCTTTACGACACTCGCCACCTTCGCAATCGCCGTGGGAAAACCGGTAAGGAACAGGATGTAGCAGAGCAGCACCGCCAGGAGTATGTTGAAGAAAGGCCCTGCGAAGATAATGGCCGCGCGCTTCCAGAGCGGCTGCTCCGTGAACGAATGTTCCTTCTCTTCGGGCGTAAGCTCCGGGTCGTCCTCGTCCTCGCCCTGCATCTTGACGTAACCGCCCAGGGGGAAGATGGAGATCATGTATTCCGTTTCGCCTATCTTCCAGCCGACGAGTTTCTTCCCGAAGCCGAGCGAGAACTTCTGCACCGAGACCCCGGATAGCTTGGCCACGAGGAAGTGCCCCATCTCGTGCGCGAATACGAGAAGACCCAGCGCCACCACCGCGGCAAGAAAACCGAACGCCAGGGGAAATATGCCTGCTGCGGCCTCAAGAAGCGTGTTTTGCAAATTACCTCCGGATAGAGCCGTGTTCGTGGTTCGTGATTCCCGCGAACATGAACCACTTTATTTCATTCTACCACAAATCATTTTTTCATCAGCCTCGCCGCCGCAACCCTGGCCCATTTGTCCGCCGATAACACGTCATCGACCGTCGAAGGCTCCCAGGGCCTGTGGCCGTCCATGACTGCCCTAATGACAGCCGGGATGTCCATGAAGCCGATTTTCTCATCGAGGAATGCCTGCACGGCGACTTCGTTCGCCGCATTCAATACGGCGGGCATAGTCCCGCCCGCGTCGAGGGCGCCAAACGCGTACGAAAGGCACGGGAATTTTTGTAGATCCGGCTCCGTGAACGTAAGGCGGCCTACCTTCGAGAGGTCGAGACCGGGTATGTTCTTCTTGAGCCTTCCTGGATAGCCGAGCGCGTAGGAGATTGGCCCGCGCATGTCTGGGACGCCGAGCTGGGCTATGACGGAGCCGTCTATGAACTCCGCCATCGAGTGTATAATGCTCTGGGGATGAACGAGCACGGATATTCTCTCGGGGGCTACGTCGAAGAGCCACCTGGCCTCGATGACCTCAAGACCCTTGTTCATAAGCGTCGCGGAGTCTATGGTTATCTTCCTGCCCATCTCCCAGTTCGGGTGCTTCAGCGCGTCCGCGGGTTTCACTCCCTTGAGCCTCTCCGCCGGGTATTCCCTGAAAGGCCCGCCGGAGGCAGTGAGCATCAGGCGCGCGAGGTCCGTCTTCCTGTGGCCCTTCATGGACTGGAAGATGGCCGAGTGTTCGCTGTCCACGGGCAGGAGTTTTACGCCCTTTCTCTTCACGGCGTCCATTACAAGCGAGCCCGCGCAGACGAGCGTCTCCTTGTTCGCAAGCGCGATGTCCTTGCCGGACTCTATCGCGGCCATGGTGGGTATAAGGCCCGCCGCGCCGACTATGCTCGAGACGACCATGTCCACGCCGCCCATCGACGCCGCCTCGACAAGACCCTCGACGCCGTGCAGGACGCGGACGCCCCCGCCAAGGCGTTTTTTGAGCGCCTGGGCGGCCTTCCTGTCCCGCACCGTGACAATCACGGGAGAGAACTCCCGCGCCTGGGCCTCGACAAGGTCTACATTCGCGCCGCAGGAAAGCGCCCTGACACGGAACCTCTCCGGGAACCGGCGCACGACATCGAGCGTGTTTACGCCTATCGAACCTGTGCATCCGAGTATGGATAGATTTTTCATTTCAGAGATATGACCCTTGAAGAGAGTTCGACCAGTGTATAATAGTAAAGCGCGGGGGCGTTCAAGAGCATACTGTCCACCCTGTCGAGGAAGCCGCCGTGCCCGGGGAATATGCCGCCGGAGTCCTTCGTCCTTGCGCTCCTTTTTATCATGGACTCGGCCAGGTCTCCCACCTGCCCGACAATCCCCAGGACTATCCCGAGACATATGGCGTCGTGCAGGGGGAGCGCGCGGTAAAACCACACGCGGCAGACGAGCGACATGCCCACGCCCGCCATGAGGCCGCCGATTGCGCCTTCCCATGACTTCTTCGGACTTATCTTCCGGTACAGCTTTTTCCTGCCGAAACGGCTACCGATGTAATACGCCCCTGTGTCCGTCGCCCATGTGACGGCGAACAGGAAGAAGACAAGCTGGCGTCCGTCCACATCCGGCGTCTTCCAGGCGCGGAGCAGGATTACGTAGGCGGAGAGCCATGCGACGTATACCACGCCGGTGAAGGTGAGGGCTACGTCAACAAGCGCGCCGTTTATGTCCTTTCGGGAGAAGAGCCTGAAGAGAAGCGCCACGACGAACGCGGATGCGACCATGACATCCGGGGAGAATACCGTCGCATACGGCCAGGCAGGGATCTCCGCCCCGACATAGAACCCGCTCATTACCAGCGCCCCGACGAACATCCCCACGAACGTCTGGGGCCTGTAGCCGCTGTTCTTGAACATCCTGTAGAACTCGTAGAGGCCGACCATGACGCCTGAGAGCGTCAGGAAAAAGAACGCAAGGACACCCGCATACTGCACGATGAGGAACAGCAGCGGAATCGCAAAAACCGCCGTCAGAACCCTTTTGTAGCCCATTTAACTCCCCAGTTGCTCGGATGTCTTCCCAAAACGCCTCTGTCTTCCCTGGTAGTCGAGTATGGCAATCAGTAGGTCTCTCTCAGTGAAGTCCGGCCAGAGGGCCTCTGTGAAATAAAGCTCCGCGTACGCCATCTGCCAGAGCAGGAAGTTCGATACCCTCTGCTCGCCTGATGTCCTGATGACAAGGTCGAGCTCCGGCATTTCCCTCGTGTCGAGATACCCTGAAAAAGTCCGCTCGTCAAGGGCGGACGGCTCAATCTTTCCGGATTTCATATCCGCCGCGATCTTCTTCGCGGCCTCGATTATCTCCCGCCTCCCGCCGTATGAGAGCGCGAGGTCGAGCACCATGCCGGCATTAGACGCCGTTTCCGCTTTCGCCTTGTCTATCCATGCCCGCGCCTCGGACGGGAGGTCTTCCACCAGCCCGATTGTCGAGAAGCGTATGTTCTCCCTCTTCATGAGCGAAAGCTCCTGCCTCAGGTAGAGCGTCAGGAGAGACATCAGAAAGGACACCTCCGGCGCGGGCCTCTTCCAGTTTTCCGTCGAGAAGGCGTAGAGCGTGAGCGCCGGGACGCCAAGCTTCGCGCAGGCCGTCACCACCTCGTGCACCACTTCCATGCCCCTCTTGTGGCCGGCAATCCTCGGCAGCCCCTTCTTCGCCGCCCACCTGCCGTTCCCGTCCATTATTATCGCCATGTGCCTGGGCAGGCGCAGAGGGTCCACCAGCGTCCGAAGCTCTGCGACGGTCAAATCGGCATGGTCTTTTATCCGGGTCAGCGTATGTTCCAAGTCCGCCTCTGCCTATTTTTTTTGTAGGGGCGTGATTTATCACGCCTGCGGGCGCAATGAATTGCGCCCCTACGAGTATACATGGGGCCCGCTACCTCTGCGGAATCTTGTAAAGCAGGAACTTTGCGCGGCTCGCAATACCGCTCGCCGCGGACGACACCCCGCCCATAGGGTTGAGCTTCGACTTGTGCTCCAGCGCAAATGTCGGGTCCGTGATTATGGCAATCTCATCCCTGCCGTCGTTAAGCGCGTCGCCGATGTAGATGTCGGCGAGATATCCCCTTATCTTCTTTACGCTCCATTTGTGTTCGAGGCGCTTGCCGTCCCAGACGAAGGAATATATCTCCGCGCCGCTGTAGCCGTGCCAGCGCCGGATGATGTTCGTGGTGGCGTTGTTCTTGGTTATTATAACTTCTTTCTCGCCGTCCGGCGCGGCGCGGACGATGACCCTGCCCTTGACCTTGCCCCGGTCGTCGGCTCCGGTGAGCAACATGCCCTTTTTCTTTACCTCGAAGAAATTGTCGTATCCGCCGTAGCGCTCTCTGCTCTCCCATAGCTTCCTGCCGGTGTGGTCGAGCACCTCCACGTAGTCGTCGTCGTTAACCCAAACGTAAAGCGGCTCCTTTACAACCTTGCCGTTTTTGTCTTTCCGGGACGTCTCCAGCATAGCAAAGCCGTACGGGTCCTGTATCCTGGACGGCAGCTTGAACCTGCCTTTCCTCACAAGTCTGCCGTTCTTCCATGCGGACTGGTAGATAATCCCGGAGTAGGGCGAGTCCATGCCGACGCTGGTGGTAAGGAGCTTCTTTTGCCCGCCGGGCATGTCCAGCACGCGGAAGAGGACGGGCGATGGGCCGTATACCCTACTGAAGTCCTTCCCGTCGTATTTTATGACGTAGGACTGCGGGCGTCCCTGGCCGAAGGCCGTTACGTATATCTCGTCTCTTCCGTCCCCGTCGATGTCCGCGCATTCGACGTCGAGCTGTTCGGCGGGATGCGCCTCCGGCTCCCGCCAGATCTCGTGCAGGACGCCCTTGTCGAGCCTGTAGACGATTATCCTGTCGCCGGTGGATATGGCAAGCTCGGTCTTGCCGTCTCCCATTATGTTCCCGGCGGCGAAATGTTTCGCCCTGTAGGGAAGCTCGTCCATGTGGAAGAAGTCCCGCATCTCGTTTATGACGAGCGGGATGTCCATCTCCTTTGCCCTGTAGACGCTGCTCGTCGTGTCCACGAGCGAGGAGAGGTTCTCCGTCCGTGTCCCGTCCGGGGCGTAAAGGGCTATATCGACGAGCGTCCTGTCGGGCTTTTTAGAGGGAGACGTGGAAAGCGTTACGACATCTTCCGCGCCGCCGGCCTTTGCTATGGCGGCTATGTCGCCTTTCATGGCGGTCTTCGGGAGTTCCTTCACACCAAGCAAATCGAACCGCCCGGAGCCGCGAAGGATATGGAGAAGCCTGTCCTGCACAAGCCTCTTTACATCGCCCCGCGATACGAAGAGAAGTTTCGTTTTACTGGTTGACAGCCTTGCCGTGTCGCCCGGTATTATCCGCGTGACCAGGAGCTTCTTTATCCTGCCCGATGCGCTGCGCGCGTCGAGCTTGTCCACGACAAAGCTCCCGAGAGAGATCTCGCGGTAGCCGAGTATGGCCTTGGTCACAGGATGGAATATGGGCCTGCCGGAGCGGAAGAGGTATACCTCCATGCCCTTGCGGAGGCCGTCTTTCGCGCCCATGTCCACAGTTACGGTCTTTTCGTCCGCAGATGTTACCCTGCCCTGGGCGCGCGGGAAATTCTCCAACACTTCCCCGGCCATCCGGTCTATGGTATCGACGCTCGTCGCAGCCGCGAAGACCGGCGCGGCAGCGCCGGGAGAGGGCGCAGCCATCGCATACGGGATATTAAGGGCCAGGAAAACCAACACCGCCGGGACAACGAAAAACTTTTTCATAAGATCCTCTTAATCCTCACTTGCCGAAAGCTATGCGGCGCGGCAATCTGTAGGGGCGCGATGAACCGCGCCCCTACAAACTATCCTTTTTGCCTTTTCTATCCAGCCTCAGACTTATCGAAAGCCCGACGTCCGCGCCCGGCGGGAGCGTCAGCCGAAAGACCGGCATAACGCTCTCGCACTGGAACACGCGCTCGTACCCGGATTCGGACTGCGATACCGTCTCGACCGGGAACCGCCAGAGCGTCGCCTTCTCGCCAAACGACAGCGTCATGGCGTAGTTCAGCCACTCGTCCACCATCCGGACTTCCTGCACGTTATTGAGCTCTCCCGCGCTTGCGAAGTTATTCGCCTTCAGGGAGTGCCCCGGTATCTCGAAATACCTGTCCGGGGAATCGCCTGCAAGGAGCGAGAAATTGAACTCCACGCCAAACGCGGTGTTGATCTCCTCTTTTCCCTCGTTCCTGAGGACATACACCGCATCGAAACCGCTCTCTTCCGATGCCGGTCTGCCTGAGGCCGGACGACCGGCGGAGGCGCGGACGGTAACGGTCTTTTTTACGGACACCCGCTGCCCCTGAACCTCTCCCGCGCGGGATAGCACAACGGAGGCTTTATCGCCTGACTTCTTTACCTTTGCCGAATACGGCGCGCCGACAAAGCCGCCCGCCTCTTTGTGCGAGGCGTTTCCGAACGCCTCGAAGTCCATATCCCCTTCCAGGAAGTGATCTATCAGCGACGCCTTCCTGTACCAGTCGTAGCGCAGATACGAGGAAAGCCCTTCTTCCTTCGCGCCCATCCTGTCGTGTATCGTCGCAGCGCCGCCGGGATTAGCCGCCTGCGCTTCGGCGAGTTTCCCGTGGTATGCCTCCGGACGCCGGGAGAGCGTGTTCATCATGTTCATGGCTATTGGACGGTAGTCCAGCTCGTAGATTATCCCGCCCTCGCCGGGGTCGATAAAAATGGCGATGTCCCCGCCCGCTATCATCAACTCGTCTGCGAGGTCGCCGTCAAAATCTGCGGTCTCGACGGAGAGCCTGCCGTCCGAAGCCGGTCCACTGGCCGCCGCGACTTCCGCCTTTATAAGGTGCCGGTAGACCGCGTCCCGGAGGTGCGGGAGATATAGGCCGCCGAATACGCCGTGCCAGTATGCGTCGTTGCACTGCGCGCGCCACAGATCATCGAGGGCTTTGCCCGAAGCCGGCATGCCGGCATGAACCCTGCGGCTCACCTGTAGCATACGCTTGTGCATGGCGTTCGCCTCAGGATACTTAGAAAGGAAGTTCCTGAAGAACCCTCCTTTCACGAACAGCCTTTTTGTGTCGTATCCCGGCTCGTTTTTAAGCTCATCCACGAAATTCTGATATTGGGCAGCCGCGGCAGCCGGGAGCGACCACTCCCCCATCTCCATGTAGGAGCTTGTCGGGAGATACACCCTGCCCCGAGGGCCTTCGGAGTCTATATATTCGCTGAAGGTCGAGGGCTCTATCCAGTCCCTGTTCTCTTCGAGCGCGCTTACGAATCTCTTGAGCCAGCCGTCTTCGTATACCCACTTGTAAGTCCCCGGCCAGACGCCGAACTTCTCCCCGTCGTCCGCCATGACGGAGAGCGTGTTGATACCCGCATCCGGCATGTCGCGCCAATACTGTAGCGTCTCCCGGGGTTCTTTGAAGGGAATCGTGTATCTTAATTTCTCGCTTCCGGGAAAGACCTTCACCGTCTTTCCCTGCTCCTCGGTTATGAAATACCCGGTAAGCTCGGAGTCCCTAAGGCCCGACATCTTGAAATGGAAGTCGTCCACGACGACATATTCCACCCCCGCGTCATGCAGCGCGGCGGGCAGGTGCGGCTCCCACACCCTCTCGGCAAGCCATATCCCCCTGGGCCTTTTGCCGAAATGCTCCAGGACGAACTTCGACATCTTCTCTATCTGCCCCAGCTTGTCTTCGTCCGGGAGCAGGGCAAGTATAGGCTCGTAGAACCCTCCGCCCATGACCTCCGCCTGCCCGGACTCGACCATCGACGCGACGGTAAGGATGAACTCCGGGTGGTTCTCAAGGATCCATTCGAGTAGCGAGCCTGTGAAATGCAGGCAAACCTTGAACCACGGCACACCCCTCATCGCCTCGACAAGGGGATAATAGGCGTTGTGGTACGCCTCTTCCGCGACGTGGTCGAAGTTCCCTACCGGCTGATGGCTGTGGATGGCGAAGACGAATTTTATCTTTTTCATTGGCCCCTTGAACGTAATTTTTGATAGTAGCAGAGAACCGGCGCGCAGTCAAGAATTTAGCGGGAACCATTTTCCTTGAAAAAGCGTCGGAATTCGGTTATTATTTAAGTGGTAAGGGGATGGAGTTAAAGAGGTTTTAATGAAACTATTTGCCGGCTTCAAGACGGATACCGAGCAGTCGAAAAACCTTCTCTTTTCCCTTGCCCTGACCGGACTTATCTTCCTGGTGGAGGTCGTCGCGGGGTTCCTTACGAACTCCCTGGCCCTTCTCTCCGACGCCGTCCACGTCCTGACCGACATGGTCTCCCTGGGGCTTGCGTTTTTCGCAATCCTTCTCTCCGCCTTCCCCGCGACCGACACCCGCACCTACGGCTGGCACAGGACCGAGGTCTTCGCGGCCCTCATAAACGGCGTCACGCTGGTGCTCATATCCGGCTTCATAATCCTTGAGGCCGTTCACAGGCTCTCCGCGCCGCAGCCGGTAAAGAGCGTCGGGATGCTGGCCGCCGCCGCATTCGGCCTGCTTGTCAATCTCTTCGTCATCCACAGGCTTCACGGCCACGACGAGCACGACCTGAACATCCGGAGCGCGTTCCTGCACGTCGTCGGGGACGTCCTGATCTCGGCGGGTGTCATTGTCGGCGCCGTAATAATCTACTACACCGGCTGGTATCTCGTAGACCCGATCCTGTCCGTAATTTTCTCGCTCGTAATCCTGCGGGGGGCGGCAAAGGTACTCTATGACGCCTCGCACATCCTCCTGGAAGGCGTGCCCAAGGGGCTGGACATCAACGCCGTCGTGGACGAAATGAAACGGGTTCCCCACGTGCTCGACGTCCACCGGCTGCACGTCTGGAGCATATGCCCGAGCATTTCCGCGCTCTCGGCGCATATACTCATAGACCCGGCCTACCAGGGCGAGAGGAAGAAGATTATCGACGACATAAACTGCCGCCTCATATCGTGCTTCCATATAAACCACACGACGCTTCAGCTTGAGAAGGGCGCGTGCGAGTTCAATAACCTCGTCTGCGACATAGTCCACTGCGAGCGCCGGGCGGCGCATGTTCACCGGCACGGCCATGCGCACGGCCATGCCCACGAACACGAGCACGACACCGTCCACACGCACTAAGCCCTCACCCACTGCCGTCATCTACGCCGCGAAGGGGCGGAAGATGAACAGATGCATCGCGTCTAAGCGACTCTCCCGAAGGTATAGGGGTTAAGGTTTTCATTCCCGCGAAGGTGTGAATCCGGGAATTTTCAGCTATAATATATTACTAAATGATCCTCGTCACCGGCTCCACAGGCTTCGTCGGAAGCCGTCTGGTCAATAGACTCGCCGCAGAAGGCAGGGCGGTGCGCGCGCTCGTGCGCAGCCGTGAGAAGGCGGAGAAAAAGCTCGGCGGCGGCAATATCGAGCTTGCGGTCGGCGACGTAAGCGACCCGGAATCCCTTGTCCTGGCGGCACAGGGCTGCGATGCCGTCGTGCATCTCGTCGGGATAATCCAGCCCGCGCCCGGCCAGAGCTTCCGCTCCATTCACGTCGAGGGCACGAGAAACGTCCTTGACGCGGCGAAGAAGGCCGGGACGGTGAAACATTTTATCTACCAGTCCGCTCTCGGCACGCGCGAGAACGCCCGCTCGGAATACCACAAGACGAAATACGCCGCAGAGGAGATGACGCGCGCCTCAGGACTAAACTGGACAATCACGCGCCCGTCCATAATATACGGCCCCGGCGACGAGTTCACGCTACGGATGAAGTCTCTGATAGGACAGCCCGTGCCGTTCATCCCTCTGCTCGGGAACGGAAATGGGCTTTTCCAGCCGGTATACATAGACGACCTGACGGAAGCGCTGGCAAGGATAACGGGAGAGCCGAAATATCACGGGAAGGTCGCGGAGCTTTGCGGCCCGCGCAGGCTTACGCTGAACGAAGTAGTGCGGGAGATTGCCGGGGCCATGGGTAAAAAGAAGCCCCTAATGCACATACCTATTCCCTTCGCAGGCCCGGCGGTGCTGGCGATGGAGGCGATACTCCCGAAACCGCCGGTCACCTTCGACCAGCTCCTCATGCTCCGGGAGGACAACGTCTGCGACTCGAATTTCATGGACGAACTGGGGATATTACCGATTGACTTCAGGGAAGGGTTGAGGAAGTTCGTGTAAAATGAGTATTTATTCTGGCACATTTTGAACGCCGCCAGAATACGACTCGTCAACCTCGACTTCGTCCGAGTTCAAGGCGATGACGGTATCTCAAGCCTGACCGAGTGTCCACTTTTTCGGGGGAAGAACACTTCCGGTTCATACCTAAATCAGGGCAAATCCGTACCAAGTTCATCGAGTATAGCGGAAACCGCGCCATCTAACGGGACTACCCTGTCAACTCCGCCCAATGAAACCGCTACCTTTGGCATTCCGTAGACGATGCATGATTCTTCATCCTGAGCTATTGTCCTGCCGCCAGCGTCATGGAGTACCTTTATACCCATAGCTCCGTCGGACCCCATGCCGGTCAGTATAACTCCTATCGCCCTGCCGCCCATTACCTTTGCCACCGATTCCATTAGTACGTCCACAGACGGTCGGTGGAGACTGTCTTCCGGGGATTTAGAAAGATGTACGCAAAGCTCTTCTTCAACACGCAATGTCATATGCAATCCCGAAGGCGCGATCAGGCATTTCCCCGGCCTTATCAAGTCGCCGTCGAACGCCTCTGAAACCTCCAGCTTTGAAAGGCTGTTCAGCCTTTCAGCCAAAGAGGCGGTGAAACCCATCGGCATGTGTTGCACCACGAGAAACGCCGCATTCAGGCCTGCGGGAAGTTTCGAGAGTATCTCTTGCAGTGCGGGAGGGCCGCCCGTGGATGCGCCGATTGCCACGACCTTCATCTCTCCTGTGTCGGCTTTGACCGTGATGCCGGTTTGAGGCCGGATTGATGGCGGCGGCGCATCGACTGGCGTCCTTTTCTTTACTATCTTATCGGTATCGACACCTGCCACCGCTCTGACTTTCGATGTAAGTTCTCCGGCTATGCCAAGTATATCCATTGCGGTATGGGCGGAGGATTTATCGATTACATCCACGGCGCCTAAATCAAGCGCCCTCAAGGTCACTTCGCCGCCTTCGGAAGTCAATGACGAGAGCATGAGAACAGGCACGGGACAGTCCGTCATTATCATTCTGAGAGCGTCTAAGCCGTCCATGCCGGGCATACGCACATCCAGGGTAATCACGTCAGGTTTAAGCATTCGGGCCTTTTTATATCCTTCCTCGCCATCCGATGCCGTGTCTATCACCTCTATCAACGGATCTGAGGACAACATCCTGTATAATGCCTTCCGCATGAACGCCGAGTCATCCACTACCAGCACCCGTATTTTTTTACACATCCCGAATCTCTCTTTTTACGTAAAACATGGCGTTTTTGTGGCGCTCGGCAATGAACATATCTGTTATCCTTGAAAGCGACTCGGAATGTCCAAGCAAAAGGCAGCCATCGCGGGCAAGCGCGTTATAAAACGTTTCAACGGCTCTGCATATCGCCGCATCAGAGAAATAAATAAAGACGTTCCGGCACAGTATCGCGTCCATGTCTTTAATTTCCTCGAAAATATCATGCTCTACCAAATTTCCGTGTAAAAACCTGACGCGATTCCTTATACTTTCGTCCAGGAGATACTTTTCGCCGTTTTTTAAGAAATACCGCTCTGTTCTCTCGCTGTCAGTAGACCTCAAAGAATATGCGGTGAACTCTGCGGATTCTGCTTTTTGCAAGATTTTTTGGTCGATGTCCATGCCTGTTATTTCTATTTTGCACTGGTCGTAAACTCCGGCTTCATCCAGCATTATTGCCAGAGTATATGCCTCTTCGCCCGACGAACAGCCGCACGACAGAATGCGAAAAGGCGCAATGCTTCCCGCTTGTTTTTTTTCCTTAAGCCGTGAGACAAGCAATGAGAGCTGATTTGTCTCTCTGAAAAAATATGTCTCGTTGTTGGTAAGCCGGGAGATTAAATCCGCCATCTCCGCCTCGCCGCGGTGGTGAAATTTTAAATAATTGTAATACTCCAAGAACGAGCCAATGTCCAGTACAGCCATACGAAAAGAAAGCCGCATGGCAAGAGTCTGAATCTTTGCATCTTCAAAAAAAATTCCACAGTAATCGTGTATATAATCCCGGATAATTCTGAATTCAAACTCAGATAACGCCTTTTCTTTATAGGCTGTCTCCGTCTCGGCCTCATTAGGTGCGGCTCCTGTTTCATTTATCGTGTTAAAATTCATAAAAGACCCCGAAGATTAATCGCGGATAATTTCAAATATGATACATGTATCAAGTATGTGCTGCTATGTCTTTATGTAGCGCCGCAAGAGCCTTGGTGGCTATTTTTCGCACCATGATCGCCATCTTTATGTGCGGAGCGCAGCACTCCGCAAGCCCCATCACCTCCTGCCTTGCCAAGAGCTTCCGCCGCCGCCGCCCTGACGCTCCAATGGGTGTGCGAGAGAAGCTCCGTTAGCAGTGGGACGGATTTCTCGCATCCAATCCGGCCAAGCGTCCGGACTGAGACCACGAGAATATCCATGTCGTCCGTGCGGGCCGTTTCAAGCACAGCCTGGCAGGCCTCTTTTCTTCCCAGAGCCCCAAGCGCTTCAAGGGCCGCGACCGTCAACTCGCGCGGCGAATCATTCAGAACTTCCATGAGCGAGAAAATGGCGATTGGATCCCCTTGTTCCTTCAAGGCCCCGATGGCATAGAAACAGAACCGTTCGTCCTTATCCCTCACAAATTTTATAAGTCTTTGCAACACGTGCGGATCTCTAACCTTCCCCATGGAGATAACTGCCTGTTGCGCCACTTTAAGGCTATTATCTCTTAGCGCCACGAACAGGTATGGGACTGCATTCTCCCCGCCTATGCGTCCAATGGCTTTTACGGCTACCTCGCGTATTGCATCCCTTGGATCATCGAGCAGTGTAGCGAGCGGGCCTATGGCCTCTTCAGCCCCAACCCGCCCAAGTGTCTCGGCGGCCGGACCCACATACCCGGAATCGCTTCCGCTTTTAATGTACGGCAGGAGCTTGGTAAAAACAACCTTGGGCGAAAGATTTGAAAGCGCGGCTACCGCCGCCTCCTGCACCTCGGAGCTTTCGTCTTCCAAAGCTTCGGCCAGATCGCCCACAGCCTCTGATGCTCCTACCCGGCCAAGAGCTATAGCCGCTTCCGCGCGTATCATATTCATATCGTCATGGAGCATTCGTACAAGATATTCCACTCCCGGCCCAGGTACCAGGCTGCTAAAATAATTGACCAACGCCTGCCGCACGCGGCCTGACGGGTTCTTCAGGTGTTTTCTGGCTTCCGGCAACGCCGCTATTCCGATCTCTCGGACCGCTTCCAGGGCCGCCGTAACCAAATCATCGTCTTCAAGCAGTTCAAATGCCTTACCCGCAGCCGCCTCGTATTTAAGAATTCCTGCAGCCATAAGCGCGTTCTCTTTTAATTGATATTCGTTGCCTTCAAGAATCCCGATTAAATATGCCCCAAAATTCCCCATGCCAAACTCATTGCGGAGTTTCTCCTTTACGGACAATGTCTCTTCGGTACAGCCATTATCGCCGGATATCTTTTTGAATATATCCATCAATGCCTGGAACGCGGTATCCCTAACCGGGGAACCCTCCAGCCGAATAATATTTAAAAGCGGATCAAGGGCTTTCGGGCTTCCAATATTTCCCAGCGCCTGGATTGCTCCCGGAGATAGAAGCTCATTATCCAGACATTTTAAAACACGGGGAACGGCACTCTCGGCCTTTAAATTCCCAAGCGCGGCAATAATTGGATATGCGCTCCAGAATTCGCCTTTGTCCAACGCCTCCAAAAGCGGAGTTATGGCCGACTGGTCGCCTATCTTGCCGAGCGCCTCTGCCGCGGCATGAGAAACATTGGGCTCTTTGTCATTTAGGGCGCTCAAGAGTACCGGGACAGAGGTACGGCTCCCGATAGCGCCAAGCATCACGCAGGAGAAATTTCTGATTTCCCAGTCCGGGTCGGCGGCGAGGCGCGACAGGGCCAACACTGCATCTTCGCCTAAACCTATGAAGACCTCCATGGCGGAGTTCCTTCTGTCCGCATCGTCGTTGTCCCTTAATGCCTCCTCCAGACTGACGAGAACTTCGGCAATCCCTTCTTGCAAAATCCGCGTCTTAGCCGCCTTCCTTGCCTTAAGGTCTCCGGTCTTCATCGCCGAAAGGAGTCCGGGGATATCCGCCGCTCCGGAGACGCGCACATGTTCGACTTGATTAGGCATACATTGGCCCCTCTTTAAGAAGGCTTGACATAATAAACGGCATCTCCTTCGGTAATAACATTAAACTCGTGCTCAAAGAGGTGCAGGGGTTCAGAATCCCCTGTGAAAAGAAAACCGCCGGGTTTCAGGCATCGGTAAAGAGCGTTTACCAGCCGTGCCTGCGCGGTTCTGTCGAAATAAATCATCACATTCCTGCAGAAAATAATGTCGAAATAACCCGAAGCGTCCAATTCGATTCCCGGCCCGTCCACCGGCCTAAGTTTCATAATTCCCGGCCCTGCCGATAGATCCTTTAAATTGGAATCGTAAAATTTCACAAGGCGGGCGGGAAACTCCTTTACAACGAAACCTGCTTCTGACGTGTCAGTGTATCGCGTAAGCATATCCGGCCCTATCTCATTCGCGGAATTATTATCGTAAGCGGCCATCCTCGCGTGGTCCAGAACTGACTGGTTTATGTCCGTGGCCGTTATCTCGATATCCCATGCTCGCGGAAACTTCAGACTATCAAGAATCGTAAAAGCGATTGAATACGCCTCCTCGCCCGTGGAACAGCCCGCGCTCCAGATCCTTAAATGCATCAGAGGATGTCTCTCGCCCCACTTCCAGGGCCGCGTTGCATCGCCCCAGGATTTAACAACCTCTCTGTTCCTTTTCTCTATCATTTCAGGAAGAATGTTTTCCTTGAGCGCCTTGAACTGGCTTGGATTCCTGAAGAACCGTGTTTCGTTTACTGTAAGTTCCTCAATCAGTAGCTGCATTTCTTCGCAATCTTCCAATAAACAATTGTAGTAACTCTCGTAATCACCGTATCCGCCAATGAGAAGACGCTCACACAGGCGGTTTTCCAAAAAGACCTGCTTGCTCGCCGGAAAGAACAGGTCGTATTTATCCAATACAAGTTCGTTGAATTTAGCAAGCTGTTCCCGAGTAATGGTCGGCAACTTAACTCCTCGCCGGCTGGTACGCTATCCCCTGCATTACCTTGTAGGCCTCGCAGTGCATGCAATTCGCAAGTTTCGCCCTCGCATCGCCCTGCTGAACACCTTTGCACCACGTGCCGCTTATAAGCCAACAGCGTTTTTCCGGGTTTTGATATGCCGGGCATTTCAGTCTGAAATCGGTGGCGCAGTGCATGACGTCCCAGCAATTGACGTTAATATCCTTGGTCTTGAATATGCTTATCGCTCTCTGAAGGGACTCCGCCTGGTACGTCAGGTTTTCGGCGGCGGAACTCATCTGCTTGACTGCGCCCAGATTCTCCCTTGCAATATCCGAGATATTCTCGACCGCTTTTACGACCAATTCGCCTCCGCGTTTCTGTTCGGCGGTTGCATTTGCCACTATCTGAGTCATGGAATTCATGTTTTCTACAGCTTTTATTATCTGCGCGCTTCCGGCCGCCTGTTCTTTTGTCGCCAAGGACACCTGACCTGTAACACGGTTCATGTCTTCCGCTGCTATCCTTATCTGCTTGCCGCCGTCAGACTGCTCTTTCATCGCTCCCGCAAGCTGCCGGGCGATGGCATTCATATTCTCCACGGACTTTTTTATCTGATCCGAACTGGCCACCTGTTCCTTCACTGCCCCCGTTACTTCATTAGTCGCGGCGTTCATATTCTCGACCGCCTTAAGCACCTGTACGGCTCCGGATGCCTGCTCGGATGATGCCTTGTTTATCTCCGTCATAAGGCGGTTGGTGGCGCCCACGCTTTCCAATATTCGGGCCAGCGAAGCCCCGGCCTTGTCCGCAAGCTTCTTGCCCTCAAGGGTTTCAGCGACCCCTGCCTCGGCGGTCCTGACAGCCTGCCCGGTTTCTTCCTGAACCTGTTTTATTACCTCTCCTATCTCTTTCGTGGCCACTACCGACCGCTCGGCCAGCTTGCGCACTTCGTCAGCCACAACGGCGAATCCCCTGCCTGCATCGCCCGCCCTGGCGGCCTCTATCGCCGCGTTCAGCGCAAGAAGGTTGGTCTGATCCGCTATCTCCTCTATCACTCCAACTATCTTGCCTATCTCTTCCGAGCGTTTGCCTAAACCGCTCATAACCTCAGAAGTGGCATTCATGGTCCGGGTAATACGATTTATCCCATCCATGGTAAGCTCTACCGCCTCACTTCCGGCCTTTGCAACCTCAGCCGCTTTCTGTGATATGTCATCCGCCTCGGAAACATTCAGCGCTACCCGCTTAATTGAGGCAGCCATCTCTTCTATAGTTGCCGTGGTCTCGGATACCGTGCTGGAAAGCTTGGCTGCGTTCTTCCCTACCTGGCCTATAGAGGCGACCATCTGCTCGATGGTGGCCGAGGTCTCTTCCACATACGATGAAAGCCCCTCGGAGTCTTTCGCAACCTGGTCTATAGAGGCCGTCATCTGCTCAATGGTAGCCGATGTCTCTGACACAGACGATGCCATGGACTGGCTGTTTTTTGCGACCTGCTCTATTGAGGCGACCATCTGGTTTATGCTTGCAGAGGTTTCATCTACGTTAGAGGCGAGTTGTTCTGCATTCTGGGCGACACCCTGTATGGATGCGGCCATTTCCTCCATGCTGGAAGAAGTCTCATCGGCCGCACTTGCCTGGGTTGCCGCACCCTTGTTTATCTGTTGCGCGCCTTTCCCTACCTGGTCCGCCGCTGATGCGACCTGCGCTGCAGTCTGGTTTGCCGTCTCGACCATCTCACTGAGACCGACTACCATTTTATTAATCGTTTCTCCCAGCGTGCCAAATTCATCCTTTGAATGCATCTTGATTCTCTGCGTAAGATCACCTTTGGCTATCATGTCGGCAATCCGTATGTTCTCCTCCAACGGTTTCGTTATGCTCCTGGTTATCAAGACCGCTATAATCGCGCCGATGAATATTGAGATAATCGTCATTATATACATAACCTTCTCAACTCCGGACAACGACAATGCTATACCGGCCGACGCCGCATCAAGCTTGTCTATCTGCGTTTTTTTGAGTTCGTCCATGCTTTTGGCAAGAGTAACGGCGGTATTGTCGAAACCTGCCATCTTTTTATTGCCGGCGTCAATACCGTTGGCAATATAGGTACTGGCCATGTCTTGCCCGGCGTCATAATAACTATTGAAATTAGCCTGCAAATCATCCATTCTTGCAAGCGCAGTTTTGTCGTTCTCCCTTTTGAATATCTTTCTGAATTTGTTTACGCCCGACTCGAAATGTTTGGCGTATACCTGCGCTTCCTTGAAGCCGCCCGGGTTATGCGTTGCGGAAACATCCGTTAAATACTGATTTACCTGAATTATGTCGTTTGACATTTCATCGGCCAGAATGGCGAATGGCACAGTTTCGTTATTGACCTTCGTTGAATTGTTTTTGACAGTTGTAAGCGTGGTGTTGGTTATGCCTGCAACTACTGCCAGGATTAACAGTATTGCCCCGAACCCAATTCCGAGCCTCATGCCGATTTTCATTCTATTTAACATTGCTCCCCTCCCGGCTGTTTACTCAGTTTTTATCTCAGACTTTTATGTCCTTCCATATCACGTTTTCAAAATCAAGCAGTATAATAAGCCGTCCATCAATTTTGCCGACGCCCTTTATATATCCATTTCCAGCGCCTGATATTTCTTCCGGAGGCGGCTCCACCACATCTCCCGGCATCTTGAACACCTGGAATACCCTGTCAACCAGAAGTCCGAGCGCCTTGCCGCCGCCGGTCGCTTGGTCGCCGACCTCAACTACTATTATCCTTGAATCCTTCGTCACACTGGAATCCCCCATGCCAATTCTGACCTTAAGGTCCATCACGGGGATTATGCGGCCCCTAAGGTTTATAACGCCCCTGACGTGCGCAGGGGCGTTTGGAACCCAAGTCCATCTCCCAGCCCTTATAATCTCCTGAACCCGCACTATTTCCAGTGCATATTCCTCCTGGTCCAGGAAAAAACCCACAAGGTGGAGTATTTCTCCCGTTGGTTTCATCTGATTACACCTGCCCGTTTCACCATCAGGCTCGTGAGGCGCTTCCGGCGGGATTTCCGACCGCCCCAATATCTCCTCCGCGAGCCCGGAAGAAGGGAGCTTTATATTACGCTTCTGCTCCGGAAAGCCATCCGTCATCTCATACCTCCCTTAATATCCTGCTTACATGCGGTTTTTTTCACAATGCCTGCTATGTCAAGTATAAGAACAACCCTTCCGTCCCCAAGAATCGTTGCTCCGGCTATGTTCTCGCCTTCTCCGAGATATTCGTCGAGCGCCTTAATCACTACTTCCTGCCTGCCCATCAGTCCATCAACCATCAGGGCTGCCAACTTATCGTCTCTCCCTACAACCACCGCGTAGGCGCGCTTGGATGTCACGGCAGTCTCGCGTCCTGGCTCGCCAGTCCACCCGGATTCCCCCGGATCATCTGATCCGAAAAGCCAGTCGAGCCTGACAAGCGGAAGAACCCTGTCCCTAAGAAAGATTACCTCGTCCCCGCTGATGGTCTTTATGTCTTCAGGATTGAGTTTTACGCTCTCTACCACGGAAGAAAGCGGGAGTGCATAAAGCGAACGGCCCGATTTCACCATTAGCGCGGAGATTATCGCCAGCGTAAGAGGCAGTTTTATAGTGAACGCTGTGCCCAAGCCGGGCCTGTTATTAACATCGATACTGCCGCCGAGTTTCGTCACGCCCTTCTTAACCACGTCCAGCCCCACGCCTCTGCCGGATACTTCCGTAACTTTCTTCGCTGTTGAAAATCCGGCCTCAAATATAAGTTCCGTAGCGTCCTGGTCGCTTAAACCGGATACAAACTCAACCGGGTAGACCTTGGCCGCCTTGGCCCTTACGGCGTTTATATCTATGCCAGCCCCGTCGTCAGCTACTGTTATGACTATGTGGTTTCCTTCCTGTGCGGCCGAGAGCGTTATCTCTCCTACGCTCGACTTTTTCTTCTGAAGCCTTTCATCCGGCCCTTCTATGCCGTGATCCACGGCGTTTCGTATGAGGTGTATGAGCGGCTCTCCAATCTCGTCGATAACCGTCTTGTCCAATTCAGTTTCCCCTCCCTGGAAAACAAGGTTTATCTCCTTGCCCCTTTCACGGGAGAGATCCCTGACCATCCGCGGGAAGCGCTGAAATACCTGGCGTATCGGCAGCATCCGCACCTTCATTATGGCCTCTTGAAGCTGGGAGGTTGATTTAAATATTTCCGCCGTCACTTCCGAAAGATTATAAGCCACCGCTTTGTCCAGGTTAAGTTCGCTGAAAATCCTGCTTGTCATTGCCAGCCTGGTCCTATGGATTATCAGTTCGCCTGCCAGATTGAGCAGATGATCCAAGCGCCCGAAATCGACCTTGAGTATGTTGGATTTATCCGCTATATATCTAAAGCTGTCGCTCCTGGATTTGGCTATTGGCGCCGGAGAGCCAACCTCGGCTGCCGAGGTTTCGCCAAGAGCATTTATCTGTTCGGTAAGGTCTATTTCCGTTTTAGGATTCTCTCTGAGCCGTTCGAGCGCTTCTCTCATGACAGCGACTGCGTCAAACAGCTTCTGGAGTTTTTCGTCGGTTAATCCGGAGCCATAGCCATCTTCGAGCAGCTTTTTAAAAATTCCTTCTATATTGTGCACATACTGCTGAAGGGAATCAAAACCCATCATGCCGGAATTCCCTTTAAGGGTATGCAATGAACCCAACAGGTCTGATATAAGCTCCACGTCAAGACCGCCCTGGCCCAAATATTTCTCCATCTCCATGAGCGAGGAGTCGAGCTTGTCTATGTGCCCGATGGCGTCTTCAAAAAATTCATTTATAAGGCCGGAAGTATCTAAGTCTTCCATTTCTCTCCTATACGGCTACTTTTTGTATTCCCGAGAATATTCTCTCTATCAGGCTATGCAGTTCCGCCGGCTGAAAAGGCTTTTTAACGTATCCTTTTGCGCCAAGAGACAGTCCGCGCAGGGTGTCCTCCTCCTTGCCTTCGGTGCTCACGATGATTATGGGCGGGGCCTTGAAGTCCGCTTCTTTGCTTAAGGCCTCCATGAACTGAAGACCGTTCATTACCGGCATGTTTATATCCAGAAGGATAAGCTCTATGGCTTCTTCCTGGGAAAGCTTATCCAGAGCCTCAATCCCGTTCATGGCCGAGATAAGCTGACAGTCCTTATAGCGCATAAATACCAGCTTGTACATCTGGTGCAAAAGGCTTGAGTCGTCCACTATCAGGATTTTCTTGAGCATTTTGTCCCCCCCCCCTATTCCACAGAAGCCGGACCCGGCACCGGAATCCCAAGACGGTTCACCATCATCAGCAGGTGGTCAATATCCACCGGTTTTTCATAATAGTGATATGCTCCCCGCTTGAACGCTTCCTCTTTTATTTCCGTAGAACCGTATGCGGTCATAATCATCACCGCCGTCACCGGGTTCAGCTCTTTCACGTATCTTAATAACTCCAGGCCTTCAATACCATACATGCCGCTCATACGGATATCCGCTATTACCAGATCAAACGAATACCTGGTCAGAGCCTCTTCTGCGGCCTCTATTTTTGAACAGGTTATGACCTCGACCCCATCGGTCCTCAGGCAATATGACAAGCTCAGGAGAATGGTCGGCTCATCATCGACGATAAGAATCCTTTTCACCATCATGCGCTCCTAAATAAATATGGATTGTTGCCATGAGATAAAGCAATAAGAATGCCATCAGAAATAACACAATAATATCAAGGTGTTATCTGGAAATTTATTATAGGAATTTCAGGGTGTGCGAAAATCGTACAATACGACTGTATGGTTTTACTACAGGAGGTTGTGTTTTTTCAGCTTGTTTATCAATGTAGAGCGGCTTATACCCAGGAGTCTGGCGGCAAGGCTCTGGTTTCCATGGGAGAAACCTATTGTCTTTTTTATATGGTCTTTTTCCAATCTGTCGAGCGAACATGGGGCTGACATATAATTTCCCCTCTCCTCCCGCACCATCTGCTCACTTTTCCCGAGCAACTCATGCGGCAGATGTTCAGGAGTTATGGCTGGGCCAGGCGACAGTATAACGGCACGCTCAATTACGTTCCGCAGCTCTCTTATGTTGCCGGGCCATCCGTAGGCAAGCAGATAGCTTTCACCCTCTCTGGAAATTTCGGTTATATTCTTTTTGATTGCCGCGCTTTGCGAGAGAAAATATCTCGCCAGATCAAGGACGTCATTCTCTCTTGTCCTGAGCGGCGGCATATGCACCGGCATCACGCATAACCTGTAATAGAGATCCTCCCTGAAGTTCTTGCGGTTTTCCGGGTCGGACAGGTCTTTGTTGGTTGCTGCCATTATCCGGACATCCACCTTTATGTCCCTCGTCCCGCCCACTCGCCTGAAGGTCTTGGTCTCTATTACCCTGAGAAGCTTCGGCTGAAGATTCATCGACAACTCGGCTATCTCGTCCAGGAATACCGTTCCACCGTCGGCCACTTCCAGAAGCCCCTTTTTCATTTCTTTCGCGTCGGTATACGCACCCCTTTCGTGTCCGAAGAGCTCCGACTCCAGGAGATGCTCTGACAGCGAGGCGCAATTGATGTCCAAAAAAGGTTTGTCCTTCCGAACGCTTAGGCTATGAATGCTCCGCGCCGCAAGCTCCTTGCCGGTGCCGGATTCACCGGTAATTATCACCGTAGTATCCGGATTTTCCGCGAGCATTTCTATTATCAGGAGCACCTTATGGATTTCCCTGGAGTTTCCGACAATGCCTGTATAGGAATTGTCTTGCCTCATTTTCAGTATCAGGTTTTCCTTCTTGAGTCCTTGGGTTTCCAACGCCCTTTCCACCGCTATCTCCAGGTCGTCGATGTCAACCGGTTTGGTCAGATAATCATAGGCCCCTTTCCGCATGGCCTGCACGGCATCCGGCAAATTGGCATAACCTGTGAGCATTATTACCATAATGTCTGGTTGCTCGGCCTTTATCATTTCAAGCGCATGAAGCCCGGTTCCGTCTGGAAGCCTGTTGTCCAGAATGACCAAATCTGGCCTGATCGCCCATGTCAGCTTAAGTCCCTCCGCTATGGTCGCGGCGGAGGATACGTAAAATCCTTTCCCCGCAAACAGGTATCCCAGGGACTTGCGTATACTCTCTTCATCGTCGATTATCAATACCGAATGTGGCATTTAAGTTCTCTCTGTCGTTACCTGAATATAGGGTAAGTTTATATGGACACTCGTGCCTTGACCCGATACGCTATTGACCGCAATCGTACCGTCGTGGTCTTCAATTATTTTGCGGCAGATGGCGAGTCCGATGCCAGTTCCTTTTTCCTTGGTGGTAAAGAACAGGTCAAATACCTTCGGGAGGTCAGGCCCTGGTATGCCCACTCCCTGATCGGATATTGTTATCTTTATTGCTCCGTCTGACCGCCTTGCCGAAATCGTTATATTTCCGCCTGCGTGCGAGGCGTCTATCGCGTTCACCAAGAGATTCAAGAATACCTGCTTTATCTGGTTGAGGTCGAGCATCGCTATTTCCAGAGCAGAACATTCTTTTACTACGTTAAGTCCCTTTTCCGTAATCGCCATGAAATGAAATTCCAGGACATTTTCTATAAGAGAACATATGTCGACAGGCTGCCTTTGAAGCTTCATTGTCCGGTTGTAAAGCAGCATATCCTCTACGAGCCGGTTAAGTCTGTTCGTCTCCGAGAGCATAGCTTGCACAAGCGGCCCTATTGGATTCTCATTGCTCGTTTCCCTTGCTATTATCTGGGCAACGGAGGTAATACCGAAAAGCGGGTTCCTTATCTCATGCGCGACGCCGGCGGCGACCTTCCCGACCGCCGCAAACCGCTCCTTTTCGCGGAGATCGTCCTGGAGCTTTTTTATCTCGCTTAAGTCCCTGAACACCACAATGAAACCTTCCGGATTTCCGTCCCTGGAAATAAGATGATTGTTGTTAAAACCTACCGGTACGGCTCCGTTGGGCGTAATGATTTCCACCTCCTCGCCTATTATTCTCGGTTTTATCTCCAGCATGCCGGCTGTCTCCGGATAAATGAGCGTTATGTCTTTCCCGATTATTGCCTCGCGGTCGCATCCCAATATCTCGGCCCCGGAGATGTTTATCATCTTTACCCTGCCCGTCAGATCAATAACGAGTAGCCCTGCAGCCATATTAAATATAATGCTGTCAAGCAGGTGCTCATTCCTCTTTATCCTATCCATGTTTATTATGTTGCTCATTAGACTTGCGGCAGAATTGGCAAACAGGTTTAATGAGTTCAAATTATCCTGGGTTATTGGTTTCTTGCTCACACGGTTATCGGCGCATATCAAGCCAAAATTCTTTCCCGTAGTATTGGTCTTGTATACCGGGCAATTACCGCATATGTCCATTCTTGCAAGCATGTTATCGCTCCCCCGGAGCATTCGACAACTATTATCTATAACCCAACAGGACAGATGAGGGCTGTTCCTTGCCGGACAATTCTCGTCGTTGCACCCAAAATGCTCCCAGCAGACGAGTTGGCGATTTTCCGGGTTGTATGTCTCTAACGGCGCGACAGCTACATCCACGTCGCCTCCTCCGACATGGCCCTTTATTACGGCACATAGCGGCTTGGAAGTCGTAAAGGCCTCGTTCTTGTCAAACTTAATAGCCTCCAGCCCAGACACCTCCAACGGAGTCGATAGTACTTCGCCTACGGTGCTATGACATGCAATAAGCCGGCGGGTGCCGTCTTTACTGTCTATAAGCCAAAGGCATACCTTATCGAAGCCTATGGCCTCGGCTACCGCCCAAACTGATACATTAGCCGCCTCCTGCAAGTCGCTTGAAACCCTTACGCGGTTGGAAAACCAGTTAAGAATAAAAAGCTGGTTTAGTTTTTTCTCATATGACCCATCTTTTGACTTTGGCTCCAAATTCTACCTCTGATGAAAAGTTATAAGCGAAAGAAATAAATTATCAATCAACTTCAATCATAATTAGTGAGGCAATAAATATGCCAGTTTTATGCAATTCGAGGACAAATAAGCGATGGAGTGGCGTGGCCCCCAATTTGTACTACCAGTTGTAAAGTTAGAGTTAAGGGCTCGATTGCCTCTGGCTCTGGCAGTCTGTACCCCAGCGAGCTGTGCGGCCTGACGGCGTTGTACTGCCTGCGCCAGCCCTCGGTCAGTACCTGCGCCTCAAGCGGCGTGTAAAATATCCGCGGTTAAGCAGCTCGTCCCTCATCCTGCCATTGAACCAAGGGCGCGTTAGCAAGGAACTGGTCGCGCCACTTGTAATACTGAGTCCGGCTTATCTTCAAATGTCGGCAACGCTTCGGCCCTTCAGGCCCTCAAGGACGATTGCCGACTTGGCCATTGCGTCAAACTTGCGTCGCTGCATGGCTGGCGGTCTCCTCTTCTCCAGCCACATATTACTCTCTTAGCTTGACCATTGTCTATAACGGGGTCAGTATGAATGATCTCTATCATTTGCTCCTCAACCAATAACACTATCCGATAAACATTGCCTTTGCCGATGTTTCAAATGGCTGGATTTTTAAAATAAAATGTTACGATTTTGCCACGTTAGACTAAAAAAGGGTTACGGCTAATACCGTAACCCCTTGATTTTATGGTGCCCCCAGCATGGCTCGAACATGCGACACCAGGTTTAGGAAACCTGTGCTCTATCCTACTGAGCTATGGGGGCTTGAGGCAATCTTTACCAATTTCCTATACAGTGTATCATTTAAATCGGAACCGTCCTACGCGCTGTTTTTATCGGTCATATAGTAACCTTTTTTTATATAAAGTCAATACCTTTCCATACAACCGAAAGATTTCCCGCCCCATAAATCCGCTGCCGGTTCCTTGCCGCCAGTCATTTCCGCCAAGGCGAATGTCATTCAGATTAAAACGGGAATCCAGGTTTTTTCTCTGCCCCATTGCACGAGCCACGGCTACATACATGCTGAAAATGAAAACCGATGAAAGACATGAGTGTGTCCCTATTTTGCGGCATATTCAGGGGCGGTTTATGTGGCCGGAGGGAAGGGTTCCGGGGCTTACGGGTAGGGCGCGGACGCGCCTGCTTTCATTATAAAAAGGGCTTCTTTAGCTTATTAATCAATGAATTACGACTTAACGGGAATTATTGCGGTTTATGTGAATGCGTTTCATAACTATCGGAATATAAAGGACTTTTCCCGGACGATTTTGTCGATTTTACAATGTTCCACGTGGAAAACCATCGCCGCAATCGTCTATACGCGCCCCAGCACAAGCGCCGCGTTCATGCCGCCGAAGCCAAAGGCATTGGAAAGAACATAACTTACGCGCGCCTTGCGGCCCATATTCGGGATGTAGTCCAGGTCGCAATCCGGGTCCGGGTCTGTAAGGTTCAGCGTCGGCGGCAGATATTCGTTATGTATTGCAAGCGCGCAGATTGCCGCCTCTATCGCGCCTGTCGCGCCCAACGGATGGGCGTGGAAGGGCTTCGTGCCGCTGACGGGCGTCTTGTATGCGCGCTCTCCGAAGACCTTCTTTATAGCGATGGTCTCGTTTCTGTCGTTCATCTTTGTAGAGCTTCCGTGGGCGTTTATATAGCCAATCTTATCCGGGCGGATGCCCGCCTGCCGGAGCGCAATTATCACCGCCCTTGCCGCGCATTCGCCGTCCTCGCGGGAGGACGTCATGTGATATGCGTCGTTTGTCAGGCCGTAGCCAAGGACCTCGGCGTATATCCTTGCGCCGCGCTCCCTGGCATGTTCCATTTCTTCGAGTATCAGCGCCGCGCTCCCCTCGCCCATGACAAAGCCGTCCCGCCCGGAATCGAATGGCCGGCAGCTTCCCTCCGGGTTGTCATTACGCGCTGTCATCGCCTTAATCAGCGTGAACGAGCCGAACGTGAGCGGACTGAGCGGAGCCTCCGCACCGCCTGCAATCAGCGCGTCCGCCCGGCCCGCGCGTATCATCTCGAACGCCTCGCCCACGGCCATTGTGCCCGACGAACAGGAGTTGGAATTGGTGATGTTCGGGCCTGTCAGCCCAAGCTCGATTGCGATATGGCAGGACGACGACGCGCCGAAAACGAGCGTTGCGAGGTGTGGACTGACGGACCTCAGGCCGTTTTCCCTGAAGATGTCGTGCTGGTTCTCCGCGAAAGCAAGCCCGCCGAGGGCAGAGCCCATGACGATACCCGTTTCCGGATGTCTGGAGATGTCGAGGCCCGAGTCTTCCGTCGCCATCCTTGCCGCCGCCACGGCGAACGCGGCGAAACGGTCGATGCGTTTCAGATTCTTTCCGCTGACATAATCCGATGCGTTGAAATCCCGCACCTCTCCGGCGAACTTCGTCCTGAAGCCCGATGCGTCGAAGGACGTTATTTCGCTTATCCCGGAGCGGTTTGCCAGGACACCCGCCCAAAGCCCGGAGACGCCGAAGCCTATGGACGTTACCGCGCCGATGCCCGTTATTGCGACACGCATTTTATCAGACAATCCGGCTCCTTCCATAGCGGGAATCCAGCGATTTTCATAACGTCCGCCAAGCTGTAATTCCAAGCCCCGGCCTACCGGCCCTCGGCTATTTCCTTTATCCTTTTAAGCGTCTTCGAGGCGATGTTATGGACGAAGAAACGCCCGACGATATATTTCGCCGCAAACTCGCCCAGGACAGACCCCCAGTTCGGATCGAACTCGTGGGTTATCCTGACGTGCGTTGTCCTGCCATGCTTCGTGGCGTTCTCCCTGATAATCCATTCCACATACATCCCGGTGGTGGGGCCGCCGATATGCCTGAAGATTATCCTGCCGGTCTCCGGCAGGGATTTCTGGATGGAAATCCAGCTTACCGGTATGCCGTCCCGGCTCGCCGCCATCTCCACGACCCGGTGGTCTCCTTCGTCCTTGAGGAGGGTTACGCGGCGGTAATGCGGGAGCTTCGCAGGCCAGCTGAGGACATCACAGGCCAGGCGGTAAACTTCTTCCGCCGGGGCGTTTATCGTTATGGTGTCCTCGGTGAACATGGAGGAATCTTTTGCCTCCTACGAACGCGAAACACGAACACGTCTTCTCATCCACGTCCTTCCGGAATCCATATCCCGGAAGACTTCTTCGTATTCCTTAAGCATCCTGCTCCTGAAGCCTTCGTCAACGGCTACCGCCCTGCGCCTGTAGGATTCGCAGTGCCCGCACTCAAGGCAGTCCGAGGCTCGGCAGTCTTTATCTCTGAAGCCGGCCAGGAAACCGTCCAGCTTCCCGTTGTCGATATATACCGGCTCGCCCTCCTGCGCTCCCAGAAGCCCGCGATTAACGGCCAGCCTTCTGATCCTCATAAGACCGGCAAGTCTTACGCTCCCCGGCCTTAGAAAATATTTCCAGAAATGCGCGGCATCCTTCAGCCCGCCGGGCCGTTTCTCCTTATAGCCGTAAGGCTGTATCAGGTCCAGGAGATTGCCGTCGAAGCCGCCTTCCCCGTACGCCCTTATTCGCCTTAGCATGGCAGCCGCCGGGGCGCCGCGTTCGAGTATCTTGAAATTATTATAACCGAGAATTTGATATTGTCCCAGGTCTTCGGGACGGATAAACTCCGAGCGCAGGTAGTTCACCGGTTCCACAAGCTTCATGTAAGAGCAGCGCAGGGCGCACCAGTCTATCAGAAAACCGCCGCTTCCGTGCCCTTTTTGAGAGGCGTGGGAGAGGTTCACCATGTGCTGGCCGGAGAGCGGGCAGAACATAAGGCAGTTGGAGTTCGCTATAAGCTGAAGCTCGATTTTAACCGCCTTTCTTATCGCGGCGAGCAGGCTGAAGTTCCTGTTTACGGATATGGACTCAAGCGTTATGCAGTCCGCGCCCATATCCTCCCAGAACTTCGCCTTGGAAACGCAGTCCACGCGCGCATAGACCCCTACCCGCACCTTCAGGGCCGGGTTATGTTTCTTTATTATCGGCAGGATGGAAGGCAGGGCAATCGTTACGCTCCCGGCGCCGACGGATTCGACAAAATCAATTGCCGCGCGCAGGGCCTTCTGGCCCTTCCGTGTATATTCCGTGTTGTCCATGCAGGCGGGGTTCAGGAGGTAATTGAAACCAATCCCCTTTTTCCCTGCCGCTTCGATATATTCCTTGAGCTTCCGGGCGGAAAGCGGAGAGAGCATGAAAGAGGCCCTGCCGCCGCCGACGGGGTCGGATGGGAGTTTGCCGAAAAGCTCCGTCACGGCCGACCCTGAAAGCCCGTCCAGGAAGCCGTCCTCGAAGCACGCGGCGACGGAAAGTTTTATATTCGGCATGGAAGTTAAAAATACCCCAAGAAAAGCCGGACAGTTTCGCTTTCTTTCGGTTACTTTTCTTTATCGCGAAAGAAAAGTAACGACATCCTCCAGAAACGCCGCCGCCTCATCCTGAAATCCTCGATTCCCGCATCCTCAGCGAGTCTTCTCATCTCGGATGGCGTAAAGGCTTTAAGGACGGAGAGAGGCCCGTCGCAGCGGGTATACCTGTTGGCCGTGAAAAGCCTGGTCAATAGCCATATCAGCGCCCAGGGGATGATGTTCCTGCGCAAGTCGCCAATAATTATCGCGAACTTCGAGACGCGGGCCATCTCGGCCATGAATTTCACGGCGTCGCCGCGGCTCAGGTGGTGCAGCACAAGGGAACAATGGACAATGTCGAAGCTTCCATCCGGGAAAGGGAGCCTCAGGCCATCGGCCAGAACATATGATATTTCAGAATTTCCTTGAGGCCGGTCTACCGGTTGAAGCCGGGCTGCCGGTTCGCGGTTCCAGGCACGCCCCGCCGAAAGCGCGGCAAGGTTTAAGTCCGCAGCCACGGAAAACACCGCATAGCCTTTATCTTCCGCATACCCGGCCATGGCGGCGGTAATGTCCGCAGAGCCTGCGGCGACGTCGAGTATCTTAAGGCGCCGGGCCTCTTTTTCGTCACTCTCCCCTCGCCCGCCGGGCGAGGGGACGGGGATGGCGGCTTCCATGCGCCCCAGCGCAAGCGCAAGCTCCTTCAGCGCCGAGCCGACTCCCCCCAGCCACAGGTTCACGCGCCTGATGTCCATCAGGCTTCCCTGAAGCGCCCGGCTGTCCTGTTCGTCCGGCGGCAGGTCGAGAAGCTCACGCTTCAAACACCTGCGGGGAACGAGGGCCGGGAACCAGCCCCGAGGTTTATTGTCCGGAGCCGAATCCTGGCCGGGGCGCCCGCGCGGAACGGACATCAGAAGCCCGTGGCTTCCTGTCCCTTCTTTACCGCCTCGACAGACTTCTCGAACGCCTCCCGCTCCCCGCCCGCAAGCGTGACTTGCAGGATCTCCTCGACGCCGTCCTGGCCAAGGATAACGGGCACGCCGGTAAAGACGCCGGAGACCTTGTATTCGCCTTCAAGGAGCGCCGAGCATGGCAGTATGCGTTTCTGGTCGAGCAGGATGGACTGGGCCATGACCGCGGCGGCCGCGGCAGGCGCATAGAAGGCGCTGCCGGTCTTGAGCATGGAAACAATCTCCGCGCCGCCGTTACGGGTCCTCTCCACGACGGAGTCTATCGAGTCCTTGTCCATGAGTTCCGTAATGGGTATGCCTGCAACAGTGGTGTAGCGCGGAAGCGGGAGCATCTGGTCTCCGTGGCCGCCCAGGACGAATGCCTGGATGCTGTCGGCGGAGATGCCGAGTTCGATGGATATGAACGTGCGGAACCTCGCCGCATCGAGTACTCCGCCCATGCCTATGACGCGCTCCTTTGAAAAACCGCTGACCTTCCACGCGACATACGCCATAACGTCCATCGGGTTCGTCACGACTATTATCTTCGCGTCGGGAGAGAGCGGCGCAGCGGCCTTTGTAACCTCGGAGACAATCTTCACGTTTGCGGAGAGCAGGTCGTCCCGGCTCATCCCGGGCTTCCTGGCCATCCCGGCGGTGATGATTATGAGGTCGGAACCCGCGGTCTCCTCGTAGGTGTTGGTCCCGACTATGTCCCCGCTTATGCCCATTACCGGCGCGGACTGCAAGAGGTCGAGCCCCTTTCCCTGGGGCACGCCCTCCACCGCGTCCACGAGCGCCACATCGCCCAGACGCATCTCCAGTATCCTCTGGGCCACGGTGGCGCCGACATTGCCCGCGCCGATTACCGTTATTTTATTCCTTTTCTGCAAAGCCGCCTCCTTTTTTTCTACGGTTTCGTGATTTTTACTCTCCCTATTTTCCTCTCGTCCATCTCGAGCACTTCAAACTTAAGCTCCTTGTATTTCAATATCTCGCCGGGACGCGGCATCCTCCCGAAAAGCCCGAATACGAACCCGCCGATTGTGTTGAAATCTCCCGACTGGATATTTATGCCCGTCTCCCGGCTTACCTCGTCGAGGTCAGCCGAGCCGGAGACTACGAAATTCTTTTCATCTACAATCTGCACCTCGCTCTCCTCCCTGTCGAACTCGTCCTGTATGGAGCCGACAATCTCCTCGAGGAGGTCTTCGAGCGTTATAAGCCCGGCGGTTCCGCCGTACTCGTCTATGACGATGACCATCTGTATCTTCTGGTCCTGCATCTCCGTAAGGAGCTCGCGGACGCGCTTTGTCTCCGGGATGAAATATGCCGGCCTGACCATCCTCTTTATTGTATCATTTTCGTCGAGCTCGCCCCTCGACATGGCGATGACGAGGTCCTTGACATATAGCACGCCCTGGATCTCGTCCACGGACTCCAGGACGACGGGATAGCGGGAGTGCCCGTGCTCCGCCACGAGCGAAAGCGCCTCGGAGACCCTTGCCCCGTTCTCGATGGAGATTATCTCCGTCCTGGGGCGCATGGCTTCCACGGCAAGCGTATCCCCGAACTCGAATACCTTGTGCAGCATCGCCTTCTCCTGCACGTCGAGCGCGCCCTCTTCCTGGCCTATGGATATTATGGCCTTTATCTCGTCCTCGGTGACGAACGGGGTCTTCTCCGTGTCTCCGCCGAAGAACCTTATGACCGCGCCCGTAACGCCGGTGAAGACCCGGACTATCGGGTGCATCATGGATATGATGAACTCCATCGGCCTTGCGACAATAAGCGCAACCTTCGAGGCGTTGGACGCGGCGAACGTCTTCGGCGCAATCTCTCCGAACATGACGATGAAGACGGTCATGACCGCCGAGGCGGCAAGCGTGACGAACCGGTATTTGGGGAAAAGCGAGATGGCCAGCTCGGTGCCGAGAGACGAGGCCAGAATTATGAAGAAGTTCTCCGTCAGGAGTATCGTTCCGAAGAGCCTGCCGTGCTCCTCCCTTATCCTCTGGACGGACTTGGCGTTTTCGTCTCCCTTTTCGACCATGCTCCTTATCCTCAGGCGGCTTACGGATATGAGCGCGGCCTCGGAACTGGAGAAAAACGCCACGAAAAGCACGCATAAAAGGATAATTATTATGCTGACGGAGGGGTCCGGAGCGGGCATTGCGAACGATTCCATTTGTCCTCTCGGGTATCCAAAAAACATGGGGGCGCAAGATATTACGCCCCCATCCCCTTGCACTGTATTTAGGATTATATCATAACGATATAATTTTTTTAATAAAAAAAACCCTCGCCACACGGATTCCGGGCCTTTTTCATTTACATTAAAATTTTTATTTAAAAATATTGACAAAATATTAAATTTACTGTATTAACAAAGATAAAGCCATCCACAAAACGAGAGGGGTTGCCTATGAAAGAGCTGCTTGGAGGGATGCTGAACGGGATGAAGGATGTTCTGGCTGCAAGGGCGGGCGAGGGATCTATGGAAAAAATTTTGCTGTATTCAGGCATAGCCGAAATTTCATCGGCGAGTTCATCCGAAACTGCGCCCAAGGCGATTCTCTGCATGCTGGAAAACCTCTGCAGGACGCTGAACATTCCACTGGAAGAGACTGCGGAGGTCTACGGCGAACGCTGGTTCAAACATTACATACCAAAGATAACGCCATATCTCGGAACGGACATAAACGACTCGCGGTCGTTTCTCCTCAAGTTAAACGAGATACATTCTTCCATGTCCGCTCCCGACGGCGGCAGCCCGTTTTTCTGTTACGACTGGAAGGACAGGGACACGCTGATTATGAGCTTCAGCGGCCTCGAAGAATGGGAGAGCCTGCCGGCTTATTTGTTCAAGGGGATGATTAGCGGCGTGGCGAAATTCTACGGCGAAGACGTGAGGCTCTTTACCGGCCCGTCAAACACGTTCATCATAATCTTCCCTGAATCCGAGATCAGAAGAAGGAAAATCCGACGAGCAGGAAGCTCGAATTGATGCTCCGGTTCGGGTCTTTTATGTGGGCGTTGGAGATGTGCCGGTAGCGGTACTGGATGTTTACGGCGTGTTTTTCGTCTATGAAATACTGCACGCCGAAACCGGTCTGGATTATGAAATTGAAATCCGACCCCTGGACGTTATGGCCGATTGGCTCGTAGATGGCCCCAAAGCCGAAGGTGGAATAGGGAGACCACCGGCTGTGAAGCGCGGTGAAGTTGTATTTAAAGCCCGCAAACGAAAGCCCCGCCTCCACCTTGCCGTTCGGATGCGTTATAACGCCGACAACAGGCTCCGCCTGATACTGGACGAGGCCCCGGAAAAAAGACGCGCCAAGCTCCTTTTTTGTCAGGAGAATGGAAATAGACGGCATGAAGACCGCGTGCTCTATGCAGGGCTGAACGGAGTGATGATCCATCGCCCATCCATACCCGGTGAGAAAGCCAATCTCATACGGGCTGTTTTCGATGATGTTCGCGGAATCCAAATCCGCAGCGAAGGCGGGAGAGGAAAAAAACAGGAATATTGTCAACATGACTGTCATTCCCGCGAAAGCGGGAATCCAGCGCCTTTTAAAGTCTCCGGGCCCCAGCTTTCGCGGGGGTGACAAACCGATTCTATAAGGCATTATTTACACCCCCAGCTTCTTCCTGAAGTAATCGAGCGTCCTGGCCAGTCCCTCCTCAAGACCAACCTTCGGCTCCCAGCCGAGCAGGCCCTTCGCTTTCGTTATGTCGGGCTGGCGGACCTTCGGGTCGTCTTCCGGAAGCGGCTTGAAAACAATCCTGCTCTTCGAGCCTGTAATCTTTACAATCGCCTCCGCCATCTGTAGCACGCTCATCTCGGCCGGGTTCCCGATATTTACCGGCGTGTCCACGCCGGATAACAGAAGCCTCGTTATGCCGTCCACCTCGTCCGATACGAAACAGAAGCTCCTGGTCTGGGAGCCGTCGCCGTAGACGGTTATGTCCTCGTTTTTCAGGGCCTGGCACATGAAGTTCGGCACCGCGCGCCCGTCCCGTATGCGCATACGCGGCCCGTAGGTATTGAATATCCGCACAATGCGGGTCTTTACTCCGTGGTAGCGGTGATACGCCATCGTCATGGCCTCGGAGAAGCGCTTGGCCTCGTCGTACACTCCCCTGGGGCCGATGGGGTTCACGTTGCCCCAGTAGTCCTCCGTCTGCGGGTGGATTAAAGGGTCTCCGTATACCTCGGACGTCGAGGCCAGAAGGAACACGGCCTTCTTTTCCTTCGCAAGCCCAAGCGCCTTGTGAGTCCCCAGCGAGCCGACTTTCATGGTCTGGATGGGAAGCTCAAGGTAGTCTATCGGCGAGGCCGGAGACGCGAAATGCAGGATATAGTCCAGCGGGCCGTCCACGAAAAGGTAGTTGGTCACGTCGTATTTTATGAACGTGAACTTATCGCTTTTTATGTGCGAGATATTGGCGACGTCTCCGGTGATGAGATTGTCAACGCATATTACCTCGTGCCCGTCCGCCAGGAACCTGTCTGCCAGGTGCGAGCCTATGAAACCCGCCCCTCCGGTAATGAGTATCCTTGCCAAAATAAACCTCCTTTAAATCGTTACTTTCTTTTCGGGTGGGAATAACATCAACCCTCACCACCCTATCCCCTCTCTCCTCGACCCATAGGTAATGGATGCCCCGGGGCGAGGGTGGAAAGATTGTCGTTCCCGCAAAAGCGGGAACCCGGTGACTTTAATGCCTTCCCACGCAGGCGTATCTGAAGCCTTCCGCCCTCATCTTGTCCGGTTCGTATACGTTCCTCAAATCGATTATAATGGGGTTCTTCATGCTGTGCCTGAGCTTCTGAAGGTCCATTATCCTGAACTGGTTCCATTCCGTCATTATCACAAGGGCGTCCGCGCCATCCGCACAGGAATAAGGGCCGTCGCAATATGTTATGTCCGGCAGGAGTTTCTTCGCCTCGCTTGTCGCGACGGGGTCGTGCGCGCGTATGACGGCGCCTTCCTTCTGGAGCGCCCGGATTATGGGCACTGACGGCGCGTCACGCATGTCGTCGGTATTCGGCTTGAACGAAAGCCCCAGGACGGCTATGACCTTTCCCGCGACACTGCCGCCCATTACTCCGCGTATCTTGTCGGTCATCTTCGCGCGCTGGTCGTGGTTCACATCGAGCACGGCCTTTACAATCCTGAAGTCGTAGTCGTGCTCTTTCGCTATCTGCACAATGGCCTGCGTGTCCTTCGGGAAACACGAGCCGCCGAAACCGGGGCCGGGGTGCAGAAACTTCGAGCCGATGCGGTTGTCAAGCCCCATGCCTACGGCGACCTTGTGCACGTCCGCGCGCACAAGCTCACAGATATTCGCAATCTCGTTTATAAAAGAAATCTTGACGGCGAGGAAGGCGTTGGAGGCGTATTTTATCATCTCCGCAGTGGCGACGTTCGTCAGGACGAACGGCGTCTCTATCAGATACAGCGGACTGTAAAGGTCTTTCATAATCGCCATGGCCTGGTCGGAATCGGCGCCGATCACCACCCTGTTCGGATGCATGAAGTCCTCTATGGCCGAGCCTTCGCGCAGAAACTCCGGGTTCGATACTATATCGAAATCGATCTTCTCCCTCTGGCTTTTGCTGATGATGGCGCGCAGCCTCTCGCCCGTCCCCACGGGCACGGTGCTCTTTGTGACGACGACCTTGTAGCCGTTCATGTTCAATGCTATGCTCTGCGCCACCTCTTCCACGTAGGAGAGGTCTGCGGAGCCGTCTTCCCTGGGCGGAGTGCCGACGGCGATAAAGACCACCAGCGCCTTCTGCACGGCTTCGGCGAGGTCGGAGGTGAAGGATATGCGCCCGCCCTTCATGTTCTTCTTCAACACCTCCTCAAGCCCCGGCTCGTATATCGGTATTATCCCCTGTTTCAGGTCTGATATTTTCTTTTCGTCATTATCGACGCAGGTAACCTTCAGACCGAATTCGGCAAAACACGCGCCCGTGACAAGCCCAACGTAGCCGGAACCAACGACGCAGATATTCATATAACAGAACCTCCTTAAAATGATTGCCATTCTGAGCCAAGCGAAGAATCCACAGTCCTCATTAAAAATAGATTCTTCGGCTGACGCCTCAGAATGACAGGCGAATCATTTCCTGTGGTTCAAATAATCCCTCAGGGACTCTTCCCAGCCGCGCATCCTGTGGCCGGTGGTACTTCCGTATTTTCCCTTCGAGAGCACCGAATAAGCCGGACGGAGCGCGGGCCGCCCAAGCTCTTCGGTGGTAATCGGTTTTACGTTTATGCCGGCGGCGCCGGAGAGCCTAAGGATTTCCCTCGCATAATCAAACCACGAACAGTATCCTTCGTTCGCGGCATGGAATGTGCCTGAGGCGTCCGCCTCGACAAGCCTTGCGAGCGCATCGGCCAAGTCCACGGTGTATGTCGGGCTTCCCACCTGGTCTGAGACGACGGACAGCTCGTCCTTCTTTCCGACCTGCGCGAGTATCGCCTCGACAAAGTTCGGGCCGTTCTTTCCGAAGAGCCATGATGTCCGGACAATCAGCGCTCCGGGCAGAACGTTCAGGACTTCGACCTCCCCTTTAAGCTTCGATTTCCCGTATACGTTAAGCGGCCCCGTCACGTCCGTCTCGACGTAAGGTTCCGTTTTTTCCCCGTCGTAGACATAGTCCGTGCTGACGCAGAGCATCTTAGCCATCGCGCCCCACGCCCCTTTTGCGACATTCCTGGCGCCGTCGGCGTTCAAGCGGAACGCCTTGTCCGGCTCTTTTTCGCAGCCGTCCACGTTCGTGTACGCGGCGCAGTGTATCACCCAGTCCGGCTTCAGTTCCGCGGTCAGTTCGCGGATCGCTACCTCGTCCAGGATGTCGCAGGCGCGGAAAGAAATTTTGTTTGAGTCAACGGGCGCAATAAATTGCGCCCCTACGTGCGATTCGAGCCTCTGCGGCAGGTCGAGGCCGACGACCTCGTGCGCTCCCGAGAGCCGCGCCATGAGGTCCGTCCCGAGCATCCCCGCCGCGCCGGTAACCGCAATCTTCACAGGGACGCTCCCTTTCCCACGAGGCGGCGCCACTCCCGATTCTCTTGATACCACTTTATGGTATCCCTGATGCCGTCCTCGAAGGAGACCTCCGGCCTCCAGCCGAGCTCGCGCTGTATTTTCGAGGAATCTATCGCATAGCGCCTGTCGTGGCCGAGGCGGTCGGTGACATAGTTTATCAGGCTTTCCGGCCTGCCGAGCTCTCCAAGTATAAGTCTCGTTATCTCTATATTCCTTCTCTCGTTGTTCCCGCCGATGTTGTATACCTCGCCGGGCGCGCCCTTTCGCATCACAATATCCACGGCCTTGCAGTGGTCGGAGACGTGAAGCCAGTCCCGGACGTTCAGGCCGTCTCCGTAAAGCGGGACAGGCCTGCCGGCCAGCGCGTTATTGATGAAGAGCGGTATAAGCTTCTCCGGGAACTGGTAAGGCCCGTAGTTGTTCGAGCAGCGCGTTACGACGACCGGCAGGCCGAAGGTGTGCCGGCAAGCCAGCGCCAGCATGTCCGCCCCGGCCTTCGAGGCGGAATACGGGCTGTTCGGGGAAAGCGGCGTCTCTTCCGTGAAATACCCTTCCGTCCCAAGCGAGCCGTAGACCTCGTCGGTGGAAATATGGACGAATATTTCAGGCTTCAGTTTCATCGCGGCGTCGAGCAGAACCTGCGTGCCGACAACATTCGTCATCGCAAAGACTGAGGGATTCTCTATGCTCCTGTCCACATGGGATTCGGCGGCGAAATGGACAACGGCGTCCGCGCCGTCCATGGCCTCCGATACGGCGCGCGGATCGCATATGTTTCCTTTTATGAATCTGTAGCGCGGGTTCTTCTCGATGTCCCTGAGGTTCTCAAGGCTGCCGGCATACGTGAGCGCGTCGAAGTTGACGACCTCGGCATCGGGACGGTTGTTTATTATGTGGCGGATAAAGTTGGAGCCGATGAACCCGCACCCGCCCGTCACCATTATTTTCCGGGGCGTCCTCATCTACCCGTCCTTCCTCGCCCAGTCGTAAGGGATGTCGCTTCCGTGCGCAGGTTTCCTGAACTCGTCCGGCTCCTTTGGATTGTACGGTTCGGTGGAACAGTTCATCACCATCGCCTCCGTGTCGCTTATGCACTTGAAACCGTGCCAGACGAACGGCGGTATCTGGAGCAGTATCTGGTTATGCTCCCCCAGGAAGAACTCGTTTACCTCGCCCATCGTCGGAGAGCCTTCGCGGTCGTCGTAGAGGACGACCTTCATCATGCCCTTCACGCAGCAGAAGTTGTCCGTCTGCTTCTTGTGGTAATGCCACGCCTTCGTCACTCCGGGCCAGGCGGTGGTAACGTATACCTGGCCGAACTTGATGAACTCCGGGTCGTCCGCGCGCAGGACTTCCATAAGCCGTCCGCGCTCGTCAGGTATCATGCGGAGCTTTTTCACCTTTACGCCGTCGATCATTTTTATTCTCCAATTTTTGCCAATTTCCCCCCTCTTAAGATAAGATGGGGTTAGGGGGAGTTATGATAATTTATAGTAACGCCCCCTCGGTCCTCCTCTTAACCCAAGAGGGGGATGAAGGAATTTACAGCAGCCCTACCTTGCTGTTGTCTCCCAGCATGAACCTGTACGCCGTGGGCTTGATAGGGGACTTCCCGACCTCGACATTGCGTCCGACGAGGCTGTCCTCGATTCTCCTGTCCACCTCGTTTATTATGCTCCCTTCGAGGACGATGCTGTGCTCTATCTCGGAGGAGAGCACCTGGACGTTTTTGTCGATGGAGGTGAACGGCCCTATGAACGAATTGATTACCCGCGCGTTACTGCCGATTATGGCCGGGCCGCGCACGACGCTGTTTATGACCTCCGCTCCGCTCTCGACTACGACCTTGAACTCCACCGTGGACAACGAATCTACGTGCCCGTAAATGCAGGTGGCAAGGCTGTCCAGCACCATCCTGTTCGCTTCGAGCATGTCCTCCAGCTTCCCCGTGTCTTTCCACCAGCCGTTCACCATGTGCGGATGCACGGTATAACCCTGGTCGATGAGATACTGTATCGCGTCCGTTATCTCAAGCTCGCCCCTGGCCGAGGGTTTTATGCGCTTTGCGGCCTTGATGATATTCTGGTCGAACATATAAACACCGACCAGCGCGAGGTCGCTCTTCGGCTCGGAAGGCTTCTCGATTAGCCTCACGACCTTGCCGTCCTTAAGCTCCGCGACGCCGAACTGCCTGGGGTTAGCCACCTTCGCCAGGAGTATCTGGGCGTTCGGCCTGTCCCGCATGAACTCTTTGGCGAGCTCTTTTATGCCGCCAAGGATGAGGTTGTCCCCCAGGTACATCACGAAAGGGTCGTCCTTTAGGAAATCCTCGGCCACAAGCACGGCATGGGCAAGGCCCAGCGGCTCCGGCTGCCCGATATACGTAACCTTTACGCCGAAACCGGAGCCGTTGCCGACAGCCGCCATGACCTCTTCTTTCGTGTCGCCCACGACTATGCCGATGTCCGTGATGCCGGCGTCGCGTATGGCCTCGATGCCGTAGAAGAGCACGGGCTTGTTCGCCACCGGCACAAGCTGTTTCGCGCTGGTGTAGGTTATAGGGCGAAGCCTCGTGCCCTTGCCGCCGGAAAGTATCAGCCCCTTCATAAGCGCTCCTTTGAGCTTTGTTTAAAACTTTACGTTCCCGATGCCTTTGAGGTTCAGCATGACCATGTACTGCTTCCGCAAAGGACTGTTGAAGTAGTTGAATGTTATTCCCCAGCACTGCGAACTGTAGCCCGCCGAACCGTCCGTCTCGCGGAGATTGCGGGTGTGCCAGTCGTACCATATCTTGGCCGAGAAGTTCCAGTGAGTCCCAAGTTTTATCCCGCCGTCCAGCGTCAGGAAGTTGACCGTGCTCTCTTCATCCGCCTGGTTCAGCAGAAAATCGGTGGCGAAGTTGGTGCTGGGGGTGAAGAAATCGAAATACGACGGGGACATGAAGGTCTGCTCTGCGTCGAGCGAATATCTCTGGCCTATCCCTGCGTGCCAGGACCCGTCCTGGGCATTGTACCCGAGACTGGTATCAACGGAGCGTATGCTCCCATGGTAAATGTCGTAGCGGAAGTCGTTGTCCAGCGTGATGCGCGACGACGAGCTGTAGTTTACTTCGCCGTAAAGGCTTGAGAAACTGCGTCTCTTCGTTCCTATGAAGGTGTCGGCGTAGAAGTCGTAGAACTGGCTGAGCTTGACGGTCAGGTAGTCCACCCTCGGCTCCGGAGTCCCGTCCCTGTATTTCAGAACGAAACGGTTCGTGAGCGAATACGCGATCATGTTGCGCCTCGGAGGCAGTGTCTTGACTACATTGCCGGGAATGGAAGGCATTACATATTCGCTGTCGAGGGTGTCAACGCCGTCGAAATCCGGGAAATTTATACCTCCCTGGCTGGCGACGTAATTATACGCGATGGCCGGGACGAGCGTGTGCCGGACACCTTCAAACGGGCCGCTATTGAAAAGATAGAGCTTGTACAGGTCTGTCTGAGCCTTTATCCCCGCCCCGAACAGCCCGCGCTCCTCGTCGCTCTTGTCCACCAGAACGCTGCTGCCGGTATTGGGATCGAACTTCGCGGTTTCGTGATTGTTGTCCAGGCTGTACACCGTCTCGCGGTATCCGGTCTTCGGCTCGAAATTTATTCCGGCCAGGTTGAAGTCGTACGAGAGTCTTGGGAAGATGTCGAACCTGCCGCCGGAGACGCCCTTTGTCTTGTAGAAGTCGTTAGCGGAGGAATCGAGACTTACGTAAAGCGGCTGGTTTAGAAGCTGTTTCCTGACGACGTCAAGACCGGCCTCCGGCAGGCGCTGGACTATCGCGTCGTTGTTCTGCGTAGGGTCGAGCCCTTCGGTGTACTGCCCGAAGAAATACCCCCTGCCCCAGTTCTGGAGGTCGTCGAGCCAGACGTTTGAATCCAGCGTCCTCTGCGTCCTCTCGCGGGCGGCGTTGGTCAGGTCCCTGAAGAACTGTTTGTCGCTCAAGTTTATGCCGGCCATGCCGGAGAGGTCCGGCGTAAAGAGTTCCCGATAATTCAGCGAGACGTTATACCTGTTAGAATGAACAATGCGGTCTCTCATGTAGTATCCGTAAAGCCGAAGCAAGGTGTCCTTGCTGCGCGCGTAGCGGATTTCGTCCGCCACGCCGAGGCCCCTGAGGCTCCTGTAATCGAGCGTGAGCGTGCTGTCGAAGTTGCCGACGGGCGCCCAGTAATAGCTCTCGACTATTCTCACCCCGTCCTCCGTGTTGTATCCTCCCGACGGTATCATAAACCCGCTCGTGCGGGGCTTCAGCATCGGGAGCCAGACATACGGCATGTAGAGCACGGGAACGCCCTTGATATAAAAGACCGCTCCCCTTGCGAAGATGTCCCTGTCCATCCGGACGTCGAGCGACGTCGCGTGCATATACCAGAACGGGCTTCTCGCGTCGCAGGTTGTGAATTTCCCGTCCTTTATCACATACTCCTGCTCGCCCACCTTCTCCAGAGGGTTCCCGCCTATATGGTAGTCGCCTTTCTTTACGAGGATGTTCCCCTTCTCTATTACGCCAAGCTTCGTGTTGAAGTTTACTTTTATAACATCCGCGAAGATAATATTATCCGACGAGACAAGATACGCCTTGCCCCTGGCCTCGGCTTCACCGGTTTTCTCGTTTAAGACGGCTTTCTGCGATGTCAGGGTATATCCCTTTTGCGTAATCTTCACGTGCCCTTCGGCAAAATATGTGTCGGTTTTACGGTCGTAGCGGAGGCTGTCGGCCTGAATCGTAACCGGCTCTTTGGCATCGGCTATGGATTTTATCGTCCCGCCGATATTGTCGGCGCCCGCGGCAAGGGCATACGAAACGGAAAAGACCGGCGCAAACGCCATTATTATCGCTGCCGCAAGAGCGCATACAAGAGGTCTCATGCCTTAAGGAATTGCTCCCTCTTAGACAGCCATGCCTTCGCCTCTCCAACGACATACAGCGAGCCGGTTACCAGCACCATGTCGTCGGGCCCGGCCAGGGAGAGCGCCTTTAGAAGCGCGCCCGGCACGTCGGCGCAGACCATTGTCTCGCCCTTGCCGCCGCCGAGACTGCGTGACAGTTCATCGGCGGGAACGGCGCGGCTGTAGTCGGCCTGCGTGAATATCACGCTGTCCGCCAGGGGCATAAGATACGCCGCCATGTCCCGGAAGTCCTTGTCCGCCAGGACTCCAAGGACAAGCAGGAGCCGCGCGTAGTGTCCCGCGTAATATTTTTTTACCGCCTCCGCGAGTATTTTCGCCGAAGCCGCATTGTGCGCACCGTCCAGCACGACAAGCGGCCTTTGAGAGACGGTTTCCAGCCTCCCCTCCCACCTGGCGGATGCAAGACCTTTTCTTACCGCCTTTTCGGGGACGTTCATTCCGGACACGGACAACGCGCAAACGGCGGCTGCGGCATTGCTCAGTTGGTGCTCTCCCGCGAGCGGGACGTGAAGACCTTTCATCTCGCCGCCCGGCCCCCAGTAATCGAACTCCTGGATAAATATCCCGTCTTCACGGCGATGACCAAGGGAGCGATAACCGTAATCCGCGCCCATAACATATGCCGGCGCATCATTTTCGCGGCATACGCCCATGATGCAGTCCAGCGCCTCCGGCTTCTTCTCGGACGTGACAAGCGGCACGCCCGGCTTTATAATCCCGGCCTTCTCGCGCGCAATCGCCTCTATGGTGTCTCCCAGATATTCCCTGTGCTCCATCTCCACGTTGGTTATCACGCAGCACTGCGGCGTTATCACGTTTGTCGAATCGAGCCTGCCGCCCATCCCGACTTCCAGCGCCACCGCTTCCGCATCCTTCTCCCTGAAATAATCCAGGGCCATCGCGGTGGTGAACTCGAAGAAAGTCGGTTTCATGTCGGGGGCGCGCGCATCCAGCAGCCGTCTTAACCTGTCCGCAAGCCTTGCGACATCATCCCTGGATATTTCATCCCCGTCCACCGTCATCCTTTCGGTGAAACTCACAAGATGCGGGGACGTATAGAGGCCCGTCCTGTATCCGGCCGCTCTCAGGACGGACGCCGAAAGCGCGGACACCGAGCCCTTGCCGTTCGTCCCGGTCACGTGCAGGAACCTGACTCCCCGCTCCGGATGCCCCAGTATTTCGAGGAGCCGGAATGTGTTCTCAAGGCCCAGCTTCGTCCCGAACTTCTGGAGGCCGAAAAGGAAATCCACCGTCTGGCCGAAGTCCGTCACTTCGCGTTTCCACGGAAGAACGCAAGGATATTCACCAGCGTCTCCTTGAGGCGTTTCCTGTCGATAATCATGTCAACCTGTCCGTGTTCGAGCTGGAACTCCGCGCGCTGGAAGCCCTCCGGGAGCTGTTTCTTTATCGTCTGTTCGATTACCCTCGGCCCGGCGAAACCTATAAGCGACCTGGGTTCGGCGATTATGATGTCCCCAAGGCTCGAAAAGCTGGCCGACACGCCGCCGAAAGTCGGGTCCGTAAGGACGGATATGAACGGAATTCCCTTTTCCCCCAGCCTCGCCACGGCGGCCGATGTCTTCGCCATCTGCATAAGGGACACCAGGCCCTCCTGCATCCTGGCCCCGCCTGACGACGAGAAAGTAATGAACGGCATGTCCTTCTCGAGGGAGTTCTCCGCCGCCAGGGCTATCTTCTCGCCGACGACCGAACCCATGCTCCCGCCCATGAACCCGAAGTCGAGCACCGCCAGTGTGACGGAATAGCCGCCTATTCTCGCCTCGCCCGCGATTATGGCGTCCTTAAGGCCGGTCGCGTCCTGGTAACTCTTCAGCTTGTCCCTGTAGCGCACGGTGTCCCTGAAATCCAGGAAGTCCTTCGGCGCCATGCCGGGGGACATCTCCGTAAAGCTGCCTTCGTCGGCTATGAGGTCAAGACGCTCCTTAGCCGTAATCCTGAAGTGATAGTCGCACTTCGGGCAGACCTTGAGGTTCTTGTCTATCTCTTTTTTATAGACAATCTCCTTGCAGTTGTCGCACTTTACCCACAGGCCCTCCGGGATCTTGACCTTCTTTTCCGGCTGCTGGGCCTTCGGGGCCTTTACTTTCTTGAACCAGGCCAATTAATTAAACTCCCCCAGGAGGTCTCCGTATGTCTCCGGGCGCCTGTCGCCCAGGAAATTCCAGAGCTCGCGCGCCTCGGATACGGTGTCCGTGTCTATCTCCGCCATGACAACCGCGTCGCTTTTCCCGGTAGGCTCGATGACAATCTCGCCGAACGGGTTCGCAAGAAAGCTCTTGCCGTAAAACCTCTGGCGCTCCAAGCCGCCCACGCGGTTCACGCGGAAGACGTATATCCCGTTCGCAATCGCCGCGGACGTTACCATCCGCTCCCATTTCGACGCGGAGGCGAACGCCGCGGCCGTGGGGGCCAGGACGACATCCGCGCCCTTAAGCGCCAGCGCCCTGAAGCCCTCCGGAAAGAAGACGTCCCAGCACAATTGGACGCCGATTTTTCCGCATGACGTGTCGAATACGGGAAAACCGGTGTCTCCCGGCTGGAAATAAAACTTCTCGCGCCAGAGGGGTATGTCCGGGACATGCGCCTTCCTGTATTTCCCGGCGACGCTCCCGTCGGCGTCGATTATAAAGGCGGTGTTATAATATTTTCCGCCGGAGGATTTCTCGAAAACGGGGCAGACGAATACCGCGCCGCTCTCCTGCGCAAGCTCTTTCATCTTCGATATTGTCTCGCCGTCCTCGCCTTCCGCGAGAGAAAACGCGCCCTCGTCCTGGTTCGCCGGGAACCACGGCAGGTGGAAGAGCTGCTGGAACACGATAAGTTTCGCCCCGTTCTCAAGGGCGTAGCGCGCCATCTCGGAAGCCTTCTTCAGGTTCCTCTCGACACTCTCCTGGCAGGACATCTGTATGCCTGCAATCTTATAACGCATGAGACCTCACGGGCAGCATAATCGGGAATGACAGGCTTTTTTCTACGTGAACACGAATCACTATCAACGTCATCTCCCGTGACACTTCTTGTATTTTTTGCCGGAGCCGCAGGGGCAGGGGTCGTTCCGCCCGACCTTGTTCTCCGCCCGCACCGGCTTCTTCGGCTCGTCTCCCTGTTCGCCCCGGTTCATCACAAGCTTCTGGGGCCGGCGCCGCGTCTCGCGCTCCATCGCCTCCTGCCGCACAAGCTGGACAGTCGAGAGCCTCTCCAGCGTGTCCAACTTTATGCGGTCAACCATCTCCATGAACATGTCGAAACCTTCTTTCTTGTAAGCCACGAGCGGGTCCTGCTGCCCGTAGCCCCGAAGGCCTATGCCCTCTTTCAAGTGATCCATGTTCAGGAGGTGCTCTTTCCAGAGCGAGTCTATCATGTCGAGGACCACGCGCTTCTCAAGCCACCGGAGGAACTCCGTCCCTACGTCCTGCTCCTTCTTTTCATACGCCTCCCTGAGAGTCGCGGCAAGGGATTCCTTCAGCTCTTCGACGCTGTCCACGGAGCGGAGCTTTTCCGGGTCGAGCGTAACGGAAAAGGTTTTCTTTACAGCGCCCGTGAGTCCCTTCAAGTCCCACTCCTCGGCATATTTTCCCTGTTCGCAGAAGGTATCGGCAAGCTGGCTTGATACGTCCTCTATCATCTCCAGGACGTCCTGCTTCATGTCGTCGCCCGCCAGTACCTGCCTGCGCTGCTCGTAGATGACGTTCCTCTGCGTGTTCATCACGTCGTCGTATTCGAGGAGCTGTTTTCTGATATCGAAGTTATGGCCCTCGACCTTCTTCTGGGCGTTCTCGATGGCGCGGCTCACCATCCTTGCCTCGATTGGCACGCCTTCCTCGATGCCAAGGCGGTTCATTATGGCGGCGATGCGCTCGGAGTTGAATATGCGGAGCAGGTCGTCTTCGAGTGAGAGATAGAAGCGCGAAGAGCCGGGGTCTCCCTGCCGTCCGGAGCGGCCGCGGAGCTGGTTGTCGATGCGCCTGGACTCATGCCTCTCCGTGCCGATGATGTGCAGCCCTCCGGCCTCGACGACCTTCTTGTGGTCCTCGTCAGTTATGAGCTTCCACTTGTCAACCTCCGCCTGCACTTCCGCCTGGTCGGCCTCGTCCGGGTTAACCCCTTTGCCCAGGAGCTCCTGCTTCGCGAGCATCTTCGGGTTCCCGCCAAGGAGTATGTCCGTGCCGCGGCCCGCCATGTTCGTGGCGATTGTCACCGTCCCGGAGCGTCCGGCCTGGGATACGATCTCGGATTCCTTCTCGTGGTATTTCGCGTTCAGGACGTTATGCCGGATGCCCTTTTTCTTCAGGAGGGACGAGATTTGCTCTGACTTCTCGACGGAGATGGTGCCGACAAGGACGGGCTGGTTTCGCTTGTTGCAGTCGATGATGTCTTCCACGACGGCGTTGTATTTCTCTTTCGTGGTCTTGTAGACCTGGTCTGAGTTGTCCACCCTTACCATCGGCTGGTTCGGGGGGATGACCATGACTTCGAGGTCGTATATCTTTGCGAACTCTCCGGCCTCGGTGTCGGCGGTGCCCGTCATGCCGGCGAGTTTATGGTACATCCTGAAGTAGTTCTGGAAGGTAATCGTCGCAAGCGTCTGGTTCTCGGCCTCGATCTTGACGCCTTCCTTGGCCTCGACCGCCTGGTGGAGTCCCTCGCTCCAGCGTCTGCCCGGCATGAGCCTGCCGGTGAAGTCGTCCACGATTACCACCTCGCCGTCCTTGACGACGTAATCCACGTCCCTTTTATACATCGCGTGGGCGCGCAGGGCCTGGTTTACATGGTGGACAAGCTCGATATTGGCCGGGTCGTAGAGGTTCTGCACTCCGAGCATCCGCTCCACCTTCTCGTTTCCGGATTCCGTGAGGGCGGCGGTCTTGGTCTTCTCCTCGATTGTATAGTCCTCTTCCTTGCTCAGGCGCGGGATTATCTCGTTTATGCGGTAGTAAAGGTCGGTCGATTCTTCCGACGGGCCGGAGATGATGAGCGGCGTCCTTGCCTCGTCTATCAGTATGCTGTCCACCTCGTCCACTATGGCGTAATTAAGCTCCCTCTGGACATAGTCCTTCAGGTCGAACTTCATGTTGTCCCGGAGATAGTCGAAGCCGAACTCGTTATTGGTGCCGTACGTGACGTCGCAGGCGTATGCCTCCTGGCGTTCCTTGTCGTCGAGCTCGTGGACTATGACGCCCACCGTGAGCCCCAGGAAACGGTATATCTCGCCCATCCACTGGGAGTCGCGCCTGGCGAGGTAGTCGTTCACCGTAACGACGTGCACCCCCTTGCCCTCCAGGGCGTTCAAGTATACCGGAAGGGTCGCTACAAGCGTCTTGCCCTCGCCGGTCTTCATCTCGGCAATCTTGCCTTCGTGCAGACAGATGCCGCCGATTAGCTGGACGTCGAAGTGACGCATCCCGAGCGCCCGCTTCGATGCCTCGCGCACAACCGCGAACGCCTCCGGGAGGAGGTCGTCCGGCGTCTCGTTATTGGCGGCAATGCGGTTTTTGAACTCGTCCGTCTTCGCCCTGAGGCCGGCGTCGGTAAGCTTCGATATTTCCGCCTCAAACGAGTTTACCCTGTCCACGAGCGGCTGCATCCTTTTTAGCTCCCGCTCGTTTTTTGTGCCTACAATTTTATGCAGTATCGTGGAAAACATTTTTTTATCTCTCCGGAGTCCGGATTTGTCGTGTGGTTCGGGTTTTAAATCAAATATCGAATTATACTATAAAAACGGGCAATGTCCAAAGGTTATTTGAAGCCGTATGCGCCATCCCTCGGAATAACAAAACCCCGGCTGGTCGCCCCGCCGGGGTTTTTTCTTTTTCTTAAAGACCGCCCTTAGAGCTTGACCACGTTCTTCGCCTGGAGGCCCTTGTCTCCCTGGGTTATCTCGAACTCGACATCCTGGCCCTCGTTAAGCGTCTTGAACCCTTCCTCCTGTATCTGCGAAAAATGCACGAAGACATCCTCGCCGTTGTCCTGCTCGATGAACCCGTAGCCCTTTGAGGCGTTAAACCATTTTACCTTTCCAGTCGCCATTCTTAAGACCCCTTTCAATGATGCCTTTTACATATCCGGAGAGCCCGACGCTCCCCCGCTTCAAGCTATATATATTTCATCGGGTTTACCGGGACTCCGTTGACCAGCACCTCGTAATGGAGGTGCGGGCCGGTGGAATGCCCGGTATTCCCGATTGCGCCTATCACATCGCCTCTTTTGACGCGCTGGCCGTCCTGCACGCCTATCCTGGAGAGGTGGCAATACATCGTCGCCATGCCGTAGCCGTGCTCTATCTTCACATAATTCCCGTAGCTCGACGAAAAGCCCGCGGCGGACACCGTGCCGTCAGCGGTGGCGTGGACCGGGGTCCCGATGTCGTTTGCTATGTCAAGCCCGCAATGGAACTCCGTCGTGCCGTAAATGGGGGAGTTGCGGTATCCGAACCTGGAGGTTATGAATCCCCTCACGGGCCAGATGCTCGGAGTGCAGGCCATGATGGAGTTCCTCTGCTCGAAATAGACCATCAGCTTCTTTATCCTGGCCTCTTCGGACGAGGCGTCGGATTTTAGGCTGTCGAGCTCCCGGGATACCTGGGCGGCGGCTTCGCCTTCGGGCTTCCTGCCGAATTCCCGGAGGCTTACCGCGCCGATCTCGGACGACCCGCCCGTCCCTTTCACGCCGAAACTCTTTCCGGCGACATTGCCGGCGACTGAGCTTAAGCGGTCGGAAAGCTCCTTTATTTTCGCCATCCGGCTCTTCATGTCAACGACGGAGACCGCCATCTTCATGAGCTGGGCGTGCTGGGACGAGGCCTCCCGCCGGAGATAGTCGAGCTCTATTACCTTTCCGGCCATACTCAGGTATTCCCCGAACATGCCGGTGGAAAGCATGACGGCGGCGACCGCGGCAATAAGGGAGTTCCTGAGCAGGGATTTGGATATGCTGAACTTTCGGACTTTGGAGTTCGGTCCGGGCAGGATTACGACGGTGAAGTACTCTTTCTTCCGAGTGCTTGCCGCCTGCTTGTAAAGATTATACCTTTCCTTCAGCCTTTGTAGCAGAAAGATCCCCCCTTTCGTAAAACTCGACGTTTTTCTACCACAAGGGGATTAGCCCTGTCAAGGATTTTCTGCCTTTGCAAGAACGCAGATTCGACACGCCCCGGACCTTTTTGCGCATCGCTCCTTCGCCAGGCGTACGATAAGGGCGTGATATTCATTGTATAATTTCACGTCCCCGGGCAGGGAATCCATAAAGAATTTCTGCACTTCGTGATATTCGGAGTCCGGCGGGAAAAAGCCGTGCCGGGAGAAAATCCGCTTCGTGTACGCGTCCACGACGAATACCGGCATCTCAAGGGCATAGAGCATTATGGAGTCCGCCGTCTCCGGGCCGATGCCGGTCACCGAGAGGAGTTCACGCCGGATTTGCGCCACATCGCCCTTGCGCATTTTCCCGGTTTTCCCGCCGTAACTCTCCATGAAATATTTAACGAACGACTTTAGCCTTTTCGCCTTGATGTTGAAGTAGCCGGACGGCTTTATAAGCTCCGCGAGCCGTCCCTCGGGCATGGCGTCGATCGCCTCCGGGGAGAGCGAATCGGAGCGCTTTAAATTGCTTATCGCCTTCTCGACATTCGTCCAGCTCGTGTTCTGCGTGAGTATCGCCCCCACCATAACCTCGAACGGCGTCTCTCCCGGCCACCAGCTCTGCGGGCCGTAATGCTCGAGGAGGGAATTGTAAATTTTGATAAGTTCCCCTCTCCCCATCCCCTCTCCCGCAAGGGGCGAGGGGTTTCGCTTCTCTATGATGTTATTTACCTTTTTACCCTCACCACCCGTGGGGGAGGGTGGCGCAAAGCGCCGGGAGAGGGCTGGCTTGGGGTTTTCTTTCCTTATTTTGTTCACAAGTATATGCGCCCTCCTTGCCGGTTCCGGGAGGCGGTACTTCGCGCAGCATCCAAGGACGATTTCGCAGGCCCTGTCCAGGCTTGTCATGTGGCCCACGGAAACAAAAACGGGCTTCACCTTCTCCTTCGTCCTGAGCGCGCGCCCGACCTCGATGTTTTTATAGACGAGCGGAGATGTCGAGCCGCGCATCCTTGCCGGTTCCCTGAACTCGCCCACGAGAACGGACTTTGCGCAGCCTATCGACGGTATGCCCGTCAGGACGCCTATGTGGGACGCTATCCCGAAGCCGCGCGGATGCGCGACCCCGTGGCCGTCAACCAGGATAACATCGGGCCTGTTCTTCAGCTTGCCGAGCGCCTTGATTACAATCGGCCCCTCGCGGAAGGACAAAAGACCAGGGATATACGGGAACGGCGCCTTCCCGGAGGCGCGGGCTTCCTCGATTGTCTCCAACTCCGGGAACTTCAGGACCACCACGGCGGCGTGGAAATTATCGCTCCCCTTATCGTAAGATACATCCGCCCCGGCGACAAGATGGACGGGGCCTGTTTTGTCTTCGAGCACAAGCCGCGGCTTCAGCCGTTCCTGTATGCGGACGGCCTCTTTGTAGTTTCTCGGCCTGCGGGGGTGTTTCAAGACGGGTTCAACCAAGGCGGGTGTTTTCCGCTATCCACTGGAGGTATGGCTTAAAGCCTTCGGATATTTCAAGCGCGATAATCTCCGGCACCTCGTAGGGGTGCATGGAGCGGACTCTTTTTTCAAGCTGCGGGAATCTCCCGGACGCGGTCTTGATTACGAGAAGGCACTCCCGCTCGTCGCAGATATCTCCCTTCCACCTGTAAATGGAGCGTATGCCCCTCACGATATTCGCGCAGGCCGCAAGCCGCTCCTCCACGAGCGTCCGGCCAATCATGGCCGCGGAGTCTTCGTCCGGCGCGGTAACAAGCGCAACGATTTCCTCAGTCATCGCATTTGAGGCCCGTAAAGCTCAGATCTTTCCCGCACGCCGGTTTTCCCCCCTTTTCGTTCAGATATGGGGACAGTTCATTCTTTAATATCTCTTTTATAAAATTCGGGGTGTCGTCCGGCTGACGCAAGGCAGTCGGCGGGCTCATTTTTTTTATATTCATGGCGTCCGCCTCTTCCTCGGCAAGGCATATCACCCACCAGGAAAATTCCTCCGCCGAGCCGTAGAACATATGTCTCTCTTCGTTATTAAGCCCGGTAAGGAGTTTCCTGTAGTATTTACCGGATATGCAGTTGAGCCTCTCGGCGCCGGCGAGCCTGAACATCCCCGGGAAAAGCCCCGGGTGATGCCCGATGCCTTCGGCGAACTTCTTCCTGTTCTGCAAAATATATTTCCCGAGGGCGGCGCGTATATCCGCCTCGTGGTCGAGCCTTCCGATTACGTAGGCCGAATATTCCCGCATGAAAAGCGGATGCCCTATCGTCCCGCCCTGTGCTCTGGACACCGCCGGGAAAAACAAGACCGACAGGACGAAAAGAATGCCGGTAATCTTTTTCATGGCTATTGTTCCCTTATCTCCGCGCCAAGGCGTTCCTTAAGGACGTCCATTATTTTTTTATGCGCGAGGTTCGCTTCCTCGTCCGTAAGCGTCTTCTCGAAAGAGCGGTAGGTGACGGTATACGCCAGGCTTTTTTTGCCTTCGGGTATCGGCGCGCCCTCGTAGTAATCGAAAAGCTTCACGTCCTCGACAAGGCCAAGCTTGAGCGACTCCATGGCCTTCAGGACGGAGAGCGACGTGACATCCGCCGGGACGATGACGGCGATGTCCCGTTCGACAGCGGGATACCTGGGAAGTGCCTTGTAAGACGGCAATGCAGAGGCGGCCTCGATTATCGACCGGAAGTCTATCTCGAACACGCATACCTCCGCCGGTATGTCCCATCTCTCGGCAATGTCCGGGTGAACCTGGCCTATGTAACCCGCCGGGCTTCCGCCGACAAGCAGCCTCGCCGCCTTGCCCGGATGCAGAAACGGCGCGTCCTCCTCTGCGGCGAATACCGCGTTTGCAACCCTCAGGGCGTCGAGCATCTGCTCCACCGCGCCCTTCATGTCGTAGAAATCCGCTTTCCTGCCGCCCGTTTCCCAGGGCGATGCGGCCCGTGCGCCGCACGCCAGCCCGCCGATTTTAAGCGGCTCGTTCGGGAGCCCCGGCCCGGCATGAATGAAGACGCGCGAAAGCTCGAAAACCTTCATGTCCCTGACGCCGCGGCTCAAGTTCAGTGAAAGATTGCCGAAAAGGCTCGGCAGAAGCGTCGTGCGCATGACGGACTGCCCGGCGGAGAGCGGGTTCTGCAAGGTTACGGTCTTCCTCCTGAAGTCGTTTTCCGAAAGACCCAGCCTGTCGAAATCTCCAGGGTCCATAAAGCTATAGTTTACCACTTCGTGGAAACCGCAGTCCTGCATCGCATCTCTTGCCCGCATAGAGGCCGCAAGCACGGTGTCCGGCTCCCGCGCCGCCGCGGCGCGCGCGGGCATGGAGCTTCTTATCTTGCCGTATCCGTAAACCCTCGCCGCCTCCTCGACAAAGTCTATCTCGCGGGTCAAATCCGGCCTGAACGCCGGAGCCTGGAGGAGAAACGAATCCTCCGTCTCCTCGTGTATCTTTATCCGGAGCCGCTTCATAATGTCTGCTATCTCGTCTTTTTCGAGGCCGGCCCCAAGGATTTCGTTCACCCTCGCCACGCGGAGCGTCACCACCGGCATCTTCAGGGGGTTCGGATATTCGTCGATCCTTCCCGCCGCTATCTCGCCGCCCGCAAGCCCGGCAATCATGGACGCCGCCCTGTCGAGGGCCGTTATGACGCCTTCCGGGTCCGCGCCCCTCTCGAAACGATGAGACGCCTCCGTGTGCAGGCCGAGCTTCCGGGAGGTCTTCCGGACGCAGGACGGGTTGAAATAAGCCGATTCGAGGAATACGTCCGTCGTCTGGTCCGTGACCTCGGAGTTCTGTCCTCCCATCACCCCGGCAAGGGCCACGGGCCTGTCTGCGTCGCAGATAAGGAGCATGTCCTTTGAGAGCGTCCTCTCTACGCCGTCGAGCGTCGTGAAGACCTCGCCCTCCACGGCCCGGCGGACGATTATCTCCCGGCCCGCGAGGAACCGGCAGTCGAACGCGTGGAGCGGCTGCCCCATCTCCATCATCACGTAGTTCGTCGCGTCCACGACGTTATTTATGCTGCGCACCCCGACTGCCTGAAGCCGCCTCCGCATCCACGCCGGGGACGGCCCGGCCTTCACACCAGTAACAAGCCTCCCGGCATAGCGCGGGCAAAGCTCCGGGTCTTCAATCGTAACCTTCATCCGTCCGGCTATGTTCGCGCCATGCTCGGCCAGCTTGAACTTCGGCTGCCTGAGCGCCGAGCGCGTCAGGGCCGCGGCCTCGCGCGCGATGCCGAGCGCGCAGAGACAGTCCGGGCGGTTGGGCGTCACATTTATCTCCATCGCCCAGTCGTCAAGTCCGACGGCCTTGACTATGTCCCCGCCAACGGGCGCATCCTCCGGGAGTATCATAAGCCCGGACGACTCCTTCGCAAGCCCAAGCTCCTTCTCGGAGCACAGCATCCCGAAAGACAGGACTCCCCGAAGCTTCGCCTTCTCTATCTTCATGCCGCCCGGCAGTTCCGCCCCGGGCAAAGCCAGGGGGACTCTGTCCCCGGCGTGTAGATTCTTCGCGCCGCAGATGACCGGCAGGACTTCACTGCCGTTGTCAACCTCGCAGAGCGTAAGCCTGTCGGCGTTCGGGTGTGGGTTTATCGACACAATCCTGCCCACGACAACGCCGCTTATGCCCTCGCCCAGGTATTCCAGGCCCTCGACCTCAAGCCCGGCCATAGTCAGCCTGTCCGAGACCTGCCGAACAGTCAGGTCCGTCTCCACGTATTCCTTCAGCCAGTTAAAGCTTGTGCGCAATTTCGGTTTGTCCTTGTCAGTATGCCTTTATGGATTTCTCTTTAAGAAAAGCTTCCATGTCTTTCCTTACCCTGTCCGGGAAACCTATCATGTCCATAGGCACGACGCCCGTCTTCGGCCCTTTTGGCGTCGCGTAATCCACAAGGAAGAATTCCCTTTTCTTCCCTTTTTTGCCGGGAAGCGCCCTGAACCCGGCCCTGGCCGCCTTTTCCCACGGGCATCTGTCTCTCTTCCAGGGGTTTACGCCGTAGACCATGAAACCCTTTTCATCCCATTCGAATACCGGGAACTTCCAGAAGCGGTAGACCGCTGCGATGACAATTATGTTCAGAAGATACAGCAGCGCAAGAGGCGCGAATGTCAAAGGACCCTGGAACCTCTTCAGCAGATACCCCAGGACGACATCCGCCCCGATGCAATAAAGGATAACCTCGTTCATCCTCTTCTGCGAGAGGAACATCCGCCCCGCGCGCATCAGAACTGCCCGAGGAAGCGCATGTCGTTCTCGTAGAAGAGGCGTATGTCGTCGATGCCGTATTTCAGCATCGTTATGCGCTCCATGCCGAGCCCGAAGGCAAAACCGGTAAACTCCTCCGGGTCGTATCCGACGGCCCGGAAGACCTCCGGGTCAACCATTCCGCAGCCCAGTATCTCGAGCCAGCCGGTGCTCTTGCACACGCGGCAGCCATTGCCTCCGCATATCACGCACCGGATGTCAACCTCGGCGGAAGGCTCCGTGAACGGGAAGAAGCTCGGCCTGAAGCGGGTTGCCGTGCCGGCGCCGAACATCTTCGAGATGAACGTCTCCAGGACGCCCTTCAGGTGTGAGAAGTTTATGCCCCTGTCCACCATAAGCCCTTCGACCTGGTGGAACATCGGCGTATGGGAGACGTCCGCGTCGCAGCGATAGACCTTCCCCGGCGCGATTATCTGCACCGGCGGGCGGCGGGACTTCATCGTCCGCACCTGCACCGGCGAGGTGTGCGTGCGGAGCACAACATCGTCGGACACGTAGAACGTGTCCTGCATGTCGCGCGCGGGGTGGTCTTTGGGCATGTTCAGCGTCTCGAAGTTATAGTAATCGAGCTCCACCTCCGGCCCCTCGGCGACGGAGAAACCCATCTCCAGGAATATCTCCACCACCTCCCGCGTGACGGTCGTGACGGGATGCGGCCTGCCCACGCCCGGCCTCCTGCCCGGCATCGTAACGTCGATCCTCTGCGAGGCGAGCGCCTGCGCGCGTTCGGCGGCGGCAAGCTCCTCACCCCTGGCCTTAAGAGCGGCCTCATAGCGGCCGGCAATTTCGTTTAAAAGACGTCCGGCTTCTTTTCTGTCTTCCGGCGCCTCCTGCGGGATTTTCTTCCGGAGGATGGAGATTATCCCCTTCTTGCCGAAAAGCTCCAGCTCTATGGCCTTCAGGTCGTCCGTGGTTTGCGCGAATTTAATAATGGCCTCTTCCGCGCCAAGCTCATCCGAGATTCGGGGTATAAGCTCCGCAAGCCTCCCCGCGCCCTCAAGGCCCGCCTTGATGTCCCTTGCCTTCTTTAAAAACCGCGTGAGCGGCATATGGCTCCTGTTTCAGTTTGCAGTTTAAATAAGGGATTATATAGCAACGTCGCCCGATTTTCAATAACGAATCAGGCAAAACCGGAGTTCCGCCAGGCTGGTGCGCCTGTCCGTATTGTCTATGGGCGCGAGTTCACTTGCGCCCGGCCTTCAGCCCTCTCCCACCGTCAGGAGCCGGTTCCCCCTCCCCCAGTGGCTGGGGAGGGTAAGAGCTTTTCACCCCTCTACCTTTCATGGGAGAGGGTGGCCGAAGGCCGGGAGAGGGTTCGCCGTCGACCTGCTCATCGTAGGGGCGCAACTTGTTGCGCCCGGCATTGGCCCGTCATTCCCGTCCCTGTGCCTGTCATTCTGAGCAACGCGAAGAAGCTACAGTTGTCATAACGCCCCCTCGTTCCCCATCTTATCTTAAGAGGGGGATGAAGGTAAGCTGTCATTCTAAGCACCGCGAATAATCCACCTTTCGCATGACATCCCAGCGCCCCCTGCTCATCGTAGGGGCGCAATTCATTGCGCCCGGCTTTACTCATAAAACGACTCGAACACCCGTGAGCAATCCTCATCGGTAGGCGAAGTTCATTGTCAGCGGTTATTCCGGATTAGTTGTGCAACCAGTTGATTATTAAAATAAAAATGAGGAAATTTAGTATTTTCCCGGCGGTATCGAAAGCGGCTCGAAAACGGGCCGTTTTCGGGCAATTTCAGGCCAAAAAGTGGGTGCGGGGAAGGGATGATTTGACGGTGTTTTTACTCGCATAAATAACGGGTTATATTATCCGGCGTCAGTCGAACCCGCCCTTGTGCGTGTGGCATTTCATGCAGTCTTTACCTTTATATTTCAAATGGTTGCCGCTTAAGGGATGACAGGCGTCGCATAGCCCGGAGCCGCTTCCGGCAAAGACGCGCCCATCGAAGGAGACCCTCTTCACGCCGGAGGGCGTCCGGACATTATACCTGATGTCAAGGGCGTTTTTCGCACCATGAATCCTGTGGCAAATCAAGCAGTTAAGCCCCTGGTGCGTGTTCTCGGAGTGGCAGTCGTAGCAAAGCGCGTTGTCCCTCGTGGATACCCGGAGATACGGCTCCGTAAGTGTCACATAGACCGAATATCTCTTTGAAACCGGCTGGTTAAAGATTATCACACCGTCGGCGGCGTCGTATGAATACCTTGAAGCCGGGACCTGCCAGCGCCGCATCTCATGCACCGTCTTGGGCATATTGGCAATGTTATCAACAACATACACCTTGGGCTCCATGTATCCCATGCCGCTCCAGCCGCCCTTGTAAAGCCACCAGTTCACACCGTCGTCCGAGGACGCGGGCTCCCAGGTCCTACCGTAATCGCCCGGTTTTTCCATTACGTTATGGCATGTTACGCATTCTATCCGTCCGCCGGGAAGGTGCGCGGACATCATGTCGCTCCACAGGCCTTCCGGGTCCGTGCCAAACGACGGGATCTTTGTGCCCCCGGCCCCGGCCTTTGTGCCCGTATGACCATCGCCGGCGGGCACGACGAATGCGTTCGCCATCCCGGAGCGGTTGTGGCAAAGCGAGCAAAACGCCGGTTTTTGCAGGAAATCCGGCTCCGGCAGGAGGTATTTCGGCATGTGGCAGACCTTGCAATCCCCGTTCATGTATCCGTCGTAATCTGAGTGCGGCAGGTAGGGCCTTCCCTTATCCTTGGGGAATACCATTAGCGTAACCTCGACACGGTCTCCCTTTATGCCGGGCAAAAGCGGCTTTATCGAGACCGTAGAGTCGTAGAACCCCACGGATTTACAAGGGATTATTCCAATCTTCAAAAGCCCCGGAGCGGTCCCGGAAGGCGGGGACAATATAAGCCACTTCTCGTCGGATTTCGCCTTCCAGACGACCTTCGCGCCGTCTTTGCCGCCCAGGACGTTTACCGTCACGCCGGCCATCCCCGGCGCCGGCCATCCCTGCTGATACTTGAAGTTCACCGTCTGCCTGTCCACCTTCACGCCGACAGCCCCGGCGCGCTCTTCGGCAATGGCCTTGATTTCCGGCTCGGTTGCGGCGGGCGCGGCAGGCGCATGGGCGGCCTGATTTTCCCCCTGCGGCGTGGGCGGATTAGCCAAGGTTTTCTGATGGATTATGGGCGCTGGATTTTTTGAAACCGGCTTCGGCGCGGCTGCGTTTTTTTGCTGTTCCGGGGCCGGCTTCGACGTCCCTGCGGGCGGCGTTTGCTTATGTCCCGCGCCCGCGGCAGGGCGTCCGGGGCCATTATGCGCGCCGGTCGGGACCGCATGGCCGTTCACAGGCTGCGGGGCGGCCTGGTTTCCCCCGCCGGGCGCGCCGCCGGTGCCCGCATCCTTTTCGACGCTTGCAGGCTGGACGTAGATGAGCTCTTCCGTATACTTCGGGAGCTTCGGCTGCGGGAAGGGTTTCGGCATGAGGAATGCCATGACGAGCAGCATGGCGTGGATTGCGACGGAGATGGAAAAGAACTCCGCGCGGCTCATTTCGTTTTAACGCCTCTTGTAGCACAGGGGGGAAAACAGAACCTGTCTATGTCTTCCCATGTGAACACGCGCTCTATGCTGTCGTGTCTCACGTGCCGGTTCCACGGCGCGTCGTAGAGCAGGACATAGCTCCCGCTCTCGGCAATCTCGCAGGCGAAGTTGTCCTGGTCTTCTATGAAAAGGTCGTAAGGAATCCCGTTAACTTTGCTCTCCGGCGTGAAGTGCAGCTCGTGGAACGGCACATGGTTCTTATTGAGCCATTCCCTCGTATAGCCCTCCACGCTCTGCGGGCGGCTCGTTACGAGCACCACCCTGTGCCTTTCCATAAGCCGCCGAAGAGTATCCCTTGAGCCGTCTATCACCGGGACACTCAGGAAGATGCTCCCATCCTTGAACCGGTCGATAACGTAGTCCAGGTCGTCCTTTGTCAGCCCCGGCATCTTCTCAAGGGCGTAATGCCTGAAGTCCTCGCGCACGAGGCTTATGCCCCGGTCTGCCTCCAAAACGCGCCGGACTTCTCTTTCCGTATCCGCGATTACGTTGTCTATGTCAACGCCGACAATCATAAAACCCCTCCGGTCTTCCTCACACCCTTGCTGCCCCGGTAGATGACGCTTACGCCGGAGGCGATAATCAATGCCCCGCCGGCAAGCGCGGCGGGATAAGGGACTTCGCCGAGAAATATGAACGCCAGCGTTATCCCCATCACCGGCTCAAGGTATCCGAGCGCCCCCGCCTCCTGCGCCGTTACGGAGCGGATCCCCTTGAGATACGACACGTTCGCAAGCGTGGAGTGAAAGAGCGACGTCAGGGCTATGACGGACAATTGAGCAACATTCGGGGTCTTGAAATTCAGCCACGGTATAAAGGCTCCAACAAGGGCTATGGTCAGGACCGCCTGCACACCCGAGAGCTTCAGGGGGTGGTTCCTGGGGCTTAAGGCCCGCGAATAAAGTATTACCCCGGCATACGCAAGTCCGGAGAGAGCGCCCGACGCCGCGCCTATTATACCCCGGCCATCGGAAAAATCCAACCCCCCCGCGAATATAAAAACCAGCCCCGCCGCCGCGGCCGCAAGCGCGGCCAGCGTATCCCTGCCCACACTGTCCTTCACCGTAAGCGGGGCCAGGACGGCGACCAATACAGGCGCGATATAGTGGGTCATAAGCGCCGCCGCGACAGTCGTCGCCTTGAGCGCGTAGACGAACGACAGGAGGTTTACAAGGCCGAAAAGACCGAGCAGGAGCGAAGGGACAATGTCCGGCATGAGCCTCGCTCCCTCGCGCCTGCCGCGCGCCGCCAGCCACACGCCCTGGAAAATTGCCGCAAACACGGCGTTGAAGAATATAATCTCCGCGGCGGGAAGCCCAAGCCATCTGACCGTAATACCCCAGGTGCTCCAGACGAGAAACGCCCCGGTTATTAACAGATAGCCCTTCAAGCCACGCCGCCGTATTTTCGTGTTATACTATAAATAGCAAGCATTATCACTACGAATAATGGAGGAAGCAACGTGAAAAGGTTGTTGATTTTTATAGGCGCCGGGCTGCTCGTAATGGCAATGGCAAGTGTGGCTTTAGCATCGAGCGGAAACGGCTGGTCTTCCGGTTCGCTCGACCCCATGGGCCATGCGTGGATTAAAATTACGCCCCCGTCCCATTCGGAAACCGCACCGGTTGCGCCCAATGTCGTATACCTGGATTCCAACCGCCTCTGGGCGGCGCAGAACCCGTGGCCGGTGGCAAGAGAGGGCGTTTTGGCCCAAAAGACGCCGACGGGGAAATTCATCTGCTTCGATTCCGCAAAACTCTCCTGCGCCGTATCGGATTAGCGGGTCCATCTTAAAAACACTTTGGCGCGGTCATCACTGGCCGCGCCTTTTTGTCAGCCTTTCCTTGCAGGCCCGGCCATTTTCTTTACGGCCTCGGAGAGTTTGATAGGCGAGGTCATCATCTTTACAAGAAAGGCATTCGCGCCCATGGCTATCGCTTTTTCTATCTCCGCCTTTTCTCCGCGCGCGGACAGCACCATGACCGGTATATCCCTGTATCGCTCGTCGGCCTTAAGGAACGAGAGCACCTTGAAGCCGTCCATACCCTCCATGTAGAGGTCGAGCACGATGAGGTCGGGCGTGGATTCCTGAATCACCTTCAGCGCCTCTATGCCGTTGGAAGCCTCCATGACGGCAAAACCGTCCAGGACAAGCTTGCTCTTGTTCATCCTGCGGCTGGTCTCGTTGTCCTCCACAACCAGGACGGTTGTGCTTGTCTTCTCGCCGCTTCCGGCTATGTAATCCGTCACGGCCTTCCTGGCGAACGGCGAGAGGTTAAGGAACTTAAGCCCCATCCCGATGGACTCCTGGCATGTCATTACCTGGGCCATAAGATCGAGGTCGGTTGCCGCGAGGCGGAAACTTATCCTGATGATGTCCCCTGTTGCGAATTTTCTGCCGGTATGGACATACATCCCGCCTTCGCTGATGTCTATGCCCTTGACGAGAATCAAGCCGTTGATAAGGACATTGTCCGCGTAAGGGACCCTTTTGAATACCCGTTTCATCTGCATCATGTCATTCATCGGTCTCGGCCAGGCCCCCATTCTGATGCAAGTATTCGTTCATCATGCCCCCGGAAAACCCGTGTTTCGCGTCCGTGGAAAATTCGCGCTTCATGTTCGTGCAGCCCGTAAGCCTGAGCCCGTAATTCTTGGCGTCAACAGAAGAATCCACGGCAGGTTTTGAATTTCTGAAAATCAAACGTGGATTCTTCGCTTCACCCGGAATGACAATCAGTGTCGCGAACACGTGTTTTAGATTATCAGAAACGCAAACAATTTGGAAGAATTATCATTAGCGGTTATTCCAATCCGCCGGATATGAGAAGCGTCGTCATGGCCGTCTTGGATTCCACATCCATCTTCTTGAATATGTTCCTTAAGTGTACCTTTACGGTGTTCCTGCTTATGCCAAGGCTCTCGGATATGTCCGCGTTGGAGGAGCCTTCCGAGACGATGATTTTTATTATCTCCGTCTCTTTCTTGGTAAGGCCGTAGCCCTTGGCAATTTTATTGTAATCCAGCTTCTTTATGAGTTTCTCTTCGGACTGCTTTTGGAGGGCGCGGTCGATTGCCGTCTTGAGCTCGTCGAACCCGAAAGGCTTCAGCAGATAATCGAAGGCGCCTTTCCTTAGGGCCCCGATTGCGGAATCGAGCGAGGCGTGGCCGGTGATTACTATGCACTTCGCCTCCTGGCAGTAATCCTGGAGGTATTTCATAATCCCGAACCCGTTGCCGCCGGCCAGAAAAAGGTCCGTGATTATCAGGTTGAATTTCTCGCCTTTCAGATTGGCCAGTGCGCCTTCCTCGTCCCGGGCCTCGAACACCTCGAAGCCGTTCTTCTTCAGGAACATCGAAAGGCCGGCTCGCAGAATCTCCTCGTCTTCTACAATCAGGACCCTGCATTTTGCCATATCATCCCCCTGCTATGGGCGGAAATACACTGACTACGTCTCCATTTAAAAGCTCTCTCTCCGGGGCCGCATATCTGCCGTTCACAAGGACTACAAGTGTCGAGCATCCCCCAATATTCACCTTCTCCAGCAGTTCGCGGCAGGTGGCTCCGTCGCTCAAGTCGAATACCGAAACGCCGCCGGCACTGTCCTTTTCGGGCAGGCGCCGACGCATGGAGGCCAGAAGCCGAAGTTCTACCTGCATTATCCCTCTCTCTTCTAACTCCAAAGGGTTACTGCATTTTTAGTGCAATTTGCCTGCCATATCAGCAATTATCTTTGTTTGATTGGTTATTTCCCCTCCATGCACACCCATAGCAAACCCATTACAAACTAACCTATTAACTACAAATATAATTTATCTGTATCTTCCTCCTTGTTGCTTCGTTTTCGCGCACAATAATTGAGCAGTAACGCTCTGAATTTTAATAAATAAGTTATTCTATTCCAACATATAATTTAACTATACCAAATAAAAAAGGGAGGCTGTTCGCCTCCCTTTTAAAATTACCGCTTCAGGTCTCAGAAAAGTCCCAGTATCTTCCCGTCCTTGTCCAGGTCAACCCTCTCTCCGGCGGGAGAAGACGGAAGACCGGGCATCGTCCTCATGTCTCCGCAGAGCGGATAGAGGAATCCGGCACCCACTGAGGCACGGATGTCCCTGACCGGGAAGGTATAGCCCGACGGGACGTTTTTCATGGCCGGGTCGTGCGAGATGGAGAGATGCGTCTTCGCCATGCATATGGGGAGCTTGTCGAAGCCGAGGTCGGTATAGAGCTTTATCTTCTTCTCCGCCGCCGGGGCATAGGAGACGTCTTTCGCGTTGTATATCTTCGTCGCGATGGTCTCTATCTTCTCTTTTATGGACACATTGAGCGGGTAGAGGAACTTGAACTTGCCCGGCCTGTCGCAGGCCCGGACAACGGCCTCTGCGAGCGCCGCGGAGCCCTTGCCCCCGTCCGCCCAGTGCGTGCTTACGACGGCGTCCTCCGCCCCGGACTCGACGGCGAGCTTGCGGCAGAGGTCTATCTCTTTCTTCGTGTCCGTGGCGAAGGCGTTCACGGCCACGACAACCGGCACGCCGAAATTCTTCATGTTCTCTATCTGCTTCGCCAGGTTTTTGCAACCTTCGCGCAGCCAGCCGAGGTTCTCGCTCACCAGCTCCTTCGGGAGCGGCTTGCCGGCGACGACCTTCGCCGTGCCGCCGTGCATCTTGAGCGCGCGGATGGTGGCGACTATGACGACGCAGGACGGGGTGATGCCGGAGTAGCGGCACTTGATGTCCATGAACTTCTCCGCGCCCATGTCCGCGCCGAAACCGGACTCCGTAACGACATAGTCCGCGAGCTTCACGCCTATCTGGTCGGCGATTATGGAGCTGTTCCCGTGCGCGATGTTCGCAAACGGCCCGCAGTGGACGAAGGCGGGCGTGTTCTCGAGCGTCTGCACAAGCGTCGGCTTGATGGCGTCCTTCAGGAGCACGGCCATCGCGCCCGCGCACTTCAAGTCCTCGGCTGTAACGGCCTTGCCGTCCTTTGTCGTGCCTATGACGATGCGGGAGAGCCTCTGCCGGAGGTCCTTCAGGCTTGTCGTAAGGGCCATTATCGCCATGACCTCGGAGGCGACGGTTATGTCGAAGCCGCTTTCCCTGGGATAGCCGTTAAGCTTCCCGCCAAGGCCTACGACAATCTCTCTGATGCTTCTGTCGGAGATGTCCATGACGCGCCTCCAGGTTATGGAGTGCGGGTCTATGCCGAGCTTGTTGCCGTGATAGAGGTGGTTCTCGATGAAGGCCGAGAGGAGGTTATGCGCCGCGCCGATGGCGTGGATGTCGCCCGTGAAGTGCAGGTTGAAGTCCTCCATCGGGACGACCTGCGCGTAGCCGCCGCCAGCCGCGCCGCCCTTGATGCCGAAGACCGGCCCAAGGCTCGGCTGGCGGATATTCAGGAGCGTTTTTTTGCCTATCAGGTTCATGCCCATCGCCAGGCCGACGGAGGTCGTGGTCTTGCCTTCGCCGAGCGGGGTCGGCGTAATGGCCGTCACGTCTATCAGCTTGCCGCTCTTCTTGCCTTTCAGCCTGTCAAGGACACCGAGGTCCACCTTGGCCTTGTACTTCCCGTAATATTCGAGTTCGTCTTCCTTCAGCCCCAGCCTCCCGGCTATCTGGCTTATCGGCAACATCTTTGCCGCCTGGGCTATTTCGATGTCGCTGCCCACCTTCTTCTTTGCCATTTAATATGCCCCCTTTCGGTTAAACGACCAGGAATGCGGGCGCAATAAATTGCGCCCCCGCAAAAACCTTCACCCAATGACAATCTCATAACTCCCCCTGCTTCGCTTCCCCCTCTTATTTTAAGAGGGGGACTGAGGGGAAGTTACTACGGTCTTCGTAGCGCCGTAAAGAAACGGGACGGCCTTTTCGACCGCCCCATATATTTACACCCCGCCGACGCCCTTGTGGGCCTCCAGTTTGCGGCGGTCGGCCATTGACATAAGCACCTTCTCCACGCCGAACTTGCCCTTCTCGTATTTCCGAAGCTTCAGGGCCTCACGCTTCTTGTCTATATGCGCGAGCGTCGCCGCGAGCATCTCTTCCTTGCCGGGGATGAATTCGAGCTTCCCGCCGACCTTCTTCTCCCAACCCTCGCTCATGATCTTCTGGACTGTGGGCGAGGCCGCAATCGGCGACTCGACTCCGAAGATTACATACAGGCCGGACGCGACGGCGTAGAACGCTATCGCAAGCGCCTTCTCGCTCATCCACTCCGGCGCGATGCCGACGACCGGTATGTCGGAGATGTCGTCTCCGAGACCACCTTCCTGAGCGACGGCGGTGAGGACTGTCAGGATGCGGGAGTTATCCACGCAGGAGCCCATGTGGAGCACCGGCGGGATGCCTATCGCCTCGCAGACCTCACGGAGTCCCGGCCCGGCAAGCTCCATCGTCTCCGGACGGAGAAGCCCGGACTTCGCGGAGGCGTGCGCGCCGCAGCCAGTCTGCACGACCAGCACGTCGTTTGCGATAAGCTCGCGCACGAGGTAGTCGTGCAGGCTGTCCTGGTCCACGCGCGGGTTGTTGCAGCCGACTATGCCGGCAAGGCCGCGTATGCGTCCGGCGATGATGGCGTCGTTAAGCGGCCTGAATGAGCCTCTGTAACGCCCGCCCTGCATGTATTTTATGTACTCGTGCGAAAACCCGGCGACCATCGTCTTGCCGTAATCGGGTATGCGGGTGTCCTTCCTGTTGGGGAAGTTGTCGCAGGCGAGCGCCACAATCTTCTTGGCCACGTCGAGCGCGTGAAGCTCGTCGAACTCGATATGCGTAGCATTCGGAATCCTGCCCTTCGGCGAGGTCGTCACTAGCTTCGTGTGGAAGCCCTTCACAACGTCCGCTATGGCGGGCATGATGCACTGCACGTCCACGACCATCGCCTCGACGGCGCCGGTTAGCACGCCCAGTTCCTGGTTTAAGAATCCGCCCGCGGATTTAATTCCGTGGCGCAAGAGTATCTCGTTACTGGTGCAGCACATGCCGACAAGGTTTATCCCTTCCGCGCCCTTAGACTTTGCGTAGTCAATCATCTCCGGCATCTCGGAGGCGACGACAATCATCTCGGAGAGTGTCGGCTCGTGCCCGTGCACGACGATATTGACGTGCTTCTTCTGGAACGCGCCCAAGGTGTCCTGGCTCTTGATGGGCTTCGGCGTGCCGAAGAGAATGTCGGAGAAGTCCGTGCCTATGCGCGAGCCGCTCCAGCCGTCGGCAAGCGAAGTCCTGAGCGCCGAATCGAGTATGTCTTCAGGGTCGGTATCCACGCCCATCGTCGTCCTGTGCATGAGTTCGCAGACCTCGCGGTCAACGCCCCTGGGGACAAGCCCATGCTCGCGCCAGAGATCCTGGCGCTTCTTCGTGGCGGTGCGTATGAACGACACCTCGCCCTTCTGCTGGCCGAAGTCCCGAAGCACGAACTCCGCCACTTCCCTGGCGACCTCGTTCTTCGTCTTGCCGGAGGTCTCGATGCCGAAATTATTCGCAACAGCCAGGAGCTTCTCCACGTCCTTTATCCGGTAGTCCTTCGTGTGCCCTTCCGCCGCCGCGAGAAGCGTGTTGGCCACGTCCCTCGCGTGGTCGGAATGCGCCGCCGTCCCGCCGGCCACCATGCGGGCGATGTTCCTGGCCGTAACCGTGGCGAGGCTTGCGCCGCACACGCCCTTGAGGGCGTCTTCGCCGTCCTTGCTCTTCAGGCGGCACGGGCCCATCGCGCATATCTTGCAACACGCGCCCTCGGCGCCTATCGGGCAGGGCTTGAGGCTGTCAGACCTCGAAAAGGCCGTCGGTATGCTGCATTCCTCGGCATATCTTAAAAGGTCCGCCGCGCAAGGGTCGATACTCGACGCCTTCCTCTTTTCCTTTTTTTCTTCGCTCATAAGTATTACCTCCTACAGAATTGAATCCATCGTAAGCGCCGGGTGGCCCTTCTCGCTCAGGAACTCCAGCATCTTCTCGCTGTCTTCGGCTATCGTCTCGTCGCATATCATGTCGATGAAGCCGGGCACGCCTTCTTCCTCGGAACGCCGGACGAGGTCTTCCCTGAGCGCTTCCTTGAGGGATTTCGGCATCCAGACTATCCTCTTGAACCCTCCGTCCGCCTTCAGGAACTTCCGCGACGTAATGAAGTATTTTCCTATGCCGCCGAAGCCCGGCGCCTGCACGCCGCCGCCGACCGTGCCCGCGAGAGTCGAGAACTTCATGCCCACGGGCGTCATGCCGGTGTAGCCCCGGTTCACGACCATAAACCCGTTGGCCTCCGGCACGAGGGCCACGATACACTCGAAACAGCCGCACGAGGTCATCGGCGCGTCCATGATGGAGTATGCCGAGAACCCTTCCAGCGTCTGGTGCGAGTTCTGGAAGACATACGAATCCACGCCCTTCCAGCGTCCCTTGACGTCGTCCGTGCAATCGCCCTTCGCCACGGGCTGGTTCGGGCCTGTCGGGTCTATCTCGTAGGCGGCCCTGGCGTCGAGCCAGTTATACGCCCCGCACAGTCCAAGGCGCTCCGGGGAGATGACGCAGACGTGGTTCGGCGCGAAGGACTGGCAGAGCAGGCACGAATAGAAGGTGTCCACTGACTCGTCGTTGAGGCTCGCCACCCTCTCGTTCCTGGCCTTGTATACCGCCCTCGCCTGCTCCTGCAATTCCCTTACCTTGTCGTCGTCGAGATATAGCTTCACCTGCACCTTGTCAACTATGGCGGGGAACTTGTTCTTCACCATCACGTATACGATGTCTCCCAGGTGCTTGATGCGGAAGCCGTCGCCGAACGCCTGCTGGGAAATCCTCATCCAGTTCACGTCCCTCTGGCCCATGTGCCAGACGCCCTGGGCGCAGTTGACGTAGTCGTGGAGTTTTCTCTCTATTACCGGCTCAAAGTCCGGGTTCATCTTCCTGCCGGCGACGTGGATGACCAGGCCCATCGGGAGACGGACGGTATTTCCCGGCGCGGCTGACTCTATCTTTGCCAGCGTCTCGGGCGAGGCTATAACCTCTATCTTGCCGTCCTCGATCTCGGAGAGCTCCTTCGTCGATACCCACTCGAAAGACGCCGTCTTCTGGCCGCCGAACTCGAATACCGTGTCTTCCTTCCTGATTCGCTCGCCCTCGAACGCCGGGCCGTACGCGACTGGGACGGGGACCTTCGTTATGGTAATCTTGAGTCCCCTGGTCTCGATGCAGGTGTCCACAATCTTCTTGTGGTCCGTCTGGCTGACGACGTGCTCGTAGGTGCATACGCCGGTCGGGCGGATCTCCGGGACTTCCGTGTCGCATATGGCCGGGAAGCCGTAGGTTATCGCGCCCGCGCCCGTGGACCATATCAGGTCGCTCATCGGCCCCAGTACCATTGCGAACGCGAAGATACGGTCTTTGTTGTATTTCAGGACGGAAAGCGCGTCGCCGCCTTTCTTGCCGCCGAAGGTGAGCGCGCCCCTGCACGCCCAGTCGCCCGCGTATAGCGCATGGTATGTCTCGGGGCCGAGGGCCACGAGCCTCGCGTCCCAGCCCAAATCCACGCCCTTCCTCAGGAGCTGTTTCGTGACGCTGTCGCCGTCCACGTTTCCGCAAAGAAACGTCAGGATGTTCCTCTGCTGGAGGTCGCGGCATATCTCCACGGCAATCTCGTCCGTCGGAGCCTTGCCGATTATGACGGCAAAACCCGGCATGGAGCCATCGACAAGCTGTATGCCGAGGTCTCTCAGAATGGTGTCTGATATGAATCCGTTGTACGTGAAGTCGCTCCCGTCTATTTTCTCGACGACCGGCTCAAGCCCCAGGACGTAGCGGCTCGCCAGCAGTATCTCTTCGGCGAAGAGCGTCGCCTGGCCGGCGTCGAGGGTCTCGCCAAGATACGGCAGGTATTCCTCTTTGGCCGGCTCGGCGGAGAGCATCCCCCTGGCATAGTCCAGCGCGTCCTTCATCTGGCCAAGGGTCTCCACCTTCATCCCCGTCATGCCGAATATGTGCGGAAGATAAAACGCGGTGTCCGGGAACTCGAACCTGTAGTCGTCTCCCTTCGCCGCTATAGCCTTGTTGAGCGCCTCCGCCGCCTCGGCGGCTATCTTGTGGGAGCCGCGTATGGCCGCTGCTGCAATGTGTCTCGACATAAATACAAACCTCCTTGCCCGCTTACGCGGCAGCAGTCTTGTTTTTCAGAAATGCCGGGAGCGCGTTCGCCTCTCTCGGCCCGACGGTTATTTTCCAGCCCGGCAGCTTGTCTTCGAGCGCGCCCGAAAGAACGGCCACGTAGCCGGGTATGATAAGCTCCTTGTGGGAGATCTTGCTCTCAACTCCCGATTCCTGGATATACTGCGCAATCTTCGCGGCGGTGAACTTGCCGGCGGCCCACGCCGTAAGGACGGACAACCCCTCCGTCTCCATGACGGCAAGCCAGGACGGGACCTTCGAGTTCTCGACCTCGCCCAGGACGATGAAGTATGTAAGCGAGAAGTTCGTGGTGACAAGAAGCGGCGCGTTCTCCTTCGCGTCTCCCACCTTGTATACGTTCTGGCTCACCTGCATCGGGACCTGCGGGTCGGTGTAGAGGTTCTGACGAAGCGCGATAAGCCCAAGCGTCTTCCAGCTTGAGATGTCCGAGAGGACGACGATGGAGGCGTACTTTGCAATCGCCACGGCTGCCTGAGCCTGCTCGACAAACGGGTTGGAATTAACCGCAAAGGATATTATCGGGAAACCCAGCGGCTTGAACCCCTTCTTCAGCGACGCGCGGCGGATCTGGGTGTACTGCTCTATCATGTCCTTGGGCTTCCTGGCGCCGCTGTCCAGGACTATGTCCTTGAACCCGCCTGCCGTAATCTTCTCCGTCAGGGCCAGCAGGGCGTCCAGGCCTAATGCGCGGACGACGAGCGACGCGCCGCTTGCCTTTGCAAGGGCGACCATCTCGTCCGCGTTGTCCGCCGTCGCCCCGTCAATGAGCGGCTTCCTGCCGGAGAGGGCCGGGAGCGCCGCTTCAAGCGCGGCCTTATTGGAGCTTTTAAGTATAACACCCGCGTTGGGGGCGGCAGAAACCGCTTTCTTTACCGCGTCCGCGAACTTGCCCGCATCGCCGGAAGCGTTTTCCACGGCTATCAGCTCGACCCTGAGCCTCTGGCCGACGCGCTCTATCTCCGAGTCCGCGACGGCCTTCGCCTTCGCCTCTACGTCCGCATCCGTGTCCTTTATCAGCAGGGCAAACCCGCAGGGGTTTACGAATTTCTTCTCGTGCCTGAAGAGCACCGTCTCCTCGCCTACCTTTAGCGCCTTGTCCCCCGCGCCGATGGTGATGCCTTTTATCGGCGGCTCGGACGCCGCGCCGAGGAACGCCTTCGCCTCTTCCGATGCGTCCGGGCACGCGTCGAGCGTGGCCTGCTTCGCCGCGAGTTTCATCGCAAACGCGAGGCAGGTGGGATGGCCGCATTTCTTGCAGTTGGTCTTCGGCAGGTGCTTGAAAATCTCTACGCCGGACAGAGCCATGTTATACAGTCTCCTTTCCCTTATGTTAAACGAGTTCGTCTATCATTTTTCGCACCGTCTCCACGGCCTTCGGATGACGCATGATGAGCAGGTCGGAGCCGGCCATCAGGAACCCCGTCGCGGTCGTGGCCTCCCATCCTATGCCCCTGTCGGCTACCGGCCCCCACGAGGGCTGGTCGGCCTCCGGCGCCATCGTCTCCTTCACCTTCCAAACGTACATGCCCACGTCGTTGACCATCGGCGGGGACATGGTCTGGTCGTTCTGGAAGAGCGCGGCGGAGCGTATCCTCTCCATGACGGAGTATGTATACTCTATGCCGTAGCCCAGCGCGGAGGACATAGGGTCGGTTACGATTTTGTCCTTGTCGAAGCCCATCTGGGTGATGAGTATGTTGAGCTGTTTTGCGAGGTTCACGTCCAGGTCGCTCATGGCTATGAGCTTGTGTCCGGAAGCCATCGCGGACGCGACCACGGTCTTGTAGTTCGCCTCCTGCGCCTTCCCGATGAGGCAGTTCCTGCCTGATGCCGCGTCGCACGCGCTTTTCAATACCTGCGCGTCCTTCTCGGCGTTGTTGCTCCCGAGTATTATGAGCGGCGCGTCGATGGCCGCAAGCACGTCCTTCACGGTCTTCGCGGCGTCTTCGGCGGAGCGGTTTTGCCTGTCAGGGTGCGTGCCGATAAGCCGGAGGGCTATCATCTGCGCGCCGAGCTCGTCCTGGCAATATTTCGCCCACTTCACCGGGTCTGCGCTTACATCCCTGTATACGTCCTGGAGCGTCTGCGGCCAGTCATCCGGCGGCACATCCTGTATCTCGTATGCGATGGCCGGCCTGTTGGGCACGGGACCCTCGAAGGCCAGGAACGGCAGCGCGGCCTCCCCGCCTATCTTTACCGCCCTCGGCCCGGTCCCTATCTCGACTTCGCAGACCTTGCCGTTATACGTTTCCTTTGGAACGACGAAAGCCATGAATTCCTCCTTTACATTTCCAGATACGAGTGAGCGTAAAGCGTCTTGCCCATCAGGATGTCAACGGTTTTTATCACCTCTATCATCTCTCTTTCGAGCGGGTCGATAATCGCGGAGTCAAGCCCCTCGTACATTAGAAGCGCCGTATACACGCGGTTTAAGAGCGGGCGGAGAGTCTTCGGCGCGCCGTTGGATATGTTGGAAAGTCCGACAACGGTCTTCATCGCCGGGTCGTTAAGTTCCTTGAACATCCTTATCGCGCGGATGGATTCGAGGCTCTTCTCCTGTGAGAACGGCACGGGCATGATGAGCGGGTCGAGATATATGTCTTCCATCGGGACGCCGCACTCCACGGCCTTGCCCATAATCTCGGCGGCGATGGCGCACCGGTCTTCCGCCAGGGCGGGTATGCCCTGTTTGTTTAGCGTGAGGCCGATGATGAGCGAGCCGTATTTCCCGGCAAGCGGCATCATCATGTTTAACCTCTCCTCCTCGCCGGAGGCGGAGTTTATCATGGCGCGGCCCCAGGAGTTGTCGTGGGCCTTGAGGCCCGCTTCCATCGCCACGGGGTTTGTCGTGTCCAGGCATAACGGCACGTGCGCCGCCTCCTGCACCGTCTTGACAATCCAGTCCATGAGCTCGTCGCCCCTGTCTTCGGCTGGCCCTATGTTTATGTCGAGCATCCCGGCGCCGTTCTTCACCTGGTTTATCGCCATCTCCTGAATCGGGCCTTTGTCCCTGTCCTGCATGGCCTGCCGCTGGGCCTTGGTTATAACGTTGATCCTCTCTCCGATAATCAGCATATCCCTCCCTGTCTCCTTTCGTACGGTTAAAGTTATATTGGCAAAATATAATCTACACGGTCTTTATTCTTGTTCAATCCAATATCTTTAAAAGCATGTCCGCGTCTTCTTCTTTCAAAGAACCCTTACGAAGTCCCACGCTCACGGTATGCCTGCCGAGGGCCTTGTACAGTGGCAGCATCTCCGGCAGGTATTTCGTCAGCGCCTCGATGTGCCCGGAAACCGTCTCCACGTCGCCCCTCGCAATCGGCCCCGTAAGGGCGTCCGGCACGCCGACGCGCTCGACGTTGTTCACCGTGCCCCGGATGAGCGGCATGACGGCCTTTACCGCCTCCTCCCGCTTCATACCCAGCGCCTCGTAAATCATCACGGCAAAATCCAGAACCGCGACGAGGTAGTTGGAGGCCACCGCGGCCCCGGCGTGATAGAGGGCCTTCTTCTCGCCCGGTATCATAACCAGCAGGCCGCCAAGGGCTTCGACGATTTCCTTCCCGTCGGGTATAGCCCCGGCATCGCCCTCGATACTGAAATACGAGCCGGGCAGGTTCTTTACCGCCTGCTCTGAGGACGCAAGGCTCTGTATCGGGTGTATCGAGAGCGCCTGCGCGCCCGCCTCCCTTGCCGGTTCGAGAACGTTCGAGCCGAGCGCGCCGCTCATGTGAATCGCCAGCGAGCCCTTGCCGAATCCCTTCCCGCGCGCTATCCTTTCGCAGGTCTCCCTTATCGCCTTGTCCGGCGTCGTGATGAAGACCCAGTCCGCGCCGGACGCGCCCTTGGCAGGGTCAACCCCCGGCTCGCCCGCGCCTATGAACACCGCCGCCTTTTCGGCCCTTTCGATGCTCCTCGATACAACGCCGCGGATTTCGTATCCCCGCTCGCGGAGCATCCTGCCGACCGCCTGACCGACCACGCCCGCGCCTATGATTGAAATTACCTTAGCCATATTGCAACGATTCGCCGCTATCACGGTATTTCCAGCCCGTCGAGAATCCTGTAGAGCGCGCTCACCGCCTTCGATTCCTCCGGCAATTGCGCAAGCGGCCTTCCCTGCATGTCATAGCTCGTTACAAGCTCGTCCGCCGGGACAACTCCGGCCAGGTAAAGCCCCTGTCTTTCGACGGCCCCCGCAAGCTCTTCCGGAAGGCTGCTCCCGTTTACCCGGTTTACAATGAGCGCGCGCCTGCCCACCTTAAGCCCCAGTTCGTCCACAATCCCGTTCACGCGTCCGGCGGTGAGTATCCCGCGCGCGGAAGGGTCCGAGACAATGAGCAGCAGGTCCGTATCCTGCGTCGTCCTGCGCGAAAGGTGCTCCAGGCCCGCCTCGTTGTCCGTAATTATATACGGGTAGCTGTCCATCAGGTGGTCGGTATACTTCTGGATGGCGTTGTTTGCCGCGCAGTAGCAGCCGGGGCCTTCCGGACGGCCCATCACGAGCAGGTCGAATCCCTTCGACTCTATCATCGCCTGCTGGACGCGCATGTCGAGGTATTCATAAAGCGACATGCCGTGCGGGCGGGAATCCGCGGTGTCGGCGGCCTCCTCGCGCACATGTCCGATGGTTTCGCCGCACGTAACGCCAAGCACCTCGTTTAAGTTCGAGTTGGCGTCCGCGTCAACCGCGAGCACCGGGCCTTTTCTTTTCTCTGTCAAATAACGGATAATCAGGCCGGTAAGGGTCGTTTTCCCCGTGCCGCCCTTCCCGGCGACGGCTATTGTAAATGCTGGCATTAAACCTCAAAAGACCGTGATTCGTGTTCGTGTTCCGTGTTCGTTATTTAAATTTTTTTCTTACCTCTGCGGCCTTCCCGCAGCTCATCTTACCTTCGGGGCATTTCCCCTTAAGACAGCCGGGGCCCGCGCCGCTGAACAATACCGGGGCGGCCTTCCTGGCCTCGCGGAGCATCAGGGCCGCCATCTCGCGTATCTCCCACTGCGCGCGGTTGCAGCAGCGCACGCGGAAGAAGTGCAGAAGCTCCCTGGCGTTCATCGTCACGACAATTTTCGTCTCGGCGGCGTTCGGCAGAAGGAACCTTGCGTCCTGCGACGCGTTTTCTCCCGTAATCCCCTGCTCCCCGAGGCCGCTTATCATCTCGTCGTAAGCCTTTTGCGCCTGTTTCATATATTTGTGGAACGCGGCGGTCAGCTTCCTGTCGTTCTTTATCGTCGGCGGGATGACGTAATCGAACTCCGTCTCCCGGACGTATCTCTGGGACTGCTGGGAATACGACGCGACCCTGTGCCGCACAAGCTGATGAGAGCACGCCCGCGAGATGCCCTCTATCCCGAACGTGAAAGAGACGTGCTCGATGGGCGACATGTGGCCGACGGAGACCAGCTTCTCCACGAACGCCTTCTGGTCCTTCGCCAGTATCTTGCCCCTAAGGCCCTCCACGTCGGACGGGCTGTAGCAGAGCTTCGCGGCCATCGCCACAACGTTCTCCGGGTTCGGAGTATGCTCAAGCAGTACGACTTTCAATTTTGCCTCAGGCATATAAACCTCTTTAATGGAAACTCTGTTCGTCGGACGGGAACTCGCCCGACTCGACTTCCTCTTTATATTTTTTTATGGCCCCTATCGCCGTCTCTTTTATGTTCGCGTAGCGTTTCACGAACTTCGGCGTGAAACGGTCGAACATCCCGAGCATGTCGTGCATCACGAGCACCTGGCCGTCGCAGTCCGGCCCGGCCCCGATGCCTATCGTGGGGATGGAGATAGACTCCGTTATCTTCTTTGCCGCCTGCCTCGGTATGCCCTCCAGCACCACGGAGAACGCGCCCGCCTCCTCAACCGCCTTCGCGTCGGAGAGGAGCTTCTCCGCCTGGGCGCCGTCCTTTCCCTGCACCTTGAACCCGCCCATCCTGTGGACGGACTGCGGCGTAAGCCCGATATGCGCCATGACCGGTATGTCGTAACGGGAAAGCGCGGATATAAGCCCCGCGACGGACGAGCCGCCCTCGAGCTTCACGGCGGCCGCTCCGGCCTTCAAGAAATCGCCGGCGTTCCTTATCCCATCCTCCACGGAGACCTGGTAGCTCATAAAGGGCATGTCGCCGACGACCATCGCGTTCTTCGCGGCGCGCGCGACCATCCCCGTGTGGTAGAGCATCTCCTCCATCGTAACGGGCAGCGTGTTTGCCCAGCCCTGAACGACGACGCCCAGGGAGTCTCCGACAAGGATTATGTCCATCCCGGCCTCGTCCGCCATCTGCGCGAAGGGGAAGTCGTAGGCCGTGAGCATCGTAATTTTCCTGCCCTCGGCCTTTTTCTTGTAGAGTTCAGGTATTGTCATCGCCATGTTTTCCCCGTATTTGGAGAGGGTGCGCGTTACGCTATCCCCGCCCTCTTCAATATCTCCGGCACCTTGTTTTCCAGTCCTATAGCCATGACGTGCGCGCCGTCGGCTATTCCCTGCTCTTTTATTGTGCGCACCTGCTCGGCGGCGATGTCCATGCCGCACTCCAGCGCGCCTTCCTTCCCGGCGGCTTTGAGCCTGTCGATAAGCTCCTGCGGGACGGTTATGCCAGGCACGAACTTGTTCAGGAAGTTCGCCATGCCCGCGTTCTTGAGGAGCAGTATCCCGGCCAGCACCTTAACCTTGTGCTTCCGCGCCCTGTCCATGAACCTCCTGAAGTTGTCCATGTCGTATATGGCCTGGGTCTGGAAGAAGTTCGCGCCGGCCTTTACCTTCTTTTCGAACTTCAGCATCTGCGGCTCCAGGGGATTGGCCTCAGGGGTGACTACCGCGCCCTGGTAGAGGTTCGTCGCGCCCTTCATCTCGTTGCCCGCGAGGTCGTGCCCGCCGTTCAGGGCCGCGACGGTCTGGAGGAGCTGGACTGACTCGAGGTCGTATACTGGCTTCGCCGTCTTGTGATCTCCGGCAGAGACGTGGTCGCCCGTCATGCAGAGCACGTTCCTTATCCCCAGGATGTGCGCGCCCATGAGGTCGGACTGTATCGCCAGGCGGTTCCTGTCCCGGCACGTAAGCTGGAATATCGGGTCGTGCCCCATCTCGGAAAGCAGCCTGCAAACGGGCAGCGAGCCTATGCGCACCACCGCGCTCTGGTTGTCCGTCACGTTTATCGCGTTTATCTTGCCGAGCAGGTGTTTTGCGTGCTCCAGCATCTCGGCAATGTCCGTGCCCTTGGGCGGGCCGCACTCCGCCGTTATGGTAAATTCTCCCGCCTCCAACGCCTCCTTCAGTTTTTTCATGGACACGTTATTTCTCCTCCTTCTTTTTCTCTATTACGAAGACCTTCGGGGACATTTTCTTTGAATAATCCTTCGGCGGAATAATCTGCCTCATCTTTTCAAGCTCGCCCGTGCGCTCCATGCGCGCGTAGATCTTCGCCCATGCGCATTCGATGTCGGGGCTGACCTCGCAGAAGCCGTTGTTCGTGCCGCCGCACGGGCCGTTAAGGATGCCCTTGGGGCAGGTGGTGACGGGGCAGATACCGCCGGTCTTGTCGATTATGCACTCCCCGCACATCGAGCAGCGCTCGTCGAAATGCTGGAAGCGGGTCATGTTCCCGAGGAACGCCGTGTCGTTGGCCGGATACACCTTCTTGTCCTTGAACACCTCGACCATCGACTGCGTCCCGGCGCCGCAGGACATCACGAGAATTGCGTCCGCGGCGTCCACCTCATCCTTGTTCGCCTTGAGCTCCACCTTCGTGCCCAGCACCTGGCACCCGGTCTTTGCGACAAACGTCCCGGTAACCTTCTTGCCGATGCCCTCAAGAGACTCCTTCATCTCCGCGAGCGCCTCCGGGGAGCCTGTGCCGCAGAGCGACGCGCACTCGCTGCACCCCAGCAGGAAGACGCTCTTCACGCCCTCCAGCATGTTTATAACGTCCTGTCTTTCCTTCGCCTTCGATACGATCATTTCATACCCCCTTATTTCTTTATCAGCTCCAGCATCTCCTGCCTTGTCGAGGCCTTTGAGCGGAATATGCCCCGCACCGCCGACGTCACCGTGCGCGAGCCCGGTTTCTTCACGCCGCGCATGGACATGCACAAATGCTCGCAGTCTATGACGACCATCGCGCCCTTCGGGCCCAGGCTGTCCATTATGAGGTCGGCAAGCTGGGCCGTGAGCCGCTCCTGCACCTGCGGCCTCTTCGCAAGTATCTCAAGCGCCTCCGCAAGCTTGCTTAAGCCCACAATCTTGCCCTCCGACGGCACGTAGGCTATGTGCGCCTTGCCGAAGAAGGGTGTCAGGTGATGCTCGCACACCGAGAAGAACGGTATGTCTTTTATGAGCACCATCTCGTCGTGGGACTCGCCGAGTATGGGCGTCAAAAGTCCGTCCGTGGACGCGGAAAGCCCGGCGAATATCTCCTCGTAGAACTTCGCCACGCGCTTCGGCGTCTCCTTTATGCCGGGACGCTCCGGGTCTTCGCCGACGCCTTCGAGGATAAGCCGCACACCCTTTTCTATCTTTTTCAGGTCCATTCGCGTCCTACGCCCCTATTACCCTCGTCTCTGTTATTATCATGTCCACCTTCCTGTCGTGCGAAAGGCTCGGCACCTCGTCCACCATCTGCTCCTCGAACGCAAGGGCGACAAGCCTTATGCCGGATCTCAGCTTCATGGCGAGCCTGTCGTAATAGCCGCCGCCGTAGCCGAGCCTGTTCCCTTTTTCGTCGAAGCCGACTCCCGGCATAACCACCAGGTCCGGCTCTTCCGGGGAGGCCTCGCGCGTCCTCTTCTCCACCGGCTCGTAGATGTTCATATAACCGGCCTCGAGGTCGGCGGAGAGGTCTTTTATCTCGAAGAGCCGAAGTTCTCGGCGGCGGCGGTCCACCTTCGGCGCCAACACCTTTTTCCCGTGAGAGACGGCCTGCTCAATCATCCTGCGGGTCGAGACCTCGCTCCTGAAGCTCACGTAAAAAAGAACCGTCCCCGCGGCCCTGTATTCCGGGAGGGCGAAAAGGGCCCCGGCTATGGAAGCGCTCCGGCTGCGCCTGTCCTCCTGCGGGAGCGCGTCGCGCCTTGCCAGTATCTCGCGCCGAAGCTTTGCCTTGATGTCGTCCTCGTTCATGCAGCCTGCGCCCGCATGGTAAGCCTTTCCTTTATCGCCCTGATCTCCGCCGCAAGCGCCGGGCAATTCCCGTAGACGTCCCGGCCATTCAGGTCCGCGTCGATTACGTCCGGGGCGTAGCTCATGAAGCCGACGACTTCCATCCCCGGCAGGCTTGCGGAAATAAACTCCCTGTCCGCCTCCGTCCGGATTTTGTTCCCGACGACATACACCCGCCTCACGCCCAGGTCGTCCGCAAGGGACTTCACCTGCCTCGCCGTCTGGACGCTCCTGCCGCCAGGCTCCACGACGACAATGAATGCGTCCACGGAACCGGACGTCCCGCGCGTAAGGTGTTCTATGCCCGCCTCCATGTCGAGGATTACGACATCGTCGCGCCTGAGTATCAGATGCCGCACGAGGCTTTTTAAGAGCGCGTTTTCCGGGCAGTAGCAGCCCGTGCCGCCGGTCTTGTATTTCCCCATCACCAGCAGCCTTATCCCGTCATGCAGGTATGAGAACCGCTCCGGGATGTCGTCCACCTTCGGGTTCAGCTTGAATACGGAACCGGGCGCGCCCGGCTTCGCCCCGGTGCGCTCCTCTATCAGGTCGCCCATCTCGGCGATGGGCCGGATCCTGTCGATTTCCTCGCCGGAAATGCCCAGGGACTGCGCAAGGTTCGCGTCCGGGTCCGCATCCACGGCGAGCACGCGGCTCCCGTCCTCGGAGAAGGCCCTGGCGAGCGCGCTTGCGAGGGTGGTCTTGCCCACGCCTCCTTTGCCTGTTACCGCTATCTTCATTCGGCTTACCCCGCTATGAAAACTAAAATCAAAACTTTAGCTTGAATAATATTAAACTTTTTTATAGATTAACTCATTTTATTTATAACTCGTGTTAAGCTGTTTATTTTAAACGGAAAGTTTACTATATTATACAGGAATTAGCAATAAATGCAATCCAATTAGGATTAATTTTTAATAAATACGAAAGTTCTGGTAAAGCTTAATGATTAAGCACTGGTGGCGCTTCAAGGCATGTCAAGGCGGAAATACCAATACGCTATGCTCCCGGCGCGGAAACCGAGCCTGGGGGCGTTGCCGCACGATGAAATTGTCAAAGGCTTTCTTAGGACAAGTTAACGCCGTTATGCCCGAGCCTGCGCGAAATGTCCTGAGCCGCGGTCTTGAGAAGAGGCAGAAGCTCCGCCTCCATCCTTTTTCTGGTCATGCGGCAGCCCGGCCCGGAGATGCAGATACCGGCCACGGCCCTCCCGGTGTAGTCCATAACCGGGACGCCTATGCACATGACCTCTTCCTCGTATTCCTCTATGTCCAGCGCGTAGCCCTTTTTGGCTACTTCTTTCAAGTGTTCCAGAAGCTCATCCCTGTCGCTGATGGTGTTCGGCGTAAACTTTTCGAGCTTCGGCGACGAGAATATGCGGTCGAGCTCTTCTTTTCTCAGGTATGCAAGCTGCGCCTTCCCCACCGCCGTGCAATACGCAGGGAGGAGATTCCCGACCCTGTTCGCCACCCGCACAGACTGGCTTGTCTCGGAGATGTCGAGATACACCACCCTGTCGCACCGGAGCACGGCCAGGTACGCCGATTCGTTGCACGTCCGGGCCAGCTCATCGATTACGGGCCTGGCCTGCTTCAGAAGCCCCGTCTGGGACAGGAAGCACTGGCCCATCTCGAAGGTGCGTATGCCCAGGCTGTAGTTGCCGGTAAGCTTGTTCTGCTCTATGTATCCGCGCGTTTCCAGCGTCGCCAGGAGCCGGAAGACGTTGTTTTTGTGTAGCTTCAGCCTTTCGGCAAGCTCGGTTACGCCAAGGTCGTCCTCGGAGGCGCCCCTGAATGCCTCCAGTATGTCGAGAGCGTGGATAACGGACTGTATTGTGTAGTCATGTTTATCCCGTTTAATCTTGCCGTTTGACATCTTAAAATACACCTGCCGGGAAAATTTGCGATTCTGCGATGCTTATTTCATGCCATTTTAAAACAGGGTTTTATTTCTGTCAAGCACAAAAAAACGCGGGCCTTCGTTTTCAAAGGCCCGCGTCGGTATTTAGCGTTGCGCCCCTACTTACGGGAGCGTCGGCGTAAGCGTGTCCGTCGGCGTGGTGCTGTTTGCCGTCCCAAAGTCAGTCGTCCATGAGCCGGCGTCTATGACGTTTCCGCTCCCGGTTACGGACACAGTGTCCCCTGCCGCCGTGCCCAGGTTGTGGTCGTACATGTCGAAGTCATAATAGCCGCTCCCGTATAGGTCGTTGCCGGTCGCGGTGTTGCCGCTCATTTCGAGCGATGCCGGGCCGCCGCCGTTGTTTAACAGATAGGCGTACAGACCGTCGTAGTAGTTATTGCCGGCGGTGTTGGAATCCATCGTGAGCGACGCGGCGCCCCCGGTGCCGCC
>JAJYHX010000009.1 GCA_021784575.1 Nitrospirota bacterium
GGGCCGCAGGCCGATAGAGACTATCGAGTTAGGGAAAGCTGTCAAAGAACAGATGGCGGAAAAAGCCGCCTAAACATCAAAACCAAAGAGCGGACGACTGTCCGGGAAGTGCTTGACTTTTACATATTATTGTTACGCATTATGATATCATGCGCATTGCGTGTTCCGGATACGGAAGAAGGGCTTATCCACTCTGAAATACTTAGTTTTTTTCAACGAAAACTACCGGATTTTCCTATAGCTTTCCGGCCTCTTTACCGCTACGCCGACGTAAAGAACATCCGGGGCTCGGGACCTGGCCTGTGGATATGCAGGAAACTCTTGGAAAAACACGGCGGGACCGTCTGGGTCTGTTCAGACAAGGACAGCACGTTCCATTTCACGGTGCCAAAATAAAAACCCCGCATTTTCATGCGGGGTTTTCGGGTTTCTTTAAGAGATGCGCCTTACCCTCTTACGACATTGACCGCCTGCGGGCCTTTCGCGCCGTTCTGGACTTCAAACTCCACCTGCTGTCCCTCGCTCAAGGTCTTGAAGCCATCCATCTTTATCTCCGAAAAATGCACGAATACGTCCTTGCCTTCCTCCGGAGAAATGAAACCGTAACCCTTGCTCTCATTGAACCACTTTACCGTACCCCTCATCAAAAAACCCCTTTTCCTTTTGGCCAAGGCGCTTCCCGCGCATTGCCCGATTAACCTGTCAAACTTTTTCAAGACTTAAGCAGAACGTTCGACCTCTGAAGCATGAAAAATTGCAGGCATTAAAAAAACCGCGGCCATAGCGCCCGCGGCACCATCGCAGGAAATATACTCGCATGTCAGCAATATGTCAAGCTTTAAAATCAACGAGTTGACAAAATAACCAAATATCATTATACAATTAAAATATGTCTACGACATTCCGCCGCCGTTTAACATCGGCGCTCACGGCATTGATTATCGCCGCAATCCCGTTGGCGGGATTGGCGCAGGACTTCGTCATATCCGACGGAGACCTCCTGAAGATTACCGTATACGATAACCCAGACCTCACGACAAGAACGCTGGTAAGCTCAAACGGCATAATTACCTTCCCGCTCGTAGGGGACGTGAAGGTGGCGGGGCTTCACATACGCGAGGCGGAAAAGCGTATAGCAAAACTCCTGTCGAAGGGATATATCAACGACCCGCAGGTGACCATACTTATCACGGAGACCAAGAACGTGGTATACGTTACCGGGGAGGTTCAAAAACCGGGGAAATATGAGGCCGGGCCGAACATGACGGTTATAAAGGCCATAGCCGAGGCGGGCGGCCTCACGGACAAGGCCTCCCCGGGCAGGACAAAGATAACGCGGGAGGCAGGCAAGAAGGAGTCTACCTTCGGCGCGCGGATGAACGACCGCGTCCGTCCGGGTGACGTGATAAGCGTGCCGGAGAGCTTCTTCTGAGTAAGACTACCTGCGTCTTTCCTTATCGCTCAAGTAGACGAAGCACTTCGCGCACTCGATGCCGTTCCTGCAATGCCTGCCGGTCAGTTCCCAGCATGGCGCGGAGCGGTCAATGTAGGCCGAGCATTCTTCCCTTGATTCTTCCGAACAGCCCTGTATCTCCCAGCAGGGCGCATAATTCAGCAGCTTCTTTACCCCTTCTATGCTTATCTTCTTCTCGTGAATAAGCTCCCGGATGCATCTGAGCCATTTTATGTCATTATCGGAATAGAACCTGTTCTTGTTCCTCCTCGCGGGCGCGACAAGCCCGTGCTTCTCGTAAAGCCTCAGCGTCTGGTCGGTTGTCCCTACGAGTTCCGAGGCTATGCCGATAGGATAGAGTGGAAGATTCTCCCGGCGGGATTTCTCATCGTGGTTATCCATGTTCCTCCATTCTGATAAGACATAAAATTTAAAGAAATATCTTACGAATTATAGTTGACAATATTAGTCCTGTAAATAACATTCTGTCAAGTAAAATTTTTAATTGAGATTTAAGGTCTCTTTATAATCAGAATTTATATGCGCTTGGAAAGAGCGATGCATCGGTATGGGGCAGGAACATGGCTGCGCGGTACAGACTCATGAACTCCGCGCTGGCGTTGAGCTCCTTGTAGGTTATCGTGGAGGCGATCTTTTCAATCCGTTCAACGGCGTGCCGGTCAAGAAGGGCCAGAGACGCGCCTGCAAGGGAAGAGTTTCCAAGGAGTTTGAACTTGCTTAAAGGTATGTCCGGCAGCATCCCTATCGAGACGGCCTTGTCCGCCGCGATATACTCGCCGAATGTCCCGGCCACGAAAAACGACTCTATATCGTCAAAGGTTATGCCTATTTCGGAGATTATCACGGTCAGGGCCGTATACATGGCCGCCTTGGTGCGTATAAGGTTCTCTATGTCCTTTTCCGTAAAGAATATATCGCCTGTCACGCGATATGCCGGCCCCGATCCCGTATTTACGACCCTTTCCGTCCTGCCCGGTATAAACTTCCCGCGTCCGTCTATGAGACCTGTCCTGAAAAGCCCGGAGAGAAGGTCTATCAGCGCGGAGCCGCAAATCCCGGCAGGCGCAATGTTTCCGATTACGCTGAAGGACGGCTCATGGCTTTCGTCTATCGTTATCCTGTCTATCGCGCCGGGGGCGGCCCTCATGCCGGAGCTGACAACGCCGCCTTCGAGAGCCGGGCCTGCCGCGCCCGCGCATGCGACGAGCCAGTCCCTGTTCCCGACGATTATCTCCGCGTTCGTCCCGACGTCCACGAGTATCGATATGCCGTCTCTACCGGCCATACCGGACGCGAGTATCCCCGCCAGGACATCCCCGCCGACATAACTCCCGACATTCGGAAGGACCACAACCGGCGCCTCGGGATTGATATTCAGGCCAAGCTCCTTCGCCCCGAAACTCCCGAAACGATTCGCGGCGGGGACATACGGCGCGCGGCATATGTTGTAAGGGTCAAGCCCGAGGAATAAGTGCGCCATTGTCGTATTCCCGGATATGCAGGCGCACGAGATTTCGTTCGCGTTTATGCCCGCATCGCGGGCGAGCCTTTCGGCCAGGACGTTTATCGCGTCAACCGCCGCGATTCTCAGTTCATCCAGTCCGGCCGGTTGACCGGCTTCGGACAGTTTGAGGCAGTGGTGTATCCGCGCGAGTATGTCCTCTCCGACAGCAGTTTGCGGATTGGTCCCGGAAAGCTCGCCCACGGATTTTCCAGAATTCAGGTCTACAATACCGCATACGATATTCGTCGTGCCAAGGTCCACGGCGATGCCGAAATTATCGAGACGCTCGCCCGGTTCGACATCGAGAAGTTCACGCCTGCCGGCCATGCGGACGACTGCGGTTATATCAAATTTATTCTCCTTAAACGCAGAAGAGATCTTTCGGATTACGGATACGGGAACGGCCTCGACATCGATTCCCTCGCGCCGAAGGCCGTCCAATACGCGCTCAAGGCCGGGCGTATTGTCCTCGTCCGACACATGCGGAAGCTTCAGAAAATATTTTTTTACAATCGGCGTCATCAATCTGCTGCCGGTCGACCGGATGCTGCCGGTCAACCGGCCTCCCACATTACTTTCCCCATGTCTCGCGCGTCGTATCCTCCAAGCGCAATAACGGCTTCTTTAAACTCCCTGTCCTCACGGATTATGCCGAGAAGCGCCCCCATCTTCGGGTCGTCGTAATATTCGGCGGGTATGGCGAGGTCATACCTTTCCTGCGCCACCGGCAGGAAATCCAGGCCGAGGGCGCGCGCCGCCGCGAGTATGCCGAGACCGGCATCCGCCGCGCCGGAAAGCACCGCCGACGCAACGCCCATGTGGGTGTATTCCTCGTGCGCATAGCCGTTCACTTCGGACTTCTTTATGTTCAGCCTGGTTAAGCGCAAGTCCGTCAGGAGCCGTGTCCCCGCGCCGGCCTGCCGGTTCACGAAGACTACATCCGGACGCCGCAGGTCTCCAAAACCCTTTATCCCTTTCGGGTTGCCCTTTAATACCAAAAGCCCCTGTTCCCGGTACACGAGGTTCACGAGATACACACGGCGGCCCGGCAGGTATTTTTTCAGAGAGGAGACATTATACTCCCCCGTCTCTTCGTCGAGGAGGTGCGTCCCGGCCATGTGGGCCTCGTTTTTCTTTAGCGCGATAATCCCGCCCATGCTCCCTACATGCGCCGAGGAAAGAGAGAATGCCGGTTCCCTTTTCTTCAGGAAATTCCCGAGGACGTCGAGGGCGTTGTCGTGGCTCCCGATGCAGACGATTGTGTTCTCTATCTCCTCCGGAGGCTTCAAAAGCTCCGCCTCCACAAGGCTCCCCGCCGCAAACCCTTCCGAAGCAGCCGGTATTCGCACAATGCCGTCCGCTCGCACGAGGGTCATCAATACTCCGGCGCCCCGGCGCATCGGCGTCGCAACGACATTCTCCCCGACCCTGCCGAGCTTGACCCTGACAAACTCCTCCTGCCCAAGCGGCGAAAACAGCTGGCGGGAAAGCGTCGCGCCAATAGTCCGGGCGGCGGGCGGCTCCATCCCCTGCATGGCGTAAATCAACGGGCGGACAAACATCCTGAAGACGAGAAAAGCCGAGACGGGATAGCCCGGAACGCCGATTACCGGTTTCCCAAAAACCATTCCGAGGATTACCGGCTTCCCGGGCTTCGTGTTTATCCCGTGCAGGAATACCTCCCCAAGCTCGCTTATCGCCCGGAACGTATGGTCCTCCGAACCGGCGGAGGATCCCGCGTTCACGGCGACAATGTCGTTTTCGCGCGCGGCCTCGGCTATCCGTTCCTTCAATATATTTAAATCGTCCGGCGCTATATCATATCGTCTTGCGCGCGCCCCCCATTCTTTCGCCATGCCGGAGAGCATAAGGGAATTATACTCCAGAATGCTGCCTTTTTTAAGCTCCGTCCCCGGCTGGACAAGCTCGTCCCCGGTCGGTATAAGCCCCACGCCCGGCCTTCCGCGGACAAGAATCTCCGTAATCCCTCCGGCAATCAGAGCCGCAGTATCCGTCGGGCGGAGCAGGTGGTTCTCCGGCACAATCAGTTCGGTTGCGACAATGTCCTCTCCCATCACCCGCACATGCTGCCAGGGAGTCGCGGGCCGGATTATCTCGATATATCCGTCCGTCTCGTTGATGTCCTCCGCCATTATCACGGCGTCCATGCCGTCGGGGAGCGGGTTGCCTGTGTTGACGTATACGGCCTGCGCGCCAAGCCTCAGCTTCTTCGGATTATTATCGGAGGCGCCCACGGTATCCGCAAAACGCACCGCCGCGCCGTCCATCGCGGCGCAGTGATAAAACGGCGAGGAAAGCCTCGCCGCCACAGCCTGCGCCGTAACGCGCCCAATGGAGTCGTCCACATTTACCATCTCTCCCGGAAGCGGCTTCCGCAGCCCGGCTTCGTCGAGTTTCCGCCGCCAAAGGACAATGGCATCGTCGAGAGGCGTAGTGGTTATGTAGATTTTTCTGTCAATCAAAAAGCCTCACCATTACCTTTTCTCCCTTCGCCACGCCCGGCTTTTCGGCGGGTATCACAGCCATTCCGTGCGCCTTGACAAGGGTGAAAATAAGCCCCGATTTCCCCAGCGACGGGTATGCCCAAAGCTCGCCATCCTCAAGCTTCAGCATGACGCCAAGGTGGTCCTCGCGGCCCGGCACGGAAGAATAATTACGGGCCATCCTTGCCTCTACCGCCCTGACGTCCGGTATCCCCAGGGCCGCAAGCTGGTCGATTTCCCCTGAAATTTCCCTCAGCAGAGGCCTTAAAAACAGATAGAAACATACCGCCACGGCGACCGGATGGCCGGGCAGGCCAAAAACCGGTTTGCCGCTAACTATGCCTATTATAACAGGTTTTCCGGGCTTTACGGATACCCCGCGCACGATAATCCCAGGCTCTATGTCGTTTATGACTTTTTCAGTTAAATCCCTTGTCCCGACAGAGCTTCCGCCCGTAATTGCGACTAATTCGCATTCAGAAATTGCGTCCTCCACGGCCTCCCGGATTGGGCGGAATTCGTCCCTGAATATGCCTTTTAATACCGGGGTTGCGCCTGCCTTACGCACCAGCGCGGCAAGCGTGTAGGAGTTCACGTCCCGCACCTGTCCTGGGCGCGGAGACTTATCCGCCGGGACTATCTCGTTGCCGGTGTTTATTATCGCAACCCTTGGCATTTTGAATACGGGCACACGCGTTACCCCTATCCCTGCCAGCGCGCCGAGGTCCTGCGGCCTTAGCCTGTGCCCCTTTGCAAAAGCCGCCTCGCCTGCCCTGATGTCGTCCCCCGGCTGTATGACGTTCTCTCCGGGCGCGACGGGTTTTGTTATTTCTACTTCATCGCCCTCTTCCCTGCCCGCTCCCATCGAGGGAGAGGATGCAAGGATATTACCCTCGCCCCGTAGTGGGAGAGGGTGGCGCGTAGCGCCGGGAGAGGGTGGCGGTAGTATTTGCGTATGCTCCAGCATAACCACGGCGTCCGCCCCGTCCGGCAGCATACCGCCGGTCGGTATGGCGAAGACCTGGCCGCGTGAAATAGGCCCCGGGTCCGCTTCTCCCATAAAAACTTCGCCCGCAAGTTTCAGATAGGCTGGGATCTGTTCGGATGCGCCGAAGGTGTCGGAGGAAAAGACCGCGTAGCCGTCCATGGACGAGCGCGGGAATTCCGGGAGATGCGTCCCGGATATTATATCCGCGGCGAGGATGCGCCCAAGCGCCTCGCGCAGCGACACTTCTTCCCGCCCCGGCTCAGGCGGGACATAGGAAGAATGCAGTATGCCCAGGGCCTCATCGACGCTCACCGCCTCGCCCCGGCCCAACATGTCCTTATGATTCATAAGCGTTATTTTTAAGCAAAAAAGGCAGGCGGCTTGTGTATTCAAGCCCCTGCCCTGGTTAAATCAACCCCGGCCTTGACGGATTAATAAATATTCCTATGGTCTCGCCTGGCCCCTTTATCCTTTTCGCCCCACGGCCCGCCGCCTCTATTTGCCGTCTACCAGTTCCTTGAGCTCTTTGCCGGCTTTGAAGAACGGAACCTTTTTGGAAGGCACGGAGACGGGGGAGCCTGTCTTGGGGTTTCTGCCCTCGCGCTGCTTCCGCGAGCGGATTTTGAAGGTGCCGAACCCTCTTATCTCGATTTTGTCGCCGAGGGCAAGCGAGTCCTTGATGCTGTCGAAGATTGTATTGATTATTACCTCTGTCTGCTTCTTTGTAAGACCGTCGACCTTGTCAGAAACCTTCTCAACAAGCTCCGCCTTAGTCATAAACCGTCACCCCCGTTATATGAAATTCCAGAGTGCTCTTAAACCTTGAGGGAATAAATAACATATCCATAACCCGTTGTCAAGGTTAAAGATATTGTTTTTTTGTCATCTTATTTCCGGAGCGGCGTAGAGATACATCATGCCCTGGAGGTTCTTGCCTATGAGGCCCTGGAAGAGGCTGCCCGCATTCTGACCCTTTATCAGGTCCCATATTGAGGTCTTCTTCTCCTCCGTAATCACCACGGGCCTGCCCTTTATGCCAGCCATCTTCCCCGCGGCGCTTATGGCGTCCTGGAGGTCTCCAAGCCCGTCCACGAGGCCGAGTTTCTGCGCCTGCCTTCCGGTGTAGACGCTCCCGTCCGCCAACGCCCAGACGTCGTCAACCTTCATCTTTCGCCCCTTGGCCACGGCCTCCACAAACTGCTCGTGAACGTCCCGAAGGACGTTTTTCAGATATTCCTTTTCGTCCGGGGTCATCGTCCGCATGAAATCTCCGACGTCCTTGCGCTTGCCGGAGGCGATCGTCTGGTCTTTTATGCCTATCTTTTTAAGGAGCTGCGCCACCGACGCGAATTCCATGATAACGCCGATACTGCCCGTAAGGGTTCCGGGATTGGCCAGTATCCTGTCCGCGGCCGAGGCGATATAATACCCGCCGGAGGCCGCGACGGTGCCCATCGACACGACGATTTTTTTGCCGGTTTTGGCGCGAACCTTGTTTATCTCCTCGTAGATTTCCTGGCTTGGCACAACAGCCCCGCCGGGGCTGTTAATCCTGAGGACAATGGCCTTTACGGAGGGGTTCCTGGAGTATTTCTTAAGCTGGTGGATTACATCTTTCGAGGAGAGGATAATCCCGTCTATCCTTATAACCGCTACCTTGCCGGAAGTCGCAACCGGGGCCTTACCAAGAAAAAGGGAAACGCCGGTCGAGATTGCGATTACAAGCGCGATAGCGATAATTAACCCGACTATCAGGAAAGCCATCGGTTTCCTGCTCATTCAAACCTCCCCAAACAGCCTGCGGCAAGCCCCTTGTAATCTGCCGCCGGCGCCGGGTTTCCACGATAGTTTCAGGAAACGCCGCACGACAAATCCCAAGCGCGCCCGGCAATCCACAGTCGGTTTCCCCGGTAGTTCTCCCGCCTCCCGGCAATCCACGGGGGGGGTTAGGCCTCGTCTTTTCCGCTGTCCTTTATGCGCGCGCCGAGCGAACTGTCGAACTTGTCCTGAGAGTTCCTGTAGCTATCCTGGTCCGACTTTTCGCCCTCTTTTTTGAAAGCCTTTATGGACAGGCCTATCTTGCGCTCGGCTGTATCCACCTTGATAATCTTGGCGGTTACCTCGTCGTCGAGCTTCAGGAGGTCTTCCACCTTGACATGCTGGTCCTTGTCTATCTCGGAGATGTGTATCAGACCCTCGACGCCGCCTTCCAGCTCGACAAAGACGCCGAAATCGGTGATCTTTATGACCTTGCATGTGACATTATCGCCGACCCTGTAGGAACCCGGGATCTCGCGGTCCCAAGGGTCGGAATCAAGCTGCTTCAGGCCCAGCGAGAGACGCTCTTTCTCTTTGTCCACGGAAAGCACAACCGCCTCCACCTTCTGGCCCTTCTTCAGGACCTCGGACGGGTGCTTGAGGTGCTTTGTCCATGAGATGTCGGAGATGTGGATAAGGCCGTCGATACCCTCCTCCAGACCAACGAACGCGCCAAAGTCCGTGAGGTTCCTCACCTTGCCCTCTATCTTCGAGCCGACCGGATATTTCTCCGCTATGACATCCCACGGGTTCGGTTCCACCTGCTTCATGCCGAGCGATATGCGCTTATTGGCCTTGTCTATGGAGAGCACAACGGCGTCGATGATGTCGCCCATGCCGACGACCTTGCTCGGATGTCGGACTTTCTGCGTCCAGGACATCTCGGAGACGTGAACAAGACCTTCTATGCCCTGCTCGAGTTCGACGAACGCGCCGTAGTCGGTAAGGCTTACCACTTTGCCCCGCACCCTCGCGCCGACTGGATATTTGCTGTCGGCAAGCGCCCACGGGTCGTTGGAGAGCTGTTTCAGGCCGAGGGAGACCTTTTCGTTCTCCCGGTCGTATTTCAACACCATCACCTTGATTTTGTCGCTCACGACGAACATCTCGGACGGGTGGCTGACCCTGCCCCATGACATGTCCGTGATGTGGAGCAGGCCGTCGATGCCGCCAAGGTCGATGAATGCGCCGTATTCCGTGATGTTCTTTACTATGCCGTCTATCACGACGCCTTCCTTGAGCGACTGGAGCGTCTCGGACTTCTTTTTGTCGCGGACTTCCTCAAGGAGCGCCCTCCTGGAAAGAACGATATTGCCACGGCGCTGGTTGACCTTGAGCACCTTAAGCTCGAATGTCTGGCCAATCAGTGAATCGAGGTTCCGAACGGGCCTCAAGTCCACCTGGGAACCGGGCAGGAATCCTTTCACGCCGTTTATGTCAACCGTCATACCGCCCTTTATGCGGGCGACGACCTTGCCGGTCACGGTCATGTCCTTGTTGCACGCCTCTTCTATCTGCTCCCATATCTTTATCTTGTCGGCCTTCTCTTTAGAAAGGACGATATTGCCTTCGGAGTCCTCGCGCTCTTCGAGATATACCTCGATGTCGTCGCCGACCTTTATCCTCTTGATCTCGTCGGCGTGTATCTCCTCGATGGGTATGATACCCTCCGACTTGTATCCCACGTCAACCACCACGCCGTCGGGCCTGACCTGTATGACCCGGCCCCTGACGACCGTTCCCTCTTCCACGCTCTTGAATGACTCGTCATAGAGGCGGGACATTTCATCTTTATCCTGGCCTTCCGCCCCCCCCTCCTCGAAGCCTTCCTCCTCTTCGGCGGAATAATCCATTGCCAGTCTCTTCTCCTCGTTTGCCATCAGACTAAAATACCTCCGGTTTTTTATTTTTCAGGCAAGTATGCCTGAAATCCTGCAAGTTATAAATCTTAACATATTTCATTTTGGTTTTCCAGCATATTTATGCGCCAACACCATCTTTAAGCTTTTTTATCTCCTCCATTATCGCATCGGCAATCCACTGGTATCGCTCGTGCCCCTTTATTTTGGTCATTGCCTGGAAATCCATCGGCTTCCCGAACGTCACGGATATTCCCGTGGGCCTAAAGGCCTTATGCTCCTTGCCCATCGTCCGGAAGCTTCCTTTTATATAAACCGGCACCACCGGAACCCTGGCAATTGACACAATCATCCCAATACCGGCCTTACCGGGCAGGAGGTTTTCGTCAATGCTCCTCGTCCCCTCCGGGAAGAGGCAGACAGGCTCTCCTTTTTTAAGCCGGCTCATCATGTCCGCCAGCGTAGCCTTGTCCAGGCGCTCCCGGTTTATCGGGAACGCCTTCCACCTGTCGAGGATGAATCTCTTCCAGGGCCTGTCAAACAGCGTATCCCGCGCGACAAAATTAACCCTGCGCCAGAGCGCACTGCCGACGAGCGGCGGGTCGAGAAAGCTCGCGTGGTTGCTGGCCAGGATTACAGGGCCTGTTTTCGGCACGTTTTCGCGCCCGATAATCCTGTATCCGAAGAAGATTTTAAACAGGACAAAAAAGACGGTATGCGCCGTGTCGTAGAGGATATTGGTCTTAAATTCCCGCAACTTCCAGCACCTTCTCCTTCATCATGGCCACGACTTCGTCTATGTTCAGGCCGGAGCTGTCCACGACAACCGCGTCGGCGGCCTTTTTAAGCGGCGCAATATCCCTGTGGCTGTCGTCGTAGTCCCGCTTCTTCACCTCTTCTATGGTCTTCTGAAGGCCGGCCTCTATTCCCTTCTCCCTGAACTCAAGCCAGCGCCGCCTTGCCCGCTCCTCGACATTCGCGTCGAGGTAGAACTTCGCCTCCGCCTCCGGGAAAACCACCGTGCCGATGTCGCGCCCCTCCAGCACCACACCGCCGCCTTCGCCGAGGTTCCTCTGGAGTTGCAGGAGTCTCTCCCTTACACACGGCTGGGCCGAGACTGCGGACGCCGCCATGCCCATATCCGGAGTCCGGATAGCCTCGCTCACGTCCTCGTTATCCAAGTATACACGAAGGCCGCCTTCGCCCTGCGCGAGCCTGACATCCGTCCTCGCGCAAAGCCCCCGAAGCGCGTCGCTTTCCTTGAGCTCGATGCCCTCGCGGACGGCCTTCAGCCCTATAGCCCGGTACATCGCGCCGGTATCGATATAAAGGTAGCCGAGCTCATTTGCGAGAAGCTTCCCTGCCGTGCTTTTCCCGGCCCCAGACGGGCCGTCTATGGCGATAATTAGCTTTTTCATTATTTTTTTCTTCTGTCGTCCTGAGCAAAGCCGAAGAACCCACGGTTGACTTTAAAAACCTACTGTGGACTCCCATACGGAGCCTGCCCTGAGCGTAGTCGAAGGGCTCAGAATGACATCTTTAATTCTGTAACGACTGTAATGACTCCACAAACCCCGGAAACGAGGTTTTTATGTTTTCTGTGTCGTTTATTATCATGCCTCCGGTCAACCGGCTCTCGCCGCCTTCGGCTATCAATCCCGCGACGGCAAGTGACATCGCAACGCGGTGGTCTCCGTGGCTGTCCACTTCCGCCGCGCGAATCGTTCCCCCGTGAATAATCATGCCATCCGGAGTTTCCGCAACCTTCACGCCTATCTTTGAAAGCTCACCCGCCATAGCGGCAATTCTGTCCGACTCCTTTACGCGTAACTCGGCGGCGTCCCTGATTACGGTCACCCCTTTCGCCGCGGCTGCCGCAATGCAGATAATCGGGAACTCGTCAATCGCCCGCAGGAAAAGCTCCCCGCAGATATCCGTCCCGCCAAGCCTCGAATACTCAACCGTAATATCCGCAATCGGTTCCGGCCCGTCATTGCGGACGTTATCGACAGTTATGTGCGCATTCATAAGGCGCAGGATGTCGATTATGCCCGTCCTGGTCGGGTTTATCCCCACGTCTTTTATCGTAACCTTCGACCCAGGCACAATCGCCGCAGCGACCATCAGGAACGCCGCAGATGATAAATCCCCCGGCACCATAAAATCGCGCGCAACAAGCCTGCCTCCGCCGGTAACGGAAACGGAAAGCCCGTCCTCCTTTAAATCCGCTCCCATATGCTTCAACATTCTCTCCGTATGGTCGCGCGACTTCATCGGCTCGGTCACGGTCGTCGTCCCGTCCGCGTAAAGCCCGGCGAGCAGCACGGCGGACTTCACCTGCGCGCTGGAAATAGGAGAGGAATAATCTATACCCTTTATCCCCCCGCAGGGTTTGATTTCAAGCGGCGGATAGTTCTTCTCTCCCTGCCCGGAAATCATCGCGCCCATCATGGAGAGCGGCTTGACTATCCTTGTCATGGGGCGTTTGCGCAAGTATTGGTCGCCCGTTAAAACGGCGCCGAACCCCCGGCCGGCCAGAAGCCCGGACAAAAGCCTGATGCTCGTCCCGGAGTTGCCGAGGTCGAGGGCGCCTCCAGGCGCCTTGAGGCCGTGGAGACCTACGCCGTTAATAACAAGCTCCGTCCCGCCTAGGCCCTCTATCTCCACGCCCATCGCGGCAAGCGCCCTTGCCGTATTCACGCTGTCCTCGCCGGCAAGGAAGCCCGACACGCGGGATGTCCCTTCGGCGATAGCCCCCAGCATGACGGCGCGATGCGAGATGGACTTGTCCCCCGGCACGCGCACTGAACCGCGAAGAGGGCCGGAAATGTTTATTTTCAGAATTTCCATATTTCCTTCATCCCCCTCTTAAGATAAGAGGGGAACCGAGGGGGCGTTATGAACTATTTTATCCTTTGCCTTACAACCCTTGCCTTCTCGAACTCGGAAAGCAGCGCCTCTCCGTCGCCGGACTCCATAAGGGCGCGGAGCTTCTCAAGGGATTTTATATACATCCCAAGTGCGTCGGATATGTTGCCGGAATTAAGCAGACAGATGTCCCGCCACATCCCGGGGTGGCTACCGGCGATGCGCGTGAAGTCCTTGAAACCTCCCGCGGCATAGGATATGGCGTCCTCGCCGCCGTCCATCTGCGTGAGCGCCACTACCATCGCGTATGCCGCAAGGTGCGGCAGGTGGCTTACCATTCCGAAGACGCGGTCATGGTCGAACGGGTCCATCCTCTCAACTTTCGCCCCAGCAACCTCCCAGAGGTCGGATACCGCTTCGAGGGCCTTGATGTCCGTGTTCCTCGTAGGCGTAAGTATACAGCGCGCGCCGTGGAACAGCTTCAAGTTCGCGGCCTCGGCCCCGGAGCGCTCGCTGCCCGCGATGGGATGCGCCGGGACGTATCTGGCCTTGAGGTAAAATATCTCCTCAAGCCTCGTTACGAGCCCGCCCTTGACGCTCCCGGCGTCCGTTACAATGGCCTGGTCTTCCAGGTACGGTTTTATCTCCCTTGCCACCTGCTCGAAGGAGCCGACGGGACAGCAGAGTATAACGAGGTCGGAGCCGGAAACGCCTTTTTTTGCGTCCTGGGAATAGCGGTCGATAAGGCCCATGCGGACTGCGGTGTCGAGGTTTTCCTTGTTTCTTCCGACGCCGACTACGGCGCGCGCAATACCGCGGGATCTTATGACTCCGGCGATGGAGCCGCCAATAAGCCCCACGCCGATAACCGTCGCCTGGCTGAACCTGGGCTCGGCGCTCAAGAGCTTCTCCCCATTAGCCTGGCGATGCCTTTAATGTCCTTCATTAGCCGGGCGAAGGTCTTCGGCTCAAGCGACTGTTCGCCGTCGCTTAATGCCTCTTCCGGGCGGGAATGCACTTCGATTATAAGCCCGTCGGCACCTGCGGCAATCGCGGCTATCGCCATCCGCGGGATGAACTCGCGTATGCCGACTCCGTGAGACGGGTCCACTATTACCGGGAGGTGGCTTTCTTTTTTAAGGATGGGAACGGCGGATAAGTCGAGCGTATTGCGCGTATAAGTCTCGAACGTCCTGATGCCACGCTCGCAGAACATCACATGGTGGTTCCCCTGCGACATTATATATTCCGCGGACATCAGGAACTCTTTTATCGTCGCGGAAAGCCCGCGCTTAAGGAGCACCGGAGTCCTTGTGAGACCGACCTCCTTGAGCAGCCGGAAGTTCTGCATGTTGCGCGCGCCAATTTGTATCACGTCGGCGTATTTCACGACCATCTCCGTGTCGCGCGGGTCCATAAGCTCCGTCACGACAGGCAGGCCGGTCTTCTCACGCGCCTCGGCGAGGTATTTCAAGCCCTCCTCGCCCAGACCCTGGAAACTATACGGAGAAGTCCTCGGCTTGAACGCGCCGCCCCGGATGAAACCGGCCCCGGCTTTTTTCACCTCTTCCGCGACCGTGAGGAGCCTTCTTCTCCCTTCCACGGCACACGGCCCTGCGATAATCGCAAGTTTCCTGCCGCCGATTTTCTCCCTGCCGACCTTGACGACAGTATTCTCTTTCCGGAACTCGCGCGATACGAGCTTGTAGGGCTTGAGTATCGGCATCACCTTCTCGACGCCGGGCATCGCCGCAAGCGGGAGTTCGGAGATTACCGACTCCTCCCCTATCGCGCCGATAATCGTCCTCTCCTTGCCCTTCGATATATGCACCGAGACGCCTTGCTCGACGAGCTTCTTCTCGATGTTCTCAATCTGCTTCCGAGTCGCGTCAGGCTTTAAAACGACAATCATATAGTTCTCTTTCTTCCCAATATTCCTTCATCCCACTCTTAAGATGGTGAACAAGTGGGCGTTATGAAACCTCTCTCATCGCCTTCACGAACCTCTCGTTCTCCGGCATCAGTCCTATCGTCACCCGTATCTGCGTCGGGCCCATCGGGCGGACGATGACGCCCTTCCGGAGGAGCGCGTCGTAGAGTTTCCGTGCGACCTTGTGCAAATCCATCCAGATGAAATTAGCCTGCGTCGGGAGGTAATCCACGCCCATCTTCGTCAGTTCCGCGTAGAGGTATTTCTTGCCTTCCTCGTTTACCTCCACCGACCGGCGCACGTGCTCGTCGTCCGAGAGCGCGGCCATCGCCGCGGCCTGGGCAATGGAATTCGTATTGAACGGAGCGCGCACACGGTTCATAAAGTCCACCAGCCGCGCCGGAGCAAAACCGTAGCCGATACGAAGCCCAGCCAAGCCGTAAACCTTCGAAAACGTCCGAAGGATTATGATGTTCCTGCCGTCCCTCAAATATTTGAACGTGTCCGGATATTCCGGATTCGTAACATACTCGAAATACGCCTCGTCCACGACGACAATCGCGTCCTCCGGCACACGCGCCATGAACGCGCCTATCTCTGCTTGTGTATTTATCGTGCCGGTCGGGTTGTTCGGATTTGCGATGAAGATAATCTTCGTCCGCTCGTTTATCGCGTCCGCCATCGCCGCGAGGTCGTGCTTCCCGTCCTTAAGCGGCACGGAGATTCCCTTCCGTCCCGCCGCCTGCACGGACATCTTGTAAACGACGAAAGACGGCTCGGCATATACAGCCTCCTCGCCCTCCAGAAGGAACGTGCGGACGATTATGTCCAATAGCTCGTTCGAGCCGTTCCCAAGGATAATCTCCGGCGGCGAGCAGCCGAATTTTTCGCTTATCGCATCCTTCAGGTAATGCGCCGCGCCGTCGGGGTAGCGGTTCAGACCCTTTATGCAGTCCGCGATTGCCGCGATGCCCTTCGGAGACGGTCCGATTGGGTTTTCGTTGCTGGCGAGTTTTATGGAGCCGCTGATGCCCAGTTCGCGCTCAAGCTCCTCGACAGGCTTTCCCGGCGCGTAAGGGGTAATGGATTCAATTTTTTTGGAGGTAAGTCGTTTCAATTCATCCGCTCGCTATTCTGAATGAACCCTCTCCCCCGGCCCCTCTCCCATGAAAGGGCGAGGGGTGAATGTTGATTGATCCCTCTCCCTTGATGGGAGATGGTTGGGAGAGGGTGAAAAAACATTCTATTTCCCCGTCCGCGCCGAGGGATATGCCCCCAGCACTTTTATGAGCAGGCAGTTCTTCCCAAGCTCCGACACCGCTTCTTTTACCTTCCTGTCGGCAATGTGGCCCTCTATGTCCACAAAGAAGTGATATTCCCACGCCTTCTTGCGGGACGGCCTTGACTCTATCTTCGTCAGGCTTATGCCCCTCTCGGCGAATGGCTTTAACATGTCGTATAGAGCGCCGGGCCGGTCCTTCACGGAGAACATGATAGATGTCTTGTCGCTCCCCGTTCGCGCCGGATATTTCCTGGATATTATCAGGAAGCGCGTAAAGTTGTTGACAAAGTCCTCGATGCGCTCGCGCAGAATCTTAAGACCGTACATTTCCGCGGCGAGACGGCTCCCGATGGCGGCGATGGACGGGTCTTCCGCAGCCATTTCCGCGGCCCTTGTCGTCGAAGAAGTCTCGACAAGGGATATCCCGCGCAGATTCTTCTCAAGCCAGTTCCTGCACTGCGCAAGCGGCTGCGGGTGAGAGTATATCTTCATCACGTCCGAGAGCCTGCCCGTAAGATTCATCAGGTAGTGCGAGACCTCAAGCATTATCTCGCCGGATATGTTGAGCTCCGAGTCCATGAACATGTCGAGCGTATGGCTGACGACACCCTCGGTGGAATTCTCTATCGGCACAACGCCGTATTCCGCCAGGCCGCGTTCCACTTCCGCGAAAACCTCGCTTATACTGTTTACCGGGACGTATTGCGCGGAATAGCCGAAATGCTGCAGGCAGGCAAGGTGAGAAAACGTCGCCTTGGGGCCAAGGTATGCTATCTTTGCCGGCGCCTCAAGCGAGAGCGACGCGGAGAAAATCTCCTTTAAAACGGCCCGAAGGGATTCGTTTGGGAAAGGGCCTTCGTTGTTACTGGCGAGGCGCTCAATGATTCGCTTTTCTCTGTCCGGGACATGGAACTGGGAATTCTCTTTTTTCTTTATCCTGCCAATCTCCATGACCAGCTTCGCGCGCCTGTTCAGAAGCGCCAGGAGCCTGTCATCCAGCTCGTCGATCTTTTTCCTTACATCCTCGATTTTGGGCATCAGGCTAAAGACCCGTCCTTTTCCTTTAAAGTAAAAGAAGTTATACAATAATCAGGCGGGATTTGCAAGGAAATTGCTACCCTGAAAGAGGATATGATAGAAAAGATTATTGAGGCTGTTTCTTCTTTTGTAACCAGATGCTGCCCCCCGGGTTCTTAAGGCAGAACGGCATCCGGGATTTGAATTTTCCGAATTGCCTATTCTGAGAATTATTGAGTAGTTTTGAGACATTTGCTGCTCAGGCGCGACATCTTTATGCCCCGGCGGCGAAAGGACGCACAGTAAAAATATTTGTTCTACATGAACCCGTGGCGTGAGAGGAATTCCTTGTCCATACCCCCGGCTGCGGCGCGGCCTCCCAAAAGTCTTTCGACGAACTTCGCCAGCATGTCCGTTTCGAGGTTCACGGTGTCGCCGGGCTTTTTGAAACCCAGGGTGGTTATCGACGCTGTATGCGGGATGATGGAGACGCGGAAACTGCCGCCGCCGGTCGAGCGGCTGTCGTAATCCACAACCGTCAGGCTTATCCCGTCTATGGCTATCGAGCCTTTGCTTATAACGTAGCGGAGTATCTCTGCCGGGGCGTCGATGGTGAATACCGTTGCGATGTCCTCGCGCACCGCGGATTTTATAATACCCGTTGCGTCCACGTGTCCGGCGACGAGGTGTCCGCCGAGTCTGTCGCCAAGGCGCATCGCGCGTTCGAGGTTCACCCTGTCGCCCGCCTTGAGCCCGCCGAGGTTGGATTTCTTCAGCGTCTCGGCCATGACCTCGGCAGTAAAGCCGGAAGCGTCGAAAGCTGTCACGGTTAAGCAGACTCCGTTTACCGCCACGCTGTCGCCCTGGTTCAGGCCATCCGTAACCTTCTCCGCGCCGATTTTAAGCGTAGCGGACTTGCGGCCTTTTTCGACGGATTTGACCGTCCCAAGCTCTTCTATTATGCCCGTGAACATTACTTCTTGTGCCTCTTCTTTCGCCTGTGGCCGGCTGGCTGGCTGCGGCGCATATCGACCGGCTGCGGAGCCGGCTGACCGGCTGCGGAGTCGGCTGACCGTTGCCGGCCAATCGGCTGATTTTCTCCCGGCTTTCTCAGATAGCCTTCCACCAGCAGGTCTTCGCCGAGCCTCGTGAAGCGCATATCGAAAAGAGGTATCGCCATGTCGAGGGATTCGGGAGAGCTTCCGCCGATGGAGCCCCTGGCATCGTCTCCGCCGAGGATTTTCGGGGCGATAAAGAACGCGGCCTTGTCTACGACCCCCGAGCGGAGCGCCTCTGCGTTCACACGGGAGCCGCCCTCGATGAGGACGTTTATAAGCCCCATCTTCCCTATCTCTTCCATCAGGAGCGGGAGCTTGATCACGTCCCCCTCCATAATCAGTATCTCCGCGCCTTTCTTCTTGATTTCTTTTATCTTCGCGGTCGGGGCGGCGAGTGTCGTGACGATATGCGTCTTCGCATTAGACTGGACGTTCAAGACTTTCGCGTCGAGCGGGATACGAAGCGTGCTGTCGAGGATTATTCTTTCAGGGTCCCGCGCGTTATCGGCGTCCTCTATGCGGGTTGTAAGGCTTGGGTCGTCCCGGAGCACCGTTCCGATGCCGACGATGATCGCGTCGGCGAAATTGCGGAGCATGTGCCCGTGTTTCCTGGCCTCCGGGCCGGTAATCCATTTCGATTCGCCGGTGGAGGTTGCAATCTTTCCATCGAGCGTCTGGGCAACCTTCAGCGTGACAAACGGCATCCTGGCGGTGATGAACTTCGTAAATACCTTGTTCAGTCTCTCGCAGCGCTCCTGGAGAACGCCGACATCCACCTGAACCCCGGCCTCGCGCAGCGTTTCTATACCCTTCCCTGAGACCTTCGGATTCGGGTCCTGCATGCCGACAACGACGCGCCGGATGCCGCTTTTGAGGATGGCGTCCGTGCAGGGCGGGGTAAGCTTGTCCCTGTGGCAGCAGGGCTCAAGGTTAACATAGAGCGTGCCGCCTTCGGCGCTTGCGCCGGCCTTCGCAAGGGCGGCAGCCTCGCCATGAGGAGTGCCGGCCTTTTTGTGCCAGCCCTTCCCGACGATATTCCCTTCTTTTACAATCACCGCGCCGACCATCGGGTTCGGGCTTGTCCTGCCCTGCCCCATCGCCGCCAGGTCGAGTGCGATGCTCATGTAGTTTTCGTCCGTCTTTTTATCGGACATACTATTTCGTTACCGACGACGCCGTCCTGCCCGCTTCTTTTATGGCGGCGTGGGCTGCGGCCATGCGGGCTATGGGCACGCGGTACGGAGAGCAACTGACGTAGTTCAGGCCCGTGCGATGGCAGAACTCCACAGATGCCGGGTCTCCACCGTGCTCGCCGCAGATGCCGACCTTAAGCCCGGCCCTTGACGCGCGGCCTTTCGCAACACCCATTTTCACGAGCTGACCGACGCCGTCCTGGTCGAGCGTGACGAACGGGTCTTTCTCGAGTATGCCGCTCTCGAGGTATCTCGTTATAAACTTTCCGGCGTCGTCGCGCGAGAATCCGAATGTCGTCTGAGTGAGGTCGTTCGTGCCGAAGGAGAAGAACTCGGCCTCTTTTGCAATCTCGTCCGCCGTGAGCGCGGCCCTCGGAAGCTCTATCATAGTGCCGACCATATACTGTATCTTTACCTTCTGCTCCTTCATGACCGTCTTCGCCATCTCGACGATGAGTTTCTTCTGGTTGACAAACTCTGCAATCGTCCCGACAAGCGGCACCATGACCTCCGGGATGACCTTTATCTTCTTCTTCGCAAGCGCCGCCGCAGCCTCGAATATAGCCCTGGCCTGCATCCTTGTAATTTCCGGATAGACTATTCCCAGGCGGCATCCCCTGTGGCCGAGCATCGGGTTGAACTCGTGCAGGTCTTCCACGCGCGCAAGGAGCTTCGCCGCCTTTTTATATTTCGGCGTGTTCTCCTTATTCTGGGCTTTCATAACGGCGACCTCGCACATAAGCTCCTCCCGCTTCGGCAGGAACTCGTGGAGCGGCGGGTCCAGAAGCCTTATGGTTACCGGCCTTCCCTTCATCTCCTGGAAAAGCCCGAGGAAGTCCGCCCTCTGCATCGGCAGGAGCTGGGCGAGCGCCTTCTCGCGGTCGGCCTCGTTGTCGGCGAGTATCATCGCCTGGACGTGCGGGAGCCTGTCCTCGGCAAAGAACATGTGCTCCGTCCTGCAAAGCCCGATGCCCTCCGCGCCAAACTGCACGGCCACCTTCGCGTCCCTCGGGATGTCGGCGTTCGCGCGCACCTTGAGCGTCCTCGCCTTGTCCACCCAGCCCATGAGAATGCCGAAGTCTCCGCTCACGGACGGCTCTATCGTCGGCATCCTGCCGAGCATTACCTCGCCCGTAGAGCCGTCTATCGTAATCCACTCGCCTTCCTTTATGGTAACGGAACCGGCGGTAAACCTGCCGGCCTTCTCGTCGACGCGTATGGCCTCGCAGCCCGCGACGCACGGCGTTCCCATGCCCCTGGCCACGACCGCCGCATGGCTTGTCATGCCGCCCCTGGCTGTGAGTATCCCGACGGCGGCGTCCATGCCGTGTATGTCGTCCGGGTTCGTCTCCGTCCTGACGAGTATCACCTTCTCCTTCTTGCCCATCTCCACTGCGTCGTCCGCCGTAAACACGGCCTTCCCGACAGCCGCGCCGGGAGAAGCGTTCAGGCCCTTGGCGATTACGCTCTTCTTCGCCTTCGGGTCGATTATCGGATGCAGGAGTTGGTCGAGTTGGGATGGCTCCACTCGGAGTATCGCCTCCTCCTTCGTGATGAGCTTCTCCTTTACCATGTCAACTGCAATCTTGACGGCGGCTTGTGCGGTGCGCTTGCCCGTGCGGGTCTGGAGCATGTAGAGCGTGCCGCTCTCGATTGTGAACTCGAAGTCCTGCACGTCCCTGTAATGTTGCTCAAGCCTCGTGGTAATGTCCCGAAGCTGTTTATATACCTTCGGCATTTCCTTTTGCAGGCTTGCTATCGGGTGCGGCGTGCGGATGCCCGCGACGACGTCCTCGCCCTGGGCGTTCGTAAGATATTCGCCGTAGAACTCCTTGACTCCCGTAGCCGGGTTCCTTGTGAAGCCGACGCCCGTCGCAGACGTATCGCCCATATTCCCGAATACCATCGCCTGGACGTTCACCGCCGTGCCGAGGTTCGCCGGTATGTCGTTAAGCCTCCTGTAGGTTATGGCGCGGGGGTTGTTCCAGGAGCCGAACACCGCCTCCTCCGCCATCCTGAGCTGGACATGCGCGTCCTGCGGGAAGTCCTTCCCGGTTATGCTCTTGACCTTCTTCTTGAACTGCGCGACTATTTCCTTGAAGTCCTCTGCGTTCAAGTCAACGTCAAGCTTTATCCTGCGGGCGTCCTTCTTGGCCTGGAGGATGTGCTCGAACTCGTCTTTCTCGATGCCCATGACGACGTTCCCGAACATCTGGATAAACCGGCGGTAGGCGTCCCAGGAGAAGCGCTCGTTGCCCGACTTTGCTATAAGGCCCTTTATCGTGTCGTCGTTTAGGCCCAGGTTTAAGACTGTGTCCATCATGCCGGGCATGGAGAACTTCGCGCCGGAGCGCACGGAGACAAGGAGAGGACTTCCGGGGTCGCCCAGCTTTTTGCCGATTGCGGATTCCAGGGCCGCGAGGTTTCCCGCAATCTCGCTCTCCACCTCGGATGGAATCTTCTTGCCGGAGGTATAGTACAAGGCGCATACCTCGGTGGTTATGGTGAACCCGGGCGGCACCGGAATGCCCGCGTTTGTCATCTCCGCCAGGCCGGCGCCTTTACCGCCAAGCAGGTCTTTCATGTCTCCCCTGCCGTCGGCCTTCCCGTTGCCGAAGAAATAAACGTATTTTGTTGCCGCCATCTCCCTGCCCTCCCGTTTTTAAAGTTTTACAGTTTTTACTATACCACGATTTTCCTTATATCAGCTATATTAAGGAACATCCCCGCCAGAAGCCCCATCAGGGCCAGGCGGTTGTTCTTTGTCTTCCTGTTTTTGTCCATGACCATCACATCCTCGAAGAACCTGTCCACGAACGGGCGAATCCCGGCAATGCGGCCAAGCGCCTGCCCGTATCTCCCCGCCTCGATGTTGCCGAATACCTCGTCCCTTATTTCCCTGTAGTGGTAATACAGGTCTTCCTCGGCAGGCTCGGAGAGCAGACCCTCGTCGAGCTGTTCCGCGAAGCCTTCCGGGATAATGTTCGCGACCCTCTTGAAGGCGGTTATGAACGCGGGGAAATCTCCGGACTTCCTGAATTCCGAAATCGCCGCGACCCGTTCACGCGCATCCACGACATCGTCGAAATGCGTCGCAAGCACCGAGTCAACGGTATCGTATGCATATCCATCCGAAGTCAACTGGCCGCTTACACGCTGGCGGAAGAAGTCGAGTATCGCGGCGTGAAGCGCGGCGGCTGGAGCCGCCTCGGACCTGGCCACCTTTTTCTCTTTAAGAGCCCTCACCCCATGTCCTTCTCCCGAAGGGCGAGGGGTTAAGGAAAGAAGAGAGACGGCTTGCGAAATGAGCGACTTCAGCGACACCCGGAACCCTCCGGCGTATATCATGGCGATTATGCCGAGGGCGTTTCGCCTGAGGCCGTACGGGTCTTCGGAGCCGGTCGGGGCCTTGCCGATGGAGAATATGCCGCATATCGTGTCGATCTTGTCGGCGATGGATACGCAGGTGCCCGTTGGAGTGGAAGGAACCGAATCGCCGGAGAAACGGGGGTAGTAATGCTCCGCAATCGCCTTCGATACCTCTTCGTTCTCGCCGGTTTTTCCGGCATACTCTCCGCCCATTGTCCCCTGAAGGTTCGGGAACTCGTACACCATGCCGGTTACGAGGTCCGCCTTGCATAGATACGCGGCGCGAGAGGCGTCCTTTGTAATCTTTTCGTTCTTATAAAGCACGTCGGCTGCATATTCCGCAAGCTTCATGACGCGCGTCACCTTCTCGTACGTCGTACCGAGCTTTATCTGGAACACGACCTTCTTCAGGTCGTCCACGCGCTCCGAGAGCGGTTTTTTTAAGTCGTGCTCGTAGAAATATCTCGCATCGGAGAGCCTCGCCCGAAGGACGCGCTCGTTGCCCGCCCGGACGACGTCCATGTCTTCCGCCCTGGTGTTCGAGATGGTGATGAAGTTCGGCATAAGCTCGCCGTGCGCGTCCGTCAGGGCGAAGTAGCGCTGATGTTCGCGCATGGAATTGACAAGCACCTCTTTCGGAAGCACGAGGAATTCCCTGTCAAAGTTCCCAAGGACTGCAACGGGATATTCCACGAGGAACGATATTTCTTCAAGAAGGCCCTCGTCGGGCAGAATCCTGGCGTTTATGGATACCGCCGCTTCTTCCACATGACGGCGCACCATCTCGCGTCGGGCATCGGGGTCAACTATCGTGAAATTGTCCTTCGTCTGGTGGATGTAGGCGTCGAAGTCCTTCACGCGGAAAACACCGGGGCTTAGGAACCTGTGCCCGCGTGTAAGCTCGCCGCTCTTTATGCCGTCGAGCTCGAAATGGACTACCTCTCCGCCGAAAATGGCGAGTATCCAGTGTATCGGGCGGGCGAACCTTATCTCCCTGTCCGCCCAACGCATGGACTTCGGGAACGGGATGGAGAGAATAAACTTCGGCAGGAGTTCCGAGAGAACCTCCGGAGCTTCCGCGCCCTTTTCCTCGACGGTTACGGAAATATATTCGCCCTTGTCGGTCTCGACAACCTTCAGGTCTTCCACGCGCACGCCCTGGCTCTTTGCGAAGCCTTCCGCGGCCTTTGTAGGATTCCCGGAGTCGTTGAAAGCGGCGCGTTTCGGCGGCCCGGTTACCGTGCGCGCCTCGTCCGGCTGGCGTCCGGCCAAATCTTCCACGTGCAGAATCAACCGGCGCGGGTTCCCCATCGCCTTTATCTTGCCCGGCGATAGCCGAGCGTCCGAGAGCATCTTCACCGCAAGCTCTTCCATCGCGGCCAGAGCCTTCGGTATGAACCCGGCGGGAATCTCTTCGGTTCCTATTTCGAGTAGTAATTCGGGCATCTTATCTCTTCAACATCGGGAATCCCATCTCTTCCCGGAGCTTAACGTAATTCTCGGCGCACATGCGGGCGAGCGAGCGCACCCTCGCTATGTATCCCGTGCGTTCCGTAACGCTTACCGCGCCTCTGGCATCGAGCATGTTGAAGGCGTGGGAGCACTTCAGGCAGTAGTCGTACGCCGGGAGCACAAGGCCGATTTCATTCAGCCTCCTGCACTCCGCCTCGAACATCTCGAAGAGCCTGAACTGCATGGAGACATCCGCCTCCTCGAAATTATATTTCGAGAACTCCACCTCGTCACGGTGGTGCACGTCACCGTATTTGACGCCTTTCGACCAGACGAGGTCGTAGACGTTATCCACCTGCTGGATGTACATCGCAATGCGCTCAAGGCCGTAGGTAATCTCGGCAGAGACGGGCTTCAAATCTATCCCGCCCACCTGTTGAAAGTAAGTGAACTGCGTTATCTCCATGCCGTCCAGCCAGACCTCCCAACCAAGCCCCCACGCGCCGAGCGTCGGTGATTCCCAGTCGTCCTCAACAAACCTCACGTCGTGCTTCAGGGGGTCGAGTCCAAGCTCCCGGAGCGAATCGAGGTATATGTCCTGCACGTCTACCGGAGAGGGTTTCAGGATTACCTGATACTGGTAGTAATGCTGGAGGCGGTTCGGGTTCTCGCCGTACCTGCCGTCTGTCGGGCGTCTCGACGGCTCAACATATGCGGCGTTCCAGGGCTCCGGGCCAAGGACTCTGAGGAAGGTGGAGGGATTGAAAGTCCCCGCGCCCGTCTCGATGTCGTAGGGCTGCATCATACAGCAACCCCTCGAAGTCCAGTATCTGTGCAGAGCCAGTATAAGCTCCTGGAAAGTCACGTATTGCCTCCTGCCTGGAAACTTTTATGCGGAAATATTTTTATTTATCAGAATTCGCTTGCGATGTCAAGAGTTTTAAGCCTCTTCCCGGCGGCGGAGGCGGCGAATCTGCCCAGAAAATCCAGGGCGTCTTTTTCGTCCTTGCCGCCCAGCTTGAGCCTGCCTATGGCCTCCGCCCCTATCGCCTCCGCCTTTCTCAGGAACGCCACCGTCCCGCGGCTTATCGCCGCCGGTAAATCGGCCACCTGCAGACCGGCCTCAGGCGGACACGCGGCGCAAAAGGGAGCGCATCCGGGACAGCATATAGAGAACCCGCCCGCGTACATAGCGCCCGTGATGGCGAGGTCAGCGCCGCACCTGCCGCAGGAGGAAAGCGGTATTGCAAAACCGGACAGTCTGAGATACCCGGGGAAAAACGCGGCAAGGAGTGAGAGCGGCGAAGAAGACATCTCCAGGACGTCCAAGGCGGTTTCCAGGAGCGAAAACGCATCCCCCGAATGCGCCCCGGCGACCTCGAATATCGAAACAAGCTCGAGCATCACAGAGCCCGCGCCGTATTTTTTCAAATCTTCCCGTATGCCCAGGCGCGCGTTGACGAGGTCCGCCGCGTCTACCCGCGCCAATGCTCCGGATTCCTTTATTGCCGCCCCGAGCATGACTGTCGCAAATGGTTCGAGGCTTCCCTGGAAGCGCTTCCTGCTCTTCCTGGCCCCCTTTGCCATTCCCCTGATTATCCCCTCGGCGGGAGAGAAAAAAATGACGACAAGGTCAGACTCGCCGTATGGAATCGAACGGATGACAATTGCCTTCGTTTTTACCAAATTCATGTCATTCCAAGGCCGTTTGGCTGCCCCGTTCGCTTCGATCAGGGCTGCGGCTTATAAGGGGCAGGCTTCGCGAAGAATCTGCTCTTAAATCAGGCCGGAATCCCGGAAACTGAAATAACCGCTTTTCCCGATTATAAGGTGGTCATGGACTTCCATATCCATGCTCTTCGCGGCGGAGACGAGCGTTGCGGTTATCTCCTTGTCCGCATACGACGGGCGCACGTTCCCGCCGGGGTGGTTGTGCACAAATATCAGACCCGCGGCCTTATGGTGAAGCGCCCTTTCCATTACCTTGCGCGGATACACGACGGACTGGTCTATTGTCCCTTCCTGTATCGTCTCTATCTCTATTATCTCGCTCTGGACGTTCAGGAACACGACGCGGAACTGCTCGTCCTTCAGGCCGGCCATCGTCATGCGGCAGTAGTTGATAAGGTCGGGCGCGCAACAGACGCGAGGTTTCTTTACGACCTTTCTCTTGAGATACAGATTGGAGCATTCCCTGGATACCTTGACGAGTATCGCAGAGTGCTCGCCAAGTCCGGGAAAGGCGATGAGGGCTTCCAGAGATGCGTCCATCACGCCCTGGAAGTCTCCAAACTTTTCCAGAAGCGCCTTCGCCAGGGGCTTTACGTCCCTGCGCGGTATGGCGTAAGTCAGAAGAAGCTCCAGGGCCTCGTAGTCGTGCAGGTTCTCAAGGCCTGACTTCTTGAACTTCTCTTTTATCCTTTTTCTATGCTCGTGGTAGTGCGGGGGGTTTTTGTCCGGTTTTTTCTCGTCCATAGAGTGCTGTCTCCGTCCAGGCGCAATAAATTGCGCCCCTACAAATAAACCGGCGGCGCAGGGGCCTTTCTCCTCCACGCCCTTCGTAAGTCCCAGTTCATCGGCGCGAAAATCCACAGGCTCCTGTGTATTCTTCCGATACGTTTAAATATATTTGACGCTGAATAGAACTCCCGGTTCGCCCTGTCGTGGCCTTCCTGAAGCTCCTCGGGCGTCATGCCCTTCGGGCGGAAAACGACATGCTCCATGTCATAGAGCGACCAGTCGTCTGACAGTATACGTCCTTCTTCCATGAGACGCTTCCGTATCTCCGTCCCCGGAAACGGCGTCAGCACGGGCATGAACGCGGCATCGAGCCGGATTTTTCGTGAAAAGTCCAGAACGTCATCGAATACCGAATTCCTGTCATGGTCGTATCCGAAGATGAACGAGCCGTGGACGCCTATGCCGTGGTCGTGGAGTTTTTTCACCACGTCGGAGTATGCCTCTCTTGCGTTCATCCGTTTTCCCATCAGGTCGAGATTTTCCTGATTCAGGCTCTCAAATCCCATGAACATACCGTAGCAGCCGGACTCGGAAGCGAGCTTAAGAAGTTCCGTGTCTCTTATGATGGTCGTCGACGCCTGACTCATCCACTTCTTCCCGTGGCCCTTAAGCATGGAAAAAAGACGCTTCGCGTATGCGGGGTTGCCGACAATATTGTCGTCAACAAACAGCACGAAACCCGCGCCCCTCGTAAACGACGAAACCTCCTTCTCTATCTCCTCGACCGGCCTGAAGCGATACGTCCCGCCGTAGAACGCCGTTACGGAGCAGAACCGGCAGTCGAACGGGCAACCGCGCGTAGTTTGCAGGATATTGGAGAAAAAATATTTATCCTCTATCAACTCTCGCCGGGCCTGCGGGATGTCATCCGGCTGCGGGCGTGAATCCGCCTTATAGATTTTCCCCAGCCGCCCGGCCCCGGCATCTTTTATCAACTGGTTCCACACACCCTCGGCCTCGCCGATTACGACGGCGTCCGCGTGATTAAGCGCCTCGTCCGGCATCCACGTCGCATGGAACCCGCCCAGGACGACCTTCGCGCCGCGTTTCCTGTATTCGTCCGCGATGCGATATGCGCCCGGAGCAAGCGGCGTCAGGACGGTAATGGCAACCAGGTCCGCATTGTCGAACTTAATCGGCCCCAAGTTCTCGTCCTCTACCGTAACCTCGTGTTCCGGCGGCGTGAGCGCGCCAAGTATGGCGAGGCTCAAATACGGGAACTTGAAATGCAGCGCGCTCCATATGCTGTGCGCGGGCCACTTCGGGGCGATCAGCCTGATTCGCATATGACTTTTTCTGTCATTATGGGCGTAGCGAAGAACTGTTTCCATGCCTGTCGTTCCAAAAAAAGCGAAGGATCCACGGTTTCATTTAAGCGGCGGATTCTTCGGCGCTGCCTCAGAATGACAGACATGGTTTTCCATCCCTATCAGTTCACTCACCTTTTTGAACTCATACCCTCGGCTTTTCAGCGCAGGTATAATCTCCTCAAGCGCCTTTACGGTGGCCGACCTGTCCGGGTTCGTCTTTCCGTCGCAGCCGTCGTGCAGGAGAATTATCCCGCCGGGCTTGACGCGAGAGAGTATCCGGTCTGCAATTTTCCCATTGTCCGTCGGCACGGCGTCGTAGGCCCGCGCCTGCCATCCTACCATAACCATGCCGAGCCCGTCTATAACCTTCATCACGCTGGGGTTGTTTATGCCGACTGGCTGACGGAAAAACCTTGGCCGGTATCCGGTGACTTTTTCTATCTCGTCCTGGCAGAGCAGGATGTCCTCCTTTATCGTCGAGAACAGCATCCTGAACATCCAAGGGTGCGACATTGTATGGTTTCCCATCTCGTGTCCTTCGGCATGGATGCGCCGGGCAAAGTCCGGATTATCTCTCAAGTTTTCCCCGATAACGAAAAAGGTAGCCTTTACATTGTGCCTTGCCAGGATGTCGAGAGTCTGCGCGGTATAAGGGGCGGTCGGGCCGTCGTCGAACGTAAGGGCGACGGATTTCTCCCTTGGACTCCCGCGCCAGTATACCTTTCCGAACACCCTGCTGCGCATGGACGTCATGCCGCGTATGGACAGGACTATCCATATCAGGAGGAGCGCGCCGAGGGCATAATTTACAGTTTTTATATCCCAGAAAAAATTCAGGCAGAGAAACAGCAGGACAACTGAGGCGGCCCGGAAGAGCATTTTATTTCTCGAAAAGGCCGAGCTGGGACATCCTGTCTTCGGGGAAGGCTATCGGATAGTCGCCGTTGAAGCAGGCAGTGCAGAACTTGTTCATGGAGTCCGGTATCACGGAGAGAAGACCTTCCAGGCTAAGGTATCCCAGGCTGTCAGCCGTAGTGTAGCGGCGGATTTCTTCGACAGTGTGGGACGAGGCGATAAGCTCCTGCCTGGTAGGCGTGTCTATCCCGTAGAAGCACGGGTGAGTCGTCGGCGGAGAACTGATGCGCATATGGACTTCTTTTGCCCCGGCCTTCCTGACCATCTTCACGAGCTTGCGGCTGGTTGTGCCCCGAACGATGGAGTCGTCAACAAGTATGACGCGCTTTCCCTCAAGGAGTCTGCGCACAGGGTTCAGTTTCACCTTTACGCCGAAATGCCGGATGTTCGCCTTGGGCTCGATAAACGTGCGGCCAACGTAGTGGTTGCGGATAAGACCCATGTCGAAACATATCCCGGACTCCTCGGCGTAGCCGAGCGCCGCGGGCACTCCGGAATCCGGCACGGGCACAACCAGGTCCGCCTCCACCGGGTGTTCCCTTGCCAGCCTTTTTCCCATCATCTTGCGGATGAAGTTCACGTTCTCGCCGAAGATGTAGCTGTCCGGACGCGCAAAATATACGAACTCAAAGATGCAGCAGGACTGCCTCGCCTCCGGGAACGGATGGTAGGATTTAATCCCGTCTTTGTTAATTATGACCATCTCGCCCGGCTCTATGTCGCGGATATACTGCGCCTCGATAAGGTCAAGAGCGCAGGTCTCGGACGAGAGCACGTAGGCGCCGTCCAGCATGCCAAGACAGAGCGGTCTGAAACCGTTCGGGTCGCGTATGCCTATCATCTCCTGTTCGGAGAGTATGAGGAGCGAGTACGCGCCCTCCACCTTCTGAAGCGCGTCTACGGCGCGGGTGCTTAAGCTCCCGGACTTGGAATGCGCTATCAGGTGGACGATGAGCTCGCTGTCCACCGACGTATGGAATATCGAGCCGTAGGCCTCGAGTTCGTCCTTTATCGCGCCGTAATTTGTGAGGTTACCGTTATGGGCGACGGCAAGAGAGCCGAGCGCGTAGTTGATGAGGAGCGGCTGGACGTTATCCACAAGCTGACTTGTGCCCGTGGTGGAGTAGCGGTTATGTCCGATTGCGGCGGAGCCTTTGAGCTTCGCTATATTCTCTTCGGAAAATATATCGGATACCAGCCCAAGCCCTTTTTCAATCCGTAGCATCTCTCCGTCAGAGGAGACAATGCCCGCGCCTTCCTGCCCACGGTGCTGGAGAGCATACAGGCCAAGGTAGACAAGGTTTGCGGCCTCCGGATGGCCGAATATACCGAATACTCCGCACTCGTCGTGGAATCTGTCATTCATCTTACGTCCTTAACATTTTGGGGATCGCTTCAAGCCAGGTTTCTTTCAGCCGCATGACGGGCTGGTTCACGGCCTCTTCGCTTCCGATCCTGATTTTCAGAGAATCGCCGCCGACCCTGCCCGTTATACTGCACGGGATACCGTGCCGCGACATTATCCCGACAATCTGCCCGGCATCTTCCGGCTTTGCCGATATGATTATCCTCGACTGGCTCTCGCCGAAAAGGAGCGCGTCCTTCCTGAGCCGGTCGATCGGCATCGAGACCTCGCAGCCAAGGGGTTCTTCCTCGCCTCTGAAACAGCACTCCGCAAGTGCGACGGCAAGACCGCCTTCGGAGCAGTCGTGCGCGGATTTCACAAGACCGGCATCGACGGCCTCAAGGACCGCGTCCTGAAGCGCTTTCTCGGCTTTCAGGTCTATATCCGGCGGAAGTCCTTTCTGAAGGCCGTGGACTGCCCGCAGATACTCCGTTCCGCCAAGCTCCTCTTTTGTCTCTCCGAGCAGGATTATGGTGTCGCCTTCGCCCTTGAAATACTGGGTCACGGCCTTCGACGCGTCGTCCATTATGCCGACCATCCCGACAACGGGCGTGGGGTAGATGCCAAGCCCCTTAGTCTCGTTATAGAAGCTGACGTTACCCGAAACCACGGGAGTATTGAGCTCTTCCGCGGCGAGCGACATGCCTTCAAGCGCCTCCTTGAACTGCCACATTGTCTCAGGCTTCTCCGGGTTCCCGAAATTTAGGCAGTCCGTAAGCGCCATCGGCCTTGCGCCGGAGCAAACAACATTCCTCGCGGCCTCGGCGACGGCTATTGCCCCGCCGGCCTTCGGATGCAGGAAACAGTAGAGCGAGTTGCAATCCACGGACATGGCAAGCGCCTTGTTCGTCCCCTTTATCCTTACAACCCCGGCGTCGGAACCTGGATAGACGACAGTATTCGTGCGCACCATGTGGTCGTACTGCCGGTATATCCAACTCTTCTCCGCTATGGTCGGCGACGATAAAAGCTTAACCAGCATATCGTTCAAATCTTTCGGAACCGGCAGGAGGTCGAGGTTTAAGTCCTGTATGCTGTCCTGGTAGATGGGCCTCGACGATGGCCTGTCGTAGACCGGGGCCTCGTCGGCGATTGCCTTCGCCGGTATTTCCGCCACTACAACGCCGCCGTCCTTTACCCGAAGCATCCCGTTCCCGGTCACATGGCCGATAGTAACCGCCTCAAGGTCCCATTTCTTGAATATGTCCTCGACTTCTTTTTCCATGCCTTCTTTCGCGACAATAAGCATGCGCTCCTGGGATTCGGAGAGCATCAACTCGTATGGTATCATGCCCTCTTCGCGCCGGGGCACCAATGCCAGGTCCATCTCCATACCGGAGCCGCCGCGCGAAGCCATCTCGCACGATGACGACGTAAGCCCCGCCGCGCCCATGTCCTGTATGCCGATAATCAAGTCCTTGCTCATTAGCTCCAGGCAGGCCTCGAGAAGGAGCTTCTCCGTAAACGGGTCGCCCACCTGCACCGTGGGGCGTTTCTCCTCCGTTCCTTCCGAGAACTCCTCCGACGCCATCGTCGCGCCATGGATTCCGTCGCGTCCTGTCTGCGAGCCGACGTATATTACCGGATTTCCCACGCCGGAAGCCGTACCGTAGAATATGCGGTCTTTCTTCGCAATGCCGAGCGTGAATGCGTTTACGAGGTTGTTCCCGTTGTATATCTCGTTGAAATACGTCTCACCGGCGATCGTCGGTATTCCCATGCAGTTGCCGTAGCCCGCTATCCCGGCGACGACGCCGTCCAGAAGATAGCGGTTTTTCGGGACATCGAGCGGACCGAAGCGAAGCGAGTCCATGTTTGCGATTGGCCGCGCGCCCATCGTGAATACGTCTCGCAGAATTCCGCCGACGCCCGTCGCTGCGCCCTGATAAGGCTCGATGAAAGACGGGTGATTGTGAGACTCCATCTTGAATACGGCAGCAAGGCCGTCGCCTATGTCGATTACGCCGGCGTTCTCGCCAGGCCCCTGAATTACCCACGGGGCCTTTGTCGGGAAGCGCCGCAGGTGCATGCGCGACGATTTATACGAGCAGTGCTCGCTCCACATCACCGAGAATATCCCAAGTTCCGTATATGTCGGCGTCCTGCCGAGAATCTTAAGGATGCGTCCGTATTCTTCCTCGCTGAGTCCGTGCGAGGCGACAAGCTCCGGGGTAACTTCGAGTTCTTTTTTTATTTTTTCCATTATCGGTCCTGCTTATAGTCGGTGTACCGGATACTGCATGCGCCGGTGAATATCGCGCTGTGCGAAAGCATCGACGCGAGTATGTTCTTCCCATCGGTATTGCCGAGGATAGCCTCAGCGCAGCGTTCCGGATGCGGCATCATGCCGAACACGTTCCGGGTTTCGTTGCATATCCCCGCTATGTTGTGCGCGGAGCCGTTCGGATTCGCCTCACTCGTAATTTTTCCGTCTTTGTCGCAATACTTAAATACTACCTGGCCGTTATCTTCGAGCCTCGCCAATGTATCTTCGTCCGCGAAATAATTACCCTCCGCATGCGCAATGGGGATTCGCAGCACGTCTCCCCTGTTGCAGCAGCGCGTGAAAGGCGTCTGCTCGTTTATCACCTTTACATAAACGTCCTTGCATATGAATTTCAGCGATTCGTTCCTGAGCATCGCGCCGGGGAGCAACCCGGCCTCAAGCAGTATCTGGAATCCGTTACAGATGCCGATTACCAGTCCGCCGCCTTTTGCAAAACCGTCCACAGCCTTCATAACCGGGGAAAAGCGCGCAATAGCGCCCGTGCGCAGGTAATCGCCGTAAGAGAACCCGCCGGGTATTATCACGCCGTCGTATTTTTTCTGGAACAACCCTTCCTTGTGCCAGATGAAGTCAACCTCCTGGCCGAGAATGTGCTTCATGGCGTGGTAGCAGTCGTGGTCGCAGTTGCTGCCGGGAAAAACAATTACGGCAAATCGCATAAAACCCTCTTTATTCTATCACGTAATGGTAATCCTCGATTACCGTGTTCGCCAAGAGCTTCTCACACATCTCCTTGAGCTGGGAATCGACCTTGGCTTTATCTGTCTCATCGAGTTTTATCTCGACGTACTTCCCGAGACGCACGTCCTGGACGTTTCCGTATCCGAGCGAGCCAAGCGAGTGTTGGACGGCCTTCCCTTGAGGGTCGAGGACGCCCTTCTTTAATGTTACAAATACCTTTGCATTCATTCGCACACCCTCCGGCATACTTCCTGGTATGCTTCCTCGACCTTGCCAAGGTCGCGGCGGAAGCGGTCCTTGTCCATCTTCTCCATTGTTTTCTTGTCCCAGAACCTGCAGGTGTCCGGACATATCTCGTCGCCAAGAAGAATCTGTCCATTGTTTCGCCCGAACTCCAGCTTGAAGTCCACGAGTATTATACCGCGCTTGTCTAAATAGCTTCGGAGCGTACGGTTAACCTTGAGCGCCATGCTCCTTATTGTCTTTAACTCCGATAGCGTGGCCCATTCGAGTGCGATTACCGTGTCGTCATTCACAAGCGGGTCGTCAAGCTCGTCTTTCTTGTAATAAAATTCGAGGATGGGCTTCTTTACCTTCGTTCCTTCTTCGACACCGAGCCTCTTCGACATGCTTCCGGCAATGACATTCCTGATGACCACCTCCACCGGTATAATCTCAAGCCTCTTAACCAGCATGTCCCGGTCGTTCAGTCTCTTTACGAAATGCGTCGGCACACCCTTGGATTCAAGAAGCGTGAACAGGCGCTCGGAAATTTTGTTGTTCATTATTCCCTTATTCACGATTGTCCCGCGCTTCTTTGCGTTGAAGGCCGTTGCGTCATCCTTGAAGTGTTGGATATAAAGGCCTGAATCGGCTGTATTATAGATTTTCTTTGCCTTGCCCTCGTAGATCATCCTGCCTTTTTTCGTCTGCATGTCATTTCTCCCGATCAAATTCATCCGTGTGTATTCCCGAAAACCCGCCTGAATATCCTATTAACATTCTTTGTATGATACTCAAGCGAGAAGCACTCAAGCAACTCTTCCTTAGACAGCGCCTTCATTACATCCTTGTCCTTCAACAGGAGCGTCTTGAAATCCCTGCCCTTTTCCCAGACCTGCATTGCGTTTCTCTGGACAACCCTATAGGCGATTTCACGCGAGAGGCCCTTGTCCGTAAGGGCAAGAAGGACGCGCTGGGAATTTATAAGGCCATTCATCTTGTTGAGGTTCGCAAGCATGTTCTCCGGATAGACGAGCAGGTTCTTTATGACGCCGGTAAAACGCTTCAGCATGTAATCCACGAGTATCGTGCTGTCCGGCAATATTACGCGCTCAACCGATGAGTGACTTATGTCCCGTTCGTGCCAGAGGGCGATATTCTCGAATGAGGCCAGCATGTTGCCACGGATTACCCTTGCCAGGCCGGAGATGTTCTCGGATGCGATGGGATTCCGTTTATGGGGCATAGCCGAGGAACCCTTTTGTCCCTTTGAGAAATACTCCTCGGCTTCGTAAACCTCAGTCCGCTGAAGGTGTCTTATCTCGATTGAGAACTTGTCAAGCGATGAAGCAATCATCGCCAGCGCGGACATATACTGCGCGTGCCGGTCTCTCTGCACCACCTGCGTGGAAACCGGCGCAGGCATAAGCCCGGCCTTCTTGCAAACGTATTCCTCCACAAATGGGTCGACGTTCGCAAAAGTTCCCACGGCCCCCGAAATCTTACCGAACGCTGCGATTTCTCTCGCCTCTTCCATGCGGCGCAGGTTCCGCTTCATCTCGTCGTGCCAGAGCGCCATTTTAAGGCCAAAAGTGACCGGTTCGGCATGAATTCCGTGCGAGCGGCCTATCATTACCGTGCCCTTGTGTTCGTACGCCCTATGCTTCAGGACGGCCATCAGCTCTTTTATATCTTCTATTATTATATCCGCCGCCTCTTTCATCTGTATCGCAAGGGCGGTGTCAAGGACGTCTGAGGATGTGAGGCCCATGTGTATGAAACGCGAGTCCTCTCCGACATATTCCGCGACGTTCGTCAGGAAGGCTATGACGTCGTGCTTAACCTCGCGCTCTATCTCGTCCACACGCGCGGAGTCGAAGTTTGCCTTCTTCTTTATGTTGGAAAGCGCGGCCTTCGGCACCTTGCCAAGCCTTGCCCATGCCTCACAAGCAAGCGTCTCGACAAAGAGCCATTTCCCATATTTATTTTCCTGCGACCATACTGCGGCCATCTCCGGGCGCGTGTATCTTTCTATCATTCAGTTCCTTTGCCTCACGCTCTTGGCGATTTTGTCCAATACACCGTTAATAAACGTAGCGGATTCCTCAAGACTGTATTTTTTGGCTATCTCGATTGCCTCGTTTATCGTAACATTAACGGGAATGTCAAGGAAATACAGGAGTTCACACGTTGCAAACCTGAGGATGTTCCTGTCTATTGCGGAAAGCCTGTCCAGCGTCCAGTTCTCGAGATGCCCTGTTATGAGGCCGTTTATCTCTTTTGCGTGTTTTTCGGTATTCTGGACTAATATCAGCGCATAATCGGCGTCTTCTTCCTTACCGCCGAAAGCCTCAAAAAAGACCGACATTGCCTCGCGGGTAAACTGCTCGCCGGAGACATCCAGTTTATACAGGAATTGTAACGCCAGTTCCCTTGCCTTTCGGCGGCTTCCCATAATACCCGTTATTTTTTCAACGCCTTGAAGAGGTTCACCATCTCTATCGCGGCAACGGCTGCGTCAAAACCCTTGTTGCCGGACTTGGCCCCGGCACGCTCTATAGCCTGCTCTATGGAATCGGTTGTCAGGACGCCGAATATCACCGGGATTTTAGCGTCCATTCCCACAGCCGCGACACCCTTGGAGACCTCCGCGCTTACATAATCGAAATGCGGAGTCGCCCCTCGTATTACTGCACCGAGACATATCACCGCGTCATATTTCCCGGAGGAAGCCGCGATTTTCGCCGTAACAGGTATCTCGAACGCACCCGGCACCCTGACAACGGTGAGGTTACCGTCCTTTGCGCCGTTTCTTACGAGGCCGTCGAGAGCGCCATCCAGAAGTCTTGAAGTTATAAAATCATTGAAACGCGAGGCGATAATGCAGAATTTAAGTCCCTCGGCGCTTAAGTTTCCCTGTACCTGCTTAGGCATTTGGCCTCCTTCGGAGATGTCAGGTGTCAGCCGTCAGAAATTAAAACCTTGGATTTTACTGCCCCCGGCCCCTGATCCCTGCCTATACGTTTTCTAAAATATGCCCCAACTTCTGCTTCTTCGTTTTCAAATAGTTCAGATTGGTCGCGTGGGCCGGTATCTCTATGGGCACCCTGTCCGTCACTTTCAGGCCATAACCTTCAAGGCCGATAATCTTGCGCGGGTTATTCGTCATCAGGCGCATTTTTTTAACTCCCAGATCGACAAGTATCTGCGCGCCTATGCCATAATCCCGCAGATCCGCCTTGAAACCGAGCTGGAGGTTCGCCTCCACGGTATCCATGCCTTTATCCTGAAGTTCGTATGCCCGAAGCTTGTTGACAAGGCCGATTCCCCTGCCCTCCTGCCTCATATAAAGAATAATCCCCTTCCCCTCCTGCTCTATCATCTCCATTGCCTTGTGGAGTTGGTCTCCGCAGTCACACCTCAGGGAATGAAGGACATCGCCTGTCAGGCATTCGGAATGCACGCGCACCAGGACGTCGTCCCCGGGCTTGATCTCTCCCTTAACAAGCGCAAGGTGGTTTAGGTCATCCACGTCGTTTTCGTATGCTATCGCTGTGAACTCGCCGTATTCTGTGGGAAGATTTGTTACCGCGGCCCTCTTCACGAACGACTCCCGGCGCATCCTGTGTTCTATAAGTGACTTTATAGTAACCATCTTCAGCCCGTGCTCTTTGGCGAACTCGGAAAGCTCCGGCACCCTTGCCATCGTGCCGTCTTCGTTCATTATCTCGCAGATGACTCCGGCGGGGGCAAGCCCTGCGATACGCGCCAGGTCTACGGAACCTTCCGTCTGTCCGGCCCGCTTTAAAACGCCGCCTTTCTGCGCGCGAAGCGGGAAAATATGGCCGGGACGGGCAAGGTCTTCCGGTTTGCAGCCATCGTGCACGGCGGTAAGGATGGTAGTCGCCCTGTCTTTCGCGGAGATGCCCGTCGATACGCCTTTCTTGGCTTCAATGGACACAGTGAACGCCGTGCCGAACGCGGATGTGTTTTTGGAGGACATCATAGGAAGCTGAAGCTCTTCGACCTTCTCAGCCGTCAGGGAGAGGCATATCAGCCCGCGCCCGTATTTCGCCATGAAGTTAATAGCCTCCGGGGTAACCTTCTCCGCCGCCATGGTAAGGTCGCCCTCGTTCTCCCTGTCCTCGTCGTCAATGAGTATTACCATCCTGCCGTCACGGATGTCGGCGACGGCGTCCTCGATGGTGTCGAATTTCTGTTTGCTGCGAGTCACTTTGGCCTTCCGATTATAGGGGAAAATTTTTGGGAAAAGAAATTATAACAACTCCGATATGTTATGTAAAGGAGAAAAATTTCACCCTTTCGCCTCGATAAGCGTATACGCCATGTGCGTCACATGCGTGTTTATCCTCTCCAGGTACGTGAGCATATCGAGGTGTATGGCGCTTGTCTCGAAGGATTCTTTCAGGCCCGCCTTCAGCCTCTCGATATGAGCGTTTCTGTATTCCTTTTCAAGACCCTCCATCCTCTCCTTGTTCTTCATGACCCTGTCAGCCAGGTCGAGGTCGTTTGCCGTGAAAGCCGCGACGGCTGTCTGGAAGTTCTCCGCCACCTTCCTGTGAAAATCCCTTATCTCCAGATGCCCTTCTTTGGAAAAACTCAGCCCGTTCCTCATCTTTTTCCTTGCCAGGGCCATTATATTTTTGTCTATAGTGTCTCCGATGTTCTCCAGGTCGGAGGTAATAGATATTATCGAGAGTTCACGCCTCGACTGCTCCTCCGTAAGGGAACCGGGTATCTTTGCAAGATAAAACCTTATGCTCCTGTCGAGTTTGTCCACCCGGTCATCGGTCTCCTCTATGCCCGAGATGAAACCCTCTTCCTCCAGTTCAAAGGCTTTCGGCACGTTCACCAGCATGTCCTGGACGATGTCCGCCATCCTGAGCGTCTCCCTGGCCGCCTGGGAGATGGCAAGGGGCGGCGTGGTCAGGACGGCCTCGTCCAGGAACTTCGGCCCGAAAGGCTCGTCCTCTTTCTTTCCCTTTACCGTCTTTTCGAGGAACTTGGCCATAAGTGAGGAAAACGGCAGGAAAATAATGGCCAGTGCGGCATTAAAGAACGTGTGGGCATTCGCAATCTGCCTGATTACATTGCCGGAACTGTGCTGGACTATGTCTGCAAGCGGCCCCATCAAAGGGAAGAATATCAGGACGCCAATTACCTTGAAAAGCGTGTGGGCATAGGCGACCCGCCTGCCCTCTGCGGTGCCGGTAAGGCCTATGAACATGGCCGTGGCGCATGTGCCGATGTTCGCGCCGAATATAATAGGCAGGGCCTGGTGTATACCTATAAGGCCCTGCGAGGCAAGGCTCAAGGCAACGCCGATTGTCGCGGCGCTTGAATGCACAAGGGCGGTAAAGACGGCTGAGATCAAAAGCCCTATTACCGGGTTGTTTTTAAGCACAACCAGCATTAGGCGGAATATCTCGGATTTCCCAAGCGGGGCCATAGCATCCGACATTATCTTTATGGACAGGAATATGAAACCGAACCCCGCGACCGCCTGACCGGCATCCTTCCACATCCTGTTTTTCCCCAGGTACATTACGAGAAGACCCAGGCCGATTAGCAGTATCGAGTATTCCATGATGTTGAACGCGATTATCTGCACGGTTACGGTGGTGCCGATGTCCGCGCCAAGTATGACTCCGAGCGTCTGGGCGAACTGCATTATGCCGGAGTTTACAAAACCCACCAGCATGGCGGTCGTGGCGGTGGAAGACTGCGTAAGCGTGGTTATTATAATGCCGAGCAGAAGGGCCTTCGTCCGGTTCCTGGTGAGGTAGTTGAGGGCCTGTTTTAAGTGCGGTCCCGCAGCCTTCTGAAGCCCTTCGCCAGTCTGGCGTATGCCATACACCAGTAGCATCAGGCCCCCGAAGAGGGAGAAATACATGAGACTTGTCATAACGCTATGTTCACCCTCTTCCCCGTCCCCTCTCCCATCAAGTGGCGAGGGGTGAAAGTTATCGTCGACGCGCCGAGGGCGTCGCGCCTTACATATGTTTCACAAGCCGGTCTATCTCTTCCTGCGTCCTCTTCTCCGTAACGGCGAGAAGCATCTTTCCAGCAAGCTCCGGATAATGATCGCCAAGGTCGAGACCTCCAATTATATTATCCTTAAGGAGCCTTTTGTTCAACGACTTGACATCCTTCACGGCAACGGCGAATTCCTTGAAGAACGGCGCATCAAAGAGGGGCTTTATACCCTTCTTCTTAAGCTCGTCCAGGGCGTAATGGGACTTCTGAAGACAAAGGGATGCGATATCTCTCAAACCGCGCCCGCCCATAAGCGAGAGATACACCGCCGCAGTCAGCGCTACCAGCGCCTCGTTCGTGCATATATTGGATGTCGCCCGTTCCCTTTTTATATGCTGCTCTCGCGCCTGAAGGGTAAGGACGTATCCGCGTCTCCTGCGCCTGTCCTTCGTCTCGCCGACAATCCTTCCCGGCATCTGCCGGATAAAGTCCTCCCTGCATGCAAATATGCCAAGATACGGCCCGCCGAATGATATGGATTTACCGAGCGCCTGTCCCTCTCCGACGACAATGTCGGCCCCCAATTCACCGGGGTTCTTCAGGATTCCAAGCGCGATGGGATCGATAACCGCTACAAGCAGCGCGCCCTTCCCATGCGCGGCCTGAGCGGCGGCTTTTAAATCCTCTACGCAACCGAAGAAGTTAGGATACTGAATTATAACGGCGGCGGTGGAAGGCCCGATGTCCTGGTCAAGCGCCTGCATGTCCGTCGTCCCGGCTGCGGCGTCGTACGGTATTTCCACCACCGGAGACTTTACTCCCCGCACGTAGGTCTTGAGCGCCTGCCGGTAGTTTGGATGAACAGTCCTGGATACAATAACCTCATGCCTCTTTGTAAGCCTCTGGGCCATCAGCGCGGCCTCGGCCATGGCGGAAGCCCCGTCGTACATCGAGGCGTTCGCCGCGCCCATGCCTGTCAGCCCGCATATCATGCTCTGGTACTCGAACGCCGCCTGAAGCGTGCCCTGGCTCGCCTCCGGCTGATATGGCGTATAAGACGTGGCAAACTCGGAGCGGGACGTTATGAACCGGACGGCTGAAGGAATGAAGTGGTCGTATCCTCCCCCGCCCATGAAACAGGCGTATTTCGATGCGTCGGCGTTGAGCGAGGCCATGTCCCTAAGCTCAGCCGTAAGCTCCATCTCGGAGAGGGCGGGCGGAAGACCAAGCGGCCCATTCAGGAGAAGCCCTTCCGGTATCTCCCTTATCAGGTCTTTAAACTCGCGCGCGCCGGCCGCTTCGAGCATTAATCTTCGGTCTTCCGACGTATTTGGTATATATCTCATTTTGAAGACGGGCCGCCAGCTGAGGCCGGCTTGCCGGCTTTCCTGTAGAATGGGAACTCTACAAGCTCCGCCGCGTGCGACTTCCCGCGTATCACCACTTTGACGGCCTGAGATGCGTCAGGCGGGCTGGCAGGGATATACGCCATTGCGATGCCCTTATGCAGCGAAGGAGAAAAATTCCCGCTCGTTACGGCGCCTATCTCGCGCTCCCTTAAAGCAATCGGACACCCGCGCCTCGGCACACCCGGCTCCGTCAGGACAAGTCCGGCAAGCCTTCTCTTCGTCCCTTTCTCTTTTATTTTAAGCAGCGCGTCCCGCCCGATGAATCTTTTGTTTTCAAAGTCTATGAAACTTGCATATCCTGCCTCGATAGGATTTGTATTCTCATCTATATCGTTGCCATACAGGAGGTATCCCATCTCAAGCCGTAGCGTGTCGCGCGCGGCCAGTCCGCATGGCATTATGCCGAACTTTCCGCCCTTTTCCAGCAATAAATCCCATAGTTCTTTTGCGACTTTTCTGTGTGCGTATATTTCAAATCCCTTCTCCCCGGTATAGCCGGTCTTGGACAGCATCACCCCGGAACCGGAGAATGCAAAATTTACAAAGGAATGATACGGGAATTCAGCCGGATTTACGCCGAAAGCGTCAGAGGCAATTTCCCAGGACGCCGGACCCTGAAGAGCAAGTATGCAGGTGTCCGGGCTGTCGTCTATCAATATCGCCCTGAAATCCCGCCCGACGTCCCTCAGCCAGTTTAAATCCTTCTCCCGGTTGGATGCGTTCACAACCAGTATGAATCTTTCCTCGTTCAGCCTGAACACCACCAGGTCGTCTTTTATTCCGCCCTTTCCGTTCAATAAAAAGGTATAGCTGGCGTGGTCTGGTTTTAGCGAATCCGGTCTGAAAGTAAGCACGCGGGAGAGGAAATCGATACTGTCCGCTCCGCCGATTTCGATTACGCCCATGTGGCTGACATCGAAAATCCCGGCGGCGGTTCTGACCGCAGTATGCTCCCTGACCGCACCGGCGTATTCCAGGGGCATCTCCCAGCCGTGGAAATCCAGGAACTTCGCTTGAAGAGCCTTGTGCCGGTCATATAGCGGGGACTTCGCCATGATAAAAAGGTATCACAGGGTTATAAGGTTGTAAAGGATTGAAGAACCTTTATGAATTTTCTGTTCTGTGGGCGCGAGAGTATCGCAACTCTAATGAAACGGTCGCCAAGCCCGGGGAAATTGGAGCAGTCCCGGACAATGAGGCCGAGCCGGGCAAGGCGCTCCGTAAGTTCGGAAGAGCCCGGCTTTATGCCGAGTATCTTGACAAGGAGGAAGTTTGCCGACGACGGGTAAGGCGAAAGCCAGCCCGTCCCGGAGATGGCGTCGAACATATAATCGCGCTCGACTTCGTTTCTGGCGAGGGTCTCCTTCTCATATTCCCTGTCCCCAAGCGCCGCAATCGCCGCCGCCTGAGCGAGGCAGTTTACCGTCCACGGTTCCCGGCCAAGCTTCATCCTTGCTATTATTCCAGCATCGGCAGCGGCATAACCGATACGGATTCCGGGCATACCGTAAAACTTGGTGAAGTTCCTTAAGACCACCGCCCCAAGCCTTACGGCCTCCCTGAGCACGCTTTCTTTTCCCGCGTATTCGATGAACGCCTCGTCTATGCAGATAACCGTGCCTGTCCTCGACGCCTCGTCGAGGAGACCCAGAAGACGCTCACGGGGTATCAGTGCGCCGGTGGGGTTGTTCGGATTGCAAAGAAACATCAGGCCGCATCTCTTCAGGCCGCGTGAAATGGCGTCCATACCGGGCCGAAAATTGTTTTTCCCCAGGAGCGGCAGACGCATTACCCTCGCCCCGGCAAGGGAAGAGGCCCTTTCGTAATCCGAAAAAGAAGGGGCAAGGACAACAACCTTCTTTACACCGAGAGCGCGCGGCAGGAGATAAATAAGCTCGGTCGAGCCGTTTCCAACCAGTATCTCGTCTTCTTTCAAGCCATGAAGCGCAGCCAGCTTCTCCGTAAGCTCGCCTGAATCCGGGTCGGGATACCTGCTAAGTTCGGAGAACGCGCGTTCCATTGCGGCAAGGGATTTCGTCGGCGGCCCAAGCGGGTTCACGCTCGCCGAGAAGTCAATAATCTTCCCGGCTGGTATGCCGTATTTTCTGGAATAATACAGGACGTTTCCGCCGTGAAGCGGCTCGTTTTGAGTATATCGAAAAATCCGCATGTCAGCTAAATATTCCCCATGCCGCAATCCTTGCCGCCGATAGAATTATCATCCCCAATATCGCCGTGGCATACATCAGCCGCACGGCTTCGCCTATCCTCTCCGGTTCGAGCGGGCGCGAAGCCTCGCCAATGAACGGCTTTGTGGATTTCACGCCGAAATAGGAATTTTCCCCTCCAAGCCGCACTCCGAGCGCCCCGGCAGCGGCCGCTTCCGGATAGCCGCTGTTGGGGCTTGGATGATTGCCGCCGTCGTGGATAACGGTCTTTATGGAGCTACCCCATGAATAACCGCCGACCGCCATGCCAAGCAGAAACGACGCAACCACAGTAAGCAGGGCTGAGAGTCTCGCCGGGATGAAGTTTGCGATGTCATCGAGCCGCGCCGCCGCGCGCCCGAAATAAACAAACCTTTCGTTTTTATATCCGAACATGGAGTCGAGCGTGTTCACCGCCTTGTATGCCATGGCAAGCGGCGCTCCGCCGATAGCGAGATAAAAAAGCGGGGCGATTATTCCGTCCGACGTGTTTTCCGCGACGGTCTCCACTGTCCCCCGCACTACCTGCGATGCGTCGAGACTTTCCGTGTCCCGGCCTACAATCATCGCAAGCCTTGCGCGCGTATCCGGCAGGTCTCCAACGGATAGAGGTTTAAGCACATCCCTTGCGGCCGCTGCCAGGGACTTGGCCGAGAGCGTTGTATAGGCGAGGATTGCCTCAAACGCTACCCCTCCGCTTCTTCCGAGATGGACATAAGCGGCCTTTACAAAAAGATATGAAATAAAAAACGTGATGCTCACAACGGACAGGACGGCCGCAAAACCAGCCGCGAGGAGATACGTCTTCCCTAAACCAGGGCGGTTTAAAACCCGCTCAACCCTCTCGGAGAGCGCTCCGATTATCCTCACGGGGTGCGGCAGCCAGCGCGGGTCGCCGAGCAGGATGTCCATGAAAAAAGCGAGAGGAATAATCAACGGCGGCATTGGACGAGTTCTTTTATCTTTGAAAGAAATTCATCGGGTTTGAATGGCTTGGTAATATAGTCGTCCGCACCGGACTTGAAGCCTCTGTCCACCTCCCAGCGCTGGGCGCCGGCAGTGAACATAGCGATGGGTATGCCGCCGGTCTTTTGGTCGTTTTTTAAAATCTCGCAGACTTCATAGCCGCTCATGTCCTCCATGTATACGTCGAGCAGGATGAGGTCGGGAGAACTCTCTCTGGCAAGCTCTATGCCCTCTTTTCCTCCCTTGGCCTTTATTATTTCATATTCCTCCTTCATAAGCCTTTCCGTAAGGGTCAGGATGTCCGTATCGTCTTCTATCAACAGCACCTTTGGCTTTCTCCCCGGCGTACTGGCTGCGCGCGGCCCGGCCAGAGCCGCGGAGGAGGATGTTTTCTGCTTTTCCCGGTATACGGCGGGCCTATCCACCGAGGTCTCAGCCACCATACCCATGGTCGCCAGTTCCCCTGTCTGAACGCTTACCGGCAGAACTATATGAAACGTGCTGCCGGGGCAATGCACCGCGTCGTAGCCCGGGCTTTCAGCCCACAGCCTGCCGCCGTGAGCCTCGACAATGCCCCGCGCTATTGGAAGCCCAAGACCCACACCCCTCCCCAGGAAAGCGTATTTGCTGGTCGCGTGTTTGTCTATCTCCCCCACTTCATAGAACTTTTCAAAAATCCGATCAAGTTCGTCCTTGTCGAGCCCTATGCCCCCATCCGACACGACTATGTCAAGGTAGTCGGAGTCTCCCCTGACGGTAGCGCCGGGAAAGGCGCGCTCTTCCTTGAACTTCCTGAAAGAGACGGCTATCCTGCCGCCGTCAGGAGTAAACTTTATGGCGTTGCCGATAATATTTATAAGCACCTGGTGTATTCTTTTCCGGTCTATGGCCACGGGCGGCAGGCCGACAAATTCTTCCAGCAAAATCTCCTGCTTCCGCTGCCTCGTAAAGGTAGACAGCTCCTTTGTCACTTCCTGCACAAGCTCGCCGATATTGGTCGGCGAGAACGTAAGACGAAGGCCTTTCGCGTCTATCTGGGATACGTCGAGCATCTCCGTTATGATTGTTCTAAGCCTCTCGGCACCCTTCGAGATGCCCTCCAGGGCCTCCGTGACCTTCGGCTCCAGTTCTATGGACTGGTCGGAGAGAACGTTGCTCGAATATCCGGTTATCAGGGAAAGCGGCGTCCTCAACTCGTGTGACATCATCCCTAGAAAATGGTCTTTCATCCTGTCTATCCGGCGAAGCTCCACATTCGCGCGCTCGACTATTTCAAGATTCTCCCTGACCCGGTTCCTCGATTCCTCCACTTCGGCGGCAAATTTTTTGAGATCCACTTGCGAAGTCTCCAGCGCCTCCGTCCGCTCGTCCAGGTCCTCCATCATAGACAGCAGGGCGCGGTTCAGGTCTTCAAGCTCGACGGTTCGCGCCTTTACCTTCTCTTCAAGAGACTGCGTGAGGTCTTTCAGCTCAGAATTTGCCTTTTCAAGCTCCTCGCTCTTGCGGTTAACTTCCGTCTTATAAGCCTGAAGAGCGGCGGCCATCTCGTTGAAGGAATGCGCAAGGGTTCCTATCTCGTCATTGCGCCTGACCGGCAGGCTTACCGAGAAATCCCCCTCTGCTATCCTGCGCGAGAGCCTGCTTAACGAAACTATGGGTTCGGCAATCCTTTTGGACAAAAGGTATATGAGGAAGATTACGAGGATAAGCGTAAGCGCAATCGCTTTAAGAACCCGAAGCGTAAGGGCATGTACCGGGGCAAACGCGTCGCTATAATCTTCCTTTACGATAAAACCCCATTTCGTCTCCGGGATATAACGGTATACGGCAAGAACGTCCACTCCCCTGTAATCCTTCGCCTCTATGACACCTTCACGACCCGATGCTGCGAGAAGCCCCGGCTTCGGGGCGTCTTTCAGTTTGAACTTCAGGTTCAACGGCGCATTCCTGTCGAAGCGCAGACGATTCAGAAAAACAAGGTAACCGTCCTCTATTTTGGTGAGGACGGTCTCGCCGGTTTTCCCCATGCCCGGCCAGCCGGCGAAGATGGGATAGAAGCTGTCGTCCATTCCGACAATAATGACGGCGGCTCCTATGAATTTGCCTTTCTTCATTATGGGAACGGAGAAGGCCATAACCAGCGCCTTCAGATACGGGTTATAATATATGCCCTTTACATAGACATCACTCTTGCCCTCGATGGCATTGACAAGAGCGCCCTTGAAATACTCCTGGTTCATGCGGACCTGTCCGACCATACCTTCGTCGTTTGATGCGACTATCCTGCCGGTTTTGTCTATTATGTTGGCCCGCAGGTAGGAATGCTCGAATGTCATGCCCTTAAGTATGTCGCGCAGTTCCAGGTATTGAGTGGTATGGAGAAAGGAGCTGGTATTTGGGAATTTCTCAAGGAAAGCGAGATATTGAGCTATTTTCGGGTTCATGGCAAGGAACCTCGCGTCGCTTTCCTTGCCGTCCAGCCAGGACTCTATTCTTGCCTTCTGGATGTCCGCGATGGATGTAAGATGCTCCTTTATTCTTTCGCGCAACGCGCTGTTCTCGCCATGGTAGGCTATTGAGCCGATTATGGAGAAGGGTATTATAATCAGGAGCACAAAATAAAGGATAAGCTTGGCCTTTATGCTCCCCAGAAGCCTGACGCCCTTTATTTTTTCCAGTATTTTCATGACGCTCAAGAAAGATAAAACCGGAACCCGATTTCCGGTTGATGAATCAGTTTATTATACCAGAAAAAAACGATTTTTTAATTATTTTATAAGGTTGAGAATTGCTTCCATGTCGATGTTCGCCTCCACCAGACCGGCAAGGGATTCAAGCGATCTCTCCTTAAGCTCCGAATAATTAAGCGGCGGGGCGGGGCGGTTTTTCCTTTGTCTCAGGCCTGCAAGGAGCGCGCGGCGAAATTTGTCGTTATCGAAAATCCCGTGAATATATGTCCCCCATGCGCCCGGCAGTCCCGCATCGGGCGGTAAACCGACCCGGCTTGCCGCGCCGTCATAATAACTTAACTTTTGGCCGTTTTTTTCGTTTATAACAAATAAAGGCGCAGCATTTCCCCCAAGCTCCGTTCTGCCCATATGTATCTCATATCCTATTAGCCGGCATATACCGCTTATGCGGCCGCCTGCGCCCAGGTATTTTCCGCTCACCTGCGCAGTAACTTTCTCCGCCGTCAGCACGGTATCGACATCGAGTATTCCCATGCCCGCCACCTGAGGCGTCACGGACTCCACGCCGTCCGGGTCCCGAATCGTATTACCAAGCATCTGATACCCGCCGCATATACCCGCAACATGGCCGCCGCAGGCATGGTAGCGGACTACGGCGCTTTCAAGCCCTGTACTGCGAAGCTCAAGCAAATCCGAAATGGTATTTTTGCTCCCGGGGATTATCACCATGTCCGGACTCCCAAGCTCCCCAGGGCCCCGGACATAGCGCACCCGGACGTCCGGCTCGCGGGAGAGAGGGTCGAAATCCGTGAAGTTGGATATATGGTTAAGCCTTAAAACCGCTATGTCAAAAGCCCCGTCGTCGGAACAGGCGCCGGCGCCGTTTCCCGCGGTATCCAGCGCAACGCCGTCCTCTTCCTGAATATGTATGTCGTTAAAATACGGGATTACACCCAACACTGGCCTGCCGGTCTTTTGCAAGATGAAGTCCAGGCCGTCTTTCAAAAGCGACCTGTCGCCCCTGAACTTGTTTATTATAAAACCGGCGACCATTTCCCGCTCGGAGCGGTCGAGAAGTTCCATTGTCCCGACCATCGAGGCAAATACCCCTCCCTTGTCTATATCCGCCGCAATCAAAACCTTCGCCCCGGCCATCTGCGCCGTCTTCATGTTCACAAAATCATGTTCCTTCAAATTTATCTCGGCGGGGCTTCCCGCTCCTTCGATGATTATCACATCATGCCCGGCCGAAAGCTCCCCGTAACATTCCCTTGTCACCCGAAACGCCTTTTCCTTATAAGCATGATACTCCCTGACCGACATGTTGCCGACGGCCCTCCCGCGTATTATCACCTGCGCGCCCGTGTCGCTGTTGGCCTTCAGGAGGACAGGGTTCATCAACACCGACGGTGGAATCTTCGCCGCCTCCGCCTGGTACGCCTGCGCGCGACCTATCTCTCCGCCTTCGGGGGTGATGAACGAGTTCAAAGCCATGTTCTGGGACTTGAAAGGCGCCACATTAACCCCGCGCCGGGCCAGTATTCTGCACAGGGCCGCAACTATCACGCTCTTCCCGACATGTGAGCCTGTCCCTTGCACCATCAGGGCTTTTGCCATTTTAAGAGCATCCTCCAAACGCTTTCAGAACCTTTTCCAGAACGGTTTTGTTGGATGCGCCGACAAACGGGGTCGTCCTTTCCAGACCAAGCGGGATGTCATCCAGTTGGTTGCCGGAGAGGTCGGTAAGCAACCCCCCGGCCTCTTTTGCGATAAGCCATCCGGCGGAGAAATCAAAGCTCCGCGATGCGGACGGGACAATCAGGGCATCAGTGGCCCCGGCGGCGAGACAGGCGAGGTCGAGCGCCGTGCTGCCAAGACATCTCACCTTCCTTGCGCAGGATAGAAGCGGAATGGCCTTCTGAATATCCCTTTTGGGGGAAGCCGCCTCCATGTTTACCATGCCGAGTTCGGTCCTGTCGGAGGTTGTTATACGAATCCCGTTTTTAAAGGCTCCGGCGCCTTTTATTGCCCAGAACTCGTCCCCGTTGCTTAAGTTTATTATATAGCCGAGCGTCACGTCGGAGAGTTTCCTGCCTTTTGCCATCACGAGAGCCGTCGAAAAAAACGGTATGCCATACTTCGCGTTGTTGCTGCCGTCTATCGGGTCTGCGAGTATTACGGCGTCCTCCCGCCCGAACCGCCTCTCTCCGAGTTCCTCGGATATGAAAGTAAACTGTTCGCCATCCGCATAAAGTTTTTCGAGCGTTTCGAGGATAGCGTCCTCGGCCTTCCTGTCGAGCACGAGTGTGGTGTCGCCGCCGGCGCCTTTTCCGAGCGGCTTGCCGTATCCCTTGCCCTTGAAGAGCTCGTCCATCTCGGAGCGCACTCTCGCCCCTGTTTCCTTGAAGGCGGAAAGCCAGCTGAAATTAAGCCGGTCAACCGGATTTTCCATCAGAAGAACCTCTTTCTGAACCTAAGGCCGCCCGATATATACCTGTTCACCCCCGCCGGGTCAAATAACCGCACCCTTAGAACTCCGTGCGCGAAAGCCAGCAATTTCCCGCGCACATCGTCCGCCACGCCAGCATAAAAAAGCGGGTTCGCCACAACCGCCGCCCGAAAGGCATAGAAAGGCGCGGATACCTCGTTAATCGCTCCGTCTCCGGATACCGCGATATATTCATCGTAAAAAAGGGACAGCGCTTCATCGTACGCTCCGGCCATTTCCCCGTATTCCATGAGCGAAAAGAAAATATAGTTTATGCAAAGGGCCGTCACATCGTCGGCAGGCTCCCCGTACTCCCCGCGGCTTCTGTCAAGCAGGCAAAAGGATTTCCTGCCATTGAAGAGGATGTTGCCGGGATGGAAATCGCCGTGCACACGCGAAAGCCGCCCCGTTTTCCCTTTTAATACCGCCCTCCAGTCGATACATGCCTTCTCGATCGCCGCCATTTCGCGCAGATTGGTGAAGCGGTTATCTTCCGTATACGTATCGAAGACTCCCATCAGGCACTCGCCATGCCCTATTATATCGCGGACTTTCCGAAGATAAAGGCTTGGCGCGTCTTTTTTTTTGGCGTGCGCGCGGGCGATAAACCTGGCGAGCGCGGACACGCGCTCCCTGTCCTGCCGCCGAAGATTTTTTAATCCTTTCATTTCGCGCAGGTCATCAAAATAGCTTGCCCCTTCGCCTTCCTCCATCACGAGATAATATTCAGCCCCGCCGGAAATGGACATTGCGGAGCCGTCCGGTTGTATTGAGAAGACATCCAAGGCTTTTACGTGAGACGGAAACTTCCCGTAGTTTTCAAACGCCAGGAGAAATACTCCCGCTCTGTCGGAGGGATAGTCGTGGCCGAGGCCGATATGTTTGTCAAGCGCCTTTATTATGACCTTCCGGGCCGCGCCGTTGCGGATAAAGCTTGCCCTGTAGCCCCTCCCATGACTGCCTCTTCCAAGCGCCGAGAGGCGGACGCTCCCGTGGACTGCGCCGAAAGCCGATTGCAGGCACTCCGCAAACCTCGCGGCGGAGGGTTTCAATTGTGTCCTCTTGCAGCAAATTTTTTTGAAAGCGTCTCGGCAACATTGGCGCCGGGGTAATGCCTGTCTATTGTAAGAACTTTTGCGAATTCTTTCATGGCAAGCCTGTATTGGCCGCTGTTGTAGTATGCTACTCCAAGGTTGTTGTGGTATCTGACCTCGTTCGGTTTCATAGTCAAAAGCCTCTGATAAATCCTTATGGCATCCTGGCTTCTGCCTGTCCTGTTATAAACGAAACCGAGATACTGGAGCGCGTCTTCGTCGTCCGGCTTGAGTCTCACGGCAGTCTCCCAGCACAATATCGCACCCCGGGTATCGCCCAGTTTGTCATCCGCGAGTCCCAGGTTGACATAGTTCTGCGGGTCGCGAGGGTTTTGCCGCACAGCCTTGTCGAACATATTCTTTGCGTTTACAAACTGCCCAAGCTTAGCGTAGCATTCGCCGAGCATCGACTCGGCGCGCGGGTCGCTCGGTTTAAGGATAAGAGAATTGCTCAGGGCATCGACCTCCTGCTCCAGAAGTCCTATCTTGTCGAGCGCTACCGCCATGTCCATGTATACTTCCTGTCTGTCAGGCTCAAGGTCTATCGACCGTTTATACTCCGCAACGGCGTCCGCCGTCCGCCCAAGTCTGTCCAGCGACCGTCCGAGGTTATAATGCGCCCTGGCCATATCCTTTACGTCCAGCCGCTTGTTCTGCACAACCTTTCCGTAAAGCTCCACCGCCTTCTGGTAATCCCCTCGCCGGAATGCAGCGTCGGCCTTTTTGAAAGGACTGCCGCAGCCAACCGCAGTCATCATGAATATTAGTATAATTATGTATACGGCCTTATCCGCCCTCATCTTAAAGCTACCTCCTTAAAACTAATCCGTAACTCCCACGCGAAAATAAAAATTATGCGCCGCTATTCTGTCTCGCCTATCGCCGCCGGGAGAGCTTCGATCAAATCGCCGGCTATAAGCCCGGCATAACCTTTCGCGCCGGACGCTTTGTCCCCGGCCAAACCGTGCGCATATGCGCCCAAAAGCGCCGCGTCCCGCGCCTCAAGCCCCTGGGCCAGAAACGAGCTTATAACGCCCGTCAGGACGTCTCCGGTGCCGGCTGTCGCCATACCGGGATTACCAGTCGGGTTCACATAAAACGTCCCGTCGGGCGATGCGACAAGCGTCCTGGCGCCTTTCAGAACAACGGTACAGTTATGCGCCTTCGCAAGCGAGATGGCCGAACCGGGCCTGTCCAGCTGCACCTTTACCGCAGGAACGCCGAGGAACCGCCCGGCCTCGCCCGGATGCGGCGTAAGAACCACTGGGACACTCATGCTGTCAAGCGGCGTCTCGTCCTCCGAGAGAATGTTCAGGGCGTCGGCGTCCAGGACCGCCGGGATATTCAATTTCGGTAGAAACTCTCGAATCAGTCTTGCCGTATCCGCGTTGCGCGATATTCCGGGGCCTATAGCCACGGCTGTCTTGCCCTCCAGAAGATTCAAAAGACCGTCGAGCGCGGCATACGAAAGCGAGCGTTCGTCCGTTTCCGGAAGCGCCACGGTCATCTCCTCCGTCAGCTTTTCTTCAAAAACGTCGTTTAAACTCTCCGGGACGGCAAGCGTTACAAGACCCGCTCCGGAGCGCAGCGCCGCATGCGCCGCCAATACCGCCGCACCGGTCTTTCCCGCCGAGCCCGCGACAATCAATAAATGCCCATAAGTCCCTTTATGCGAATCCGGCTCCCGCCCGGGCAGAAGGCCCTTGACATGAGATGCGGTCAGGAGATTTGCGCCTATTGCGGCCTCGTCGATGACGGATTGCGGTATGCCGATCTCGGCGGTCTTTATCCTGCCCGCCGCTTGAGCGCCGGGATACAGATAAAGTCCGCGCTTAGGCAGGCCAAACGTAACGGTCATATCCGCATGGACGGCAGTACCCATGACCCTTCCGTCGTCGGAATTTACGCCCGAAGGAACGTCCACGGAGACAACCTCCCGCGCCGCAGAGTTTATCATATTTATTACGCCGGCATAAGGCTCTCCGACCTCGCTTGAAAGCCCCGTTCCGAATATGGCGTCTATTACCACATCGGCATGAACTGCCAATGCAGTCTCTTCATTCAAGTCCGTGCTGACAAGGGCTATATCGATTCCCATCTTCCGGGAGGTGTTTAAGTTAATCCCGGCGTCTCCCTTCATATTGTCGGAGAAGAGGCGGACGGACACCTTCGCGCCCATGTTATGAAGCCGCCGTGCGACAACAAGGCCGTCTCCGCCGTTATTCCCCTTGCCGCAGAATATTACGCAGCGCCTTCCATTGACAGTACCCCATTTATGGACAAGTGCGGATACCACTGCCCTGCCTGCGTTCTCCATCAGGACAATACCCGGTATTCCGAATTCCTCGATAGTCCGTCTGTCGAGCTCCCGCATCTCTGCGGCTGTGGCAAGTTTCATTTCAGGACATGCCCTCCGAAGACAATACCGCATGGGCTACCGTATAATCCCCGTCATGGCTGATGCTTACGAATGTCTGCCCGACCCCAAGCCTCTCGGCCATCTCGCGCACCTTGCCGTAATAGCGCACGGCGGGCCTGCCCATTCCGTCCGGCATTACCTCTATGTCCAACCACATCACCCCTTCCGAATACCCCGTCCCGAACGCCTTCATAACCGCTTCTTTGACGGCAAACCGGCCTGCAAAGCTCTGGGCGGATTTCTTCTGTCCGCGGCAATAAGCCTTTTCCTCCGGCGTGAATATCCTGTCCTCAAACGCGCCGCCCCATCGGATTATCGCCCTCGCAATCCTCTCCACCCGGACTATGTCAATACCCGTTCCGAGAATCATGCCAGAAGCGCCTTCATTTCCCTGACGGCCCGTTCTATCCCCACCAACACCGCCCGCGAAATTATGCTATGTCCGATGTTCAGCTCATATATCTCTTTTATTTTGGCTATCTGACGGACGTTCTGGTAATTAAGCCCATGCCCGGCATTTACCGTAAGCCCCAGCTTGTGCGCCAGGCGGCAGGACTCGAATATCTTTTCAAATTCTCTTTGGGACTCTTCATAAGTCCTGGCGTCGGCATATCTGCCGGTGTGTATCTCTATCGCGTCTGCGCCGATTTTTTTGGATTCCTTAACCTGGTCGAAATCCGCATCTATGAAGAGGCTTACGAATATGCCTGTATCCTTGAGCCTGCGCACCGCGTCCGAGACCTTTGCCCGGTTCGCCCTTACGTCCAGGCCGCCTTCGGTGGTAAGCTCCTCGCGCTTCTCCGGGACGAGGGTCGCCATCTCCGGACGCACCTGCATAGCAATCTCGATTATCTCGTCGGATGCGGCCATCTCAAGGTTCAGGGGCGCTTTTACCATCTCCCGGAGCAGTTTTACATCCCTGTCCTGGATATGCCGCCTGTCTTCACGGAGATGGATTGTTATACCGTCCGCCCCGCCGAGTTCTGCCAGTACCGCCGCGTGGACAGGGTCAGGCTCCGTTCCGCGCCTTGCTTGTCTGACAGTTGCCACGTGGTCTATGTTTACGCCCAGCTTAGGCAAACAGGCCCCCGCTTAAATTGAAATTTGGGAGGTTTTTATATCAGGATTAACTGTTTAGTTTGCAGGAAAACCAATGAATAGTCAAGAGGTTTAATATGCCGTAGAACGCCCAAGGCAATAAATTTTTTATTTTTTTCTTCATATATTTTTTAAGCTTCTTAAAAGGCCCCGCCTTGGCCTCCCGCGTTATTTGGGCAATTTTATTATCGAGCAGCTTTCTTTGAATGTTACCCTGGCCCAGTGTCTGGAAAAATCTGGAGATTGCCGCCGCCTCTTCACCTCGGGCCTCAAACAAGCGGCAATGTCATGCACAAAAGACAACTTAAAGGATTAAATGGCATTTTTTATCCTTGTTTAAAAAATTCCCTGCTTTCCCGCTGCACTGTCAAGTTTTCCCACCCCACCCTCCTTGACCAAAAACCATTGCCCTGTTTATAATTAATCTAAGGAGGATTTGAGTGATACATATTATCACCGTACACTGGCAGGAAGACGCATGGGTCGATATTCAACTGGCTTATCTGCATAAATTCATCGGTAAACCGTTCAAAGTTTACGCATTCCTTAACAACCTGCCGCGAGACCATCGGGAAAAATATTTTTACAGCTCTACAGAGCCGATAAGGGACCACGCGGTAAAGCTTAATATACTGGCGGATATAGCCTCGTTTAACATGGAAGGAGCGGACGACCTGCTTATATTTATTGACGGCGACGCATTCCCTATAGGAGATATTATATCATTTGGAGCGCCCAAACTTAAAAATTACCCGCTTATCGCGGTACAGCGCATGGAAAATCTCGGGGATATTCAGCCTCATCCCTGCTTCTGCATGACCACGCTAAAATTCTGGAAAGATATAAATGGAGACTGGAAAAGGGGCTATGAGTGGAGTAATCTTTTGGGAAATACCATAACGGACGTCGGCGGCAACCTGCTTGGAATCCTTCGGGAGAAGGGGCTTGAGTGGTATCCCCTGCTAAGGAGCAACCAAAGAAATTTGCACCCGGTTTTCTTCGGGATTTACGGGGATATTATCTATCACCACGGCGCAGGATTCAGGGAAACCTTATGCCGTCTTGATCTTGAGACAGTCAATCTGACGGCAAAGAAACTTTGCAAGCTCTTGCCGACGCGCCGGTTGAGAAGAAAATTTAAACCGGAAGATAAAATAATAAAGTCTAACGAATTGCTTTCCCTCCGTGTGTTTGACATGATAGAAAAAGACCAAGAATTTTACCATTATTTTCAACAGCCGGATTGAAGTAATAACTTCAGGGCCTTTCCCCGCCCCTGGGATATATCCGCCGGACCAGGCCAAGCAAGCCCTTGCTGCGGCGCGAAACGACAGCCTTGGCCTCGCCCACCTCGACATTAAGCGGAACCCGAACCGACCTCGATTTCAGCGCGGCAATCACTTGACTCGCGTGTATGCTCCTGTTGCCGACCATCAGGTAGCTAACAACTGACGCAGTTGCCGCCCACGTCCCGATCCTTACCCCGAAAAGCTCCATAGCGAGTATCCCGGCGGAGATTGGCGTATTTGCCGTCCCGGCAAGGACAGCCGCAACGCCTATCGCGGCGAAAGTGGCCGGGTCGAACCCCAAGAGCCTGCCCAGGACGCTTCCGGATGACGCCCCGACAAAAAATATCGGCGTGATAATGCCGCCCGACGCGCCGGAGCCGAGCGTAATGGACGTAAACAGGATTTTATACAAAAAGGCTCCGACCGGCACATATCCACCCTGCACGGCGGATTCTATCTCAGGCAGCCCCAAGCCGAGATAGCTCCTGTCCCCCAATGCAAACGTAAGCAGCGCGAGCGCAATACCCGCAACTGCGCCCTTCAGGGGCAGCGAGATTCTAATCCTGTCGAATAGTTTGCCCGCGAGCTTCATCGCCTCTATGAAGACGAGCGAGACCAGGCCGAATATCATCCCGGCGAGTATTACCTTGAAGAACACGCCTTCCGAAAAAACCGGGAAAACGCTTATCTTCCTGGTAAAATATTTGATACCCCACGAAAGCGACACCTGGTAGGCCACGATGCCTGCCACGAACGACGGGAAGAGCACGTCATATGATAACTGCCCCAGGAAAAGTGATTCTATCCCGAAGATGGAACCCGCGATGGGCGCGCCGAAGACGGACGCAAACCCTGCGGATATGGAGCAGATAACGAGCTTTTTCCTGTCCCCTTCGTCCATCCGCACAAGCCTCGACGCCCAGGAAGCCAGAGCGGCCCCGACCTGCACCGGGGGCGCCTCCTTGCCTGCCGAGCCGCCGCAGGCTATCGTGATTATCGACGCAACAAACTTCGCCGGGGCGACAGTAAGTTTTATTATGCTCTTTTCCTTGTGGATGGCGTGTATTACCTTGTCCAGCCCCTCGCCGGCCGCCTCCTTGTCGATAAACCGCGCGGCAAGATTCGCAACGAGAAGCCCCGCTGGGAGCAGGAAGAAGTAATACGGGAACCCTGCGGTAAAACCTGAGCCATAGTCCAGCGCCTTAAGAAAAAACGTGGTGGAATAGCCAACCACAACGCCGACTATTGACGCAAGAACTGACCATTTCAGGATACTTACAAATAGTGTGCCGTGCTCGGCGAGATGCTTTTTCATGATAGAAAATTATAATACAAACCGCCCGGCCTTTTAAATAAAAAATTGATAATTCCCGGATTTTAAGCTACTTTTTATTAATGACCCTTAACCCCTTCACATTCGCCCTGCTCTCGGTACTCGTCGGCATAATCGCCGGTCTTGGCGCGGTCGTGTTCCGGGGTCTGATAGCCTTCTTCCACAACCTGCTTTTTCTCGGTATTTTTTCCTTCTCGTACGACGCGAACGCGCACACCCCGCCCGGGCCATTTGGACCGTTTATACTCCTTGCCCCGGTCGTCGGCGCGGTGGGAGTATCCTTCCTGGTTACGAAGTTCGCGCCTGAGGCAAGGGGACACGGAGTCCCGGAGGTCATGGACGCGGAATATTACAACAATGGGATAATCCGGCCTGTGGTCGCAGTAATAAAGGCCGTAGCGTCGGGGCTTTCCATCGGTTCCGGAGGCTCGCTCGGACGCGAAGGGCCGATTGTCCAAATAGGGAGCGCCTTCGGCTCTACGGTCGGCCAGATACTGAAACTCCCACCGTGGCAGACGATAACCCTGATAGCCGCCGGCGGGGCAGGCGGAATCGCGGCCACGTTCAATACGCCGCTCGGCGGCATAATGTTCGCGGCGGAGCTGCTGATGCAGGAGGTGAGCGCCCGCACCCTCATGCCGGTGGTCATCAGCGCCGCCACGGCGACCTATATCGGCAGGATTTTCTTCGGGGCGCATCCCTCCTTTGTCATCCCCGCCATAGAGACGAACGTCTTCCAGCTTACAAAACCCATCCAGCTTGTTCTTTATGCCTTCCTCGGCGTTATCATAGGCGGGGCGGCGGCGGCATTCATAAAATCCGTATATTGGGCGGAGACGTTCTTCGACAGACTCATAAAGAAAAATATTACATCCGGCACATGCTGGGGATGCTCATCGTGGGCATATCGTTTTATCTGCTGTATACTTTTTATGGGCATTATTACATCGAAGGAGTAGGATACGCCGGCATCCAGGACATACTTACTGGCACACTTACCAGCTTCGAGATATTATTCCTGCTATTCATCCTAAAACTTGCCGCGACATCCATTACCCTGGGCTCCGGCGGCTCCGGCGGCATATTCTCGCCGTCGCTTTTCCTTGGGGCAACGATAGGCGGTGCCTACGGAATGGTATTGAAGCATGCCTTTCCGGGACTCTCGATAGACCCGGCGGCGTTTGCGGTGGCAGGGATGGCCGGGATGGTCGGCGGGGCGACGGGCGCGGCGATAATGGCCATCATAATGATATTCGAGATGACCCTCGATTATAATGTCATAGTCCCAATGGTTATAACGGTGATTGCCGCATACGGCACAAGGAAGGCACTGTCGAAGGAGAGTATCTATACCCTGAAGCTTGCGAGACGCGGCCACCACGTCCCGGAAACCCTGCACAGGAGTGAATAACTATACCTTTATCCCCACCGCCATCTCCATCTCTTTTAACTCCTTTATCCTGTCTCGTATCTCGGCTGCGCGCTCGAACTCCAATTCCTGCGCCGCCTTCTTCATCTCTTTCTCAAGACCGGCTATAATCCCCGGAATCTCCTCAAGAGGTATTTCGGGAGCCGGCAGACCGGCTTCGGGCACCGGAACGGTAAAATAATCCTGCTCGTATACGGAGCGCATCACGTCGGCGATATTCTTCTTTATGCTCTCCGGCGTTATGTTGTGAAGTTCGTTGTAGGCCCTTTGTATCTCACGGCGGCGGTTAGTCTCCTCTATGGTTTTACGCATGGACTCCGTTACCGTGTCGGCGTAGAATATCACCTCGCCGTTTACGTTCCTGGCCGCACGGCCCGATGTCTGGATAAGCGAGCGCTCCGAGCGCAGGAACCCTTCCTTGTCCGCATCCAGCACGGCTACGAGCGAGACCTCCGGAATGTCCAGGCCCTCGCGTAAGAGGTTGATTCCAATCAGCACGTCGAACTTGCCCAGTCTCAAATCCCTTATTATCTCCACGCGCTCAAGCGTCTCTATGCCCGAGTGAAGATACCGCACTCGCAAGCCGAGTTCCTCGTAATACGCCGTCAAATCCTCCGCCATGCGTTTCGTGAGTGTCGTAACGAGCACGCGCTCGTTGCGCTGTGCGCGGGCCCTTATTTCGTCCAGGAGGTCGTCCACCTGGCCGTGCACGGGCTTCACGGTGATTTGCGGGTCCATAAGCCCCGTCGGGCGAATCACCTGCTCGACAATGGCCCCGCCGGTCTTCTCAAGCTCGTAAGGCCCAGGCGTTGCGGACACGTAAATCGCCTGCGGGGCGTTCGCCTCAAACTCGGAAAAGTTAAGCGGCCTGTTATCCAAAGCGGACGGAAGCCTGAAACCGAACTCCACAAGCGTGAGCTTGCGCGAGCGGTCTCCGTTGTACATGCCGCCAATCTGCGGGACAGTCACGTGCGACTCGTCGATTATTATCAGGCTGTCCCTGGGGAAGTAGTCCATGAGCGTAGGCGGAGCCTCGCCCGGCTTCCTGCCGGTTAAGTGCCGCGAGTAGTTCTCTATCCCCTGGCAGTATCCGACCTCCTTTATCATCTCAAGGTCGAAGTTCGTCCTCTGCTCAATCCTCTGCGCCTCAAGAAGCCTGTTCTGAATCTCGAACTCCCGGACACGCTCTTCAAGCTCGGCCGAGATGTTCCTTATCGCCGTTTTCATCCTGTCTTCCGGCGTTACGTAATGGCTTTTGGGGTATACGGCGACCTTCCCGGGATGCCCCGTAACCTCGCCCTTCAGGGGGTCTATCTCCTCGATTTTTTCTATCTCGTCTCCGAACATTGAAATCCTTATCGCGCGGTCTTCGGAGTACGACGGGAAAATTTCCACGACATCCCCGCGCGCGCGGAACGTGCCCCGATGGAAGTCAATCTCGTTTCTCTCGTATTGGATGTTCACGAGCTGTTTCAGTATATCGTCGCGCTCGACGCTGTCCCCTTCCTGGAGGTAAACCAGCATACCATGATAAGCCTCAGGAGAACCGAGGCCATAAATGCACGAGACCGACGCGACTATAATTACATCTTTCCTCTCGAAGAGCGCGTATGTCGCCGAATGCCGCATCCGGTCTATTTCGTCGTTGATGGAGGAATCCTTTTCGATATACGTATCCGTCGTAGGGAGGTAGGCTTCAGGCTGGTAGTAGTCGTAATAGCTGACAAAGTATTCGACGGCGTTTTCCGGGAAGAAGGTCTTGAACTCCGCGTAAAGCTGCGCTGCGAGAGTCTTGTTTGGCGAGATTACGAGCGTGGGCTTGTTTACGTTCGCGATGACGTTCGCTATGGTAAACGTCTTGCCGGAGCCGGTGACGCCCAGGAGCGTCTGGTGTTTATCCCCGCGCAACACGCCCGTGGTAAGTTCATCTATAGCCTGCGGCTGGTCTCCCTTAGGGACAAAGTCCGAAACAATCTTGAAATTATGCAACTCCTCGCCCTCCAAGAGAAATTTTACTATACGGAGGGAGAGGGAGTCAACCTTACTTTATCTCAAGCCTTTTATCCGGAACAATCGCCTCAGGCCACTTTTCCCATGCCGTCCTTGAACTCCAGGTAAATCTCCTGGAACCTCTCTGATATTCTTTTGAAAGCCGCAAGCACCTGAGGGTCAAAGTGTCCCGGCATTGTCCTGCCGTCTCCTTCAGTGATAATCTTATATGAGGTCTCGTGGTCGAATGCGGGTTTATACGGCCTGACGCTCCTCAGGGCATCGTAAATATCGCACAGGGAGACAATCCTGGCGGGCAGAGGTATTTGCTCGCCGGAGAGCCCGTTTGGATAGCCGGAGCCGTCCCATCGCTCGTGGTGGCAGAGTGCAATCTGCCTTGCGGTCTCCAGGCGCGGCGAACCGCCGAGAATTTTTGCCGCATACAACGGGTGTTTCTTCGTTATCTCCCATTCTTCCGGCGTCAGCTGGCCCGGTTTGCGCAGTATTCCCGGAGGGATATGAAGTTTTCCCACGTCGTGCATCTGCGCGGAATAGCGGATTTCCGTGGCCGTTTTCTCTGAAAAACCCATCTCCATTGCCATTTCATAGGCATATTCGTTTACCCTGATCAGGTGGTTCCCGGTATCTTCGTCGTTCATTTCGGCGGCGCGCGCAAGGGCCATTATCGTATAGAAAAATGCATCTTCGTTTTCCTTGACCTGCTTTGAGATAGTTTCAAAAAACATGGAGTGCAGGGCAAGGTCCTTAAGCACCTGCACATCGTACGAGTTAACCTTCCTCCCATAGTTGAAACACGCAAACAAGTTCGTATCCGTATAACAACAGACGAAATTTTCGAGTGGGCCGGTTTCGGCCAAAAGGCCCTCCGGCAGCCATTCGCGCGCTTCGCCGATTCCACCGTCCGAAAGGTTGGCAAAATCATCATGCCTGTCCATCAGATTGAATCTTTCCGACAGCGCCCTGGACTCCTGGAATGAAATTTCCTTCTCGGATATTCTTGAGTCTTTTATTGAATACAGAGCGCCTTTTGTAAGACCTGCCTTGCCATAAGGCGCTATCAGGGCGTGCCTTGGCTTGCCTTCTTCGCCGTCCGCCGGCCTGAGCATAGAATGAACCATCCCTATGTAAGCCGATTCGAGGGAAAACCTTGCCGGGTCAAATTTACTGATGGCGTCACTGAAGAAGAGAGTAATGCTGCGGATGTTTGAATATGCATGGTCCCGCTCGTCATGGAATTTTTTCATCCTAAGGAGCGACGCGCACCTGACCAGAAGCTCCGCTTTATCGACCGGCTTGGTTATGAAATCGTCTGCGCCAGCCTCTATGGCGGCCAGTTTATCCGACTTCTGGTCGAGCGAAGTCACTATGACTATAGGTATGAACCGCGTCTTTTCGCCGCCTTTCAGTATTTTGCATACACGGAGACCGTCGATGCCCGGCATCATAATATCCAACAGCAAGAGGTCGATTTCAGTTTTATCGATTATCGACAGGGCCTCCTGTCCGTTTTCAGACCGGATTATCTTGTACCCGGTTTCGTGGAGATAAGCCTCCAGCACTTCAAGGTTCCAGTTCTGGTCGTCGACGATGAGAACGACGGGGGTTTTTTCATGCATGTGGCGTAATCCTCCGAGCTTACTTTGTCTGCCCTTTCATTAGCCGCAGAGATATTTTCTCCACCATCTCGCCCAGGTTCACGGGTTTGCTTACATAATCGTCGAACCCGCAGTCGAGGCATTTCTGCTGGTCGCCCTTCATGGCAAGGGCGGTCACGGCGATTACGGGTATTTTACCCGTGGCGGGATCTTTTTTCAGCCTCTTCAAGACTTCAAATCCGTCCAGCCCCGGCATCTGTATGTCCATGAGGATGATGTCCGGGTTTTCGGCGGAAACCTTCGTCAGAGCGGACGTGCCGTCGAAGGCTTCGACTACGTACGCCCCCTTCGATGTCAGATAATCCGATGCCAGGAGCATGTTGAGCTTGTTGTCTTCGACAATAAGGATTTTTTTACCCTGGATATAATCGGCGGGAATGCCCGGCTCGGACAGCGCTTTGCGGCCATCGGTCTTAAGGCCAGTTATTCTGCCGGTTAACGGCAATACGATGGTAAATTTCGTGCCTTTGCCTTCACTTGATTCAAAGATTATATTCCCGCGATGCAGTTCCACCAGCTTCTTTGTAAGCACAAGCCCCAGTCCCGTGCCTTCATGGCGCCTGGACAAAGAATTGTCTACGAGTTGGAACGGCTGAAATATCAAGTGCTTCTTGCTTTCCGGAATGCCTATCCCGGTATCCCAGACCGTTATGGTCAGAGCCGTTTCGTCCCGGCCGGCCGAAAGACCGACGCTGCCTCCAGCCTCCGTAAATTTTACGGCGTTTGAAAGGAGGTTATAGATTATCTGCTTTATCCTTCGCTCGTCTCCAAAATAATTATCGACCTCCGGCCCTATCTCCTGAACGAGAGCTATATGGCGCCTTGTCGCCTTTTCCTTGATCATTATGAACGAGTTCTTGAGCAGGCTCGCAATCGAAAATTCCGAAAGCTCAAGCTGTTCCTTGCCGGCTTCTATCTTGGAAAGGTCGAGAATCTCGTTTATCAGGTCGATAAGATGCTGGCCGGACTGGTTTATCCCTTTAAGGTATTCTTCCTGCTTGTCGGACAACGGCCCGTATATCCTTTCAAGCAGCACCTGGCTCAGGCCGATTACCGCGTTCAAAGGCGTCCGGAGCTCATGCGACATATTAGCCAGGAACTCGCTTTTCAGCCTGTTCACTTCTTCGAGCTGTTCCCGCGCCTGCCTCAGAATTACCGCTTCCTGTGTTTTCTTTACCAATTCATCTCTGGCAAGAATGGTTTCCGTTATGTCCAGGAGGGTGCCCATCCCGGCGAGTTTCCCGGAATAAACGACATTGGAGCCGTGTATCTCGACATGAATAACCTTTCCCGTTTTGGTTAGCCCACGGAAAAGATAGTGTATTATCGGCACTTCTCCCGACTCCCTTTTCCTTATGTTTTCCTGCACGAGCGGCCAGTCCTCCGGATATATGAGGTTTTTTGTGGCCGCGTCGGTCAGTTCTCCGGGTTCATAACCGAATATTTCCGCAAAACGCGGGTTCACATACTTGAAAAACCCGCCCTGGACTATGTAAACCCCCACTCCGGACTGCTCCACAAGGTTCCGGAACTTCTCCTCAGACTCCCTGAGCGTCTGCTCGACCCTTTTCCGTTCCGTAATATCCTTTACTATCTGTATAAAAGAATTTAAATGTTCGTTCAGGGATACCGGGTATAATGTCGTCTCAAAATACCTTCCTTGAAAGAACATCTCGCTGTTTGACGGTTTTTCCAGCGCGCTCAGAGGATCTCCCGCCGGGCAAAACGGGATCGGTTTGTTCGAGTCATGGAATATCTCGTAGCATTTATGGCCGACAATGTCGTCTATTTTCTTATCGAAATATTTCGATACTGCCCTGTTGGCCCTTATGATAGTATGGTCGGGCCGCTGTATGGTTATCATCTCTTCCATTGCATCGAAAGTAAGCTCCCATTCTCTTTTCCCGGCGGCTATCTTCTCAAGGAATCTGTGATTAAGTATGCCGGTCGCAAGCTGGTTTGCAACAGAAGTCAGCAGGTGAACCTCCTTGTCCGACAGAGCGGTTCCCGCATCGAGGTAATAGGTCATAACGCCCAGGATTCCGCTCTTGCCCTTGATTGGAAGGACGACGTGGCCGTGCTTGTGCATGTCCTGATAACTTGTCGTATGACGCGTGTCTTCAAAACAATCATCGGATAAGATTATCTCTCCGCTTTCCGCGGCCTTCCCGCACAGGCATTCGCCCATTTTAATGCGGGCCTCCTTACGCAGCAGATACGGATGGAGCCCAACCTGAGCGGCCATGTAAAACTCGCCCGCGCTTTTATTGTCGCGCAGGAAAATAACCCCCTTTTTCTGCACCTCGAGGAACGGTATGGACAGGGTCTTCTCCAGTACCTTCTGAAGCATTACTTCCAGGTCATTATTGGAGGCTATTATCTCGGCGACTTCATTGAGCGCCCGAAGCTCCCGGTTCTTGGAAAGAAGCTTCGAGTCGTTCTCCGTAAGGCTTTTTACAAGTTTCGCGTTTATTATTGCTATCATCGCCTGGTCGGCCACCTGCATGGCAAATTCGACTTCCGAATCAGAAAAAATGTGCTGTTTCAACTCATTATGCAGGCATATAACCCCCTGCACCGAACCGCCCGCGCCAAGCGGGACAAGGAACACCGATTTAGCCCTGAGCTTCCTGTAAGCCTCTGTATCCCTGCCGACATCGTTAAGTATCATCGGCTTGTTGTTCTTTATAACTTCCGAGACCAGAGGAAGACTGTCGAGATGAAAACATGCCTGAGCTTCGGCGAATGCAAAGTTGTAACTTTCAACCACGTTTACGGCCTTATTAGGCTCGTCATATAAAAATATGACGCCGGATTCCATCTTGAGAGCGCGGGCCAGGTTTTCCACCAGTATCTCGAATATCTTTTCAAGCTCAATTGTTGAGACCATCGCCTTGTCTATCTGGTTGAGCATGGCGAGCCTCTGGTTTTTTTCAATTACGGCGCTCTCCGCCTTCTTGCCATGTGTTATATCCCTGACCACCTCTATTACCGAGGCTATATTACCGCCCGGGTCCCGGAGCGGAGACGCGGTCATCTCTATGTATGTTTCCCTGCCGAAGGCCTGGACATGTCTCTCCATTTTATGGACTTTGCCGTCCATGAAACTTTCGACAACGGGGCAACCCTCGCATATTGCATCCCTATCCTCGTAGGCCTTATAGCAGCGCTCGCCGACATGAGCGCCCAACGCGCCGACAATTGCCGCATTCTGATACAGGATATTCATGTCTCTGTCCTGTATGCTTATATTGTCCCCCATGCAGGAGAGTATTTCTTCTATACTCCTTTTTTCTTCGAGCAGGGCCTTTTGTGACTTGTAAAGAATACGGAAAACGAGGATCAGAAGGACTATGAGGGATAGGGAATCAACGACTTTCTCGGCGGCGCCGGACAATCCATACATCTCAACAATTGTCATTATCAGATACTCTGCCGCCGCAATACCCGTTATCAGCAGAAGTATCAGGATAATGGTTCTTTTTCTTTTCATATTACAGTCTTATAACCTTAACTGTCTCCCGAATCAATAAATTAAAAACACCTTATCCAGGCGGCGGGCATTATAAAATCCGGCGCAACCCAAAGACATCCAACTCCATATTTTGCCGTGTTTTTCCGGCGTTCCGAAGATTCTCCGGATGGCCTGTTTTAAATAACATAACGCCCGCGAATCTCAAGGATGGACGCCGCGATTATAACATTAATCAATAACCAACAGGAAGAGATATTATTATCAGTCCACTCAACAATACTTAATTCCCGCGTATAGATGTATTGCGGCAATAACCTTGATCTCACAGACAAAGGTTTAATAGATTTTGCAATTGCACAGTTTAAACTTTAACTGCAATTTCATGCGAAGTCAATTAATTTTACTTCAGGCCGATAAATATTATGGCTGTTTCCCCTTAAAAACAGGCATATTTGACCGCTCAAAATTGCACGGAAACCGCTCCGAGGCCCTTTAAAACCGCCTCAAACTGAGCCCTGAAAACTGTCCGAAGAAGCCGAGCGATGCCGATACCGGCCTTGGTTTTTGAACATGTAAAGGGCGGAGAAACAAAAAGGCGGCAGAAAATACTGCCGCCTTTTTAAACTTGGCGGGGACGACGAGGCTCGAACTCGCGACCTCCTACGTGACAGGCAGGCGCTCTAACCAACTGAGCTACGTCCCCGATTCCGGGAATTATGTCCGAAACTTCAAAAGCTTGGAATTTATACTATAAACCGATGCCTTAGTCAACCTAAATTTAACATTACGGTATCTTCCAGTATGTATGGAGCAAGCCGCCTGCCTGAAGCATGTTTAAAGCGTATGCAAGAGGTATGAAAAGCAGGAAAATACTCCCGTCCAGTAGCGTTTTCGCCATGCGCCGCGCATCGGCAGGGGCCTTGCCTCCTACCCGGAAAACGAATGGATTAGGAATGAAAGCCGGGACTTGTTTTTTGTATGCGAAAAATTCCGCGCCAAAAAGCATCTCAAGGCGTCTCTCCTCGGACTTTATAACAAACGGATAATAAAGCGAGAAGACCACGAGATACAGAAAGATTACGGGGAGGTTTTCAAACACCAAACAGGCGCCCAGCCCGCCCAGGAACGAGAAGAAGTAAAGAGGGTTTCGGCACATGGAATATGGCCCGTCCTGGACGAGTTGGCTGTTTTTCCGGCCCCCTATATACATGGTGCACCATGCGCGTCCTGCAATCCCGGCAAGAATCACAAGGATTCCGCCATATCTTAATGCCAGGTCGATTATACCGCCTTCAGGCCAGCCGGGGCGTGTAAAAAGCAGAAACGGGATTCCTGCGAGCAGAAAAACACCCGATATTATACGCCGCTTCCGCTCAAAGAAATTGAAAGTATCTTTAGAACCGTCACCCATCAGTGCATACCGCCTACAACTATATCGGCAATCAAAAGAGTCGGCTGCGCGTCGGACACGGGCGCGCCCTGCCCATCCTTGCCGCATGTGCCGATGCCAAAGCCGAGGTCGTTTCCTACCATGGTTATGCCTGAGAGCGCCTGCGGGCCGTTCCCGACAAGAGTCGCGCCGCGCACAGGCTCGGAAGCTTTACCCTTTTCGATTATATAACCCTCGCTGACCTCGAACACGAAATCCCCGTTTACGGTATTTACCTGGCCTCCGCCCATCTTCTTTACAAGAAGCCCCCTGTCGCACGAGCTCAGGATCTCGGACGGCTCGCTCTTCCCCGGCAGTATCATCGTGTTCGTCATGCGCGGTATGGGCCGCGCCATATACGATTCGCGCCTGCCGTTACCGGTTGAGGAGGCGTTATCCTTCATCGCCGTCAGCCTGTCGTACATGAAGCCCTTCAATATTCCTTTTTCAACCAAGACCGTCCTTTGCGCCTCAATGCCCTCGTCGTCGAATGTAAACGAACCGCGCCTGTTAGGCAGCGTCGCGTCGTCTACAACCGTCACAAGCGGCGAGCCGACCTGCCTGCCGACCTTGCCCGTATAGACCGAAAGCCCGTTCTGCGAGAGGTCCGCCTCAAGCCCATGCCCGATTGCCTCGTGCACCATCGTACCGCCCGCCTCGGACGACAGCACGACGGGCATCCTGCCGCCCGGCGCGGAACGCGCGGAAAGCATCATAACCGCCCTCCGTGCGGCCTTTTCTGCAACGGATGCGGCGGGAAACTCCCTGAACAACTCAAACCCGATGTTGCCGCCCTCAGCATCGTATCCGGTCTGGACGATACTCCCGTCCTTCGCCACCACGTTCACCGCCGCTACGAGATAATACCTTTCGTCGCGGGCAAGCGTGCCGTCCGAGCAGGCGATTGTTACGCGCTGGAGGGTGTCCCGGTATTGAACCGATGCCTGGGATACCTTCCCGCTAACAGCCCGCGCGGCAATGTCGGCCTCTTTCACAAGCGCGAGCTTGCGCTCCACGGCCACACCCTCAGGCGGCTCAATAATTTTGTGGTTGACCGACGGACACTTCTCGCGCAAATCCAGTATAAGATCACCGCACGCGCTCGAATCGGCCGGACTGAAGCCAGTCGAGCCGGCAGACCGGCTTCGGGCACAGGTCCGCGAGACTTCAGCCGCAAGGTTCAGGAGCGCCTTTTCCGCCAGGTCGTTCGTGTAGGCGTATATCGTCCTGAAACCGGTGATTACGCGCAAACCCGCGCCGGATTCGATGCCGGAGACGACCTTCTCGATCTTGCCGTCTTCGAGCGCAATCGCCGTAGGGACGGTATGCTCGATGTATAAATCGGCATATTCTCCGCCGCGGGATAGGGCGGATTTTAAAATCTTTGAGTAGTCTATATCATTCATAAACAAAAATGGGGGATGAAATTATCCCCCAAGTTTAACACAATTCTTACTGAAAGTAACGGGTTTATCTTATCAGTTCCTCCGCAATCTGCACGGCGTTGAAGGCCGCGCCTTTCAGGAGGTTGTCGGAGACGACCCAGATGTTAAGGCCGCGCTCAATCGATTCGTCCTCGCGGATTCTTCCGACATACGTCTCGTAGCGCCCCGCCGCGTCAATGGCAAGCGGATAGAGGTTCCTCGACGGGTCGTCCATGACGATAACGCCCGGCGCGGAGGAGAGAATCGCCCGCGCCTCGTTCGCCGTGAGTTTCTTTTCCGTCTCGATATTCACGGATTCGGAATGGCACCTGAACACCGGGACGCGCACGGTCGTTGCGGTCACCTTGATATTCGGGTCAAGCATCTTGTGCGTCTCATTGACCATCTTCATCTCTTCCTTTGTATAGCCGTTATCAAGGAAGGAATCAATATGCGGCAGGACGTTGAAGGCTATCTGGTGCGGATAGACCTTCTTTTGAATCGGCCTGAAATTAAGAAGCGCCGTCGTCTGGTCCATCAACTCGTCCATCGCTTTTTTGCCCGTGCCGGAGACGGCCTGGAAGGTCGTGACAACGATGCGCTTAATCCTGGCCGCCTCGTGTATGGGCTTCAGGGCTACGAGCATCTGTATAGTGGAGCAGTTCGGGTTCGCCACGATGCCCTTCGGGATGGTTTTAAGGTCTCTCGCATTCACCTCCGGAACAACGAGCGGCACGTCCGGGTCCATCCTCCATGCGCTGGAGTTGTCTATGACAATGCAGCCGTCGGCGGCGGCTATCGGCGCGAACTCAAGACTCCTCGAAGCGCCGGCCGAGAAAAGCGCGATGTCTACACCCTTGAAGGAATTTTTATCCAGCTTGTGGACGGTAAGCTCTTTCCCCTTGAACCCGACCTTTTTCCCCTCGGACTTCTCGGAGGCGTAAAGCTTGAGCTCCGACGCGGGGAAATCCCTCTCCTCAAGCGTGGAAACCATCTCCACGCCGACCGCGCCTGTAGCCCCCACCACCGCAACGACATACTTATCCTTTTTCTTAAACATTAATCGGACTCCTTGACAAATTTCGCCACCATGCTCCCGACCTCGCTCGTTCCCATGCCCATCTTCCCGGCTGCGAGGCTGTCCATCTTCGATATGGCCTTTACTACCGACTTCTCTATCCAGCCCGCGGCCTTCGTCTCGCCAAGATGTTCGAGCATCATCTGGGCGGCGCATATCGCCGCAAGCGGATTAATAATGTTCATGCCGGTATACTTCGGGGCGGAGCCGCCTATCGGTTCAAACATCGAGACGCCCTTCGGATTGATATTGCCGCCCGCCGCAATGCCCATTCCGCCCTGCGTCATCGCGCCGAGATCGGTTATAATGTCCCCGAACATGTTGTCCGTAACGATAACATCAAACCATTCCGGGTTCTTGACCATCCACATCGTTGTCGCGTCAACATGCGCGTAATCGGCCTTTATCCTGGGATACTCTTTGGCGACTTCATAAAACGCGCGCTCCCAGAGGTCGAACGCGAACGTAAGCACATTCGTCTTACCGCAGAGCATTACCTTTTTCCTGCCGGTCTTTTTCGCGTAATCGAAGGCGTACCGGATGCATCGCTCAACGCCTTTCCTGGTGTTTATAGATTCCTGCACGGCGACCTCGTCCGGCGTGCCTTTCTTTAACACTCCGCCCGCGCCGGCATAAAGCCCTTCGGTATTCTCGCGCACCACGACATAATTTATCTCCTTCGGGCCCTTGTCCTTGAGCGGCGTCCCCACGCCGGGCAGAAGCTTCACGGGCCGGAGGTTCACGTAGAGGTCGAGCGCAAACCGCATCTTAAGGAGTATGCCCTTCTCGAGTATCCCGGGCGCTACGTCCGGATGGCCTATCGCGCCAAGAAGTATGGCGTCATAGTCCCGGAGCGTATCGACATCCTTGTCGGACAGCGTCTCGCCTGTCTTTTTGTAACGCTCGCCTCCGAAATCGAACGTCTTGAAAGACAGGCCGAACCCCGCCCTTTTCGCCGCAGATTTGACTACCTTTACCGCTTCTGCCACCACCTCAGGCCCAGTCCCGTCCCCGGGGACGAGCGCAATCTTGTAGCTTTTTGGCATTATGAAATCTCCCTTCGAGTATTAACTGTCAACCCGTAAAAACGGGCTGGCATCAAAATCACCGGATTCCCGAACAACAGACGGCCATGTCACGCGGCCTTCTTCTTCACCCACTCCATCAGCCCGCCCGCGGCAATCAACTCCTGCATGAACGGCGGGATCGGAGCGGCCCTATACGTCTTGTTAGTTGTCAGGTTTTTTATTATCCCTTTTTCCGCGTCCACCTCTATCTGGTCGCCCTGCGATATGCCGTCAACGGCCTCCGGGCATTCGAATATCGGCAGGCCCATATTGAATGAATTGCGATAGAATATCCTGGCGAACGTCTTCGCCACAACACACGAGACTCCCGCAGCCTTTATGGCTATCGGTGCGTGTTCACGCGAGGAACCGCAACCGAAATTCTTATCGGCCAAGATGATGTCGCCCTTGCCCATCCGCTTTATGAAGTCGGGCTGTTTTGAGTCTTCCATGCAGTGTTTCGCAAGCTCGGACGGCTCAGAGGTATTCAGATATCTCGCCGGAATTATGGCGTCGGTGTCAATGTCCGCGCCGAATTTCCAGGCCTTCCCTTTCAGTTTCATAAGCGCTCCTTTACAGGCCACGGATTTTCCTGGTCTTCACGGATAGATTTATTCAATCTTTATCTGTGCAATCCGTGCCAATCCGTGGTCCAAAAATTATTTCAACTCATCCGGGCTTCCGATGCGCCCCAATACCGCAGACGCTGCGGCGATTGCGGGATTTGCGAGATATACCTCGGACTCCGGATGCCCCATGCGTCCCACAAAGTTCCTGTTGGTTGTGGCGATGGCTCGCTCGCCTTTTGCGAGGATGCCCATATGCCCGCCGAGGCACGGCCCGCAAGTTGGCGTGGACACCGCCGCCTGCGCATCAATGAAGATATTGAACAGGCCCTCTTTCATCGCCTGCTTGTATATCGCCTGCGTCGCCGGGATTATTATCATCCGCACGTCCGGATGCACCTTCCTGCCCTTCAGCACCTTCGCAGCCACCCGAAGGTCCTCGATTCTCCCGTTCGTGCAGGAACCGACAACGGATTGATGTATGTTTATATGAGAAAGCTCGCTTACGCCTTTGGTGTTCTCCGGCAGGTGCGGGCAGGCCACCTGCGGCTCCAGCTTGGAGCAGTCATACTCGCGCACCTCTGTATAAACGGCTTTCCTATCCGATTTGTAGAACTTCGGCCTGCGTCTCGCCCTGCCGCTCTCATAGTCCTTGGTAATGTCGTCCGGCGCGATAATGCCGTTCTTGCCGCCGGCCTCGATTGCCATATTGGCCATTGTAAGCCTGCCGGACATATCCATCCCGTCTATCGTCTCGCCCGTGAACTCCATAGCCTTGTAGAGCGCGCCGTCAACGCCGATGTCGCCGATGGTATGGAGTATGAGGTCTTTGCCTGAGACCCATTTCCCAAGCTTGCCGTAATAAACAAACTTTATGCTCTCCGGAACCTTGAACCATATCTCGCCGGTTATCATCGCCGCCGCGACGTCCGTGCTTCCGACGCCCGTGGCGAATGCGCCCAGGCCGCCGTATGTGCATGTGTGCGAATCCGCGCCGATGATAACGTCTCCGGATACCGCCAGGCCCTGTTCCGGAAGAAGCGCGTGTTCTATACCCATCCTGCCCACTTCAAAGTAGTTCGTCAAACCGTGCTCCCCGGCAAATTCCCGCAGGAGCTTCGACTGCTCGGCGGACTGGATGTCTTTGTTCGGCGTGAAGTGATCCGGCACGAGCACAATGCGTGTCCTGTCGAATACCTTTCTGGCGCCGGCCTTCCTGAATTCCTTTATGGAGATTGGCGCGGTAATGTCGTTTGCCAGAACCACATCAACCTTCGCGTTTATCAGTTCCCCCGGCGATACTTCTTTCCTGCCGCAGTGGAATGCCAGTATTTTTTCGGTAATTGTCATTGGCATAATAGCGAAAACCTCCCTATATTTAAGCAGATGATGTTAGCATCACTCGCACATCTTTTCAACCGTTTTTTCGCCCCGCTTTTTAAGGTACGCAAGCTTGTTCAGGGCGTTAATATATGCCTTCGCGCTTGCGACGATAATGTCAGTATCCGAGCCCTGGCCCATCACCGTGAAATTATCCTCCCGCAGGCGCACAACGACCTCGCCCTGGGCGTCGGTCCCGCCGGTTATCGCTTTTACCTCGTATGCGAGCATCCGGCTTTTCGTTTTAACAACCTCGGCTATCGTCCTGAATGCGGCATCAACAGGCCCGTCGCCGCCGGATGACTTCTCCGCTTCTGCGCCATTCACGGCCATGACAATATCCGCCTGCGGTTTTGTGTCCGTCCCGCTTCGCACAAAAAGCTTCTTCAGTTCATACACTTGCGGAATACGGAACACCTCCTCCGCGACCAGCGCCTCAAGGTCTTCATCGAATATGTCCTTCTTCTGGTCGGCAAGCCTCTTGAAACGCTCGAAGGTTTTGTTCAAATCCTCCTCGCCGAGCGAGTATCCCAGTTCTTTCAGGCGGTCCCGGAAAGCGTGTCTCCCGGAATGCTTGCCAAGCACCAGCGAGCTCTCGGCCAGGCCCACGGACTCCGGCGTCATAATCTCATACGTCGATTTCTCTTTGAGGAAACCGTCCTGGTGTATGCCGGATTCGTGCGCGAATGCGTTCGCGCCGACTATTGCCTTGTTCGCCTGGACGGTCATGCCCGTAACATTCCTGACAAGACGGGAAGCGGCCATAATCTCTTCCGTGACTATGTCAGTCCGGGCCTCGAAATACGGCTCGCGCGTCCTGAGCGCCATAACAACCTCCTCCATAGCCGCGTTGCCCGCGCGCTCGCCGATGCCGTTAATGGTGCATTCAATCTGTCCGGCGCCCGAGAGCGCTGCGGCCAGGGAATTGGACACCGCAAGGCCGAGGTCGTTGTGGCAGTGGACGGATATTACTGCCTTGCCGATATTCGGTACGCGGTCGAACAGATTTTTAATCCGCTCCGCATACTCCTGCGGAATGGCATAACCTACCGTATCTGGTATGTTAATAGTCGTAGCGCCCGCAGAAATCGCCGCCTCGACCACCTTACAGAGATAATCGATGTCTGAGCGCGTGGCGTCTTCCGCCGAGAATTCCACGTCGTCTGTATAATTCCTCGCGCGTTTAATTGCCGCAACAGCCATGTCCAGCACCTGATTACGGTCTTTCTTGAGCTTGAATTTCAGGTGAATGTCCGAGGTCGCAAGGAAGGTGTGAATCCTTCCGCGTTCTGCCGGTTTTATGGCCTCTGCCGCGCGGTCTATGTCCTTGTCCATAGTCCGAGCGAGTCCGCATATCACCGGCCCCCTTACCTCCTGCGCAATGCGTTTTACCGCCTCGAAATCCCCTTCCGAAGCAATCGGGAACCCCGCCTCGATTATATCCACCTTCATTCGGGCCAACTGCCTGGCTACCATCAGCTTCTCGTCGATGTTCATGGAGCAGCCTGGGGACTGCTCGCCGTCCCTCAGTGTCGTATCGAATATTTTTATACTACGCGACATATATATCCTCCATTCGGAATTATTTTATTTGTAGGAGCGCATTCATTCGCCGGACAAGCCCTCACCCCCTGCCCCACTCCCGGAGGTAGAGGGGGTATAAGGAATGTCATTCCGAGCGTTGCCGTGGAATCTGCATTTCAAAAAATTAAAGCGGATTCTTCGGCCTACGGCCTCAGAATGACAAGCCGGTGAGCCAGCAGGCCATCAGGGATCGCCTGAAGGCCGCGCACCTCATAATTTGTAAGCTCATAATTAAAAAACCCTCGCCCCAATACTTTATAAAAGTAAGGGACGAGGGCTTGTTTAAAGCTCCCGCGGTACCACCCCGATTCAGGCGGAAGAACCGCCTGCACTTATTTTTGCCATTTACGCAGGCTCACGGAGGGAACTAATGGAGAACCGGCATCTTGGCGAACGCAATGAATTGCGCCCCTGCGAATATCTGATTCCCCTTCGCGCCCCCGGCTCCGAGGCGAGTTCGGCGGAATTCGGCGCCGGTTCGCACCACCCACCGGCTCTCTTTGGCCGCATTGCCGCCTACTGCTCCTCTTCTCAGCCGTTATTATTGCGCCTTTATCTTAACCCGTCTTTTTCGGAATGTCAATACCCACTCAGTCAATGCCCATCCTACGTATGCGACACTCAAGGAAAACAGCACCACCGGCGGGTTCAGCGCCACGGCTACAAGAATTACCACGGCTACAAGAAGCATCCAGAAGGGCCGCCTGTCCCGGACATTGAGCTCCTTTAAGCTATGGAACCGGATAGTGCTTATCATCAGGAGAGCGACCACATAAATCATAACGAGCAAGAGGTAATTTCTGGACGGAAGGCCGTCGATTACATCACTCCAGAAAATTACGAAAGTTGCCAGCACCGCCGCGCCGCCCGGTATGGGTAAGCCGGTGAACCATTTCTTCTCGGAACCCACCATCTGCACATTGAAGCGCGCAAGCCTCAGCGCGCCGCATACAACGAACGTGAATGCGCCAACCCATCCAAGGCGTCTGAACGGCATCAACGCCCATATATAAAACATAACTGCGGGCGCGACGCCGAACGAGACCAGGTCTGAGAGCGAATCCAGCTCCACCCCGAACCTGCTGGTGGACTTGGTGAGCCTCGCCACCCAGCCGTCCAGGGCGTCGAATACCGCCGCCGTAAGAATGGCCCAGGCGGCCCTGTCGAAATCGCCCTTTATGGAGGCGACAATCGAGAAGAAACCAAAAAACATCCCTCCGACCGTGAGGAGGTTCGGGAGTATATAAATTCCTTTCCTCAACTCAGCACCCCGACGACGGTTTCTCCGGCCCGGGTTTTTTCTCCGGGCTTGACCTTCACTTCGCTGCCCGGCGGGAGATATATGTCCAGCCTTGAGCCGAACATGATAAGCCCGAACCTCTCGCCGCGCCGGAGGGTGTCTCCGGGCCTCGCCCAGCAGACTATCCGGCGCGCGACAAGACCTGCAATCTGGACGAACATGATATTACCGCCGTTCTCCGTTTCCATGACAAGCGCATTCTGCTCGTTGTCGAGCGAGGCCTTATCCCTGCTCGCGGCAATGAACTTTCCTTTATTATAATGTATCTCTGTTATCCTTCCGCTCTCAGGCATACGGTTTACGTGGACGTTGAAGACGCTCATAAATATGGATACCTTCACGGCGCGGCGCTTGAGTATCCTTGGCTCGTCCACTTCGCCCGCGTAAATCACCGTCCCGTCCGCCGGAGAAACGACCAGATTTTCGCCTGTCGGCGGACAGCGCTCCGGGTTGCGGAAAAAGGATACGGCAAAAACGGTTAAGGCCGTCATTATAAAGGCGGCCTTATACCATCCGGCTATCCAGAGGGCCGCCGCGACCGCCGCAAACACGCCAATTACCGGCAGGCCCTCGAGAGCGATTATGCTGTCATGTCTCAATTTAGTTCCTGGTTTTGTCAACGAGCTTCGATTTTCCAAGCCAGCTCATCATGGAACGGAGCTTTGCGCCCACCCGCTCTATCTCATGCTCTTCGCCCATCCTCGTCAGGGCGTTGAACATGGGCTTGTTGGCCTGGCACTCCAGTATCCATTCCCGCGCAAATGATCCGTTCTGTATCTCCTTCAGTATTTCGCGCATCTCATCCTTGACGTAGTCGTCTATTATGCGCGGCCCGCGGGTCATGTCGCCGTACTGGGCTGTGTTGGAGACGGAGTAGCGCATATTCGCAATACCGCCCTCGTAGAGCAGGTCTACAATAAGCTTCGTCTCGTGCAGGCACTCGAAATACGCCATTTCAGGAGCGTATCCCGCCTCGACAAGAGTCTCGAAGCCGGCGGTTATGAGCGCCGCCAATCCGCCGCACAATACCGCCTGCTCGCCGAAAAGGTCGGTCTCTGTCTCTTCCTTGAACGTAGTCTCTATGATGCCGGCCCTGCCGCCGCCTGCCGCAGAGGCATAAGCCATCGCCAGCGCTTTGGATTTCTTCGACGGGTCCTGGTGAACGGCAATAAGCATCGGAACGCCGCTGCCTTTTGCAAACTCGCTTCTCACGAGATGGCCCGGGCCTTTAGGAGCAACCATGAACACATTTGCATCCGCGGGCGGGACGATCTGCCCATAGTGGATGTTGAAACCGTGCCCGAACCCCATGAAGACGCCCTTCTTCATGTTCGGAGCTATCTCGTTTTTGTATATGGCGCCCTGGTACTCGTCCGGGAGAAGTATCATTATAACGTCGGCGATTTTTGCCGCTTCGGCTACTGTCATAACCTTAAAACCCGCCTTTTTCGCCTTGTCCCAGCTTGGGCCTTCCTTGTGTCCGCCGATTATGACGTCGATACCGCTATCCTTAAGATTGTTGGCGTGTGCGTGTCCCTGGCTTCCATAACCTATTATCGCCACCTTCTTCCCCTTCAGGTTCTTTAAATCCGCGTCCTTGTCGTAATATACCTTTACCATCTCAGCTCCTCTCTTTCAGTTATAAAGATTCAGCTTTTCGCTTCCCTTGCTATCGCCACCTTGCCGGTGCGGACGACTTCTTTTATGCCGAGGGGCCTGAGGAGGTCTATTATCGCCTCAAGCTTCTTGTCGTCCCCCGTAACCTGTATCGTGTAGGTCTTTGCCGACGAATCGACTATCACTCCCCGGAATATCTCCGCAACCCTGAGCGTCTCCGCCCGGTGCTCCACCCTCGGCTGGACCTTTATCAGCATCATCTCGCGCTCTACATGATCGAACTCGGTCAGGTCCGTTACCTTTATCACGTCGATGAGCTTGTTCAGCTGCTTGGTTATCTGTTCAATTATATTGTCGTCTCCGGAAGTAACTATAGTCATCTGAGATACCGTCGGGTCGAGCGTCTGGCCGACGGATATGGACTCGATATTATACCCGCGCCCGGAGAAAAGCCCGGACACGCGGGATAGAACGCCGAACTTGTTTTCCACCATCACGGAGATTATATGGCGCATGTCACATCCCCCTCTTCGCGCGGACGCACCTGCATTTGAGTTCCTGCTTCACGGTCTTGCATATCAGCTTCTCGCCCGGAGGGCAGTCCGGCGGCCTAAAGAGCATCTCGTTTATCGCCGCCCCGGCAGGCACCATCGGATAAACCTTCTCCAACTGGTCGCATACGAAATCCATGAAGGTCGGCCTTTTTACCTTTATCGCCTCGCGTATCACGCCTTCCACATCCGACGGCTTCTGCGCCCTCAAGCCCACGGCGCCGTACGCCTCGGCCACCTTAACAAAATCCGGCGTCCCCGTGAGGCAGGTGGATGAGTATCGCTTCTGGAAAAAAAGCTCCTGCCACTGCCGCACCATACCCAGAAAACAGTTGTTCAGTATTGCCACCTTCACCGGCAGGTTGTGAAGCACGGCGGTAGAGAGCTCCTGGATATTCATCTGTATGGAGCCGTCGCCGGCTATATCAAAAACCAGCTTATTCGGAAAAGCGAACTGCGCGCCTATAGCCGCCGGGAAGCCGTATCCCATTGTGCCGAGACCTCCGGAAGAAATCCACGTGCGGGGCTTTTTATACTTGAAGAACTGGGCCGCCCACATCTGGTTCTGGCCGACCTCCGTTGCTATAATGGCATCGCCCTTCGTTATCTCATAAATCTTCTCTACCACGAACTGCGGCTTTATAACGTCCCCCTGCTCGTAGTCCATCGGGTGCTCGGCCTTCCAGTCCTCTATCCTGTCCAGCCAGACCTTCCGGTGCGGGTTTGCATGTCCGCCCTCGTCCTGCATGGTCTTGTTCAATACCTTCAGCACGTCCTTTACATCGCCCACGATAGGTATGTCCACGCGCACGTTCTTGCGGATCGAAGTCGGGTCGATGTCGATATGTATTATCTTGGCGCCTGGCGCAAAGTCCTCGACACGCCCCGTGACTCGGTCGTCGAAACGCATCCCGATGGCAATGAGCAGGTCGGACTCGTGCACGGCCATGTTGGCAAAATAAGTCCCGTGCATCCCAAGCATACCGAGCGAGAGCTTGTGGTCGCCGGGGAAGCCGCCGAGGCCCATCATGGTCATCGTTACCGGGAGCTTCGCGGCCTCGGCAAACTCCTTAAGCTCCGCCGCAGACCCCGAGATTATAACCCCGCCGCCGGCGATTATGACCGGTTTTTTCGACTTGGATATGGCGTCCGCCGCCTGCTTTATCTGCCAGACATGGCCCTTGACCGTCGGCCTGTAGCTTCTGAGCTCCACTTTCTCCGGGTATTTGAAATCCGTCTTCGCGACGGTAATATCCTTGGGCAGGTCTATAAGCACCGGGCCGGGCCTGCCGGTCGTGGCGATATAAAACGCCTCCTTTATCGTTCTCGCAATGTCGCTTACGTCCTTTACCAGGAAGTTGTATTTCGTGCACGGCCTTGTGATGCCGACTATGTCCGCCTCCTGGAACGCGTCATTCCCGATGAGCATGTTGGGCACCTGCCCGGTAAGCACAACCATCGGGATGGAGTCCATGTATGCCGTGGCGATTCCGGTAACGGTATTGGTCGCGCCGGGGCCGGACGTGACAAGGCATACGCCGGCCTTCCCGCTCGCTCGCGCGTATCCATCCGCCGCGTGCGCCGCGCCCTGCTCGTGCCGGGTAAGGATAAGCTGAATGTCCTTTTCGTCGTAAAGGACATCGAAGATATTGAGCACCTGTCCTCCCGGATAGCCGAAGATGTATTTCACGCCCTCACGCTTCAGGGACTCTATCAGTATCTGCGCGCCGGAAAGCTTCAAATCACAACCTCCTGTAACCTTGGTTCGCCACCCCCGGACGGTTCTTGACGGGGGCCCCGCGACTTTTCATTAAAACCCAAAGTCCCTGGATTCCCGCCTTCGCGGGAAAGACGGACAATTTCTACTTCATCACCGCCCCGGTGTTCGCCGAGGTAACCATCCGGGAATACCTTGCAAGCCAGCCCGTCTTTATCTTCGGCTCCGGCTTCTTCCATGTCTTTGCCCTCTTTGCCAGTTCAACCTTCGATACCTTAAGCTCCAGCTTCCTGGCCGGGATGTCTATGGCAATCTCGTCCCCGTCCTTTATGAGCGCTATCGGCCCGCCCTCCATCGCCTCGGGGCTTATGTGCCCAATGCACGGCCCCTGCGTCCCGCCGGAGAAGCGCCCGTCCGTAATAAGGGCGACGGAATCCGCAAGGCCCATGCCGACAATGGCCGCCGTCGGGGAGAGCATCTCTCGCATCCCTGGGCCGCCCTTCGGGCCTTCGTAACGGATTACGATTACGTCCCCGGATTTTATCCTGCCGCCAAGGATTGCGGACATAGCCTCTTCTTCCGAATCAAAACATTTTGCACGGCCCTTGAACTTCATCATCTTCTCCGAGACGGCGGTCTGCTTTATAACCGAACCGAGGGGAGCAAGGCTGCCGGTCAGGACGGCTATCCCGCCTTCCTTGTGATGCGCCCTCTCTATCGTCCTGATTATCTCGTCGCTCTCAGGCTTTGCGCCTTTTGCGATCTCCTTAATCCTGAAACCGGATACGGTAATCCCGTCTTTCAGGCGCGAGGCGAGCCTTCCCATGACCGCCGGGATTCCGCCCGCCGCGTCCAGGTCCTCCATGTAATATTTCCCCGCCGGCAGAAGGTCCGTAATGTGCGGCGTCTTCCTGCTTATCTCGTCTATCGCCGAGAGCGGTATGTCTATTCCCGCCTCGTGCGCTATGGCGGGGATATGCAGGCAGGTATTTGTAGAGCCGCCCAGGGCCATGTCAACGGTTATGGCGTTCTCGAAAGCCGTCTTCGTCATTATTTTCCTGGGTGTTACGTCTTTCCTTGCCAGTTCGACCACCCTCATGCCGGATTCATATGCGATTCGTCTCTTTTTGCTGGATACTGCAAGAGCCGTAGCGCAACCCGGAAGCGACATGCCCATCGCCTCCGTCACGCACGCCATCGTGTTGGCGGTATACAATCCCTGACATGCGCCGGGACCGGGGCAGGCGCATTCCTCAAGCGCGCAAAGCTCCGTTTCGTTTATCTCGCCCTTCCGGTAGCGCCCGACCGCCTCGAAGGTGCCGGTTACGAGGTTTTGTCTTTCCATGCCCAATCTCCCGGAAAGCATCGGCCCCGCCGTAACCACCAGCGTCGGGACGTCAAGCCTCGCCGCCGCCATGAGCATACCCGGAGTAATCTTGTCGCAGTTTGTAAGGAGCACAAGGCCGTCCAGGGCGTTGGCAAGGGTGATGGACTCCACCATGTCCGCGATAAGCTCGCGCGAGGGCAGGGAGTAGTGCATCCCGCGGTGTCCCATGGCTATGCCGTCGCAGATACCGGGTACGCCGAATACGAAGGAGTATCCGCCCCCGGCATGGACGCCTTTCTCGATATATCGCTCAAGATCCCGCATGCCGATATGGCCGGGGATAAGGTCGGTAAAGCTGCTTGCTATCCCGATAAGCGGCTTCGCAAGCTCTTTTCTGGTTATTCCCGTAGCGAAAAGAAGCGCCCTGTTAGGCGCCCGCTCAATCCCTTTTTTTATCCTGTCGCTCCTCATGTTGACGCCTTTCTATTTTGAATAAAAACGGGAACCTATTTTTTACCATACATAAAAGCCATAAGTCAACGAATAAAAAAGGGAAGATCCCTTAAGGGAGCTTCCCTTCCTTCCGGATTCTGCCGGCACCTGTCTTATACGACGGCCTTCAGCTCGTGCAATATTTCAAACATTCTGTCTTTTTTGGCTAATTTCTGCTTCTGGAGGGTTTTCTTTTCCATTTCTTCTTCGGGGGTGAGATGCTTTGCGCCTCCGAATTTCTGCTCAATCTGCCTGTCAATATCCCTGTGTTCTCTCTCCAGGCGGCGAAATTCTTCATTCTCGCGCCTGGCATGACCAATCAATTCTTCGTTTTCTTCCATCTTTACCTCCCAATTTGCCTTTGAAGGTTTAGATGCCCTTTAAATCCCGATACTTGTTTGGAATGTAGCATATCCGAAGTCAAACTTCAAGGGCTTTTTTCGAGTCCTGAAGATATGTCGTAACGCCACATGATTACAGCGTTATCCGGCGGAGATTCATAATAATTCCTCCTAAGGCCCGCCTCAACGAAACCCAAGCTTTTATAAAGCCTTATCGCGGCATTGTTCTTCTCCCGAACCTCCAAAGTGGCCGCTCCGGCGCCCCTCAGGCAGCAGAATTTCAGGGCCGCGAGCGTAAGTTTCGATGCGATTTTGAGCCGCCTGTACCGCTTCCGGATTCCAAGGTTTAAGATATGCGCCTCGTCGATAAGCATCCAGAAACATATAAAACCGACGAGCAGACCCGACGGCTCACGCGCGAGGAAGATGAATGAATAATCCCTGTCCATCTCGTCCCTGAACATTCCCTCCGTCCAGGGCCAGGAAAACACCTCCCTTTCCAGTTCCATGACCTCCGGGAGTTCTTCCGGGGTCATCTCGGTTATTGTTATCTTCATGGATACGCCGCGCCGCATCCCGGTGTTCCGCGTGGAACATTACGGCCTGAAATGCTTCAGTTTCACGTAAGAGCGCCAGTCCCTGCGGCGCCTGAAACCGGGGTTCCCCTTGTGGTAGCGGATGCCGTCCTGTATGGCTTTTCTCGCCTCGTCCTTTTTCCCCAGCGCGTTTAATGCCCTCGCATACTGGTAAAGTCCTTCGATGCTCGTGTTGTTTATGGAGAGATGTTTCTTGAGCGATTCAAGGGCGCTGTCGAACTTGCCCAGGGCAATCTCCGCTTCTCCCAGGTACAGCCAGGACTCTCCATAACGAAGCCTCGGCTCAAGCTCAGAAGCCCTTTTAAGGTGTCTTTCGGCCTCCTCCGCTTTGCCGGAGCGGAGATACGAAAGACCCGCGAAGTGGTTTACCTCGGCGGAATTCGGTTCTTTTTTAAGCGCTTCCAGGAAATGCGTCAGAGCCTCTTCGGGCATACGTTTCTCCAGCAGGACCATTCCGAGATCCCGCCTCGCGGTCGAATCGTATGGGTTAACCTCCACTGTCTTCTTCAGCCTCGAATATGCCTGGCCCCTCCTTATCCAGTCCGACGGGTTCGGAATGCGGTCCCTGAAGATATACAAAAGGACTAAGACGACAAGGATATACGGATGCCGCAGCAGGATATTGAACAGGATAAAATACAGTATGTATGTAATAATACCCAAGGCTTGCCCCCCCTCCTTTCGCAGCCATGAACACACGGCCCTTAAAGACTATAAAACGGCTGTTTCCCCGTGTCAATGCTTTCTTGACTATCCCGAAGGTTATGGTATATCTTACCTGAGAGATACGATTTGCCGAAAAGTCTTGCCAACCCATAGCAACAATCAAAAACATCCGCATTATTTTTAAGAAAGCCTTTCATTACCGCTATGTTAGAGTAATCAAACAATTCAGTCCTTCCGTGTGTTATTGAACATTCGTCCACTTCAAACGGGAGATGAAAATGACAATCAAAAAAACCGGCATTAAAGCGGCGATATTTATTAGCGCGTTCGGAATCCTGACGGCTTTATCGGCCACGGCCTGGGCGGACGGTCTTTCCGGGGCAATATTCACGACCGACAACGACGGGGATATTGTAAACCAGAACCTCTACCAACAAAAGACGGACGTGTATCTGAACGGCGGCCCGGGGCCGCACGCGCCCCTGCGCGCGGCCAAGCTTCCCGAAGGCTGCTACGTATTCCAGGTAACCGACCCTTCCGGAAAGACGCTTTTAAGCACGGACAGCATACGCTGCCGCACGTTCCATGTAAACAGCGCGGGTTATATCGACTCGGTGGGGTGCAGCTGCGGATGCCCGGGCACGACCTCCTGCGCACATGCCACAGGGATAGACACAAACGACGCGGCCCAGGGCGGGGCCGGAGCGATAACCGTCCAGTTGTATCCCTTCAGCGACACGCCGAACCCGGGCGGCGTCTATAAGGTGTGGATTACTCCTTGCAGCAAACTTATGCCCCCGGACACATCCAAAAACTCTTTCGGTTTTGTCCCGGCCTGGAGCAAGACCGACAACTTCAAGGTCGTCTGCACCTGCGCCTGCACCGACAGTTCCGTAATTACCGTCAGGGCATTCTATGACAGCAACAACAACGGCGTCCTTGACGCGGGCGATAAGGAAATAGGCGTCAAGATACTGACTAACAAGGGCGGCAGGGGGATCACCATCACCGACCCGATGGGCGTAGTCAACAGCGGTTACACCCCGTCGGTTCAGGGCCCGCTTGCCTCCGGGAACTACCTTGTGTCGGACGACGGGACCGGCACATGGAAAGACAAGGCGGTATACGTGGACGGTAATGCCGTTTCCGGCGCGACTTCCAGCGCAGTCGTGCAGGTTACCGGTTCCTGCGGCGAGACGCACGAGGTTACATTCCTCGTACATTGACATAACAGTAAAATCTGCCAAGTAGAATATTTGCGCATATCGAATTTTATGATATATTGAGTTCCATAATCACGTTAATCACGGCGACGTAGCCAAGAGAATAGGCAGAGGCCTGCAAAGCCTCTTACAGAGGTTCAAATCCTCTCGTCGCCTCCAATGTAAAAAGGGTCGCAGAATCTGCGGCCCTTTTATTACGGGAATGCGACGCCGCGGATGCGGCTTGACGAGCCGTCTTTAAGGATTATAATCATATGCTATGATACGCAATTGGGCGCAACCCGCGGACAAACTCAAAAGGAGAACACAATGGAAAAAATGTTTGAACTCCTGATACGGGACCACCGGGAGGTCTCCCGTATTATAAGCCAGATGCATATCGTGAACGGCCAGAGGCGGGAAAGGCTCCTCTCGCAATGCACGGACGCCCTTGAAATGCACATGCAGATAGAGGAAGACTATCTTTACCCGGCGCTGGAGGATATAGACGAGACAAAGGACATTGTCCGGGATTCCTATGAAGAGCACAAGATGGTGCAGAAGCAGCTCAAGGAACTCGGCAAGCTGGACGCGGACGACGACAAGTGGGACTCAAAGCTTATAGCCTTGAAGGAAAATTTCGACCATCACGCGCAGCAGGAAGAGACCGTGCTTTTCAAACAGGCGCCAAAGGTGCTTTCGCGGGAGGAACTGGAAGACTTGAACGACCAGATAATCGAAGAGAAAGAAGCGGCGTAGATTAATGAATTAATGCTTGCAAATCCGGCTCCCCTCGCGTAAAATTATTCGCTTATGAAAATACTTATAACGGGCGGAGCCGGTTTTATCGGTTCTCACATAACCGATGCCGCAATCGAAGCCGGCATGGAAGCGGTGGTCCTCGACAATCTCCTTACCGGCAGGAAAGAGAACTTAAATCCCAGGGCCAGGTTCTACCTTGCCGACATAAGGCACAAGGACATATCCGATATTTTCGCCTCCGAGAAGCCGGATATCGTCTGTCACCAGGCTGCCCAGGTAAGCGTCCGGAATTCCGTGGAAGATCCCGCCGGGGACGCCGCGATAAACATCGTCGGCTCCATCAACGTACTCGACAACTGCAAAAAGTTCGGAGCGGGGAAAATAGTCTTCGCCTCTTCCGGCGGCGCGATTTACGGCGAGCAGGAGAAGTTTCCGGCTCCCGAGGAACATCCCGCAAGACCGGAGAGCCCTTACGGCGCGGCCAAGCTCTCGGTGGAACAATATCTGTATATATACAGGAAAATCTTCGGCCTGAAATATGTCGCCCTGCGCTATTCCAACGTCTACGGCCCCAGGCAGGACCCGTTCGGCGAGGCCGGGGTCGTCGCAATCTTTACCGCAAGGATGCTCTCGGGCAATACTCCTCTTATAAACGGAGACGGCGGCCAGACAAGGGATTATGTCTATGTCGGGGATGTCGTGCAGGCGAACATGCTGGCGTTCCGGGATGGCGCCGAAGGGTCTTTCAATGTTGGCACGGGCATTGAGACGGACGTGAACCGGCTTTACGATCTCATCAGGGAGAAAACCGGCTACGCGGGAGGCAATGAACACGGCCCGGCAAAAGCCGGGGAACAGCGCAGAAGCGTGCTCGACTGCGCCCGCATCAAGAGAGAACTCGGCTGGAAACAGCGCTGCGCCCTTGAAGACGGGCTGAAAGAGACCGTGGAATATTTCCGGCAAAAAGCGGTTCAGGCTTAATTGTTATCTTGAAAAAATCAAATAATCTGATATTATAGTAGTATCGGCAGCCGAAGAGGCAAAGGTCGCCTTTTCGGCTTTTTTATGTTAGCGGCTTCTGGGGTCAATCGGGTGGTTGTCCTTTCAAAGCTGACAAAAACAAGGAGATGAAAATGGGAAACAAGCTTTATGTGGGCAACCTGTCTTATAAAACCTCCGAGGAGGACCTCCAGGAGCTCTTCTCGCAGGCAGGTCAAGTAAGCTCTGTCAAGATAATCACGGACGGTTATTCAGGCCAGTCCAGGGGTTTCGGCTTTGTCGAAATGGCGACGGAAGAAGAAGCCCATAAGGCTGTCGAGATGCTCCACGGCAAGGAGTTCATGCAGAGAGAACTGACCGTTAACGAGGCAAGGCCTCAGCAGAAGAGAGAGGCCAGAGGCGGTTTCGGCGGAGGCGGCAGGGGCGGCGGCAGGAGATAACCCGCAAAAATTTACGCTTAAACCTCCAGGGTTACACCCTGGAGGTTTTTTTATTTCAGAGCTTCTTTGTACGCGCTGAATACCTCATCGCCATAGCACACAATAATAACCTCCTGCATGTCGGGGCGCGAAGCCAGGAACTCTTTTATCTCCATGACAGCTATCCTGGATGCCCGCTCCACCGGAAACCTGTAAGCGCCTGTGCTGATTGAGGGAAACGCAATCGTCCTTACGCCATTTTCATAGGCCAGGGCCAGGGAATTCCGGTAGCAGCCGGCAAGCAGGGCATCCTCCTTATCCGCCTCTCCGGCGCGCCGGCTACATACGGGCCCTACCGTATGTATAACAAATTTCGCGGGCAGATTATAACCCCCGGTTATCCTTGCCTCGCCGGTCGGACAGCCGCCTATTCTTTTGCATTCACGCAATAAACCGGGGCCTGCCGCCCGGTGTATTGCGCCGTCAACACCCCCGCCGCCAATCAGGGCGCTGTTTGCGGCATTCACTATCGCATCCGCATGAACTTTTGTAATATCTTCTTTTATAAGCGAAATCTTGCCCATCATATCCTCCGGTTAGTTATTGACATGCCTGTTCTGTAGAGTTATCATAAAATCAGAGTTTATATTTTATACTAAGGGGGCATGAATGAAAATATCGCACATTCTTCATCCGACAGATTTTTCAGAAGGTTCCGAAGCGGCATTGGACTACGCCAGGGCGCTTGCAAAGCAGTATAACGCATCCCTGACGCATTTGTTTGTGTTAAACGACGTAAGAAAAGGGGAAGGCTGGTACGTCCCTCACATCTCCCTGGATACCTTCTTCAAGGAAATGGAAGCCGAGGCCAAGAAAAAGCTCGACCACTACTGCTACGAGGAGCAGATGGATTTAAGGAGCGTGAATTCCGTCATACTTTCCGGCTCGGCGGACGATAGCATAGTGAATTACGCAAAGAAGAACGGCGTTGATCTTATAGTCATGGGGAGCTACAGCAAAAGCGGGATGGACTTTCTGTTCGGGTCGGTAACGAGGAAAGTAATTAAAAAGGCTGATTGCCCCGTGCTATGCGTGAAGGTGCCCGCACAGTAGTCCTCCCTTAAGGAGGGTGTTTATGAGGCAGGAAAAGGCAGCAAAACAAATTCCCGCAGTCGAGGCAAGGGAACGGCATAGAAACATAAAAGAACTTGCGGAAGAGCGTCCGGGAGCGGCGACGCACGTTACAAATCTCCTTAGCCAGACTACCCGGACAATACTCGGCGCTCGCGCGGCCCAGTTTCACCGTCAGCTGCAAAGGACCCATCGGCTTGGCAATTGGCTTGGGAAATTTCATCCGTCCAAAAGCAAAAAAGGGATAAAGCGAAGCGAGTGAGAACCGGGCGTCAAGCATGTTCCTAAAACATAAACCCTCCGTATTCCGGAGGGTTTTTTATAGTTTATCCTTGACAAGGCGCAGCTTATATACTAAATTATGCGTCTTGTCGTATGGTCCCTTCGTCTAGCGGTCTAGGACGACGGCCTCTCACGCCGTAAACACGGGTTCGAGTCCCGTAGGGATCACCAACGCCCTTGATTTTAAAAGGAACCTTATGAACCTCTCCGACAAAAAATCCTCTCATAATAAACGACCTCTTAAAGTCCTCACTCCCGAAGAACTTGTTAAAGAGCTGGATAAGCGAGATACCACCGACCCCCATAAGCTAATTCGTGAGATCAAAGCCAAGTTTGGCACTTCTAAAGGCGCGAAAAAGCCGCGTCCATAGCCCTCTTGAGTTTCCCAGTATTACCATGATAGTAAATCATCGTTGAATTAATGTCTTTGTGCCCCAACACCTCTTTTACCTGTTCAACAGGCATTCCATTATCAACAAGATAAGTCGCGCATTGATGCCTCATATCGTGAATCCTAAATTTTGATTGGATACCTGCCAGCTTGCAGTAAAATTTAAATTCATAAGTCAATTGTGTTTCTGTTAATCTTTTCTTCGACCTAACCCCAAGAAATACTGGACCCGATATCGCACCTCTTAATTTTTTTAGGGCCAATAGCCTCTCCTTTAATTTTTCAGTAACGGGGAATTTTTTAATTTCTCCACCCTTTATTTTCACTAACAAAGAATTATTTGTTAAATCTATATGCTCCCAATTCAAACCAAGGAGGCCGCCTCGCCTTACTCCTGTATAAAGCATCGTCCGTAACATTACCGCGCCCTGAAAATAATGCTCTCGCCCTGTTTTCCTATAAAGCTCATCAGGCACATTTAACAAGTTTTCAAGCTCATCAATGTTGATACAGTTATTCATGGATATTTTTTTCTTTGCATAATGCAGCTTGCCTTTTATGGGATTTTTCTCTAGATAGTCCCAGTTAACCAAGAAATCCAAGAAACTATTAAGGCTCACCATGCGTAATCGTACTGTGTTTTGGTCTAAGCCGCTTTCCCTCATATAATACATGTAGTCTTTGATTATTGGAAATTGCAAAGAATCCAAAGAAGTTGAATAGTCGTTTGCTTCCAGCCATTCAATGAAATAGTCGAAATTTTTTTCGTACGTCTTAATTGTGCGAATAGTTCTTTGGCGTTCTAACTCCAAAAACTTAGAGAATTGCGCATGTAAAGGTAGTAGATTCATTTCCCGCTTTTCCTTAATTTGCGAGGTGCACGAAATCCCACGACTTCTCTGATGTGAAACAATTAGATATATATACTGACTCCGTTATA
>JAJYHX010000013.1 GCA_021784575.1 Nitrospirota bacterium
GCCAACTCCAGAAGTCCCAACTTGTTCTTTATGATCTTCTGCCCCGTCGTCATCTGACTGCCTCCTGTCTTGGGTTAACATCCTCCAATTATACCAAGAGTGTCAGATTAAGTCTTAGCGACTACAAGTTATTATAGCATTTAAAACACATCGGTAATCTGCTCCGGCAATTGTTAGCTTTTCCCCGTTTAAATAAACTTCAAGAGCTATCATTTTTCAAGCATAACTTATGTTATTTGAAACTTCGCCGCCCAGCGGTCGAAGGTCTTCAGGGGCCGTTCGCCGAAGGCTGCGACCATCTCCCGCGCGTCCTCGAAGCTCTGCTCGGTCAGCATCCTCTCCGGCGTCACGGGGAAGAACTTGTCCGCAAAGGCGATTATCTCCTCTTCCGTGGTAATCGGCATCATCTCCCTCTCCGGCACGGGCAGTTTCGCCGCGCGTATCTCCGAGAGCTTGAGCCCGCAGCCGACGTGCCGCTCGCAGACCAGCGCGTGCAGGGGATAGCCCTCGTCTTCGAGGAGCTGCCTGCCCAGGTATCCGTGGGCAATGTACGGGTAGCTTCCGGCGCAGCCGAGGTGAGGCGCGTCGCACATGAAAATGCCGATGTCGTGGAGGAGCGAGGCCTCTTCGATGAACATCATCTCCGGCGGGAGCCAATGCACCGACTTTGCGAGTGCGAGGGCCTTGTCCGCCACCATCCGCCCGTGCAGGATTAGATATTCGTAGGATTTCGTGCCGGGGGCGTAGTATTTCTCTATGAGGGCAATCGGGTCCGGCCGTGTCTTGGAGTTGCGCCCGGTAACGTCTTGTAAGGAATTGGCCATTCTTCCTCCGGCTGGGGAAAGCAGTCTACTTCCCCGCTTTCTCCGTCAGCGACGCAAGCCCCGGAAGCTCTTTGCCTTCCAGGAGCTCGAGCGATGCGCCGCCGCCGGTGGAGATAAACGACATGTTCTCCGACTCTCCGGCCTTGTGGACGGCAAGGTCCGTGTCCCCGCCGCCGACTATCGAAAGCGCGTAGGAGTCCGCGACGGCGTGGGCAACGGCGGTCGTGCCTCTGGAGTACGCATCCATCTCGAACACGCCCATCGGGCCGTTCCAGATGATGGTCTTGGCGTTCGACAGCGCCTCGGAGAAAAGCTTTACCGACGCAGGCCCGATGTCGAGCGCCCGCCAGCCTCTCGGTATCTCCTGGGATGTGACGATCTTTGTCTCGGAGCCCGCTTCCATTGTCTGCGCGACTACGCAGTCCACCGGCAGGTAGAACTTCACGCCGCGCTCCTTGGTCTTCAGGCGTATCTGGCTTGCAATGTCGAGCATCTCTCCCTCGACCATCGAGTCCCCGACTTCGTAGCCCATCGCCTTTATGAAAGTGAACGCCATGCCGCCGCCGATGATTACCTTGTCCACCTTGTTCTGGAGGTTCTCTATGACGCCAATCTTCCCTGAGACCTTAGCCCCGCCGAGGATTGCGACGAACGGGCGCACCGGGTTCGCCACCGCGCCCTCGAGATAGTCCACTTCGCGCTTCAGGAGGAAACCGGCGACGGACTTGTCCACGTAATGCGTTATGCCTTCCGTGGAGGCGTGGGCGCGGTGCGCGGTTCCGAAGGCGTCGTTGACGTAATAATCGCAGAGCGAGGCGAGCCTCTTCGAGAATGCCGGGTCGTTCTTCTCCTCTTCGATGTGGAAGCGCAGGTTTTCGAGCAGCACGACATCCCCCGGCTTCATTTTCGATACCGATTCCTCGGTCTCCGGGCCTATGCAGTCCTTCAGGAATATGACCTCGCGGTCGAGCAGGCGCTGAAGCCTCTTCGCCACGGGGAGCAGGCTGTACTTCACGTCAGGCTTCCCCTTCGGGCGTCCCAGGTGCGAGGCCAGGATTATCATGGCCCCGCCGTCGATGGCGTAGTTAATGGTGGGCAGGGCCGAGCGGATGCGCGTATCGTCGGTTATGTTCTGGTTCTCGTCGAGCGGCACGTTGAAATCAACGCGGATGAAGAGCCTCTTGTTTTTGATATCCAGGTCTTCTATGGTCATCTTGTTCATGGCAGTTACCCCCGACTCAAAATGCAGGGGCGCGATGAATCGCGCCCGCGGGCTTGAGTAAAAATTGCGCCCCTACAACTTATCTCCTTTTCTTAAGCTTCCCGAACATGAATAGGACAAGGTCCCGAAGCCGGCAGGAATAGCCCCACTCGTTGTCGTACCAGGAGAGCGTCTTCACCATGTTCCCTTCCATGACGCTTGTGAGCTGGGCATCGACGATGGAGGAGTTGGGGTTGCCGCACAAGTCAATGGAGACGAGCGGTTCCTCCGAGTAGGCGAGTATTCCCTTTAAAGGCCCCTTCGCCGCAGCTCTCAGGACCGCGTTGACCTCTTCCCTTGTCGTAGGCTTCTTCACCTCCGCCACCAGGTCAACTATGGATACGTTCGGCGTCGGGACGCGCATGGAGAAGCCGTCGAGCTTGCCCTTCAGGTGCGGGAGCACCAGTCCTATCGCGCGCGCGGCCCCGGTTGTTGTGGGTATCATGGAGACGCCCGCGGCCCTGGCGCGCCTTAAGTCCTTGTGCGGGGAGTCCTGGAGGCGCTGGTCGGCGGTATAGGCATGGACGGTGGTCATAAGGCCCTTGACTATGCCGAAATTGTCGTCTATTACCTTTGCAAGAGGCGCAAGGCAGTTCGTCGTGCAGGAGGCGTTCGAGACTATGTTGTGTTTCTTTTTGTCATACTGGGACTCGTTTACGCCCAGAACTATTGTTATGTCCGGCTCCTTCGCGGGCGCCGAGATAACGACCTTCTTCGCCCCGGCATCGAGGTGCTTCGACGCCCCGGCCTTGTCCGTGAACCTGCCGGTGGACTCGATTACGACGTCCACGCCCATCTCCTTCCAGGGTAGCTTCGCCGGGTCCGTCTGCGCAAGGACCTTTATCTCCCTGCCGTCAACCACTATCGAGTCTTTTTTTACCTTCACGTCCGCGCCGAACGTGCCGTGGACGGAGTCGTGTTTCAGGAGATGCCCGAGTGTCGCGGAATCCGTAAGGTCGTTTACCGCGACGAATTCCAAATCCGCATTCCCGTAAGCCGCCCTGAAAACATTCCTCCCGATACGCCCGAAACCGTTGATGCCTACCCTGATAGCCATAATCCCTCCAGTTTGAGAACCCAAGTTTTAATTATACTTCAATTTATCCAAGGAAAAAAACGGACAAAACCGAAATATACAAAAACGGGACAAGAAAGTCAAAACTTTATATCTTATATGCCAGAAAAACGCGATTTGGTAAAGGGGAAAAGCTATACGGGCAATAATTCTCCAGTCTCGGCAATCAAAAGGTATGTCTTTACCAAAAGAGGCCGGTAGACCGGCTGCCGGACGCCGAATACCGCACGGACAGCCTTTGCATAGGCCTCAAGCTGTGGCCGGTACGCCCGAACGCATATGTCTTCCGGGATGTCCGCCATGCCGGTCTTGAAGTCTATTATCCTCGCCATGCCGTCTTCGACGATGACGAGGTCGGCGAAACCATATATTATGTCGTCTCCGTCCCGGAGGAGCAGCGGAAGCTCGTAATAGCCGGGGGCGTCAAAAAGCTCCTTTACATGTGGCAGGGACAGCAAACCGGCGAGTATTTTCCCGGCCTCGGCGGCCTCTTTTGCGGATGACCGGCCAGACGACGGCAGCGCCTTGATGTCATAACCTCCCGTTTTTCCATAGGATTCCAGGGCCTCGTGCACAAGGGTGCCGACAGCCGCCGAACCCCCGGCGTGCCCTGCGTCCTCTATTAGCGCGTAATCCGCAAGGGAACTGGGCGATATGAAGCGGCCGGTCGACCGGCTGCCGGTGCTTGGGCAGTCAGGCAGGGGAGCAACCCGCTCCGGCGGCGGCATTTTATGCCCCGCCTCCAGGCCCCCTTCCGCCGGCTTCTCTTCGCCGCTTGCCATTTCATGGGAGAGGGGGTTATGGCGGGAAGGCGCCGCCCCGGGGTAATCATATTCAAAAACGTTCCACGAAAAGCCTTCCTTGAACAGGCATCGGGGCGAGGCGGAGAGGAGCATCCCGGCGAAGCTTTCAGGGCGGAAAGACCGGACTTTACCGAAGCCGGTCGGGCGGTTGCCGGAGAGCATTATAAGGTGATCCCGCGCCCTCGTAGCCGCGACATAAAAAAGTCGGGCCTTTTCCCCTGTCCTCTCGACGGCCTCCCGGTCCTTTAGGACCTGGTAATCCCTGTTCTCCTCAAGGAGCGATTCCGTCCGCATGGCGAGAGGTATGTCGTCTCCCGGCTGGCCGAACAGGACTTTCCCGTTGTCGTTCCTGGTGTATGCGCCCATCCCCGGCAGGAAAACCACCGGGAACTCAAGCCCCTTTGCCGAGTGAATTGTAAGTATGGTCAGACAGCCGTCGCCCTCAATCCCGGACGCGGCGTTTCCCGCGCGCACGTCCTCGGAAGGCAAGTCCCCGCTTTTCCTGTAATCCCGCACCCATTCCATGAAGTCGTGCAGGCTGCCGGCGGACCGGTTGTTGCCGGTCGACCAGCCGAACTCGCGCGCGAGCCTTGAGAGCCTTTCCAGATTGAATACCGCCTCGCCGGCAGACCGGCTTCGGGCTAAATCTGTTATGTAATCAACAAGCGCGGGCAGCGGCACGTTCCACGCCGCCTCGCGCCAACTCGCAAGAAGCCCCGCAATGTCGGCTGAGCCGGACTCGGAAAGCCAGGCGAGGGGGTCTTTACCCGCAAACGGCGGTATGCTCCCTTCCGGTATGCCGAAAATCGGGGACGCGAGGGCCATGCGGAGCGCAAAGGTGTCGGAAGGGTTTTCAAGATATTTCAGGACTGCCAGGACAGCCCTGACCTCGTCCCGCCGAAAAAACCCTGTGCCGCCCAATACCCGGAAAGGTATATTGCGCCGCCTCAATTCCCGCTCGTAACCCTTCAGCCTGCTCCTGGACTGTATCAGGACGGCCATGTCTCCAAGGCGCGCCCGGCGGACTTCGCGTTTAACCTCTACGTCGAGAGCGAGGGCCTTTATGATTTCCTCCGCAAGGGCGCGCGGCTCGTCTTCGGCAAGCCGCAGCCTCACGCTGCCCCTGAAGTCCCTTGCCGCCCGGCCTCCCCTGTATTCCCCGCCAAGGAGCGGCGCAAAGGTCTGGTCTGTAAATTCTGTTATCTCCGGCGCGCTCCTGAAGTTTATGTCTAGCTCCGGGAAGTCCCGCTTCTGCGGGGCAATCCGTTCTTCCATCAGGGCGCGCAGGTCGCCTGTCAGCCGCGTTTCCGCCTTCCTGAAGCGATATATCGACTGATTTGCGTCCCCGACGGCGAAAAAAGTCGGTGAATTCAGGCCCTCGGCGCCTTCGCCGGAGAATTGCTCCCCGGCGATTTTGACAAGCAGCTCCCATTGTATCCGGGACGTGTCCTGAAATTCGTCCACCAAAAGGTGCCGGGGCAGCCGGATGTCCGGGCGTGAGTCAAAAAGCTTCAGCGCGTATATCTCTATGTCCTCGAAATCTATAAAACCGTCCCGCAGGCACATCTCCCTGTAGACCTCTTCCGAGAGCCGCGAGAGCGAGAGGAATGCGGACACCGCCCCGTCCGAGACGGCGGAGTCGTAAAGAAGGGCGGCGCCCGAGAAAGATTCCCGAAGCCGGGTATAAACCTCCTCCCAGCGCTCACGAGGCGCCGGTAGACCGGCCTCGGACTTCCCATAGGCTTCCTTGAATTTCTTTTTTGCCGGCGGAATGTCGGCAAGCGGGGAGCCTTTGTCCGTGTAAAAAAATCCCTTTACGGCCTCGAATATCCCCGGCAGTTCCTCCGCCTCTTTCAGCTCTGCCAGGGCGCTCAGGGATTCGACGGTCTCGTCTTCGAGTATCTCCGGGATAAGCCCGAGGGCCTCCCGCGCCAGGCCCTGCACGCCCCCGGAACCTATCAGATCCCGGAGCATGGAGGCGGTTATTTCCGTCTTTTGCCCCAGGCGGCCAAGGCCTCTGCGCACATGGGCAATAAGCCCCCGCTTCTCGAGGGAAAGCGCCGTAAGGCCGCGAAGCTTGCCCGTGTCATACCCGGCCCTGTAAAGCCTGCCGCGTTCGTCCTGTAGCGCGCCGCCCTCCAGGAGCCTCAAGACCTCCTCCACGGCTTCGTCGCGCCGGAGCAGGAGGCCCGTCTCCGGCAGGATTTCAAAGTCCGCAGGCAGGCCCGCCTCAAGCGGGTAGGAGCGCAGTATGTCGAGCAGGAAGGAATGGATGGTGCCGATCCTGAGCGAGTCCGGCTCCCGGACAAGACTCCCGAATATCTCTTCCAGCGTAAGCGTGGGCGGCGCGGCCAGGTCTTCAGGGGAAAGCTCTAAGGCCTCTGTCAAGGTGGACTTGCAGAGATTGGGGTCGCTCAAGGTTCCGAAGAGCCGCTCCTTCATTTCTGCCGCGGCCTTTTCCGTAAACGTTATGGCGGCAATATCGGAAGGCCGGGCGCCTGCGGACAGAAGAGCCGCGATGCGGCCCACAAGCGCGCGCGTCTTTCCGGAGCCTGCCGGGGCCGTAAGGAGCGCCGATATGTCCGGCCTTGCCGCTCTCGCCTGTCCCTCGACCCTCATTTCTCACCCCCGTCCGGTTCCTTCTCGTCCGCGCCGGGGCACGAATCCGCCAGTTCGCAGTATCTGCACTCCTCTTCGCTTTCCGCCCTCGGGAACCTGCCCTCGATTATCCCGCGCGCGGCGGACGCCGCTTTCGCGGCTATGCCGTCAACATACTCGTCCATCTGCCCGCCGTCCTCGCGCCGGCGGCTCCTGCTTTTGATTGCCTTCCCGGTATATCTCGTGCTGTCGCAGCATACGACGTCGCGGGCCTCGCCCTTCCTTCCGAGGTTATAGTAAACAAACGACGAAGGTCTTCTGTCCGGCAGACAGTCTCTGAGCAGATACGCATAAAGCGGCAGCTGGAATTCCTTCGCAAGCTTAATGTCCTTCCCGTTCGGGTATCGCCCTGTTTTGTAGTCCACAAGCGTGTACGAGCCGTTTTCGTTTAGTTCCAGCCTGTCTATCTTCCCGGTTATCACCGCCGTCTCCGCGCCGTCTACGGCAATCTTTGCCTCGACCTTCTTCTCCACGCCGTCTATGACGACTCCGGGAGAAAGCCTTGCGTCTCCGGCAAGGACGCGCGGGGCATATTTCTCAAGGAATTTCCGTTTCGCATCGCGGCTGGCAAGACTGTCCGGGAGCCTGGCAAACCCGCGCTCCGCAAGCATTGAGAGCTCCCTATGCGCCGTCTCCATCTCGCTTTCCCTAACGGGGCGGCCTTTGCGTCCGGCATAGAATTTCGCCAGTATATCGTGAACGACCCTGCCGGCCATGTCCGGAGATTCGCCCTCTCCCGGCTCTTCCGGCGGCATGTCGCGGAGTATGTGGCGGTGATAATACCTGTAGCCGCACTTAAGATAATCCTCAAGCTCCGTTACGGAAAACCTGCGCCTCTCCTGCGGCGGGAAACGGGTTTCGCGCGGCTTTTCCTCCTCGCCCTCGTGTTGACCGCTTATCGCCATCGCCCGCCGAAGCTCCATCTCCCCCATCGCGGCCTCCGGCGCGGACGGCCGGGAATAGTTAGTTATCTCTTCCGCCCGCCCCGCCGTGACATACGGTCTTAGCGCCATTATCCAGGGCGAAGGGGACGCGGCCCTTCCGCCTTTCTCCTTCGGGTATGAGAGATACGCCTCCTTCGCGCCGAGCAGAAGCCCCATGAAAAGCCGGCTGTCGCGCGTCTTGCCTTCCAGCGTCCAGGAGACCGTCCCTCCCGCTTCCCCGAAAAACATATCCCGGCCCTGGCCGGACGGGAAAACCCCGGAATTCATGCCCGCGATAAAGACCGTCTCGAACCTCTCCGAGAAGGCCTCAAGTCTGCCAAGCGCCCGGACGCCCCGGAACTCGCTTGTCTGCCTTGCCCGGTTCCCGCCCATAGCGTCTTTCAGCATGGAAACAAACCGACCGGCGGTTATCTTCAGGTTCAGGTTTTTCAGTGCCTCCCGAAGCTCCGCAAGGATTTTCTCAAGCGGCTCGAGCGATTCCCTCATGCCGGTATTGTCGAGGAGCCCAAGCGCAAGCTCCGCCCATCCTGCCGGGTAATCCCTACCCTTGTCGAGCGGCCCAAGCCACCCCAGAATCTTTGAAAGCTCTTCCGAAAACGGCAGCTTCTCCCCGGCCAGAGCCTCCCAGAAACTTCGTCCGGCGGCTGCCGCGCCGGTCGACCGGCTCCTGCCGCGGACGCACAGCTCGAAGTCCGCCGCCGTGCCGGAAACGCCCCCGGGCAGATAAAATGCCCGCCTCATCAGGCGGAACGGATAGCCTTCCGGGGGGATGGAAATAAGCGAGAGGAACGCCTGCGCAGGGGGGCTGGAGGCAAGCGGCGTGTCTTCATGGAAGCTGTGCGGGATGCCGTAGTCCGTGAATATCTCCTTAAGGGCGTGCGCGTATACATCCGGCTCCGGGAGGAGTATAAGCGTCCTGTCCAGCCGGATTCGCCCCTCAAGCGCGCGCTCCTTAATCGTCCTGGCGATGAATGCCGCCTCGTCCTCCGGCGTGAGGGCGGATATTATTTTTATTTCTTTCGGCCCGCCTGGAAGCCGGTCTACCGGCTCTTCCTTCAGGAGCCTCGCCGTCTCGCTTATCGGCCTGCCTGTGAATACGGTCCCGGCAAGCATACGCGCGTCCTCTTCTTCGCGCGGGGCGCAAAACACACCCGCTTCGCCGGGGAAAAGCTCGCTTATAAGCCTGCCCGTTTCGGCATAGGGCATACATGCGGCGGAAAGCTCCGGGAGTGTAAGCCCCTGTGCCTCGAGGATAAAATGGAAGCGGCCAGAAGCGGCTTCAGCCGCCGCTTTCATCAGCCTGAGTTCGTGCGGCAGGGCGTCGTAAAAGCCGTCCAGTATTATCACGCGGTATTCCGAGAAGTCTTCCGGCTTCGGCTCCCACCCGGCCAGGACAGCCGCACGGTCGGAAAGCCCAAGTTTATGGAGGCGCTTCTCGTATTCCTTTTTTACAGAGGCCAGCGCCGGGAAAAGGGCATTGCCGCCGTCCGGCAGCGATCCGGCGTTATTCAGGTATATCCTGTCCAGCGTCTCGGAGATTGGCCCGGAAAGAGACCCGGCCAGGGCCTCGTCCTGAAGGCCCGGCAGGTTGAGACCGGTCGAACGGCTCCCTTTCAGCCCCCGGCAAATCTCCTCCAGCAGGAGCTTCCTGGCGAGCGGGTGGATTAATCTCACGCCCCGGATGCGTGATTCGACGAAGCGGTTAAGCGCCATAATTGTCGGGGGAATGGCGGCTGTAGCTGTCCGGGACTGTCCTGTTTCGGTCCGCTGCCCGCCGTCCGCCTGCTCAAGGGCATCGAGGAACAGCGCGAGCAGGGGCTTCGCCTTCCGCTCGTTCGGCACGAGGACGAGCATATCGCGGAAATCCATGTCTTCCCCCCCTCGCCATTTCACGGGAGAGGGGCCGGAGGAGAGGGTTCCCGACCGGCGGTCAGCGATAATACCGGCGAATATATCCTTCCGCCGCTCCCACGCAGGAGGGCCGAAGGGCAGGATATGGAGATTAGAGGCGGGATTCATACGGATGTAATCCGCATTCATCATATCAATATCATCTCGTTTTGAGACCCCGTTTATATTCTTCTCTATAGGCGTTCGCTGCTTCAGATTAACTCACATGTAACCCAAAAAATCAACGGATTTCCGGCGGTATCGGATTCACGCGTTTCGGGGCGCGCGGGGGCGGTTTCCGGACATTTTCAAAGGGGGGAAATCAGCCGATTTTCGCCCCCCCAAGAAAACGCTTTATTAAATCCGCCGCATTTGCTATATTGCCCTAATTCACTGAAAACAGGAGGGAATATGGCGCAGCCGCTGGTCGGAATAGTTATGGGGTCGGACTCGGATCTATCCATTATGCAGGAGGCGAAAAAGGTCCTCGATGAGCTGAAAATACCCTCCGTTACGACGGTCGCATCGGCGCACAGGACGCCCGAAAAAGTCAATAAATTCGCGGAGGAAGCAAGGGCGAAGGGCCTGAAAGTCATCATAGCCGGGGCGGGCGGGGCAGCGCACCTGGCCGGAGTAATCGCCGCGCATACCACCTTGCCGGTAATAGGTGTTCCTATCGAATCTACGCTTAACGGCTTGGATTCATTGCTTTCCACGGTTCAGATGCCCGGCGGAGTTCCGGTTGCGGCAATGGCAATTGGCAAGGCGGGGGCGAAGAACGCCGGCCTGTTCGCGGCGGAGATTATCGGCGCGTTCGACGAGGACATCGCGCGTAAGTTATCGGATTATAAAAAGAATATGGCGGAGGAAGTCCAGAGGAAGGCCAAGGCGGTCGAGGAGCTTATGAACCTGTTCTGATGGGAAAAACAGCTTCCCCGGCCCCCCGAATGCGCCCGGAAACCGCCCGCTTTGCCCCGCAAAACGACCGGGAAAAACGCCGCGCCTTACCCCAAATAAAAATTAGGGACACATCCCATATTTTTCATTGATTTTCGTTTTCAATTTGGTCGTCATTCCCGTGAAAACGGGAATCCAGGTTTTTTCATAACGCTCCCTCGGTCCCCCTCTTAATCTTAAAAGGGGGAAGAAGGCGGCGGAGAAATTTATTGACTGCGCGCCTGATTTATGCAGAAATGTAGACTCAATGGTAACTGAACACAAGATAATAACAGGCGATTCAAGATGTATGAAGGAGGTCGTGAATGATTCCGTCCACCTGATAGTCACCTCTCCGCCGTATTGGCAGTTGAAAGATTACGGATTTTCGTCTCAGATAGGGTTCGACGACACTTACGAGGATTACATAAATAATTTAAACCTCGTATGGAAAGAGTGCTACCGCGTCCTGCATCCGGGATGCAGGATGGCGATAAATATTGGAGACCAGTTTGCCCGCTCCGTTTATTACGGACGCTATAAGATAATTCCTATCCGGACGGAAATTATAAAGTTCTGCGAGACCGTCGGGTTTGATTACATGGGCGCAATAATCTGGCAAAAGAAAACGACTATGAACACCACGGGCGGTGCCAGCATCATGGGGTCTTTCCCATATCCGAGAAACGGAATAATCGAGCTCGATTATGAATTCGTTCTGCTCTTCAAAAAACTTGGCGATGCCCCCAAGGTTTCAAATGATCTGAAGGAGCAGGCAAGGCTCACCAAAGAAGAATGGAAAGAGTATTTTTCCGGGCATTGGTATTTCAACGGGGCCAGGCAGGAAAAACATATAGCCATGTTCCCGGAAGAACTGCCGAAGAGACTCTTGAAGATGTTTACATTCCCGGGCGAAACGGTGCTCGATCCGTTCCTCGGAAGCGGGACAACATCTCTTGCTGCTAGGAACCTGAAGCGAAATTCTATAGGGTATGAGGCAAACAAAGATCTCATCGACCTGATAAAAGAAAGAATCGGATATTCCAGGCGGGGTCTATTTGTGCAGGACGAGATTAAATTTTTAGGTCCCGAACCAGTACAAACAGACTGGAGGACGGAAACCGGCAAGCTTCCATATATTTTTACCGACCCGATTAAATTCAATAAAAAAATGGACCCGAAGGCAATCTCGTTCGGTTCAAAAATATCATTGACGGGAAACAGGAATAGAGAAGAATATTTCAGGATCAAAGAAATCGTTTCGCCTGAGATTGTTGTTCTGGAAAATGGCCTTAAAATTCACTTGATAGGAATTAAAGAAAAAAACAGGGAGCGGGAAAAGGCGCTGGAATTTTTAAAAATCAAGACCTCGGGGCAGCAGGTTTTTCTGAAGTTCGACAATGAAAAATACGATTCGGAAGGAAATTTAAGGGCTTATGTTTTTTTAAAAAATAAAACCTTTATTAATGCGCACTTAATTAAACGGGGTTTTGTATTTGTAAATGAGGGAGAAGATTTCAAATACAAACGCAAATTTCGGGAATTGCAGGAAGCGGGCGCTTAGCGTTTTTATTCACAAGGAGAATCAATGGCAAAAGAATGGATACTGAACAGCGTAATGAATCGCTTTCAGTTGAACTTTAAAAGAAATGTCGGTTCCACATCAGAATCCATAAGAAAGTGCGCTCCAAGGAATAAGGAAGAATGGAAAGAATTCTATTTCGCCAATGTAAAAACTGAAACCGATATTGAGAATCTGGGTAAAAGACTCTATGTAAAGATTACCGAGGTTATTCCCGCCGAGATAGAAGCGATAACAGAGCGAGACTGTATCGATTATATGTTTCAACTGGTTATCGACCGCACATTTGACGGCTATATGACGGAAATCGAAACCATTTATGGTCAGCTCCAGCAGATATTGAATGTTAAGATTGAACCGGCGCCTGACGGCTGGGACAGATTATTTAACGTTGATTTCTATATCAAAATTAAAGTCAACTATATCGGCTTACAGGTAAAACCGGTTAACGGCACGGCCCAGATAACTCAGATTTATAAGGAACGCGCCTTACAAGAGAAAACACACAAATTGTTCAGTGAAAAATATGGCGGGAAGGTGTTTTATATATTTTCTGTTAAAGACGGCAAAAAGAAAAAAATACTGAATTTAGAGGTTGTTGAAGAAATCAAAGAGGAAATTAACCGTTTAAACGCTGAATAACCCTCACCATGTTCTATCCCGCATTCATAGAAATATACGGAAGGAAGTGCGTCGTGGTCGGCGGGGGCGAGGTCGCGGCAAGGAAGGCGAAAACGCTCCTTCTTGCGGGTGCGGAGGTTGTCGTTATCGCGCCCACGATATGCGCGCGGATGAAAAAACTCCTTGCGCATCAAACACCTGCGCCGCCTGCCGGGGCTTCAGGCCGGATCGAACACGTCGCGCGCAGGTATAGAAAAGGCGACCTGCGCTCTGCGTTCATAGCCGTCGCCGCCACGGACGACCCCGGCGCGAACCTCAGTGTCTGCCGGGACGCGGAGAGGCTCGGCATCCTGGTAAACTGCGCAAGTCCGCCGGATGCAGGGAATTTCATCGTGCCCTCTGCAAGCGAACGCGGCGGCCTGTCTATAGCCGTCTCCACGGCGGGGAAGTGCCCGGCCCTCTCGAAGCTCATCCGCCGGGAGCTGGACGACTACACGTCCGGATATCCGGCGCTCCTTGCATTCCTTGAGGATGCGCGCGCGCGGCTCAGGGAGGCCATGCCGGGGGAGAGAGACCGCGCGGCGGCCCTGGACAATCTCGCGGCGCGGCTGATGGAGGCGTTCCGGACAGGGCCTGAGAAAAAGGCGCCGAAACTCGCCGAAAAGGAGCTGAACCGTTACTTTTCTTTCACGAGGAAGAAAAGCAGGCAAAGAAAAGCGGGACCTTAGTCCGGCTTTTCTTTGCCTGCTTTCTTTTCTCCCGAAAAGAAAATAGGTAAAAAAGCCACATCGGGCGCCGAGAACCTGTGTCGTTTCTGCAACACATCTCGCTTCAGAGCGTCTTCCGGCATATCATAACTTCTTGTAATTCCGGAATATTTTAATCTGGCATCTTATTTGCAACATAACTCGGTATGCTATTTCAGCACACAATAAAGAGGCCGGTTACGTTTGGGGGAATCGGCCTGCATTCGGGCGAGGACGTCTGGATGACGCTTCTTCCAGCCCCTGCCGGCACGGGCATAATATTCCGTGTGGCCAGGCCGGGCGAGCGGCGCGAAGAGATAAGAGCCGTTTCCGGGAATGTCGGGGAAACGGCCTATGCGACGACGCTTGTCGGGGGCGGGACAAAGATTCAGACGGTCGAGCACCTCCTTGCCGCGTTTGCCGGGCTCGGTGTGGACAACGCATATGTCGAGCTTACCGGAGCGGAAGCGCCGATAATGGACGGAAGCGCCCGTCCGTTTGTCGATGCCCTGCGGGCCGCCGGTTTGCAGGCGCTCTCCGCACGCAGGAGGTACATAAAGGTCGTCAGGCCCGTAGAGGCGCATGAAGGCGGCAAGTCCGTGTCGCTTCTGCCTTCGCCTGTCCCAAGGATTACCTGCCGCATAGACTTCAGCCATCCCCTGATTATGGATCAGGAGATTTCCATAGACCTGGACGCCGCATCCTTCGAGCGGGAACTTGCCGGCGCCAGGACGTTCGGTTTCTTAAGGGACATAGAGATGCTTGAGAAGGCCGGGCTTGCGAAGGGCGCCTCGCTCGATAACGCCGTCGTCGTGGGCGAGGAGCATATCTTAAACCCCGGAGGGCTGCGCTGGCCGGACGAGTTCGTCAGGCACAAGGCGCTCGATTTAATCGGAGACCTCTCCCTTGCCGGCATGCCACTGATTGCACATGCGGTGGCGGACAAGCCGGGGCACGGTCTAAACAAGCTCCTTGTCCGCAAGCTCCTCTCCGAGAAAGACTCCTGGATTGTCCTTGAGGGCGAACCCATGCTCTCCGAGGCCAATCTCGCCGCGGCGGTATAAGCGGACCGAAGAATCCGCTCCTGCCATACCTATTTTCCCGTTGACAAAAAACCTTGTTACCTATAAATTAGGCCTGACTGTTATATAAATAGCGCCCGAAGAAGAAAGGGGTAGAGTTAATGAAATACCTTAAGCTTGCGTTTGCTTGCGCCCTCATCCTGCCGGCGATAGGGTGCGCCTTCGGCACCGATTATGTGCATATAAACAATTACACGCCGAAGGGCTACGGCAACTCCGGAAACGGCACGGTCGTCTATGTCGCCAAAGCCCAGGACAACCGCGCCGAACCTCAATATGTGGGCCAGAAGACGGCGGGATACGTGGCGCTGGAGAAGGAACTAAATCTCACTCATATAGTTACAAGATCCGTCAAATCGTGCCTGGAGAGCGAGGGATACCGGGTAGAGAATCCCCCCGCGCCCGGTACGGTAGCGATAAATGCCCCAAACATCAGGGTTCTGAACACATCTATAGATGATTTATGGACTACACCCGTGTCGGGCTTCTGGACAGTGGACGCCAACGCCAACGCAAAACTCACCTTCGAGCTTGACGACCAGACCGGCAGAACGGTCTGGAAAAAAATAATAGGAAAGGGCGATGTGGAGAGTAGCGCGGTGGGCTGGACGCCTGGACTTTTCCAGGATTCGTTAAACGGCGCGCTCGGAAAGGTTATGGATTCATTCCGCTCGGACATCGCGCAGAGCGATTTCAAAAACGCGCTACTCCAGGGTTCTGTCGTGGCCGCGCCCGCCGCCCAACCTGTTGCAGTTGCCCCCTCAGCTCCGGCCCCCGTCCCGGCGCAGACAGCTCCCGCTCAGGCGGCGTCTGCGGCTTCCGGGCAGTCCGTTACGGCCACAATCGACGTCGTCAGAATCTGGCCGTCGAAGGCCTTCACTGCAAAAATTTTCGCAACGCCCGACGGCGGCTCCCTGACCGTTTTCTATCTGAAGCCGGGCGCCACAGTCCAGGATGCGGAAGGAAATACAATAACCGCCGATTCGCTCTCCAAAGGCAGCCGCGTGCAGATAAGCTATGAGACAAAGGAAGTGGGCGGTCTCTTCGGCAATGCCGAGGCGAAGATGGCTACCGCGGTCAAGGCGCTGGGGCAATAGATGTGAGTCTTGAAGAATACAAAAGGCCGGGCGATTGCCCGGCCTTTTTTGATTTGGCAAAACCGCTGCCTATTTCCCGGTTATCCGCACCTTGTCCTTTTTGACGTCCATCTCGGGCATTTCGTCCTTCACGGCGTCGGCCACGGCCTCGTAGTGCAAATAGCCGCCCCTGTGAAGCGGCGCGTCGGCAAGCTCCATGTCGATGTCCATGCTGGCGACGCATGGGTAGCTGTGCCAGTATTTCGCCGTAACGTCCACGTTCAGATTCTCGTCGATCTCCCTGCCTATAAGGTTCCTCGCGACGAAATACGTGCAGCCGCACGGCGCGGATGTAATAACCTGCGAGTCGATTATCCTGCCGTCCTGCACGCGGAGCTTTATCTTCGGCTTCCCGATGCGGAAGTGACGCCCGAACTCGGAGAGAACAGGCTGGTCGGGCGTGGGGAGAAACGCGCAGAAGGGCTTCGGGAACGCGCACTCCATGCCGAGCTGGTCGCATATTTTCTTCAGCCTGCCGCGTACCCACCGGCTCAGCCATGCCGGGTCTTCCGAGGGCGCGATGAACGCCTTCGCCCCCGCCTTCTGCGCCCGCCCGGGCAGGGAGAGGAGCAGGTCCTCGTGCACGTGTATCGCAAGCATCACGTCGTGCGCAGGCAGTTCCTCGGGCAGGTACGCGCCGGGGTCGTCCACGTAATACGGCAGTTCCGCGGGCAGGAGGATAACGCTTGCGATGTCTTCCCTGAAGTCCACCGGAAAGAGCACGGGGAACTTGTCGCGGCAGTGGTCGCAGTCGTTACCGCAGCCGTTGCAAAGCCCGGCGTAGTCGTTCTTCAGGTGATTTATCACGCGCTCGGAGAATATGTCCTCCATGATTACGGAGAACGGCTCCCGCGGGCCGGGCCTGTATTTGTCGTTGGAGACGACGAGAAGCTTCATTCGTTTACGATCTTATAGCTCGTCGTAATCTTCGAGACGCCCCGGAGGTTCGCCATAACGGAACAGTACTTCTCCTCCGAGAGCGAGACGGCCCTCTTCACCGCGTCCTCTGTAATGCCTTTGCCGGTAACAACATATTCTATCTCGATGTCCTCGAAGTACTTCGGGTACGTATTCTCGCCATCGACCCAGCGCCCCGTCACGTTAACCGCGAGGCCTCGCACGTCCATCTTCTTCTTCCGGAGGATCGAGACGACGTCCATCGCCGTGCAGCCGCCGACGCCGACAAGTAGAAGCTCCATCGGCCGTGGGCCCGTGTTCTCCCCGCCTACGCCCGGCGCGGCGTCCATCACAAAGGCATGTCCCGTCCCGGACTGCCCCACAAACTGCATCCCGTCAACAAACTTTACAGTAGCCTTCGCCGCCTCAGCCATGATTTGCCTCCTGAATTTACGCCCATAAACCAAGACGAGCGCCCCCGCAATGGAGGCGCCCGTCTGTTTTTTGAAAATCTTAAACCGGACCCATTATTCCGGTTTTATAGCCTCGTTCGGACAGGCTTCCTCGCAGGTGCCGCAGTCCGTACACTTCGCGGGGTCGATTACGTATTTCGGATCTCCTTCGCTTATCGCGCCTTCCGGACACTCCGCCTCGCAGGACCCGCACATGATGCAGTCATCGCCGATAACCCTTGGCATCTTCCCTTAACACCTCCTTCTTCAAAAAATCAGCGCGGGCAACCCCGCGCGGCTTAAACGATTCTGACAACGCTTTAACTTTACCACAAAGGGCGCGGGCAAGGCAATCAAAAAATGGTTTAACCCCCGCCACGCCTTCATTTTTTTCTTGCAATTTGCTAAAATAAGTATATATTTATCAACCGTTAAAGGTGGAATGAGGAAGGGGCCATTTGTGGCCCGCTGTTATCCGTGAACCTTAAAAAGGGAGGGCCGTATGAGTACAAGCTTACATATCAAGTCAGCGCTCCTCGGCCTGCCTTTCAGGTAGGGGTACGACAGAAAAAATCGGTCAATCGGCGAGGCGCGTTGAATGCCCTTATGCAGAGGGCTGTTCATGCGCCTTTTTTTATCGACCAGTTCAAACAACAAGGAGGGTAAATAGGTTGCAAGCTTTGGGAACACATTTGCTGCTCGAACTGCGGGACTGCTCGGACGGGATACTCCAGGATTTGGACCGCGTCCGCGAGATAATGGTCAAAGCCGCCCGCGAAGCAAAGGCGACTGTAGTCGAGGTCGCGTTCCATGAGTTCAACCCGTTCGGGATAAGCGGGATGGTCATCATAGCAGAGTCCCATCTCTCCATCCACACGTGGCCGGAGTACAACTACGCCGCTGTGGACATCTTTACCTGCGGAGACCTTATAATTCCGCAGGAGGCCGCAAACTACCTCATCCGCGAGTTCGGGGCGAAAAGCCCGTCGATGGTGGAGATGAAGCGCGGTATGCTCTCTTTCGATGGCGCCAAACTCCCGCACAAGGTTGAGACGGAGGAATATGCCCAGAGCCAAAAACTCCAAGTGGTTCATTGATTACCTGACCCCCGAAGAGGGTCATATACACGGCATAAAGAAGACGCTTTTAAGCAGGCAGACGAAGTTCCAGGCGATGGAAATAATGGAGACAGGCTCCTACGGGCGCTGTCTTATCCTGGACGGCAAGATGCAGTCCTCGGAGGTGGATGAGTTCATCTACCACGAGGCGCTTGTCCACCCCGCCATGCTCCTGCACCCGGAGCCGAAAGACGTGTTTATAGTCGGCGGCGGCGAGGGCGCGACGCTCCGTGAAGTCCTCCGGCACAAGACCGTCAACCGCTGCCTGATGGTGGACATCGACGAAGAGGTTGTAAGGATGTCCGAGGAGCTCCTGCCGGAATACCACGCCGGGGCGTTTCACGACAAGCGCACGGAACTCGCCTTCACGGACGCCCGCAGGTGGCTTGAAGAGAACGACAAGAAATACGACGTAATAATCATAGACATATCAGAGCCGGTCGAGGAAGGCCCGGCATATCTCCTCTATACCCGCGAGTTCTACAGGCTCGTATGGGACAGGCTGACAGACGAGGGCACAATCGCCCTCCAGGCCGGGACGACCGCAATCGGCAATCTCCTGAACCTGACCGCTGTGCATAAGACTCTTCAGCAGGT
>JAJYHX010000014.1 GCA_021784575.1 Nitrospirota bacterium
GCGTCATCCGGGAAACCCTCTTCGACCGGAAGGCGCTGATCGATATCCTGACACTGAAGCCTGAACGGATTCTCGCCGTCCAGGAAGAACCCCTACAAGGGGCGCTATTTTAACCGGACAGCAATGATTTATATTAAATAATTCTTGCTCAACCGTTAAATCAGTAAGAGATGCTAAATAAAGCGCTCCAAAAACATTAAAAACAGGGACAAAAGCAACAGCAAACCAAAGAGACCTTTTTCGACCTTTCCTTCTGGCAAGTGGCACAAAAACTAACCATCCTAAAATTGCACCAATTATTAATAATGGAAATATCGATTGGAATATTGAAGGCGGATTGTTACTCAATTATTTCCTCCTCCTGATGAATTTCCTTACAGCAACTTTAATAATTCATCCACTGTTATATTCGCATCCCGGATAATAGCACGGAGAAGTTCTTTGTCAAAGCTGTATTTTAAATTCGCCCGGCGCGGCGTCGCCTGCGGATATTTTTATTTTCTTGCCGGTGGCTCTGGATAGCTCCCGGACGTTGGCATTCCGAATACCTTTGTAGACCGACAACTCACGCGGATTAACGACAATCTCAGCCGAATCGCCTTCATAATTTTCCAGCGCGGCGAGCATCTTCCTTAGCGCAATCCTTGAGCGCACGAGGTGCCCGAACGACGGATGATACGGCCCGGCAAGCAATGATTTCTCAAGCTCCTCGCCCGGCTGAAGACCAAGGCGGATGACCCTTATGCCCGCCGACTCGAACATCTCCACGGCCTGGGCGCAAAGCTCCACGGCCTCAAATAGCGATAGCGGGACATGTTCCCCACGCCGCCACATATCCGCAAGCTCCGAACCATCGACGACCAGCGCGGGATATATGCGGACGAAATCAGGAGATAACCTGACGGTCTCAGACACGGTATGCAGGAATTTCTCACGGCTGTCTCCCGGCAGGCCGGCCATGAGCTGGATGCCAAGTTCCAGCCCCGCGTCCTTAACGACCTTCGCGGCCCGTATCGCGTCACCAACCGTGTGCCCGCGTCCGGATTTGCCGAGCACTGAGTCGTCGAGCGACTGCACGCCGAGTTCTACCGTCTTCACACTGTGTTCTTTAAGAAACCGCGCCCTCTCGCCGTCCATCTCGTCCGGCCTCGTCGAAAGCCTTATGCCGGACGCCAATCCCTTTGAGACAAACTCCGACGCGACCGACAGGTATTTCTTCTGCTCAAGGCCCGGCATCGCGGTGAACGTGCCGCCGTAAAAAGCGATTGTAGTCGCCGGCCTTCCGGAGGAAAACGCGCCGGAGAGATATTCCCTGACATCTTCCGGCGACGGAGAACCCGCCGTCCCGGAGATCCTTTTCTGGTTGCAGAATACGCAGAGATGCGGGCAGCCCTTGTGCGGGATGAAGACGGGGACTATAAGTTTTTCGAGGCTGGGTTTTTCGGGATGGAGCATTCTCTTCGAAAAAATATTATTCACAACAATGACTCTTGGCTATATTTTTGTTTTACGTTCAAGATATTTTTTCTTCGAGAATACTCCATCCCTCATCTAAGCGTATCCAGCGCGGCCCGGGCCGCGTGCTGCTCAGCTTCCTTTTTGCTCCTGCCGCTGCCCTTGCCCAGGACACGCCCGCCGGCCTCTATCTCGACATCGAAGACCTTCTGGTGATCCGGCCCGGCCTCGTTCACCACGGTATATCTCGGCAGTTCTCCGAACCTGCTCTGGCAGGCTTCCTGGAGCTCCGTTTTGTAGTCGAAAACCAGGCCGCCGGAGACCATCGCCTTTATGTCGGCTTCAAAGTTGTTGCGTATGAAGCGATATGCCTCGTCCAGGCTGGAATCGAGATATATGGCGGCGATAATCGCTTCCATGGCGTTGGCCAGCAGGGAGGGTTTGTCGCGTCCGCCGGTAAGCTCCTCTCCCTTACCAAGAAAAAGATAACCGCCGATTCCCAGCCTCTGAGCCGCCTTCGAGAGGCTCGACTCGCTGACTACCACCGCGCGAAGCTTGGAGAGCTCTCCCTCGGTGGAGTTCGGACAAAGCTTCATGATAAAGTCGCTGATTACGAAATCGAGGACGGTATCGCCAAGAAACTCCAGGCGCTCGTTATGGCCTGACATGCCAAGCCTGTTCTCGTTGGCGTAGGATTTGTGCGTGAGGGCCTGCATGAGGAGAGAGGGCTGGCCGAAATTATACTCCAGCCTCTTTTCGAGCTCATGGACATTCTCGTAATGCATGATGTCTTAGCTCAACCGGTGAACTTCCGGAACAGCAGACAACCGTTGGTGCCTCCGAACCCGAACGAGTTGGAAAGCGCGGCATTCACGCTGACCTCGCGCGCCTCGTTCGGGACATAGTCGAGGTCGCATTCCGGATCCGGGGTGTCAAGATTTATGGTAGGCGGAATTTTCCCTTCCAGGATGGTCTTCACGGCGACGATTGCCTCGACGCCGCCGGCCGCGCCGAGCAGGTGGCCGGTCATGGACTTTGTCGAGCTTACCGGAATTTTATAGGCGCGCTCTCCCATCACAGATTTGATTGCCATGGTCTCGAACTCATCGTTGAACTTCGTCGAGGTGCCGTGGGCGTTTATATAGTTTATATCCTCCGGGCTGACGCCTGCGTCGTTCATGGCCATCCTTATACATCTCGCCGCGCCCTCGCCGTTCGGAGCCGGGGCGGTAAGGTGATATGCGTCGCCCGAGAGGCCGTATCCGGCAAGCTCGGCCAGTATATCGGCTCCACGAGCCTTCGCGTGCTCCAGATCTTCAAGGACCATCACGCCCGCGCCCTCGCCCATGACAAATCCGTCCCTGTCCGCGTCAAACGGCCTGCTTGCCCGCTCCGGCTCGTCGTTCCGCGTGGACAGGGCCTTCATGGCGTTAAACCCGCCTATACCCATGCGCGTAATGCAGGCCTCCGTGCCGCCCGCTATCATGGCGTCCGCGTCGCCGCGCTGAATAACCTTGAAGGCGTCACCGATATTGTGCGTGCCGGTGGCGCAGGCGGTGACTACGGCGGAGTTCGGCCCCTTGGCGCCGAGGATGATGGATATCTGCCCGGAGGCGAGGTTGACTATGAGCATCGGAATGAAGAACGGCGTAATCTTCCTGGGCCCTTTCTCAAGGACAATGGCATGGTATTTCTCGATGGCTATAAGGCCGCCCATCCCGGAGCCGACCATGACGCCGATACGCTCGGAGTTCGCATCCGTAATCTTCAGGCCGGATTGCTCCAAAGCCATCTTAGAGGCCGCAATGGAGAGATGGATAAACCTATCCATCTTCTTTATTTCTTTGGCCTCGATGTAGAGAGCCGGGTCGAAACCCTTCACCTCGCCCGCAATCTTCGTGTTGAAATCGGCAGGGTCAAACTGCGTTATGGGGCCAACGCCGCTTTTCCCTTCCAGCATCCCGCCCCAGGTTTCATCGACCCCTATGCCGAGCGGAGTCACCGCTCCCATGCCCGTTACAACTACGCGTCTCTTTTCCAAAAAGAATCTCCGTATCAGTAATGCAAAACCAGCGTTCGTTACTCGCAGTTCGTGCTCGTGGCGGAATTAAATGTATTAGATTTTACGAAAACGAAACACGAACACGGATTACGGCCTTTTATACCTTGCTCGCGATATAGTCCACGGCGTTCTGCACCGTCGCTATCTTCTCCGCCTCTTCTTCCGGTATCTCGATTCCGAATTCTTCTTCAAAGGCCATTATCAGTTCGACGGTGTCGAGAGAATCCGCGCCCAAGTCGTCTATAAAAGATGCCTGCGGCGTAACCTCGCCCTCCTCCACTCCAAGCTGTTCGGCTATTATCTTCTTGACTTTCACATCAACTGACATTATCTCACCTCCGTATTTTAAAGTGCAGGTATCAGGGGGTTAGCCGCCAGAGGCAAGACCTGATTTCTTTCTGCCTGCTAAACCCTGACTACCGGTCCCTGAACCCTCTTCACATATACATCCCGCCGTTTACATGGATGACCTGGCCGGTGACATACGCCGCCGCATCCGACGCCAGAAACTTAACCGCCGCCGCAACGTCTTCCGGCGTCCCAAGCCGTCCGAGCGGCACCTGTTTGAGAAGCTCCTCCCTTACTTTTTCCGGCAGGGCCTGCGTCATGGCGGTATCGATAAAACCGGGCGCCACGGCGTTCGCGGTAATATTGCGCGAGGCATACTCCCGCGCGATGGTCTTTGTAAGACCGATAAGCCCCGCCTTGGAGGCGACATAATTGGCCTGGCCCGCATTGCCCATGGCGCCGACTATGGACGCTATGTTTATTATGGTGCCCCTCCTGGCCTTGGACATGTGTTTTATGGCCGCCTTCGCGCAGTTAAACGACCCTTTAAGGTTTACATTAATCACCAGGTCCCATTCCTCTTCCTTCATGCGCATTATGAGGTTGTCCCTGGTAATGCCTGCATTATTTACCAGAATATCCAGTTTGCCGAACTTCGACACGGCCTCGTCCACCATTGCCGCCGCCTGGCCCATATCCGCGACATTGCCGGTAATGGAGAACGCCTTTACGCCGAGGGATTCTATCTCGCGCGCCGTCTCGGAAGCCTTCTCGCCGTTCACATCCGATACTGCGATATCCGCCCCGGCCTTCGCGAGAGCGACGGCTATAGCCATTCCTATACCCTGGGCCGCCCCGGTAACAAGCGCTGTCTTCCCTTGCAAGTGCATGGCGTTTCCTCTTTAAGTTGTGCAGACGATTATAAAAATACCAGCCTAAAAGTCAAGTTATTTCTTGGGAGATATTTTGCAGCCGATGCTTAAGTAGTCAAGGGTGGTATTGAGGGAGACCGCATCTTCCACATTCCTGATTTCAGCTTCTTTCGTAATTCTTTTTATAAGCCCGGAAAGAACCTTGCCCGGCCCGGCCTCTATAAGCGTATCCGCACCATGCATTACCAGGGCATGAACGCAGTCTTCCCAAAGAAGCGGCATCGTAAGCTGCCTCAGCAGGCCGTCTTTCACATCATCGGCCTTATCGACCAGTTTCCCCGAGGCGTTGGAGGCTATCGGATAATCGAGGTCCTTGATTCCCGCCGCCTCAAGGTCGCCCTTAAGTCGTTCGGCTGCCGGGGCCATGAGCATACAGTGCGAAGGAACGCTTACCGCAAGTGGCACCACTTTCTTCGCCCCCATCGCCTGGCAAAGTTCGGAGGCCTTCCCGACCGCCGCTCTCTCTCCCGCTATGACTACCTGTCCCGGAGAATTGTAATTGGCCGGAGATACAACGCCGATGGACGAAGCCTCGGAACACGCTTCCCTTATCTTCTCCGCATCGAGGCCAAGTATCGCCGCCATAAGACCTTTTCCCTCCGGCACGGCCTCCTGCATGTATTTCCCGCGGTTTTTCGCAATCGCCGCAGCCTGCCCAACCGTAAGCCCTCCCGCCGCCGCCACAGCCGTAAGCTCGCCCAGGGAATGCCCGGCAGCCGCGACAGGTTTTATATGCATCGCCGAGAGCACGGCATTGACGGCAAGGCTCATCGTCAGAATCGCCGGCTGCGTATTCTCAGTCCTGTTGAGCTCGCTTTCCGGCCCCTCGAAGCAGAGTTTTGCCAGATCCGCGCCGGCTGCGTCCGACGCCTCGTCGAAAACCGCCCGCGCCTCGGGATATTCATTGCACAGGGCCTTGCCCATCCCGACATACTGCGAACCCTGGCCGGGGAATACGAAAGCCGGGCCATAAAGCCGGACATGTGTCATCGGCCCTTCATCTCCTTAAGTTTTCTTGCGAACGCCGGGAGCACTTCGAAGACGTCTCCTACTATGCCGATATCCGCCACGTTGAATATCGGGGCGTCAGGGTCTTTATTTATGGCGATTATCATGTCGGAGGACTGTATCCCGGCCAGGTGCTGGATCGCGCCGGATATTCCGCAGGCGATGTAGAGCCTTGGGCTTACCGTCCTGCCGGTCTGACCTATCTGGTGCGGGTACGGCATCCAGCCGGAGTCCACCGCCGCGCGCGTCGCGCCTACGACACCGCCGAGCATATCCGCAATCTCTTTCAACAGTTCAAAACCTTTTTCACCCATCCCGCGCCCGCCGGAGACGATTATCTCGGCCTCGGATATATTTATTTTATGTCCGGCCTCCTCTATCGTTTCAAGAAGCTTGGTCCTCGATGTCAACGGGCTGGCCGGCGCTTCCTTTATTATCCCACCCGTCCTTGCCGCGTCAGGCAAAAGGCTTTTCATAACGCCCGGCCTGACTGTCGCCATCTGGGGCCGGTTGTTCGGGCAAGCTATAGTCGCCATGATATTCCCGCCGAACGCCGGACGGGTCTGAAGCAGGTTCTTGTTCTCCCTGTCTATATCGAGCGCGGTGCAGTCGGCGGTAAGGCCGGTGCGGACTCTCGTCGCCACGATGGGAACAAATGCCCGACCAATGGAAGTCGCGCCCGCGAGGACAATCTCCGGCTTGTATTTTTTTATCAGCTGCGAGAGCGCGTCGGCGTATGCGTCCTCGTGGAATTCGTTCAACAGCCCGTCTTCGACCTGATATACCCTGTCCGCTCCCGCTTCTATTAAAGACCTGGCCTCCGCATCCATTCCATTCCCGAAGAGGACGGCGGAAAGCTCCTCGCCCAACAAATCCGCCAGCCGCCGTCCTTCGCCAATAAGCTCGCGGGCTACCGGGACAATCTTTTTGTTCCTCTGCTCCGCGAAAACCCAGACGCCTTTGTATGCGGAGAGATCGGCAGCCGGGACGGCCTTCGGCTCATCCGTCATCTCTATGGCGAACGACGGGCATGTGTCCACGCATGTGCCGCAGAGCGTGCACTTGTCGCCTATGACGGCCTTCTCGTCCTTCATTTCGATTGCGCCGAACGGGCATTCGTTTACACATGCCTCGCATCCGACACATATATCGACCTTTACGATTATGGGCATATTGCGTCCGTCTAACGGGCTCCTTATATTATTTTCAGAGCTTTTAATTTTTCCGCAAGCCGCGCCGCCTGTTCCTCCGGCGCGCCGTCGATTTTTTCCCTGTTGCCCTTGGGCGGCGGGGAAAAGACTTTCATCACCTTCGTGGGCGAACCGGCAAGGCCTATCTTCTCCGCCTCCGCGCCGATGTCCTGCGCGCTCAGAGGTTTTATTTCCAGCGACTTCGCTTTCATTTTACCCTTGAGCGACGGCATACGGGGCGCGTTTATCTCCTTAACCACGGTTATCACCGCAGGCAGGCTCACCTCCACAACTTCATATCCATCCTCGATAAGCCGCTCCACTCGCATCTTCCCGCCGGAGACGTCCACGATTCTGCGGACATACGCGACAAACGGCAGACCAAGGTTCTCCGCCACGCCGGGCCCGACCTGCGCGGTATCGCCGTCTATAGCCTGCTTCCCGCAGATGACGAGGTCGAGCGGGCCGAGTTTTTTAAGCCCCAGACCAAGCGTGTAAGACGTGGCCCAGGTATCCGCTCCGGCGAATGCGCGGTCCGAGATAAGCATTACGTCGTCCGCACCCATAGCCACGACATGCTTCAGGACTTCCCCCGCCTGCGGCGGACCCATCGTAACGGCGGAAACCTTCCCGCCGTGCTTTTCCTTCAGGCGAACAGCCTCCTCAACGGCATAGGCGTCGAAAGGGTTCAGAACGGCAGGCACTCCCTCTCGCACCATAGTGCCTGTGGCCTTGTCTATCTTAACCTCGGATGCGTCCGGCACCTGTTTTACGCAGACGGCGATGTTCATTGTTTTTATTTCTTCTTCCCTGCCGCTTCTTTAATCAGCGCGGCCCCTATCACGTTCCTCTGTATCTGGTTTGTGCCTTCGTATATCTGGAGTATCTTGGCGTCGCGCATCATCTTCTCGACAGGATACTCGCGCATGTAGCCGTAGCCGCCCATTATCTGCACGGCGTCCACGGTAACCTTCATCGCAACGTCCGACGCGAAGAGCTTGGCCATCGCCGAGGCCTTGGATACGTCCTTCGGGTCGGAGTCGATAAACTTCGCCACGGCGTATACAAGCGCCCTCGCGGCCTCCGTCTGCGTGCACATGTCGGCCAGCATGTGCTGTATTGCCTGGAAGGAGATTATCGGCTGTTCGAACTGCCGTCTCTCGCGGGCGTATTCCACGCACTCGTCTATCGCGCCCTGGGCCAGGCCCACGGCCTGCGCGCCGATGCCCGGACGTGACTTGTCCAGCGTCTTCATGGCTACCAGAAAACCCATGCCGTCCTTGCTCAGCAGGTTCTCCCTGGGAACGCGGCAGTTCTCGAAAACAAGTTCCCTCGTCGCCGAGGAACGGATTCCCATCTTCTTCTCTTTCTTGCCGAACGAAAACCCCGGCGTGCCCTTCTCCACGATAAACGCCGAAGCCCCGCGGCTTCCCTTGGCGGGGTTCGTCATGGCGATGACGGTGTATATCTCGGCCTCGCCGCCGTTGGTTATCCACTGCTTCGTGCCGTTTATGACATATTCGTTGCCGTCGAGGACTGCCGTGGTGCGGGTCCCTCCGGCGTCGGAGCCTGCGCCCGCCTCGGTAAGCCCGAATGCCGCAAGCCTCTGGCCGGATGCTATCTGCGGCAGGTATTTTTTCTTCTGCTCCTCATTGCCAAAGAGGAGTATCGGATACGCTCCAAGGCCGCTGGCCGCGAAACTCACCGATACGCCAATGCAGACGCGGGAGAGCTCCTCGACGGCAAGGCAGTTCTCGAACGCCCCTCCGCCGAAACCGCCGTATTCCTCCGGGATATAAAGCCCGAAGAGATCCGCCTGGGCCAGGACTTTCATTATCTCCCACGGGAATTCCTCTTTCTCGTCCAGTTCCGCCCTGACGGGTTTTACTTTCTCATGCGCAATCTGGCGGGCAAGGTTCCGTATCTCAGCTTGAGTATCGGTAAGAAAATAATCCATAAACATTCTCCCTCATTATAAAGATTGTCACCCCCGTGAAAACGGTGGCCCAGCGACTTTAAAAAAGTCTCTGGATTCCCGCCATCGCGGGAATGACGGCGGTAAGGGTCTTTACCATTTTATCAGCGCCGACGCCCAGGAAAGCCCGCCCCCGAAGGCTTCGAGGATTACGTTCTTCCCCGGAACAATACGGCCGTCCCGGACAGCCTCGTCGATTGCAATCGGTATCGACGCGGCTGAGGTATTACCGTAGCGGTCTATTGTAACCACGACCTTTTCCATTGGAATACCCAGGCGCTTGGCGGTAGCCTGTATTATGCGGAGGTTCGCCTGGTGCGGCACCACCATGTCTATATCCGAGGGCTTGAGTCCGTTGGCGTCGAGCGCCTCTTTTACCACTTCTTCAAGCGCGCGGACGGCAATCTTGAATGTCTCGTTGCCGCGCATCTTGATAAAATGCATCCTGGACTCTATGCTGTGCGAGCTAACCGGGTGGCGGGAGCCTCCGCCGGGAATGTAGAGCAGGTCTCCCTGCTTACCATTGGTGTGCAGGTGCGCGGAGCGTATCCCGTACCCGTTTTCCGAAGGGCCTATAACGACTGCCCCCGCGCCGTCCCCGAAAAGAACACAGGTGTTTCTGTCGGTCCAGTCCGTTATCTTGGAAAGCGTTTCCGCGCCGACAACAAGGGCGTTTTTATACAAGCCGCTCTTGATGAAATTGTCCGCAGCGGCAAGCGCGAATATGAAACCGGAACAGGCGGCGGAAATATCGAAGGCGATGGCCTTCCTGGCCCCGAGCTTCGCCTGGAGAATACAGGCCGTGGCCGGGAACATCATGTCCGGCGTTACCGTTGCGACGATTATAAGGTCGAGCTGAGACGGCCTGAGGCCGGCAGCCCTGAGCGCCTCCCTGGCAGCCCCGAAGGCCAGGTCGGATGACGCCATATCCTTATCCGCAATTCTCCTCTCGCGGATTCCGGTCCTCTCGACAATCCAGTCGTCGGAGGTCTCCACCATCTTCTCGAGGTCATGGTTGGTAAGCACCGTTTCCGGCGCGTAAGACCCGGTCCCAATGACTCTGGACATTATCATTTGGATGCGCCCTCTGATTCGCGCACAGTGGGGAGACCGGCGACCATAGACTCGATGTCTTCCTGTATATGCCGGTTCACCTGCTTCGCATGGAAGTCCCTTGCGGCCTTGACCGCGTTTTTAATGGCCTTGGGAGACGAATGCCCGTGGCTTATTATGCAGATGCCGTTTATACCCAGAAGAGGCGCGCCCCCGTATTCGGAATAATCGATCTTCTTCTTGAAATTTCTGAACGCCCCCCGAAGCAGCAGATAACCCACCTGACCGCCTGGCGCATCTTCTATCTCATGCCTAAGGAGCGAATTCATGGCCTCTGCCAGCCCTTCGCTTATCTTCAGGGCGACGTTCCCGATAAAGCCGTCGCAGACGATTATATCCGCCTTGCCGTTGAAGATGTCCCGGCCCTCCACGTTGCCTATGAAGTTCAGCCTGCTCTTTTTCAGCAGTTTGAACGTCTCTTTCGTAAGCTCGTTGCCTTTGGTGTCTTCTTCGCCGATGGAAAGAAGCCCGACTTTGGGCTTTGGAATTTCCAGCACCTTCCGGGAGAAAGCGTCGCCCATCACGGCAAACTGGAGCAGATGGACCGGCTTGCAGTCAACATTGGCTCCGACATCGAGGACAAGCGAAAAACCGTTCACGTTCGGAAGTCTTGCGGCTATCGCCGGGCGTTCAACCCCTTTCATGGGGCCGAGAACGAAAAGGGCGGAAGCCATCGCCGCGCCGGAATGGCCCGCGCTGACGACCGCAACCGCCTCGCCCGCCTTCACAATCTCGGCGGCAATCCTTATCGACGACTCCTTCTTTTTGCGGAATATCACGCTGGCGTGTTCCCGCATCTCCACGAACTGAGAGGCGTGAATTACGCGGATATCCAGGCCGGAGGTGTCGTAAAGCGCAAGCTCGCGATCCACTCTGGCCTGGTCGCCGACGAGTATTATCCCTACCCCAAGCTCGCGCGCCGCCTCTACTGCGCCTTCTACGGCTGCCCCAGGGGCAAAATCACCCCCCATGGCATCTACAGCTATTCTCATCGTATCAGGCGTCAGATTTCTTCGATCGAGACGACTTCGCGGCCCCTGTATGTTCCGCAGCTCATGCATACGCGGTGGGGCAGCTTCGGTTCGTGGCACTGCGGACAGAGCGATACGTTCACGGGAGACAGTTTTTTGTGGGTCCTCCTCTTGGCCGTCCTGGCCTTGGAGGTTTTATTAGTCGGATTTGCCATTAATATGCTCCTTTTCCATATAAAAAAGCCCTCGCCGGGTCTTCCACCGGAACCATAATATAAACGTCTTACTCTTCCAGAAGGCCCTTCAAACCCGAAAGGCCCGGATGCCCGGCTGGAGGCTCGCAGGCGCACTGCGCAATATTAAGATCCTGGCCGCAATACTGGCAGAGCCCTCGGCAGTCCTCAGTGCAAAGCGGCTTCATGGGAACCTGAAGGAGAATCTGCTCGCGGAGAAATTCCCTGAGGTCTATGATACCGTTTTTATAAAATTCCACATCGAGGTCGCCGGCGTGAAGCTCCTTCTCTTCCTCGCGCGGCAAACTCTCGAAAGGAACCAGGTCAAGCTTGAACCCGGCTTCCACATGCGCTTCAAAAGGCTTTCCACACCGGGAACATACAAGACTGATTTCGGTCTCCATGCTCCCGGCAAGATAAACCGTCGCGCCGACTTTCTTAAGCGAAAAGGAAGCCAGAACCTTCGAGGCCGCATTGACATCCTCGTCAAGCCCCTCGAATATGGCGGCTTCCTCGGAAAGTTCGATTTCAAGACCTTCAACGGGGATGTCAATGACTTTTATTTCCATGACCCTCTCCCGGAAAAGGGCGCAAAAAACCGCTTATTCTACCGTGGCAGAGGCTTGGAAAACGATAGAATCCCCCCCCGGGGAAGCGGCTTAAGAAGCTAAAAAAACAGAGGGATTATACAGACCTAAGTAAAGATTGTCAAGCAATTAATGGCTGTAAAAAAACATCCCCCATGCAAACTATATCTGAAATTTCATAAAGTTAGCCGACCATACCACCTAAAAAAAAACGAGCCGTAAAAAATTGCCGACATAGCCCCGGCGGCCAGAAACGGGCCGAAGGGTATGGGCGTTTTCCTCTTCATCCCTTTGAATATCATGAGCCATCCGCCTACGATTGCGCCAAGGAGCGAGCCGACAAAAATTGTCAGGAGCACGGCCTTCCATCCCAGGAACGCCCCTATCATCGCAATAAGTTTTATGTCGCCTCCGCCCATCCCGCCCCGGCTGGCGATGGCTATTAAATAAAACGTCCCCCCGCCCAGGGCCATGCCGAGAATGGAGTTTATGAAACCTGTCCTGAATACGAACGGCCCCAGAACAAGCCCCAGAGCTATTCCCGGAAGCGTTATGCTGTCCGGTATAATCTGATGTTCAATATCTATGAATGTCACGACTATCAATGCCGAAATAAGCGCCATTGCAAGAATACCTGCCGGGCTTGGCCCGAAGCGGTTCAGAGCGGCAATATAAAAGACGGCGTTTAAAAACTCTATCAACGGATACCTTGCCGATATGCCCGCGCCGCAATAGGCGCACTTGCCCCTCAGCATGAAATAACTGACAAGCGGAATATTGTGCCAGGGTTTAATCTTCGTGCCGCAGGATGGACATGCGGACGGCGGGGAGACGAGCGATTTTTTCCTTGGAATCCTGTAGATACAGACGTTCAGGAAGCTTCCGACGACAAGCCCGTACAGGAAGAATTCGACATATATGAAAATCCCCATTTAAGCTTCCTCTTCCCCCGAAGATACCTTGCGCACGGCAAGATTTATCTGTGAAATCTCTTCACGCAGGCCGCTTATCTCACGGAGGGCATCCAATATCTCCGGATCCCTCATAATGCCGCGTGTTTTCTGCTCCCACAGCAAATAGACGCGCTCTCCAAGCCTGCCGGCGGCCTTCTCCTTCTTCGTTTCAAGGTTCCCCCTGTCGATAAGAAGCCTCGCCACTGCGGCCTCTATCCGCGCCCTCTCCGAGAGCGCCTTCGATACCCGCGTCACCTTCTCCACGCCGCCGTCCAGGCTCTTCTTTACCCGGTCCCAGAGAATCATAAGTTACCCTCTCTCCAGCCCTCTCTCGTCAGAGAAAAGGGCTGTCAGGAATACCTCTAACTTATCTTACCAAGTTCCAGCCTGTCCTTCCATTTTTCTTTGAGCTCAAGGGAAAGCGCCCGACCCAAATCGGATTTAAGCTCCGGGTCTTTCTCTATTATAACCGAGGCCTCGGCCCTCGCGGCTTCAATAATTTTATAATCCCGGATTATATCACCGTAAGTTATCTCCGGAAGTCCGGACTGCTTCGTCCCAAAGAACTCGCCAGGCCCGCGTAGCCTTAAGTCTTCTTCCGCTATTTCAAACCCGGAGGAGCTTTTAAGCATCGCCTGAAGTCTCTCGCGGGAATTGTCGGCCAGCCTGTCAGCCATCAGAATACAATAAGACTGCCTGCCTCCGCGCCCTACCCTGCCGCGAAGCTGGTGCAGCTGGGACAGGCCGAATCTCTCCGCGTGCTCAACAACCATAACCGCCGCCTCCGGCACGTCCAAGCCGACCTCTATCACCGTCGTGGACACGAGGAGCCTGATTTCCCCTGCCCGGAAGTTATCCATGACGGATTCCTTCTCTTCCGGCTTCATCCTGCCGTGAAGCAGGCCGACGGGATATTCGCCGAATATTTCAGCCAGTTTCTCCGCGCCCTCCTTCGCCGCCTTGAGGTCGCTTTTTTCGGACTCCTCCACAAGGGGATAAACCACGTAAGCCAGAGCGCCTCGCTGAAGCTCGCTTCTCAGCAATCTATAAACTTCCGCCCTCCCGGAATTATCGAACAGCTTCGTCCGCACGGGCGGCCTGCCCGGCGGCAAGGAATCTATAACCGAGATGTCCAGGTCTCCATATACCGTAAGGGCAAGCGTCCTCGGTATCGGAGTCGCCGTCATGACAAGAACATCCGGAGACGATGGCGGATTGTCTCCAGACCCGCCTGCCTTGCCTGACAGCTTCGCCCTCTGCACGACACCAAATCGGTGCTGCTCGTCTACAATTACCAGCCCCAGGTCACGGAAAACGACCTCCTCCTGTATAAGCGAGTGTGTCCCGACGGCTATTTGGGCCATGCCCTCCGAAAGCTCCCTGAGCGCCCTTTCCCTGTCCTTCTTTTTTACGGCGCCGGTCAGGAGCGCGACTTTAACCCCCAACGGGGCGAGGTATTTCATTACGTTCAGATAATGCTGCTCCGCCAGTATCTCCGTAGGGGCCATAAGGGCCGTCTGCACGCCCGCTTCCGCCGCCTGGAGCGCGGCCAAAAGCGCCACGACCGTTTTGCCGCAGCCGACATCGCCCTGAAGGAGCCGGTTCATCCTGCTTGGCCGCTCCATGTCCCGGCTTATCTCATGGACAGCCTTCTCCTGCGCCTGGGTCAGCCTGAACGGGAGCGCCTGACGGAGCCGCTTCCTCAAGCCTCCATTCCCTCTCAGAGCCCTGCCGGGGGTTTTTGCGCAGCCCTTTTTCATGGACATAATACCAAGCTCCAGAAGAAGGAACTCGTCGAATATAAGCCGTTTCTGCGCCCTTGTCCCCCTGGCGTTCAATAGGCTTATATCCGTCTCCATCTCCGGGAAATGGGCCTCTCTCACCGCAATCGAAAGCGCCGGAACTTTATATTTTTTCAGCATTTCTTCCGGTAGGAAGTCTTGAAGCTTCGGCGAAAACTCATCCGCCACGCCCTTCATAACGGAACGTATCTGCCGGCAGGTCAAACCGGCGGTAGCCTTATAAATCGGCACGACCCTGCCGGTATGAGTAGTCTCGTCCCCTTCTTCAACCAGCTCGTATTCCGGATTCTCCATAACCGGCCGATAGCGTTTATACGGGTCCTGCTTTACCAGGCCGTAGAGAATAACCTTGCCGCCTTCGCGGAACACCCTCGACATGTACGGCTGATTGAACCATATCCCCGTGACGGAGCCGGTTTCGTCCTTAACCGTCAGTGCGAAGAGCTTCATCCGCCGCCTTGGGGTTGTGATATTTTCCGCACGGATTACCGTCCCCGCAACGGTTTCATATGAACCGAACGATACGCGGGCGATTTTCCTGATATTCCCCCTGTCTTCATACCTGTACGGGAAATAATAAAGGGCGTCTTTTACGGTCCTCACACCGAGCTTGTCAAAAAGCTCTCCGCGCTTCGGCCCGACGCCCTTCAAATACTGTATGGGTTGGAACAACTCCGGACTGCCCCCCGCCGGGAGTCTATGTATGACGGAACCCGCTTTTGTCGTGAGTTCCATTGGCCAAGGCTTAACCGGCTGCGTTTAAATCCTTCATCAGCGCTTCCACGTCTATCCCGTGGGCGCTCGCGCCCTGCTCTATTGTCTCGAATACTGCCGCGATACAGCCCACGCATCCCATGCCGTATTTGTGGAACACCTCGCCCGCGTTCGGGTTTACCGCTATCGCCTCAGAAAATGACATCTCTTTGGTTATTGCGCTCATTACTGTTAAAACCTCCCATCAAAAAAATTGCTTGCCAATGGTATTTTTGAATGCTATCATACGTTTTCTTTCGTTGCAATATTAAATTTACGGAGGCATGAATGGCCAGGGCATGTTCAATATGCGGCAAGACTCAGCAGACGGGCAATAACGTAAGCCACGCAAATAACAAAACTAAAAAGGTATTCAAGGCCAATCTTCAGAGCGTAAAGGTCATGGACGGCGGCTCCAGCAAAAAGGCCCTCGTCTGCACAAGGTGCATCCGCTCGGGGAAAGTAGCTAAAGCGGTATCGGTAAAGGTTGCGAAGACGGTGTAGCCCTCACCCCCTACCCCTCTCCCTGAGGTAGAGGGGTTAGAAATTCAAAAACCCGCTCAATTCTGGGCGGGTTTTTTAGGTTAGAATAGTTTCATTTGACTTTGCCCTGATTTAGTGGACACACCGAAAAGCAAGTAGTAATCTACTGACTTGGAGGTGAGTTCATGAGCGAGAAGGAGGTAAGGCGTAAGTTTAGCCGGGAGTTCAAGGAAGAGGCGATCC
>JAJYHX010000004.1 GCA_021784575.1 Nitrospirota bacterium
TCTTTTTCTCGGCAGTCATGTCTTCCTCCTCGGCTAAGGGTTTTGTGGTGAAACCATCTTAACCAAAGAGCGGCATGACTGCCAGTTTTTAATAACTTTCTGTAGGGGAAGAGCTTAACTTTTCCACATTATGTGTAAAAGCTTAGTTGTAAAGCTTAAGCGGTTTATATATTTTGTACGGCCCGAACTGCGCAACCATCACGCATCCATCGTTGAGAAATCTGTTCATCAGTGGAGCGTAATCATTAAAATCCCATTTTTCTCTTCTATCTAGTCGAAAATCAAAATGCACTATGTATTTTGCCTTATCCCGCACATTACTTACTAATTTTTTTTCATCCTCCGAACTTTTAAGAACCAACGGGGCAAGATACTCGTAATTCATAACATTAGGCCTTTGCGTTATAAAATAAATTCCAGGCATAGTGGTTGAGTATATTATGTCGTTCTTCTTTGTATGAGTATCTATATAAGAGACAAGTCCCTCGATTATATTTGCATCGGACTGAGCAACATATACAGGGGCAACTTTAATATTTAAAAGTTTTAAAGGCTGTTGTGGCTTTTGTATATTCATAAACATAATAAGATGATAAATATGGAATAGCGGAAAAACAGACAGGGACGCTACAATTACAATTTTTATGGCTTTATTATCATAACCCCTGTTTACCGCCATAGCTTCCGCTTTCCCATAAATTAACGATAAAAGATAGCAACCCATAATATACGTAGGAAGTAAAGAAATTAATGAATACAAATAAAATGGCACGAGGATCCATTTAGGCAATGACAAGATACCCCATGCAAAAATAATTAGAAGATATGAAGTTTCTTTATCCCAGGTTTTTCTAATTAGCCTTCTAAAAATTACGAAGAACACTATTAGAATGATTATTATTGGTATATAGTAGTAAAACTGTTGGGCAAGATACGTATGAATACTGTTCCAGTTGATACCTGAACTTATAAAATTAAAAAATGGTTTGGGGAAAATTTTCCCATATTGGACTTCGGCTCCAACTGCCCATAAAAAACACCAATACACTAAATCTCCCAAGGCATTGTGATAATAGAAATAAAAAACAACTGGCAAGATTACAGCTGCTACCGGCGCAAAAAAGATCAATAGTTCCCGAATCATGCCTTCCAAGTTTATGCGCCTATAGGTATGAATTTGCCTTAAAAATATCGCGCATATTCCAAGTGCCAGCATAAAAATCCCGGTATCTTGCATAAAAAATAAGTTAAGCCCCGCAAAAACCCCTGAAAGGATCAGCCATTTACACTTCCCTCTATCCAAATATATAAACAACAATGAAATTGTAGGAATACTTAAAGCGGTATAAAACACCTTGTGTGGAAATCCATTTGCAAAGATATAAAGAATACACGCAAGAAATGCAAAAAAAGATGGCATTAATTTCTTTGAGAGCGGGTAAAGAAATATGACACCTACTAATTGTGCCGTGCCCCACATCAGCCTCTCAACAAGAATGTTTTGACCAAAAATTTTAAAAAGCCCCGCAAGAAGCATGTAGCGTCCGGGCGCATAAACTACTGGAATATTTTTATAGAGGATATCCCCTCTGGCGATCCTTTGTGCTGCAGATAATATGCTACCCTCGTCAAAAAGGTTGAGACCGTACCTATAGGTAGACATCGTGTGTATAATTTGGATGCCTGATAGCAACATTACTAAAAATAATGCATACCCTTTGAATGTTTTTTGGTGCGCCTTGTGCATATTTGTTTTTTACAATTACTTCTCTCTATCCCTTTTCTCTTGCCAATATTTTAAAATATGAAATTCCAAACGACATAAGGCGCGATAAAAACCGTAATCGTGGAAAATTCTTAAATAGCGTAAACAAATACATCGGCCTAAAATAAAATCTTCGGTATGCCTTTCCTATCGCACTGTTAATGTCTTTGGGGTATAAATCATTAACTTTCACAACTGCATTTTTCCCGTCATTATGAAAATAATCATAACTATCCACGGTTATCATATTCTCTTTTATAGCGATACAATAAAATTCGGTTCCTGGAAAAGGTATGGCTGGATAAAATTCTACGAAATCCGGGTTTAATTGAATTGCAAATTTGATTGTATTTGTTATGCTTTTTTTTGTTTCTCCGGGTAGACCAAATATAAAATATACAAGCGATATTATTTTAGACTCTCTTAACAATTTTACAGTTTGAGTTATTTGATCCGGGGTAGTTCTTTTGCGCATTCTATTGAGCATATCTTCATCGCCACTTTCGCCGCCGATCGAAAGCATTGAACATCCAGCTTCTGCCATCAAATTAAACATCTCTCTATCCAAACAATCTACCCTTGTATTGCTCCACCACGTAATATTAAGCCTGTCCTTTATTATTCCCCTACACAATTCCTTTACAAACCCTGGGTTGTATGTAAAATCGTCTGCGTAAAACCAAAAATGTCTAACATCAAATTTCTCAATATTCAATTTTATTTCCTCAATGATAGACTCAACAGAGCGGTACCGCACCTTGTAGCCATAAAATATATGGCCTACGCAAAAAATACATCTTTGCGGGCATCCGCGGCTTGTATTAATAATCAGATAAGGTTTATTAAATACCGGATGAATATAATACTTAATAGGCAAAAATTCCCATGCGGGAATTCCAAGTGAATCTAAATTATCGCAAAAAATTGATGGATTTTTTTTTATACTTTGACTTTTTGTTGCAAGACCTGGTATGTCTGTAAAGTTTTTTGTTCCCGCAGAGGCTTCGTCAGCGATTTTAAAAGCAACTACTTCAGGCTCACCAGAAATTACTGCATCAATTGCAGGATTGTCTTTGATAATTTCATTGGGTGAGACTGAAACATGTACACCAAATGCGATCAAAAAAACTTTGGGTATTTTTTTTTTAATTTCTTCCGCAGTCTTAACATCATATGAAAAAGTAGGAGTCGACGTATTTAAAAAAATGAAGTTTGGCTTCCATTCATAAAGTTTTTCATTCAGAGCATCTACGCTTATATTCTCGGCAATACAGTCCCAGACTTTTACCTTGTACCCCCCCTTTGAAAGACCTGACGCCATATACGCCAATGTCATCTGCGGTATTGAATTTTTTCTGATCTTCTGGGAAAGCTGGCACCGTCCCTCGCGGATAAAAGGAACGGGATATGGCGGGTTGATCAAGGCAAATTTCAGCGGATTATTAGTGGCCCTTAAACTATTCATCACTCGATTTACTTGCCAATATTTTTAACAACAAGAACCAAGTACCCGATTATAGTTGCATAGTTATTCATTTTACTCGAACTTTCCTTGAGATCATACCGTAATATTAAAGGAACTTCTGCCACAGACGCTTTCAGGCGTATCATCTTTATTAAAATTTCCGGCGTTGCGGTAAATCCAAGACCTTTCAATTCTATAAAATTATTCTTATAAATATCAATAGCTTTTTGTATTATGTTAACCTTGTATGCCCTATAACCACAAGAATAATCTTTAAGACCTTTAACCGGAAAACATGTTTTTGCAAGCAGGTTTGCTCCCCTACTGAAAAATCTTCTATTCCAAGACAGACCTACTTGCTGTCCGCCTTTTGCATACCTGGATGCCACAACAATATCGTAACCCTCGTTAAGTTTATCTATCATAGCCGGGATACAACCCGGATCTTGGGTATCGTCCGCATCCATACATATAGCTACATCGCCATTAGCACCGAGCGTCGCGACTTGTTCAAACCCGTCCCTTAGCGTCTCCCCTAGCCCACGGTTCATTTTGTGAGTTATTATATTTATGGGGATAACGGCTGAGAGTCTTTCAAGGATTTGCTGTGAATCGTCCTTGCTTCCATCGTTTACGGCTATGATCGTATATGGTAATCTGGCGGTTATTAATACGTTTTTAATCTTTGTAATCAGTGTCTCAAGTCTGGCGGCTTCATTGAAAATAGGGAGGATTATGTAAATCATTTGATTTTTTGAATTTTTCTGAAATAGACTATCATATAAAACCCCCAATATTGATGAGTAATTTTTTCAAGCCACCATAAAAATTTTTTCATTGCATTAAAAAAAAAACATTTTCTTCGTGGTAAAAAATCTATTAAACGGCTAAAACCTGTTTGATAGCATTCAATTTTAATATCAAAATGAGAAAAGATTTTTTTTACTTCACGTTTCGAATATTTATTTAATACGGGACAGTGTAACAGCTCTAATATTGCTGTACCTTTTGTCGGGTTAAGTTCTTTTGGGGCAGAGAGTTTATATTCCCCGTAAAAACTCTTTAACGATCTAATTAATGAAACAATTGTAGATTGTATAGTATATTTGCGGTACATCATTACAGCCCCATATCCATCAGACTTTAGCACTTTGTAAATTCCTTCAAATGCTGCTGTTATATCTGGTGTATGATCTAACACTCCATAAGAATAAACAACATCTATTGAATTCTCTTTTATCGGCAGTTCTTCGGCATCAGCCAAAATTAGATCGATATTAGGACAATTGAGTCTTTTTATTTTCTCGGAAGCTAATCTTATTGAATTTTCGGTGATATCAATACCTATAACTTTTCTTGCTTCTTTTGCTAATAGCAACGTATCAAGGCCAGGTCCACAACCTATTTCCAAAACCTTTCTATCTGATAGATTTAAATTTTTTATTATTTGTGGAATCCACGGCTCCTTTTTATACCTCCATTCGCTCTGTTCTTCAACGGAACTCCAGGAGCCTCCACAGGGATTGCTATTCCAAAAATGTCTCGATAAACTTTTAGCTTCCCTTTTAGATTCTTTAGATCCCATGATTTCTTATACCATCATTCTTGTTTTTTTTCAATAAAAACCATTAAGAAAGAAGATGCCCTCCAGTATGAAGGGCATCTCAAAATTTCCAATTTAGTCAATCGCTATGGCAGTGCCTGAACTGCCGCTGTTTCAGGCGAATAACTACTGTTCACCCCGTCCGTTGTAGCCGAAACCTTGTAATAGTAATTAACACCTGAAGTCGCAGTGGTATCGACAAATGAGCTTGTGCCAGCCGTCACTTGCCCTATCTTCGTATAGGGACCGCCATATTGGGTTGCGCGCCATATGTAATAGTATGTAACATCCATTGCGCCTTTTGGAATGCTCAATGAATTCAAAGGATCGTCATCAGACAGCACCCAACTTACCGTTATTTGTTTCGAGGCTGGCGTTGTAGTAACGCCGTTTGGCGCGAGAGGGTGAAGCACTGCGAGGAAGGCAGTCACGGTATTAGGAGTAGTATAACCGCTTGTAATTTCCGTATAATCATAGTTAGTAGAGTACCCTTCAATAGGCAGATTGGAGGTAGCCACTGCATATCCGACGGTTCCAGTAGCAACTCCCGCCATTTCCGGGCTGAAAGATACAAGCCCCTGAGCGGCCACTGTTTTTGTTTGAGTCAAGATCAATGAACCGCTACTGTTATACCAATTCATTGTCACGTTAACGGAAGCGCTGTTAGGATTCATGACCGTCTCCCACGTCGTAAAGCCGCTTGAAGACGTAGCGGTTGCCTGAAAATTCCCAAAATACAATATATTACCTGAGTATATCGGGTTTTGAAAATTATACGAGGCACCTTGCCCAATGTAATTCGTTGTAAAACCAAGTAAAGATGCGGTCGGCGCTGTGATTATCGATGTACCTTTTGTTGTCCATGTAGTTGCGGGACATGCTGGCTCAAGCGCAGTTATTCCACACAAAGCAGGCGTCCAGCTCGCCGAGCCATTTGCTGTATAACTTTTAGTTTCTGGCCCCAAGTCGTTGCCCGATATGTCATGCCAATCTGCCGTGACATTTATCGAAGTGCTTGACGAACTTTTTAACGAATACCATGTTGACCATGTGGCATCCCAGTTACATGGATTTTGATTATAAAAGTTAGAGGTATAGTAAATCGGCACCTGATCGTTGGGAGTAAATAATTCATAGCCATCGGTCATCTGATAGATATGTGTATTAGTGTCCCAAAAATCGTAACGTATATATCCCAAAACCGGGCTTGGGCAGTCTATCTCGATATTCCCCTTTGTTGCGGTTATCCCTGCATATTTAGGCGCCCATTTAACGTTTCCATGTGCGGGAATAGTAATATTGATCGGTGTGCCGCCGGGATTTAACAGGGTATTTGTCATATCATAAACATAAATGGAAACCGTAACCGCGCTGGCATTAGGATTTTTCAGGAAGAGATATGTAAATTCATCGCGCGAATGAGTGTCATAGTTAACCAAGTTATCCCATAAAGGACAGTAGAGGGTCGTATAAGCTTTAGAAGCCGGAAGCATAGCCGGCCCTGATTCCTCTAACGCCGTATTGTTATTAAACACGTCCATATATTCGTTGCCTATCAATATCCCCCCCTGCATAGCTATTTCTACACTGCCCGTGGAGGTACTATTGGGGTATGTCGAAGGATCTATCTCAATGCTCTGATGTGGTCCAAAACTAAGACCGCTTGTGTTGGTGGCATTGCCGTTCATATCGTAAATCGTCATAGTACCTGTTACGCTGTTCGTTGTAGGATTGGATACTTCAAATCGCGTTGTCCAACTCTGATTCGGAGTGCTAACACCTTCCACCGAAGTCTCGTTGCCAAAAGCGTAATACATACCTACAAGGGTTCCGGATGGCGCCTGGCAGGTCGAGGTGTCCAACGGGTCTGTCTGTCTTAAGACTTGGGCACCATCTTTTAGCGTACAACCGTCGGTATTCGGATTGTTCGGGTTTGTATGCACATAGTATGCGCTACCGTTATATGTCCCGGCGGCTACTCTGCCCTCTTCCTGACCGTCTGTAAGTCCGTCGCCGTCGCTGTCGGCCTTGGTCATGTCGGTAGAGGCATTATTGTAGTTATAGTTGTGCACCTGGCCGCTTATGGCGTCCGTATAGCTGCCGGAACCGTTATATGTGCCGTTGAGCTCATCCCCGTTGAGCAAGCCATCACCGTCGTAGTCGGTGTTTGAGGCGCCGTAGAGGGCATACAGGTAGTTGGTATAGTTGGGGGTATTAGCCCCGTTGGGTTCTGTCCAAGTATTCCCGTCGTAACTGGTGCCGTCGGTAATTATGCTGAACTTGCTGCTGGTGGCTGTGGCAATATTGCCCGATGCATCGGTGACGGTAGCATATATTTTCCAGTCGCCGGTAGGCTCTGGCGGAGTAATATTATACCCGCCGATATAAGCAGTCCAGTTCCAGGCAAAGGTACCGTTATAGCTCCCGCCCGCAGTGGATATGGTGGCCGTCTGTGTGGCAAGCGGCAACAACACCGACGGGGCAAGAACATTGTAATAATACAATTTTACAGTAAGATTTCCGGCGTTCGGGTCTGAAACCGTATAACTGATAGTATACGGCGTGGCCGTCGGGACGGTGTCCGCGGCAGGAGTAAGCGACGTAATGGACGGCGGCGGGCCCTGATTAGCGACAAATACCGCTATATTGCTGCTCTGGTTGTTTGCAACATACAACTCCTGTCCGCTGTTTCCATAGCCAAGCGCCACACCCGTCGGAGTGTTGAGGTAGCCCTGCGTGGCGCTGCCGGAATAATTGAATGCGGCATTCAGGGTGGCGCCGTTTATATCGAACTCCTGGACAACCTGCTGTAATGAATCGTCTACAAGAAGACGGTTGAAAATGCTGTCATACGCCAGGTCGCTTACACGAAGGAACTTGCCAAAACCATCGCCCTCGGCTCCCACGCTAGCTTGCCATGTCGGGGCGGTAGTTATGGCTTTGGTTGTGTCATTATAAACATAGTAAAATTCCTGCACCCTGTAGTTTCCCTGGTCGCCAACGTAAAAATACTGCGTAGTAGCGGTGCCGGAGTCACTGCTGTTGGCGAAAGTTATACCTGATGGGAAATAAAAATACCCGTTTGTATTACCGGAGGTGCCAAAGTATGAATTATAGCTTCCATCGGCGTTATAAATAAGTACGACGTCGTTGTCGCCATCAGCGACAAATATCTGCCCGGAAGGAGCGATCGCAATGCTGTCCGGGAAGCTGATTACAGAAGACGGGGCGGGCGCAGCCGGTGCCGGAAGCTTATTGCCAGTAGTGCCGGGCAGGTTGGTCAAGACGCCGGTTTTGTCATATATCCATACGCATTTGTTGGTGGAATCGCCCACGAATATGTTATTGGTATCAACGGCTACGCCGACTGGCGAACCGCTGATGGAGAATGAAAACTGGTAGTTGTAATTTTTGTCGTATTTCCTGACTGCGTAATCGCCCCCTCCGGCGTCGGTAACATAAATGTCGCCGTTTGCCGAATCAACCGCGATCTTGTCTGGCTGCAAAAGATTCCCTGAACTTATAGCAGTCGTGTATGTTCCATATCCCGCCGCCCAGCTCTTGGCTGGACCAATGGAAACACCGAAAACAACGACCAGCAAACCTGCAAGGCAAAATAACCCGAGCCTCCTCATAACCCACCGCCTTTTCTGTTTTAAATTTGAAATCTCAAAATGAATAAGTTCTGAAGTTATGCGTCTCTTCCTTAAAAACTCTATAAAATCAAAGCTATCTTCAGTATATATTGGAAGCAATAACTATGCCAAAGCATTAACAATCCGGCTTCTTACGGGCTGCGCAGCCCTCAATCTCCCTATTAAAAAAAGAAAAAATAATCTTGAAAGGTTTTAAATTCAAAAAACGCTCCAAAATCGCAATTTCCTCTAAATAAATCAAAAAAATCAGCAAAATCAAACTATTAAGCCATATAAACAAACGTTGGCCGCGCCTGATTAGCCGCAATGCAATCAGTATTTTCACTCAAACGGCTTGAGTGTTTTTGCTCAAATCTTGAATAATTTGATGCCGGCCCTGGCCTTGCTCTTCAGTTCCGAGAACGACTTTAAGCCCTTGATGCCCTTCCAGATATACCCGGGCCGGAGGTAGAAGTCCTTGTATCCCCTGTGCAGGAGTTCCACAAGTTCCTCCCTGTCAAGGTATTCATCCCATACCTTCGGGGTAAAACCGGCCTTCGGGGTCTTGGCGAATTCCCGCCAGTAGTCGTCTTTCAGGACACCCCTTTCAAACCCCATGCGGTAGAGGTCCGTCTCCGGAAAGGGCGTGGTAATGGCCAGGTGCAGGTAATCTGGGGACAACTCCCCCGCCAGACGCAGGCTTTCTTCCATCTGCGCCCTCGTCTCGCCCGGGGAGCCTATCATAAAATACGCCAGGATGGATATTCCGGCGTCTTTTGTTTCCCTGAATGCCCGGCGCACCTGTTCTATGGTTATCCCCTTCCTCAAAGTCTTTATCACTTCAGGGCTTCCCGCCTCAACGCCGTAATGGATCCGCTCGCAGCCGGCGTCCTTCATGGCCTTTAACATCTCCGGGGTTATGGTATCCACCCTCGCCCGGACGTCCCAGCCAACCTTCAAGCCGCGTTCCGTTATCTCCCGGCATATCTCTGAGACACGCTCCTTTTTTACGGTAAACGTGTCGTCGTATATCAGAAACTCCCTAATCCCCAGGCCGACGCACTGCTCCATTTCATCCACGACATTCACGGCCGGGCGCGGGCGGAAGCGCTTGCCAAGGTGCGGCCTGTCGCAAAAAAGACACCTGAAGGGGCAGCCGCGGCTGGTTATCATAGTGGTCACGGGCTGCGTTTTTGCGATGAGCGAGTAATATTTTCTGTAGGGCGTTAGGTCCCTCGCGGGGAAGGGGAGCGAGCCTAAATCTTCGATAAGCGGCGGGTTGCCGGTATTTATAATCTCACCGTTATGCTTAAACACCAGGCCCCTTGTTTTCCTCAGCGCGGCGGGGTTGTGCAGGTTGTTAACAAGCGCGGAGAAGACCTCCTCGCCCTCCCCCAGCGCCAGGAAATCCACGCCCGGCAGGTTTATGGTTTCCTCCGGGTAGATATACGGGTGCGGCCCGCCCATTACGACCTTTATCTCTTTGTCTATCTCCTTTACAAGCCTTGCCGTCTCGCAGGCGTCAACGAGCGTAAAGGTCGTGGCCGTAATCCCTACCACATCCGGCTTTTCAAGCGCAATGCGGCTTTTTAGCTCAGGATAACCCAGTTCCTCGACGACGGCGTCTATTACCTTTATCTCGTGCGGGGTGTTCTCGCGGGCATAGGCCGCGACATAAAGTATGCCGAGCGGCGGGTTATACCCGCGTTCCTCGTCCACGACGGACGGTATATTGTTGGTTATAAGGTTTAGCTGCGGCGGGTTTACGAGGAGGACTTTCATTATGCCTGAAGTTTCTTAATCATAATTCTTCAACACCGAAAGATGCCTTTTCCCTTCGTCCCAACTTACCAAAATTGCATTCATATTTAAAGCCTTTGCTGTCTTAGCATCGGCGAGAATTTCGGCGGCCTTGGATTCTCCTGGTCCTTGACTGCTCCATATAAATTCAAGGCGATTACTTTTTTTTGTAACTGCTATAGGCCATACATGTTTGCCAGGCTTGGATAATAATTGACCAATACTATTGAATCCCCAATAAGAAAAACGCGCTCCTTTATAAAATTTCGGTGGATCGATAATAAAAACCGCTTCGTCCCTACGTGCGTGGACAGCAATATCGTTCAAGTCATTATAGACGGTCCTCATCCTTACGGATGCTCCCACCCATGCTTTGTTGTTGTTGTATAACATAAAGCCGTAGAGACTAAAAATTATCACCGTTAAAAAAATAACCCTTGGCGAATATACCGAGGCGCCATTTACCGCACCCATCAACAGCCAGGACACAAGAATGCAAAAACCCCCGGATGCCAGATACAAGTATCTGGAATTCCACATATCTTTCCCAATTTCAAGTATGCCAATATATGGCAAGCACGTAACCAACATCAAAAATAGAGAAAATAGCAGTATCCTATAATTTTCCCATATTTCATTTCGCCGGATAACCAGCAATAGTACTAAGGCGGCGGACGAAAACCAGAAAATATACAAGGAACCGCTTGTGAAGATTTTTCTGTCGACGGGATATATAAAATTAACCGGGTTTCTGATAAACAGCGTTTTTAAAAAATCTGTTTTGTTGGTATGTAAAATAATACCGTGATCTCCTAATCCGCCAAACATAATAAACCGGAACATGAAATAAAATACCAATAAGATAAAGAACGGCAAGTGGGTCTTTATCCTAGTTTTTAAACCCGTATTCTTTCCCCATAGGAAATCATAAAAAAGAAGAACCACCGGCAAGACAACGCTCGCTTCAAAGGAAGCGATGGCCAGTATTATGAACAGTACAGTTGCGCCGTAATAAACGGCTTTCCCCTTCTTCAGATAACCTTCAAAGGTTATAAGACCTGCAAGGAAAAAAAAGGTGCTGAGCAGGATATTGTTGGCGCACAACCAGGAGGCCGGCTCGGCATGTAAAGGACTAAGCGCGAACAGCAAGCCCGCAAAAAAGCTCATTTGCTTATTCCCGGTGATATTTAAAACCACCCAAAAAAGGAGAATCGCATTAAGGCAGTTAAGCAATACGTTTACCAGATGCGAGAGCGCGGGCCGCATACCAAAAATAAGATACTGGATTTTCCATAAAACTTCCGCGAGGGGGTGATAGCGGACAAGATCGTTTTTCGGAACATAATTTTGAACGAAACCGGCCAACAACGGTAGATGAATACTCCTTAAAAGAAAATTAAAATCCTCGCCTAAATAAAACCCTTTGGCAATCACCTCCCAATACGGAATAATCCCAAGGGTTATTATTACGATAACATAAAAAATTATACGCCCATCTCTCTCTTTTACCTTATCCACCGGTCTCTCCTGACCATGACATCCGTGATTAGACCGATGAAGCCTATCTGGAACCCGAGCAGGACGGCAAGCAGTCCCGCCTCCGTGACCCTGTGAAAGCGGACAAGCGTTACTATGACATGGTATATCCCTACTGCAAGAAAAAGGAGACTTGTAGGCAGGAAGACCTTCAGGGGATTGAAATAGCATATCACCCGGATTATGAGCAGGAAGAAGTTCGAAAAGTCCTTTATCGGCCTTATCTTGGACTTGCCCCTCGCGCGGACGAGGTAGTTTATGGGTATGTATTTTACGTTATATCCGTCGGAGAGCAGGGCGAGCGTTATGGTGGTGGTGAATGAAAAGCCGGATGGCAGAAGGTGAAAATATTTTATAGCCAGTTCTTTTCTAAACGCCCGGAGGCCGGAGTTAAGGTCGGGTATCTTCGTCTCGGAAAGATAATCCGCAAGCTTCTTTAAGATAAATTTCGCCGGGCGGCGAAAAAGCGGGATATTCACGTCCCTGCCGGTCCTTGCGCCGACGACCATGTCGTAGCCTTCATCCATGCCGGATAGAAGCTCCGGTATCATCTCCGGCGGATACGTCCCGTCCGCGTCCATTATGACGATGACATCGCCCTTGGCGCTTCTTATGCCGGTCTTGAGAGACGCCCCATATCCCTTGTTCTCCGGGTGCGTGAGGATTAGCGCACTCTGGCCCACGAGCTTCGCGGCGGTGCCGTCGGATGAACCGTCGTCCACAACGATTATCTCGTATTCAGAGCCGGATTTGGCAAGTGTTTCGTGTATCTTGCCTACGACGTCCCTTATAGACCCGGCCTCGTTGTATGCCGGTATGATTATGCTTACCATTTAAGAGCTTCCCGCTTGTATTAATCTATTTTTAACCCCGCCCGGCTATGCGGCTTATCCGGCGCTGCCAGGCCTTCTTTTCTTTTTCTGTAATATTTTATACCGAAATATGCCGCGAAATAAGATATTACAGAGGCCACAACCCCCGCGGCAGTTGTCCCGAATCCGAATGCATACGCATAGGGTTTGAACTCCCTGATAAAGCCCCTCCAGAAGGCTATTTCCCAGACCTCGTGCCTGGCTGTCCGGCCCAGGAACTGCGCCGTGATATGGCTGTAGTTCATCGGTGGAATATCGAAACCCATATTTCGCATGGCCGATACCGTAAGCCATGTCGGCACAATATAAACGAAGGCTATCGTCCAGGGGTTGTTCACGAACGTCCCGGTAAGGGCTACAACCTTGTTCAGCCGGAATAGCCACGCCAGAGTCAGGATTATTATCCAATGGATGCCGAGAAACGGCGAGAACGCAACAAACACGCCCACGGCGAACGACCTTGCAAGGTCGTGCGGCGTCTCATCCAGGTGCAGAATATGTCTTATGCCTTCTTTAAATTTCCCGGTCATTCGAAATGCTTGTAACCCTTTGCCTTAAGCGTTCTTCTTTTCCCCCCGGCTGATTCTATGTATGCCGAACCCGTCTCTAGCACCTCTCCGATCTTCGTGAATGTGACTTTGGCCCTTCTCCCAAGCGCAGCCATCAGGCGTTCTGTCGGTTGCCGTCCGCGCGTCGAAACTCCCTGCGCGCCGCGCCCTGCCCGTCCGACCGCCCGGCTTGCCTCCCCCCGACCCCTTGCCGTGAACAGAAGCTCGTAGTCCTCACCCCCGGAAAGCGCAATATCGAGCGCCCGTTCCCTGCCAGCATACGCCATGAGCTCCTCGGAAAGCGGCAATCTGTCTTCGTATATGACCGCCCCGGCGCCGGAAGCCTTCAGGATATGCAGCAGGTCGGAGGATATCCCGTCGCTTATGTCTATCATCGCGGTGGCGATTCCGGCCTTTCCGAGGAGCCTCCCGGCCTTGATGCGCGCCTGCGGCCTCAAGTGCCGGGAAAGGAGGTATTGTCCGGCGCCCGCGTGACGGGGGCCAAGCGACTTCATTTCAACCTTCTCCCGGCGCTTCGCTCCACCCTCCCCCGCAGCCGGCCGGCCGGCCGCGGGCGGGGAGGACAAACACATACCCGCCTTCAGAATTTCCAATCCCGCCGCGCTGTCTCCAAGCGTCCCGGTAACCCATATCCCGTCCCCGGGCCTGGCATTCGACCTCATCACGGCTCGGCCATGTTCCACACGGCCCGTTATGGAGATATTTATGAATATCGGCCCCGGAGTATTGGACGTATCTCCGCCCGCGAGCCTTATACCGGACTCCCGCCCGGCCTCATCCATACCCGAATACAACGCCCTGAGCTTCCGGAAGTCCATGCCTCCCGGCGCGGCTATTGAGACGAGGTAAAAAAGCGGCTCCCCGCCCATCGCGGCTATGTCGCTTAAGTTTGCCTGGAGGGCCTTGTATCCCAGGTCTTTGAGCCCGGTATAAGAAAGGTCGAAATGTATGCCTTCAACCAGCAAATCGGCGGAGGCAAGCAAATCGTATGGAGTTCCCGCACTCCCTTTTTTGCCGCCTCCCGCCTCTCCAGCACCCTTGCCGCCGCCCCATCTGAAGACCGCGGCATCGTCTCCTATGCCCGCCAGGAGCCTGAATCCCGGACGGCTCCTGCGTCCTTTTTCATCCGGAGCCCGGCCTCCGAAGGCGTCAGCTATTTTATCGATAGCCCCAAACTCGCCGAGAGTCCGTAAAGTTGGGGTCATTTCAGAAGTGCTATTTCGAGCACCTCGTCCATGTGCTCGACGAATTTTATCTCAAGGCTTTTACGGACGAGTTTCGGGATGTCTTCTATGTCCTTGGCGTTTCTTTTCGGGACTATCACCGTTTTTATGCCCGCGCGCCTCGCGGCGAGGGTTTTCTCCTTAAGGCCGCCGATGGGTAGAACCCTGCCCCGCAGCGTAATCTCGCCGGTCATGGCGACATCCTTGCTTATCGGCCTGCCGGTAAGAGCGGAGGTAAGCGCGGTTCCCATCGTTACGCCCGCGGACGGCCCGTCTTTCGGTATGGCCCCAGCCGGGACGTGGATATGAAGGTCGGTCTTGCCGAAGACGTCTTCCTTTATGCCGAGGGAAGGAGCCTTGGAGCGGACATAGGAGAGCGCGGCCTGCGCGGACTCCTTCATAACCTCTCCCAGGTGGCCGGTCAGGGTAAGGCTGCCCTTGCCTTTCATCGTCGTGGCCTCTATGAAGAGTATATCCCCGCCCGTCTCCGTCCAGGCAAGCCCCGTCGCCACACCAACCTCGTCCTTTTCCCGCTCTTCCTCCGGCAGGAACCGTGGCGTGCCGACATACTTGTGCAGTTCCTTGGGCGTAATGTGTATCGGGCCTTTTTTGCCCTCTGCAATCTTCCTGGCCACCTTCCTGCATATGTTTGCGACCTCGCGCTCAAGGTTCCTTAAGCCGGATTCCCTTGTATACTGGGATATGAGCTGGGTTAGGGCCTGGTCGGAGATTATGATGTCTTTCTCCGTCACACCGTTCTCCTTGAGCTGACGCGGTATCAGATATTTCAGCGCGATTCCCTTTTTTTCCTCTTCCGTGTAGCCCGCGAGGTGTATGGTCTCCATCCTGTCCTTCAGGGCCGGGATTATGGGATCGGCCAGGTTCGCGGTGGTGATGAACATGACGTTGCTCAGGTCGAACGGCACAGCGAGGTAGTGGTCTACAAAAGCAAAGTTCTGCTCCGGGTCGAGGACTTCGAGCAGGGCAGCGGACGGGTCTCCCCGGAAGTCCGCTCCGACCTTGTCCACCTCGTCGAGCATGAAGACGGGGTTATTCGTGTTGCACTGCCTAATACCCTGAATAATCCTGCCCGGAAGCGCCCCGACGTAAGTCCTTCTGTGCCCGCGTATCTCGGCTTCGTCACGGATCCCGCCCAGGGACATCCTGAAGAACTCGCGCCCAAGCGCCCTGGCGATGGATTTCCCAAGGGACGTCTTGCCCACGCCCGGCGGCCCGACGAAGCAGAGTATGGGGCCTTTCAGCTTCTCTTTTAGCTTCCTGACGGAGAGGTATTCGAGTATCCTGTCTTTTACCTTCTCCAGGTCGTAGTGGTCCTCGTCGAGTATTTTCTTCGCGGCGGCAATGTCTAAGTTGTCCTGCGTGCTCCTTGCCCAGGGAAGTTCGGCCAGCGTCTCTATGTAGGAGCGTATGACGGCGGACTCGGCGGCGTCCGGGTGCATCCTCTCGAGGCGCTTGAGCTGCTTCTCCGCCTCGGCCATGACCTTCTCCGGCATCTTCGCTTCTTCCACCTTTTTTCTAAGGTCATTAAGTTCCTCGGTGCGCTCGTCCGTGTCGCCAAGCTCCTTCTGGATGGCCTTCAGCTGTTCCCGGAGGAAATACTCTCTCTGGCTCTTGTCTATCTCGCCCCTGGCCGACGCCTGTATCTTCTGCTGCATCGTCAGGACTTCGAGCTCCTTCGAGATTATCTCGTTTACTTTTGTCAGCCGCTCCCTGGAGTCCGTAATCTCAAGGACTTCCTGGGCTGTCTCGACCTTAAGACCGAGGTTCGAGGCGACAAGGTCTGCAAGCTTGCCGGGGTCATCGATGTTTTCCACTATGACCATGATGTCCGGCAGGAGCATCTTGCCAAGAGAGATCATCTTCTCAAGCTGCTCCTTGACGTTTCGCATCAGGGCCTCAACCTCAAGCGTCAGCTTCTGCTCCTTCGGCTCCACGACCTTCTCGATGTTAACAAGGAAATAAGGTTCGGTCTGAACGTATGTGTTGATTTTAGCCTTGGACATGCCCTGGACGAGTATCTTAACCCGCCCGTCCGGGAGCTTCAGCATGCGCATTATCATTCCTACCGTGCCGACATCATAGAGGTCTTTAGGCTCCGGGTTTTCGGTGTTCAGGTCCCTCTGCGCCACAAGCAGGATGAGCCTGTTGCCGGACAGGGCGTCGTCGATAGCCTTTATGGACATGTCCCTGCCGACAAAGAGCGGGAGTATCATGTACGGGAAGATAACGATGTCCCGTATGGGCAGAAGGGGAAGCCTGTCCGGTATCTCTACCTGCTGCTGTTCTTCCTGGAGTTGTTCGCTTTGTTCGGCCACTATGCTCTGGTCTCCTTTTTGTTTTTATTTCCGCTCGATTTTAATCCTTATCGGTTCTCCGCGCTTTTCCTTGACTTTCGGGAATGTTACGGTCAAAACACCCTTTTGATAGACGGCTTTTCCCTCCTTCGGGTTTATCGGGACGGCAATCCTGATTATCCTCCGAAACGGCTCGAATGACCGCTCCATGCAGAGGTAGTTCACTCTTTCGCTTTCGCAAAGCCTCTCGCGCTTAATCCCTTCGACGGTCAGGAAACCGTGGAATATGCAAATGCCTATCAGGGACGGGTCTATGCCGGGCAGGTCGACTTCCACGACCACGCCTTCCTTTGTTTCATAGAGGTCGAGAAGCGGCCCGGATGTCTCGCCGATGCCGGAGCTTTTCTCGTCCTCTTCTATAAGCCTCAGGAGATTTTTAAATTCCTCCCCTATAACGCTGGATGGAAAACCGGCTTTCTTTACCGCCATTTAAACCTCCCGCACACAATCTACTACAGGTTCAGTCCCTTTATATATTTTCTGAACTCGACGCCCAGGCTCTGGTCCTTGAGGGCATATTCCACCGTCGCCTTCAAAAACCCCAGCTTGTCCCCGGCATCGTAGCGCGTTCCCCTGAACCTGCATGCATAGACGGGCCGCTCCTTGATCAACCCCTGGAGCCCGTCCGTAAGCTGTATCTCTCCGCCCTTGCCGGGCTTTGTCTCCTTTAAATGGCCGAAGATATCGGGCGTCAGCACGTACCGGCCTATTATGGCAAAATTCGACGGCGCTTTTCCCACGGAAGGCTTCTCAACCATCTCCCGGACCTGATATACCCCGCGCTCCACTTCTATGGCATCTATTATGCCATAACTCGATACGGCTTCTTTCGGCACTTCGCATATCGCCACCACCGGAGAGCGGTATTTCTCGTAGACGTCCACGAGTTGTTTCGTGGCGGGCGTTTTTGCGTCTATTATGTCGTCTGAGAGTATAACTGCGAAGGGCTCGCCGTCGATGGAAGGCTCCGAGCACAGCACCGCGTGGCCAAGCCCCAGAGCCTTTTTCTGGCGGATATAGGAGAAATTCACCATGTTCGATATCCTCTCCACCTCCGCCAGGAGCTTCAGTTTGTTCTTTTCCCTGAGCTCGTATTCAAGCTCGAAGGATATGTCGAAATGGTCTTCGATGGCCCGCTTTCCTCTGCCGGTGATGATGATTACCTCATCCATCCCGGAGGCAACGGCCTCCTCCACGCCATATTGTATAAGCGGCTTGTCAACGAGGGGGAGCATCTCCTTCGGCGAGGCCTTGGTGGCCGGAAGGAACCGGGTGCCCAGGCCCGCGGCGGGGAAAACGGCCTTCCTTATCCTGCTCTTATTCTTCTCCCTCAAGAGGCTTTACCCTCCACAATCCGCCAAGGCCATTTCAGAGCACTGTAACGCTTAAGTTTAAATAAAACAAGAGTAAAAGTCAAACTTATTCAGTATATTACTCCGCCAGTTTCTGGTATATCTCCCTCGCCTGGCGGATTGCGAGCGATACGTCGCCATCATTGTCGATAATCCACGAGGCGTATTTTTTCTTCTCGTCCAGAGGCATCTGCGCCTCCACTCTCAACACCGCTTCTTCAGGCTTCAGCCGGCAGTTCTTAATCAATCTGTCCACCTGCGTCTCTTTCCTGCACCACACCACAATCAGGCCGTCCATCCTGCGCCATACGCCCGATTCTATCAGGAGCGCGGCGTCGAATATTACAAGCGCGTCCGGTTCACTCTTCGTTATCTCATCCATAATTTCGGCCTCGCGGCGAAACACTTCCGGATGCACCACGCCTTCCAGCCTGACTCGCTTCTCGGGGTTACGGAACACAATATCCCCCAAAGCCTTCCTGTCGATACGGCCGTCGGAGGAAAGTATTCTCCTCCCGAAGAGTTTCACGGTCGCCCGGTATGTCTCCGTCCCCGGCATAAGCGCCTCGCGCGCCAGCAAATCGGCGTCTATTATTCTCGCGCCCATCTCGCCAAGTGCGCGGCTTATCGTGCTTTTTCCGGAGGCTATGCCCCCGGTGAGGCCGATTTTCTTCATTCCCCGCCCCTCTTTTGCCGCCCCAAACAAGCCTTTTCTGCTACAATTATAACCCGATTTTATTCCCCGGTGTCAAAAATTCGGCATTGTGAAGTAGTATAATGTCTGATAAGATTCTTAAATCCTCAAGAAAGCATAATGTGTAAAATCGTTTTTATATTCGCAGCCTTCATAGCCCTTTCTTCTCCGGCCCTTGCCGCGCCCTCGGTGCGCCAGAGGTTTAACCTCGGTTTCTCTCCTCCCCTGATAGCCGTCAGCCGGTTCAATTCCGGCGGCGAACTCCTTGCCGTCCAACTCTCGGCCAATGGCAGCCAGCCCGCCCGCGTTATCGCTGTAAGCCGAAGAGGCGGGCTTAAGCTTGTCGAAGACCTCACGGACAAGAAAACCCTTACCGTCCCCGGCCCCAGGCTATGGATAGCTCGTGCCGGGCAAACCGGCGGGCCAAAAACCGGTCAACCCAAAAATAGTCTGCCGGTTGAGGCCGGTCTGCCGGCGACGCCGATCTCGAAGGAGCTTCCGGTTATCCGCCGCCGGGTATGGCTCGCCAAATCCGGCGAGTGCTATGCCGTCGCCTACTTTGCCTCCGGGGGGTGGTACGAGATCCGGTATATGGACAAGGACGGGAAACTGCTCTTTATAGCCGCGCCGAAGGACGATTACGGCCTAGCCTCCGTAATCATCTCCGACGACGGCTCACGCGTGCTCATAGACGACGAGACTCCGCCGTACAGCATGACAAAACCCGGACAGAGGCTTTATCTCTACGATCGAAACGGCAAACTGCTTATGGACAGGGACGCGGGTGAAAACCTCGACGGCTGGCTCGATGCGCAGGACGGATTCATGGCGGCGGACGGGAGCTGTTTCGCCGCGCCGATGGGTATGGGGAAAAGGCAATGCTCCTCGATAGTCCTCCTGGACAAAAACGGAAAACAGATGTGGAAAGAGTCCTATTTCCCACGGCATATCATAGAAGGCTGTCTGGGCGGCCTCTTCCGCGTGCGCGGGGGAAATCTCTCGTTCATAAACCTGATTGACAGGCAGGGCAACCTGAAGACTGTCGGGCGCAAAGGATACGGTTTTGAGCTTATGCTCTCAAAGGATGCAAAAAAGGCATATATGATGATGTTCAAGCCGTTCGACGTAAAAAACAGCGGCCTGACAAGGCAGATTAAGGCCATATTCCCAAAAGCGGAGGTCATTGCCGTGAACCTCCCGGAGCTTGCCGTCTCGGCCGGTAGACCGGCTTCAACCGGTAGACCGGCCTTGACCGGCGGCCGGGTTTCAGATCCCCAGCCGGCCCGGCCAAACAGCCTGGCTTCAGATATCAAGATAGCGCTTTCACCGGACGGGAAAAGCTTCATCTGCTACGCCAGCCGCGCTGCAATGGGTATGCAGGAAACCGTCATCCGGCTTTTCGGCGAAGACCAAACCTTGCTCTGGGAAAAATATTTCTTCCAGGCCGGGATTGTGCCAAAATTCACAGGCAGCCGGGATTTTCTACTGAAGTTCGGCTACCCCGTCAAAAGGCTCGCGTTCTTCTCGCCTTAGCGGGTCGCAACCGGCTTGCCCACGCAATTTATTCCCCTTATTTCTTTGAAGAGGTAAGCTCCCCGGCCGTGGGAAGGCTTGAGGCGTCCCAGCCGCCGCCCAGCGCCTTGATAAGCAGCACGCTCGCGTTCAGGCGCCGGCCCTGTATGTCAATTGCGCTTTTCTCGTTTCCAAGCTCGGCGCTCTGGGCCGATATGACGTTCAGGTAGGCGACGGTGCCCGCCTTATACTGGTTCGTAATAATCGCGGTGGACTTCTTTGCGGCCCTTACCGCCGCGTCCTCGGTTATCGCCTCCCGCCAAAGTATCTTCAGGGCGGCCAGGTTGTCCTCGACCTCCTGAAACGCGACGAGGGTAGTCTCCCGGTATGCCGCCACGCTTGCGTCATACGCGGCCCTTGCCTCGGCGGTCTGCGCGTGTCTTAAGCCCCCGCTGAATATCGTCCAGCCCAGGGACGGGCCGAAAGACCAGAAGCGGCTCGGCCAGGTAAGCCACTTGGATATACTCCCGCTCTGGAATCCGCCGGACGCGCTTAAGGTGATGCTTGGATAATACGCCGCTTCGGCGACGCCTATCTGGGCGTTGGCGGCGACGACGCGCCTTTCCGCCGCAGCGATGTCCGGCCTGCGCTCCAGAAGCTCCGACGGCACGCCGACGGGTATCGCCGGGGGAGAGGCCGTTAGCGGCAGAGGGGGAATCGAGAAGCTTGACGCCGGCGTCCCGACAAGCACGGCGATGGCATGTTCAAGCTGGGCGCGTTGAACGCCGAGGTCTATATCCTGGGCCTCCGTGGTCTTGAGCAGGGTATCCGCCTGCGCAACGTCCGCCTCGGACACGACACCGGCGTTGTAGCGGTTCGTCGTGAGCTTTAGGGACTCTTTGTATAGGGAGACGGTGGAATCCAGCAGTTTTTCCTGGGCGTCGAGGGTGCGGAGCTGGAAGTAGTCCTGCGCAAGCTCAGACTGGATGCTGAGCTCCGCCGAGGCCAGGTCCGCCGCGCTCGCCTGCGCGTTAGCGCTGTTCGATTCCACGCTCCTCCTCACCTTGCCCCAGAAGTCCGGCTCCCACGACGCGTTTACCGGCAGGGAGTAATCTGACGACTCGGTACGCTGAATAAACCCGCCGAAACTTGAGACTGTCGTCGTGGAAGGACTCGACCTGGCGAATGACACGCCTGCGCCGATGGTCGGGAAGTATGCGGCGCGTGCTGCCATGACCAGCGCGCGCGCCTGCCGGAACTGGGCCTCTGCCTGGATAATGTTCTGGTTAGAGACGTTGACTTTTGCCTCAAGCCTGTCCAGAGTCGGGTCGTTGTATATCTTCCACCACGGCCCCCGTATGCGATTGTCCGCCGGTTGGGCGGTCTTCCAGCCGCTTATCTCCTTGAAAACCGGCGGAGTTGCCGCAGAAGGCCGGACGTAGTTCGGCCCGACGGCGCACGCCGCAAAAACCGAAAGAATCATGGCCGCGAATATAAGCCTGAATATCTTCATATCCCTCCGAGAATTACGCATAGCCGCGTTTAGTTGATTGCCGGATCCTTTGCATGAACCGCCCGCTTGCCCTGCACCCATAGCCTGAAGCGGTCCAGGTAGAGATACATCACCGGCGTCGTGAAAAGTGTCAGCATCTGGCTGAATATAAGCCCTCCGACGATTGTCAGGCCGAGCGGGCGCCTTAGCTCCGAGCCTACTCCTCCGCCTATCGCCAGAGGCATCGCGCCCAGAAGCGCCGCCATGGTCGTCATCATTATCGGCCTGAACCGCAAGAGACACGCCTGATAGATGGCGTCCACGGGGTTTTTGCCGTCCTTTCGTTCCGACTCCAGGGCAAAATCCACCATCATTATACCGTTCTTTTTTACTATGCCAATCAAAAGAATTATGCCTATCATCGCTATTACGCTCAAGTCCGTCCCGGTAATCATCAGCGCAAGCGCCGCGCCTACGCCCGCGGACGGAAGCGTGGACAGTATCGTAAGGGGATGGACGTAGCTCTCGTAGAGTATGCCGAGAACGATATAGACCGAGGCAAGCGCGGCAAGTATCAGAAGCGGCTCGTTGGCAAGCGAGGTCTGGAAGGCCTGGGCTGTGCCGGAGAAGCTCCCGAGTATGTTCGCGGGCATACCGAGTTTCCTGGCCGTATCCTCGACTGCGTTTACCGCATCTCCCAGCGCAACGCCGCGGCGGAGGTTAAATGAAATGGTGACGGAGGGATACTGCCCCTGGTGATTCACTGAGAGCGATGTGTTTTCCGGCTTGTAGCGCGTGAATGCGCTGAGAGGCGCCTGGCCGCCGCCGGACGTCGGCACGTATATGTATTTCAGGGAATCCGGACGCTGCCAGAAACGCGGCGCGACCTCCATCACTACGTGGTACTGGTTCAGTGTGGAGTAGATTATGGACACCTGCCTCTGGCCGAAGGCGTCGTAGAGGGTGTTGTCTATCGCCTGCGGCGTAATGCCGAGCCGGGCCGCAGTGGGGCGGTCTATAACGAGAGTAGCCTGAAGACCTTTGTCCTGGAGATCGCTGTTTACGTCGGTAAGCTGCGGCAGACGGCGCATTTTCTCAAGCAGGCGCCTGGTCCAGAGGGCAAGCTCGGGCAGGTTATTGCCCTGCAGGGTGTATTGATAAAGGGCGCTGCTGAGTTTGCCGCCGACGCGGAGGTCCTGCACGGGCTGGAGGAACGTCGGCGCGCCCGGCACGGAGGCGAGCTTCTTCCTGAGCCTCGCCATTACCGCGAGGATGCTTGATTTCCGTTCGCTGAAGGGTTTCAGCGCTATGAACATCCTTGCGGTGTTGGTGGTCGAGCCGCCGCCGCCCGTGAACCCTATAACATAGTCTACTTCAGGATCTTTTTTTATTATGTCCACTACCTCTTCGAGCTTTTTCTTCATGGACTGAAACGATACGTTCTCCGCCGCCTGGATATTCCCGAAAAGACGCCCGGTGTCCTGGAGCGGGAAGAAGCCCTTGGGGACTATTGTGAAGAGGTATATGCTGAAGCCGACCGTAGCCGCAAGGAGGAGTATCATGAAGAAGTGGTGCTTGAGCGCCCACCTCAGGCTTAACTCGTAGCGCCGGTGTATAAAGTTGAATGCGTTCTCGCTTATCCTGTAGGCATGGCCGTGCCGGTAGTGGTCTCCAGGCTTGAGCATCACGGCGCAGAGCATCGGTGTGGATGTGAGAGACGCAATAAGGGAGACGAACACCGCGGAAGAGAGCACCACGGCGAACTCCCGGAACAGGCGACCGACAATACCGCCCATAAGCAGTATCGGCGTAAAGACGGCTATAAGCGAGAGGCTCATGGAAAGGACCGTGAAGGATATTTCGCGCGTGCCGATGATTGCCGCCTGGAATGGTTTCTCGCCCTTCTCGATATGGCGGGTAATGTTTTCGAGCACGACTATGGCGTCATCCACGACGAAACCTGTCGCGACCGTAAGCGCCATGAGCGAGAGGTTGTCCAGAGAATAGCCGAAGATATACATTATCCCGAAGGTGCCGATTATGGAAACCGTGAGGGCGACAGCCGGTATGACGGTGGCGCGCACAGTCCTTAGGAAGGCGAAAACGACGAGTATGACGAGTATGCCGGCGATAATCAGGGTCTCCTCGACATGCAACAGGGACGCCCTTATGGGCGGCGTGCGGTCCAGCACGACTGACATGCTCACGTTTTGCGGAAGCACGGCCCTGAAATGAGGCATAAGCGCCTTGATGCTGCTCACCGTCTGGATGATGTTCGCGCCGGGCTGGCTGAATATGACCAGCATGATTGCGGGCTTCCCGTTAACAAAACCCGCGGCGCGCACATCCTCTACGGAGTTGGTGACTTTGGCCACGTCTTTTAAACGCACCGGCGCGCCGTGCCTGTACGCGATAACAAGATTTTGATACTGCGCGGCCTTGTAGAGCTGGTCGTTGGTGTATATCTCAAGTGTCCTGCCCGTGTTCGTAATCTGTCCCTTGGGCCTGTTCGCGTTGGCGGCGGCAAGCGCGGCGCGCGCGTCCTCAAGGCTTACGCCGTAGCTTGACATGACCATGGGATCGAAATCCACGCGCACAGCCGGGAGCGAGTGCCCGCCCACAAAGACCTCTCCTACGCCCTTCACCTGCGAGAGCTGCTGCTGGATGACGTTCGAGGCTACGTCGTAGATCCTGGATTTGGGGACCGTGTTGGAAGTCAGGGCAATTATAAGAATCGGCGCGTTGGCCGGATTTACCTTGCGATAGGTCGGATTGCTCGGCAGGTTTGCCGGCAGATACCCGCGCGCAGCATTTATTGCCGCCTGCACGTCCCGCGCGGCCCCGTTGATGTCCCGGTTTAAGTCGAACTGAAGCACAATGCCGGTCTCGCCGCGTGTGCTGGTGGAGGTCATCTCCGTAACGCCGGCTATTCGCCCGAACTGCCGCTCAAGCGGCGCTGCGACGGATGTCGCCATCGTTTCCGGGTCCGCGCCCGGCAGGCCCGCCTCAACGGAGATCGTCGGGAAGTCCACCTGCGGCAGGGGCGATACCGGCAGCAGGCGGAACGATATTGCCCCGGCAAGGATTATCCCTGCCGTAAGAAGTGTCGTCGCGACAGGTCTCTTTATAAATATTTCGGAGATGTTCATGCTAAAATTTTTTCAGGCTCGCTCCGCGAGATTCTTCTTCTTGATCCTCCCCGCAATCCTGTCGAACGCGAGATATATCACCGGCGTGGTAAAAAGGGTGAGCGCCTGGCTGACTATCAGACCGCCTACAATGGATATTCCGAGAGGGCGCCTGAGCTCCGAGCCAACACCGCGTCCGAGGGCGAGCGGAAGCGCGCCAAGAAGCGCCGCGAAGGTCGTCATGAGTATCGGGCGGAACCTCAAAAGACAGGCCTGGTATATGGCATCGGTTGGGCTTTTGCCCTCGTTTCTCTCAAGGTCGAGCGCGAAGTCGACCATCATAATGCCGTTCTTCTCCACGATGCCTATGAGAAGTATTATGCCGATTATGGCGACGACGTTTAAGTCCGAATGAAACATTATCAGGGCAAGGAGCGCGCCGACTCCAGCCGAGGGCAGGGTGGAGAGTATCGTCACGGGATGGATATAGCTTTCGTAGAGGACGCCGAGGATTATGTATACCGTAATGAGCGCGGCAAGTATCAGCAGCGGTTCGTTGCTTAAAGAGGCTATGAACGCCTGGGCCGTGCCCTGGAAGCTCGCCTGTATGCTTGCCGGAAGCCCCAGGCCCTTTACGGCCTTCTCGACCGCCGAGACCGCGCCGCCAAGCGACGCGCCCGGCGCGAGATTGAAAGACGCTGTTACCGCCGGGAACTGCCCAAGGCGGTTTATCACGAGCGGGGCCGTCGTTTCCGATGCCCTGGTAATTGCGCCGAGCGGAACTTCCCCGCCGCCGGAACTCCTGAAGTATATTGACTGAAGCCCCCGCGGATCCTGCTGGAACTGCGGCTTTACCGACATCACGACCCTGTACTGGTTAAGCTCCGTGAACATCGTGGATATGAGCCTCTGGCCGAACGCATCGTAGAGCGTATCGTCTATCGTCTGCGGCGTGATGCCGAGTCTTGATGCGGTGCTCCTGTCAATGTCGAGGTTTTCCTGAAGTCCCTTATTCTGCTGGTCGCTGCTGACGTCGGCAAGTTCCGGCAGTGTTCCGAGTTTCTTTATTACGCGCGGCGCCCATAAATCAAGCTCGTCTGCGTTTGGGTCCTCCATCGTATATTGGAACTGCGTGCGGCTCTGGCGAACATCGACGGTTAGGTCCTGCACCGGCTGCATGAAAAGCCTTATGCCCCGGACTGCCGCGAGTTTCGGCTCGAGCCGCCGGATGATGGCGCTCGCGCTTATGCCGCGTTCGGAAAGCGGTTTCAGGTTTATAAGTATGCGTCCGGTGTTCAGCGTCGTGTTTGTCCCGTCCACCCCGATGAAAGACGACAGGCTTTCCACCGCCGGGTCTTTAAGGATTACATCCGCCAGTTTCTGCTGCCGCACGGCCATTGCAGGAAAGGATATGGACTGCGGGGCCTCGGATATTCCCTGTATTACCCCCGTATCCTGTATCGGGAAGAAACCCTTTGGAATAACCGTATACAAAACCACCGTCAGCACGAGCGTGCCCGCCGCGACCAGAAGCGTCGCGGTCTGATGATCGAGCACTATGCGCAGGAGTTTTCCATACCGCGCTATTACCCTGTCGAACATTCCCTGGGACCATCGGTAAAACCTCCCTTGCCTTTCCTCCGGCGTGTGCTTTAATAGCCTCGCGCACATCATGGGCGTAAGCGTAAGGGAGACAACCGCGGAGATAAGGATTGTAACGCCAAGGGTCAGGGCGAATTCCCTGAAGAGGCGCCCGACGACATCGCCCATGAAAAGGAGCGGTATCAGAACCGCGATGAGCGATACGGTCAGGGACAGGATGGTAAAACCTATCTGCCTGGAACCCTTGAGCGCCGCCTCAAGAGGCGGATCTCCCTGCTCGACGAACCTTGCTATGTTTTCAATCATCACTATGGCGTCGTCCACGACAAAACCCGTGGAGATGGTAAGCGCCATAAGCGAGAGGTTGTTCAGGCTGAACCCCATGAGATACATTACGCCGAACGTCCCGACAAGGGACAGTGGAACTGCCACGCTCGGGATGACAGTCGCGGAGAGGTTCCGAAGGAAAAGGAATATGACCATTACAACGAGCGCAATGGCAAGGAGCATCTCATACTGCACGTCCCGCACCGAGGCGCGGATGGTGGTGGTGCGGTCGGTCAGGATTGAGACGTGTATTGACGGCGGAAGGGTGCTTTCAAGCTGCGGCAGGAGCTTCTTTATGCTGTCCACGACAGCGATTACATTCGCGCCGGGCTGCCTCTGGATGTTAAGTATCACTGCGGGGGTCTCGTTCATCCAGGCCGCCTCCTGCACGTTCTCGGCCCCGTTTATAACCTCCGCCACGTTCGAAAGCCGCACGGGCGCGCCATTCTTATACGCCACGACGAGAGAGCGGTATTCCCCGCTCGAAAGCAGCTGGTCGTTCGCCCCGATAATATAAGACTGGTGCGGGCCGTCGAAGCTGCCCTTCGCCTGGTTTACATTTGAGGCGCTGATAGCCGAGCGGAGGTCTTCGAGAGTCATGCCGTAGGAAGCGAGCGCCGCCGGGTTCACGCGAACGCGCACGGCAGGTTTTTGGCCCCCGCCGATGCTCACGAGACCCACGCCCGGAACCTGGGAAATCTTCTGGGCGAACCGCGTGTCGGCGATATCCTCCACCTGCGGCAGCGGCATGGATTTGGACGTGAGGCCGAGTGTAAGCACTGGGGCGTCCGCGGGATTGACCTTGCTGTATACGGGCGGGTTAGGCAGGTCTTTGGGCAGGAAGGTTCCCGCCGCGTTGATTGCCGCCTGGACCTCCTGCTCGGCTATGTCGAGGCTTAAATCGAGGCTGAACTGAAGCGTGATTATGGAACTGCCGCCTGAGCTTGCCGAGGTCATCTGGGCGAGGCCCGGCATCTGCCCGAACTGCCGCTCAAGCGGCGCCGTTACGGACGAGGCCATGACGTCCGGACTTGCGCCCGGATAGAACGTCCGCACCTGGATGGTCGGGTATTCCACCTCCGGCAGGGCGGATACGGGAAGCTCGCGGTATGCCACGGCGCCGGCCAGGACGATGGCAATCATCAGGAGCGTCGTCGCAACCGGGCGGGTTATGAACGGCCGGGAGATGTTCATTATTTCCTTATTATCTCCACCGGGCTTCCGTCCTTAAGCCGCTCCATTCCGTCCGTCACGACAATCTCGCCGGGCGAGATACCGGAGGTAACCGCAATTTTGCCGCCCTCCGTCTCGCCGGTGGTAACAGGCCGCATCGAGGCTGTGTTTCCTGGCCGGACGATATACACATATTCGCCCCGGCTGCCCCTCTGAACGGCGACGGATGGTATTACCACGACGCCCCGGAGGGTCTTGACAAGCAGGGAAGCGTTTACGAACTGGTTGGGAAATAGTTCGTCCCCCGGGTTGCTGAAAATGGCCTTCACCTTTACCGTCCCGGTAGACGGGTCTATCTGGTTATCGAGCGTAAGCATACGCCCGGATGCGATTTTGTGCCGCATCGCGCGGTCGTAGATGTCCACGAGCGGGCGTCCGCCCTTTCGGAGCCGCGCCTGGAGCTGGGGCAGGTAATCCTCCGCGATGGGGAAAACCACCGTTATCGGGTGATCCTGCGTTATCACGACAAGGCCGGTAGTATCGGTCGCATGGACTATATTCCCGGCGTCTACAAGTCTAAGCCCGACGCGCCCGCTCACCGGCGCGGTTATGCGGGAATAAACGAGTTGGAGTTTTGCGTTGTCTATAGCCCCCTGGTCGGACTTAACCACGCCTTCGTACTGGCGCACAAGGGCCGCCTGCGTGTCAAGCTGCTGTTCCGGGATGGAGTTCTGAGACCACAAGAGCTTGTAGCGTTTCAAGTCTGCTTTCGCATTATCGAGGAACTGACTGTCCTTCGCCATCTGGCCCTGGGCCTGGATAAGCTGAACCCGAAAAGGCCGAGGGTCTATCTGCGCCAGAAGCTCTCCCTTTTTCACTTCCTGGCCTTCGCGGTAGTTCACCCGCATAAGCTCGCCGTCCACGCGGGTCTTGACCGTCACGGTATTTAGGGGGACAACCGAGCCAAGACCTGTAATATAGACATTTATGTTGCCCTTTTTTGCCGGGACCACGGAAACGGCCGCCGGACGCTGGGCCGGTTTGGGTATTTTTTTGGCAGCCCCGGAGCGCTCCAGGGCGTATATTCCGACTGCCGTCAGGCACAATACAACCAGGAAAAAAAATGCTTTCTTCCCTGGCGAAGCGCTTCCAATCTTTACTACTTCATCGATTTTACTTGTTTTTTCCTGTTCGGACATTGAAGTCACACCTCACTGCTCGGTTTATCTTATATTGGGTGGATAAAATCCATTATAACCAAAAAACCCATTGAATCTACTATTAAATTTAAAAAAGCCTATCTTATAGACGGCATAGAAAACCGGCTGGTTACAAATGGACAAAAATTTGCCCGCGCCGGAGGGAGGAATCGGCGCGGGCAGAGGTGTCTTCCTTATCTCGCGGCAGGATCAGGAAGAAGAAAAATTTTCAAGGCATCTTCAGCAGACCCGGAAGTGTCATAATGCAAAATTAAAGCAGAGAGTTGTTGCAGTTTGATTAAAGAAACATTAAGTTATGATGAAGTTCTCTTTTTTGTTGGACGAAAAAAATGAAATATAATAGAGTAAGACTGTAAAAAAAACGTTCTGGAGACTTAAAGATGTCCGAGAATATCCTCGTGGTGGACGACGAGAAAGACCTGCTGGAGCTGGTGGAATACAACCTCGCCAAGGAAGGCTACAAGGTAACTACCGCGGAAAGCGGCGTGGACGCCCTGAAAATCGCCCGGAAAGATTCCCCGTCTCTTATTGTGCTCGATATAATGCTCCCGGGGATGCAGGGCCTGGAAGTGCTCCGAGAGCTTAAGAAAAAGCCCGACAGCCAGGACATTCCCGTAATCCTTCTGACGGCCAGGGGCGGAGAGCTCGATCGCGTGCTCGGACTGGAGCTCGGCGCGGACGATTACGTAACCAAGCCTTTTTCGCCAAGGGAACTTGTGGCAAGGGTGAAGGCGGTGCTGAGGAGGTTCTCCGCAAACGGTCATGCGCCGACAGTCATAAAGGCAGGCGGTCTGAAGATAGACTTGGACAAAAACAAGGTTTACTTGAACGATAACCCGCTCACCCTCTCCCCCACGGAGTTCAAGCTCCTCAAATACCTGGCCCTGAACAGAGGCAGGGTCCTCCCTCGAGAAAAACTCCTCGACAATGTCTGGAAGGACGACCAGTTCGTGGAGCCCCGGACGGTGGATGTCCACATACGGCGCCTGAGGGCCAAGATCGAGGAAGACCCGGAGAACCCAGCCATCATAAAGACCGCGCGCGGCATTGGATACGAGATGGCCGAATGACGAATACCACGGCGGTTCTTTCCTTATTTATCGCCCTTATTATCGGTTGGTCGGTTCTGTCCCGGCTGCGGCTTGCCCGCAGGGTTGACCGTATGACAGCCTTCACCGGAAAGATAGCGGCGGGGGATTTCGGCAGCCGTATCGCCTCCGGCGGCGGGGACGAACTCGGCATCCTCGCCGAGAACCTTAACCTCATGGCCGAGCAGCTCAAGAAAAACGTGGATGCGCTCTCGAAGGAAAAGGGCGTTCTGACTGCGGTGCTGAAAGGGATGGCGGAGGGTGTCATGATGACAGACGCCCAGGGCCGGGTGGGGCTTGTAAATCCCGCATTCCTCAGGACGTTCGGCATAAGGGAGGAGGACGCCGTAGGCAGGCCCCTTGTCGAGGTGATAAGGAATGAAGGGCTTTTAAACCTCTATAAAACCGCGCACGAACGGAAGGATTATGCGTCCGGCGAGATTGAGACCAGCCTCCCGGAACCCATGTATTTCATTGCCGGATGCGTGCCCCTGATGATAGAGGAGGGCTTCTCCGGGATTGTCATAGTCCTGCACGACATCACAAGGATGTTTCAGCTCGAACGTGTCCGCAGGGATTTCGTGGCCAACGTGACCCATGAGCTTAAAACGCCTATCTCCGCCATACAGGGCTTCGCGGAGACACTGATGGACGGCGCGATAAACGACAAGGATAACGGCTTGAAATTTCTGGGGATAATTGAATCCAACGCCCGCAGGCTCTCCAGGCTCGTTGAGGACCTGATGACACTTTCGAGAATCGAGCTTGGCGAGGTCAGGCTTCAGGTGAGGCCGGTCTCGCTTAAGGACGTTGCGGCTGAGGCCGCGGCGCTCCTTGAGCCGAAGATCATGGAAAAGGGCATAAAACTGATATTTGAGTTCCCCGCCGATATGGCGTCCGCCCTGGCCGACAGGGACAGGCTCTACCAGATAATCCTGAACGTCCTCGACAATGCCGTAAAATATACCCCGCACAAAGAGAGCATCGTCGTATCCGGGGCCTGCCCGCCTGCCGCCGAGGCCGGTCAACCGGCAACGGTAGAGGTTTCCATAACCGACACCGGCCCCGGGATCCCGCAGGAGATGCTGCCCCGGCTGGGAGAGCGCTTCTTCAGGGTGGACCCGGCGCGCTCACGCGAGCTTGGAGGCACCGGCCTGGGCCTCGCAATCGTCAAGCACCTTGTAAGGCTCCACGGCGGAAGCTTCAATATCGAAAGCCCCGTCCAGACAACCCTCTCCCAAGGCTCCAGAGGGACAAAAGTCACTCTCACCTTCAAATCTTCCCTGTAATCAAAAATTAAAGTATCCTTAATAACGCTGTAACAATTACCTGCTATCCTTGCGCCGAAATGCTTTGAAAGGAGGTGAAAAGGCCCGGCAGTGGCGGATTTAACGGACTTGTAACATAACTGTAATAATTTTGTAACAGAAGGGGTGATAACATTGAGAAAATATCTGAGCGCTGCGGTTTTTGCGTTGTTTCTTTTGTCCATAACCGCATCGGGCTGGTGCCAGACGCCGGCGCTGTGGCAGGACCCGAATACCGGGCAGGTCTTTACAAAACCGGGGAAGGGCAGAGTCCCGGTTGACCTGTCCACGCTTCAGGCGGCGCCCCAAAGCTCGCCCGCACAGGCTGCTCCGGCTCCGGCGGGGGATTACAGCAGCCAGGCGTTCAAGGACGCCGTCTTAAGCGCCGTCGGCGAGAAGAAGGCCAGGACTTACCCGAAGATAAAGATCGGCGGCCTGATGTATGGCGAGTATTACTATAATTTCGACAAGGAAAACCCGATAGTCGAAAACGGCCACAAGGACGCCAGAAACGCCTTCGTCCTGAACAGGGGCTATTTAAACGTCTTTGCCGACCTGACCCCGCAGATAGGCGTCAGGATAACATCGGATTTAAGCCGCGTAAGCGCGCCCGGCGACAACAACAACGGGGACTATGAGTTCAGGCTGAAGTATTATTACGTGGACTTCCACAAGTTCCTTCCGTTCTATCCCGGCATGGAAGTCAAGATGGGGCAGTTCCAGACGCCGTGGCTGGACTACGAGGAAGGGCTCTGGGAGTTCCGCGTCGTTGACAACATGCTGATAGAGAAAGAGGGTTACATAAACGCGGGCGACCTCGGCGTGGACTTCCGCGGGCCGTTCCCCAAGGGCTACGGCTCCTGGCAGGTATCCGTTGACAACGGGGAGGGCTATCACGCAGACGAGCAGAACAAGTACAAGGCGGTCGAGGCGCGGCTTACAGTAAACCCGCTCCCGCAGATAGGCGCCCTGAAACAACTCCAGTTCTCCGGCTACGCCAAGGTTTCGCAGCAGGACTTCCTGCACAAGAACTACAGGTATATCGCCTTCGCGGGCTACAAGTATCACGACGACGCCTTTATCGCGGGCGAGTACGACTGGACGAGCGGCAAGGACCCGGAGGGGCTGACCCATACCGGCGTGAACAACATCAAGGGCCAGGGTTTCTCCACGATGGCCTGGTACAGGATGCCTTTCTGGAAGCCCATCAGGATACTGGGTCGTTTCGACAAGTTCAGGCACGACGAAGACGCGCCGAACACCACCGTAACCAGGTGGATATACGGCGTGGCTTATGACGTCAACAAGAACGTGATGTTCGTGCTCGACAATGACAGGACCATCACCGGCACGGCCCTGAAGAAAGTAGGCTATCTCGACAGCAACCTGGCGAAGGTGGACTTGCAGGTGCAGTTCTAATGGGGTTATTTAAAAGTTCCTGGATTCCCGCTTTCGCGGGAGTGACAGGTTGTTTAAATAGGAGATTAAAAATGAAAAATGTTCTTATGATTGCAGCCGCGGCGATGCTCATTGCCGCATCCGTCTCCACCGCCTCGGCCATGACGCTTAATGCGGCTGGCGCGACGTTCCCGTATCCGCTCTACTCGAAGTGGTTCTATTCCTATGCGAAACAGACAGGGACAAGGATAAACTATGCCGCCATAGGAAGCGGCGCCGGAATTCAGCAGATTGAGGCCAGGACGATCGATTTCGGTTGCAGCGACGCGCCGCTCCCGGGCGGTGTGCAGAGGAAAAATAACCTCTTCATGTTCCCGACCGTCGGCGGCGCCGTGGCTATGGCGTATAACCTCCCCGGCGTAAGGACGGGCCTGAAGCTTCTGCCTTCGACAATAGCCGACATATATCTCGGCAAGGTAAGGAAATGGAACGACCCGGAGATAACAAGGCTGAACCCCGGCGTGAACTTCCCCAACATGCCTGTGATAGTCGTGCACCGCTCCGACGGCTCCGGGACAACGAATATCTTCACCTGGTTCTTAAGCGACGTAAGCCCGGCATGGAGACAGCGGGTAGGCTCCGGCACGTCCGTCAACTGGCCGGTCGGCCTGGGCGGCAAGGGGAACCAGGGGGTCGCCGGAACAATACAGAAGACCCGCGGCGCGTTCGGCTATGTCGAGCTTGCCTACGTCCTCCAGAGCGGCATGACCTACGCGGCCCTGAAGAACAAGAGCGGCAACTGGGTATATCCCAGCCTTGCAAACGCCAGGGAAGCGGCCAGCCACGCGAAGATACCACCGGATTTCTATATCAAATTCACGAATTCTCCCGGCAAGAACTCGTATCCCATAGCCGGGTTCACCTTCATGCTCGTCCCGAAGAACCTTGCCCCGGCCAAGGCCGCCGCGGTAAAGAGCTATGTCAAGTGGGCCTATACGAACGGGGACAAGGACGCGTTATCGCTGGACTATGTCCCCCTGCCCGCCAGGCTCAAGACAAGAATTTTAAACGAGCTTGACAGACAGGTAAAATAAAGAAGGAACGGTTTTTTGGCTGAGCGGCTGAGCAGAAAAAAGATAATAAGCCCCGAAAAGATCTTTATGGGCATGACAGCTATTTTCTCCCTGTCGGTGCTGCTCATATCGGCGCTGGTGGTCTACGAGCTTTTCAGCGCCTCGGAACCCACGTTCCACAAGTTTGGGTTTAAGTTCCTGATAACGAAGGATTGGGACCCCGTGCAGAAGGTGTACGGGGCCCTTCCTTTTATCTGGGGGACGTTCTATACCTCCTTTATTGCCCTGCTTATCGCATTGCCCGTCAGTCTCGGCATCGCAATATTCCTCTCGGAGCTTGCGCCGGCCTGGCTGCGCAGTTCCGTGGGCTTTCTTATAGAACTGCTCGCGGCGATTCCAAGCCTGATTTTCGGCCTTTGGGGGCTTTTCGTGCTCTCGCCCCTGCTTCAGCAATATATCGAGCCGCCGCTCTCAAACCTCAGCTTCCTGCCGTTTTTCACGGGCTATCCACTGGGACTGGGATTCCTGAACGCCGGCCTTCTGCTTGCCGTTATGATAATCCCGACCATCTCTTCCATTTCGAGGGACGTGATGTATACCGTCCCGGCCAACCAGCGCGAGGGCGGCCTGGCGCTCGGCATGACGAGGTGGGAGGTCGTCTCGAAGGTCGTCATCCCAAACAGCCGCTCCGGCATACTCGGCGCAGTCGTGCTGGGGCTTGGACGCGCACTCGGCGAGACGATGGCCGTCACGATGGTAATCGGCAACACGCCCCAGTTTTCGCTCTCCCTGCTCGACCCCGGCTATACCATATCGAGCGCCATAGCGAACCAGTTCACGGAGGCGTTCGACAAGCTCCAGATCTCGGCGCTCATAGAACTCGGCCTTATACTGTTCGTGATAAGCGTAATCATAAACGCGTTCGCGAAGCTTCTGATGTTCCGCATGAACCGGTTCTCCGGAGGGGCGAGGATATGAAAACGGACTTCCGGTATATACGGCGGAAGGTGTTCGGGACGATGATGCTCGGGCTGTCTCTCCTCGCCGCTCTGGCGGCGGTATCGATGCTCTTCTGGATACTCGGCTACACGTTTGTAAAAGGAATATCAGCCGTAAATCTCGATTTCTTCACAAAGCTCCCCACTCCCGTCGGCGTCCCCGGCGGAGGTCTCGCCAACTCCATCGTCGGGAGCATCATAGTCGTCGGCATGGCGGCAATGATGGCCATCCCCGTGGGGATAGCGACGGCAATATATCTCTCGGAATACGGCAGGGGCGCTTTCGCCTCCACCGTCCGGTTTGTCTCCGACGTCCTCGCGGGAGTCCCGGCGATAGTCGCCGGCATAGTCGCCTATGCGCTCGTTGTAACGCGGATGCACAGGTTTTCGGCCTTCTCCGGCTCCGTCTCGCTCGCCCTTCTCATGCTGCCCATAATCATACGCTCTTCCGAGGAGATATTCAGGACAGTCCCCGACACGCTGCGCGAGGCGTCTTTCGCCCTGGGCGTCCCGAAATGGAAGACGATACTGAGCATAGTCCTGAAAACGGCAAGCGGCGGTCTTGTTACCGGCACGATACTCGCCATAGCGAGGGTCGGCGGCGAGGCGGCGCCGCTTCTCTTCACGTCGTTTTCAAACTCCTTCTGGAATTTCAACCCCGGCCAGCCGATAGCGACACTGCCCGTGGATCTTTTCAATTATTCCATCTCGCCGTACCGGGACTGGCAGCAGAAGGCGTGGGCGGCGGCGCTCGTGCTGGTCGGTATGGTACTTGTTCTGAATATTTCTGCCCGGCTCTATCTTGCGCGGAAAGGGTTCAAGCGAAATGGCTGACAAGATCGCCGTAGAAGGTTTAAACGCATGGTTCGGAAAGACGCAGGCCCTGCACGACATCAACATGGCCGTCCCGGAGAACTCCATAACGGCGATAATAGGCCCGTCCGGGTGCGGCAAGTCCACTTTCATCCGGTGCATAAACCGTATGCACGAGGAGATACGCGGGGCTTATTCAGGCGGCAGGGTAGTCCTCGACGGCGAAGACGTCTACGGCAGTGGAGTTGACCCGGTGCTGATAAGACGGCGCCTTGGGATGGTATTTCAGAAGCCGAACCCGTTTCCCACCATGTCCATCAAGGAGAATGTCGTCGCGGGAATCATATTGAACAGGAGGCTTGGCAGGCACGAGATAGACGAGACGGCGGAGACATACCTGAAGCGCGCGGCGCTCTGGGACGAAGTCAAGGACCAGCTCAACAAGCCCGGGATAAGCCTCTCCGGCGGCCAGCAGCAGAGGCTCTGCATAGCCCGCGCCCTGGCCGTGGAGCCGGAAGTGCTGCTCGCGGACGAGCCGGCCTCCGCGCTCGACCCCATATCCACGGCAAAGATAGAAGACCTCTTTACCGACCTCAAGGAACGGTATACAATAGTGGTGGTGACTCACAACATGCAGCAGGCGGCGAGGATATCCGACAGGACCGCGTTCTTCCTCTCCGGGCGTCTGATAGAATACGGGACGACCGACAAGATCTTCACCAACCCGTCGGACAAGAGAACGGAAGATTACATAACCGGCAGGTTCGGATAAGGAGAAAACACTTGGGCAAAATACTCGAGAAAGAGCTTAGCGATTTAAAGGAGCGGCTCCTGACGATGGGTTCGGTCGTCGAGGCCCAGGTCGCGCGTTCCATCAAGTCTCTCGTTGACCGTGATAGCGACCTCGCCCGGAAGGTCATAGACGCCGACCACGAGGTAAACCGGATGGAGGTGGAGATAGACGAGGAGTGCATAAGGCTCCTGGCGCTCAGACAGCCGGAGGCGGGAGACCTGCGCTTTATTACCACGGCCATGAAGATTGTCACGGACATAGAGAGGATAGGAGACCTCGCGGTGGACGTGTCGGAGCGCGCGATTGAGCTGAACGAGGAGCCGCTGCTGAAGCCTTACATAGACGTGCCGAGGATGGCAAAGGCCGCAAGGAACATGCTGAAGGAGGCCCTCGACGCCTTTGTAAACAGGAACTCCGAGCTCGCGTGGTCCGTCCTGGACGAGGACGACTTTGTAGACGAGCTGAACAAGCAGATATTCCGGGAGCTTCTGACGTTCATGATAGAAGACCCGCACTCCATATCCAGGGCCATAAGGATAACCTACGTATCGAAATATCTGGAGAGAATCGCCGACCACGCCACGAACATCGCCGAGATGGTTGTATACCTTGTCGAGGGCAGGCTCATAAGGCACATGGACAACCAGTAGCTTAGGCCCCCTCCCGGCTTCCGGAAACGAGTCTCCGGGCATCCCCGTATCGCCCGCCTAATTTCCTGATATCTATCATGTTTTTTGTTGATGCCCGCTCAGTGTATGCAGGCGCCTCCCGTGCTAAAATCTCATAAAATTAAAACCCCAACATAAGGAGACAGCGCATGGGAATGTTCTGCTGGCAGTGTGAACAGGCCGCGAAAGGAACCGGCTGCACGGTCAAAGGTGTTTGCGGGAAGGACGAAAACACGGCCTTTCTCCAGGATGAGTTAATATCGGCTGTTAAAGGCATATCGCGGTATGCCTCCCGCGCCGCGAAGACGGGCAAAAGGGACGAAGAGGTAGACGTCTTCGTTACGGAGGCTCTTTTTTCCACGCTTACCAATGTAAATTTCGACCCTGCCCGCCTCGAAGACTGGCTTAAAAAGGCCGACGAGATGAGGGCAAGGGCAAAGGCGATGTGCGAGGCGGCTGGCAGGGAGCCCGAGGCGCCTGCCCTTGATGCCCTCGTGTCCATCACCGCACGGAAGGAAAAATACGGCGAGGACATAGTCTCGCTCCAGGAGCTTCTGACATACGGCGTAAAGGGCATAGCCGCTTATGCCGACCACGCCTGTATCCTTGGGCAGACGGACGCCTCGGTCTTTCGCTTTATACACGACGCCATGAGCTATCTGGCCGAAGAAGTACAGACTATGGAGAGGCTCTTCGAGCTGGCCTTGCAGGCCGGAGCGGTAAATTTAAGGGCAATGGAGCTTCTTGACGGCGCAAATACGGGCGCGTACGGCCACCCCGTCCCGGCGAAGGTCCGGGTAACGCCCGTCAAGGGCAAGGCCATAGCAATATCCGGACACGACTTGAAAGACCTAGAAGAACTGCTTAAGCAGACCGCAGGGAAAGGGATAAACGTATACACGCACGGAGAAATGCTCCCGGCGCACGGATACCCCGGGCTTAAGAAATACCCGCACCTGGCCGGAAATTACGGCGGGGCATGGCAGGACCAGGTGAAGGAGTTCGACGCCTTCCCCGGCGCCGTCGTAATGACGACCAACTGCATCCAGAAGCCCCGCGAAAGCTACAGGGGCAGGATATTCACGACCGGGTTGGTTGCCATGCATGGTGTTACGCACATAAAGAACAGGGATTTCTCGCCCGTAATCGAGGCTGCGCTTAATGCCCCCGGATTTGCCGAGGATGCTCCCGAACAGACCATCCTTACGGGTTTCGCCAGGGAAACGGTTATGAGCGTCGCGGGCAAGGTCATCGATGCGGTAAAGGCCGGGAGCATCAAACACTTCTTCCTGATAGGCGGCTGCGACGGCGCAAAATCCGGCAGGAACTACTACACCGAACTGGCAATGGCCGCGCCCAAAGACTCCGTAATCCTGACGCTTGCGTGCGGAAAATACCGTTTCAACAAGCTGGAATTCGGCGACATCGGCGGGATACCGAGGCTGCTCGACATCGGCCAGTGCAACGACGCCTATTCCGCGATAAAGATCGCCGTGGCGCTTGCCGAGGCCTTTGGAGTCGGCGTAAACGACCTGCCGCTCTCGCTCGTGCTTTCGTGGTATGAGCAGAAGGCCGTGTCGATACTCCTGACCCTGCTGCACCTCGGCATAAAGAACATCCGCATAGGGCCGTCGCTCCCGGCGTTCCTCTCGCCTAACGTCGCCGGGGCGCTGGTCGAGACATTCAATATTATGCCGATTACCACTCCGGAGGCCGACCTTAAGGCCATGCTCGGCCGGGAATCCGGGGCGTAGGCACAGGCTTGGTCCGGGCAAATAAGCGGCAAGGACAAAAAACCCCGCCTTAAAAAAGGCGGGGTTTTATTTTGAGCGATAACGGGTAGCAGGGGCCATAAAATCCCCCTCGCGGACGAACCCTAAGAGGCCTCTTTTTCCTCTTTTTCGTAGAGGAGTATCGCCGGCTCGCGGCTGTTGATTACCTCCTCGTTTATCACGACTTCCTTGACGTTCTGCTGGGACGGCACGTCGTACATGAGGTCGAGCATGACCTCTTCGAGTATTGCCCGAAGGCCTCTGGCGCCGGTCTTCCTCTGGACGGCCTTTTTCGCGATTGCCTTCATCGCGCCGTCCGTAAAGCGGAGCTTCACGCCCTCCATCGTCATAAGCTTCTGGTATTGCTTGATAAGCGAGTTCTTCGGTTCGGTGAGGATGGCGACCAGGGCCTCCTCGTCAAGCTCAACGAGCGTGGCAATAACCGGCACCCTGCCGATGAACTCCGGTATCATGCCGAATTTCAGTAGGTCCTCCGGCTGCACCTGCGCCAGTATCTCGCCGATTTTCCTCTCTTTTTTGGAATGCACCTCCGCGCCGAAACCCATGACCTTCTCGCCGCCCCGGTGCTCGATTATCTTGTCTAGGCCCACGAACGCGCCGCCGCAGATAAAGAGGATATTCGAGGTGTCCACCTGTATGAACTCCTGGTGCGGGTGTTTCCTGCCGCCCTGCGGCGGGACGGAGGCCACGGTGCCCTCGATAATCTTCAGAAGCGCCTGCTGGACGCCCTCGCCGGAGACGTCGCGCGTGATGGACGGATTCTCCGACTTGCGGGAGATCTTGTCTATCTCGTCGATATAGATGATGCCCCTCTGCGCCCGCTCGGCGTCGTAATCCGCCGCCTGGAGGAGTTTCAAGACTATGTTCTCTACATCCTCGCCGACATAACCCGCCTCGGTGAGGGTGGTTGCGTCGGCGATTGTAAAGGGCACGTCGAGCATCCGGGCAAGGGTCTGGGCCAGCAGTGTCTTGCCCACGCCTGTCGGGCCGATAAGCAGGATGTTGGATTTCTGGAGTTCCACGTCGTCGAGTTCGGTTACCGGCGTGGATATTCGCTTGTAGTGATTGTGCACGGCTACGGAAAGAATCTTCTTGGCGCGCTCCTGGCCTATGACGTATTCGTCAAGGAAACGCTTTATTTCCGCAGGCTTGGGGAGTTTGGGCTGGCCCGCGGCGCGTTCCTCGTCCCATTCCTCCGCAACAATGTCGTTGCATAGTTCTATGCATTCGTCGCAGATAAAGACGGTGGGACCGGCTATGAGCTTCCTGACCTCGTCCTGGCTCTTTCCGCAGAAAGAACAATGATGGACAGCCTTGTCGTTATCCGTTTTCTTCTCCATCTGTAAAAAACCTCCTGCTACTACATGTATCGCCGTTACTTCCTTGTCAAAGTAACAATGCTATAATTTCCCCGGCCCCTCCGGCAGCCTCTCGATGACGGCGTCGATAAGGCCGTATTCCTTCGCCTGGATGCCGCTCATAAAGAAATCCCGGTCCGTGTCTATTGCGATCTTCTGGATGTCCTGTCCGGTGGCCCTGGCGAGAACCTGGTTCAGGGCCTCCTTCATCCTAAGAATTTCCCTCGCGTGGATGTCGATATCCGTCGCCTGCCCCTGAAAACCAGCCGAGGGCTGGTGTATCATAATCCTCGAATTCGGCAGGCTGAACCGTCTGCCCTTCTCGCCCGCGGCCAGGAGAAGCGCGCCCATGCTGGCGGCCTGACCGAGGCATATAGTGGATACCGGCGCCCTGACGTAATTCATGGTGTCGAATATCGCAAGCCCGGCCGTGACCACCCCGCCGGGGCTGTTGATATACAGGTGGATTTCCTTGTCCGGGTCGTCCGCTTCAAGGAATAACAGTTGGGCGATTACGGCGTTGGCGACGTCGTCGTCGATTGCGGTTCCAAGGAAAATAATCCTGTCCTTGAGCAGCCGGGAGTAAATATCGTAGGCCCTTTCGCCCCGCACCGTCTGCTCTATGACGTACGGAATGAGCATTAAACCCTCCGGGAAATGGGAACTTTCAATTGGAAATAATTCCTATTGTATTTTAAACCAATTCACGCATAAAAGCAACGGCGGCCTGACTTAATTTTACCTTAAAAAAGAATTTTTGGTAAATTTTCAGGCGGCTTTGACCTTTTTTGACTGAGATAGCACAAGTTCGAGCGTCTTCTCCTCCCCAAGCATCCCCCTGAGCGCCTCCATTCCGCCTTCCCTCCGCGAATAGAGTTCCTTTAAATCCTTGGGGTTATGCCCCATCTGGGCCGCAAGGCGCTGTATCCCCTGCTCCAGCTCCTGGTCTGAAACCCTGACCCCTTCCTTGTCCGATATTGCGGCAAGAACAAGAGATACCTTTACCCTCTCGGAGGCCATTTTCACGGCCTCTTCCTCGAAACGCTTCATCTCGGCGCCGGCTTCTTCAGGCTTCAGCCCGGAGGATAAAAGCTCCCGGCGTTTCCTCGCCTTAAGCGAGCCTATTTCCCTGTCCACCAGGGACTGCGGCAATTCAAAATCGTGCCGCTTCCCGAGCTCTTCCATTATCTTGCCTTTCTGCATCTCGGCCTGGTTCCGGCGTTTTACGTTCAGGATGTCCTCGCGCACCTTTGCCTTCAGCTCGTCCAGGCTTTCGGCAATCCTCGTATCCTTTGCGAACTCATCGTCAAGGTCGGGGAGGATTTTCTTCTTTATGTCTTTCAGCGTTATTTTAAAGACCGCCTCCTTCCCGGCCAAGTCTGCGCTCTTGTAACCTTCCGGAAACGTTACGGTAATTTCCTTGGAATCGCCATTTTTCATCCCCATTACCTGCTCCTCGAAGCCGGGTATGAAGCTTTCCGAGCCCAGGTTCAGGGGGTAGTTTTCGGCCTTTCCCCCGGGTATTGAGGCCCCGTTTGTGAACCCTTCAAAGTCTATCACTGCAAAATCGCCTTTTGCCGCCGGACGGTCTTCGGAGACCGCTTCCAGCGTGGAATTTACGTCCCGCAACTCAAGAAGTGCCGAGGAAAGCTCCTCCTCCGAGACGGAAAGCTCCTCTTCCGGGACTTCTATGCCGTTGTAGTCCAAGGAAATTTCCGGACGCACCTCCACTTCCGCAGTGAAGGAGACAGGCTCTCCCTTTTTAATCTTGAAATCGCTTTCGGCAAACTTCGGCTCGTCCACCGGGATAATGCCCGCATCCCGGACAGCCTGGAAGTAATTCACCGGGATTATCCGCTCCAGGACATCGGCCTCGACGCTCTTTCCATATTTTTTTTCGAGAATCTCCCTGGGGACATGTCCAGGCCTAAAACCTTCTACTTTCACGGACTTGTTGAGTTCCGCATAGGCCTTGTTAAGTGCGGCGCTTATGTCCTCTGAGGATATTTCGACTTTCAGGCGCTTCCTGGTCTTTGCAAGTTCTTCAATCTCGAATTTCATACGGCTATGGTCTCCTGTAGGTTCAAGTTTGGCTTTCTTTGGTGCGAGAGGGGGGACTTGAACCCCCATGGTTGCCCACCGGATCCTAAGTCCGGCGCGTCTGCCAGTTCCGCCACTCTCGCGAAACCTTAAAGTTTTAAATTTATCATAACCCGTGATTTTAATCAATATTTTTAATTCCATGTTTACCTTTCGCACGGGCCGGTTTTATATTCTTGACAACGGGATACCGATTCCAGTAGGCTTACGTAACGGACGGTTCCCGAGATTTTTTTTGCCGGAGCGGATGATGTGGCAGAGGATTTTACTGATTGCGGCTGCCGGGGTGACCGGGACATTATCGCGTTACTGGCTTTCCGGGTTTGTATACCAGGCCATGGGCACGCGGTTCGCTTACGGCACTCTGGCCGTGAATGTAATAGGCTGTCTTCTGTTCGGCGTTGTCTGGGCGCTGGCCGAGGAAAGGATGGCGATTTCCTCGCTTGCCCGCACCGTCATCCTTGTCGGGTTCATGGGCGCCTTCACAACCTTTTCCACCTTCGCGTTCGAGACCATGAACTACGTCCGGGACAGCCAGTTTACGCTTGCCTTCCTTAATGTCGCCGCGAACTGTTTCCTGGGTTTCGGGGCGATTGTTTCAGGGGTATGGATTGCAAGAATAATTTAGAGAGGATAACGTGAAGCTTCCGGAAGAAGCTGAGCTCCTAAGGATATTTATCGGCGAGTCCGACAGGTATGAAGGCAGACCGCTCTACGAGGCGATAGTCGAGGAAGCTCGCCGGCAATGCCTCGGCGGCGCAACGGTTTTCCGCGGGCTTCTTGGCTACGGCGCGCACAGCCGTATGCACACGGCCAAGCTGCTCCGGCTCTCGGAGGACCTGCCTATAATAATCGAGATAGTGGATTCGACCGAGAAGATTCAGGGCTTCCTCCCGGACCTCGACCGCATGATGGAAGAAGGTCTCGTAACCGTCGAGCGGGCGAAGGTGCTGGTCTACAGGCATTCCAGGGAAAAATAACCGAGGGTTAAATGCTCCTTAAAATACTTGTGCTTGCGGCTGTGCAGGGCGCCGCGGAGCTTCTGCCCGTTTCAAGCTCCGCGCATGTCATCATTGCAGAGAAGCTGATGGGGCTTAAGCCCACAAGCCCGTCCATGACGCTGCTTCTCGTGATGCTCCATACGGGCACGATGTTCGCGGTGATTATTTATTTCTGGAAGTCCTGGAAGAGAAGCTTCTTCTCTTCCAGACAGAGATTCATCGAGGCGGCCAAGTATATAACAATAGCCACTTTTTTCACCGGCGTGGTGGGCCTGGCGTTGAAGTATCTCATCGAAAAATACATGCTTCGGGGTATACCGCACGCCCAGATAGAGATGATTTTCGGCAACATGACGCTTATTTCCGTGTCCCTGGCCGCAGTGGGGGTTATGATAATCATTGCGGGTCTGGCGAAGAAAAAAACGGGGGAGATCAAAAAGCTGGGGATAAGCGAATCCTCGGTTATCGGGGCCGTGCAGGGACTTTGCCTTCCGTTTCGCGGGTTTTCCCGCTCGGGAGCGACAATATCCGCCGGTCTCCTTTTGAACATGGCGAAGGACAAGTCTGAGGAGTTCAGTTTCGCGCTTGCGGTAGTCCTTACACCGCCCGTTGTCATACGGGAGGTCTGGAGGCTTCTGAAGGCCCGGGAATTGACATCCCAGGCCGGGGTAAACTTCACGATTTTCTATCCGAGCCTGCTTGGAATGGTATTCAGTTTTATCTCAGGGCTCCTCGCGCTTGTCTGGCTTTCCAGCTGGCTCGAGAAGGGCAAATGGCAGGTCTTCGGCTACTACTGCATCTTTGCATCGGCGGTCGTCTTCACGCTGCACAGGATGGGGTATTAGGGCGGTCTATACGTGCGGTTAAGTATCGCTGCCGCCGGGCGGGACACCGCGTATCAGGGCGGTTTTACACGGGCGCGGTCAAATATCGCCGCTCTCGGCCTCCGCAAAAGGCGGCCTTTCTTCCCGTATTGCTTCGCGTCTCCTGAAAATCAGATATACAGCCGCTCCCGCCGCCATGCCAGCCGCCAACCCCAGGCCGAGCCTCATGTATCGTTTCATGGTGCGCCTCCGGAACTTTTAACCCAAGTATATCATACGATGCGGAAGTCTTTCATAAAGGCCGCCGTCTCTTCCGGGATTGTCACGTTTATGAACATCCCGGAGCCGAGCTCGAAGCCCGCAACCTGCGTAAGCCTCGGTATTATCTGAAGATGCCAGAGGTAATAGGACTTGTGTTCGTCGTCCACGGGGGCGGTGTTTACAACGACATTATAATCCGGGTTGTCGAGGCTTAGGTACATCTTCATAAGGACTTCCTTCAGGACGCGGGCAAGGTCCGTTATCTCGGCCTCGGTTATATGCCCGAACGACGGCTTGTGTTCCTTTGGCATGATCCATGTCTCAAATGGATAGTGCGAAGCGAAGGGGTGTATGACCGTAAAGTGTTTTGTCGAGGCGACAATCCTCTTGCCGTCCTCAAGCTCCGCCTGTTGGATGTCGAAGTGAAGCGAGCGGCCCGTATTGTCGTAATACTGCGTCGCAACCTCGTATTTCCTTCTGATATACGGCGGCACGATTGGAGAGGCGACTATCTGCGTATGCGGGTGTTCAAGCGACGTGCCCGCCTCACTGCCGTAGTTCTTGAAGATTATTATTACCTTCACCTTGGGGTCTTTTCTGAACGCCGCATACCTGTCCCTGTACATCTTTATCAGGTTCTCGACGTGGCCGTCCGCCATGAACGGGATAATCTCGTTATGAAGAGGCGTCTCGACGATTATCTCGTGTCTGCCGTAACCGTGCGTCTTCCTGAAGAACTTCCATTCGGTCCTCACCATGTCCCCTTCGGGCGTGAGGGCCGGGAACTTGTTCGGCACGGCGCGTATCTTCCAGGCGCCGTCTTCGCTAAAAACGGCTGTCGTCTCCGGGGTAAGACTCTCGTTCCCGATGCAGAAAGGGCACTTCGGGTCGTGCGCGGGGACTTTTACCTGCGCGGTCTTGCGCTTGAAGTCGTCTGGGCGCTTTGCCCGTTCTTTTGCAATGATTATCCAGTCGTAGGTGGTCGCGTCCTGTCTAAGCTCGGACATAAGCCGCCCTCCCGTGATTAGTGATATTTTCCAATACTACTACCCGGCAGCCGCAAAATCAACGGATAAAGCCCTCACTCTTTTTCCTTCCATATTATACCCTCCGGCATTTTATATTTTATCGTCGTGGAGCCGTTCCGCACTACGCCGGAGAACCACGAGTTGTCTTCCCAGAATATCCCTTCGGGCATCAGCACCCTCACGGCGGCAAGCCGCCCCTTGCCCTGAAGCTCAACCGGCCCGGAATCGCGCGCCTTCCGCCTCGCCGGGTCGTAGCCGTAGAGCTCGGTGTCGAAGGAAACCCATGCGGGGTTTTGCGATGCGTCGTATTCGAGCGTAATCCTGTATATCCCCGGCGCCGCATGTTTTACGAAGAAAGAAGCGGTTCGCCGGCCTTCCTTCAGGTCCGTCCCGCCGGAGGCCGGAGGGGCCGAGCCGGGGTTCGGCGGACAAGGCGTCCAACTGTTTAATATCCTGTATCTGACAAGACCCTTGAAATCAAATTGCACCGCTATGTCGGCAGGGTTGTATGAAACGGATATTTCGTCTTCGGCCGTGCGGCCCTGCGGGTCGCGCACGGACGCACGGATCTTGTTTATTCCTTCTTCAAGGGTCACCTGCGCCTTGAACTTTCCATTTCTCGTCGGCACCTCCAGCAGGGACTCGCCAACCAGGACGTTTACGGAGCTTATTCCCTTCCCGATAACGGCGCCCGAAACCTCTATCGTCTTCACCGCCGCAATCCCTCCCGATGGATAAAGTATCTTTATCTCAGGCGAAATGTCCGGCTTTAGCGGCACGCCGATTCCGGCGCCATGAGCCTTCGAGAATATCGGTTCCGAGACCGTCGTCACGTTACCCATCCCCGAAAAATTACCCTGAGTCGGGATATTCACCGGTTCGGCGGCCAGTTCTGCGGCCGGTTCGGGCGTCGGCTCAGTGACCGGTTCAGTGGCCGAAACATCCGGCAAGGCGGATTCTGCGGGCGGCCTTGCGGTGGAATATCCGGAAAACGGCGCAGCATTATCCGTGGACATCGGCTGGAAAACAGGGCCGTTCCCCTCGTCGGATACGGGTATTACCGGCCCTGCGGAAGCCAGAACGACTTCCTTTTGAGTGCCTTTTATGACTAAAACACCTTTGGGGGCGTTATCGGAAACGGCGCCTTCTTCGCTGTTTTTTGAGACGGGTTTACCGGTTTCATGCGTGGTTTTTATCGCGGCTGCGGCCAGAGAATGACTGTGCGGCGCCTTATGCGCGGGTGTGACCTTGCGGGCGGCTTTCTTTCGGGGGGCCTTGATATTCCGGGGGACATTGTGTTCCTCTCGAACCGGGGCGGGCGGGCGCTCTTCGGGAAGGGTTATGAGATGCACAAAAGAGAGCGTCTCCCGCACGGGATTTCCATAGACCACCGATATTTGCGTAAGGGCGATTGCCGCGCATAAATGGAACAGCAGGGAAAACAGCGCGAATGACCGCAATATCCCCGACTTCTTCTGTTTTACTGCTATGCGTTCGCGTCCGCGGCATTTCTTCATCTCACTCCGTGACGGGCAACAGAACAAGCTCATCCCCCGGCCGGGCCGAACGGTCTTCGGTCGTCCCCGCCGCGACCTCGATCACGCCTGCGGCCCGCGGATGCCATGCGGATATGCGGAGGGGCTTCATGTTCCTCGTAATGGCGATTATCCTTCCCCGCCTGTCAAAGAATATGACGTCTATCGGAAAACGCATCCCCACCGTATGGACCGAACTGCACGGCATTATGACAAGGCCCTCGCCTTCATTCAACCTTTCCCTGCCCAGGAGGCCCTTCATCCTCGGGAAGGCCTTACGCGCGACTTCCGCATACGCCAGGACGGCATTGTTTGACCTGTTTATTATCCTGACCTTTTCCAACCTTAAGGCCGTCCCTTCATTTGACCACGTGTCCGAATATCGCGCTGTATATCCTTATCCCCGCCGGGCCGAGCAACACAACGAACATGGCCGGGAATATGCACGTCGCCAGAGGAAATATCAGCTTGATGGACGTCTTGGCGGCGGCCTCCTCGGCCATCTGGCGTCTCCTGGTCCTTAGGGAGTCCGAATGGACCCTGAGCGCCCTCGACAGGCTCGCCCCGAGCTTGTCCGTCTGGATGAGAAGCGCCGCCAGGGACCTTATGTCCTCGACGCCGGTCCTCTCGCCCATGTCCCTGAGCGCTTCCGCCCGAGGCTTGCCGGCCCTTGTCTCCTGGCTTACAATCAGGAACTCCGATGCCAGGACATTCTTGGAGAACAGCTTGTCCTGGACTATCCTTATAATCGCGGCGTCCAGCCCCAGGCCCGCTTCCACGCAGACGGTCATGAGGTCCAGCACGTCCGGGAGCGAATGGAATATCGCCGTCTTCCTGTTCTTAAGCTTGTGCCTTAAAAAAACATTGGGGACCAGAAGGCCGACTATGAAACCGGCTATCCCTCCAAGCAAGGCCAACTTCATGCCGGTCACAGGGTAAAGCCCCAGGGTAACGACGGCGAACAGGCCCACGCTCAATATTATCTTGATACCGCCGAATACCGCGACCGCGCCGGGGGAGCGGTACCCGGCCTGCACAAGCATCCGCCCGTAATAGGTTTTGGCGCGGGGTGACATAGGCATTACGGCGCTTATCTCTCCCACCTTCTGCGACCAGCCCGATTCGGTCTCTTTTGAGAGGATCTCGGGACGCTCGGGCGCATCGGCGGATTTCAGCTCCCGCAGCCGTTCGCCGATGTCGGTCTTACGTAAAGCAAGCGTCCTCAGTATTAAAAATGCGGCGAAACCGATTGCAATAAACACCGAAACGGATACCAGATAAATGCTGACAGGCATTGCCGCCTCCTATACCTTTATGGCTATTATCCGTTTAATGATGAAAAAGCCTATCACCTGCAACGACAGCGCGGCTATTGCCATATAAAGACCCGTGTGCGTCTTTACAAGCGGCCTCAGATAAGCGGGGTTTATAAACATAAGCGCAAGGACGAGGAAAACGGGCAGGGCGGCAAGGATGTATCCCGACATCCTGCCCTGGGCGGTATATACCCTGAGCTGCCGGTATACCTTCAGGCGCTCCCTTATGGTAACGCCCAGCTTCTCCAGCAGCTCCGCCAGGTTTCCGCCCGCATCCTTCTGTATGTTCACCGAGGTCACGAAGAATTCCAGGTCCATGCTCGGCATCTGGGTTGTCATGTTGTCGAGCGCATCCGACAGAGGGAGCCCGAAGTTCTGCTCGTCGTATGCCGTCTTGAATAGCTTCGCAACCGGCTCGGGAGATTCCTGGGAGACTATCTGCATCGCGCTCACAAACGAATGCCCGGCCCTGAGAGACAAGGCCATCATATCCAGCGTATCCGGAAACAGCTCCGTGAATTTTCTGAGGCGCTTCTGCACCATGTTAAGCAGGAAGACATACGGTATGAACGCCAGCACAAGCCCTATCATAACACCGACGAGTAACCCCCGGTGGATAATCACGCATCCCAGAACCCCGACACAAAAAAGCAGGGCCGTTAGCAGAACCAGCGTCCCCACGCTGAGTTTCGTATCCGAATGACTTATCAGTTTCTGCATCCTGCGCGCCGGACTGAACCGGTAAAGCATTTTGTTTAAAAAAGGCACTTCGCTTAAGATCTGGGACTTCAATATCAATGACGTGTCCCGGGCGGCGGCATCTCCCTTCGCTATCGACTGAAGCCTGCGCCGCACCTCGCTTTTGACAGATCCCCTGGTTAACGCGATTCCATAGTATATGCCCAGAATTGCGAGGAACGTCGCCGCAAAGACGACTGTCATTATAATGAGGATGTGCATAGCTTACGCCCTCCTTGTTTCCTCAAATATATTTACGGGAAGGTCTATCCCGGCAAGGCGGAGTTTCTCGGCGAATCTGGGCCGCACCCCGGTTGCCTTGTACTCGCCTATTACATCTCCGTCCTGGTTTATGCCTTTCTTTTCAAACAGGAAGATGTCCTGCATCACTACAACGTTGCCCTCCATGCCGGTGACCTCGGAAACCTTTATTATCTTTCTCGTGCCGTCCGAAAGGCGGGCCAGCTGCACGATGATGTTAATGGCCGAGGCTATCTGTTCCTTTATGGCCCTGTCCGGGAGGTCCATGCCGGCCATCATTACCATTGTCTCAAGCCTGGAGAGGGCATCCCTCGTGGAATTGGCGTGGATGGTCGAGACGGAGCCGTCGTGCCCGGTGTTCATGGCCTGCAACATGTCCAGGGATTCGCCGCCTCTCACCTCGCCCAATATTATTCTGTCGGGCCGCATCCGGAGCGCGTTCCTGACAAGGTCCCTCTGCGTTATCTGGCCTGCGCCTTCGATATTCGGCGGGCGTGTCTCCAGGCGCACAACATGTTCCTGCTTGAGCTGCAACTCAGCCGAATCCTCGATCGTCACTATGCGCTCGTCACCGGGCACGTACTCAGAAATAATGTTTAACAGGGTGGTTTTGCCGCTCCCCGTCCCGCCTGAGATGAGCATGTTCAGACGGGCCTTTACCGCGCCCTTCAGAACCTCGGCCATGCTTTCGGTCAGCGAGCCGTTGGCCAGGATATTTTTCATCCTGAGCGGGTCCGCGCCGAACCGTCTTATCGAGAGCGCCGGGCCGTCTATCGCAAGCGGCGGTATAATCGCGTTTACACGTGAGCCGTCCGGGAGGCGCGCATCCACCATAGGACAGGACTCGTCTATCCTTCTGCCCACCTTCGAGACTATGCGGTCGATTATCTGCATGAGGTGCGCGTCGTCCCGGAAGGCGACGTCCACCTTGTGCAGCCTTCCGGATTTCTCCACGTATATGTTCCGCGAGTTGTTTACAAGTATATCCGATATGTCCGGGTCGGTCATCAGGGGCTCCAGGGGGCCGAGGCCGAACGTCTCGTGCTGGATGTCTACAATCAGGCGCTCCCTTTCTATCTGGTTCAGCGGGACGTTTTCACCGCTTATCATGTCCGTGAGGATGAGCGCTATCTCGTTTCTAAGCTGGCTTTTTTCTATGTTTTCGAGGTTGCCGAGGTCAAGCTTTTCTATAAGCCGCCTGTGTATCCTGGACTTGAGCTCCTGATAGTGGTCTTTCCGGCTTTCGATTTCCACGTCGGGCAGGGTCGTTTTCGGCGGGTCCTGCTTCTTCGCATCGCCCGGCTTTAAATTCAACAATCTCTCTTTTAAGCTCATTTCGGCCTCCCGGCAAAATAATGCTCCACTTTGGCCGCGAAATCTCTGTATGATTTGCTGATCTCAGAGTTTGGGAACAGGACCGGCAGCGGCTGCCCTCTGTTAATGGATGTTATTACGGAGTTGAAATCGTTGGGTATGTCCCAGAAACAATCGTAACCGAGTGTCTTTTCAGCGTCTTTTATGCTTATGTCTCCTCTTTTCAGATACCTGTTGACAACAAGCTTCACCTTGCCTCCCATGTCGAGCCTGCTGAACACGGTGAGCGATTTCTGGAGGCTCTTGATTGAGGGCAGGCTCATGACCCCGACTGCGACTATCAAATCGGACACGTCGAAGGCCGCGAGGTTCATTTCGTTGAACGAGCCTGCGGAGTCCACGACTACATAGCTGAACATCTTCTTCAGGAGGTTTATCACGGCCCTTGCGTCGTTGGGAGTTACGCTTATCGCTTCCTCGATTGTTTTCGGCTCTCCGAGCAGATAAATCCCCGATGCGTGTTTTGCGAGGACTCCCCTCAGGAAGACGGCGTCGAGCCTGGAGATGTTGGCCGTAACGTCCGAAATCGTATATTTCGGTTTCAGGTTCAGGAATATGCCCGCGTCCCCGCCTTCGAGGTCGAGGTCTACCAGGACCACCTGCTTGTTGGTTGCCAGGTGAAGGCTTACGGCAAGGTTGGTGGCTATGGAGGTATTCCCGGTTCCTCCCTTTGGAGAGAAACAGAGTATGGCCTTGCCGTGCGCGTTTGCTTCGCCGCCGGAGGGAGACGAGGCGAGCGACCCGATTTTCTTTAACGAATTGAAAATATCCCTCGGCTTTATCGGCCTCGGCAGAAAATCGCTCGCGCCGGAGCGCATGGCCCTAAGGATTATATCGGATGAGCTGTCCCGGGAAATGGCGAATATGGACAGCCCGGGGACCGCCTCCAGCATTTTCTCCATTACCTGAAATGCCTGCGGCAGGTCAATATCCAGGTCTATCAGCACAAGCGTCGGTTTCAGCTTGAGGATGCCTTCATACCCGGAAGAGTAGTTTTTCGCCGTTCCGGCCACCGTCATGCCAGCAAACTGGCTCAATATCTCCGTCGTCGCGCTTCTCGAATCCTCGTCTCCGTCTATGATAAATGCTGTTACGCGTTCGGTCATTTTTGTTCTTTCCCATGAGATTAATGATTGACAAGTCCATATTTGAGGTTCGGGTCCACAAGCACTACCGCGCCCTCGGCATCGACATCATTCACAAGCTGCTGAAGTTTCTGGGTAAAACTGCAATCCGGCGCGGGGTCGCTTTGCGGCGGCTGCAGGATATATTCGTCGTCCGCCCCCAGCTGCGGCGGCAGCGGCACGGCGTGCCCGTATGCCGTCCCTCCGCCCTTGCCGTTAGGCCCTCCGGGGTCGAGCGTCGAGGGGTCTCCGTTAAAGGGGCTGTCCGAGTAGCCGTCTATCTGGATTATGCCGTAACCGACCACCGTTACCGCGTCCGCCACGCTGTTGCCTGGAGTATGCGTGCCGTCATAGACCATCACTATCAGCTTCGAGCCTTTCGGATACTGCTGCCAGAACCTTATTCCGTTCAGGCTGTCGGTCGCCAAATAGAATTTCTTGTTGAGCGGGTTCGAGCCGCTGCTGTCGAAATAGGGAATAGTGGCGTACGGGCACTGGGACGGGTCGTTTCCGTTGGAAGTGTTATAGTTGTCGTCTGGATAATAGTTTGGAGAATACCTGATTATCTCTCTCACGGCGTTCGGCGGAATGACGTTGGACGGTATGCCGTTGAACAGATAGCTGAAGTTGAGGTCGTATTTAGTCGGGTTGACGGTGCCGGAGTTCGCCGATGGTATCTGTGAGAAGTTGCTGGGGCATGAGGGACTGCATGTGCCCGTGTTGGCATTCTGCTGGACCTCATACCACGTTCCGTTACCATTGTGATAATCCGTCCTGAGCAGGACGTCGACGTAACCGTTCATATTGAACGAACTCTTATTGACGTTAGCCGCGGCGCCTATTATGGCGAAGGTCTTTCCTCCAAGCCCCGGAGTGAGATTGTCCGCATTCAGAGACCTCATGAAACTATCCGGGTATACCTGGTTATACGGCGACCCGGGGGTAGGGCTAGAACCTTCGTTCCAGTACTCGTTGACCGCTATGGGCACAACGTTGACATTGTGTATCCTCGCGGCAATTGCCACCGAGGATATTCCCGTATTGAATAGCGAGAATACGCGCGAGAACCAGTTCTCGACCAGAGGCTGCGCGGGTATTGTCCCCTGGCGCCGGGCGTATACCTCGACTGCGTTGATGGGCGCAGTCCCGCCGGTGACGGCGGGCGTGAAGACGCCTTTGGCCCAGTTCCCGACGATTATATCCGCATCGGGCTGAAGCGCCACCGGTATCGGCCCCCCAACGGGCGCTCCGGGAGACGGCCCGTATGCCGGCACGTCTGAATAGGCCACGTCCGCAAAGTTCAGGGCCGCGATCCTCTGCGCCGCGTCCCTGGCGTAGGTCTGGGTGGTGTCGGTCGTGCCGTCGAGGTTCTCCGCCCCGGCGAGGGCGGCGGCGTCCGCCGCCACCTGAAGCTGGTTCTTCACCTGATACAGGTGCCCGATGTCTATGGCCATGGCGGCCATCCCCATTAGCACTACCAGAGACAGCGCCAGCAATACCAGCGAGAACCCTTTTTCGTTTTTAACCGCTTTAAACATGGCTCCCCTCTTGCGTGAACACCCCGGTTATTTAAGCTTCTCCGGGTCGAGAGACCTGTGCGTAGGCATAAGAGGTATCCATCTCAGGTCCTCTTTCTGCTGCTTGTTCGGCTCGTTCGCTCCGGGGAACTTAACCTTCTTGCCCGGGGCCATCGGCTGCATGAGCTTCGGCGTTATGAAGAACAGGAGCTCCTGGTCTTTTTTGTTCATGGTCTGATACCTGAAAAACGCGCCTATAATCGGGAGGTCTCCAAGCACCGGTAGCTTGGCCAGCTCCTTGCTCCAGGTATTGTTTATAAGGCCCGCTATTACGAACGACTGGCCGTCCTTCAGGTCAACCGCCGTCGAGACCCTGTTGGTAGAGAATACCGGCATGGAAAAGCCGTTGATTGACGCCTCGTTGCTGGATATGCTGCTGACCTCCGCCGGGTCTATATTAAGCCTGATAAGCCCGGTTTCCGTAACTATCGGATTGAAATTGAGCCGCACGCCGAACTTCTTGTAATAGACGCTGACAGTCGGGGTGCCGCCGGCGTTAGCGGAGGTTACCACCGGCACAGGCACCTCGCCGCCGGCCAGGAATGTGCCCCTCGCTCCGCTCCTCACTATGAGGTTCGGCTCGGCGAGTATCTTGGCCAGCCCCTTGGAGGCAAGCGCCTGAAGCAGGTACTGGACTCCGTTATGCCAGTCCACCACGCCGAACGTGGCGCCGTTGATGTTATTGGTGGTAAGCCCGCCGCTCTGCATCCCCTGAAGGAGCGGCCCTATAGTGGAGAGGCCGCCGGTAACCGGCGAGACGGCGGAATCCAGCGTCAGGTATTTGCCGGCATACGACCAGTTGATGCCGAGCTTGGACGACGCGTCCCTGTCTATGGAGGCGACCGTTATCTGGAGCATGACCTGCGGCGAGCCTTTCACTTCGAGGAGCATCACGAACTGAAAGCCGTTGCCCTGGCCGGCGCCGACGGGACGGACCTCTTTTACCACGCCTCCCTGGAGGACGTACAGCTCCTTCTCCGTAATGTCCCTGCCGAAACCGAGCAGGAGGTTCCGCACCTTCTGGAGCCTGTAATCCGTCGATACGGCGCCGGTAACCACCAGGGTATTGCTGTTTATCATCTTGAACTGGATGTCGTCGCCCGGGGCGATCTTTTTTACCTGCGACTTAAGCCCTGACAGGTCCACCCTGACATTCACGTCGAAGAACGTCTGGCTGCCGTTTTTCTCCCAGACTATGAGCGTTGTATCCCCGATTTTCTTGCCGTTTATCTGGATGTCCTTCGGGTCCACAACGACGACATCCGCCACGGCCGGATCGGCAATGGAGACCGTTTTTACGGCCACCGGGATGGTAATGACGGTGGCCTTACCGACGATTACATTAATGGGTACGGCCTTGGCGGCTTCCGCGAGACCCGCCGGAAACATAATGGATATGCCAACTGCAAGCGCAAGGACAATCGACGGCATGTGCCCGGCCCTTAGCCTAAACAGTCTGTGTGCTTTGTTCATTACCGCTCTCCTTTTTAAGGTCCGGGTTCTCTATTTGAAAGTCTGACTGCTTATTGCGCTGCCCCTTATCACCCTTATGGAACTCATGCTCGCCTTCCTTGCGCGGGGTTTCCTTCTTATTACGCGGGCAATCCTCCGGACAGGCCTTGCGGGCGCGCTACCGAGGAGCGAATATACTGTTGCGCCGGTGGTTTTGACCTTCTGGGTGTCTCCCTCATGTTTCAGGACAAGCTGAATCCTGTTCTCGCTCGCGAGCGCGAGTTTCTCCGCCTGTTCCGGCTTTACATCCAGCGTTACCGTCGGCACCGTTACAGGCTTGCCTTCCTTCTGCTCAAGTATCTGGCCGACGGCAAGCACCTTTATGTTCTGGAGTATTATCTTGCTTATCCTCGTATTGATGCCCGCGCCCGCGGGCTGATAGGGAGAGTTGACGGTGGCGATGACATCGACAACCGCGTTCGGGAGAATAAAACCAGCCACCCCCGCCACGTCGTTTACCGCCAGCGTAATCGCCCTGTCCCCGGGCGGTATGATAAAGCTCATCACCCCGGTGTCGGATTTGACGGGCGCGAGAGAGGATTCGAGCACCGGAGTCCCGGCGGGTATGTCGGTAACCGCGAACCTGCCCGTCGCCAGCCTGGCGTCCACGAACCCGCCCTTCGGCACGCTGCTTGCGGGCCAGGAGGCGGTTTTAAGCATGGGTGCCTGTATAATCGTGCCGAAGGGTATGTCCGACGCCGCGACGACCACCTGCCGGACCTGCGTCTTCGCCTGCATGACCTCGCGGTTCTTTGCGCTTAAATAACTGAAGACCATATACGCCGCCACGGATGCCAGCGCCAGCGCGGCAACGACAACCGTCACGGTTCTCAATCTCGTAGGTGTGGCCATATCATGCCTCCATTATTTCTCGTGGAACGGTTACGACCGCTACTGTTGCGGACCCTGATACATCATGGCAGCCCGCCTTACTATGGGCACAGTCCCGTCCAGAACCGGTATTATCTCACCGCTTAAGGCACGGAAATCATACGTTACTATAACGCTTATTGTATCGCCAGACGATATGTTATCGAAGGTCTTTGCCTGGCCGGACCGGCCCGTGGCGGAGAGATTTACGAAGACGTCTCCGCCCGGAACGGCGCCAATCTGCGCGGTTATCTGGCCGAAGGTGTAGTTTGTGACGTTGGATGTGAAGGTCTGGGCGTTTGGTTGTTTTGGTTGTTCGGATGCGAAACGCGCGCCTGCGCGCGCGCCGTTTGTCATGATATTGCCGCAATGCCAGGCCCGCGCAAACTCCGTTATCGCCAGGAGAAGCGTGACAAGGAGAAGCGCCACCAGCGCAAATTCAACAAGGGCCTGTCCCTTGACGCATCGCAGGCTGTTTTTGGCATCCGTAAGACTTATCATCGAATATAACCCTTAAGTTAATCCGTATACGCGCTACTCGACGAGGATGGACGCGGATCTCGTCATGGGCACAGTGCCGCTGAAATAAGACTTTTGATTACAAGATGTTACGATGCCTGGAATAACCTCAAAATCATATACCACCGAAACTCTCAGCGTGTCGCCGTGAGTCGCGTCGCTTACCAGTTTCTGAGCATTTGTGTTCTTGTCGAACACCTGGACGCTTGGGGTGCCCTGTATCCCGTCCGGCGGGATTACGGCGCCAATCTCGCTCCTGAGATATGTTTCTATCAGCGTTTGCGAGGTGGATGAATTGCCCAGCACCGCGCCGTACCGGGCGGCGGCCCGGACGGAATTATCGAGATTATTGGAATAAAACCAAGCTCTTCCAAATTCTATGATGCCGAAAAAAAGCGCCAGGAAAAGGGTTATTACGATGGCTGCTTCCACCATCGCCTGCCCCTTGCGGTTTTTTATGACGGTATTGCCCCCGGGCTTCATGGCTGCCTCCTTTCGTCAAGGCCAAAATACTGCACCTTGCAGTCTGGCCCCGCCGGACATTGCATCCGGCGGGGCAGTTCGGTTTTGCGGTCTTACGAGCCTATGCAGGTAGCAACTGTGTTGAGCCTGCTGGAGACATTGGTGCCGAGCGTTGAAAGCGCAACTATGGCGACTATGGCTATAAGCGCCAGGATGAGGGCGTATTCCACGAGGGCCTGCCCTTCTTCGTTTTTCAGAACGTCCTTTGCCTTCTCCATTAAATAAAAACCCTTGAACTTTCCTATCAGCCTGTTAATCATTTTCATCCTCCGTTTCGTTAATTAACGCCCGTTCCCTCATGCTGCTCTTAACTGCAACCCTGCCCCCGTTCGCCTCCTTTCATTAAAAGTATTAAATTTTTTTTGGAGCTTAAATATAACAACTTCTTAGTATCTTGTCAATATTAATAATCTAAATAGTTGGATAATCACTTATGTTAATTATTTTCTTCTTTAGTATTGATTCGTTCTTTAAAAGAAATGTAACGAAACTCCCCGGTTTTGTCAAAAACCTTTAATGTATTACAGGAAGTTATGCGCTCTCAAGCCGATTAGCGCCGAAATATTAAAAAAAAATAAAATAGACAATCATAATTTGTTGTAAAAAAATTGCTCGTCTGTTATACATAGATGCAGGGGAGGTGAGAAATGGGGCAGTCGCTTGGTGAAATGCTTACAAGTGCCGGAGTAATAACGGATACGGAGTTAGAAACGGCTCTCGAACGACAGAAATTATACGGAGGGCGCCTTGGCGCGAACCTGATATCCATGGGATTCATCACCAGGGAAACCCTCGACACCTTTCTTCACCACAAGCCCAAAAGACCGGCCACACTCGAAGACACCGGCCTGCCATCCGCATTTATTTCCGAGCTTGCGCTCAAGATTGCATCCTCGCTCGGGACGTTCACAATCGGCGAGGTTTCCAAAAGGATAAAGCTGCCTTCGAATATAGTTGACACAACCATACAGTCCCTCAGGCAGGACAAACTCTGCGAAGTGAAGGGCGGAGCTGGTTTTGCTCCAATAACCTATACGTTTTCCATCACGTCGGCGGGAAGGCAGCGCGCCGCCGAGCTTATCGAAAACAACCGTTATGTCGGTCCCGCACCGGTGTCGCTGGATGACTATACCAAGGCATTCGATTATCAGACGGCCAGGAACATGTTCATCCCGGAGGAAAGGCTGCGGGAGGTATTCTCTCCTTTCATATTGGACGACAGGATCTTCGAGCAATTCGGGCCGGCAGTCAATTCGGGCAAATCGATATTCATTTACGGCCCGGCCGGCAACGGCAAAACGGCCCTGGCGGAGGCCATAGGCTCGTTGATGGGCGATGAAATTTATATCCCGTACTCAATCTCGGTTGAACGGGAGATAATAAACGTCTTCGACCCGATTAACCACAGGGAATTGCGGTCTGACGGCGAAAACAACCTGTCGTCCGACGAGAGGTGGGTCCGCTGCCGCAGGCCGATTGTGCTTGTCGGAGGAGAGCTGACCCTGAACATGCTCGACCTGGAATACAACCCGGCCTATAAATTCTACGAGGCGCCGCTTCAGCTTAAGGCGAACGGCGGAGTATTCATAATAGACGATTTCGGAAGACAGCTTGTCAGTCCGAAGCATCTCCTTAACCGGTGGATCGTGCCGCTCGAACGCAGAACGGATTTCCTGACGCTTCATACCGGCAAGAAGTTCGAGATACCCTTTGAACAGCTCGTGGTTTTTTCTACCAACATCGAGCCGCATGAGCTTGTGGACGAGGCTTTTTTAAGACGCATCCGCTACAAGGTCAAGATGGATCATCCCACGAAGAAGGATTTCGCGGATATATTCCGACTGGTATGCGAGAGAAACTCCATCGAATTCAAACCCGACGTCCTCGATTACCTGCTGAAAGAGTATTACGAAAAAAAGGACGTAAAATTAAACTCCTGCCATCCCAGAGACCTGATAGACCAGATAATAGACATGGCGCATTTCCGCAATGAAAAACCGGCCCTTACGAAAGATGCCATAGACAAGGCGTGGAACAATTATTTCGTGTGCTGATTCCACGCGCCGCTTCGCCCCCATGCTAATAAGCCTCACATCTCTTCATACTGCTCCCCTGAGCGCGAAATGATACACCAGTTCCGGCATGTCTTCACGCCTGTCCCGAAGCGGCGGGGTCGAGGCGTGAGAGTTCCCCGTTTTATCTCAAGAAACACGTGGAATGCGGATACCGACAATTAATTCAAAGAGGAATGTATGCCTAATTTCAAGGCAAATTTTTAGGGAACCGGCGCGGGTCTTGTTCGCCCGCTCGCGCACTTTACCGGCGATTTGATATTGGAAGGAGTTAAACTGCCCCTGGGTTTTTCTGCATGTCCGGCCCGGTCCCGGTTGTTTGTGTTTGCAAAAAGCTCTGTTACAAATCTGTGACAGTGAGCTTGCGGCAAGCAGCGTGTTTTCCCTTTGCTACGGCTTTTTCACCCTGCCCGAAAAGGTCTTCTATCACGTCCCGGACATGCACTATTTCCCTGCAGCGGGCGGCGTTGGAACCGGAGAAGATAAGCCCCTCCTCGACATCTCCTTTATGAGCGGCCGTCAAAGCCTTTGCAATGCAGAAACCCGTCTTCTCGGTCCGGAGCGAGCAGTGCTTGAGGCAATTTATCGTGCAGCGGTGGCCCTCCGGCGGACCCGCGCTCAACTTCTCGGAAAATGCGTTCCTAATCGCCCTGCCGGGAAGGCCCACCGGGCTCTCTACAAGGATAATATCGTCGCTTTTGGCTTCTAAATACATCTGTTTGAATGCGTCCGGGGCATCACACTCGAACGTGCAGACAAAGCGGGTGCCCATCTGCACCCCGCGCGCACCCATCCCGAAAGCGCGCAGTGCGTCCTCCCTGCTCCATATGCCTCCGGCGGCAAGCACGGGGATATCGACTTTCAGCTCGGCGGCCAGGAATTCCACCAGATCCGGCACCACCTTCTCCAGGGTCATCTCGCTGCTGAATACCTCTTCGGCGCGCGCTCCGAGATGCCCGCCCGCCATAGCCGGGGCCTCCACGACAATCGCGTCCGGAAGGCGGCCGTGCAGCTTATCCCACTTCTTGATTATGAGCCTTGCCGCCTTTACGGAAGAGACTATGGGGACGAGCGCGACGTCCGGAAAGTCTTTCGTATACTCCGGAAGCTGCATCGGCAGCCCCGCGCCGGATATGATGACCTGGGCGCCTTTTTCAGCGGCGGTCCTGACCATGTCTTCGTAATCGGTCAGGGCGACCATGCAGTTAACGGCGATTATGCCGTCCGGGGCGATTATTCTCGCGGCGGCAATCTCGTCCGCGAGGGCGAGCTTGTTGGACTCGAAGTAGTTTTTGCCCGTGTAGTACTTGGAGGAAAACCCCAGGCCGACCGACGCTATTGTCCCGATACCGCCTGCTTTCGCCACCGCGCCCGCCAGGCCCGATGCCGAGATTCGGACGCCCATCCCACCCTGCACAAGCGGATATGCGGGGATATATTTTCCGATTTTTAACAGTGGCAGGTTTACCGAGGTGGAGTTGGATTTTTCTTCGCGCATTCGCCTTATGCTTTCTTTAATTTTTTCTATATCTTTGAAAGCGCGGCGTTTCGGCGTGCTTAAGAAAGGTATAGAACTTTAAGGTTCTTGCGGGTAGCATAACATACCCCGCTTCCGATAGCTATATTATTCTACGCAGTCCGGTCATTACAGATATAGCTTGTAATTCGCCTCGTTTCGTGTATAATGTAGCGAATTTGGCTATCAGGCCAATAACCGTTCGCTTACAGTCTCGCCAGTCTTTTTCGGAAACCTCCCCTGAAAAATTACAGTGCTTGCGTCGGCGGATGAAATGCGCCGGCCATTGCCGTGCAATAATCAAGACGGTAGTTCAGAAGGAGAGAAATGACTTTTAAGGAACTCAATTTATTACCCCAGATATTAAAGGCCTTGGAGGGCTGCGGGTACAAATCCCCCACGCCCATTCAGGAGAAGGCCATCCCCCGGGTCTTGGCGGGCGATGATTTGATAGGGCTCGCCCAGACCGGGACGGGCAAGACCGCGGCATTCGTGTTGCCGCTTCTTCAGAGGCTGACCCAGAGGCCCAGGGGACGCGTGCGCGTCCTGGTAATAGCTCCAACGCGTGAACTCGCGGAGCAGACGCACAAGACTTTCGGTACCCTCGGCCGGCATGTTGATTTCAGGAGCGCCGCCGTCTACGGCGGCGTCGGAATTGGCCCGCAGATCCAGAAGTTGAGGAAGGGCGCCGAAGTAATCGTCGCCTGTCCGGGAAGGCTTCTGGACCATATCGAACGGGGAACGGTGGACCTCCGGGGAGTGGAGGCCCTCGTGCTGGACGAGGCGGACAGGATGTTCGACATGGGCTTCCTGCCGGACATCAGGAAGGTCATGAAAAACCTCCCGGCCCGCAGGCAGACGCTTCTTTTTTCGGCCACAATGCCGACGGATATAAGGAAGCTCGCGCAGGAGATATTGCAGGACCCGGTGACCGTTCAGATAGACCACGAGACGCCCGCGGAAACCATATCGCATGCGCTCTACCCTGTCGAGCGTCATTTCAAGACCACATTCTTGATGGAGCTTCTCTCGCGCACTAAAACTGAATCCATCCTCGTCTTTACCAAGACCAAGCACCGGGCAAAGAAACTCGCCGAACAGCTCCAGATGGCGGGATACAAGGCTGCGTCCCTACAGGGCAACCTATCCCAGAACAAGCGCCAGGCGGCGCTGGACGGTTTCCGCAGGGGCTCGTTCAAGATACTCGTGGCCACGGACATAGCCGCCCGCGGGATAGATGTCTCAAGGATTTCGCACGTCATAAACTACGACATGCCGGACAGCTCCGAAGCCTACACCCACAGGATAGGCCGCACCGGTCGGGCATGCAGGACCGGCGAGGCATATACCCTTGTCACCCCCGAAGACGCCGAGATGGTCGCGGCGATCGACAGGCTGCTGGGCAGGAAGACGGAAAGACGCGCCTTGCAGGGACTGGAATATACGGTACCCGAAATAGGCAGGGTATCTCCGGCGCCAGCGTCCAGGCAAGCACCTTCACGCGGCGGATACGCGGCAAGGCGGAGCGGAAACAGGCAACCACAGTTGAGACGCCGGGCCGGAGTCAACTAGCTGAAATATTTGCAAAAAACAAGGGGTTACGGCTTAAGCCGTAACCCCTTGTTTTTTATGCCAGGCGATACTGGGTTCGAACCAATGCCCCCTGCCGTGTGAGACCGAATAATGCAAAATTCGTAAGTGGGCTGTTTACTTAAGAAATTCCATATTCCAATGTTTCCACCGATTCCGTCTATTTCTGTCTTTTGCGCAGGTTTTCGTTACACCCGCTACAGTGACGACAGCCATATTTAACTGGAAGAATAAAAAGATTTTTCAGCAGATTCGCGGCAGCTGTTCCCCGGAGAGCATGTCTACTATCCTAGTCCCGCCGATAATTGTTTTCATGAGGACTTTACCCGCAGGCTCTGCCAGAACCTCTCCGATTATCGCCGATTCCCTGCCGCAGGCATTTTCCCGCATTACCGCGAGCACGTCCCTGGCGCAGGATTTCGGAACCGCCACGACAAGTTTGCCCTCATTTGCGACGTAAAGGGGGTCGAGCCCCAGTATCTCGCATGCCCCACGCACAGGCTCTCTAACGGGCAAAGAAGACTCGTCTATGACAATGCAGATACCCGATTCAGCGGCGAACTCCACAAGAGTCGAGGCAAGTCCGCCCCGGGTTGGGTCCCTGAGCGCGTGGACCTCTCCTGCCGCAATAATATCGGCTACAAGTCCGTTAAGAGGCGCGGTGTCGCTTTCTATGTTCGCCTCAAAATCAAGGCCTTCCCGTCTCGAGAGCACCGCCATGCCGTGATCCCCCAGGGTGCCCGAAACCAGGAGCGCGTCTCCCGGATTAAGTCCTTTGGCCGTTATATTCAGCCCGGCTGGGACAACGCCCACGCCTGCGGTATTTATGAAAACTCCGTCCGCCTTGCCCCGCTCCACGACCTTAGTATCGCCAGCGACTATAGCCACGGAAGCCCTGTCCGCCGCCTCTTTCATAGAAATAACTATTTTGAAGAGATCCGCGAAAAGGAACCCTTCCTCTATAACGAACCCGGCTGTGAGATAAAGAGGCTTCGCGCCGGACATCGAGAGGTCGTTTACCGTACCGTTGACGGCGAGGTCTCCTATATTGCCGCCAGGGAAGAAAAGCGGACTGACGACGTACGTGTCCGTTGTGAGAGCGAGCCTGCCATTCGGGATTTCAGGCATTGGGAGAACCGCCGAGTCCTCAGAGCCAAGCCCGGGGTAACTTCCCTTGAGCGCGGGCAGAAAGAGCCTCTCTATAAGCTCCCGCATCATTTTACCCCCGGAGCCGTGGCCGAGCATAATCTTATCCGCCCGAAACGTCATCTCGCACCGTATTTGTAATAGGCCGCGCAGCTGCCCTCGAAAGAGACCATGCATGCGCCGACAGGGGTCTCCGGCGTGCAGGCCTTCCCGAAAAGGGCGCACTGAGGAGGGGTCTTCAACCCCCGGAGGACAAAACCGCAGATGCAGCCTTTTACCTCCCGGGGCTTGTTCGTTTTTATGTCGAGAGCTTTTTCAGCATCGTACGCGGCATACCCGGCCTTTAATTTCAGGCCGCTTCCGGGTATAACTCCTATGCCGCGCCAGTCGGCGTCGGACGGTTCGAAATACCTTTCCAGCACCTCTCTTGCGACCGGGTTGCCTTCTTCAGATACCGCGCGACGGTACTGTATCTCGACCGAGGGACGGCCTTCCCGGACCTGGTTTATTAACATAAGCGTAGACTGGAGTATGTCCATCGGTTCAAACCCGGAGACCACCGCGGCGCGCCCGTACTCCTCGGCTATAAAGCGGTACGGCGCGACACCGGTTATTGTGCTGACGTGGCCGGGGCACAGGAAGCCGTCCAGCCCAAGCTCCGGCGTGTCGAGCAGGGCGCGCATCGCGCCCGGAATAGTCTTATGCACGCTGAGCACCAGAAAATTCCCCGTATTAGCCTCTATTGCCCTGCCGAGTGTAGCGGCCACGGCGGGCGAAGTGGTCTCAAAACCTGCGGCAAAAAAAACTACCTTTTGGGAAGGGTTGGACTGTGCGAGTTTGAGCGCGTCGAAGGGCGAATATACGACTCTTACGTCCGCCCAGTCGGACCTTGCTTCTTGAAGCGATTCCCGCGAGCCCGGCACACGGACCATGTCGCCGAAAGTCGCAAGAATGACGCCGTCCATTCGAGCGGCAAACACGGCCTTGTCGATGTCCTCGACAGACGTGACACAAACGGGGCAGCCCGGCCCTGAGATGAGACTTATATTGCCGGGCAGAAGGTCGCGGATTCCATTTCTAAAGATAGCGACCGTATGGCTGCCGCATACTTCCATGAATTTGAGCGGCCTGTCTGCGCCTCGCCTGATACCCTCGACAAGCCTGGCGGCGAGCCCTGAATCCCTGTATTCGTCTACATGCTTCATATTAAAACCTTAAAAAGCCGCATCGTAGTCTTCGATGCCGCCCGTTATTTCGCGTATCAGGTTCAATGTCTTGACCGCCTCTTCCTCGTCCACTTTATGTATAGCAAAGCCCGCATGGGCGATTATATAATCGCCGGGAACAGCGCCCTCTATAAGGTCAAGCGCGATCTCCCTCGTTGCCCCGCCGACCTCAACCGAGGCCATGCGCCCGTTTACAGCTATCACCTTGCCGGGAATTCCAATGCACATAATCCGCGCCTTCTTTTTTTAATAAAAACGTCCGCAAACGAAATATTTAAGCCCGTTATCAACCCCGGTTCAGCCTTGCCGCTGACACGGCGGCCTGCCCGAGCGAGATGCATCCGTCGTTGGAGGGCACCCTGCTGTGTGTCAGCACCCTGAAACCCTGCCCGGCGAGACCTGATTCGACAAGCTCCAGGAGAAGCGCATTCTGGAATACGCCGCCAGAAAGCGCTACAGTCCTCAGGCCCGCCGTCTTTCTTGCAAGATCGGAGACCTCGATTATCATTACGGCGACAGTATTTTGAAATTTCATTGCCATCTCTGCGGACGGAATCCCTCGGGTTATGTCGTCAACGAGCGCGCATATGAGGGGGGAAGTGTCCACCACGAAGCCCTCTTCAGTCGCCTCGGATGATAATCCATACGGATAGGGCTCGCCGACATCCCTGCAACCGTATGCCGCCATTTCGAGCGCAATAGCCGCCTCCCCTTCGAATGTTATGCTGTCCTTAAGCCCGATGAGGGAAGAAACGGCATCGAAGAGGCGCCCCATGCCGCTGGAAAGCGGCGAGTTCACTCCCCGCTCCAGCATTTTCAGGAGGAGATTTGCCTCTTTTGCGCCGCAGATACCCGGTTTAATCCTGTTGAAAATATCAAGACCCTCTCTCCCGAATGCCTGAAACATGCAGGAAAGGGCCGCCCTCCAGGGCTCTCTTATCGCATGATCCCCGCCCGGCAACCGCATATAGTTCAAGTGCGCGAACCGCCTGAAACTGTTGTAGTCGGCAATAAGGAACTCCCCGCCCCAGATATTGCCGTCCGTTCCGAATCCGGTGCCGTCAAAGGCGACACCTATGACCTTTCCCTCGAATCCGTTTTCCGCCATGCATGAGCATATGTGCGCATGATGGTGCTGGACTCCGACCAGGAGCGGTTCAGAGCCGGCCGGTTTATAATCGAGCGCGAACCGGGAGCTGAGGTAGTCGGGATGCAGGTCGTATGCAATAATGGTCGGCTTCGCATGAAAAATTTTTTTCATGTGTTCGAGCGTCTCGCGGAAGAAAAACATGTTTTCGATATTGTTAAGGTCGCCTATGTGCTGGCTTATTATGGCGTATCGGCCCTTCGTGATGCAGAGCGTGTTCTTGAGTTCCCCTCCGCACGCAAGGATGTCGGGAAGTTCACGGCCCATTTCGATCGGTTCCGGCGCGTATCCCCGCGCGCGTCTTATGAGTCTCGGCAAGCCCCCTGTAATCCGGGCGACGGAATCGTCTACCCGCATGTATATGCCTCGGTTATGCGTCAGACTGCAATCGGAGATGCCGGAAAGTTTTTCCGTCGCCTCGTCGTTGTCGATGACTATTGGCTCGTCACTCAGATTGCCTGAGGTCATTACAAGAACACCTGCCGGGTTTTGGATATCTGGATTGTTAAAAAGGAGGTGGTGAAGCGGTGTATATGGAAGCATGAAGCCAAGGCGGTTGTTGCCGGGCGCGACGTCCGGCGAAATAATCCCGTCGGCCCCGGATTTTTTTAGAAGCAGGACAATCGGCCTTGCACGGCCCGTAAGCAGGTTGCGCTCTTCCTCCGATACATGGCAGATTTCATTAATTTCTTCCATGGAACCCGCCATCAGCGCGAAAGGTTTTTGGCTCCTGCGTTTTCTCCGTCTGAGTTTTTTTACCGCTTCACCTTTTTTCGCGTCGCACACCAGTTGATAGCCGCCAAGGCCCTTAATCGCCACCACAAGGCCTTCCTTGAGGGCCTTTATTGCCTCGGTTATCGCTCCCCTGCCGGTTGTCGCGCCTTCATTCCCATAAAAGGTAACGTCCGGGCCGCAATCGGGACAGGCTAAAGGCTGAGCATGGAACCTGCGGTCGGCAGGATATTCATATTCGGAAGCGCATTCCGGGCACATTCCGAACTCCCGCATAGTGGTATTCGGCCTGTCGTATGGAGTGTCCGTTATTATGGAATAACGCGGGCCGCAGTTCGTGCAGTTTGTAAAAGGGTAGAGGTAACGCCTGTTCTCCGCGTCATACACCTCGCGCAGGCACTCCGGGCAGGTGGCGATGTCCGGCGATATCAGGGCGAACTCATCGCGTGACGGCACGGATTCCCGTATTTCGAAGCCAATGCCGCCGGTGAGCGGTATTCTTTCGGTCTGAAGCATGTCAATCCTGGCGAGAGGCGGGACATCCCGCATCAATGCCTCGGCAAAGATGTCCGCATCCTGCCCCTCGGCCTCTATAATCACGCCGCTGGAAGTGTTAAGCACGAACCCCGCAAGACCTTTCGACAGGGCGAGGTTATAGACATGCGGCCTGAACCCGACCCCCTGGACAATACCACTGACCGATATCCTTACACGACAAAACATCAACGTCCGCCAAGTCTGCCCTCGAGCCAGCCGCACCAGGAATCGAGACCTTCCCCGGTCTGGCAGGAAAGCGGAAACACCGAAAGCCTCGGGTTTATCGACAGCGAGTCGCGTATCGCCTTTTCCAGGCTGAAATTGGTGTAGGGTATAAGGTCTATTTTGTTTATGACAAGTGCGGATGATTCGTGGAACATCAATGGATACTTGAGCGGCTTATCGTCGCCCTCGGCCGTCGAAAGAAGCATCACCTTGCAGTCCTCGCCCACATCGAACTCCGCTGGACACACGAGGTTCCCGACATTCTCCACTATAAGAAGGTCGAGAGATTCCAGGTCAAACTCGGACAGGGCGTTTCTGACCATGCCTCCGTCGAGGTGGCACATGCTCCCTGTATTTATCTGGACCGCCTGCGCCCCGGTCTTCTCTATGCGCTCCGCATCGGCGGCCGTGGCGACATCGCCCTCGATTACCGCTATCTTTATCCTGTCTTTCAGCCGGCTGATAGTCTTTTCGAGGAGTGTCGTCTTGCCAGCGCCCGGCGAAGACATGAGGTTTATGACGAATACGCCGTTCTCCTTGAAGAGTTTTCTGTTCTCGGACGCGATGGCGTCGTTCGCGGAGAGCATTTCCGCGGCGATTTTTATCTTCATGCCGTCTCCATCTCAATTTCCTCGACTATCAGCTCGCGACCCGAGACGACCTCTATCTCGGGGCTCCTACAGATTGCGCAGGAAAATGCGTAATTAAAAATACGAAATTCTACACCGCACGCGCGGCAGCGGGCTGTGAGGGGAACGCTGTCGATTATAAGTTCCGCGCCCTCGGCGAGCGTCCCCTTTGAGACCACCTCGAACGCGAAGCGCATCGAGTCTTCCACGACCCCCGCCATCTCGCCTATCTTAAGACGCACAGACGTAATCCTCGATCCGCCCTTCATCGCCGAATGCTCTTCAAGAATCCCTATTATGCCTTCGCAGATAGATACTTCGTGCATTTCACGCCCAGCGCCTCGAGTTCGCCTGTGACAAGCTCCATGAGCCTCGGCACTTTAGCCTCTATGGTGTCAGTCAAATCCAATCCCCAGCCTGATATGTCTTCAGGCTGTATGCCAAGTATCACGACCTGCCCGATTTTCTTCCCGAGGGCGTCCGCCAAAGCAAATACCTCAACCATGCCGATTTGATGCAGGGAGGTCTTGTAGGGCACTTTTACGTCTATATCCTCGGGCGTGAATCTGAAGATCGAACCCGGCGGATCGGAGGTTTTGACCGTATCGACGACGATTATATGATCCATGCCCTCGATAAAGGGCAGTAAATCCAGTCCGGCAGTGCCTCCATCCATGAGCGTGACGTTTTCGGGAAAGGAATATGCTTCCTTCAGGCGCTCTACCACCCGGACGCCCACGCCCTCGTCCTTTAAAAGAATATTGCCGACGCCGAGGACAGTGATTTTCTTATCCCCGACCGCTGGGGCCGAATCCTGCATTTTAATCGCCCGAATGCTCCTTGCACACATAGCCGTCTATCATGGACATGAACGTCCTGTCCTTCTCCAGCGCGTTCTGCCTCAATACGAGGTAAATATGGGACAGCGTGAGCGCTATGATAAGCCACATGCCTAAGACATGCACGACGCGGGTTACCGGCTCGCCTCCGAGCAGTACGTTTACCCACGCGAAATAAGAATGCAGCCAGCCGGTATAAATTGCGAAACCCGTCATTGCCATTATAACGGTTAAAAATCCTATCAGCAAGTATACCGGTCCCTGAATGGGGTTATACCGTTTATAGCGCGGGTGGTAGTTAGTCATGAACAGGTAATATTTCACTATCTGCGGCAAGCCCTTAATGTTCTTTGGCAGGGGGAGAAGCTCCTTCCAGTCGGCCTCGGCCGGGTTTTTCGAGAAGAACATGAGGTAACTCCTGAACATGAAGCCGAATACCAGCAGATATGCGCCAAGGAGATGAAAGAACCTGTTCCAGGCCATCGTCTCCGTCCCGCCCGGCAGAAAGGGTTTTTCTATGTAAAGCCCAGTAAATATCAATATGCCAATGGCCAGAAACCTCGTCCAGTGAAGTACCCTGACGGGTGCCGTCCAGTGGTAATATCTTTCTTTATTTTCAGGACAATCCATGACGCCCCCTTTCTCAGGATACCCTGAATTTATATATCTCGTTGGTGCCAGGGTCGATTAAATGAACCGTGCATGCGAGACAGGGATCGAAGGAATGCACGACCCTCAGGACCTCAAGCGGCTTTTTCGGGTCGAGCACCGGAGTGCCGATAAGGGCCTCTTCTATCGGGCCGCGCACGCCCTTGTCGTCCCTCGGGCATACATTCCACGTCGTCGGGACTACAAGCTGATAGTTCTTCAGGACGGAGTTCTCTATCGTATTCCAGTGGGCCAGCGCGCCACGCGGGGCCTCCCATAGGCCAATTCCGCTCCCGCTTTGGGGAAGCTCGTACTGGCTGAAAAGCTTGGTTTTGCCTGCGCCAAGGTTCGAGGCGAGCTGCATTGTCCATAAGACCATCTGGTCTGCGACGAGTTTTGATTCGAGCGCCCTGGCGGCTATCCTGCCAAGGACAGAAAGCAGGACCTCCGGCTTGCCCGCGACACCGAGCTTTGCAAGCGCGCCGTCTATCAGTTCCTTCGCAGTAGGCTGGCCGCTCACGTAAGCCACCAGCATCCTGGACAGCGCGCCGACCTCCATCGGTTTGCCGTTCAGCCGCGGCGCCTTTGCCCAGCTGTATTTTTTCGATGTGTCGTAACCTGAAAAATCAGGGTCGGTTTCGCCTTTTGCCGGATTCAGCCCGCTTCCGGACTTGTACCAGCTGCGGGATACGTCCTCCGTCACCATCTCCGGGCCGACCTTCTGCGGCTTCAATCCCTGGTCTGCGTAAACCGCGCCCCGGGGGAGCAATCTCTTGTAGGGGTCTTTTGTCGCCGGGTCTTCGAATACGCCCCAGGCGAGATAGTTCCCATGTCCCTTGCCTATGCCGGCCCAGTCGAGGTAAAAAGGCGCTACAGCCAGCACGTCCGGGATGTATACGTCGTCGATAAACGCCTGCAATGTTTTGATCTTATAGAGAAAATGGGAGATCAGGTCGAGGTTTACCATGCAGTTGACGCCGCCGGGAGGCGAGGTCATGGTCATTGGCATTTTCCCCCCGAAGATCGCGGAGGCGCTTGCCGCCAGGGCCTGCATATTTAGGGCGTCCAGGTAGTGCGAGACCGCCAGGAGGTTTATTTCAGGCGGGAGTTTGTATGCCGGGTGCCCCCAGTATGCGTTTGCGAATGGCCCGAGCTGGCCCGACTCCACGAAAGTCTTCAGCTTCGCCTGGACGGACAGAAGCTTCGGGTCTGAGGTTTTTGCGGAAAGCGCCGATACGACGTCGACATAATCGAGCGCGGTAAGGTGATAGAACCACAGTATGTGGGAATGGAGGAACTGGCATCCCTCGATTAAGTTTCGCATCAGTATTGCGTTTTCGGGGGGAGTAACCTTGAACGAGTCTTCAAGACCCATCGTTGAAGTGTGCCCATGGGAGGTGGGGCATACGCCGCAGACCCGTTGGGTATACTGCCATGCGTCTCTCGGGTCTCGCCCCTGCAGGATTATCTCAAAGCCTCTGAAAAGCGTCCCGCTTGTCCAGGCGTCTTTTACCTTGCCGCCGTCTATCTCCACCTCGAGTTTCAGATGCCCTTCTATCCTCGTCATCGGGTCGATTACATATCTGGCCATCTCAGTCATCCCCTCCTTCCTTCCCGGAGCCGCCGTTTTTAGAATTGCCCTTTATTGCGCTTACCCCCGCGTGAACCGCTATGCCGGAGACGGTGGCCACGCCCAGAACCTTGCCGATATCGTCCGCTTTTGTGGTCGTGCCGCAGAACTCTACATCCTTCAGCCGAGCATAGAAGGGATAGAAATTGTCAGGCCATTTCATATCGAGACAGCCTATGCACGGGGCGCCGGCCTGGACGCACCAGTTCGTGTTGTCGTTATATCTAATGGTCGGGCAGGGGGCTTTCGTAAGCGGGCCCTTGCAGCCCATCTTGTAGAGGCAGTAACCTTTTTCCATTTCCGGTGTGCCGAAGGCCTCTACGAACTTGCCGGCCTCGAAATAAGCCCGGCGTTCGCACTGTTCGTGGACAGTTTTCGAATAAAACATCTTCGGCCTGCCCTGTTCGTCCAGATCCGGGAGTTTTTTGAAGAGCAGGTGGTTCATCACGACCCCGACAAGGAGTTTCGGGTCCGCGGGACAGCCTGGAAGGTTTACGTTTTTTATGCCCATTGGGGAAAGGACTTCCGAGACGCTCATGAGGCCCGAAGGATTGGGTCTTGCCCCGGGTATGCCTCCGCCGGAGGCACAAGAGCCGATGGCAACGACCGCCGCAGCCCTGGGCGCGACCTCCTTTACGATGTCGATCATGTCGCGTCCGCCAATCATTCCAAAACCCCGCTTAGACGGCATCCCGCCTTCGATTACCAGTATGAACCCGCCAGCCCCAACCGCATTCTTCAGGTTTTCCTCCGCCTGGTCACCCGCCGCCGCCATTATAGTGTCGTCATAATCCACGCTGAGGATATCGAGAATCAATTCGGCGGGCCCGGGATTTTTGGCCTTGATGAACATTTCTGTGCAGCCAGTGTCGCATGAAAGGGTCAGCCACACGACCGAGGGCCGCTTAGCCGCCGATGTAACCGCTTCGGCTATTTTCGGGATGTACACCTCGGACAGACCCATCATCGCCGCGGTAGCGCCGCAGAATTTCAGGAAGTCTCTCCGTTTCATGTGCTTTAGAGCATTAAATGAATTGCTCCGCATTTTTTGCCCTTCCTTTCAAATAGGTTTAATGAAAAGCGAGGGTAATTCCCCCAACGACAGATAGTCCAAAATTCCAATTATCAAGTCATATTTATAACAAAATAACAGAACTAAAACAAGCAGATTTTTCTAACATCTATACTTATGTTTTACTTTTGGTTACCATGGGAGAGTATAGCAATTAGCATGCCACACCCGGAAAAAGATTTAACTAATTGTTTCTTAAGGATTTTGCAGAGAAGCCTGGTTTTTAGTAAAAGAGTTTATTACTTCAAGTAACAGGATTGCAATCAGCGCGTTACTTTTGGTTACAACATTGGGAATAATGGCACGGAAAATACGTTGGCGATTACTCTTGTTTATTCACTGGAGACAGCATTAACGGCAGGGCGCGGAATTCCCCATTTCTTACGCTTTTCCCAGAGCGACTTCCTTGTAATTCCCAGTATCTCGGCTATTTTCTGCTCACTTAAATTCCCCTGGTAACGCATTATTACCGCTTTAGTATATTCTTCTATTGTCAGGGCCCTCTCCGCAGATTCTGAAAGCGAAATCTTTTTTCTCTGCCGCATATCCTCGGGCAGGTGCTCGGGAGTGATGGTGCCTGAATCCGAAATCAGGACGGCGCGCTCGATAATGTTTTTAAGCTCCCGGATATTTCCGGGCCAGTTATATTCCAGGAACAGGGCCATCGTATCGTCCGATATCGTCTTTGCCGGTTTTCCAAGCTCGGTCGAAAATCGGGACAGAAAATGCGTAGCCAGGAGCGGTATATCTTCCTGCCTCTCCCGTAGCGGGCAGAGTTTAATATTAATCGCGTTTATCCTGTAAAAGAGGTCTTCCCTGAAAGCGCCCTCCCGCACCGCCTTTTGGAGGTCTTTATTGGTAGCCATTACAAACCTTACGTCAACCCTGGTGGACTGATTTCCCCCGACGGGCCGGATCTCCTGGTCTTCCAGTACCCTCAGAAGCTTGGACTGAAGCATTATGCTCATCTCGCCTATCTCATCCAGAAAGACCGTGCCTCCGACCGCGTCCTCAAAAAGCCCTTTCTTTGCGGCGGACGCGCCCGTAAAAGCGCCTTTTACATGCCCGAAAAGTTCCGATTCAAGCAGTTGTCCCGGGATGGCGGAGCAGTTAATCGGCACGAATGGCTTATCCTTTCTGTGGCTGTTGGAGTGAATTGCCCGGGCTATAACCTCTTTTCCAGTCCCAGTCTCCCCCAGGACAAGCACACTGCTTCTCGCGTCGGCGACCTTTATTACTTCCTCCAGGACTTTTTTAACACTATCGCAAACGCCTATTATCCGGCTGAAATCGTATTCCTTCTCTATCTGTTTCTTGAGCAGGTTGTTCTCCGAAACCAGGGAACGCTGCCTGAGCGCTCTCCTGATAAGGAGCTTTATCTCTTCGTGGATTATAGGCTTCATGATGTAATCGTACGCGCCGGCCCTGAGAGCGTCCACCGCCGTCTCGACCGAGGCGTAGGCTGTCATCAATATCACTAATTGTTCCGGGTCCTTCTCTTTCAGCTTTCGGAGCACTTCAAGGCCGTCTATCCCGGGCAGAAAAATATCCGAGACGACAAGATCGAATGCAAAATCCCGCATCTTTTCCAGCGCTTCCTCACCGGAACCGACGGCGGTGACTGAATATCCCGTGCGGGTCAAAAGCCGCCCCATGGACTCCCGCAGGGTATTTTCGTCGTCAACGAGCAGGATTGTATCAGCCATTTCAGCCCCTCTTTGGAAGTTTTATGGTAAAGGCGCTTCCCCGCCCTTTTTCGCTTTTGACGTCTATTGTCCCGCCGTGCTCTTTTATTATCCCCCAGCAGATGCTCATCCCCAGGCCGCTTCCTTTTCCAGGCGACTTGGTCGTAAAGAAAGGATCGAAAATCCTTTCTGCAACGTCTTTTCCCATTCCTTGGCCCGTGTCGCTGAATACTATAATCAGGCTGTCGCTTGCGTCTTTAACCGTTATGGAAAGTTTTCCGCCATCCGGCATTGCGTCTAACGCATTGAGCATGAGGTTTAAAAACACCTGCTGTATCTGGTCCGGGTTAATTCTAACTTGGCCTGTGAAGCCTATGTCCTTTATTATCTCGATATTCTTGAACTTTTTGTCGAACCGGGTAAGGGTAAGGGTGTTCTCCAGCACGTCGCGGATATCAGATGGAATCTTTTCGGGGGTGTAGAGTCTCGTAAAATCGCTGAGACTCCGCACAATCCGGACGATCCTTTCTATGTGGCGGTTGACAATTTCGAGCGCTTCCTGCGTAAATTCGGGAGATTTCACCTCCTGGATCTCCTGCACAAGCGATGAAATTGACGCCAGGGGGTTCCCTATCTCATGCGAGATGCCGGCTGTAAGCTTGCCGATACTGGCAAATTTAGAGGCGGTTTTCATCGCCTCGAGTATGTCGCGTTCGGCCTTTTTGCGCCTTGTCAGGTCCATAGCCACGAAAAGCATTCCCGAAAGCTCGCCCCTCGGCCCTCTGATTGGCGTGACGGAGAGGCTTACCGGAAGCTCGCTCCCGTCTTTTTTTATATATGTCCATTCGCGTTCTACCGGGTTTTCCTCCAGCGCGTACATTGCGAAAAGTTCAATCCCTGCTACATTCTTCCCGGTAGAGAGACTGTACTCCCGGCAACGGTCTTCGATCTCGATCGAGGGATGAAGGTCGAGTGACGTCAGGCTTCCCACGGCCTCATCAGGCTTATAGCCGAGCATGTCGGCCGCTCCGCTGTTGAAAAGCGTGATCTTTCCGTTCGGCGCGGCGGCTATGATGGATACCTGTGTAGCGGCGTCCAGGACGGCTTTTCTCTGCGCATTCGCCGCCTGGAACAAAGAGAGAATTCTATCCGTCTCCTCGAACTGCCGGGCCACAAGGTCCGCCGTAATTTCTCCGGCTTCCCTCGCTATTCGGACTTCGCTCCTTAACAGTTCGTTTTCTTTCAGAAGGGAATCGACCGTCGGCTCGCTCATATGCCACCGCTTCCAGTATCAGCCAACGCGTAGGCTTAAAATTCGCGATCCTTTTGACGCTTCTATCGCGTGAACGGTACAGACAAGGCAGGCGTCGTAGGACCTTATAACCTGGCCAAGCTCTACAGGGTTTTCCAGATCCCGGACCTCAATGCCGACAAGAGACTCCTCGAAAGGCCCCCTCCGGCCGTTAGAATCCCGCGGAGAAGCGTGCCATGCGGTCGGGGTTATTACCTGGTACTGTTCTATCCGTGAATCCTTTATCCTTACCCAGTGCCCCAGGGCGCCGCGTGCCGCTTCGATAAGCCCGAATCCGTCTCCGTCCGGCACGTCCCCGGGCTGGCTATAGAAAGAACTTCCGCTCTTTATTATCTCGTCAAGCCAGACCTCCATTGCGGGAATCAGCCTTGACGGACGTGTGAGCCGGGCAAGCTCGCGGACAAATACGCTTGGGCCCTCCTTTTTCACCAGTTCCGTAAAAAGAGGGTCTTTTGCGATAATAAGTTCGGCCAGGGGACCCGTTTCAGCCGGGAGTCCGTCGTATCTCGGCGCCTTTGCCCAGGAATATCTATCAGCGTCTTTTCCGTCAAAATGAGGTATCGTAAGGCCTGAAAGCGGATGTCTTCCCCCCTCATAACCCTGGAACCACGAATGGGCCACGTGCTCCGAAACCTTTTCCTGGTCGAACTCCCGAACTTCTCCCCCGCTTGAAAATCCGGCTTTTATAAAAAGGGCCCCTCCGCCGGACTCGACCGCGGTCTCTTCGGGCATATCGAGCGAGCCGTAACTGAGGAAGTTGCCATGGCCCGCTCCGATATTACTCAGCCCGGCCTCACGGCAAAAACGGACGAAAAATCCGGTTTCGCCTTCCTTATGAGACTCTGATTCGTCGAGCCAGGCATCGAGGTTTTCCTTGCTCTTCACTTCCAGCCAGCGCTCAATTTCACAGCCCAGCACTCTTCTCTCGTACCACTCCTTGTAATTAATGAGCCGATTTTTGCAATGCAGTATGTCGCTCGCGCCAGGCAGGGTAACCACTCCCCCCGGCACCATGAAGGAGGAATGGGGCCATTGTCCGCCGAGGATAGCCACTATCTCGAGTACTCGTTTAGTTTCGGCTATTGTCTCAAGCGCAGTACAGCCCTTGAGCGGACGGTAGCGCCTTACAGCTTCTTCGTAGAGGCTGTGCCCGCTGTAGGCCACGTTTGTAAAATCCGCGGCGAAAAAAAGGAACCCGTGGCGCATGTCGCTCTGGATATTTTCGGTCATTAACGCTATATTCCGTACCCTTCGCGCATTGTCCGGCACGTTTGCGCCGCAGATCATATCAAGCGCCGCGGCGGCGGCGGCGAGATGTGTAGTGCTGCAGATGCCGCATATCCTTGGGGTGATTACAAGGCCGTCGAGGGCGTGGCGGCCCCTAAGGATATTCTCAATGCCCCTGAACATGGTGCCTGAACACCATGCATCCTTTACCACGCCCCCTGAAAGCTCTACGGTTATTTCGAGGTCGCCTTCGACGCGGTTTACCGGTATATTGAGCTTTTTTGACAAATCAGATACCTGTCTTCCGCCATTTCAGCCTATCGGGTGCGGCCGCGGCCGCCATTCCCTTGTATGCCATATAATGAGCCCTGTTCAGGCCGTCAGGCAGGTCGAGCGGGATACCTTCTATATTCCGGGTCTGAAAGAAAGGATAACTCTGCGGGAAATCGGGCATCGTGCATCCGAAACAAGGGACGCCGACGCGAGTCTTGGAAGTGCGCCTGTTCCAGAGGAGCTTATTGCAGGAGCCGTAGGCTAAAGGCCCGTGACAACCCTTGTAAAAGAAAAGGCAGCCTTTTTCGCCAAACTCGTGCTCCTCTACTCTGTACTCATGGTATTCATTCCTGGTGCAGCCCTGATGAACAAGTATCCCATACCACTCAACGGGCCGGTTAAACTCGTCCAGTTCGATATCGATGCCTGCCGCCAGGGCCGAGAGAGTGCCGGTAATTATATTGTAATGACACGGGCATCCGGGGAGGTTGATGACCGGAAGTCCTGCGCCAGACCTAAAGCCATGACCCAAGAACCCGCCTTTTTCCGAACGGTGGAACTGTAGGCCCGTGGCCAGGGCCGGGCCGTCCACCCCGATACCGCCGTAAGCCGCGCAGGTTCCGACGGCAATTACATATTTCGCCTTACGTGAAAGCGCGGCCGCCAGCTCCTTCTTGGGCTTTCCGCAGGTCGTATCGAACATGCCCGTATCGCCGGGGCCTCGTATTATCGAGCCTTCGACGCAAAGTATGTCGAGCTTCTTTCTACCCGAGAGAAGGGCCTTGTCGAGCTTTTGTTTTTCCTTGAAAGTGGTTTGAGACAGGGACTGATGCCACAGGAAATCTATTCCAGACTGGTTGAAAAAGCGTGGTAAGTCGGGTGAATCCGCATTCAGAAGAGATACTGAATCTCCACTGCAACCGCCGCATTGAAGCCAATATAACGAGACGGGCATCGCATTTTCCTTCCTGCTTTAACTGCATGTATTATCTTGAAATTCCGCGTGTTAGTCAAGCATTTTTGTGGTAAGCCGTTTTAACAGGTGGTAATCCGAGGTTACATGAGAGGTTACGAAAAAGGGCTTACGATTTATTTCCGCAAGCCCTTCGTTTTTCTCTTGCTCCCCGTGCCGGACTCGAGCCGGCGACAGCGGTGTAAACGCTCTTTCGGCGGAAGGTGTTACAAAAGTGTTACATTCGCCTGAAATGCCAGAAAAAAAAGGCTCACGATAAACTCGTAAGCCTTTGATTCTAAATGGTAGGCGATGCTGGTTTCGAACCAGCGACCCCTGCCGTGTGAATCCATTAAAAGCCATTCTTGCCATTTTTCATGGTTTCTTACTGAATACCTCTTCCCCAATGTTTAAGCGGAGTTGCCGTTATTCGCCTTATTACCGCTTATTTTGGAATCCTATTATCTCCGATTCAATTTAGCCCAAAATTAGCCCATTTTTAGCCCATTGCTTTGAAGGGCTATGAATTATCCTGGATAAATCGTTTGAGGTCGAAATACATCAGGCGGGTGTCGTCCTTATGGTCTTTCTCAGTAAGGAAATTGAAGCCGTTCTTCTGGTAGAAACCGATAGTGCAGGGGTTATTGTATGCGTCCACGGTTACAAACCGGCAACCGGTCTTATTCGCGGTAGTGAAAGAGGCTTTGACCGCATCTAAAATCTCTGTCCCCATTCCCTTTCTTTGATACCTGATATTAACGCCCATTCTCCCGATTTTGACGGCGGGAAAGCTCCTGTAGGTTCTCTTTGGGTGCGGGATGCCTTTGGCAAGGGTTCTCAATTTGCCCCTGCCCGTCTCTTCCCGGCTTATTTTATCGTTTAAGAGACTGATAAACGCTATCGTTTCTTTCCTGCCTTCAAACAGGTAGGTAACGGTAAGAAGCTCGTTTGAGTGGTTAAGGGCGTCGTTATGGAAGAAATCGTTCAGGTCGGGATCATTGCAATCGAAAGGCTTTAACTTGGTATCCCGGTCAAGCCGCCGGGCTTGGGTTATCTTGACGGGCATCAGAGGATATTGAACCTGCCGTGGAGTTCCTTGTAGGCCGCCACCGCCTTCTTATACTCTGCCTTAGTTACCTTCTTTTTTTCGTTTGCTTTTACTTCTTCTGAAAAACGCTGTGCGTCTTTACCGCGTAAAACCGGAGTTTCCTTTATCGGCTTTGCCATGCCTTTTCTCCTTCTGCTACTGCTTCTTTTACCCTGTCTATTCATAATAAATCAGACGACAAGACAGTAACATATGCAACGCTATATTGCAATTCAATTATAACATGCCTGTCAAGCCCATTTGCCGCCCTGGACGGAACTCAGGTTTTGCCTTGACCCTCAGTCCGGTTTTGGGATAGTATAGCACCCAGCTTTATCAGGAATTATCCTTTAGCATCACGCCTTTTGCGTTTTTTTATCAAGAGGGACAAGCCAATGGCTGAACGCGGACGGAAGAAATCCACGGCGAAAGTGGGAGAAGTCAAAAAGAGGGTCAAGGTAGCAGGCGAGAAAAAGGCGGAAGTCTATGAGCATAAGGAGAAGGAAGGTCTTTTAAGGCCGGACATCGGCCTGCAAGCGCAGTTCAAGAAACAGAAGCCGCCCAAGACCTACAAGTATGACTCAAGCCTTGACCCGGCAATGTCATGGGATAGTAATCCCGCAAGGGAGCGGGCCGAATCCCTGATAAAGCAGATACAGGAAGCCAAGACAGTTGAAGAGGCCAAAACCGCCGCCGATGTTCTTGCCCGGATGTCCGGCCCGTTCCTCAACTGGTCTGGCAAGGCGGAGCGCACCGAGTTCAACGTCCCTACCCTTCCCCTTTTTACGCATGAGCGTCTTTCCACTCAGGCAATCCTTGAAACCCTGAAGTCCAGGAAACGGGACAAGCAGCAGTCCTTTGAGTTATTCGCGGATACCGAGCTTGACATTGCAGACCGCGCCCTTCAAGCCTATGAGTATCCCGCCCCCTGGGTGAACAGGATGATTCTTGGGGACTCGCTTATCGTGATGAACAGCCTTTTACAATACGAGAGCTTAGGCGGACAAGTCCAAATGATTTACATCGACCCGCCTTATGGGGTGAAGTTCGGGTCAAACTTTCAGCCGTTTGTCAGGAAACGGGACGTTAAGCATGGCGACGACGAGAGCATGACGCGCGAGCCGGAGGTTGTTCAGGCTTACCGGGATACATGGGAACTTGGACTTCATTCATACCTGACGTATCTCAGGGACAGGTTCAAACTTGCTCATGAGTTGTTGCATCCGTCCGGGTCAATATTCGTGCAGATAAGCGATGAAAATGTGCATCATGTAAGGGAAGTACTTGGTGAAATTTTTGGAGAAGAAAATTTTTGCGCCATAATAACATTTGTTAAAGCTTCTGCGCAATCATCGGATTTGCTTTCCTCAGCATCAGATTATTTGCTTTGGTATGCTAAGGATAAAAAACAAGTAAAGGCCAATAGGCTTTATTGGAGTAAACAGGTCGGTTCGGTAGGAGCGACTAATTATAATAATATTGAATCGCCTGACGGTCGAACATGGCGTGCTTTATCAGTGGAAGAAAAAAACGACTTATCTCTCATTCCTAATGGATGGCGATCGTTTAGTTGTGATAATTTAATGGGCACGCGTCCGCCAACCGAAGGCGATCTTGGAGCTTATGAATATCATGGAAAACTTTACAACAAAGACAAGCGCAAATGCTGGAAAACAGATAAGACGGGATTGGACGGGCTGGCAGCTAATAAACGTCTAATAGCTGTAGGAAACGGCTTATATTATAAACGTTATCTTGATGACTTCCCTGTCTATCCAATGACTACAAATTGGTCAGACACAGCGAGCAGCTTCATGGCTGATAAATTTTATGTAGTCCAAACAACCCTGAAAGTCATTCAACGTTGCCTCCTGATGACCACCGATCCCGGCGACCTTGTTCTTGACCCGACATGCGGGAGCGGCACAACCGCTTACGTTGCAGAGCAATGGGGAAGACGCTGGATAACGATTGACACGAGCCGCGTCCCGCTTGCCCTTGCGCGGCAAAGGCTTCTAACAGCTACCTTCCCATACTTTGAGCTTAAAGACCCCGCCAAAGGCCCGTCAAGCGGCTTCGTCTATAAACGAAAGCGGAACAAGAAGGGAGAAGAGACAGGCGGCATAGTGCCTCACATAACCCTGAAAAGCATAGCCAATAACGAGCCGCCGAAAGAGGAAGTCCTTGTTGACCGCCCGGAAGAGTTAAGCGGCGTCGTCCGCGTGTCCGGGACTTTCGTTGTCGAGGCCACAATCCCACAGCCGATAGACATTGAAGCCGCCGAAAAAGAATCAAAGACCGAGACCATCGGCGCGGAGGATGCCGCCGATTATATAACCCGCATGGTTGAGATTCTCCGCAAGGTTGCCACAATCAAAGTGCCCGGCAACAAGACCGTTACCTTCCAGAAAATCCGCCGCCCAGCAAAGGCTATGGACATTCACGCCGAGGCCGTTGTTGCAAACGGAGTGGAGAAGCCCGTTGCATTCTATTTCGGGCCGGAAAACGGCGCGGTAACGGAGATGATGGTTAACCATGCATTGAAGGAAGCTAATCTGAAAGGGTTTGAACACCTCTACGTTATCGGCTTTGCAATTCAGGCAAACGCCGACAAGCTCATAAGGGACGCGGAGAGGCTTGTCATACCCGCAACGTATGTTCAGGCGACAATGGACTTGCAGATGCCCGACCTCTTGAAGAATCAGAGGGCAAGCCAGATATTCAGCGTTACAGGTATGCCGGAAGTAAATTTAATCAAGCTGAAGAAGAAATCAGATACGGGGGAAACTCTTTACAAGGTTCAACTTCTTGGCTTGGACGTATTCGACCCCGTGGACATGGAGCACAAATACGAAGACGGCGATAACGTGCCATGCTGGTTTATCGATACGGACTACAACGAGCTTGCCTTCTGTGTATCTCAGGCGTTCTTCCCAAGAACATCCGCATGGGACAAACTCAAGAAAGACCTAAAGGGAACATACGAGGATTCAGTCTGGGAACACCTTGCAGGGACGGAAAGCGAGCCGTTTATGGCGGGTGAACATGAAAGGATTGCAGTCAAGGTTATAGACGACAGAGGCAACGAGCTTCTTGTGGTAAAGGAAATCAAAGAGGCAGGGGCGGAGAAATGAGCGACTTTGCCGAAGTCCCCAAACCAATAATAAACAGCCCATACGAAGAGCCGAAGCAATATTACGAGATTGCCAAAGGAGAGCCGCCCGTCCTCGTGCAGGGCCGCCGTCCGGCATGTTACTATTACCGCCCGCCCGGAAGGTCAACAGGCAGACACGCGGCGGACGAGGTAGGGACAAAGATTGACCTTCACCTCGTTAATGACATACGCGCCCGGATGAAGGAATGGCGGGAGAAGGGCTATCCGGGCGTTACGGGGACAACGGGCGAGCTTATAGGATACTGGACACGCCCTGAGCGTGAGGCGGGACATAGGCTTTTCTTCTGCCAACTTGAAGCGGCCTTGACCGTTATTTTTCTGAAAGAGGCAAGGGCGGACTTCCTACAGGGCCTTGAGATACCGAGAGACGAGCCTTCAAAGGAAGCGAAGGAGAAAGGTTACTCAGGCTTTACGCGGTATGCTGCAAAAATGGCGACAGGTTCAGGAAAAACAACCGTAATGGGAATGCTTGCCGCGTGGAGTATTTTAAACAAGGTTGCCGACAGAGGCAACGCGACTTTCTCCGATACAGTCCTTGTGATATGCCCGAATGTAACAATCCGAGACCGCTTGCAGGAGCTTGACCCGAATCACGGCGAAACCAGTTTATACAGGACAAGAGACCTCGTGCCGCCGGACATGATGAAGAACCTTCGGGAAGGCCGGGTGCTGATAACGAACTGGCACGTCCTTGAACCGAAGGAACTAAATACGGTAGGCAAAGACTCCTCAAGGGTGGTCAAGCGCGGAGTGCCAAGACATGTCAAGCTTGATAACGGAGATATTGATACCAAATATATTCAGTCTGATACCTCACTCGTTGAAGACGTGCTAAAGGAAACCAAAGGGAAGAAGAATATCCTTGTCTTTAATGACGAGGCGCACCACGCATACAGAATAGCTCAGACAATTACTGAAGAAGAACAGCCGGACTTATTAGGCGGCAACGGGAACGGCGATAGTGAAGAGCTTGAATATTACAAGAAAGAAGCAACGATTTGGATTGACGGCCTGGACAAAATAAACAAGATTCGCGGGATAAATTTCTGTGTTGACCTATCCGCTACACCGTTTTATCTAAACAATACCGGCAATGATCCCGGAAAATCATTCCCCTGGGTAGTGTCGGATTTCGGCCTTGTGGACGCAATAGAGTCCGGCCTTGTAAAGATACCTCAATTGCCTATTGAAGACACTACGGGAAGGCGTATCCCTGCATATTTCAACGTATGGAAATGGATTGTGGAAGAAAAGCTGACAAGCGGAGAGAAAGGCGGCAAGCGTGGGCAGGTAAATCCAAAAGCCGTCCTGAAGTATGCGCATACCCCGATACAGATGCTTGCCTCATTATGGAAAACCACATTCAAGGAATGGAATGAGGACGTTAAAAAAGGATCGCGTGAGCCTGTGCCGCCCGTGTTTATTATCGTATGCCGGGACACAAGGCTTGCTAAAATTATTTACGACTGGATAGCGGACTGCAAGGGTGAAGATATTACCCCGTGCATACCGGAATTCAGGAATAAGGACGGGAAGGAATACACCGTCAGGGTTGACTCAAAGGTAGTTGAAGAAATTGAATCCGGGATTGCCAAGAGCGATGAAAGCCGCCGACTTCGCTTTGTTCTGGACACCATCGGCAAAACTGCATGGCCGGGGGGCAAACCGCCGGAAGAGTATGTCCAGCTTGTCAATAAGCGAAATGAAAAGGCCGAGGAAGGCGGTGAGCTTGTTGACCAGGCTATTCCACCAGGCAGGGATGTCCGGTGCATAGTCTCAGTTGCCATGCTTACAGAGGGCTGGGATGCAAGGACGGTTACGCATATAGTAGGCTTGAGACCATTTGAATCTCAGCTTCTTTGTGAACAGGTTGTAGGGCGCGGCCTTAGAAGGTCTCAGTATCACGACCTGAGCGTTGAAGAGGTATCAAAAGTTTATGGAGTGCCTTTTGAACTGATTCCCTTCAAGACCAATCCCACAGGCCCTACACCGCCGCCCCCAAAGGTGATCCATGTAAAGGCCCTGCCTGAGCGGGCCGACCTTGAAATCAAATTTCCACGGGTAGAAGGATATTCCTTCAAGGTAAAGAACAAGATAGCAGTTGACTGGCAGAGAGTCCGTCCAATACGCATTGATCCGGCGGAAGTCCCGGACGAAACCCTTGTTAAGGGCCTGTCAACGGACGACGCGGGAAAGCTCTCACTATCAGGGCCTGGGCCAATAGAGGAAATAACCCTTAAGGCATGGAGGAAGGGAGTCCGTTTGCAGTATGTCGAATTCTTCATGGCAAATGAACTAAGGCGGCATTATGCAGGCTCTCCTGATTGTGAAATTCCCCCGCACATTTTATTCCCTCAGTTGATTTCTATAGTGAAGAGATTTGTCCGAGATTATGTTGAAGCTCTTGAGCATAGAGACAAGAAGGACATATTTTTATCCCCCTATTTTGGGAAAGCCCTTGAAGTTTTAAAGGAGTCGATAATCCCGGATGTTAGTTCAGGCGAAGAAAGCGAAATTCCAACTTACGAGAAAAGCAGAGGGCCGGGATCAACCTCAGACGTGGATACCTGGACAAGCAAGCCTGTAGTCGAATGCCGGAAGAGCCATTTGAATTATGCCGTTGCCGACACGGAGAAATGGGAACAGATAGCGAAATTTTATCTGGACAGAAACAAGCACGTCATAAGCTTTGTGAAGAACTTCGGACTTGGGTTTGAGATTCCTTACACATTCAACGGTGAAAGTCGAGGTTATGCGCCTGATTTTATCATTCGACTCAAGAACGATGAAGGCAGAGAGATTGGCAACCTTATTCTTGAGGTCAAGGGCTTTGCCCCTGAAGAGGCAGAGGCCAAAAAATCCGCCGCTATCAGGTGGATGAAGGCCGTCAATAATGAGGGTTCTTATGGGAAATGGGATTACAGGGTTATTTATAAAACAACGGACGTGGACAAGGCGATAGAAGAAATGGTGAAAGTGTTAGGTTAGAAGCTAAAAGGCAAAGAGGTTGCAGAGGCGTTGGCGGTATTAAGGGCTAAATAAATGAAAATCAGCATTCACGACAGAGTTGAGGCAATAAAAAGATGCCCTGAATTTATGAAAGAGGCCGAAGAATATTTAAAGTTACGCGTCAAGGAGATTTTGGAAGAAAGAAAGTTTCGAGAAGAATATGCCCGAAGTCGGTTTCCTGGTATCGCCCGCCCCACTAAACCTGAGAAAAACAAAACAGTTAGCGAAAAATATAAACTGATTAGGGAAAAATGGAAAATTGGTTATCTGTTCGTTACCGGCCATTCCGAAAATGAAAAACGACTGTGGGGGGATACAAAGAATGCACTAATAACGAGAAAATTTGAGCATAATGAAATATTTAGTCTTAGGGATTTCTGGAACCGTGAAGTCTCCCTTGCTTGGGATGGAGACCGCGCTGAGGGACGGTCGTTGTATCCTGATACGCCCTTTCAATGTTACCTATGTAATGATGACAATCTCATTATTCAATTGCGGGTTGATTTAAGAGCAACCGAAAAAGAGTTAAGCGCTTCTTTTGATAAACTGATCGGGGAAATTAAGCACCGTTACTGTAAGAATTCCGGGGAGAAGAAAATAAGGAAAACAAAATTGGACAAATGGGAAATTTTTGATCTTCAGAAATCTGGTTTAACGGATGCCGAAATCGTCAGAAAACTTAAAGTCAATACCAATATATCAGAAGCCTCTTCAACACCTTTCAAACGAGTAGAGCGAGCTTATAAGCAAGCTGAAAAAATCATTAAGGCCGTTCAAGAAGATGCCGAACGATTTATCAAAAAAATCGAAGAATGACCGAACGAAGAATGACCGAACCAGGTAAAACTTCCAAAGTAATTACCTCCAGATTTTAAAGCCCCCCGCCTTAACATTCATCTAATTTTTATTGACGTATAAGAGGGGACTTTAAACGTCAATTTTGACGTATAAAGTAATCCTTATAAGTCAATTGACGTGATGAAATATCACCTGCTAATATCTCCGTGTAACCAGGCTTGGCAGTTATTTCTTAACCATACGGAGGTGGACGAAATGGAAAGAAAACTGATCGACGTTAAGGAAGGGGCGGCGTTAATCGGCGTGAAGCCGGGCACTCTGTATTTATGGGCGGCGCAAAAAAAGGACGGCCTGAAAAGCTATCTCGTGGGCCGGTGCAGACGTTTTGATCCTGAAGAACTTTTGGAATGGGCGAAGGGCATGGAGAAGGGCGCATGAAGACCCTGCAAAGAAAATCTGAGTTGACTTTCGGCATTTCGGCGCGGGGCCGCCGGGAATTGGTTAAGCACCTCAAGGGCGGGAAACTTACCCGCAAAGAGGCGATGCTTGCCGCCTGCTATGACTGCGTTTGCGGGTATGAGGACGGTAAGGTCGATTGCCGGGTTATGCGGTGTCCCCTTCATCCGTTCATGCCATTTAACCCCGAAGGGAAGAAAGGTCGGGGTGAGGACAGCCCTGAAAATTAATTCCTTGCGTCTGAAGCATACGAAAAAGGGGTATTGCAGGGATTAATCTCCCCCGGCAAGTATTCAGGTAGGGGTAAGTTGGCAAAAAGTTCAAAAAGGGCGATTTTGCGCATTTCCGAATAAATGGCGGCTTAAATATAGTTTCATGTCCGATCCCTATAAAAAACAACGAGCGGGAAACAAGCATCGCGGCAAGCAAAAACTACCGCCTTTTGTTGCTTTGCCCTGGGAGATGCTCAATCACCAGGCATATCGAAAATTGAAACACTCCGCCGCACATGCCCTGCCTTATTTCTTGGGAAAGGTAAAGCTCACTTATAACGACCCGCAACGCTATCAGACTGAATTTACTTTCTCATATAGCGAAGGTAAAAAGCTTCGCTTTGGCAACGCCACTTTTTACAATATAATTCAGGAGTTGGTGAGAAAGGGGTTTATTGACCCGGTAGATAGAGGCGGGATGAAAAGCGACTGTAGAGGCTTCAGCAATTTCAGGCTGTCAAGACGCTGGGAAGAATACGGCAAGGAAGGATTTCAGGCTATCGAATGGAAATGCTTTCTTCCTAAACCAAGATTGAAAGCGACACCCGAAATGGAAATGCACAGCACCCGAAATGGAAATAAAACTGCCCATTACGCACCTGATATTTCCAGAACTGGTGCTGTAGGGGCTGAAACGGGCTGAATTATATTTCCATTTTTGAAGAGTATTCTATATCTTGCCAGAGATGGGTGATTTTTTTAGAACTTTCTTTGATAGCGATTTTCCAAACTACGGGTGCGCAAAAAAGTTGTGAAAAGTTGGTATTCAAAGAGTCCCCACAATCCAATCAGCCATACGAGTTTTCAGAGCATTACGCGCGGGCGCGCGCGAGGATTTTCCCGGCATTATCGGCATGAATTTTGCGAACTGTATGCGCGCGGGCGCGCGAGAGGGCTGGGAGTTTTTTTGAACCGATAACGCGCGCGGGAAATTTTCAAAGCTATCTTTTTCTCTTGATTATTTAAATAATTTATGTTATTTTGATAATCAATCGAAGGGGGGGCGGAATATGAAGAGTTTTCTTTTAAGGAATCTACCGGACGAGGTTTTAAAGAACGTAAAGATTAAGGCCGCCGAAAAAGGCATTACCATGAGGGACTTGATTTTGCTCTATATCGAAGAGGGATTAAGAAGGGAAGGCGCGCATGGCAAAGGCTAAAGGCATATTCAAGCGGGCCGGAAGTCCTTACTGGTGGATACGCTATACCGGGGCGGACGGCAGGCAGAGAAAAGAGAGCGTAAAGACCACGCTCAAGACTGAAGCCGAATACCTGCTTGGAAAGCGGCGCAAAGAGGCAATGGAAGGGATAATCCCGGACAGGAATAAAAAGGCCGTGTTATTCTCCGCCCTTGTAAAAGATTACCTTGTATGGGCCGAGCATCAGAGGGCCTTTGAAAGCAAGGAAATAAGGGCACAGCTTCTTATCAGAGAATTTGGAGATATACCCCTTCCTGCCTTTTCCACGAAGGCGGTTGAGCAATATCAGGCAAAGAGGATTAAGGAAGGGCGGAAACCGGCTACTGTCAATAAAGAATTGGCGCTTCTTAAGCATATGCTTCATAAGGCCGCCGAATGGGGGATGGTTTCGGAAGAGGCTATAAAAGGGGCATTGAAAGTAAAGCTCCTGCAAGAAAATAACAGGCGGCTTAGATACCTGAGTAAAGAGGAATGCGGGGCCTTGATAAATAACTGCGCGCCTCATTTAAAACCAATGGTAGTTACAGCCCTGAATACCGGCATGAGGCGGGGGGAGATATTCGGGCTTACATGGGACAGGGTAGATTTAACGCATGGCTTTATCCTGCTTCATACCTCAAAGAACGGAGAGCGGCGGGAGATACCGATTAACGGCACACTACGGGCACAGCTTCAGGAACTTGCTTTAAACAACGTGGACGGCCACGGGTTCGTTTTTCACGAGAAGGACGGTAAACCCTTTGGGAGTGTAAAAAACTCCTTTAAAGCGGCTTGCAGGAAGGCAGGGATAACAGATTTTCACTTTCACGACCTCCGGCATACCTTTGCAAGCCATTTGATTATGGCGGGAGTTGACCTAACCACGGTCAAGGAACTTGTAGGCCACAAGGATATTAAAATGACTTTGCGGTATGCTCACCTTGCGCCGTCTCATAAGGTGAAGGCCCTTGAAGTTCTTGACCAGGAAATGACGCTGAAAGTGGCGGTTTGAAAACAAATTAGCCCAAAATTAGCCCATTGACAGAAAAAGGGGTTACGGCCTAAGCTGTAACCCCTTGATTTTTATGGTAGGCGATGCTGGGTTCGAACCAGCGACCCCTGCCGTGTGAAGGCAGTGCTCTCCCGCTGAGCTAATCGCCCGTTACGTGTTAACTGATACCACAAAATACGTGCGCAAGTCAACAGCTTTCGGAAAATCGTTGCGGTCTCCGTATCTGTTGTGTTAGCATTATTTATATGGAAAACGAAAAGCCGGGCGCAAGAGACATCGACAACGTGGCAAGGATACTTACCATGCTCCCCGCAGACGAGGCGCAGAAGGTAATCCGCGAGATAAAGAGGGAAAAAGACCCGGCGGGGAAGAAGCGCATCATCGAGCTTGCGCTTAAAAAGAAGGGGCTTAAACCGCTTTAGAGATAACGACCATTTCCTCGAATATCCCGTCGGGTAATTCCGGTCTTATGATTGATGTTGCGGCGGTCAGGCGGGCGCCCATTACGTCCACCTTCCTGGGAATGGCGAAAATTTTAGCGGCCACTTCCATCAATTCGCACTTCATGCATCGGTTCCGGATTTTTATTTCGTCACCCAGCCGCTTGCCGTCCGGGCAGCACCCTTCCCCGGAGTTCGCCCAGCACCTGGCAAAGTTCTTCATGCGCATGGGGCATATCCGGCTTTTGCAGTTCTTTATCTCCCAACACCTGCTGCCCGGCGGGGCCGGGGTGTTCCAGCCAAAGACAGCGTCGAGCGGCGGATAGCTTGCAAGTTCCTGAACGTATACCCCGGCAAGCTCGTTGAACCTGAGCGGCAGGTATTTCTCCACCGGCCTGTTCGTTTTCAGCACTCGTCCTTCAAAAGATATTATGACAATCCCGTCCTCCACGCCGTCGATTATGGCGTTCAACCTCTTCTGCTCCTTCATCATATCCTCTATGAAGCGCGCATTCTCGATTGCCGCCGCCGCATAGCCCGCAAGCCTGTCGAGCTCCGCCCTGTCCGCGTCCGTGAAGGGCGGGCCGTCCCGGTAGGCCGACAGTCCTCCTATCACCTTTCCGCGCGCTATAAGCGGGGCCAGCGCGGCGGTATTGTAGCCAAGATCCATGGCAAGGTCTTTTGAGACACGGATGTCTTCAGCCAGGTTTTCGCACAGGATGGATTTTCTGTTATCCATGACCCAGCAGCAGAGTCCTGAGTTTTCGACGGGGATATGCGTGTCCGGGAATTTGTCGCTGTTCCTGCCGCACACGTGTCCGTAGTGGACTTTCAGGTTGTCCGCGGACAGGAGCGGCACGGCCACGGTATCCGCCCGGACAAGGCGGGCGGCGGTCTGCGCGATTACACATGCGAGCCTCGCCGGGTTCGACCCTTCGGCAAAAAGCCGCAGACTAATCTCGTCTTCGTATTGCCCGCTCCGTCCCTCAGGCTCGTTTTCCATAGGGTTCCAATCCCCGAGGCCTACAAACAACTTTACTTACATTATACTTCCATGACATGAGCATGTCAACATCTTAAAAATAAATGCTTGAAATTTTTTTGTAGAATCTATATAATATAGCCCGAAAGTGTTAGCCGAGGTTTAAGAAGAGTCTTTTCGTTGTTTAAAATCAACGGGTTGGTTTTTGAAAAGCACTCCTGCTTAGGCATATCGGCAACCTCTTCCGAATCATAAAATAAGTAAAACCCGCCCAATGCGGGTTGAAAAAAACCGGAAGATAGGGTAAAATAATTTTTATTAAACAGCAGCAACCAAAAAGAAAGTGGTGAAAAATGACGAACAATCTGATCTACCAGGAAATCGGCAAGAGAATTCGGGAACTCCGCGGGAACGACAGACAGAAGGACTGGGCATCCAGGATAGGGTGCGACCAGGGATACATCTCCCAGGTCGAGAACGGCGTAACGAAGCCTTCGCTCGCATTCCTAAAGAGCATCTCCGGCATGACCAGCGCGAGCATCGACTGGATACTGACCGGCAGGGGCGACAGGCAGTCCGGCTTCAAGAGCTATTCCGCGCCTTATTCCGCTCCGTCCGGCGAAGAGACCATCCAGAAACTCAAGGACAACCCGAAGCTCCTGCTCGCGGTAGACAAGCTCCTCCGCATGAAGGGCACCGGGATGGGCGTCCTTGAGGCCTTCTACGAAATGGACGAGATGAAGATAGAGGGGCTTGCCGAATTCATCGGGGCAAAGTAGTTACTTTTCTTTCGGGTGAAAGAAAAGTAACCAAAAGAAAGTCAGACTGGGGGCCATCCGGCGCGAGCTGGACGGCCCGTTTTCATCCCGCCTGCACAAGAGCGCATTTCAGGTATTCCGTCTCCGGCGCGGCGAGGAGGACGGGGTGGTCTTTCGACTGGGAGCGCATCTCGATTATGCGGGCCGCTCTCGCGGCCGTTGCCGCGCCTGCGCGCAGTGTATCAAGGAAGTCTTCCCGGCTCAAGTGATGGGAGCAGGAACAGGTTATCAGGAACCCGCCCGGCCTGACAATCCTCAGGCACCCGGCGTTAAGCTCCCTGTAGCCCCGCAGTCCTTCGGCCATTTTCTGCCGGCTCTTTATGAATGCGGGCGGGTCCGCCACTACCACGTCGAATCTCCTGCCCTCGTCTGCAAATCTCTTCAGGGCCGTGAGCGCGTCTTCCCGGACGAATTCCGCTTTGCCCCGGACGCCGTTTAACTCCGCGTTCTCCCCCGCCATCGCAAGCGCGCGCTCGGACGAATCCACGAATACCGCACTCGATGCCCCGGCAAGGAGCGCCGAGATTCCCCACGCGCCGGTGTGGCAGAAGAGGTCTGTTACTTCCGCGCCACCGGAGATGTTTTCAAGCATGGAGTAATTGTCCGCCTGGTCGAGGAAGAACCCGGTCTTCTGGCCTTCGAGCAGGTCTGCGCGCACACTTAGGCCGCACAAATCTATCAATACCGGCCCGGCATATTCCCCGTATACGATCTTCTTTTCTATCTGAAGGCCCTCCAGCGCCCGGAGCTTAGAGTCGTTCCGGAGGACTATTCCGGCGGGGTTATAAACCTCTTTCAGCGCGTCCAGGACATCCGGCAGGAGCCGCTCCATCCCCTGAGTCGATACCTGCACGCAGAGCCAGTCCCCGTATTTATCGACGATAAGCCCCGGCAGGAAATCGGCCTCGGAATATACCGCGCGCCAGGAGCCGGTAGACCGGCTTCGGCCGGGATAGAAGCGTTCCCGGAGCGCCTTTGCGTCCTCGATTCGTTTTTTCAGGAGGTTGGCCGTGAAAGGCTCTTCACCGCGCGTGAGGAGCCGGACGGCAATCAGCGTGTGCGGGTTCGCGTATCCCTCGCCGACGATGCGCCCGGCATAATCGGCCACGCGAACAATCTCGCCCGGAACCAGCCCGCGCGGGATCTCCTCGAACTCGTTCGAGAACGCCCACGGGTGCCCCCGGCGTATGCGGCGGTCTTCCTTCTTTTTAAGGCGCAGGGTTTTCATATCCGCCTTGCGCCCACTACTCCCGCACCTCGACGTATGTCTTGTCCCGGAGGCCCCGTATCCACCTGGCGTAGAGTTTCTCGCCCTCTTTCGACGAAAGCCTGTCCACAATCTCCGGCCTCGCGTCGTCGAGGGTCTCCGTAGAGCCGCCGGTCTTCTTCATCACCTTTATGAGTTGGTATCCCTTGTCGGATTTTATCGGCTGGCTGACGTCTCCCGCCTTCATGCCGAACGCGGCGGCCTCGACGTCCGGGGCGAGTTCGCCCTTGCCGAACGTGCCAAGGACGCAGGTCTTCGCGGCGTCCTTGTCGCCTGAGCACTTCACCGCCATGTCCTCGAAAGACGTCCCCTTCATAATCTCCGCCCGCGCCGCATCCGCGGCCTTTTTCGCCGCGTCCATGTCGCCGTCCTTCGCCGGGAACATTATATGCGCCACTTCCACGGATGCGGGGTGAACGAACCGGGACTTGTGCCCGTTGTAATATTTTACGATGTCCGCGTCCTTTACGGTTATCCTCGACTTTACGTCCCTGGCGACAAGCCGCATTATCGTAAGCTGGTCCCGGAGGGTTTTGCGGTATTCGGCGGTGTCGTATCCCTCCTGCTCCAGCGCGGCCTCGAAGGCGGCCTTGTCCATGTGGTTCTTCGTCATTATGTCGTTGATTGCGTTATCGACCTCTTCCTTAGATACCTCCACCCCCTCGGCCTTCGCCTCCTGGAGCTCCAGGTATTTGTCTATCAGGGAGTTGATTGTCGCCTTAAGAAGCCTCTCCTTGGCAATGTCGAGCTTCTCGCCCACGTAGCGCTGGTTAAGCTCATCGAGCTTCTGCGCCATCTGCATCTGTATCTCGCTCAAGGTTATCACGTCCTGCCCCACCACCGCGACAACCCGGTCAATCTCCGTCGGCCCCGCGCCCCCCGACGCCCCGGTTGTCCCGGTTGTCTCGGTTATTCCGGTTGTCTCGGTTATTCCGGTTGTCTCGGTTACTCCGGTTGTCCCGGTTGTCCCGGCTGCCCCGGTTGTCTCGGTTACTCCGGTTGTCCCGGCTGTCCCCGTTGCTCCGGCTGTCCCGGTTGTCCCGGTTGTCCCGGCTGCTCCGGCCGTGGAGACGTAAAATACGACCGGCAGGATTACCGCCATGAAAAGGCTCGTTTTTTTCATCTGGAACACCTTCCGAAAATAGACTTTCATGCATGAAAAACTTCCGAAAAGATAACATAAAACATGCGGACAAGGCAAGCAATATCGTCCGCCACGCCCGGACGGTGTTGAACGGGGGCCCGGTGACTTTCAAAGTCGCCGGGTTCCCGCTGGAGCCTGCCACGGTATGCTTAAAGCCGGGGCTGGAATGACGGGCGGGGCGTGAACGGCATATGGGGCGCGAGAGATACGTCTTGAACGGTCTTTTTAATTCTGCTACAGTATCGCCATGAAAAAGATACTCTGCCTGCTCGTATGCCTGTTTGCCGTTTGCTCCTGCTCCGGGGGAAACGGCCTTTACACCGAGACGCGCGTTATAATGGGGACGTATGTAACCATCACGCTGAACCGGAGCGGCAAGACGAATGACGAGCTTGTGAAGGCCTCGGCGGACGCCTTCGCCCGGATTACGAAGGTGGACGACCTCATGAGCACCTACAAGCCCATGTCCAACTTAAGCAGAATAAACGCAAATTCCGGCATCGCCCCCTTCCCGGCGGACCCGGAGGTCATAGAGAACATACAGGACGCCTCGTATGTCTCCAGGCTCACCGGCGGGGCGTTCGACATTACCGTCGGGCCCCTGGTAAAGGCGTGGGAGATAGGCTCGAAGGGTGCGCACGTGCCGTCGCCCGGGACGATAAAGAAGGCTCTCGCCCTCGTGGGCTGGCGGAATATCGTCGTGGACAAGAAGGCCGGGACGGTCTTCCTTACGAAGCGCGGCGCGTCCATCGACCTCGGCGCCATAGCAAAGGGATACGCATCGGACAGGGCCGCCGTGGCGCTGCTGGAGGACGGCATAAAGGGCGGGATTGTCGCCTGCGCCGGGGACATAAAAACCTTCGGCGTGAAGCCGGACGGCTCCGCCTGGACCGTCGGGATACAGAACCCGCGAGGGCCTGAGGGCGATGTCATTGCAAAGCTTCCGCTTACTGACACGGCAATCTCCACCTCCGGAGACTACGAGCGTTTCTTCATCAAGGACGGCAAGCACTACTGCCACATCATGGACCCGCATACGGGGTATCCCGCAAGCGGGCTCATGAGCGTTACGGTTCTGGCCAAGGATTCCTGGCTTGCGGATTCAATGGGGACGGCGCTTTTCGTCCTCGGGCCGAAGAAGGCGTACGCCCTTGCGCTCAAACACCCGGAGCTCGAAGTCCTGATGATAACGGATTCGGGCAAGGTTCTCGCCACGGGGCGATTCAGGGGGATGAAGATTGCGCCGCCGGCAGGAGCCGGGTAAATTTGGATACCGCCACCGTCCTTACGGTATTTTGCATTGTCTATATCGGCATGTTCCTGGGCGAGATCCCGGGGCTGAAGCTCGACCGCACGGGGATTGCGCTCCTCGGGGCGATTGCGCTCATAGCTTCGGGAGAGATGACGCCCAGGGCGGCGTGGGACAGCGTCAACGTCTCCGCCATCTCGCTTCTTCTGGGCCTGATGGTCGTGTCGGCGCAGTTCAAGCTGGGCGGTTTTTATACTCTTGTTACAAGGCGGCTCGCAAATGCCGAAGTCCCGCCTCAGGCGCTTCTCGCCATGCTCATCGGCGTGTCCGGGCTTCTCTCCGCGCTCCTTGTAAACGACGTCGTATGCCTCGCCGTAACGCCGCTTCTCATCGAGGGCTGCGCGAAGCGCGGTCTTGACCCCGTCCCGTTCCTTCTTGCGCTGGCGTGTTCGGCCAATATCGGCTCCGCGGCCACGTTAATCGGCAACCCGCAGAACATGCTTATCGGCCAGGTCCTGAGGCTTTCGTTCACGGGCTATCTCGGTTTTTCGCTCATCCCCGCTATAGCCGGCCTCGGCGCGGTCTGGCTCGTCGTTTTCCTTTTATACAGGAACAGATGGCAGAAGGAGACCGCGCTTTCGGAGGTCTATGAGCCGGAGCTCAACCGGTGGCAGAGCGTGAAGGGGGTAATGGTGCTGGCCGCGCTCGTCATTGCGTTTCTCTTCACGCCGTGGCCGCGCGACACCCTCGCCCTCGCCGCCGCGGGCTTTCTGCTGACAAGCAGAAAAACGTCCACGCGGGACGTGCTGGGGCTGGTTGACTGGCAGATAATCGTGTTGTTTATCGGGCTTTTCGTCGTGAACAGCGCGTTCGACAAATCGGGCCTCCTGGCAAGCGCAATGTCTGAGGCGCGCGCCCACGGCCTCGACACGGCCAATCCCGCCACGCTCTTCGGCGCCACGGTGATACTCTCCAACCTCGTCTCCAACGTTCCCGCCGTGATGCTCCTCCTGCACACGGCGTCCCATCCGCTCTCAGGGCCGATACTCGCGCTCGCCAGCACGCTTGCCGGGAACCTCCTGATTGTCGGGAGTATCGCCAATATAATAGTCGTGGACCTCGCAAAACGCGCCGGGGTAAGCATTACCTGGCGCGAGCACGCCAGGGCGGGCATACCCGTCACCGTCGCCACGCTGTCCTTCGCCGGCGCATGGCTGTGGATAATGTCATAAGCCTCGCGGCGGGAGTTCACTTGCGCCCGGAAGTCAGCCCTTTCCCACCGGCAGGAGAAGAGCCGGTTCCCCCTCCCCCGGCGGCGGGGGAGGGTAAGAGCTTTTCACCCCTCTCACTTTCATGGGAGAGGGTGGCCGCAGGCCGGGAGAGGGTTCACCGCTCATTCTGAGCGATGCGAATAATCCACGGTTGTCATAACGCCCCCTCGTTCCCCCTCTTATCTTAAGAGGGGGATGAAGGCAAGCTGTCATTCTGAGCACCGCGAAGAATTCACCTTTCCCAGCGCCCCCTGCTCATTGTAGGGGCGCAATTCATTGCGCCCGGCTTTACTCATAAAACGACCCGGATGTCCGTGAGCAATCCTCATCGGTCGGCGAAGTTCGTTGTCAGTGGTTATTCCGGATTAGTCGTGCAACCAGTTGATTATTAAAACAAAAAAGAGGAAATTTAGCGTTTTCCCGGCGGTATCGAAAGCGGCCCGAAAACGGGCCGTTTTCGGGCAATTTCTGGCCAAAAACCGGGGGCGCGGAAGGCGTGATTTTGGGCAAAAAGTTGACGTGGGGACGGTGCGGTTTCGGGGCGAAAAGGGGGCGCGGGGAAGCTTAAAATTCCTCGCCCGGAGAGAGGTATCTCCACCTTCCCTCTGGCAGGCTCCCAAGCCGGATATTCCCGATTCTGACACGCCTTAGGCCGGTTACCCGGAGGTTTACCAACTCGCACATCCTGCGTATCTGGCGTTTCTTGCCCTGCCTCAGGACGAACCGGAGCTGGTCGTTGTTAAGCCGCGTAACTATCGCTTTTTTAAGGGGAATTCCATTCAGAGACAGGCCGAAATCAAGGAGGCCCAGGGCTTTTTCCGTAACCTCGCCCTCCACCCGGACGATATATTCCTTCTCAATTTCCGAGCGCTCCCCGATGAGTTTTTTCGCCACCCGCCCGTCCTGCGTAAACACGATAAGTCCTTGAGAATCAATGTCAAGCCGACCTGCGGGCGCAAGGTTTTTCATCCTCGCGGGCGAGAATTTCATGCCGGATTTATCCCCCTTTGCGCGGTTCGCCGGGGTAAGCAGAACGGAGGCGGGCCTGTAGCCTTTCTCCGCCTGGCCTGAGACGTAACCTACCGGTTTATTTAGGATAATTGTTACAAGGCCCGTCTGCTCAAGGGCGGCTTTTTCGTCGAGAGCCACCTCGGAGGACGGGTCAACCTTAAGCCCCAGCTCGCTTACGCGAAGGCCGTTTACAATCACAAGTCCGCGTTCTATAAAGGAATCCGCCTCGCGGCGGGAGCACATGCCGCGCTCGGACATGAGCTTGGAAAGCCGGATTTTTTCCACCTGGATGGGCCGGGGGCAGCTAATTGTTGCCCTTTTTTTAAACATAAAACAGCCTTTATTTAATCTCCAGCATCCTGTCCAATGCCCTCCTGGCCGGGACGCGTATTTCTTCCGGTACCCTGACGACGCAGTCCATATGTTCCAGAGCGCGCAGGACGCTTTTTATGGTCGTCTTCTTCATGTTCGGGCAGAGCATGTCCTTCCTGAGCGGGTAGAACGACTTGTCCGGGCTGTCCTTCCTGAGGCGGTACATAAGGCCAAGCTCGGTTCCTATAATGAACTCCGAAGCTTTCGATTCCCTGCAATACCGCAGCATGCCGGATGTGGATGTGACGAAATCCGCCTTCTCAAGGACTTCCATCGGGCATTCCGGGTGCGCGATAAACAGGGCGTTCGGATGCTGCGCCCTTGCGGCAACGACATCCTTGAGGCTTACACGGTCATGGATGTTGCAGAAGCCGTCCCAGGCGATGATTTCCTTGCCTGTATTCCTTGCCGCCCAGGCTGCCAGGTTCTTGTCCGGGACACAGATTACGCGCCTTGAATCCAGAGACTCGATTACCTTCACGACGTTCGCCGACGTGCAGCAGATGTCGCTCTCGGCCTTTACCGCCGCAGTGGTATTGACATAGCTGACGACCGGAACGCCCGGATATTTCGCCTTTATATCGCGCAGGCTGAAATCTTCGGGGTAGGTATAGCAGAACTCCTTCCCGGCGCCGGGGAAATGCGTGGAATAAAAACGCGGCCCGGAGACCGTGACCATCTCGGCCATGGGGCATCCGGCCTCCGGCTCGGTTAGGAGCACGGTCTTGTCGGGCGAGAGAATGCTTGCCGACTCCGCCATGAAATGCACGCCGGCGAAGACGATGACGCCATAGTCCGTCCCGGCTGCGATACGCGAAAGCTCAAGGGAGTCGCCGGTATAATCCGCCGCTTCCTGGACTTCGTCCCGCTGGTAGTTGTGCGCGAGGATTACGGCGTTCCTCTCGGCCTTCAGCTTCAGTATCTTTTCGGAAATCTCTTTAAACTCAGGAGAGCCGATCAGCATGTTATTACCACTATTATTACCACTATCCGCTATCAGCGTCAGGTTAAACCTGTCCAAAGCTTTTGGCGCCATTTTTCTACAAAAAGGCGGCAAGGACTTAAAGGTTAATTATATTGAAGTTGACCTTACTCGGCAAGAGAAATATCTTTGACGGAGGACGAGACGGGGTTTTGCGTAAAGAGGATAGAGCCGTCTTTCATCTCGACTTTGTATATCGGCCTTGAATAATTCGCGCCGGTGACGGGGTTCCTGGAAAGCCGCATCACCTTCCGCACGTAGTTTCTCGTTTCCGGGATTGCCGGGACGCACATGCCGTTCCGGATGACCCTGCCCTGGCCGCAGTTATACGCCGCAACGGAGAGCTCCACGTCTCCGTTGAAGCAATCCAGCAGGTAGCGAAGGTACTTTACGCCCCCGTCGATGTTCTGGGCCGGGTCGAAAATCTTCCGGACGCCCATGTCCGCGGCGGTGGAGGGCATAAGCTGCATCAGCCCGCGCGCGCCCTTCCGGGAAACTGCGGCCGGGTTGAAGTCCGATTCCGCCTTTATAATCGAGCGCACAAGGTTGGGGTCGACGTCGTATTTCTCGCACTTGGCATTGATTATGCCGGAATAGGGCACGTTATCCGGCAACCGTGTATTCGTCTTGCGGCCGGCTTTAATGACGGGTTTGGCGACGGCGGCCTTTGCGATTTTTGCGCACGGTTTCTTAGGCTTGGCCGCCGGGATTTTCTTCGGGATCGCAGGCCGTTCCCTGACCACCGTCTCGATTTTCCTCTCGTCGGCCCTTGGGACGTTGGTGAAGACAATCACGCCTTTGCTGTTAATGTATTTATAGATGTTGGCGGAGGCTTCATGGGATGAAAAAAGCAACATGACCGGCAGGATGGCAACCGGCAGCATGAGAAGTTTCTTGAAATCGCAATGCGGCATTATTCTCGTAATGCTTGAGTTCGGCCTGAAGAAAACCGGCCTGTAATCTGCCCTTTTTAAAGAAGGGCCCGCAATTTTTATATCAAAAAAATGCGGAAAAGTCAATAAAACCGGGCCTCCAGGGCGGGAACATTAAAATATTTTAAGAACCAAAATGCCGGACAGGAGGCGTCCGGTTACCTGGCCCCCGCCTTCGCCCTGGGGTCGGGTATCGGTATCGCGGCAAGAAGGGCCTTGGTATACGGGTCTTTCGGGTTGTTATACACCTCCGCCGCCCTGCCGGACTCCACAATCCTGCCCCGGTTCATGACCGCCACATTGTCGCAGAAATAGCGGACGATGTTCAGGTCGTGCGCAATGAAGAGAAATGAAAGCGAGAACTCCTCCTGGAGGTCTTTTAGGAGGTTCAGCACCTGCGCCTGTATGGAGACGTCGAGCGCGGAAATCGGCTCGTCCGCGACAATCAGCTCCGGCTTCACGGAGAGCGCCCGCGCAATCCCTATCCTCTGCCTCTGGCCGCCGGAGAACTCGTGCGGGTATTTGCCCGTAGCCTCCGGGCCTATGCCGACCTTCTTCAGTATCTCCGCCACCCGGTCTTTGAGCTCGCTTCCCCTGGCCAGACCGTTCACGTATAGCGGCTCGCCGACAATCTCGCCCACCTTCATCCGCGGGTTAAGCGAGGCGAACGGGTCCTGGAATATTATCTGCATCCTGCGCCGGAGCTTGCGCAGGCCCTCCCGGTCAGCCTTCAAAACGTCCACGCCGTCGAAAAGCACCGTCCCTTCGGTAGGTTCTATAAGCCGAAGAACGCATCTGCCCGCCGTGGACTTCCCGGAGCCGGATTCTCCGACAAGGCCCAGCGCCTCCCTGCGGCCAATCTCGAAATCCACGCCGTCCACGGCCTTTACAACGGCCTTCTCGCCGAAAAGGCCATTATGAACAGTGAAATGTTTCTTCAGCCCGCCGACTTTCAGCAACTGTCCCATGCCTGTGTATTATCCGCTAAAGCCGCCCGGCTGTCAATATATAGCCGGTCCCGCGGGAGGGAGCGTTCTCTCCGAAAAATTATTATTCACTATAATGCTTAACCGGCGACAGTTCCATCTTGCGTTCAAGATAATTTTTCTTCGAGAACGCTCCCTCCCTGCGCCTTCATTTGTCCTCAACGGCAACCCCCAGCCCCTTGTCCGAGTTGGATATTGGATAGAGCCTGTATCCCCTGACCCTCGGCCCAAGCACGACGTAGTCCTTTTTGTGCCAGAAGAATACCCAGGGGGCCATCTCCACCACCCGCGCCTGGGCCTGCCTGTAAAGCTCCATGCGCTTTTTCGTGTCCGGCTCCGTCTCTGCGCGGGTTATAAGCCCGTCGAACACCTTGTCCCGGAAGCGCGCGCGGTTGCCCGCCGGGCCTGCATTTCCACTATAAAAAACAGGGTAGAGAAAGTTTTCCGGGTCGGGGTAATCCGCCTGCCAGCTAAGCCAGAAGAGGTCTGCGTCGCCGTTGTCTATCGCCTGCTTGAACGCAGACCACTCAAGCTGGATTATGGAAGCGCGTATGCCGACATCCGCCAGATACTGCTGGATCACCTCCACCATGTCGAGCGTTTCCTGCTCGTTCCCGATGTAAATCTTCAGGCTTATACCGCGCGGGTATCCGGCCTCCTTAAGCAGGCGTTTCGCTTCGGCGGGATTATACTTATACGGGAAGTCCCTGCTGCCGGAAGGGAGCAGGAATTCCGGCACCGGGCCGTTCGCCAGGACGCCCCTGCCCTCGTAGATGGTGTCGAGGATGCGTTTTCTGTCTATCGCCATGGAGATTGCCCGGCGCACGCGGACGTCGTTTAGCGGCGCCCTCCGGCAGTTCATCCCAAGGTAATATGTGTTCAGCCCCACCTGGGACAGAAGCCTTTTGCTCCAGCGCGGGTCTTGCGAGTATCGCCGGAACTCCGGCGCGGGCACTTTCAGCGCGTCAAGGTTTCCCCTCTCGAACTCCGCCACGGCGGTCAGCTCTTCCGGGATGACGCGGTAGGTAATCCCGGCCGCCTCCGGCGCGCCGCCAAAATACGCCCGGTTCGCCCTAAGGGTAATGCGGCTTCCGTGCTCCCATCGCACAAGGATGAACGGCCCGGTCCCAACCGGATGGTCGGAAAAATGCGTCCCGTATTTCTTCACTTCCTCTTTCGGGACAACATATGCGCCGGGCATGGCGAGAAGCCCCAGGAACGGCCCGAACGGCGCGGAAAGCTCGATGACAAGCCTGTGCGCGCCGGGGGTTTTTATGCCGGATACATCCGCGCTTTTGCCGTCCATGAACCGCCTTGCCCCCTTTATCCTGTCGAAGAGCCACGTCCTGGGAGAGTTTGTCGCTGGGCTAAGCACGCGCTCGAAGGAATACTTGACGTCCGCCGAAGTCAATTCCCGCCCGTTTGAGAACCTTACTCCCTTCCGGATGTGGAATGTGTATACCCTGCCGTCCTTGCTTATGCTCCATGAGCTTGCAAGCCCCGGTATTATCCGCGCCTTGTCGTCGTAGGATACCAGGCCGTCGAATATCTTCGCGGCGACCACCCCGCCCTGCACGTCCACGATGTGCGCCGGGTCGAGCGTCGTCGGGTCTTCGCTCAGGCGGAGATGAAGATATGAAGGGTTTTCGTGCAGGGAGCAGGAGGAAAAAAGCAAGGCGAGAATGATAACGGCCGCCACTCTGAGCATTGCCTCGAACCTGGACTGTAGCGGCCGACCCATGCGTCGGCCATTTGTTTTATAGTCCACCCTATCCCCCGCTTTCTCTCCCATGAAAGGGCGAGGGGTGAGAACATTCTTTTATGAACGCCTCGAAGAGCCGCCGCGACGACTCCTCTTCCTGCATCCGCTCCGGGTGCCACTGCACGCCCACGACGAACATTTTTCCCGGCAGCTCCACGGCCTCGACCATCCCGTCGTCGGACACGGCGGAAGGATAAAGCCCCGGCGCGAGCCTGCTTACAGCCTGGTGATGATGGCTGTTCACGGACAATCGCTCCACGCCGATAATCTCCCTCAGCATACTCCCGCGCGCGAGCGTCACCATGTGCCGGATGTCCCTGCCCTTCTCTTTGTGGCCAGGGATGTCCTGGCGGAGCTTGCCGCCGAAATAAACGTTTATCGATTGAATGCCGAGGCATATCCCAAGCACGGGCTTTTTCAGCGCGAGCATCTCCCTGAGGAGCGAGAAGTCAAAATCGGTCCTTATGTCGGGAGACAGCGCCGCGCCGTCCATGACGTCTTCCGAGTAATATTTCGGGTGTATGTCGTCCCCGCCTGAGAGCAGCAGGCCGTCGATTTCCCGCGCGTACTCCTCGGGGACGGACGCGCCCTCCACGACGGGTATCATAAATGGCATCCCGCCGAAACGGTATAAGGCGTCGGCGTAGCTCTTGTCGAGATATGCCCGGAAGCCGCCGGACTCCTTGAATTCCATGTCCTGGGTTACGCCGATTAATGGACGCATGTTACTTTAAAATCTTCCCCGCGCGCGCCTTTGTCTGTTCCCCGCCGCGCACGGCGAACCTGCCGTTAACAAGCACGTGTTCTATTCCATGCGGAAATTGGTACGGGTCGTCGAACGTCGCCGCATCGGCAACCGTTGACGGATTGAATATAACCATGTCGGCATATAAGCCTTCTTTTATATATCCGCGGTCTTTCAGCCTCAGCCTGTCCGCCGCCATCCCGGTAAGTTTCCTCACCGCCTGCGGGAGAGTCAATAATTTTTCTTCGCGGGCGTATTTCCCAAGCACCCTTGCGAAGCTCCCGAATCCGCGCGGGTGCGGTTTGCCCTGCCTCGTCGCCCCGGATATCCCGCGCGCGGTGGAGTCGGAGCCTATCATCATCCAGGGCAGGGACAGAAAGGTTCTCAGGTTGTCCTCGCTCATGGAGAAATATATCGCCTGGGCGCGCGCTCCCTCCTCTATCAAGATGTCGAAGAGCGCCTCGACCGGCTCCTGGGCGCGTATCTCCGCGGCCTCGGCGAGCGTCTTGCCTTCAAGCTTCCTGTTTCCTTCCGTGCTGACGGACGCGATCATCACGCGGCCCCAATATTCCGGGACTGGATGTCCGGAGAGCACTTCCTCCCGCAGTCTTGCGCGCGCCGCCGGGTCTTTCAGGCGCTTCACTTCCTCGGCATTGCCTCCTTCGTATGCCCATGCCGGGAGGATTGCGTCAAGGTCGGTGCTCGACGCCGTGTACGGGTAGCGGTCGGCTGTCACGTCCAGACCTTCCGCGCGCGCCTTTTCTATCGCATCAATGATTTCTGATATTTTGTGCCAGTTGGCCTGGCCCGCGGTCTTGAGGTGCGAAATCTGCACGGGTATCCCGGCCTCGCGTCCGACTGTTATGGCCTCCTCAATCGCCTCGACGACCCTTGCGCCTTCGCTTCTCATGTGGCTCGTGTATATCCCGCCGTATTTCGCCGCGACCTCCGCCAGGCGCACGATTTCGCCTGTTTCGCTGTATACGCCCGGCGGATAGATGAGGCCGGTGGAGAGTCCGAGCGCGCCCGCCTCCATCGCCTCCGCGAGCAGGGCCTCCATCTTCCGGAACTCGTCCTCGGCCGGTTTTCGATTAACATATCCGACGACTGACGCGCGCAGGTTTCCGTGCCCGCAATACGTGGCGAAGTTCAGCGCGGGCCGCGCCTTCTCAAGCGCGTCGAAATATCCGGAGAAGTCCGTCCACGTTTGCTTAATCCCAAGCTCGGCGAACTCGCTCCGGCGCGCCTTTGCCGCTTCCCCGATTAATGGCGCGGCGGACATGCCGCAGTTCCCGGATACCTCGGTCGTTACGCCCTGCATAATCTTCGACGGCGCGGACGGCTCTACAAGGAGCGAGAACTCCGAGTGCGCGTGTATATCTATGAACCCCGGCGCGGCGGCAAGGCCCGTGCAGTCGATTACCTCCGCGTCGGGAAAAGATTTGTCAGTCCCGCCCGTTCGGCTGCGCTCAGGGCAGGCTCCTCGGGAACCCGGCGACTTTATTATTCGCGCAATCCTCTCGCCGTCAATCAATATGTCGGCGGGATAGCCGTCGGCGCCGGTGCCGTCAAAAAGGGTGATATTTTTAATGATCATTTAGCTGTATTCTTAAACCCTGTTTTAAATTTTTGGTTGTGGATATACTCCGTCAATCATATCTTTAACTTCAACTGCCCATGACAAGCCATTGTCTGGTAAACCGATTTTTTCTGCAATAACGCTTACTCCCAGGTTCACAGTACGCTTAGGAAAACTACGATGAGATTTAAAAGTTCTTTTGTTGTATACAACCAATGAGGCGGGATCCCCTTCCTCGCAGTCTATTATCCTGAAACCGGTTTTCTCATTCAGCAATGAGTTGAAAGACGCCTTTTGAAATCTCCAGAAATCCCATGGACGGTTATGAGGCGGATATGCAGGGTGGGTATTTATAAAAACAAGCGCGCCTTTTTTAATAACCTTGTTAATCTCAAGCACGGTCTTCCAGGGCATTGCCAAGTGCTCAAATGTCGCCATGCATAATACAGCATCATAATGCTCTTCCGGAAGGTATTGCGAAAGATTATGGGCATCGCCTACCACGTCTACATTCTCGCCTGCGTAATAGTCGAACCCTGTATATTCTTTTGCTGATGTAAAAAGATTCCTCTGAATTGAATTCGTTTCATTCCTGGATCCTATTTCCAGTATGCATACATCAGACATATTATTTACGGCCTTAAGAAATTTATCATAGACTTGATCGTATTTCTCTCCCGACGCATCATACGGAAGCATTCTATTAATAGCGCGAGTTACGCGCGTTACAATCCATATTTTTAGCTTTAAGTTATTCATTCAGTCCCCCTGTTACAGGTTACTATTTATATTCTCAATCCCCCTGAATATACCCGATAAACTTGCCCCGCGTCGCTTCGGATTCATCAAGGGATTTCAATTCGTCTTTCGACAGCTCTTTCGGCCTGTCGCGCTTCGCATCGACGATGCAGATGAAGCCGAATGGTTCGGAGCCGGGGTTTATAAGCTGGTGCGGCTCGTTCGGGGCGACGTATAGCGCGTCCATGAAGCCGACCTCATAGACCTTGTCCCCGGCGAGCGCGCGGCCCCTGCCCCGGACGCAAATCACGGCGTGCTCGTGCTCGTGCTTCTCTAAGCTACTATGGCCGCCCGGCTCGACCTCGAAATACCGGACATGGAACTTGGCTCGCTCGCCCTTCAGGCCGATGAGCGTCTGCCGGTCTATGCCGCAGAAACATCCACCCTCTCCCCGGCCCTCTCCCATCAAGGGAGAGGGAGAAACGTCTTTACCCGCCCCACCTGCGGGGGAGGGTGGCCGAAGGCCGGGTGAGGGCTTATACGCCTCTTTTGCAATCTCCGTCCATGTGTAATCCGGATTGAATCTGTGCAGTCGGCTTTTGCTCATTGTCCCTCATGTCCGAGGCCGGTTTATCGGCTTGGTCTGAAGCCGGTCTATCAGCCCGGCTTACCGGCCTGCCCAGGGGCGCTTGCCTTCGATTGTGCCGCGCTCGATGAACTCGGTTATACGCTCGGCTATCTCCTCCGGCTCGTCGAGGAACGTAATAAGCTCCAAGTCGCCGGGGCTTATGGTAGCCTCGCGGAGCAGGTTGTCCGAGAGCCAGCTCCAAAGCCCGGACCAGAACTTCCTGTCCACCATGATTACCGGGAACGGGCGTATTTTCATGGTCTGGATGAGCGTCAGGGCCTCGAAGCACTCGTCCATCGTGCCGAAGCCGCCGGGGAAGATGATAAAACCGAAGGAGTATTTCACGAGCATGACCTTGCGGATGAAGAAGTGCCGAAACTGCACGGCCTTTGTGAGATAGGGGTTATGCTCCTGTTCGAGCGGAAGCTCGATATTCAACCCGATGGACTTGCCGCCGCTCTCGAACGCGCCCCTGTTCGCCGCTTCCATGATGCCGGGGCCGCCGCCGGTGATAACGGTGATGCCCTTTTCCGCCATTATCTTGCCCAGGCGGCGGGCGGTCTGGTAGCGCAGGTCGGTTGACTTGGAGCGGGCGGAGCCGAAGACCGTTACCGCCGGCCCGACTCCGTGCATCTGCTCGAAGCCCTCCACAAACTCGGACATTATCCTGAACATCCGCCATGTGTCGCCGACCTTAAGCTCGTCTACGAGGAACTGCTCTTTTGTCAGGAAATCGCTGTTATTTTTTTCGTACGGAGGCCTTTTAGGTTCCATAAAACCTCTTCTCGGAAAATTTCTGTTACTTTTCTTCCGGCAAACTTTCGGGGGAATTCGGCGGTTAAAGGTTTTATTTTACTACCAAAAGCTCCACCTCGAACTTCAAGGTCGCGTTCGGAGGAATCGGCCCGCCCGGCGTCCCTTGCGCGCCGTAACCCAGGCTCGGCGGGATTATAAGAATCCGGGTTCCCCCGACCTTCATTCCGGCGACGCCCTCGTCCCAGCCCGGTATTACCTGGCCCGCGCCGAGCTGGAAGGTGAAAGGCTCGTTCCTGTCCTTGCTCGAATCGAACTTCTTCCCGTTCATCAGCCACCCGGTATAGTTGACCGTGACCGTCTCACCGGCCTTCGCAACCGCGCCCGTGCCCACCTTTACGTCATTGATAATCAGCCCGTCATTCATCTTCCTCTCCTTTGCGCATGCCGTCATAGGAATCACCACGACCAGCATGGCCGCGGCCAGAACCAGCAAAAGCTTTTTCATTCCCGTCTCCTCCCGGCTAAAGTGTTATTGGCGGCTCCAAGGTTTCAGTTTAGTTAATTCCCGGCGGCAAGTCAATTAATTCTTGACATGAAAGGCCCATAGGTGCTACGTTTTTTAAAAAACGTATCACGGGATTTACAGGGACAAGAAAAATGCACATACCGGACGGGTATTTATCTCCCCAGACATTCGCGCCGATGTATGCGGTATCGGCGGGTTTCTGGGCCGTCGGCCTTAAGAAGCTAAGGCGCGAGCTTACCGTCAGGCAGGTGCCGTATCTTTCCATGGCCGCCGCGTTCTCCTTCCTCATAATGATGTTCAACATACCCATCCCCGGCGGCACCTCCGGACACGCCGTCGGAGGCGGGATTATCGCCATACTCCTCGGGCCGTGGACTGCCGTGATAGCCGTGTCCGTCGTCCTGATGATACAGGCGCTTGTCTTCGGAGACGGCGGGATAACCTCCTACGGCGCAAACTGCTTCAACATGGCCATCGTCGCCCCGTTTGTTACGTGGTTCATATTCCGGGCCGTGGCCGGAGACAAAAAGAAAGGCTTAAGGCCTCTGGCCGGGGCGTTTCTGTCCGGCTGGCTTGGGCTTTCAGCCGCCGCGGCCTGCGCCGGGGTGGAGTTCGGCATACAGCCGCTTATCGCGCACGGGCCGGGCGGCGCGCCGCTCTACGCCCCGTACCCGCTCTCCATTGCCCTGCCCGCGATGTTCCTGGGGCACTTCCTTGTCTTCGGCCCTTTTGAGGGCGTCGTAACGATGCTCCTTGTCAAATATTTTTATTCCACGGACGCCGAATTTGCGGCCGGAGCGCATACTGCGGGCAAAAGGCGCTGGAAGCTCTGGCTTGCGCTTGCCGCAATCGCGGCGCTTACCCCGCTCGGTATTATAATCCCGGCGAAATTTGGCGGCGGCAGCGCATGGGGCGAGTGGGGGGCGAATACGCTTAAGAAAGTGCTTGGCTATGTCCCCGCGGGGTTCCGGGGGCTTCATAATCTTTGGAACCCGCCGATGCCGAATTACGGCGCGGGTGCGGCCTCGTCCGGAGCGGGCGGGTATCTCGCGTCCGGGTTTACCGGCGCGGTCCTGGCCGTGGGACTGATATACCTGCTCTCAAGGTTCCTGAAAAAGGGGCGGCATAAGACCTCCCGGCTCTCATATCTCGACAAGGGCCTCTCGCACATAGCGAAGCTGACAAAGAGCTCCTATGTGCAGTGGGAGCTCTCGTCCCGGAAGGGTTTCCTCCAGGAGCTCGACGCGCGGGTAAAGGTGGTTTTTACTCTTCTGATGCTTGCCGCCGTAAATATCCGGAAAGACCTGCCGACGGAGCTGGTTATAGCCGGCTTCGTCTTTGTCCTCGCGCTGGCGTCGAGGGCAGGCCTTAAGCTCATATACGGGAGGGTCGCGTTCATCGGGTTCTTCTTCGGCTTCCTCGTCGCCATGCCGTCCGCGCTGAATATAATCACGCCCGGAAGGCCGATATTCACGCTCGTCACCCTTCACGAGGCGCACACGTTCTGGTCATACAGGATACCGAAGGAAATCGGGATTACGTCCGGCGGACTTTTCGGCGTGGCGATGCTCACGATGCGCGTGGCAAACTCCGTGTCGCTTGCCATGCTCGTCCTTTTCACGACGCCCTTCACGGAGATTATGCGCGCGCTGAAGGCCTTCCGAGTGCCGGACTCCGTCCTCGCGGTCGTGAACCTCACCTATAAATATATTTTTATATTCGCCAAGACGGTGGAGGACATGCACCTGGCGAAGATAAGCAGGACGGCGGGCGCGGTTAACGGCTCCGAGGCCAGGCGCTGGGCCGCGGGCAGGATGGGTATAATTTTCAAGAAGACCCAAGTCCGGTGCGACGAGATATTCAAGGCCATGCTCTCGAGGGGCTTTACGGGCGAGATTAAACTCCGCGGGCAGGGAGCCATGAGAAAGTCCGACTGGCTTGCGCTCTTCGCGGCATGCGCGGCGGGAATAACGCTGATATTCGTTTGAGGCATAAATGGAAATCGCAGTCAGGATGGAGAACGTCTCATACAGCTACTACGGCAGGATAAACGCCCTGTCCGGCGTAAACATGGAAATCGGGCGCGGAGAGCGGCTCGCGGTAATAGGCTCCAACGGGAGCGGAAAGTCCACGCTCCTCCAGGTCATGGACGGCCTGATAAGACCGGATTCGGGGAAGCTTTTCTACATGGGCCGCGAGGTCAGCCACGAGGCATTGAAGGAGCGCGAATTCCAGAGGTTCTTCCGGGGCGGGATGGGATATGTATTCCAGGATTCGGACGTCCAGCTCTTCTGCCCGACTGTGCTCGACGAGATGGTATTCGGCCCTATGCAGCTTGGGCTCTCCGAGGAAGAGTCGCTCGGCAGGGCGCGCGGCGTCATGGCCGAGCTCGGCATCGAGGGGCTGAAAGACCGTCCGTCCTACATGCTCTCCGGCGGAGAGAAGAAGCGCGTCGCAATCGGCTCCGTGCTTGTGATGGAGCCTGAGGCGCTGCTCCTGGACGAGCCGACGAACGGGCTTGACCCGAAGTCCCAGATGTTCCTGATAGAGCTTATGTTCAGGCTGAACGAGAAGGGCAAGACCATCGTCGTGGCGACGCACGACTTAGCCCTCGTGGACGAGCTGAACGGGACCGTCGCCGTGCTCTCCGAGGAGCATAAAATAGAGAAAATCGGCCCGGCGGACACTGTGCTCTCGGACCAGGAACTCCTGCTTAAGGTAAACCTCGTGCATGAGCATGTCCATGCGCACGGCGAAACCATGCACCGGCACCTGCATTCCCACTATCAGTTCCACAAACATTAAGCGGTTTAAAAAATCCGCTTCCGGTGGTATCATATTTCCGGAGCGAGGTATATAAAAAGGAGGCAAAGTGTCAAAGGTATATTTCACCACCGCGCGGGGCACGCGCTGGGACTACCGCATGAGCGTCCTTGGGCGCTTCGAGAGGATGCTGTCCGAGTGCGGGCTTATGAACTTCGAGAAGGGCGAGTGCGTGGCCGTCAAGACCCATTTCGGCTCCGAAGGCGCGCACAGAATCGTCAGGCCGTCATTTCTGCGGAAGGTAACGGACGCCGTGAAGAGGGCGGGCGGAAAACCTTTCGTCACCGACTCCGTGCGGATAATGGGAGTCGATTACCTTGAAGTGGCCAATCAGAACGGCATAAACCATCTCTCCGTCGGCGCGCCGGTGATACTCGCGGACGGCCCGTTCGGGAAGGACAGCCTAATCGTGCCCGCGCCCGGAGAAGTTTTAGGCGAGATCGCCGTGGCGTCGGCCATACACGACTCTCCCGCGATGGTCGTCTGTTCGCACATCAAGGGGCATATACAGGCGGGATACGCCGGGGCGATAAAGAACCTGGCGATGGGCGGGGTCTCGGCGGCGCACAGGGAAGGCGGCTGGAAGAAGGGCCGCGGGCATATGCACGCCCACGGCGAGGTGCCTCTTTCGTGGGACGCGGAGGCCTGCGAGTATTGCCGGCAGTGCGAGAACGTCTGCCCGAAAGGGGCCTTGAAATTCGTCGATGAAAAGCTTGAGCAGGACAAGTCCGAATGCTGGTTCTGCGGCAGGTGCGTCCGCGTATGTCCTTCCGGCGCGCTGACCTTGCCGATGGACAACGACACCTTCCAGAAATCTCTCGCCGAAAGCGCGGGGGCCGTGCTCTCGACATTCAAGCCGGGCAAGGTAATCTACGTCAACTTCATGTTCGAGATACAGCCGGAGTGCGACTGTATGCCGTCATGCGATACGCCCATGCTCCAGGACCAGGGGATACTGGTATCGGACGACCCCGTGGCCGTCGAGCAGGCGACGGTAGATATTCTGAGGAAGGCAGGCCCGCTGCCGGGTTCCGCCGCCGAGGAGCGGGAATGCAGGCCCGGCGACGACGTGCTTTCGATGGTGAACCCCAGGAACTACATGCTGTGCATCGAGCACGCGGAGAGGCTTGGACTGGGGAGCCGTGAATACGAGATGGCTGAGATAAGTTAGCCTATGCCCCCTTTACCGTCCGTAGCATGTTGTAGACGAAAAGGGTTATAGAGATATACATCAGCGTGCCGAAGGCAAGCAGTATCCCGTTTCCGGCCGGCACGGCAAAGCTGCGGAGGAGCCACCCCGCCGTCATCCCCGCCATACCCGCCGACGCGAGCCAGAACTGGACGGTCATCATCTTCCTGCTGAATACGGGCCGGCCCGAGAACCGGGGCAGGATGTGATAGCCCACGCCGAAAATCATCATGGACATCCAGCCGATGAGGTTCATGTGCACGTGCAGGGCGATTCTGTCCTGGCTCGCCGCGTCCGGAACAAAGAGGAATACCAGCCCAAGGAGCGTGCCAAGCAGGAAATAGATTATACTCTGGCGTATAAACCACACGACTTCCCTGTCCATTTTGAACCTCCGCAGAAATGGGATACGGCGCCAATGCGGAAACCGCATCGGGCAAGCCCGATGCAGTTTCGGCCTCAATGCGCCCCGTGGATGAACATCGGCAGGCACCTCGCGCACACCCAGACGGCCTTCCCGTCCTGCTCGCACGAAATCAGAAGCCTCTCGCTGCTGTCCGTCCCGCAGCTTATGCAGACGTGCTTTGCATCGGCCATGACAACCTCCGTTTGTTGTTGATGTATGAAGCTTACCATTTTCCCTGACGCGCGACCATGATATTTGTCAGCGTCCGGAGGCGAGTTCTTCGAGGGCGGCAACGCCCAAGCCCTCCGCCAGGATTGTCTTGGAGCGGGATGACCGGCCCCGGATGATGGATATTTTCGTCTTCGGGATATTCAGCTTCTCGGAGAGGAACCTGAGAAGCATCTCGTTTGCGGCGTCTTCTACCGGGGGCGCCGTCAGCTTTATCTTCAGCATACCCCCCGACACCCCCGCGACAAGGTTTTTCGACGAGCGGGGCAGCACCCGCACCTGAAAGATTATCCCGCCGCGCTCCTCGCGGACATTGAGCGAAGACACGGCCCCACGCCTACCGCAGGCCTTCCTGCTTATCTTCGTAGTTCAGCATCTTCAGGTGGTCTTCTATGACGCCTTTTATCTTCAGGGTAAAGCGCTCCTTGACGCGGTTCAGCTCGGTTATTTCCTGCTCTACCTTTGCAAGCTCCTGACGGGATTTCCGCATCATCTCCTCCGCATCCATCTCCGCCTGCTTCAGCCTGAGCGCCGTTTCCTTCTCGGCGGAAATACGCATCTCCTCCGACATCTTCTGCGCCGATACCAGGGTATCCCGGAGGTTCTTCTCGGTTTCCTTGAACTCCGCAAGCGACGTCTGCATCGCCTTATTCTCTTCCCGGAGCTGGTCGTTCTCGCGCATCAGCGCCTCCATCTCGGAGGTGACTTCTTCGAGGAATGAGTCCACCTCGTTCATGTCGAAGCCGCGGAACTTGAGGGAAAACTGCTTCTGCTTGATGTCGAGGGGCGTTATGTTCATAGTTCCTCCGTCAGTGCATTCTTGCGGCAAGGTCGTTAAGAGAGGCTATCAGGAAATATTTGATAAACAGAATTACCACAATCACGATAAGCGGCGAGAAGTCTATGCCGGTCATCGGGAGCTTCCTGCGGATGGGCCTGAGGACCGGCTCCGTCGCGGCGTAAAGGAACCGGACTATCGGGTTGTACGGGTCCGGGTTCACCCAGGAGATGAGCGCGGCGATGATAACTACGTACATGTAGAAGGTAAGGATAATATCCAATACCAACGCGACCGCGTGAAGGAAATTGCCGATAATAAACATTGTTATTTCCCCAGTTCCTGCGAGCGTTTCGTCGCCGCCTCGACAGCCGCGTAGAGCGCCGCCCGGAGGCCCTTTTCCTCAAGCGCCTGCAACCCCGCGATGGTCGTCCCGCCGGGAGACGTTACCATGTCCTTGAGCTTCGATAGCGGCTCTTTTGTCTGCATCGCCATGACGGCCGCTCCGGCGAGCGTCTGGGCGGCGAGGGCGAAGGAGTGCTCCCTGGAAAGCCCCATACGCACACCGGCGTCGGAGAGCGCTTCGAGCATCACGAAAACATACGCAGGCCCGCTTCCCGAAAGCCCCGTCACCGCGTCCATTAGTTTTTCGTCCGCGACGGTCACGACCGTCTTGCATATGCCGGACAGAAGCTCCGCCGCGATCTCCATATCCCCCGGCCTTGCGTTCGGCCCGGCAAACACCGCCGCCGCGCCCTCCTGCACCAGCGCGGGCGTATTCGGCATAACCCTTATCACCCGGGCCTTCCTGCCCAGGGCCTTCTCTATCTTTGCGACGCTCACACCCGCCGCTATGGAAATTACAATCTGTTTCGAGGTACAGGCCCCGGATATTTCGGATAATACGCTCTCCGCATCCTTGGGCTTTACGGCCAGGATTATCACGTCCCTGCCCTTCGCCGCATTTAAATTATCCTCTGCCGCGCCCACCTCGTAATATTTCTTCATGTGCAGGAGCCGGTTGGGAGACGCGTCCGAGACGGTAATGTCTCTCTTTGGCACAATACCGGACGCAACGAGGCCCTTTACCATCGCCTCCGCCATGTTACCCGCGCCTATGAATGCGATTTTCCTGTTCATATCTCCTTTCATGCCCTCGATCCGAAGATTGCCGTCCCGACGCGGACGAGTGTCGCGCCTTCCTCGACGGCGGCCTCGAAGTCCTGGGACATGCCCATCGAAAGCTCCGTCATATCGAATCCCTCTAACGCCAGTTCTGCCGCAAGGCGGTTCATCTCTTTGAAATACGGCCTGGATTTCTCCGGGTCGTTCGCTGCGGGCGGGACGCACATAAGCCCAATAATCTTCAGGTTTCCGAAGGCCGACGCCTCCTTCACAAACCCGGCCGCCTCTTCCGGACGAATACCGTGCTTGGTCTCTTCGGAGGCGATATTTATCTCAAGGAGCGCCTTCTGGATTATGCCTTTCTTTTTGGCCTGCCTGTCTATCTCGCGCGCAAGCTCAATGGATTCAAGCGAATGTATAAGATCAAATTCCCCGACCGCCTGCCGTGCCTTGTTCTTCTGAAGCGGGCCTATCAGATGCCACACCGGCGGCGACGGCAGACCGGCTTCATGCGTGGCCGCCTTTAATCTGTCCAACTCCGGCTTCTTTGAGAGCGCCTCCTGGACGCGGTTCTCGCCCAGTATTTTCGCCCCGGCCTGCGCCGCCTCCACGACAAATTCGACCGGCACGGTCTTTGTCACGGCTACGAGCCGGACAGACGCCGGGGCCCTTCCGGCGCGCACGGCCGCGGCGTAAATCCTCGCCTCCACCGAGCGCAGCTTTTCCGCCACCAGGCTCATGGGCCTTTGCCTCGGAGTCCTTTCTTTCAAGCTAAAGAAGGACGGCCAGAGCCATCATCCTGCCCGCCCGTCCGCCGCTCTTCCTGTGGGAGTAGAACTTCTCGGGGTTACACGCGGTGCATACCCCGAATACGTATATCCTCTCGGACCTCATGCCCGCCCTCTCAAGTATCCTGCGATTGGCCTTCCAGAGGTCCAGAAACCAATGCTCAGGACGCGAATCGGTAACAAGTTCCGCCGCGTAGTCGGGCATGTAGCGCTCAAGCGGGTCGAAGACCTTCGAGTCTATTTCATAGCAGCAAGGCCCGATGGACGGCCCGATAGACGCAAAAAGGTTTTCCGGTCTTGAGCCGAAGTGGTTTCCCATTTCAGAAACCGCCTTCCCGGCAATCCCCTTTACCGTCCCGGCCCAGCCCGCGTGCACCGCCGCAATCGCCGCTCTTTTCGGGTCGTATAGCAGAATGGGCGCGCAGTCCGCGGTAAGCACTCCTATCGGGACCCTTCTCAGGTCCGTCATTATAGCGTCGTACCCATTGTGCGGCCTGGCCGCGTCAGGCTCCCGCAGGACGTATATGTCGTCCCCGTGAACCTGCGTGACAGTCTTTATCCTGGCGCCCGGCATGCCGAGCGCCGAGGTTATAAGCTCCCGGTTTTTCCGGACGTTTCCCGGGTCGTCTCCGGAACCCGACCCCATATTCAGGGAATCGAACGGATGCTGGCTTACGCCGCCCCGGCGGGTGGTGAATATACCCCGCGCGCCTTCCCACCCGGAGACCTCATAAAAACCCGCGCCGTTTATTTCGTTGAATACAAATGGCATCGATACCCGCAATCCGTCAAGTGCGATTAAAGCTTTGAAATTTTAACACCTTGCAGGTTAGGCTGTCAACATTCCAGAATATAAGACGCCGGGTTTTCGAGAACATCAAAAAAACCCATCCCCGTTACCGGAAATGGGTTTTATCGGCTTGTCAGGCAGACGGGCGCAATAAACTTAAGGCCCCTGCAAAATGGATGACCGGCGGACTTAATTTGCCCCGGTCAGGGTAATTACGTATTTGTCCGTAACAAACGAGGGCGTCTTGTGCCTCTGGAAGATAAATCCGTCGAATACCTTTTTGCCGCCCTTGGTAACTATGGCCCTGACAGCCGGATCAACAGGCTCGACGCCCTTGGACGTGACGACGTTGCCCCGGAAAATCCACTGCGGCAGGTATGCCGTAACCTTTATGCGGTAAGGCGAATTCGGCACTTTCGCGCTGCCGCCTATCCTGACCGTGAACACCTTCGCCGCCTTGGTAATGCGGTTCCCTACGGCCATTTTTACGTCATGGTATTTCGCCTTTACGGCGTCGGGCACTATGATTTTCTGGCCCTTCGGGAGCGGTATCGGGTGCGGCGGAACGCTGCTTTCCCCGGCGAAGGTGGACAGCAGCATAGCCTTCTCCTGCTCAAGCTTCCGCTCGTTATTCTTTTTGCCGCACGAAGAAAAAACAACCGCCGCCGCCAGGAACGGCAACAGGTATTTTATCCGGCGCGCCGTCACTTTGGAATTCCTTCCCTTAGCGTAATCGCATACTTCGGGTGCATAAAGGCGTGCGTGGTCGGGAAGCGCGCGAACAGCCAGCCGTGGAACACCACGCTGCCGCCTTCCGAAACCTCCACCTGGGCCGCCGGATTATTCGGCTCGTTGGACAGGGAGGTAATCTTGGAGCCCTGCATTACGAACGCAGGAAAGAAATTTTTGACGAGGATGCTTAAGTCCGAACCGGGGATATTGAATTTCTTGCCTATATCCACCGTCTCGTCTTTTGTCTGCTTCGTGTCCTTGTTCTCCACGGACAGGACGACCGCCTTCCATTTTCCCTTTACGGCCTCAGGCACTTCCACCACCGGTTTGCCCATTGGCGGTATCGCCTGGGCGGCCTGAGGGTTCTGCTGTTGATTCTGAGAGTTCTTTTCGCCGCCGCAAGCGGTAAAAATCACGGCGGAAAGCAGCGCCATCGACAGAAAAACAATCTTTTTCATCCCGTTACCCTCCCCGAAAATCAAAATAAACGGTATTAAGGATAATACCGAATTAAACGAAAATCAAGAAAAAAAGGCGCCCTGAAAAGTGCGCCTTTCTGTTAAAACCATTAAGTCGTAAGCCTTATTTTACCTTCTTGTATTGGTAGTTCTCGCCCATAAACGAGACGGAGAGGATGCCGGTGCCCGGGTCAAGCTTCACCGTTACGACAATCGGCCCCATGGGAACGAGCAGGGTGTTCGCGTCTTTCTTTTGTGCGGCAGTCTTGCCCTGGCTGCCTTCATAGAAATACTGGCCGCCTTCCTTCGTTATTTTTATTGTCTTGGAAGGCTCCGAGACCATACCCCAGGTGCCGACCAGCGGGTCGCTCGACTTGGCGCAGGCAAACATTGCCAGCGCGCTGAGAAGCGCCGCAGCCAACACTATCCCTTTTATCCCGCTTGCTCTTTTCATCTCCCCTCCAGCTCCCCTTGTTGTATTAAGGCACAAGCCCACTATAAAGACAGCGGATTTTAATATATCCTTGCCCGGTTGTCAATAAGAAATAATTATATCCAAAAAAATATATAAACGCCTTAAAATCGCTTTAAAATCAGTTGGATGGCTTAAGGCGCCGCTTCTACTCCGAACATACGCCGCATGTCCTGCATTTCCCGACATTGCAGCCCGGGGTATACCTGGCCTTTCTTGCGCGGTCTCTTTCCTTTAGCAGGTAATCTTTTTTTATCCCGGTATCCAGGTAATCCCACGGGAATTTCTCATCCGCGTCCCTTTCCCTCGACGCATAAAAATCCATCGAAAGTCCTTCTTTCGCAAACGCGTCCTTCCAGTCTCCGCCGTTTTCCGACACGCGAAGAATGACTTTCGCAAGACGCCTGTCTCCCCTGGCAAGCGCGGCCTGGATAAAGGCATACTTCGGGACGTCGCGCGTCACGGAAATATTTGGCCCATTGAGCGATTTTCCTATATGCCGGATTTTCGCCAGAAGCCGGTCTGACGGCTCCACAGGCTCCCACTGAAACGGCGTCCAGGGCTTCGGGATGAAACAGTTCACGCTTAATGCAAGGGTTCCGATGCGTCCCTTCCCTTTCGCGGACGAAAGCATCGTTTCGCGCGCCTTCCCGGCCAGCGTTATAATCTCCTCGATGTCCTCGTCGGTCTCCGTGGGCAGGCCCACCATGAAATAGAGCTTGACGTTCAGGACACCCGCCTCAATAAGCGTTCTGACCGCCCGGAGCACCTGCTCCTCCGAAATATTTTTGTTTATCACGGCCCGCAGGCGTTCGGAACCCGCCTCCGGCGCAATGGCGACGGTCCTGTTACCCCTGGAGACGAGGGCGGCAAGCTCCGGCGTCAGGGAATCCGCCCGTAGCGACGATGCGGAGAAGCCGACAGACCGGCCTCGGCCAGTCGACCGGCTTTTAACCCCAAGCTCATGAGCAAGCCCCGAGATAAAGGGCCAGTCCGACACTGCCGAGCCGACAAGCCCGATTTTTCCTGCAAGCCTGCCGCCCTCCTCTACATCTTTCATAACCGACTCAAGGCTTCGGTTCCTGGGCGGGCGGTAAACATATCCCGCCATGCAGAAACGGCAGTGCCGCCCGCAGCCGCGCGAAAGCTCCACCATGAACATGTCTGCAAACTCGGTATCAGGCGTGATTATGGCGCTTCTGGCGGGGAATTTGTCCAGGTCTTTTACGTATCGCCTTGCAATGGTCTTCGGCGCGCCGGGCGCGGGGGTGAAATATCTTATCGTGCCGTCGGGATTGTATGCGGGCGTATAAAGCGAAGGTATGTAAATGCCGGGGATTTTCGATAACGCAAACAGGAACTCCTTTCGGCTTGCGGAATTTTTTAATCTCCCGTATTCGTCGAGGAACTCGTTTATCGATTCCTCGGCCTCGCCGACGATTACCGCGTCGAAGAAATCGGCGACAGGCTCAGGATTGAAGAACGTGCACACTCCGCCGAGAACAAGGAGCGGATGGGATTCGTCCCTGTCCCTGGAAAAAGGAGGTATTCCGGAGAGCCGAAGGAAATCCGCAACTGCCGTATAGTCGTGCTCGAACGAGACCGAGAACGCAAGTATCTCGAAATCGCGCGGTCTTGCCCCTGTCTCTACGGATGCCGGAAGACCGGCTTCGACCCGCCGGTTCCTTTTATCCGGCAGGAACAGCCTCTCAGCCAGGGCGTCCGCGCGCGCGTTTATAACACGGTATATCGTCTGGTATCCGAGCGAGGACATGCCCACGTAATACGTCCCCGGAAATACCAGGCCTACAGTCGTCCTTCCTCCCCTGGGTTTAACTATCGCGCCTTTTTCGCGGATACTGCTTTTCCTGCGCAAATTAAATCAGTCCGCCTGTCTCCGGAGAAATGTCGGCACGTCCAGTTCGTCCTCATCGTCTATCCCAAGGGCTTCGTTTCTGAAGTCAAGCCCGGCGACCTTCCTGAGATATGCCGGCTTGTCGATGGTCTTGTCGACAAACGCCTTCACGTTGGAGGCCTTGCCGAGTATCTTCTCCTCGCCGATGGACATCTCCGTTATGTCCGCATTCAGGGAAGAAACCCTCGGCTCGCGTCCGATGCTTGCCGCCTTCGGTATTGCCTTCTCGTCCAGGCGCACCGCCTGGGATACGGCGCTGTCCTCGAACCCCGTGGCGATTACCGTGACGCATACCTCGTCCGCCATGTCCTCGTTGATTACGGATCCGAAGATGATATTGGCTTCGGGGTCGGAGGCTTCCTGGATTATCGTCGACGCCTCTATAACCTCGGTCATCGTGAGGTCGGGGCCGCCGGTTATGTTGATAAGCACGCCCCTTGCGCCGTCGATTGTCCCTTCTTCGAGGAGCGGAGAGGATATGGCCTTCTGCGCGGCCTCGACCGCGCGGTTATCGCCCTGCGCCACGCCCGTTCCCATTACTGCGCGCCCCATGGAGGACATCACGGTCTTGACGTCGGCGAAGTCGAGGTTGATATATCCGTTCATCATAATGACGTCGGATATGCCCTGCACCGCCTGGCGTAGCACGTCATCGACGATGGAGAACGCCTGCTTGAACGGAGTGCGCTTGTCTATGACGCCGAGCAGCCTCTGGTTCGGAATCGTGATGATGGTGTCCACGCACTTCTTGAGCTCGTCCAGTCCGGTCTCGGCCTGCCGCATCCTCTGTCTGCCCTCGAAGATAAAGGGTTTCGTAACTACGGCGACCGTCAGCGCCCCCATCTCTCGCGCGACCTGCGCGATTACCGGGGCCGCGCCCGTCCCGGTGCCGCCTCCCATGCCGCATGTGACGAAGACCATGTCCGAGCCGGAAAGGGCCTCCCGGATATTATCGACATCCTCCTGCGCCGCGTGTCTGCCCACCGTCGGGTTTGCGCCGGCGCCCAGGCCGCGTGTAAGCTGCGCTCCGAGCTGGATCTTGTGCGACGCGCAGGATTTCTCGAGCGCCTGCACGTCCGTGTTGGCGGTTATGAATTCCACGCCTGCAAGACCCGCCGCAATCATCGTATTGACGGCGTTCCCGCCGCCTCCGCCTACGCCGATTACCCTGATGTTCGCCCCCCTTCTCGCTTCCTCTTCAAATTCGAACATCAAAAGACCTCCTTTCTGGTTAACCTGCTGTTATTCCATAGGTCCGTTTCTTTAGAAAAAGTTCTCCACCCATTCCCGCATCCTGCCTATAACCTTCGCAAAGAGATTGCCGTCCGAAATCCTCTTAACCTTCCCGGCGCCCGCCTGCTGCGCCCCGAAGAGGACGAGGCCGACGCCCGTGGCGTACATGGGAGAATTCACGACATCGACAAGGCCGCCGATGCCCATGGGAAGCCCGCGCCGGGCGGGCATTTCCATCACGCGCTCCGCAGCCTCCGGGATGCCTTCCATTACCGCGGTCCCGCCGGTTATGACGACGCCGGACGCTATGCGTTCCTCAAAGCCCGTCTTCCGGAACTCCTTGAGGACAAGCCCGAAAATCTCCTCGACCCGCGGCTCCGTTATCTCGGAGAGGACCTGGCGCGAAAGCACCCTCGGCGGCCTTCCGCCGACACTCGCAACCTCTATAGTCTCGTCGTCCCTTACCATGTTCGTAAGCGCGCAGCCGTAACGCTTCTTTATCTTTTCCGCTTCCGCCGCCGGAGTCCTGAGTCCCACGGCTATGTCGTTCGTGAGGTGGTTCCCGCCTATTGCTATAACCGCCGTATGCCAGATGCCGCCCTCGATGAAGATGGCGAGATCGGTAGTCCCGCCGCCGACATCAACCACCGCCACGCCGAGTTCCTTCTCGTCGCTTGAGAGAACCGCATAGCTCGAAGCGAGAGGCTCCAGGACTATGTCCAGGACGTCGAGACCCGCGCGGTTGCAGCTCTTGATGATATTCTGCGCGGAGGTGACGGCGCCGGTAACAACGTGCACCTCGGCCTCGAGCCGGACTCCGCTCATGCCGAGCGGCTCCTTTATCCCGTCCTGGTCGTCTATAGAGAACTCCTGCGGGAGGACGTGCAGTATCTCCCTGTCCATCGGTATCGCCACGGCCTTGGCCGCTTCGATTACCCGGTCAACGTCCGCCTTGGAAATCTCGCGGTCTTTTATCGCTATTACGCCTCGGCTGTTGAAACTCTTTATATGGCTTCCGGCGATACCGGTAAAGACGGCGTTTATCTCGACGCCCGCCATCAGCTCGGCCTCTTCGACGGCCTTTTTTATGGACTCGACGGTGCTCTCGATATTGACGACGACTCCCTTCCGGAGACCGTGCGATGGGTGGCTTCCGATGCCGACAATGTCAATCCTGCCGTCCTCCTTGACCTCGCCGACAATCGCGCATATCTTCGTCGTCCCTATATCGAGTCCGACGACTATGTTATCCTTTCTCGCCAATCCCCACCTCCTCCCTTCAAAACGACTGCGCGTCAAGGACCGGCCCGCCGTGGGCAGCCGATACGCCGGATGCCGGTCTGCCGGATGCCGGTCTGCCTGAAACCGGTCTGCCGGCCACAACCACCTTGCCGGGGAACCTGAGGTCGATTAATCCGGGTTTCAGGCCGCGCCTTGCGATGTCCGATTCGACATCCATCAGCCGCCTTATTTTTTGCCGGTATCCGCCGCTGCCGACAAGCACGCGCGCGCCGCCGAACAACAGGCGCGGATTATTGTCTTTCCCGATTTCGACCTCCGCCGACGACAGAGGGCCCTTGCTCTCGCGCGTTATCCCGAGAAGGCGAAGAGCCTTTCCAAGGCAACCCGCGGTCTTCATGTCGAGTATCCCGAGGCCCCGCGACGAAGGGTATTCTATGACCGGCAGAAATTCCCATCCCGGCTGCGTTACCTTTGCAAGCGCGAAACCTTCAGAATCGACCAGGTATTTTGCGGATGCGGTCTTAACTACAGCCGCCGGTGTCCGCTCCGTAAGCTCGAAGCGCACCTCGCCGGGAAAGTCTCTTCTCACAATACCCGACTTTATCCACGGATGGCCTTCAATCCTCTTCATGGCGCCCTTCATGTCATAAGACAGGATGCTGCCGCCCCTCGGATCGCCGACAAACCTGATGAAATCTTCCTTGCGCACGTATTTCAGGCCTTCCACCCGCACCTGCCTGATTTTAAACGCAGGGATGCGGCAGACATATCTTTTGGCTGCGCGCGCGGCTATCGGCGCAAGGAACGCAAGCCCGATAACGGCGAGAAGAGCGGCCCCCATGAGTGCTATTTTTCTGCCCGCCTTTTTCCGCCATTTGGACTTCATCTGATTCTTCCGGCCATCGACTCTCATCCGCGCCTCAACGCCCCCTCAAGCATCCGCTCGATCAGTCCCGTGAAACTCAAACCCGCCGCCGCCGCCGCCTTCGGAAGCAGGCTCGTGGATGTCATGCCGGGCAGCGTGTTCATCTCCAGGACGTACGGGTTTTCGTCGTTATCCACGCGGAAGTCCACCCGCGCGTATCCATATCCGTGCAGGACATCGAACACCTCGAGCGCCGTCGCCTTTATCCGCTTCTCAAGCTGCGGGGAAAGTTTCGCCGGGCAGATGTATTCCGTGTCGTGCTTGAGGTATTTCGCGTCGTAGTCGTATACGCCGCTCTTAGGGACTATTTCCACAAGCGGCAGGGATTCGCCGTTCAGTATCCCGGCTGTAATCTCGCGCCCCTCGATATATCTCTCAACGACGGCCTCCCTGTCGTGCGAGAACGCAAGCTTCAGCGCGGAAGGCATTTCGCCCTTCTCGCGCACGAAGCTCATACCTATGGTCGAGCCCTGGGTCGGGGGCTTCACCACCGCGGGCAGGCCGAAGCCTTCGGCAGCGGACATGCCGGAGGAAGAATTCTTCACGATAACAAATTCCGCCGTGGGGATATTGTGGTATTTCAGGATTTTTTTCGTTATCGCCTTGTCCATCGCGATGGCGGAGCCGGTAACGCCTGTGCCGGTATAAGGCAGCCCCATTGTTTCAAGCAGACCCTGGATTGTCCCGTCCTCGCCGAATTTGCCGTGCAGCGCGAGGAAAACGATGCCGGGCATTGTCTCGGCAATATCTTTCACAAGCGATGGCCCGTCGTATATGATGGAGGAGGCATCATATCCTGCGCCCTTGAGCGCCTCCAGAACCGCCGCCCCGGACGAGAAAGATACGTCCCTCTCCGCCGAGAGGCCGCCCATCAAAACTGCAATCTTCTTGTCGCTCAAAATATCCAGCACGGTTTAATCCCTTCCCGCTATTTTTACTTCCGGTTCCAGTTCGATCCCGGTTTTTTCTTTAACCTTCTGCTTCACAAGTTCCATCAAGTCCATAAAATCCCTTGCCGTCGCGCCGGAGGCGTTAATCAGGAAGTTCGCGTGTTTTTCACTGACCGCCGCCCCTCCGACGGATAATCCCTTGAGTCCCGCGCCTTCTATAAGCTTCCAGGCCTTCTCGCCCGGGGGGTTCTTGAATGTTGAGCCTGCGCTCTTTGCGGTGAGCGGCTGGGAGGCCCTTCTCTTTTTTATAAATTCCGACGCGCGCGCCTTTATTGTCTCAGGGTCTCCGGGCGAAAGCCTGAACCAGGCTTCGGCCACGGCGGAGTTTTCCGGTATGCCGCCGTGCCTGTATTTTCTTTGTGTCCCGCCGGCGGTCAACTCTGACGTTTTGCCGTCTTCTTTTATAAGCAGGATTTTATATAAAATGTCGCTTATATCATGACCGTACGCCCCCGCGTTCATGTATACCGCGCCGCCGACGGTCCCCGGAATGCCGGCGGCGAACTCCAGGCCGGAGAGGCCTTCGTCCGCGCAAAAATTCGCAAGCTTCGGGAGCGGCGTCCCCGCGCCTGAGCGGATGGCGGGGCTTCCGCCCTCGACGTTCTCTTTTATAATCCAGTCCAGCTTCGCAAGGTTTATCACAAGCCCTTCTATTCCGCCGTCTTTCACGAGCAGGTTCGTCCCGTTTCCCAGGATGAACACCGGCACATCCGCTTTGTAAGCCGCCTCGAAAAGCATTGCCATCTGTCCCGCATCTTCCGGAAACGCCATCGCGTCAGCCGGGCCGCCAATCCCAAGCGAGGTATGCATGGACATCGGCTCCGAGAGCCTAACCTCGCCGGCGAATTTCAGCCTGCCGGTAAGTTCAACCGCATTCATAAACCGTTCAGCTTCTCGAGAAACAGTTCTCCAACCTTCCAGACATCGCCCGCGCCGAGCGTTATTACGAGGTCGCCGGACTTTGTCACATTCTTCAGCCAGTCCACGGCATTTTCCTGCGTCCCGATGAAAGACGCGTCCTTGTGCCCCTGGCCCTTTATGCCGTCATACAAATTCTTTGCGCTGATGCCGTCTATGGGCTTTTCCCCCGCCGGGTATATGTCCATCACCGCAAGCTTGTCGGCCTGGCCAAACGCGGTGAAGAACTCCTTCATGAGATCGCGCGTCCTGGTGTAGCGATGCGGCTGGAACACCACAACCGTCCGCCTGTCCCACCCGGCCTTCGCTCCGGCAAGGGTGGCCTTTATTTCGGTCGGGTGGTGTCCGTAGTCGTCAACCACCGTTATGCCGCGGGCTTCGCCCTTTATGTAGAACCGCCTGTGCAGTCCGCCGAATTCGGCAAGGGCGCCGCGTATTACCTCAAGCGGTATGTCGAGCTCCAGCGCCACGGATATTGCGGCGAGGGAATTGTATACGCTGTGCTGGCCTGGGACGGCGAGCTTAAACATGCCCAGGCTCTCGCTCTTTTTAAATACCTCGAATTCCGAACCCATGCCGCCGAACCTGATGTCTTTCGCAAAAATATCGGCCTGAGGGCTCAAGCCGTATGTGACGTATCTCTTCTTCACGTGCGGGATAAGCTCCCGCACATGTTCCACGTCCAGGCAGAGCACGGCCAGGCCGTAAAATGGAATTTTATTTATGAATTGCAGGAAGGCGTCTTTTATCTCCTCTATGCCTTTCGTGTAGTGGTCGAGATGTTCCTCGTCGATATTCGTCACGACGGCGATAGTCGGGGAAAGCATAAGGAAGCTTCCGTCCGATTCGTCGGCCTCAGCCACGAGGAACTCCCCCTGCCCCAGTTTCGCGCCCGCACCGAATATATTCAGTTTCCCGCCGATTACCACGGTCGGGTCTATCCCGCCTTTTGCGAGTATCGTGGACACCATCGACGTCGTGGTGGTTTTCCCGTGCGCTCCCGCGACGGCAATCCCGTACTTAAGGCGCATCAGCTCCGCGAGCATCTCCGCGCGCGGTATTACGGGTATCTGCCGTTCTCTCGCCGCCGCAACCTCGGTGTTGTCCTCCTTGACGGCGGAAGATATGACGACCACGTCCGCCCCCTCGACGTTCGCGGCCTTGTGTCCTATGAATATCTCCGCGCCGACGGATTCAAGCCTTTTGGTCGTATCGCTTTCCCTGAGGTCGGAGCCGCCAATCTTGTACCCAAGATTTATCAGGACTTCGGCTATGCCGCTCATGCCGACGCCGCCGATGCCTACGAAGTGTATCCTGCGATACTTCTTATACATTAATACTCCTTTATGCGGCAGCCAATTTCCTGCATATCTCCAACACCCGCACCGCGGCATCCGGCCTTCCGAGCGCCCTTGAGCGCTCCTGCATCCGGGGAATGGTTCCCGCATCCGAAAGCAGGCTTCTTATTTCATCCGCCAGCCTTTCGCCCGTCGCCTCACGGTCGAGCACGACCCTTGCCGCCCCCACGGTCTCCATCTCTCTCGCGTTTTTCTCCTGGTGGTTATCCGCGGCGAACGGGTAGGGGATAAGCACGGCAGGCTTGCCAAGCGCCGTAACCTCCGCGATGGTGAGCGCGCCGGAGCGGCAGACTACAATGTCCGCGCATGCGTATGCCGACGCCATGTCGTATATATACGGCATCACACGGCAGACAAACCCGGCCCCGCCGTACGCGGCGGCGGTTTCCTCGTAATCTCTCTGCCCGGTCTGATGAATAAACTGGAGCTTGTCTTTCATGCCGGAAAGCCCCTGAAGCGCGCCTGCGACGGCCCTGTTTATCCGCGACGCCCCGCCGCTCCCGCCTGTCACAAGCACCGTGGTTTTATTCCCATGAAGCCCCATCGACATCAGGGCGTCTTCTTTTTTCACGTCGAGCAGTCCGCGCCTGATCGGGTTGCCGGTCAGGACGCATTTCCCGGCCGGAAAGAATGTTTCCCCGGCCTGGAAACCGAGACATACCCTGTCGGCTATTTTCCCCAGCCATTTGTTTGCAAGGCCGGGGGCCGCGTTCTGCTCCTGGAGGATTACGGGCTTGCCCATCAGTCTGGCCGCAAGCACCGCCGGGAACGAGGCGTAACCTCCGACACCCAGGACGGCGTTCGGCTTGAATTCGCGGATAACTCCAGCCGCCTGGGCCGCGCCCGCCGGAACAGACAAAACAGTCTTTATCTTCTGTGAAGCGCCCATACCCTTGAACCTGCCAGCGTCTATCAGCTTCAGGTTAAAACCCTCCCTTGGAACAACCCTCGTTTCTATCCCCTGCGCCGTGCCGACGAACAAGACCTCGATGCCTTCCTTCACGGCCTCAGCCGCCACCGCAATCCCCGGATAGAGATGACCGCCCGTGCCGCCGCCGGCGATTAAAAGCCTCCTCAAACAGCCGCTCCGGCGCTGTCCTGCCGGCGGTTCCCGCGTGAAACGCTCAGCATAATCCCTACCGACGCAAGCGCAACAAAAACCGACGACCCGCCCGCGCTGATGAACGGGAGCGGCATGCCCTTGTTAGGGAACACGCCCGTCGCGACGCCCATGTTTATAAGGGCCTGCAACCCTATCATCAGCGTAAGCGCGAAAACCAGCAGCCGCCCGAACGGGTCCTTGCACCTCAGCGCAAGCCTCATGCCGAACAGCGTGAACAACAGAAAAAGTATCACTATGGCCGCCGCGCCTATGAAGCCGAATTCCTCGCCGATGACCGAGAATATGAAGTCGTTGTGCGGCTCCGGCAGGAAAAGGAGCTTCTGCCTGCTCTGGCCCAGCCCTACGCCGGTCAGTCCGCCGCCGCCGAACGCAAGAAAAGACTGGATGGTCTGGAACCCTGCGCCAAGCGGGTCGTTCCACGGGTTCATAAAGGTATAGAGGCGGCTTTTGCGATAACCGACCTTGAAGAGCTGCAGGTAAAGAACCGGCATCGCACCAAGCACCAGCGCGCCCAGGTGGGACAGCTTCGCCCCGCCCGCAAACAGCATCATGAATACGACCGCGCATATCGCGGCGGCGGTCCCGAAATCAGGCTCCAGGGCAATCAGCAGGACGAGCGTCCCGCAGATGAACAGATACGGTCCGATACCATGCCAGAAATCGTTCAGCTTCTCAGCCCTCTTTGCAAGCGAGGCGGCGACGAACGTGAAAAGAACCGGCTTGGTAAATTCGGACGCCTGTAACGAAAAACCAGCGAGCCTTATCCACCTGCGCGCCCCGTTCACCTCCGGCCCGACCAGGGTTATTATAAGCAGGATAAAACACATAAACAGCGCAGGAAGCGAGAGCTTCCGGAAGATTTTATAGTCCATCCTCCACGCGGCAAGCATCGCCGCCATCCCGGCTCCGGCCCAGACAATCTGCCGCTTCAGGTAATAAGTCGAGTCGTTGTGATACCTGAGCGCCATGACCGAACTCGCGGAATATACCATCACAAGCCCGAAGGACAGGAGTATCAGCGTTATGAAAAATATTATGCTGTCTTCGCGGATTTGTTTCAGCTTCATTTGGTTACAGGCTCCGCACAATATCCTTGAACTGCCTTCCACGGTCCTCGAAGTCCTTGAACATGTCGAAGCTTGCGCAGGCGGGGGAGAGCAGCACGACGTCGCCTTTTGAAGCCGCGTCTTTTGCCTTCAATACGGCGTCCTTCAAAGACGAAGCGCGCACCGTCTCGGTCTCGCCGCCAATCGCCTCTTCCATCGCGTCCGCGGCCTTGCCGAAAAGGACGAGCCTCTTGACCCTTTCGCGCACAAGCTTCCTGAGCGGCGAAAAATCGCTGTGCTTGTCCAGGCCGCCTGCGAGCAATATCACCGGCTCCGTGAAGCTCTCTATGGATTTCTCCACAGCCCCGACGTTTGTCCCCTTGGAATCGTTTATGTAGCTCACGCCGTTTAATTCACGCACGAATTCCAGCCTGTGCTCAAGGCCGGGAAACTCGCGCAGGACTTTCTCCACCGCGCCTGCACCGGCCCCGGCGGCAAGCGTTATTGCGGCGGCGGCAAGAGCGTTCTCGAGGTTATGCACGCCGCGAATCCTTATGTCATTTACCCTGATTATTCTTTCCTCGGGGCCTGACATGGCGCTTACGAGAACGCCGTCCCTCACGAAAACTCCGTCTGCGGGATACTTCTTCCGGGAGAACGGAACTATTCTGCACATCGTTTTTTTTGCCAGGGCGACAGTCGGCGCATCGTCCATATTTACCACCAGGCAATCCTTTAACGTCTGGTTTTTGTATATCCTGGCCTTTGCCGCCGCATATTCCTTCATGTTCCGGTAGCGGTCGAGGTGGTCCTGCGTGACGTTTAAGAGCGCGGATATTTTCGGGCGGAATTTTTTAATGGTCTCAAGCTGGAAGCTCGATACCTCGGCCACTATGTAGTCCCGGCCTCTAAGGAGATCCGGTTCTTCCGTAAGGGCGTTGCCGAGGTTTCCTCCCACGGTCACCTTCATCCCCGAGGTCTTCAGTATTTCGCCGACGAGCGTGGTCGTGGTGGACTTTCCGTTTGTCCCGGTTATGGCGATAAAAGGCGAATCGGAGTATAGATATGCAAGCTCCAGCTCTCCTATGACCTGGACTTTCGCAGAGACCGCCATTTTTATCGGCGGGGCCGAAAGCGGCATACCGGGCGAGACTACAATCATGTCCGCGCCGGAGAAAAGCTCGTCCGGGTGCGCGCCCAGAACCTTCCTTACCCTGGGATTCAGCCGCAGGAGCTGTTCGCCAATCTCCGCCTCGGGCTTGATGTCCGTAACTGTCACATCCGCGCCGAGCCGCAAGAGCAGATTCGCCGCCCCCGCGCCGCTTCGGGCCAGGCCCGCCACTGTTATTTTCTTGCCGCTGAAATTCATGTCTAAGTCCTGCGTCTTCTTCTACTTATGCGTTTTTTGTAATGCGCGGGACAAACTTTAAGCCGTCTGCCCGGCCGTATCAGCGATCTCACGGACAGGTTGTTCAGTCTGGCCAGGCTGTTCACGCTCATGCCGAACCTCCTTGCTATCCCGAAGAGCGTGTCGCCGCGTCTTACCCTGTAGACCCGTTTGGATACGACCCGCCTTCCGCGATGCCTTATTCTTTCCCTGACCCTGTAAGAAGCCTTTATTATCCGTCCGGTCTCCGGCGTGTCGCCGAGCGCCAGGGTCTGGTTCTTCATGGCCAGTTCGAATCCCTTGTCCAGGAGTTTTTTGGTGTCTCCCCAGAGGTCCGCGCCGTGCAGGATTGCGACTATGAGCCTGGTGTTGGAACAGTTGGCCTCTCCGACATAGCACTGCCTGGCTGCGAGCGTATAGCCGGTCTTGCCCGCGCCCGCGCCTTCGTAATACCATAGCATCCTGTTATGGTTCTTCAGGAGCGTCTTGTCCCTGCGGCCCATGTTGAGCGTCGCGTATTTTGTGCATGCTATCTGCATGAAAGTGGGGTTGTGCATGGCATAGCGGAGCATCAGGGCCAGGTCGTACGGCGTGGTGTAGTGGTCGCTTATCGGAAGTCCGGAAGCGTTTCTGAAATTGGTATCGACAGCGCCTATCTCATGGGCCTTTTCCGTCATGAGTTTTGCGAACGCCGGCTCGGAGCCCGCTATGCCTTCCGCAAGCACGACGGCGCTGTCGTTGGCGCTTTTCAGGAGCAATGAATAAAGGAGCGCCTGCACGGTCACCCTGTCGCCCGGCCTCAGGTAAACCTTGGATGCTGGCATGGAGGCCGCGTGCCGGCTGACTGTAAAAACATCGGAGAGCTTTGCCTTCTCAAGCGTAATTATCGCTGTCATTACCTTCGTGCAGGAAGCCGGGGGGAATTCCGTGTTGAGGTTCCGGGATATTATGACCTTGCCTGTATCCGCGTCCATTACACAGACGCCCTCGGCGGTCACGTGGAAATTATCCTCCGCGAGAGCGGGCCGAAGCGAGGTTAAGAGAACGAGTGTAAAAAGAATCAGCGCCGACAATCTCTTCATGACATCTTCCTTCTACCTGAGTTTCAGGGTGCTCAGGCCCACCAACGCAAGAATAATACCCAGTACCCAAAACCGCGCAATGACCTTTGATTCCGCCCAGCCCATCTCTTCAAAATGGTGGTGGACCGGAGCCATCCTGAAAATCCTCTTGCCCCGGCTCTTGAATGACGCGACCTGGAGGATAACAGATAGCGTCTCCGCGACAAATATGCCTCCCACAATAACCAGTATTATCTCGTGCTTGGTCAGCAGGGCCAGCATACCGAGCGCGCCGCCCAGACTCAGGCTCCCGACGTCGCCCATGAACACCTCGGCGGGATGCGAGTTATACCATAGAAACCCCAACGACGCGCCCATCAAGGCCCCGCAGAATACCGTAAGCTCTCCCGCGCCCGGTATGTACAGCACCTGAAGATAATGCGAGAAAATCCTGTTGCCGGTCACGTAGACCAGGACGGCGTTTGCGAAGGCGGCTATGCCGACAAGTCCTATTGCCAGCCCGTCCAGGCCGTCGGTCAGGTTCACCGCGTTGGACGAGCCGACCAGCACCAGCACCACGAACGGGACATAGAACCACGCCAGGTTGATTATCCATTTCTTGAAGAACGGTATCAGGAGCACCGTGCTGTTCGGGTCCATGGGGTTGAAATAAAGCAGGAGGCCTATGCAAAGGGCAATCACCACCTGCCATCCGAACTTGTAGCGGGCCTTCAGTCCCTCGCTCTTCTTCCTTACGACTTTCAGGTAATCGTCATAGAACCCCACCGCGCCGAAGGCAAGGGTGCCCGCCACCACGAGCCAGACGTAGCGATTGGTGAGGTCGGACCATAAAATGGTCGGAACCGTTACGGCAATGAGTATCAGGATTCCGCCCATTGTCGGGGTTCCGGCCTTGCCGAGGTGCGTGCCGGGCCCGTCCGAGCGAACCTGCTGTCCGACCTTGAGATCTTTCAGCTTCCGGATAATGGACGGCCCGAAGATGAAGCTTATGAGGAGCGCCGTGAACATCGCGCTGGCGAAGCGGAAAGTAATGTAGCGGAACACGTTGAAGGCGTGTATTTTTTCGTGAAGCGGAAACAGCAGGTTATAAAACATTACGCGTGAATCCTCCCCGTCTTCAGCTTCTCCACCGCGAGTTCCATCTTCGAGCCGCGCGAGCCCTTCACGAGCACCACGTCTCCCGCCTTAAGAAAATCCGCCGCAATCTCCGCCGCCTTGCCGGGCTCGGGCGCGATGAATATGTTCTCCTCCGGCATACCCGCTTCTATCGCGCCCTGGGCCGCGTCCGGCGCATGCGGGCCCACCAAAACCAGCATGTGGACGCCGCTTGCCCCGGCAAGCCTGCCGGTATCGAAATGAGACCTCGACGCCTGGCTTCCAAGCTCCAGCATCTCGCCAAGGATTGCGAACTTCCTCCCGCCCTTCATCGACGTCAGCGCGCTTATCGCCGCGGCCATTGACGCCGGGTTTGCGTTATAGGCGTCGTTTATTACCCTTACCCCGTCGATTATCTCCTCCTGCATCCGCATCTTCGCTGGGCGGCAGGAGGAAAGACCGTCCCTTATCTCGTCCATAGTCATGCCGAGGACATAGGCCGAGGAGGCCGCCGCCAGAGCATTATAGACATTGTGAGAGCCGATGAAGTTCAGTTTTATCGCCGAGGACATGCCCGGCAGTTTAAGCCTGAACGACACGCCGCCCGCGCTCTCCGCTATATCCGACGCGGATACCGCGGCGTCTCTGCCAAGGCCGAAAGACACGGTCTCCCCCTTGAACCGGTGCGGCAGGGCTTTTAAGTGCGGGTCGTCCGCATTCAATATCGCCGTCCCTTCGGGCGGCAGGGAGGCGATCAGTTCCGACTTGGCCTTCGCCACCCCTTCGAGGTCCTTCAGGATGTCGAGGTGGGCCGGGCCGATATTCGTTATCACGCCTATTCCGGGCGAGGCAATCGCGGCAAGCCTGGCAATCTCGCCGGGCGCGCTCATGCCCATTTCTATAACCGCCGCCCAGTGTTCGTCCTTGAGCCTCAGGAGCGTAAGCGGAACGCCGATATGATTGTTCAGGTTGCCGTCGGTCCTGAGCGCCGGGCCGCGCAGCGATAGTATGGACGCGAGCATTTCCTTGGTGGTGGTCTTTCCGTTTGTGCCCGTGATGCCGACAAGCGGCATGTCCATCCGCGCCGTCCTCACGGAATGCGCCAGGTCCTGGAGGGCGCGCAGCGTATCCGGGACTTCTATTAAAGTCATCCCCGGCTGATTGACATCTTTCCCCTTTTCTATAAGCGCGCCGGCCGCGCCGGAGACCGCCGCCTGCCCTATAAAGTCATGGCCGTCGAAGCGTTCGCCGGAAAGCGGGACAAAGAGTTCGCCCGGCTTGACGCTCCTGCTGTCCGTGGATATGCCGGAGAACTCCGCCTTGCCTTCCTGGACGAGCCTGCCGCCCGCCGCCGCGATTATTTTTTCCAGGTTAATCACGCGCTCTTCCTCGCAAGCATTGCCGCAGCCGCCGCTTCACGGTCGTCGAAATGGTATTTCGTCGTCCCGATTATCTGGTAGTCCTCGTGCCCCTTGCCGGCGATAAGCACCGTGTCTCCGCCCCGCGCCGCCCCGACGGCGAACGAAATAGCCTGCGCCCTGTCCGGGTATACGAAGTAGCCTGAACCTTTAACCTTCGAGCCTTCCTCCGCGATGCCGGCTTCCGCGTCCTCAAGTATTTTTACCGGGTCTTCCGTGCGCGGGTTGTCGGATGTCAGGATAACCATGTCCGCGAGCTTCGCGGCGGCATGTCCCATCTTCGGTCTCTTCGTCCTGTCCCTGTCTCCGCCGCAGCCGAACACGACTATCAGCCGCCCGCCTGAGAGCTCCCGCACCGCCGTCAGCGCCCTTGCCAGCGCGTCCTCCGTGTGCGCATAATCCACAAGCACGGTAAAGTTCTGGCCCCCTTCCACGCGCTCAAGGCGTCCCGGCACGTCCTCCGCCCTTGCCAGCCCGTCGGATATTTCGCGCAGGCTCTTCCCAAGCGCCATGCCCGCGCCCGCGGCGGAGAGCATGTTATACAGGTTATGCCTTCCCGCGAGGCGTGATTTTACTTTCGCTTCTCCGGCCGGCGTGAGGAGTGTAAAAGACGTCCCGGCATGGGATATTTCAACGCCTTTCGCCGTCACGTCCGCCCTTGAGGAAACACCGTATGTGACGACTTCGCCGGAAGCGGAGCTTTTCAGTTCCCCGCCCTTCGGGTCGTCCATGTTTATTACGTTAATCCCGGCAAAGTCTGTAAATAAGGCCTTCTTTGCCTGAAAATATTTCTCCATCGTCCCGTGGAAGTCCAGGTGGTCCTGCGTGAAGTTGGTGAATATCTTCACCTTGAAATCACAGCCCGCGATTCTCTTCAGCGCCACGGCATGAGACGATACCTCCATCACCGCGGACTTTGCCCCCCCGTTCGCCATTTCAAAGAGCAGCGCCTGGAGGTCTACCGATTCCGGGGTGGTGTTCGGCGCCGGGAATTTCTTGCCGCCATACTCGTAGGATATTGTGCCTATAAGGCCGGGCTCCTGGCCTTTCGCCCGCAAAATCGAGCGGACGAGGTATGCGGTCGTCGTCTTTCCGTTCGTGCCCGTGATGCCGACAAGGTCGAGCCTTCCGGATGGCTTTCCATAAAAATTCGCCGCCGCAAGGGCCATGGCAAGCCTTGAATCCGGCGCCTTTACAAATGACGCGCCGCCGGGCATCGGGCCTTCGTAGTCCTCGAACAGGACTGCCGCGGCCCCCTTTTCGAGCGCGCTTTTTATATAGGACGCGCCGTCCGACTTAAGTCCCTTGACGGCGCAGAAAAGAGAGCCGAAAGAGACCTTGCGCGAATCGTACTGAACGGAGGAAATCTCGACGTCCATGTCCCCCCGAACCGTCTTCCCGCCGATTCCCGCCATAACCTCGTTTAACTTCATTTATCTCACCACTGTAATCGTCTGGCCCGGCAGGCGCGTAGGCACTTCCATGTATGTAAGCGCCTGCTCTACTATGCTCTTGAACGCCGGGGCCGCGACAACCCCGCCGTAATACGCCCCGCCGCGCGGCTCGTTTAAGACAACTATGGCTGAAATTTTCGGGTTGTCCGCCGGACAAAAACCCACGAACGAGCTGTAGTATTTCGTTTTGGAATATCTCCCAAGGGCGCGCTCGAACTTCTGGGCCGTGCCGGTCTTGCCCGCCACCTGGTAACCTTTTATGTTGGCCGCGACAGCCGTCCCGCCGTCCTCGACAACCGTCGTTAATATATTTCTGAGCGTTACCGCCGTCGCCGTGGATATGACCTGGCGCTCCCTTACCGGAGCCCCCTTCATAACGACAGAGCCGTCCGCCCCGGTTATCTCGGATACTATATACGGTTTCATGTAATATCCGCCGTTGGCGACGCAGTTCATGGCGCAGAGCATCTGTAGCGGCGTTACGCCGACCTCCTGGCCTATGGCGACGGATGCGACGGAAAGCCCGGACCACTTCGAGATGTCTCTAAGCTCGCCCCCCGCCTCGCCGGGCATGTCCACCCCGGTCTTTGCGCCGAACCCGAACGCCCTGGCATAGTTGTACAGCCTCTTCGCGCCAAGCCTCAGCGCTACCTTGATTGTCCCTACGTTGTTGCTTTTCTGTATTACCTCCTGAAACGTAAGCCGCCCGCCCTCGTTGTCCGCGCTGTGTATGACAGTCCCGTCTACGTCAAGCTCTCCCTTTCCGCAGTCGATTATGTCCGAGGGCCTTACGACCCCCTGTTCCAGCGCCGCCGAGGCGGTGACAATCTTGAACGTGGAGCCGGGTTCGTATAGGTCGGAGACCGCCCGGTTCCTCCATGACGAGGCCGGATAGCGAGACCATTCGTTGGGATTGAAGCCCGGCCTGCTGGCCATTGCGAGTATCTCCCCAGTATTCGGGTTCATAACGATGGCGCTGGCGGACAGAGGCCTGTATTTCTTCATTATCCTGTCGAGGGCCTTCTCCGCCATGTATTGCACCTTCTCGTTTATGGTAAGTATCATATCGCAGCCCGGCCTGGGCGAGTTTTTGCCCTCGTTTACCGTAAGGACTTCCCTGCCCCTGCCGTCCCGCTCTACAATAGCCTTTCCCGGAAGACCTCCCAAATATTTTTCATACTCCTGCTCAAGGCCGTCAAGCCCCTTTCCATCCGTTCCCGTAAACCCTATGACGCCCGCCGCCAGGTTTTTTTCGGGGTAATACCTGCGGCTGTCATAAAGCCACCCCAGCACGCCCTCCATGTCGCCGTCCGTCTTTATCTTCGGCTGGGCGTCCGGCGAAACCTGCCTCGCCAGCCACACGAACTTCCTGTCGCCCTCGAGTTTTTTCTCTATGGCCGCTCTGCTCCGGCCAAGGACGGGGGCGATGGCCGCCGCAACCTCGCGGGGGTCGCGCGCGTTCGCCGGGACGCCGTAGAGCGAGTCCGCCTCGACGCTTACCGCAAGCTCGGCCCCCGTGCTGTCGTATATCGTCCCGCGCCTTGGCGGAAGGTCCACAAGCTCCTGCTGCTGCCGAAGCGCCTTCCTGGCCAGGAAGCTCTTTTCTATGACCTGGAGGTAGAAAAGCTTTGCTATTACCCCCATATAGCCCGTAGCGATAAGGGCGACCGCCAGCATTACCCGTCTCTTCTGGCCGTGAGTCGTTTCCGCAGACCCGGCTGATTCCAGCCTGCCCTGCATCAGGTCTTGCCCGGCGACGCCTTTTCACCGGCGGCGGAAGCCGCGCCGGACACGGGCGCTTTCACGCCGGCGGCGGGCCTTGACGCTTTCTCGACCAGCACAATCTGCCCGGTCTTCGGCACGTGCATCCCTATGTCGCTGTCCGCGAGGCTCTCTATCCTCGCGGGAGACGCAAGGGTCGAGCTTTCTATCTGGAGGTCCTTGTTCTCCCTCAAAAGCCCCGCCTTTTCCTTTCTCAGGGCCTCTATCTGATAGCCCACCTTTATCACCTGCACCCTCTGCCACACGTAAACCATACAGAAGGCGGCGACAACGAAAACCGCGGCGAACACTCCGAGCCTTCTTGCGAGGCGCGCCTTCTTGATCCTCAGGCTCGACAGGCGGGACAGCGAGTGTTCCAGCATCATATTCTCTCCGCCGCGCGAAGTTTGGCGCTCCTCGCGCTTGGGTTGGAGACTATCTCCGCCTCCGAAGGCAAAACGGGCTTCGGAGTGAGTATCTTGAGATACGGCTTCTTCCCGCATACGCACTCGGGAAAATCGGGAGGACACGCGCACGGCCTCGCCCCGGCCCTGAACGTATCCTTCACGAGCCTGTCTTCCAGAGAGTGGTATGAGATGACGACCGCGCGGCCGCCGCTCTCAAGCATCGAGACCATCTCCGGGAGGGCGGCCTTCAGCGCGTCGATCTCCCCGTTCACGGCAATCCGAAGCGCCTGGAACGTCCTCGTCGCCGGGTGTATCTTCGGCGGCCATGCCCCTCTGGGTATCGAATCCTCGACGGCGCGGGAAAGCTCGCGGGTCGTGTCTATTCTTTTTTCTTCCCGCCTCGCGGCGATTGTCCGCGCTATTCTCTTCGCCCAGCGCTCCTCGCCGTATTCAAAAATAATCCTTGAAAGCCCGCTCTCCGGGAGGCTGTTGACAAGGTCAGCGGCGCTCTCGCCCCGGCTCCTGTCCATGCGCATGTCGAGAGGCGCATCGGAGGAAAAACCGAAGCCCCGTTCGGGCGTTTTAAGCTGAAGCGTGGATACCCCGAGGTCCATGATAAAACCGTCCAGACGGTTATAGCCCTGACGCCTTATCAACTCTCCGGCCTCCCGAAAGTCCGCCTTGAAGGCGGCCAGCTTTTCCCCGTACGCTTCGAGCGCCTCTTTTGTCTTCAAGAGAGCCTCTTCATCCTTGTCTATCCCGATAAGCCTCCCGGCCTTTATTCTCTTTAATATCTCCCTTGCGTGTCCGCCAAGCCCAAGCGTCAGGTCCGCGTAGACCCCGTCCGGCCTGACGTTAAGAAAATCCATCGACTCCTCAAGCAGGACCGGGATATGCATTGCGCTACCGGCCGGGTTGTTCGGTCCGATGCGGCTCCGGCCGCCGGCCTGTCCGCCGCCGGTAGACCGGCTCACAACCCGTATGCGGCCATGGCGTCCCTGACCGCCGCGCCGTCACCTTCCGGGTTCTCCTTCTTCCAGGTCTCGGCGTCCCAGAACTCCATCCGGTTTGAAAGCCCGATTATTATCACCTCGCGGCCAAGCCCGGCGTAGGACTTCAGCGCGGGGGGCACAAGGACGCGGCCCTGACCGTCAAGCTCGCAGACCTTCGCGGACGAGTAATAGGTGCGCAGATACTTCATTACCATTGGGTCGCTCTGGGGCAGGGCACTTATTTTCTCGTCCATCTTCTGCCATTCTTCGACGGGATATGCGGCGATGCAGCGGTCGTAGTTCTTCATCAGGACGAGACGCTCGTCGTACCGCTCGGACAGAACCTCGCGGAAATCTGACGGTATGCTCACACGCCCCTTGTTGTCGAGGCTGTATGCGTGGTGCCCTATGAACCGGTCGATAAGCGCGGCCACTTTGGCCCCCTCCTGAAATTGCCTTTCGTCAGGTCATTGGACTCGCTTCATGAGGATTCGTTCGCTCCAATGACCTTCCATTACCGAGGGGGCGGGAAATCCACAGGTGAGTCAACAGGAAGAATCAAATTATTTTATGGTCTTTCCCCACTTTCCCCCACTTTTTCCCACACAGCGTGAGTATACATGTCGAAATCAGGGATTGTCAAGCGTAAAAATCCTCGCAAAACTCATTATTTTATATTGTCAAAGAGCGGATTTCGGGCGTTTCCGGGAGTGCAAAAAGCTGGATTTGGGAAAGTGGGATATGCGGCGCTTCCTGAACTTCTTGAGAAAACTCCTTTGGACATCCGGGGTTGGGACTGCTCTAAAGCGGAAATTTTATCAGCAAACGCGCCCGAAGTCAAACAGGAATAAGTCTTAAGGCTTGAAAAAACATGTAAATTGGAATATACTCGGTTAAATTTTCTTAACAAGACGAGGTATGGATTGGAAGAAGACAGGAAAACCGGTAAAAAGTGCATATTCGACCACTACAATCTCAAGTTCGGAATGAAAAAAGAGGAAGTTTCCGCCTTGGTGGAGTTCTCCGGCGAAGGCATAGTTGGTGACGCCGGTCTTCTTGCCCTCGGCGCGGAGTTTGCCCAGCTTTTTTTCGACCACGAGGACAGGCTATGGCAGGTGAAGGCGAATTACCACGTCGCAAGCGAATCGGAGGCCGAGGAGATACTTGATAGCATGTCGAAGGACTACCGGTTCCAGACGCCGTCCTCGCGCGTGGCGTTTGAACTCGGAGACCCGGAGAACGGCGTCGCAATCCTCTCCATACGCTACTCCGAGGCCAATATGAAGCGCATATACCTGCACCACATGATGGCCCTCGGCGCGGCGAAGCTCGCGGAGGAAGAGGGAAGGAAAAAAGCGGAAAACGAAGCGGACGACGAGTACATCCCGACCGGCCCGCTAATCTTTTAAGCCGGGCCAGAGCCTTTTTTCGAGTTCCTTTAATAACCGCGGAAATGTCTTCCTGTCCAGCGCGGAAACGGCAATCGCGCCGTGAGAGCGCGCCTCCATATAAACAGTCTCTTTATCCATCAAATCCGACTTGTTGAACACCGTCAGCCTTTCCTTCTCGGCAAGCCCCAGTTCCTTCAGTATTCTCTCCACGGACTCCATCTGCTCCTCGAAGCGCGGATTGGAGATGTCCACCACGTGCAGGAGGATGTCCGCGTCCTCGAGTTCCTCCAGCGTCGCCTTGAACGCGGCGAAAAGCGGCTTTGGCAGGTCTCTTATAAAACCCACGGTGTCGGTGATTATGACGTCCCTCTCGCGCGGGAACCGAAGCCGCCTCGACGCTGTGTCGAGCGTTGCGAAGAGCCTGTTCTCCACTATGGTATCGCTATTCGTCAGCGCGTTTAAAAGCGTCGATTTCCCGGCGTTCGTATAGCCGACAATCGATATAATCGGCAGGCCCGTCCCGCTTCTCCTGGCCTTCCTCTGCCGCCTCGCGCGCGAGAGGTCCTTCAGCGTTTTCTCCAGATGGCTTATCCTGTCGCGGACGCGCCTTCTGTCCGTTTCGAGCTTCGACTCACCTGGACCGCGCCCTCCAATTCCGCCCATGAGCCGCGAGAGCGCCGTGCCCTTGCCCGTAAGCATCGGGAGCCGGTATTTGAGCTGCGCAAGCTCCACCTGCACCTTGCCGTCCCTTGAGTGCGCGCGGGACGCGAATATGTCGAGTATGAGCTGCGAGCGGTCTATGACCTTTATCTCCGCAAGCTCGGAGATGGAGCGCATCTGGGACGGCGTGAGCTCCTGGTCGAATATCAGTACGCTTGCGCCCTTCTGAAGGGCCGTGATTATTATTTCCTTGAGCTTGCCCTCGCCCATGAGGTATTTCGGGTTTATCCTGTCCGGCCTCTGCATAACGGTATCGAGCACCGCCGCGTCCGCCGAGGCGGCAAGCTCGGCAAGCTCGTCCATCGCCTCTTTCTGCGCCCCGCGCGTGCCCTTCGACGCGACGCTTACAAGTATCGTCCGTTCCCGGCCACGACCTCCTTTGCCGGCCATAACCGGCTGGCCGCCCGAGGCCGGTCTACCGGTTGCAGCAAATCCGCCAACGCGGAGCATTTCCTCCTCGAGCGCGCCGATGAACGACGCGAAGTCCACGTCCAACTGGTGGAACCAAATCGGCGGCAGTTTCATCCAGGCCCGGCCCGCCGGGCGGCCGGCCTCAACCGGTGGACCGGCCTCAACCGGTAGACCGGCTTCAACCGGTAGACCGGCCTCCGGCGGCGGGAGCAGGTGGGCAAGGTGCATATGACCCGGCATACCGTCCGGCAGCACCCCTATGGCGGCCATCATGTCAAGCCGCAGGAGCGCCAGGTCGGTCATGTCGTCGGCCGTCAGGGGCTCGTCGTTCAAGTGGGTATGCACGAGCCTTAAGCCCCGGAGCCGTTTCGGCCCGAGCGAGAAACCGGAGAGGTCGGGTATTGTTACGGAGCGGCTGTCGCCGATTATTACGAACTGGACAACTCCGCGCCTGTCGATAATTACGCCGACCTGCCGCGCGATTTCACGGGAAATCGCGGCAAGATACCGGCCAAGCTCCGCCGTGACAACCTCCGCGGGCGGGACCTTTCTCCTGTATATCCTCTCGAGGGAGCGTATCTCGCGCGCCTTAAGGCCGGTTATGTTTCCGTGCAGAGCCGCCATACGTGAATTATCCCGCCATTGCGGAACTTGTCAAGGCCAAAATCGGGCAACGAATGCAATATACTTATAACGTAACAAAAACACCAACAGCAAACCTCATCGGTCGTCGAAACTCGCTATCAATAGCGATTCCGGATTACCCTTGGAACATGCCGATTATTAAAGCAAATGCAAATAAAAATAGAGCGTTTACCATGGCCTCTGAAAGATTGCGAAAACGGCCTATGCGGGCGGGTTTCGTGGTAAAAAAGGGGGCCCCGGATATGCGGGTTTTTCCCATTTCCCGTTGAAAGCGAGCGCCCTTTCTGATAGAATCTACCAATGCTTAGATACATTGCCCGCCGCCTTCTCATGATGGTGCCGCTCCTCATAGGCATCAGCATAATTTCTTTTGTCGTCATACACTTAGCCCCCGGAAACCCGGTGGAGGTCGCAGCCCGGATGAACCCCCGGGTCTCCGCCGAGGCCCTTGCGAACCTCCGAAAGCTCTACGGCCTAAACAAGCCGCTTTATGTCCAGTATGCCAGTTGGGTCGAACGTCTGGCACGGTTCGATTTCGGAAAGTCCTTTACAGACGGCAGGCCGGTTATTGACAAGCTGCTTGAGCGCCTGCCGGTTACATTGACCATCAACGTCCTGGAGATCGCCGTCGCCTTTCTCATAGCCGTGCCGCTCGGAATAATGTCGGCCATTAAGAGAAATACGTTGCCGGATAAGGTTACAACCGTGATTGTCTTTCTCGGTTTTTCCATGCCGGGTTTCTGGTTCGCCCTTTTGCTGATGATACTGTTCGGCGTTCAGCTGGGGTGGCTGCCCATATCCGGCCTGAGGTCGCTCGACTCTGAAAGCTGGGGCTTTTTTGCGCGTCTTGCGGATTACCTGCGGCACATAGTCCTTATCGTATTCATTGGCGCGTTCGGAAGCCTCGCCGGATTTTCAAGGTATATGCGTTCCAGTATGCTCGAGGTAATCGGCCAGGATTATATCCGGACGGCAAGGGCAAAGGGCCTGAAAGAGCGGGACGTCATCTACAGACATGCGCTCCGCAACGCCCTCATGTCCATAATTACCATAATTGGCCTTTCGGTTCCCGCCATCATAGGCGGGAGCGTTATCCTCGAGTCGATTTTTGCCATTCCCGGCATGGGCCAGCTCTTCTGGCAGGCCGTAATCGCACGCGATTATCCCCTTATTATGGGCGATCTCATCTTCGTTTCCTTCCTTACCCTTTTGGGCAACATGCTGGCGGACATTGCCTACGCCCTGGCCGACCCCAGGGTAAGAGTAGGATAACCCCTTTATTTTCTTGACTTTCGGCCCCTTGCCGGTATAATCTCCTAAATCAGGATTACAGGCCCCAGGTTCATAATTCGGAGGCGTCTTTTGAAGAAATATGCAAAGATTTTCCTCGTTATTCTACCGGCGGTCCTTCTTGTGTCCGCCTGCGCCAAGAAGCAGGTGATAAAGCCGTCGGCGGAGTCCGTAAAGGCCAACCGCGCGCTTTCCGTGTTTGCCAAAATGGAAGCGGCCTACAAGGCCAGAAACCTCGACGGGACCATGGACGGCGTATCCCGCAACTTCAAGAAGAGCTATGCCGATTTCGCCAGCGTCCTCAGAAAGGACATGGACATCTACCCCAAGGTCAGGCTGGACGTGACAATGGACAGGGTGGTGGAAATCGGAAATCATGTAGAAGTCGTATTCCACTGGTCCGGGACGTGGACGGACAAAGAGGGCGGCTCCCACACGGCGGCCGGAAACTGCACATACGTTTTCCAGGATACCGGAAGCTCGATGGTTCTTGTCGATTACATAGGCGACTCTCCCTTCGGGGTCGCAAGGTAGGGACTTGGAAATAACATCCGGAACAATCTCCACCGACTATATCGTCATCGGGTCGGGCGTTGCGGGGCTTCGCGCGGCGATAGAGCTCTCCAGGGCCGGGAAGGTGCTGGTAATAACCAAGGACAGGGCCACCGAGTCCTCGACGGAATACGCGCAGGGCGGAGTGGCTGTCGCGCTCTCGGACGAAGACGAGATAGGCTTTCATTTAAAGGACACCCTTGCCGCGGGCGACGGCCTGTGCAACGAGGAGAACGTCCGCATACTCGTGACGGAGGGGCCGGAGCGCATACGGGAGCTCATATCCTGGGGCGCGCAGTTCGACCGCGAGGGCGGCGGAATAAAACTTGCCTTCACGCGCGAGGCCGCGCACAGCAGGAGACGCATCCTGCACGCCAACGGCGACTCCACCGGCAGAGAGATAGAACGCGCCCTGCTTGCCAAGGTCAGGGCGGCGGCCAACATTAAAAAATACGACTACTCCATCACGATAGACCTTATCGTAAACGACGGGCGGGCCGAGGGCGCGCTTGTCTGGCGTGAGCGGGAGAAGAAGCTTACGGCGATCTACGCCAGGGCGGTAGTGCTCGCCACGGGCGGCCTGGGGCAGATATTCCAGCGCACGACGAACCCGGAAGTGGCCACGGGCGACGGCTTCGCCATTGCATACCGGGCCGGGGCGGCCCTCACGGACATGGAGTTCGTGCAGTTCCACCCGACATCGCTTTACGTGCCGCGCGCGCCGCAGTTCCTCCTGTCGGAGGCCATGCGCGGCGAAGGCGCGCTTTTGGTGAATGTCCGGGGCGAGCGTTTCATGCCCGGCTATCACCCCAGGGCGGAGCTTGCCCCAAGGGACGTCGTCTCCAGGGCCATAGTCTCCGAGATGCTGAAGACAAGGTCCGAGCACGTATATCTCGACCTCCGGCACCTGGACGCCGGTTTCGTGAGGAACAGATTCCCCCGGATATATTCCACCTGCCTGAAGTTCGACATCGATATAACCGAAGAGATGATACCCGTCTCGCCCGCGGCCCATTACATGATGGGCGGGGTATGGACGGACAGGGACGGCGGGACGGACATGCCGGGGCTGTATGCCGCCGGGGAGGTGGCCTGCACGGGCGTCCACGGGGCAAACCGCCTCGCGAGCAATTCGCTCCTCGAGGGCATCGTCTTCGGGGCGCGGGCCGGCATTGCCGCCGCGGCATACGGCCTCAGGAGACCGGCCCCCAGGAAAGAGGCCATAGCCTGCAAGGCTGCGGACGCGCCAAAGGACGACCTGCTGAAGGTAAGGAGCCAACTCCGAAGGCTCATGTGGGGAGACGTCGGCATTATCAGGAGCGGCGAGTCCCTCGGACGCGCAATCGACACTATCGACGGCTGGCGGGAATTCCGGGATTCCGGGCCGCTCTCGAGGCCCTGGCTTGAGATCAGGAACATGCTGACCGTGGGAGAGCTTATATCGAAGGCGGCCCTCGCAAGGAAAGGGAGCGTCGGCGCGCATTACAGGACGGATTATAAAACGCGCGGGCGCGGCTGGGAGCGGCATATCCGTTTCAAGAGAGATTAGCATGGAAGAATACAAGGGGCCTGCGGCTTACCGGGAAGGCGGTGAAGAAGAACGGCGGAAACAGGAGCTGACAGCCAGGCTCACTCCGCTGGTCAAGGACATCGTAATGGTCATCGTCAAGACCGTGAAGGCCACAAGGCTCTACCTCCCCAACAACCCCATCTACCGGAAATTCCGGGACGAGCTGAAAGAGAAATTCGACAGGTTCTTCGAGGAAGAGGACATGCTGAGCCTCGCGGTGCGGCGCTTCGAGCTCCTCTTCCTCGACCAGCAGGTCTATAACAACCCGGACAAGGAAGACAACATCGCGCTGATGTTCTTCAAGGACGGCGTCCGGGAGTTCTGCTTCCACAAGGACATTACCCCGGAGGAGATAGACGGTTTCATAGAGATACTGAAGTTCGACATGAAGGAGCGGGAACTCGACGACGACCTGGTAACGCTGATGTGGGAAAAGGACTTCAGGGCCATTACCTATACCGTTACGGAAGAGGCTACGGAGGAAGAGGCCTTTGAAGAAGAAAACCTGCTGAATTTCGGCGGCGAGCCGGAGGGCCTGAAGCAGCTCGAGGAACTCCGCGCGCGCGCCGCGGACTATGCGCGAAAACCTGTCGGCGCCGGTGCGGCGGAGGGTTTCCCGGAGATTTCTGGCCTGGCGGCCACGGGCGCGCGGGGGCATGGCCATGGCATCTCCGCGCCGGATTCCGACGAAGACGACTACGCCGCGATACGCGGCTCCTACAAGCCTCCGGACGACCTGAGCCTTTTAAACGAGCTTACGGACATACTCTACGAGATACTGATAACCGAGAAGAGCGACGAGAACTTTGGCGTCGTCGTGGAGAGCCTTTCACGCGCCCTTGAGATATTCGTCATGAGAGGCGACCTGACGCTCGCCACAATCCTCGTGATGAAGGTGCAGGATCTCGTTGTAAACAGCGGAATGGCCGGCGACCGGGCGGCGGAGATCGATTCGGTCGTGAACAGGGCGGCCTCCGGAAAACTTGTCGGCAGGGTGGGAGAGTTCATAGAACAGGGCGGGCAGGAGGCCCTCGAAGCGGCGGGAAGTTATCTCACGCAGCTCGATTCGCGGGCGATACCTCCGACTGTGAGGCTCCTCGAAACCATCCCGACCAGGCGGATCAGGAAGGCCGTCTGCGACATCGTGCAGTCGCAATGCGGCGGCAACGGGAAGCTTCTGCTCCCATTCCTTTCCGGAGAGCCGTGGTACGTGGTCAGGAACGTCGTGATGATACTCGGGAAGGTTGCCGACCCCGACACCGCGCAGGCTCTCGGCGGCTCGCTTGGGCACAACGACCCGCGCGTGAGGCGCGAGGCCGTAAACGCGCTCCTGGCGATAAAGGGGAAAAAGGCGGAGGAATTTATAGCCGGGGCGCTGGCGGACGCCGACAAGTCCGTCCGTGTCCTGTCCGCGCGTGTCCTGGCGGAGCTTTCCCCCGAGAAGGCGTACGAGCGACTGATGCATCTGGCCTCCGAAAAAGGATTCGGCGAGCGCGAGTCAGGCGAGAAAAAGGAAATCTACGAGATAATCGGGAGGCTCGGAAAAGAGAAGGCATTTCCGTTTTTCGCCCGGCTGTTCGAGAAGAAGGGCTTCCTCGGCCTGCAAAAATTCGACAAGGAGCGCGCGCTTGCCGCCTACGGCCTTGCGGCGTGCGGCACCAGCGAGGCATACCAGGCGCTTCAGTCCGAAATCGACTCCAAATCCAGGCCGGTGCGCACGGCGTGCCTGGAAGGCTTAAGAAGGATGAAGAGATGAGCGCGGAACCTGTGCGCCCGAAAGGCGCCTCGCTTGAAGACGAATTTCAGATAAAGGCCCTTACTTCCGGGCGGATTATGGTAAACCAGCTCGCCATACTCGTCAAGGTCGCCCAGATGCACGACCTCAGGAACGAGGCCGTGGTGAACGCCGCCCAGGCGCTTTCGAACACGGTCTCGTCCTTTTTCGAGGATAAAAAATCCGTCTCGCTGAACCTCATCGGCGAATATCTCTTCATAGAAGACGTCCGTATAAAATACAACGTGGAGGACTTCGCCAACTTCGATTTCCTTGCGGGCGAGTTCAGGAAACGAAAGCTCGGCTCCCTCGTCTTTAACCCTCTCGCAGACGCAGACCAGCTCATACTCTTTGTCAGCATATTCCTCACCGCGCAGACCGACACGGACGACGCCCATCGCGACCTCGCCCTGCGCATAGGCGCGTCTGGCATATCCGGCATATCCACCGAGGAGTTGAAGCCTCCCAGGGCGGAGGACGAACCGGAGGAAACAATCGACGCGGCCGGCGCCGCCACGAGGGCCTATGTGCGGGTTGTGCTCCGGGTGAAAGAGCTTTTCGGCGGCATAGCCTCGGGCGAGCCGGCGGACATCAGGAAGCTCAAGCGCGCCGTGCAGTCTCTGATAGACTCGGCATACAAAAACGAGGACGTCTTGCTCAGGCTGTCCGCCATAAGGCGGAAGGAAGACCTTTTCCCCAGGCATTTCGCAAACGTCTGCGTCTTATCCCTTCTGATGGGCAAGCGGATAGGTCTCTCCAAATACCACATGGCGCGTCTCGGGATGGCCGCCCTGCTGCATGACATTGGCCGCGGCGGCAGGCCCTGCGAGCCGGGCGAGGAGAGTAACGAGACGCTTATCGGGCACCCGCGCGCGGGCGTGCAGACGATACTCAAGCTAAAAGGCTTGAATGAAGTCGCGGTATCGGCTATGATAGTATCTTACGAACATCACCGGAACGTGGACGGGACAGGGTATCCGAAGGCCGTGGAGACGAAAGAACTCTCCGTTTACTCCCGCATAGTCCGCATAGCCGACAACTACGACGCCGTTACGTCTTCGGGCATTTACGGCAGCGAGGCGGTCCCGCCGGAGAGGGCGCTTCGGCTAATGTCGGGCCGCGCCGGGAGCTATTACGACAAGGAGTTCCTCGAGAAGTTTATCCTTGCCATGGGGAACTACCCCGTGGGAAGTTTCGTGATGCTCTCCGATGGCAGGCCCGCGGTGGTCGTTTCGCCGGGGAAGGGAAAGAACAGGCCCTCAAGGCCGTTTGTTGCGGCGCTTGGCGGGGAAGGCGGCGCGGAATTTCTCGACCTCTCCGGGGACGGCGGCAACATATCCATTGCCGGGACTCTCGACCCGCAGACATATGGTATAAACATCTACGGGTATTTATTCTTGAATTAACCGTCATTGCCCGACGCGGAAGGCCGCGCGGCAGCGACAACACTGAGGAGGAAATTGTTTTAATATGTACAACTTGTTAATCTCCGTCTCGGCAAGCGTCTCGTCATTTATGATACTCTGGTTCTCGCTTGGGGGGACCGACTACAGGCCGGTCGCGTTCGTGGCCGCCCTGGGTCTTTTCTTCGGCCTGAACTACTTCCTCTCGAAGCGGATAATAAAGAAGATAGAGTCCCTGATGTCCCAGGTGGGCAAGGACATCCAGAACCAGCGTTTCGAGAAGGCCATAAAGAGCCTCAAGGCCGGGTTCCCGCTAAGCAGGTGGCAGTTCTTCGTGAAGTCCCAGTTGAACTCGCAGATAGGCAGCATATACTACCTAATGCGGGAGGACGAGAACGCCTTCAATTACCTGAAGGACGGCTTCTCGAAGCACTGGGTTGCAATGGGTATGCTCGCCGTTATATACATGAAACGGAAGCAGAAGGATTCGATGATCGGCACACTCGAGAAGGCCGTCAAGGGATCCCCCAAGGAGAGTCTCGTCTGGAGCCTGTACGCCTACTGCCTCCTGAAGGAAGGCGAGCGGGACAAGGCGCTGGAGGTATTGTCCAGGGGCCTCAAGAAACTGCCCGACGACGAGAAGCTGAAGGCCAACATGACCGCCGTGTCGAACAAGGAGCGCATGAAGATGAAGAACTACGGCGAGATGTGGACGCAGTTCTATCTGGAGAAGGTCCCGCCTGCCGCCGGACAGAAGATACCGCACTACCTCCAGGCCCTTGCCGGCGGAAGGAGAAGGATAATAAGGCGGTAGGAAGGCGGCTCGGAACTATGCGGAACCATATGGAATGGAGCTGCATTTGGCGCTTGAGATACAACGGATAAAATAACTTCTTAAACCGAGGGATTGCATTCCTGCGCAACCGCCAGGCATTCTATGTCCTTCGATATGTATTTCAGGACAAAATCCCTTATCCTGGCCGCGGCGAATTCCTGGACATTGTCGAATACAACGGCCATGCCTGGCCGCAGGTCATCTGGGCTGGTCACATATATCACTGAACCCCGGACGGTTACGTCTTCTCCGTCCAAGGGCAGGACAATCTCCATGCCGGTGCCCACGGCAAACGGGTGTTTGGTGCGCACAAACACCCCGCTTTCCGAAAGAGTCCTTGTATAAAACATATTGGAAGTCCCGCCCGTATTCAGGGTTATCCTGACGTCGAGGCTTATCCGCGCATGTCTTCTGCCGCGTTGCGGGAATATGTTCTTTTCCAGGGCGGAGCTCAAATCGGCCATGCCGGCAGGTTTTTGCAGGAATGCCGCGCAGCCGAGGTTTCTGCACTCTTCGATTGTTTCCGACTGCGATTCCCCGGATACCACGATTACGGGAATATTCTTGTAGCGCTCGTCCTCTTTAATCAGTTTTAGGGTTTCCAGGCCGCCAAGGATGGGCATGTTGAGGTCGAGCGTAATCGCGTCGGGCGAGAGAATCCGCAGAATCTGCATGACCTCGACGCCGTTCTCCGCGGGTATGGCATCGTAGCCAAGCCTCTCCAGGACGATGCACAGGCTCATCAGGAGGTTGCAGTCGTCTTCCGCGACAACAACGGTCTTGTTTCTGAAAAGCATCGCGCTTCGCTCGTCAGTTGTTTAAGCCGAACCTTGTATCCACCTGTCTATCATGTCGGCGGATGCCGGGTCCAGGTCGAGGAATTTCAGGCCTTCCCGCACCGTGCCCGCCTGCCCCTGCGCCTGCCGCCAGACCATCCTGGAGCGGCATTTGATGTTCATGCCAAGGGCGGGCAGATCGAACACTATGCTCATTTCCTCGCCTATCCCGCAAAGGCCCGAAGTATGAACCATCATCCCGGAACGGCTGATGTTCCGGGCAAAGCCGAACATGTCACGGCGGCCGTCAAGTATCCTGACGCGCGTCGCCGGAATGTCCTTTCTCGGGTCCGCCCTTTCGGTGCGAAGTTCCTCAACCATAACGCATCTCCTGGATTTTAATGAATCCCGGAATTTGACCGTGCCAAGTTCTTATAGCACGGCTTTATATGAGAATCAATATTTTTTTGTAATCCGTAAAAAAAATCCAGGAGGGTTATTTGCACTTTGCGGCATGTTAAACCGGCTATGTATGTGAAATTATTGTAGTTGAACTCCCGCCGGGGTGCGGCGCGGCGCATCTCCCCTGATGGCGGTTTTTCCGGTTAACAGTAATTATCGCGGCTGCAGAGGGCTGAATATAAAACCCGGAAAGAAATTTCCGGGTTTTATATTCATAATTATGCGGCTTGGTTCAGATGCACTTTATCATATACAGGCAGGCGTTTCCCTTTACCTTCTTGTCTATTTCCGCCTGGCTCATGCCGCAGCGGCTCGTGCCTTCGGTGGAATAGACGATCCTGTCGCCCGTGGCATTTATGCAGGCTATCTGGAATACCTGGACTTTTTTCTTGTCGATCCTGAAGTGGTCGCCTATCTGAGACCTTATCGTCTGGTGCACTATGCAGAACGGGTGCAGGATGCCTTCCTTTTTCTTGTAATAATATTTATACTTCTCGGTAACTTCGTCGAAATGCTCCGGGAACTTTCCTTCCGACTTGAAGGAATTGAGCAGCGACATCATTGGACATTTTTTGAGTTGCGCAAGACTGCCGTCAAGCCGCGATTCGCCCTCCAGGAGGTGGAACGGAGACCTGCCGTTTTTGTGTTCATCGAGAAAAACGTCAAGGTTTTCGTAATCCTTCATTTTAATCTCTTCCGCAATATCCTTTCCCATTTCCATCAGGTCGAAGAGTATGGCGGAAATCATTTTTCTGTCGGGGTGCAACACCTTGGTCGCCCAGTCTTTCGTAAGTCTTTCCTCAAGGAACGGCATCTCTTTCCTCCGGTGGAAAAAATGGCGAAAAATACCTCTAAAGTAGTATATCGTCCTTTTTCCAACTGTCTAATAAATTTATTTAATAATGCTATTAGCCAATATGCGTCCTCCTTTTAGATTGACCTCTAATCTCTTTTAAATTAAAATGTTTCCATGCCCGAGTCCGTAAGATACATAACGTCGGAAGCGGCGGAATATATGCGCGCGGCTATTGCCGAGGCCGGCGGAAACGAGGTGTTTTTCCTCTGTTCCTGCAAGGAAGAGCGCAGGATAACCGACGCCAGGGTAATCGCGCGGGGGGACGAGGAGTGCGTCCCGGCGCTCGCTCAGGGCGCCGCGGTAGGGGATGTCGTAGTCCATAACCATCCCTCCGGGCTCCTGAAGCCTTCCAGGGCGGATATCGAGATAGCCGGGATGCTCGGATCGCGCGGGGTGGGTTTTTTTATCATAAACAACGAGGCGGACGAGGTATACGCCGTAGTCGAGCCTTTCGCCCGCGAGTCCATAAAGCCCCTCGACACAGACGCCGTCGAGGCGGCGCTGAAGGACGGCGGGGCGCTCTCGAAAGCCATGACGGGCTACGAGGCGCGGCCGGGCCAGGTGATGATGGCCAGAGAGGCCGCGCGCGCGTTCAACGAGGACAGGGTCGCGGCCCTTGAGGGCGGGACGGGTGTCGGCAAGAGCATGGCATACCTCGTGCCCGCGCTTTTCTGGATAGCAAAGAACCACGAGCGGGTCGTGGTCTCGACGAACACCATAAACCTCCAGGAGCAGCTTATCGGCAAGGACATACCGCTCCTCGGCCGTTTACTTGGATCCGGACTGCGGCCCGATGCCGGTCTGTCCGAGGCCGGTCTGCCGGCGCAGGCGGCATTCAAGGCCGTGCTCGTGAAGGGACGCGGGAACTACCTCTGCCTCAGGAAGCTTGAGCTTGCCCGGACGGAGGGAGATTTCCTGCTTGAGGATACCGAAGGACAGGACATAGCCGCCATTGCCGAATGGGCGCTCACAACAAAGGAGGGGAGCCGTTCGGACCTCTCTTTTGCGCCCTCAGAGTCCCTGTGGGAAAAGCTCAATTCGGAGTCGGACTCCTGCACGCGGCTTAGGTGCGGGCACTTCCAGCGCTGCTTTTTCTTCAGGGCAAGGCGCGAGGCCGCATCGGCGGACCTGCTTGTCGTAAACCACCACATCCTTCTGGCCGACATCGCAATACGGGCCGAAGGCGCCGATAACGCGATCCTCCCCGGCTACACACGACTCGTGATAGACGAGGGACACAACCTGGAGGACGGCGCGACGTCCTACTTCGGAAGCAGGATTGCGAGGCTCGGGCTGCTCAAGATGCTGAGCCGGCTCCACCACAAGGCGGCTCGAGCCGCTTCGGGTCGACCGACAGCGGGTGGTCGAGCCGCTGCGGGCCGGGCCGTCAGACCGGCCGCGAAGGGCGCGCTTCCGCTTCTTGCGTCCAGGCTTGCCGGAAAAGGCGGCTCCCGCAAGGAAAAGGGAGAGGCATGGATAACGCTCATAAACGAGCGGATAATCCCGGCGAAGGAATCCGCCTTACTGCGTGTCAACGAGGCGTTTGACGAGCTTTTTTATTTCATGTCGCGCGAGAGCGAGAGTCCCGGCGGGGACATAAAAATACGCCTCACGGGCGAGACGAGGGGCATTACGGGCTGGGAGTCCGTCGATGCCGCCTTTGGCCGCCTCGGGACGGAGCTTGCGAATCTCACACGTTCGCTCGGCTCGCTCTGCAAGGAGATTAAGGCAGAGGAGCTTGGGGATAAGATAGACGAGCCGCTTATCGAGCTTAAGTCCATAACCGAGAGGCTTGAGGCCGCAAACGCGGAGACGGACAACCTGCTCCGGGGCGGCGGGGACGGCCTGATACGATGGGCGGAGGCCCCTGCGCGGAAGACGGGAAGGGTCATCTCCCTGTGCGGCTCTCCGCTTAATGTCGCCGCAGAGATAAAGTCCCGGATATACGACAGGCTGAAAACGGTAATAATCACGTCCGCGACGCTTACGGTAAAGAAGAAATTCGACTACCTGAACCGGCGCATAGGGCTCGGCCTAATCCCCGGAGACAGGCTTGTCGAGGGCGTGTTCCCGTCCCCGTTCGACTACAGAAACCAGGTGATAATCTGCATACCGCGGGACGTGCCGGATCCGGGCGCGAGGGAGTTCGGCGCCGCGCTTGGCGCGCTTCTTCGGGAATCGCTCGATATCTCGCAGGGCCGGGCGTTCGCGCTCTTTACGTCTTTTAGAATGCTGGAGGGCGCTTACCGGGAGCTTTTGCCTTTCATGCAGGACGCCGGCATCAGGGGCCTCAGGCAGGGGGATTCGCCCCGGCACAGGCTCCTCCAGGACTTCAGGACGCACCCGAAAGCGGCGCTTTTCGGCACGGACAGCTTCTGGGAGGGCGTGGACGTAACCGGCGAGGCGCTCTCGAATGTTATAATTACAAAGTTACCCTTCTCCGTCCCGGACGACCCCGTCATCCAGGCCCGGCAGGAGGAGATTGAGGAAAGGGGCGGAAACCCCTTCATGGAATACATCGTCCCGCAGGCGGTGATAAAGTTCCGGCAGGGCTTCGGGCGGCTCATAAGGGCCAGGACGGACAGGGGTTCCATTATGGTCTTCGACAGGCGCATCGTGGAAAAGAATTACGGGCGCGAGTTCCTCGAATCGCTGCCGGACGGGCGGCTCGTAACAGGGCCATGCAGTATAGTATTCGAGAAGGCAAGGGAGTTCTTCGCATGAATTCTTTAGACCTTGTTCTACTGTTAATCATCGGCATCTCGCTCCTCATCAGCACATTCCGTGGCGCCGTGCGGGAGATTTTCTCCCTGGGCGGCGTAATCGCAGGCTTTGTGCTGGCCTCGAGGTATTACGAAAAGACCTCGCTCGGCGTCCTTCGGCTCACGTCTTACCCGGAAATAAACAACATCATAAGCTTCCTCCTGATATTCATCTTCTCGGCCGCCATAATAAGCTTCATCGGCGGGCTGCTCTCCCACGCCGTAAACAAATCCGGCTACAAGGTATTAAATACGCTGTTGGGCGCCTTCGTAGGCGCGATAAAAGGGGTGCTGATTGTCTCGCTCATCCTGTACGCCCTGCTGGTATTCTTCCCGACGGACAGCGCAATGTTCACAAAATCAAAGACTTTCCCGTATGCCGTGAAGCTCTCGAAACTCATCTCCCCCATAGGCCCGAAGTTCTTCCGCGATGAGCTGAACAAGAAACTCGAAGAAACAGGGAAACGCGGGCCCGCCGGGGGGAAAAAGCCGCCGAGCCCGAAACGCCCCCCAAAGGCTTCACAGAAAAAATAAAAATTAATTGCTTAAGTAATACGTTTGTGGTATATAAAGTAAAATCGTCGGCCTATGAGGGGGCCTTCCGATGATTCTTACAATTTACGTGAATAACCCGATGGGCAAAAGATGCCGCATCAACCTCGAATCAGCAAAGGTTGTCGCAGCGGAGTATCCGATTGAGCTCAGGGTGGTTAAGCACGGCTCCGACGAATACGCAAGCGAGGACAACCCGCCCCCATGCCCATCCATAAAGCTCGACGAGAGAATCATAAAAGAATACGGCGTAATGACCTCGGAAGAGATCAAGGCTGAGCTTCTGCACTCGTTTTATTGAGAGGTTTAAAAATGAAAACTCGCTCTTCCGTAATAAGGGCAATCGTATTATTTGCCATCCCGGCCCTTCTTGCGGCCTGCGCGGCAATGCCGCCCAAGCCCGTCAAGGCAAGGAACTTCACCGTGCCGCTCCTCCAGGGCGGAAAGGTCTCGCTTTCGGACTACGCCGGGAAACCCCTTGTGCTGACCTTCGGCGCAAGCTGGTGCCCGCACTGCCAGCACGAGATGCCGATACTCAGGAAGGCCTTCGAGAAGCGGAAGGACGGCGTCCAGTTCCTGCCGATATTCGTAAAGAGCAACCGGAAAGACGCCCTCGCGCTTCTGAAAAAGAACGGCATGAACGGCAAGGTCGGCTGGGACCCGAAGGGCAGAATAGCCGATCTCTACGGCGTCACGGGGATGCCGGAGACGCTTTTCATCAACTCCAGAGGCCGGATAATCGACGACTATTTTGGCGCGATGGAGCCGTCAGACATCAATAACGGGATAAAGGAACTGCTGAAGTCGGACAAGGCAAAGGCCGGGAAGTAACAGCTGGCAGGTTAAATCCGGACCCCGGCTAAAACATCGGGGATGACGGGCGGTGCCAAAACAGTCTTTAGCGCAGTGGCGCAATTTATTGCGCCCGCTTAAACCATTAAAAAAGCCGGGGGAAATTTCCTCCGGCTTTTTTATTATACAGTCAGGGGTTATCAACCATACAAATCCGGGTTCAGTATCTTGTCCACGGTCGTCCTGGCCAGGACGAGCGGCGCGATGAAGGTATTGGCCATGTCCTTTTCGACATCGCGCTTGTTGGAGAGGAATGTTATCCTGTCCTGCATCCTGTCCCGGAGGAAGGTCAGGTAATCCACGTTCCTTTTGGGCTTGTATTTCTTCTCGTAGTCCTCGCCGAAGAGCTCCGCGCCGTTTGTCGGCACCTGGAGCCCGTGGAACGTCCGCCACTCGCGCCACTGGATGTCCCCGCGCACAAGCTCCGTGACGATTAAAAGCGAAAGCTCCTTGGGTATGTCCACGAGGCTCCCCGGAAGCCCGAAGGCGTGCGTGTTCATGATGTAGCACTCGCAGCCCATCTTGAAGAGTTTTCTGAACTGCTCGCAGTCCTCAAGGAGCGAATGGACGCGGAAGGGGTTCGCAAACGGCTCGATTACCAGTTTTTCGAGTTCCTTCGCGTCCACGTTCTCGACGCCCTTCGCCCGGAGCGTGGAGAGCGACGCGCCCATCGACACGGCAAGAGACGAACCCTTCACCTTGCTTATCGGCGGGAGGCTCGTGTCCTTCTGGAGCCATATCACCATACTCGGCCTCTCGCAGGAGTCCGCGTGGTGGAACATATCCCGGCTCTTCAGGCACCTGCCGTTGTCGTTTCTTATATCCTCGTTGACCATCTTCCGGCAGAGCGTCTTGCCGCCGTCTTCCGAGTGGCACGTGACGGCGACGTTCTGCGCGGAATAAAAATATTTCAGTATCGGGTCGTCGAACTTCGTCGCGTCCGTCTTGTCGAAGAGCGACGGCTCCAGCGCGACGGAGACGTCGTGCTCCAGGTCTATCAAGAACGCGTCGTCGTGTATGACCGTAACCTTCTCGTCCTTCCTGAGCGTCCCTTCGTGGTCGAGGCTGTTGGTTATGGAGGACTTCCCGGAGCCGGAGAGGCCGAACACGGCGATGGGGCGGTTATTGCCGATTTTCTTGATGCCGCCGTGGCAGGCGACCATGTTGTGCCGCACGCCTATCGTCCAGGCCAGGGTGAGGGTGCCCTTCTTGCGCTCTCCGAAGTAGCGAAGCCCGAGTATCGCTATGCAGTTCTGCATCTCGTCGATTATCACGAGGCCGTTGGGGAAGTCCGGGTGAGACCAATCCGGGTCTGCGAAGGCTATGATGTCGGGCTCGTTAATCTTCCTTGACTTCGGGTAGCCGTCGCTCCAGGGCTTTATGAACGGGCAGAAGTTTATTCCCCAGTCCATCATGTTCTTGGCGTCCGTCTCCGGGCTTATGAGGTGCGCCTTGACCATGAAGTCCTGGTGAAGGCCCACTATGCCTTCCAGGTGCAGGCCGGGCCGGCGGTTGAACTGATACACGGCTTCCATGAGGATGGCGTGGATTCTGTCTTTCTTCGCCTTGTCGAAGTTCCGCACAAGGAGCCTCGCCCTCGCCGTCCTGCCCACGACGCCGCCGTCGTTGGACACCAGCACCTTCGCGTCGGAGGGAAGCCCGAACTGTGCCGGGTTGTACATCGGCTGGTCTGTGCGCATGACCTCCGGCTGTTTGATTGCCAGGCCATAAAGCTCCGCCATGTTTGTTCGCCGGACGGAATTCGCGTACATGGCGGATTCCATAATCGCCCTCCACGGCGAAGCGGGTATCGAGTTTAAAGTTGCCATGATTAACTGCCTCCCTGCCTTTCGGCATTAATGAATTAATGCGGCAATTTTTGCACGGAATGACGGCATTGTCAAGCAGTAATTGCGGCTACATTAAAAATTTAATGAAATTTTTTGCATTGAGCGGTGTTTTATGACATAAAATCGCTATTTAGCGAACGGTAGTATTCTTTTGGAGGCCCGGATTTATGTGTTGTAACCCCGTGCCTCCGGGTTTATTATTGCATATGTCAATGAACTGGCCGGCAGTTGTCGCTTTTTTGTCTTTTGCGTGCCTCCACAGCCTCACGGTATCGCGGGCGTTCAAGAAGCTTGTATCCCGGGTAATCGGCGAGAAAAACATGCGCGCGTATTACAGGCTTGGGTTTACGGTATTCTCGGCGCTGACAGCCGGCGCGGCCATTTATGTAATCGTCATCCAGCCGGACGAGGTATTGTGCAGCCTCCCGGCATACGTATCCATACAGGCGCGCCTTGTGCAGGCGGCCGGGGCGCTGATATTCCTGGCCGCGTTGAGGCCCGTTGACCTGCGCGCCTTCACGGGCATACGCCAGGCGATGGACTATTCCCGCACCGGCAGGACGACGGGCGACATCGAGGGCATCGAGTGCGCAGGGCTTGTCACCTCCGGCGTTTACGGCCTCGTGCGCCATCCGGAATACCTGGCCGGCATCCTGATATTTCTTTTCGAGCCGGTGATAACGGTAATCAGCCTTGAGCTTCGGATACTCGCCTGCGCGTATTTCGTCTTCGGGATGTTCATCGAGGAGCGCAGGTTCCTTGACGACTTCGGCGAGCCTTACCGGGCATACAGAAAGACCGTGCCGATGTTCAATATCATTGCCGGGATTGCAAGGAAAGACAGGACGAAGGAGTGATTAACCCGCTCCATGAGACTCGCACGGGCACCTCGAATTACGCTCGTTTAATCACTCCCTTGCGCGCGAGGCGGCTTTGGAATCGCGCCATTTTTATGTTATTGACATCGAACGCGCTTGATTGGTATAGTATTTCGTTGGTTTATCGGGAGAATTATGGCAGCGTCCGGGAAATCCGCAAGAAACGCCGCATCGAAAAAGTCCGGCGGTAACCCCATAGCCAGAAACATCCTTGTCCTTGTCATCGGGATGCTCGGCGGCGGGGCGATTTCCGTCCGGCTCGGCCAGTGCATCGATTACGACCTCTTAAACTATCACTACTACAACGCCTATTCGTTCCTTAACCACCGCCTGAACTTCGACTACGGGCTGGCCAATATCCAGGGATATTTCAACCCGCTTCCCGACCTCCCGCTATATTTCCTTATAACCCACGTGAAGCCCCTATGGGCCGGGTTTATCATGGGGGCCTTTCATGGCATAATCTTCTGGGTTGTCTTCGCCATCGCATATCACATCCTGTCCGAATTGAAGCCGACGCACCGGCTCGTATTGTCGGTTGCCGCCGCCGCGACAGGCTTCCTGGGGCCTGTCAACATCTCGGAGACCGGCGCCTGCATGAACGACAACACTGTGGGCATATTCGCTCTTTTGTCGGTCCTTTTCACCCTGAAATCCATCCCGCCCGAAGATGCGCCCGCGCCGCTCAAGAAGAACATGTTGATATACTCCGGCGTCTTCATGGGCGTTGCGGGAGGACTCAAGCTCACGGCGCTCGTTTATGCCGTGGGGGCGTTCCTGGCCTTTATTGTGTTCTCGTTCGGCTGGAAAGAGAAAATAAAGGCCCTCGCGCTTTGGACGGCCGCCGCCGCGGCAGGGTTCATTCTTGTTGCCGGTTACTGGACGTTCGTCATATGGCGGAAGTTTCAAAATCCCTTTTTCCCGTATTTCAACAAGATATTCCATTCCCCCTATTGCAAGGCGTACAATTTCCGGGACCTCAGGTTTTTCCCGAAGGTCCTGTCGAAATGGCTTTTTCTTCCCTTTTATTTCCTCAATGGCGCCGCCGGGACCTCAGAGAGGTCTTTCAGGGATATGCGTCTTGCGCTCGTCTTTGTGTTCGGGGCGGCGGCCCTTGTCTTTTATGCTTACAGGATGTTCGCCGGCAAGCCCGGACGGATGAACGGCCCCGCGGCAATCGGCAACGACCGCAGATACCTGCTGGGCTTCTTCGTTTTCTCATACGTCGTCTGGGAGAAGATGTTCTGCATCTACCGTTATGCCGTGCCTGTCGAGGTCATCTCTCCGGTAATCCTTACGATACTCGTCTTTTTCCTTTTCCGCCGCGAGAAAGTCCGGGTGTATTTGCTTTTGGCTCTGTTCGCGGCTGCGGTATTTTTCGCCCAGCCGCCAAACTGGGGGCGCGTCGCCTGGTCGGACTCCTTTTTCAATGTCAGGGTCCCGGAGATAAAAAACCCGGACAATACGATTATCATAATGCCTTTTCAGCCGCGCGAGATACCGTCTTATCTGGCGCCTTTCTTCCCGAAGGGCGTGAGGTTCCTGAGGCTGGAGAGCTGGCTTACGAAACCGGGGGACGGCTCAAAGCTTCAGGAAGAGATGACGAAGATTTTAAACAATCATTCGGGCCCGGAATACCTCCTTACGCGAGACCCGGGAACAGACAACGAGCTGTTGAAAAGGTATTACGGGCGGGCCATATCCAACCCCAATGGGCGCCTTGTCATAGGGACCACAGGGGAATTCGGCCTCTTTGCGATTTCAAGGATAACCTCCGGCGCGGGGCAAAATGGAAAATAAAACCAGTTCAGGGCCGAGGGACTACAGAGGGGTCGTCGTGATGATCCCTTGCCTGAACGAAGAGAAGACGGTCGGCAAGGTCGTCTCGGATTTTAAGAGCGTCCTCCCCGGCGCCGGGATATACGTCTACGACAACAACTCCACGGACAGGACCGCGCAGACAGCGAGGGAAAACGGCGCGGTCGTGGTGTCCGCGCCCATACGCGGCAAGGGCAATGTCGTAAGGCAGATGTTTTCCGAGCTTGACGGGGACGTGTTCCTTATGGTTGACGGAGACGACACTTACCCCGCCGCCGTCGCCCCAACTCTTATTGCCGAGCTTGAAAAGGGCGGGGCCGACATGATTGTCGGGGCAAGGATGTCCGAGCATGAGGCCAGGTCTTTCAGGGCGTTCCACAAGTTCGGCAACCATCTGGTGGCGGGGCTTATCTCCCTGATTTTTTCGAGGAAGGTAACGGACGTCATGTCCGGCTACAGGGTCTTCTCGTGGTCTTTCGTGAAGAGCATTATTTTAATGTCGGAGGGCTTCGAGATCGAGACGGAGATGACGCTTCAGGCCCTCGCGAAGGATTTCCGCATACGGGAGGTGCCTATAAAATATGGCGAAAGGCCGTCGGGGAGCCTGTCGAAGCTCAATACCTACAAGGACGGCCTCCTCGTCCTGAAAACGATATTCCTGATATTCAAGGACTACAAGCCCTTCGTCTTCTTTTCGCTTCTCTCCGTCCTGCTCGGCTGCCTGAGCCTCTTTACCGGCTACTGGCCCATCATGGATTACATCCGGTTCCGCTACGTCTATCACGTCCCCCTGGCCGTGCTCGCCTCCGGCATAGGCATACTCGCCGCGATGTGTTTCGGCCTGGGCCTCATCATGGACACGCTGGCCAAATATCACAACGAAAACTTCATCTTAAGAAAGCGGCTCATCACAAGGCGCCAGGGCGGCGAGGATTCCGGCACCGTCCATTAATGTCTTCGTCCGGATTTGCGGTGAGCGTAAATAGTAGCTTAGCAAGTCTCATGGAGCGAGCTAATCACTCCTTCGCAAAATGTGATCCAACGGAAGGATAATGCCGCCGCCATGCCAAGTTATATAGTGAACGCGGACGGGCAGACGCCGTTCAGGACGCACTCGGCGCATTTCGGATGCCTTGCGACGCAGGTGTAGCGGCCAAGGATTATCAGGCGGTTGGAATATGCGATCCAGTCTTTCTTCGGGATAAGCCCGCAGAGGTCTTGCTCTATCTTTTCCGGGGCTTTGTTTTCCGTAAGCCCCAGGCGGCCCGAGACGCGTATCATGTGCGTGTCCACGACAATCCCCGGAACGCCGAAGCATATCGTAAGCACGAGGTTCGCGGTCTTGCGCCCGACGCCCGGAAGCTTCACAAGCTCCTCCATACTGCCGGGTATCTCTCCGCCGTGGTCCCTCAGGAGCGCGGCCCCAAGCGCGATAATGTTCCTCGTCTTGTTTCTGTAGAACCCGGCGGACTTTATCTCTGCCTCGAACTCCCCCTGTTTCGCCTGCGCGTAGTCCTTTGCCGACGTGTATTTCCTGAAAAGCGTCTCCGTAATTGCGTTTATCCGGACTTCCGTGCACTGTGCGGAGAGTATCGCCGCGACGACAAGGTCGAGCGGGGTCTTGTAGTGAAGCTCCGTGCCGGGGTCGGAGGAATAGCGCTTCTTGAGGAGCTTTACAATCTCCCGCGCGCGCTTCTTTTTCTGCTCAGGCGTTTCGTTTTCGTAGTCGTAGGGCATGAGAGAAGTATAGCAGGGAAAAAGGGCGAGGGCTGGTTTTATATAGCCCTCGCCATAAATACTACGCCTTTACCCAAATTGCCCAAGCCTTGTGCCCGTACTGCCAAGCGTAAAGCTTACGTCCTTTAACAGTAATCGAAGCCACAAAAATGAGCTTATAGCCCGGTCGATCTGGCATGAGGATCCCCCTTTCTAAGGACCTCTCTTTTCCTTGACATGCCAGAACGACTTGTTTACAATTCACATAGGACAAGCGACTCTGGCAATGTCAGGGTCCGCCCCTGGAGATCCTCCAATAGGGGCAAGATGCAGCCCCGCTAACTACCGCGAATAGTTAGCGGGGTTTTTCTTCAATCCTCTTCGTCTAAATCGAATTTTAATACGTCAATTTGATGAAGGAGTTTATTTATATCCTTTTTTGTGAAGCCATCTGGGATAAATATCTGCGCATATTGACCGTTGCTAAATTTCAGTTTAAAATGCTGACCTTCTTCCTGAACAACTTCCCCCTTATAAATTCTCATTGTGGAAGTCGCATCTCTTTCTGGTAAATCCCCTTGAATATTTATCTTATCAATTTCTTTTACAACCTCGCCCGCCAACGTTTTAAGTTCTACGACAAGTCTGTTATCTTTATCTAACACCGCCGAATATTTTGCAGACTCAATAAAAATTGTTGCGGCATCATCTTTCGCATTTTCGGCAACATGGAAGTCAACATACAAGATATTTGCTAAGGTCGATGGAAGAATTACTTTATTATATTTTCCAATTATTTCTTGGTAAAGCGCTGGTAATTTAAATGCTTTTATCAAAGCGTTTGCTCGATCTATATCTGATGCGGGATAGATTATAGACTTCGCTAAAGTGGTAGCATGCACTCTTTTCTTATTAAATTCAATCAGGCCGAATTGTCTTGATGATGAAAATTTTTTTTCAAATACAGCGGAACGTTTCTGTACTCCCATTGCCTTTTGCAAAACGCCATAGTCGGCACTCTCACCGCATTTATTTATCATGTCTTCCACAAAAATAACACAAGCTCCAAGGTTTTCTCTTGGATAACTGCGACCTCGGCCCGGGTTCCTCAAATTCAATTCGTCAGATTTATTTATATTCATGGTTTTCTCCTCCTCTTGAAGGAATATTACGCGGTATATTCTAAAAAGTCAAGTAAAAAGCACATCCTCTCATCTCTGTCGCATTTACGGGCTGTTTTTATGGCGGCAGGGGAGGGGTTTCAGGGCAAAATCACGGGGCGGGGAGGCCGGTTTTACGCCGCTTTTTTCGCCTTGCGGCTCTTGAAAAACTCCGAGATCTCATCCAGTGTCATGGCGTTTAAGACGTCGGCCTTCTCAAGCCAGCCTTTCCTTGCAATTCCAATACCATAGGCCATATCCTCGAAGCCTCCGAGGTTGTGCGCGTCCGGGCCGATGGCAATCTTAACCCCGCGATTTTTCGCGTATTTCATCTCCCGCCAGTCGATGTCGAGCCTCTGCGGGTGCGCGTTCAGTTCAATCGCCGCGCCAAGGGACGCCGCCGCATCGATTATCCTTTTCATATCAATGGGATAGCCGTCCCGGCCAAGCAGCAGCCTGCCTGTCGGATGCCCGAGGATCGTGAAATGCGGGTTCTCCATCGCCCTGATTATCCGGTTTGTCGCCTCTTCCTCGGTCATGTTGAACTTTGAATGAATGGAACATATTGTAAAATCAAGGTTTTTAAGTATCTCGTCCGGGTAGTCGAGCGTCCCGTCCGGCAGGATGTCCACCTCCGCGCCCTTGAAGACATGGACGCCCGGAACCTGCGCGTTCACCCGGTCTATTTCCTCGGATTGTGCAAATAAATCAGATACTTTCATCCCGCCCGCATATGCCGCGACCTGGCTGTGGTCGGTAAGCCCGACGTATTTGTAGCCATGCCCTTTTGCGGCCTGGGCAATCTCGGATATCTCGTCCCTGCCGTCGGAATACCGGCTGTGGACGTGAAAAAGTCCAACAATATCGCGCTCTTCAAGCAGGTCCGGGAGCTTGCCGGCCAATGCCGCCTCCACCTCGCCCATGTCCTCCCGAAGCTCCGGCGGGACATATTCGAGGCCCAGTTCGCGGTATATGCCGGCCTCTTCGAGGCACTTCACGAACGAGTTGTCTTCTACGCGGAACAGGCCGTATTCATTGAGTTTTAAGCCCTTTTTACGGGCGATGCCCCGAAGCCTTACGTTATGCTCCTGGCCGCCCGTGAAGTATTGGAGGGCATACGGGAACTGCTCGTCCGCAACCACGCGCAAATCCACGGCAATCCCGCTCGCCAGTGTAACGCTCGTCTTGGTCTCGCCCGATACTACGACGGTCTCCACGGCGGGCAGTTTCGTAAATAATTCCATGACTTCCGCAGGCTTGCCTGAGCTTGCGACGATGTCTATGTCCCGTATGACCTCTTTTTTCCGCCGTATGCTCCCGCCGATGGCTATCCGTATGGTTTTGTTTGATTTTTTTAGCGGCGCGAAAACACTCTGCGCCTCGGATAAAGCAAAAGAGTAGAGATGCATGTCCGCGTGTTTCTGGAAAAAGGCAATATTTTCAAGTATTTTTTCCTGCGTCCTTGCGCCCATGCCCGGCAGGCCTACGAGGCGGTTCTCGTTACAGGCGTATTGGAGCTCGTTTATCGAAGAAATGCCAAGCCGCTCATAGAGGATTCTCGCTTTTTTCGGCCCCAGGCCCGGCACCCTAAGCATCTGTATAATCCCCGGCGGAAGGGATTTTCTTATTTCCTCGCAATATGCGCACCGCCCGGTCTCGTATATCTCCATTATTTTCTGCCTGATGGACTCTCCGATACCCCTTATTCCCTTTAAATCCGTGGACTTGATTATCTCGTCCATCTCTCCGGGCACGGCAAGGAGCGCCTTCGCCGCCCTTGCATAGGCGAGCGAGCGGAAGGCGCTTTCGTCCTTCATTTCCAGGAGGGTTCCTATCTCCTCAAGCATCGCGGATACCGCTTTTTTATCCACAGATTACCTTTCCTGAAGCCGGTCTGCCGGCTATTCCGCAATCCGCTCCTGGGCGAGGAGCCTCGATATTTCCTCCAGGTGCCTTCTCTCCTGCTTTGCAAGCTCCTTGAAAAGCACCTTGACGTATGAGTCCTGCATCCTCTTTGCCGCCTTTTCGTAAAACACCGACGCCTGGCCCTCCTGTTTGACCGCCGCCTTCAGGGCATCTTCGCGATCGAGGAACGCCACATCAAGCTCCTTCAATGCGTCCGCGAGAAGCCTGCCGCCTTCCATGAAAGGCCCCTTCGCGGCCTCCGACATCTCTTCCATTGATACGGGGCAGGCCTCGTTCTCCATGCCGCAATACAGAAGCCTTATCTCGGCCATATGGCCTTTTTCCACCTCGGCCATCGAAAGGAAAACCTCCTTGCTTTTCGGGTCCTCCATCTTCGACGCCGCAGTGATATAGAAATCGCAAGAGCCTTTCTCGAGCCCAAAAGCGAAAAGAAGCGCATCTACCAAGCTTTCGTCGCCTCGCAACATTTTTCTCCTCCCCGAAATTTTTTTAAGCCGCGCGCAACCTGCGGAGAAATCAAGACTTTCCTAAAATTATACCAGACACGGCGCTTCATAGACAGTATTTTTTTAGTAGCCGCTATTACGACTTGAGCTTGTCAGATAGATTTTATCTGGTATATTCATATGTAGTGTACATTGAATACAAATTGAAAAGCATTTCGGGGGAGGTGTGTGGATGAAAATATTCGTGACAGGGGGTTCCGGCTTCATCGGCTCGGCAATCACAAAGGAACTCGTTAGCCTGGGACACGAGGTAACGGGGCTTGTAAGGAGAAAATCGAAAGCGGACATAGTGGAACAGACGGGCGCGAGCGTTGTGGTGGGAGACCTGCTTGAGGCGGATTCGTGGACGATGGCCCTTCGGGACGCCGACCTTATAATCAGCGCGTCGCAGCCGGTAAGACACGGCGAGAAGGTCTCGCTTAGCGAGGCGAGGCGCAGGTCTTATTATCACGGCCAGATGACGGGCAATCTCTTCCTGGCCGCGGAAGGCTCGGGCGTCAAGGGCATAATCGTTACTTACGGCATAGAGGGTTTCGGGAACCGGGGCGAGCAGTGGGTGATGGAGACCGACGAGATAAACCCCTACGGCTACGAGCGCTCCGTCTCCGGGGCATACTGGCACATCGACAAGACCTCGCGCAAGACGAGAGTGCCGCTCGTAAACGTGTTTACCGGCTGGGTATACGGGCCGGGAAGCTGGTTTGAGTCTCTTGTCCGGGGCGTAAAAAACGGCACAATGCGCGTCGTAGGCGAGGGCAACAACTACATGAGCTTCGTCCACATAGAAGACCTGGCCCGCGCATACGGAAAAATGGCCGAGCTCCTGCCGTTCGGGGAGCGCTACTGCATCGTGGACGGGAAGCCCGCCACCCAGCGAGAGGCGGCGAACTTCATAGCAAAACTGACCGGCGGGCGGACCCCAAAGAGCGTCGAGACAGACGCATACGCCCGGCTTGCCGGAGACCTGGCCGCCGAATCGTTTTCCTGCTCCACGCGGTGCTCGGGCGAAAGGACGAGGAAGGCCATCCTTCCGGATCTTAAATATCCATCCTACCTCGAAGGTATGCCCGCCGTCGTGGAACAGCTGGGCATCCTCCGGGAGGAAAGAGCGGCGTAAGGCCTTGCCTTTGCTTTTCCGTGCTATACTTTATTTTATACGTATAGCGGGATTTTTAAGGCAAGGAGGTGCGCCATGAAGGTATTTCTTACGGGAGCCAGCGGGTTTGTCGGCTCTGCGATTCTGAAGAAACTGGTTTCCGCCGGTCACCAGGTAACCGGTCTTATACAGGACAAGGAATACAAGGAAAAGATAAAATCCGCAGGCGGGACGCCTGTAGTGGGAGACCTGCTCGTTCCGGGACCTTGGAAGGAGGCGGTGCCGGGCCACGATGCCGTCATCAGCGTCTCATCGCCCTATAAGATTACGGACAAGCTCTCGAAGGACGAGGCGAAAAGACGCGCGAATACGCATACGGAGATGGTTAAGAACCTCTTAAACGCCGCGCGCGGCTCAAACGTGAAGGCGGTAATCCTGACCTACCACGTCACCGCGTTCGGAAGCCAGGGCGAAAGCTGGGTAAGCGAGGTCATGCCTGTGAAGCCCGTCGGGCTGGCCATCCCGATTGCGGAAGGTTACTGGGACATGGAGAAAGCGGCCAGAAAGGCGAATGTGCCGACCATCGAGGTCTTTCCGGGCTGGACGTACGGGCCCGGGAGCTGGTTCTCCGAATACCTTGTCGCCGGGCTTACGAACGGGATGCCGGTGCTTGTCGGGCCGGGGCTGAACTACAAGAGCCTGATACATATCGACGACCTCGCGGAAGGCTACCGGCTCATCCTCGAGAAGATGCCCGTCGGGGAGCGGTATTGCCTCGTTGACTCCAATCCCGTGCGGCAGAAGGAGTTTGCGAACTTCGTAGCCAGGGAGCTTGGCAGGCCGGAGCCTCAGCCTGTGGATTATACGTTTTTCGCAAAGCAATACGGCGAGGTGCTGGCGGAGACGCTCGATTCGTCCTGCCGCGTGAGCAACAACAAGGCCAGACGCGAGCTCGGGTTCATGCCGCAGTGGGACAGCTTCCGCAACGGCATCCCGGACGTCCTCGGCAGGATGGGCATCCTGCCCGAGAAGAAAGAATTCCCGAAGGCCGCGGGGTTCTGAAAGTTTATCGGTAACAAAAAAGCCGCCTTTAGGCGGCTTTTTTGTTATTTGTTCATGGACTCGATGAAGTCCTTGTTCGTCTTGGTGGCGCGGAGCTTTTCGATTAAGAACTCCATCTGCTCGACTGTCGAGAGCGGGTTTAGAACCTTCCTTAACACCCACATCTTGTTCAAGACATTCTGGTCCACCAGGAGTTCTTCCTTCCTGGTGCCGGAGCCGTTGATGTCGATGGCCGGGAAGACGCGCTTATCCACGAGTTTCCTGTCCAGGTGAAGCTCCATGTTGCCCGTGCCCTTGAACTCCTCGAAGATAACGTCGTCCATCCTGGAGCCGGTGTCGATAAGCGCGGTGGCCATAATCGTCAGGCTTCCGCCTTCCTCGATGTTCCTTGCCGCGCCGAAGAAGCGCTTCGGCCTCTGGAGGGCGTTTGCGTCTATGCCGCCGGAGAGAACCTTGCCGGACGGCGGGACGATTGTGTTGTATGCCCGCGCGAGACGGGTGATGGAATCGAGGAGGATAACCACGTCCTTCTTGTGTTCGACGAGTCTTTTCGCCTTCTCGATGACCATCTCGGCCACCTGGACGTGCCTCTGCGGCGGCTCGTCGAAAGTGGAGGATACCACCTCCGCCTTCACCTGGCGCACCATGTCGGTCACTTCCTCCGGACGCTCGTCGATAAGCAGGACGATAAGTATTATTTCGGGATGGTTTTTCGTGATGGCCTTGGCAATGGACTGGAGGATCATCGTCTTGCCGGTGCGGGGCGGGGCGACAATCATGCCGCGCTGTCCCTTGCCGATGGGGGTTACGAGGTCCATGACACGGGTATTCATGTCGCCCGCCACTTCGAGATTAATCTTTTCCTCCGGGTAGAGCGGGGTGAGGTTGTCGAAGAGTATCTTGTCTCTTGTCTCCTCCGGGGATTCAAAGTTTACGTTTTCCACCTTCAGGAGGGCGAAGTAGCGCTCTCCCTCCTTGGGCGGGCGTATCTGCCCGGCGACCGTGTCGCCCGTGCGGAGGCTGAAGCGCCTTATCTGGGACGGGGAGACGTAAATGTCGTCGGGGCCGGGGAGGTAGTTGTAGTCCGGCGCCCTGAGGAAGCCGAAGCCGTCGGGCAGCGTCTCCAGGACTCCGGCGCCGTATATCTGGCCGTTTTTCTCCGTCTGGGCCTGGAGGATGGCGAATATAAGCTCCTGCTTCCTGAGGCCGCTTGCGTTTTCGAGTTTCAGGTCCTTGGCGATGCTGGTAAGCTCGCCGATGCTCTTTTCCTTCAGTTCAACAATGTTCATCGATGCTCCTTGCTCTTTCATATTTTTTCCTAACGAGGGGTGTTGATACCGGAATGGTTGTTTACAGGGATTGTTCCTTGGAAACTTGAGCTATTCCGCCGGGCGCGCCAAGGGCATAAAAAACCGGCATGGGTTAGATGTTTTATTCAATGGCGCCAATATTAAAAACGCATTGACTCGCGATTGTTATGAGGCGGTATGGGAATTTTCCGAAAGTTCTTGCGGACGGCCCGGCATTCTCTGTTTCTTGCTCAGTCAAGATTCATGTAACAGACTATCTTCCTGCCCGGGCCCCTTGTGGGACCTTAAAACCGGCCGTCGTTCGAGTATTTCCACTTGTTCGACAGCCTGTCTCCCTGCCGGTCCCCTTGCAGGGTTCACGCTTCTGCCTATCAGCATACAATAGCATTGTTATTTTTGTCAACATTAATTTTCCACAAGGTCTTTCTACCTGCTTGACTTTAACAATAATGTAGCTTAGAATTCCGGAGATAGAGTATTATTGTCATATTGACCAGGTGTCCTTATTATGCCCCGTAAAACAGAGATAAAATACGGAGTGGCCGGCGCAGTCATAGGCGCGACCGCGCCGGTGTTTCATCTCCTGCTCAACTACTTCCTCTTCTACCGCGGCCTTCCAATAGCACAATACCTCAGGGGACATCTCTTCACGTTCGGCGGCGGCATGGTCACGAACATCTATATCGCCGGGGCTGTGTTCGTGATGGGCGGCGTGGGCCTGTTTGTCGGGAGACTACGAGAGAGAGACAACCGGCTCCAGGGCGAGATAGAAAAAAAGGATGCCGAGATACAGAGGAGCCGGGAGGAGTTCAAAAACCTCTCCCATAACCTCGAAGAAAAGGTTCAGGATGGGAAGGAGGAGCTCCTTGAGACCACCCGGAAGCTCAAGGAGGCCAACACAAACCTCCTACGGCAGATAGAGATTCAGCGCAAGATCGCCGGGAACGTGCCCTCGCTTCTCGCCCTTCTCGATTCGGACATGAACTACGTTGAGATGAACGAGTACGGCTCGCGCCACTTCATCAACAAACCCCTGGTGGACATCATCGGATATAAATGCTACGAGGTGATGGGCGGAAAGGACCAGATTTGCCATGAAGACTGCGCGGCGCTGAAGGCATTCAAGACCGGGAAGGAGGCGTCCCATTCGCGCACGGGCGAGCTTATGGGGAGGATTGTCACGACCGAGAACAAGAGCATCCCCATAAAGAACGACGAAGGCGTCGTCACGCACGTGCTGAAGATTGTCACGGACACCACGGCGAAGAAAAAGGAAGAGGACGAACTGAAACGCCGGGCGAATATCGACGCCCTCACCGGGGTATACAACAAGCACTACCTCGACCTGTATCTCCAGAACGAAGAACACAAGAACAAAACGGACAAGAGAAAACGCGGCCCCTATACCGTAATATACGCAGACCTCGACAACTTAAAGGAAGCGAACGACGGCTACGGGCACGAGGCGGGCGACATACTCCTGAAGAAGGCGGCCCAGGTATTCCAGGACAGCACCCGGCACGAGGACATTATCGCGCGCGTGGGCGGGGACGAGTTCGTCATCGTCCTCCCGCACAGCGGCCCGGAAGAGGGCGAGGTGCTGATCAACCGCTTCAGGCGCCAGAGCGAGGAGTGGTCTAAGATGAAGAACCTGGCGGACGGCCTGGCGGAGTTAAAGCTCTCCATCTCGTACGGTCTCGGCACCTCGGCCTACGGAATCGACCTCTACGACACCATCAGGAAGGCCGACCTCACTATGTACCGGGACAAGCGCGGCAAGAAAGTAACGGCAAGCGAGTAAGGCAGGTGGCAGTCGTCAGCCGCCAGGGATCGGCAGGCTAAGGATTTTGAATCTTGCCGCCACCTGGTCCCCTGCATTTATCCCAGCACCCTCTTTATCGTATCCTTCAGGTCTTTCAAGTCTCCGGACTTCACGACATAGGCCTCCGAGGCCCATACCCCGAAGTTATGCTTGTATTCCGGGTATGCCGTCACCATTATCATCGGCAGATCCCGCTTTTTTTCCTTCAATACCCTGAGCACCTCTATGCCGTCCATGCCCGGCATCCTGATGTCGAGCGTGACAAGGTCCGGCTGCGTTTCATCCACAAGGCGTATCGCCTCCGGGCCGTCCGCCGCAAGGATTACCTCGTAGCCCTCTTCCGTGAGCTCTTCCTTGAAAAGCTGGCGGACATGTTCTTCATCGTCAACCACAAGTATCTTCTTGGCCATGTATAAACCCCCTTTAAGTAATTCACCGGAAGTAACGCCCCTTCTTATCCCCCCTCTTGAGATAAGAGGGGGAAGGAGGAGTTATGAAACCTGTGATTGCAAAGCTCCTCTCGCATTGGCGGCTTACTCGCCCGCCGGGGATTCCTCCATGCAGGGAAGCTTTATGTATACCGTCAAACCGCTTCCCTCCCTGTTGTCCAGTTCCAGGTCTCCGCCGTGGTTCTTGACAATCTTGCTGGTTATCGCAAGCCCAAGCCCCGTCCCGGTAACCTTTGTCGTAAAGAACGGGTTGAAGATATTGTCCAGCACCTGCGCGGGCACGCCTCCGCCGGTATCGGCGATGGATATGGCAGCGCGGTTTGCGTCCCTGTCCATGAAGGTGCGGAACGTCATCTCCTTTATCCCCGTCTTCTCCATCGCCTGCATGGAATTGGAGACGATATTTATAATCGCCTGCTTGAGCTGCTGCGGGTCCATCATCACCATGCAAATCCCGCTCCCAAGCTCCGTCTTGCGCGCGATGCCCTTTTCCCGGAACTCGTCCTCGTAGAACAGGAGCGTATCCTCGCATATCTGGTTTAGGCTGAAGGGCTGGAAGTTCGGCTTCATCTCCCTGGAGAAGTCCAGGACTTCGCCCAGTATCTTTTCGAGCCTCCTGGCCTCGTCGCGTATAATGCGGGCATAACGGGATTCCTCTCCCTCGCCCTGTTTCTTCACGAGCCTTGCCGCGAAGCCGCCGATTACCGTGAGAGGGTTCTTGATCTCGTGCGCTATGGAGGCCGCCATCTCGCCCAGGGCCGCCATCTTCTCGGACTGTATGAGCCGGTGCTGGGCCTCCTTCAGTTCCCTGTTCGCGTGTTCGAGGTTCGAGTAGGCTATGGCGGATTCTATAGCCAGACCGGCCTGGTTCGCGAACATCATAAGTATCCGGAGGTCTTCGTCCCGTATCGGTCTCCCGGTAAATTTGTTGTCCACCACTACGAGCGAGAGCGCCTTGTCCTTCGCAACGAGCGGCACCGCCGCAAACTCCCGCGCGCCGATTATCGCAAAGGTCTCCGGCCCGGCCATAGGGTCGGTCTCCGAGTCCATTATCGATATCGCCCGCTTCTCGCGTATTGCCGCCGCGAAGACGGTCCTGTCGCTCTCGTAGGAGATTCTCAGGCTCTTGACGGTGCGGTTAAACGCGGATTCCTTCTGGGACATTACATCGTCGTCCGAGATGTTCCAGTCCTTGAAGTTAACGGGTTTGTTCCCCAGGCGGGACCATATCTCCCCGGCCTCCCACGACGACGACGGGCCGACGCCGAGCATTCCCTGGAGCGTCCTGGTCTTGTCGTTTACAAGGAATAGCATCGCCCTGTTGAAACCCATCCCTCCGCCCATCGTCACGGCGGTGAGGATTATGTGCAGGAGCTTCTCGAGCCTCAGCGTGGTGCGCATCGCGCCCGCGATGTCGTAGAGGAACGCAAGCTCCCGCGCGCGTTTTTCGTTCTGAAGTGCCAGCTCCTCGGCCCGCTCGTATATGAAGGCGTTCTCGACCGCCATCGAGGCCTGCGAGGCGAGTGTCGTCAGGAGATGCAGGTCCACCTCCGTGAACTGCTGCTCTCCTATAACCGCAGGGCTTCCCTTGTCGTAGAGCGCGATTGTCCCGATTACCTTGTCCTTGGCGACAAGCGGCACGCAAATAAGCGACCGCGCGACCGCGCCGGTCACGTTCAGGAATTCCGCGCTCTGCAATGCGTCGGAGATGAGAATGGGTTTCCCCTCCTCGACGACCCTCCCAGCGACGCCCTCGCCGATCTTCAGAAAAGTCCTGCGCCCCGTCTCCATCGGCAGTCCGAACGACGCCTTTATTTCAAGGAGGTTCGTCTCCGGGTTTATGAGCCTCAAGATGCAGCCCTTCGCCCCTATCACCTCCGCGCTTGAACGCGCAATCCTGTCGAGCAGTGTCTGGAGGTCGAGCGTGGAGATGAGCGCGCGGGACATCTCGTAGAGCGCCGAGAGCGCCTCCAGGTTCTGCTTCGCGTCCTGGTAGAGCTGGGCGGTGTTTATTATCCCGCCCACGTCGTTTGCAATCGTGTGGAGAAGCGTAATCTCGTCTATGGAATAGGCGTGCGGTTCTATCGTCTGGACGGTCATGGCGCCTATGCAGTTCTCGTCGAACATTATGGGGACGGAGAGCATGGACTTGTATCTTTCCTCGCCCGTCTGCGGCACCAGCTTGAACCTCGGGTCCAGGGCCGCGACCTCAAGCGCGACGGGCTCCTTGTTCTGGACAACCCATCCCGACACGCCTTCGCCCATCCGGAGCAGGACGCGGTCGATGGACTGGGGGTTAAGCCCCACGGCGGCCTTGAGCACAAGGACATCCCTCTCATTGTCCCGAAGGACGATGTAGCAGACGTCGCGGGAGAGCTTCTCGGCAATCACGCGAACAATCTTGTCGAGCTTGACCGCAAAATCCTGGGTGGAATTGGCGATCTTCGATACTTCGGAGAGTATCTCCAGCTCCACCTTTTCCGATATAATCATAAACTACGCCGCCTTCTCCTGCCTTTCCCTGGCGGCCTCGGCGGCCTTGCCGTAGAGTTTTACGTACTCCCTTGCGGATTTGCCCCAGGAGTTGTCCTCATTCATCGCCGCAAGGACGAGGCCTTTCCAGCCGGCCTTGTCGTCGTAGGCCGAAAGGGCCGCCTTCACGGCCTTGACAAACGCCTTCGGGCTGTAGTCCGCAAAGACGAACCCGTTCCCCCTGCCGGTCTTCGGACTGTAGTTCTTTACCGTGTCCGCCAGTCCCCCGGTCTTTCTTACCAGGGGAATCGTCCCGTAACGGAGGCTTATCAGCTGGCCAAGACCGCACGGCTCGTAGCGGGACGGCATCATGAAGACATCCGAGGCGGCATATATCCGGGCCGCGAGCCTTGCGTCGAAGGTGAGGTTCACGGAGATGTTCTTCGGGTATTTTTTGGCCACGGCGGTCAAAAGCTTGTGGTATTTCTCCTCTCCCGTCCCAAGCGCCACGACCTGGAGGTTCAGGCTCGTCATCTCGTCTATAGCCCCGGCGATCAAGTCAAGGCCCTTCTGGTCGGCAAGCCTTGAGATTATCCCGAAGAGGGGTTTGTTTCCCGCCGCGAGCCCAAGCTCCTCCTTGAGCGCCTTCTTGTTCGCCTGCTTGCCTCTCAAGTCCTCCCGGCCGTAATTGCTATAGAGGTTTTTGTCCGTCTCCGGGTTCCATTCGTTATAGTCTATGCCGTTCACGATGCCGTAGAGGTCTCCCGCCCTTTTCCTGAGCACCCCTTCGAGGCCGTATCCGAACTCCGGGGTCTGTATTTCCTTGCCGTATGTCTTCGATACGGTATTTATGATGTCCGAGTATACAAGGCCGCCTTTAAGGCAGTTTATATCGCCGTAGAACTCCAGGCCCTCCGGGTTGAAATACTCAGGCCCCAGGCCGACAAGGTGCCAGTCGAGCGCCCAGAACTTTCCCTGGTATCCGAGGTTGTGCACGGTGAAGAGCGTCCCGGTGTCCCCGAAGAACGGGTCGTTCGCGTATAATGTCTTCAGGTACAGCGCCGTGAGGCCCGTCTGCCAGTCGTTTGCGTGTATCACGTCCGGCTGGAAGTCCATGGCCTTAAGGACTGCCGGGATTATCTTCGAGAAATACATGAACCTCTCCGCGTTGTCCGGCAGGTCTCCCTTCGGGGTGCCGTAGAGCACGTCCCGGTCGTAGTATTTCGGAACCTCGGCGAAAAACGCCCTTGCTCCGGCTCCGCCCGGAAGCGCCGCCTGCCAGATTGCCGCCTCCACGTCCCTGCCGTCCATCTTCGCGGAAACGGTCTTGCCGGTCTTTTCAAGCCCCCATTTCGCGCGGTCGATGACTTTGTATAGCGGCATCACGACGCACGTCTCCACGCCCAGCCCGGAAAGGGCCTTTGGGAGCGCCCCGGCGACGTCGGCAAGCCCGCCGGTCTTGGCGAAGGGATAAACCTCCGAGGAGCATATGGCTATTTTCATGGGAGCCTCTCAATTAAATTTGTAATCATGGGAGGGAATATTCTCTCCGAAAAGTTATTATTCACAACAATGCTTCGTCGGCTATATCTTTAATTCTACGGTCAAGATAATTTTTCTACGAGAATAATCCCTCCACCTTTATCAACGCCGCCGGCTTATATCTTCGCCTCCCTCAGGAACTTCGCGGCCTCTTCCGGGGCGGTGGGGTTTATGTAGAAGCCGGAACCCCACTCGAAGCCCGCAACCTTCGTAAGTTTCGGTATAATCTCTATGTGCCAGTGGTAGTAGTCGTTGTCCGGCTCCCTGAAGGGCGAGGTATGGACGATGTAGTTATACGGCGGGCAGTTGAGTATCTTGTCTATGCGCCTTAAAGTGCCCTGGAGCATCTCCGCCAACGACTGGAACTCGTGCGACTTCATATCCTCGAAGCTTGAGTCGTGGTGCTTCGGCATCACCCATGTCTCGAAGGGAAAACGGGGCGTAAAAGGCTCTACTGCGACGAAGTCCCGGTTCTCGCTTACCACCCTTGTGCCGGAGTTCAGCTCCTGGCGGATGATGTCGCAGAAAACGCAGCGTTCCTTGTACTGGTAATACAGCTTCGCGCCGTCTATCTCCTCGCGCACGCGCTTCGGGACGATGGGGAGCGCTATGAGCTGTGAGTGCGAGTGCTCCAGGGAAGCTCCCGCCGCATCGCCTTCGTTCTTGAATATCAGGACGTACTGGAACCGGATGTCCTTTTTTAAGTCCACAAGCCGGTCGCGGTAGGACCAGAGCACGTTCTCGACGGCCTTCAGGGGCAGGGTTGAAAGCGTCGCGTCGTGCAGGGGCGTCTCTATTATGACCTCGTGCGCCCCGATGCCGTTCATTTTGTCGAAGACCCCTTCGCCCTGCTTGTTTAAGTCTCCCTCTATCTGGAGCGCGGGGAACTTGTTCGGCACGACCCGAAGCGTCCAGCCCGGGGTGTTCGGGGCCGTGCCGTTTTCGCGGTAGGCCAGCACCTCCGGCGGGGTGGTGTGCTCGTTTCCCAGGTCGAACGGGCAGAAACCGCCTTTCTTGCGCGGTGTTGATTCCTGGAAATCCGTCGGCCTTTTGCCCCTCTCCGAGGAGATTATTACCCATCTGCCTATGATGGGGTCTTTCCTTAGTTCCGGCATAGTCCCTCCCGGGCGGCCTTGCATGCCGCCGCTCATGAAATATTTTATTGATTATAACACAATAAAATACTTGAAACAAAGTCAATCATTAAGATATTATGAGGAAACACATAGGGAATATAAAAAAGAAAGGCGTATTAATGGAACCGGCCATATTCGCCGCGGACGGCGGCAGGGAGCTTCAGGATTTCATAAAACTCCCTTTCAGGCTCTACAGAAACGACCCGCTCTGGGTTCCGCAGCTCATAATGGACCTAAAGTCCATCCTCGACAAAAAAAAGAACCCTTTCTTCGCCCACGCCGAGGCCCAATACTTCGTCGCGTATAACGGCAGGGAGCCCGTCGGGCGCGTCGCCGCCATAATAGACCGCAACTACAACAGATACCACAACGTGAACGCCGGGTGGTTCGGGTTCTTCGAGTGCATCAACGACAAGGATACCGCCGCGGCGCTCCTGCGCTCCGCGCACGGCTGGCTGAAGGACAGGGAGATGAACGTCGTCTACGGCCCGGCGTCCCCGACGCTGAACGACGAGGCCGGTATGCTCCTTGAAGGCTACGATAAAAGCCCCTGCATAATGATGCCCTACAATCCGCCCTACTACCACGAGCTTGTAAAATCCGCCGGCATGGAAAAGGCCCGGGACCTCTACGCCTGGTACTTAAGCTCCTCCGTGGAGCCGCCGGAGCGAATATCCCGCATAGTCGAGCGCATAAAGAAACGGGACAACATAACTCTCCGGTCGCTCGACATGAAGCAGTTCCGGCGCGACCTGGAGATTGTAAAGGCGATTTACAACTCCGCCTGGGAGAATAACTGGGACTTTGCAAGCATGACGGACGCCGAGCTCGAATACACGGCTGGGAAGCTGAAACCCATAGTCATGCCGGAGATGGTGCAGTTTATAGAGATCGACGGGCGGGCCGTCGCCGTGGCGATTGTCATGCCGGACATAAACAGGGTGCTGAAAAAAATGGGCGGGCATCTGTTCCCGTTCGGCCTGCTGAAATTTTTATATTACCGGAAAAAGATCACCGAGGTGCGGCTGATGATACTCGGAGTGCTGCCGGAGTATCGCGGGCGGGGCTACGACGCCGTGCTCTACCACGCGATGCTCATGACGGCCAAGAAGGTCGGCATCACGGGCGGCGAGCTCTCCTGGACGCTGGAGGACAACGACGCCATAAACAAGGGCATCGAGGCCATGGGCGGGGAGATCTACAAAAGATACAGGGTGTATAAAAAGGATTTGTGAAATAAAATTAAACTACCTGTATTTGTTGATGGCTTCCTGTAGTTTTCTGGTTTCCTCCTTCGGGTTTTCCGAGAATATTATCCCGCGCGAGGAATTTATTATCAGGCCTTTCTTTCTCGAATTAATTCCCGCCTTCACAACCGGCTCGATTTCCCCGCCCTGCGCTCCGATTCCCGGCACCAAAAGCGTCATATCACCGACGACTTCCCTGATTTTCGCTATTTCTTCCGGGTAGGTCGCACCTGCCACCAACATGCAGTTTCCGTTTCTATTCCATTCGTTTTTCGCTTTTTCCGCCACGATTTGCCAGAGCGGCTTCCCGTCCGTCAGCAAGTTTTGCAGCTCTCCGGAACCCGGATTGGAGGTCTTGCATAAAACGATAATTCCCTTGTCCGCCCTCTCCAGAAACGGCGAGAGCGATTCCCCGCCCAGATACGGCGAGACGGTCATCGCGTCGAAACCCAGCCAGTCGAAGATGAAATCCGTATAGCCCCTGTTGGTATTCCCAATATCCCCGCGTTTCGCGTCGCAGATAAGAAAAATGTCCGGATGCCTTTCCCTCAGGTAATCCGCGGTCATTTTCAGCTCCCGGATTCCCCTGTCGCCCCGCGCCTCGTAAAACGCGATATTGGGTTTATACGCCGCCGCGTACGGACTGGTCTGCTCGATAATATATTTGTTGAACTCTAACTGCGGAGACTCCGTGCGCCTGAATCTTTCCGGCAGTTTTTCATAATCGCTGTCCAGCCCCACGCAGACCAGGGAATTTACCTTATCCGCCCTCAGATCGTATTTATCAATTATCGGCATTTTGTCTTTTTAAGCCGGATTCTCTCTTTCGCGGCCAACCGCCGCATCAACGGAAATATTACCTGCGCCGAATATTTTGTCAAGAAAATAAAAGTGGGCACAAAAAAGAGTTTCTACCCTTCCTGCTGGATTGTCACGTAGAACGGCCTGCCGTTTCTGATTACCTGCACGAGGATGTTCCGGCCCTGGCGGGCCTTTGAGTATTCGCGGTAGAAATCCGATACGGTATTGATCCTTACGCCCTCTATCTTCTGAATCACGTCCCCGAAACGAAGCCCGCCCTCGAATGCCGGACAGCCCGGGACGACCTTCAGGACAAGGAGGCCCACGGCCTTTGTCATCCCGAACCGCTCCGCAATCGGCTCGGATATGGGTTCAAGCGTGATTCCGCACTGCATCGCCACCCGCTCCGTCGCAAGCGAGTGCGCCTCGAGCTCGCCGAGTATCACGGGCAGGTGAACCCGCCTTCCGTCCCGCATGACGAGCAAGTCCACCCTCTTGCCTGCCGGCGAGCTGTAAATTTTTTCCTGGAACGAGCGGTTGTTCTTTATCTCGTCTCCGCTCCACTCAAGCACTACATCCCTCGGTTTTATGCCATATTCTTTGGCCGGGCTTCCGTCCAGCACGTCGGACACGAGCGCCCCCCTGACCTTGCCAAGTCCGAGCCGCTGTGCCAGCCCCTTGGTTAGATCCTGCCCTATCAGCCCCAGGTATCCGCGCGAGATACTGCCGTATTTAACAAGCTCCGCCATTATCTCCTTTGCCCGGTTTACGGGAATGGCGAAGCCTATCATCGTGCCTGGGCCCAGGTATGCGTTGTTTATCCCCACCACCTGCCCCCGGTCGTTTATCATCGGCCCGCCCGAGTTCCCCGGCTGGATGTTCAAGTCCGCCTGTATGAAATCGAAGAAGCCGACGTAGTGCGGCCCCGGAGGCCCGAAACCGGAGACTATCCCCGCCGATGAGAAGAAGTTCAACCCAAGGGGGTTTCCGAGCGCTATAACCCACTGGCCGACCTTCAGCTTAGAGGAATCCCCCATCCGCACCGGGACGACGTTGAAATCGGGCTTGATTTTGATTACCGCAATGTCGGAGAGAGGGTCCGCCCCGATGACCCTGGCCCTGTATGTATGCCTGTCCTTCGTTATGACCTTTAAAACCTGCGCGCCCTCTATGACATGGTAGTTCGTCAGTATCAGGCCTTTCTTGTCCACGAAAAAGCCCGTCCCCTCCTTTGTCTCGGCTATCTCTATGTCGCCCTTGCCGGGCCGGGCGCCGCCTTGTCCGCCGCCGAGCATGAAGTCCGGGTGCGCAGCCAGGCCCTCGTTCTCTATCTTGACGAGCGAAGGCATGACCTTCTGTATCACCCCGGAGAAATCCGGCATGACGGCACTTGCGCCCGTGCCGCAATGGCGGCCGGTGTCGCTGTCCTTCTGGAAGAGGGCGAAGGCGCCCAACGCTATTGCGGCGGCAAAAACCGCCAGGAATAATACGGGTTTTTTGTTCATATGGCCCCTTTTGAAGAAAATACGTGTTCGTGAAGATAAAACCCGTGTTCGTGATTCGTTGCCCGTTTTCGTGGCGGAATTTAAGAATTTAGGTTTTCACGAACATGAAACACGAATTACGGCCCTGTTTAATTATATCACCCCGACGCGCCTCTTGACAAAGCCGCCCGGCGCATGTTACACATACAGGCCTATGGACATAAAAGATTTGAAACCGCTTATGTCGGAGATTGTCTCCGACATGGAAAATACCGTCCCCTACGCCTGCGGGCTTGTCATGGAAACGCTGGGCGAGCGCGTGGTCGTTATGACGAAGGAATCCCGCGTCGAGCCGCTCGACCCCTCGAGGGGCGCCGTCCTGACGGTATTTACGGGGAGCGCGTTCATCGAGCGCTCCACCTCCGACCTCTCCCCGGACGGGCTTAAGAAAGCCGCGGGCGAGCTTGTCAAGTCCGCGGAGCTTGCCGGGGCGGGCGGGAATATCCGCATAGACCCCGGCGAGAGGCTTGAGAAGGACTTCGACATAAAGGAATCCGTCCCGAACGCCTCCGTGCCCCTGGAGGACAAGGTAGGGCGCTGCTCGGAATACATGGAGAAGCTCCGTGGCATGGACGGGCGCATCGTGAACGCCGTCTCCGTATACGCATATACCAGGAACCGCGAGCTTTATGTAAACAGGAGCAAAACTCTCTTCCAGGACATAAAAAGGGGGCAGGCGGTCATACAGGCCGTCATGAAGGACGGGGAAAACACCGCGCAGCTCCATGAAGGCGACTCCCGGCAGGGCGGCTACGAGAACTCCGTCATACCGGAGGAGAGGTTCGACTCCCTCGTCCGGGACTGCGGACGCATACTGAAGGCCCCGCGGCTTGCCCCCGGCTTTTACGACTGCATATTCTCGCCTGAATTCGCCGGCATCACGGCGCACGAGTGCTTCGGACACGGCACCGAGACGGACATGTTCTTGAAAGGCCGCTCACGCGCGCAGGAATACATGAACAAGCCCGTAGGCTCCAGCCTTGTCAACATGTTCGACTCGCCGGCCGAGCCGGGCGCGGCGGCAAGCTTCTTCTTCGACCACGAGGGCCAGCTTTCTTCGCGCACGCAGATTATAAAGGACGGCGTCCTCGTCTCCGGCATTACGGACTTAAACTCCGCCACGCGCCTGGGCGTGAAGAGGACCGCAAACGGGCGGCGCGAATCCTACGAGCGCAAGGCCTACGCGCGAATGACGAACACGTTCTTCGGCCCCGGGAGCGACACGTTCGAGGATATGCTGAAGAGTATAGATTTCGGCTATTACCTCACCCACCCCAGCAACGGCATGGAAGACCCGAAGGGCTGGGGCATACAGCTCGAAGGCTACCTTGCGGAAGAGATTCGCGGCGGGAAGCTCACAGGCAACGTCTACACCCCGGTAATCGTCACGGGGTATCTGCCGGACATGCTTGGCTCCATAAGCATGGTGGGCGATAAATCGACCCTCTTCGGCCTCGGCTACTGCGGCAAGGGCCACAAGGAGTGGGTGAAGGTTACCGACGGCGGCCCATATCTAAAGCTCAAGGCGAGACTGGCGTAACCGTGCAAATTTCCCCTTTGCGCAGGTTCGCGCCGGATGCCGCGATACCTGCATCGTGAGCCCACCGAACAGCAACGAAGGAAAAACTTATTACCAGGACAACCTTGACCATATGTTCATTGCCCCTGCATCGGGAACCCGTCGAACAGCAAGAAAGGAAAAGCTTTTTTACCTTGACAAGGAAGCGCCCGGGGTGCTAACATCACCTCCCTGAACCGAACGCGGGGCTGTGGCGCAGCTGGGAGCGCGCTTGACTGGCAGTCAAGAGGTCAGGGGTTCGATCCCCCTCAGCTCCACCAAAAAAATCAAGGGGTTGGGCATCACGCTCAGCCCCTTCGTTTTTACAGGTGTCCGTATAGGTGTCCCCGCCGTCCAGCCTTCTAATCGCTTCATGCTCAAAATCCTCAGGCGTTACCACGTAATATTTCAGCGTCGTTTCTATCTTCTTATGCCCCATCCACTTCTGGAGCATCTTCGGCGGTATCCCCATCAGGACGCAGTTTGTCCCGAATGTCCGACGAAGGTCATGGAATCTGACATCAGAAAGCCCGGCCCTTTCAATAGCCGCACGGAAAGACTTTTTAATATCCTTAATCCGCCGACCATACCTGTCATGGAATACATAAAAACCCTTTTGGCGGTTTAGAAGGTGCGTGAGTTCAGCCTTAGCGGTTTCGTTCAAAGGAACAATCCTCGCATAGCCCCCTTTGCCGTCTTCAACTTCAAGGACGCCCCTGTCAAGGTATATATGCGACCACTTAATGGATAACAGTTCTTCCTTCCGAAGGCCGGTATGAAGCCCTACAATTACCAGGGGCTTTAGATAAGTTACTCCCGCGCCGTTACAGGCTTCAATTAATTTTTCGGCCTCCCAATGGCGCAGGAAACGCTGTCTTGCCTTTTCCCTTTCAAGCTTGAAGCCCTTTACCGGGTTGACCTTTAAGAAGCCCCACTCTATAGCCTTGGTTAATATACCCTTTAAAATTACCGTCTCACGGTTGACCATACAGACGCCGACTTCCTGGGAACGCTTTGCATAAAAAGTTTCTATATGATAGCGGTTGATCTCCGTAAGGAGGAAATCACCAAAGAAGCTGATAAGCTGTTTGACAAGATAAGTATAAGTCTGATACGACCTCTTTTTAGAGGCATGTTTTTGAAGGTATTCGGGGACAAAATCCTTGAACTTTACTTGGGGAAGGAATTTTTCGGGGAATAATTTTCTTTCGGATATCTCGGTTCTAAGCTTGGCCTCGTATTCCTGAGCCATCCGTTTAGAGGTCAGGCCGGTAGCAAAATATTTCTTTTTGCCGTGCTCATCAGCAATTCGCACAGCCCATTCAGTTCTATTGTTTGTTATATTCCATTTTGGTATTAACATTGGGAAGCCCCTTAGCCTCTACAGACTCGACATATGATTCCTTGAATCTCACAGAACGCCCCAATTTTATCGGAACCAACGCACCCTTCATTACCCATTGACGAAGGGTATTAACCGCAATTTGCCAACGCTCCGAAAGGTCATCGTATGTTAGAAGCCTACCGGTCATAAATTAAACCTTTGGTTTGGGGGGCCTACCGACTTTCCTTTTGACCTTATCGATAGCCTCAGTAACCGTTGCATCTACGGCCAACAGCTTTTTTACAGATGGCGCCTCTCTGAATCTCTTCCTAAAATCCCTTCCGCCCGGCGTGCTATTTATTAACATGTCGAACTCTTCCTGAGTTAACTCCCTGCCCTTCTTAAACTCTGCAATGTAATATTTGAGCATCCAGGAGGCGACCTCTGATACTGACACCCTTCTCGGAAGGTCTTGCAGTTCGTCATAAACATCAGAATCGATTGTCAATGTAATTTGTTTTCTCATAGGGTCTCATGTCCCTTTCGTTAAAATACGGGGAATCCGTCCCCGGGCTTATAGCCCCGCCATTCTTAGGCAATTGAAATTTAGCACCGATTAAAATACTTGTCAAGTAGAATTTAAAAATGTTCTAATTATACACTTGTTGCAGTTATAGGCATTATATATCAAGTTATCAGGGCGGCTCAGTGGGCGCGAGGCTGCATGTAACGGGGGTTGACATTAACCGCTAAATAAGATATTATGATCGACATTATTCAATCTTATTGGCTAAATAGAATCGTTTTCTGGAACAAAAGCAACAGCTATATTATGGGGTTGCATGGCGATACCCACTAACCCATGGATGACAGCAGCTACAAGATTAAGAGGGCAGCATGCGCAAAATCCGGACGGAATATTTCATGCGCTTGATTTTCTGATAACTCATGCCCTTGGTTATGACAACAGGATTAGACTGGACGACCTTGTCGAACATGTAAATAATCAAGGATTTAATTTGGGAAGGGAAGAGTTTCAACAAAATGTCTTAATTCAATTGAAACAAGCTGGAACAATTGCTACGCTGGTTTATCCGGGAAGAAATGGCGGAGTTTTTATTCCACGTTCGCAACATGACCTAGAACATGCAGTCAGCCAAGTATTTGATAGAGTCGAGGCTGAATTAGAAAATATTGCCGGCTCTTCACAAGGTGCAACTTTTCATCAGACTATTATTGATATTCGAAGGCACGTCCACAGTCATCGACCAGTATAACGAATTTTACACTTTTCCGCTGGCAATAATTAAAGGCTCAGAATACAATCGAAGGTTATCTGAATTGAACTCATATTTGACATCAACTAAAAGATTTTCTATTGCCAATAACTTCCACTCCCTACACTTATAAATATTGTTTTTCTCCTCCCGGCCATCTACGTAAATCTCGTAAGATAAAACAAAATGATGCGCATCTTTTGTTACTTTAAAATTTTCGGAAGGCGACAAATAAAAGGAGCGCTGGGTAGTTGCTATGTTTTCTTTATTGAATGTTTTACACTCTAAATAATTTGTCCTACCAAATTCGTCGATAAAATATATATCTGGATAACCCGTCGTCTTCATATTCCCATTACAACATACCGGAGTGCCCGCATGATAGCGAGAAGTGTTCAATGCATCCCTTACAAAAGGTTCAATATCATTTCCAACTTCATTTGGTCTTGGTCTACGAATACCCGATACGTTCACCCTTGAGGCGGCCATATTTGCAACCCGAATTAATACTGATCGAATTTTCGCATCCTTTTCATCATCAGGGTTGAATGGAATTATTTTACATCCGCATAAAGATTCAATAACAAGATTCAAGGGTATATTCTTTATAGGCGTCAGCATTTGTTTTATGACGTCCTCTAAATTTTTTACATATCGCTCATCTTTCATTCTCGATTTTTCTCCCTTCTAAATAAAACTATGCGATTTGAATTTGTTCCAATTGAATTATTTTTTATTCCCCAAATATTAGATGTCTTTGTAAAATTTTGCGTATTAATCATCACTGCTTCGCAGGAAAATCCAGCTTCAACTCCCAAAGGTATTACATACTCATCGAGGTTTAAAGAACTGTTTCTGACCTCGCCGACCTCAAAGGCAACCCACCCGCCTTGTTTGGTAATTCTATAAAGTTCTTTAAAAACTTCTCTCATAACTGATGACCAATCATCAATCTTTTTGGACATTGTTATTTCCTTGGAAATTTCTTCCGAATCTACTGAATTAAACCAGCACCTTAGCCAGTTGTCCTTGGCATATTGAACGATGTCTAAAAAAGGCGGGGAAGTAACGGTTAATTGAACAGATTCTTTTTTTATTTTTCTTGTTTTCCGAGCATCTCCAATCAAAAAAAGAGCATCTCTGCTAGCCCTTTTTAAATTTTTCTTCTCATCGGCAGTTACACCCGATAAAAGACTTTTTGTTTTTTTAATAATAATTTCTTTTGTATTTCTGTAAGATGGCACCTGTTTAAGCTTCTCATTTATTTTTATTTGGCTTTCGCGCGAAGTAGCTTGATTCGGAGGGAGGGTATAAACAGAAAAGAAACCACTTGAATGACCTGTAAGCCTATTAGTTGAAACCATCCTTATCCATCTATCGATGCTATCTTCAAGCCCGCTTTCCCTCCTGCTCTTTAAATAATTTTTAAGCGATACTATTTCGCTTTCCGTATCGGGATGAAAAAACATCGATAAGTCGATTTCAGCCTTTACCGCATATTCAAATTTTATTTCATCAAGGCGCTTCTTTATTTCAATCCAGTCCGGAACTTCTAACCGCGGACGAGTAAGGATTTCACTCAATGGATTTATATCGTTCGATATAACATTTCGACCCAATAGAGCAGCCTCGATCACGGTGGTTCCTCTACCTCCAAATGGGTCGTATACTATATCGTTTTCTGTAGTGAGTGATTTGATGAAAAAGGCCGGTAATTGTGGCTTAAAACAAGCACGATACGCTATCTCATGGATAGAAGAAGCCTGTCTTTGTTTGGCAGTCCAAAACTCGCCCATAATTCGAGGTATGTTACGTTCACCACATACAAAAAAACTTTTATCAATCTTCGGTTTTACCGCCTCTGTGAACAAGTCACGCTCAAAGTCGACAGACTCCATCAGACCTACAATTTCAATATTCATAACTCTCCTTAAATTTTGAGGCATTTTATATTCCGGCGAACAAGTTGTCAAGAACAGGAATTAAACAATATTATCCTTCATACTATTTTAACATTCATGCAAAGGTTTTAACAGTCTAATTCTGGCCACTTCGCAGGCCGCCGGTCTAAGCGGATGCAAACCGTCAAGCCCAATCCGCCACGACCGGCAATCAGGCCGCTCAGGGGCAGAGGTTGAAGCCAATTCGCCTTCGGCTCATGGGCTATTTTTAGATGCCAATAACGCCTTGTGCCACGGCCTTAATCTTTTATCGCCTTCGCTTATTAACTGATCAAAAACTCCTAAATCGCCC